>NZ_LMUJ01000005.1 GCF_009765975.1 Acidisphaera sp. S103 | reverse complement strand
GTCAGCGACAATCAGACCGAACATCATGAACTCGTTGCGGTCATCAATTCTCATCCTGATTGACGCATTTTCTCACCCAGATTGTCGCGCTACACCGCTGCGGCGTCACAGACCAGGAGAACCACGCGGCTGGCGAGCCACTGCTCAGCCTTGATGATGTCGTTGTCGGTCATCGTAGGTATGCCGCCCCGCGGCCAAAACGGCTTGTCGACGTAGACCTCAGCGCACTGCGCTGCGAAGTGTTCCCATGGTTGCATCTCGGGGCTGAACACTGCCCAGCGTCGGTTTTCCTTGTCTGCAGTGTGCACGATGACGAACCGGGTCCAACTCGTCTTGCCGTGACCCGGGTAGCCGGTGACGATGATCAACCGCCCCTCGGTGGGCAGTTTCAGAATCAGATCGGTCGCCATTGTCCCGGTGGTCATTACCGCCGGCGGTGGCAGTTCGCGCAGCGCCAGCAGCGTGCCCGTGCCGATGCGCTGAATGCCGGCGATCGGATATGGCGCTGCATCTCGGATACACGCCTGCAAGGCTTCCGTGCCACTGAGGCGCAACGTGTCGCACGCGTCCTTGCAGCCTTCCGGCCAGCTCACCAACCAGCAGCGATGCCGGCCGAGGCGCCGCGCCAACTCTTCGCGAAGCGCCAGACCGGGCGTGTCATTGTCGCCTGCGAGGATGATCTTCTTCGCCTTCGACAATATGTCAGCGTGCGTGCGCAGCGCTTCGAACCGCTTGTCATCCTCCTTGAATGTGGCCTCTTTCCCCGCTCCGTCCTTCAGCGTGGTCGCATTCTCGATCTGGCACTCAAACAGCGCCATGACGTCCATTTCGCCTTCCACGAAGACAATTTCAGCCGGCGCATCGCCCAGCCGGTCGACGTTGAACAGTGTTGGCAGGGCGTCTTTGTCCTGGACAAAGGTCTTTTCCGGAGGCTTGGTCCGATACTTTCGGTTGACCAATTCCCCTTTAAAAAAATAGGGAAACACGACCCCCTCGCGCTCAGGCTTACCACCTTGGTCGACCTTCGCGCCCGGGAACCACGTTGTCGCCGCATAGACGCCGAACGCCTTGATGGTCCGGGCCCCGATCTCACGTTCGCCGAAGAAATCCCACAGCCATGGCGGCCGGTTCTCCTGCTGCGCTGCCGGATGCGGCTTCGGCTTCTGGATTGGAACCGGTCTCGGTGCCGCGGCCGAGGGTCTCGGGGTATCTCGGACAACCTTGCCGCCGTCCCGATAGCCGCAGCTGCCCCTATGGCACACCCAGGCGGCGCCACCGCCGTCGGCGTCAATTGTCACCGAGAGACTGATCTCCCGATCCTTCCCGCCACCGCACCGCGGGCAGACTATGTGCTCGGTGTGGCCCGGGCGGAGCGATTTCAAGCGGATGCCGGCGTCGGCAAGCAGCTCGGGAAGCGATTGGGCTGATTCGACCATCAGTCGAGACCTCCGGTGAGCCGCGAGATGACGCGGCCGGTCGGGTTGGATGGGGTGATGTGGCTGGGATGGCTCAGAGGCTGATCGCTGGCCGGTGGTTCGTCGCTCCATTTCTCGCCGCGAAGCCAGCGTGCCGGCCCGACCGCAAATTTCGGGTCTTCGGCGCCCAGAGGTGTGAACTGCCGCCCATATCTCGCCATGGCGTCGAGCAACGTGGCGAATGGGATCCGCCGCTTGATCCGCAACTGCCGGAAGAGCTTTGCCGCGTCTGCCTTGTCGACCCGCTTCGGCACGACCTCCCACCACCGATCGAACTCGGCGGCGATGGTGTCATCCTCGAGGACCTCTTTCCGGGCTCTTCGCTTGAGCCCGACAGGCTCAGTGGGAACGTCCTCCGGCGCGAACAGCCCACCGCATGCGAGCGGCTCACTCGAAGCGTCGCGTGGGTTCGATTGGGGTTGTATTTGGGGTTCTAAGGGTTTGGGTGACGTAGTGTCAGGGGTTTTGGACTCAGTGTCAGGGGTGGGGGTGACACTGTGTCGGGGGAGGGGTGACGTAGTGTCAGGGGTGACACCTTGTCTGGGGTGGCGTGGTGTCTGGGGTGGCGCGATCCTGTCGTCTGGAGTCACCTCCGACCCGATTGCCAGGGCGTATTGGCTCGGTCGCCCCGGACGATCAATGATGGTCAGATATCCTGCGGCGGCGAGCGATCGACATGCCCGTTGAACAGTTCGACCCTCCACGCCAGCAAAAAGGGCCAGTGTCGCTACGGACGGATCGCACCGTCCGGTCTGATCGTTCATGCAATCAGCCAGCGCCAGGAGCACAGACTTCGCAGCGCCAGTGATCGGCAGCCGAAATGCCCATCGAAGAGCGGAGTTGCTCACGGCGCCCCACCGGACACCGCCGACAGAGCGCGTTTGACGTGCGTCACATTTTTCGCGAGCGCTCGGGCAATTTTCTCATCGGAAACCGGCCGACCGAGCCTAGCCTCGAGATTCTCCGCCAGGCGTTCGATGGTGGCGGCCAGGCGTCGGCGCACGCGCTTCCGTGCTGATCTCGGTTGGAAAGGGCGCTTCATACCGCCGACTCCCTCCGCAGAGTCGCCTGCAGAGCGTGCCAGGTGTCGAGTAGATCGATACCCGGCTCTCGACTGGCGGCCAGCACGAGTGCCGCATCAGCATGACCCAGCGGCAACCAGCCCTTGCAGACAGGCCGCGCCAAGCGGCACGCCAGCGCACGAAGTCGGGGAAGGGTATACAGCCCATCCCCTGCCGCCGGAGCGGTAGCGGCGATCATGCGAACATCTCCCGCAACTCGGATGCACGACGGGAGTGATGCTCGGCTGCGTGGTGACAGCCCTCTGCGAGGAGGCGATCCGCGAGTCGATCTATGGATGCCGCAAGGCGCGCTGCTGCGGAGACGCCGGGATCGTATTCAACAGGATCGAAATCATTGTCGTTGGTGACGCGTGACATGTCGCTGCTCTTTCATAGAAGAGCGCTGGCTTGTGTGCTTGCGACTGCGATGACGGTTTGGTATATTCACTAGGTCGTTGCTCGCGACTTCAGCCGAATTACTAAACCATATCCCATCCGCCTGCGCATGGCCGCGCTGGTGGATGGGATTAGGCTGCGTCTTTGTGGGAAGCCGCCTTGCGACCGCTCATGATCACTGGGGCCTCAGCAAACTTGGCGTACGCAACCTCGAACAGCGTCGCCGTTGGAATGACCGCCCGGCCGTTTACGCGCCGGATTGGCAGTGGCCAAGCCTCCAGGCTACGGTGGGACACCGGGAAAATGTGCCGCGTGATTAATCTCGCACCGGTCTGGCGATCAACATTAGGGGGCTGATCGGCAAGGGCTTCCAGCAGATGCGGCGGGAGACGAGTTGGCGAAGCCGCGTTCGAGTCGACTTGCTGGAACGGACTTAAAGACGTCGGGGGTGTTGATGGGGCGGGCACGGGCGGGCCTTCAGCGCATCGTATGCGCCATTTTCAGATGAAGGACAGCCCGGCAATTCGCGCGCCGGTGCGCCACGTATACTTACGCTACGTCGCCTATTACGCGACGTCGCCGCCTAATGCAACCGTAGTCGTTCAATCGGCACCACCTCCTCAGGCGGGTCCGACCGCTGAAATGCCTAATTGGCCCGTGCCACCAGAGGTACGATGTTCTCGACGGCCTCTTTCCCGTCCAATGCATTCCTCAATAATCGGCCCCAAAGTCCCATAGCCCGAACCTGCTCCGGTCGGCGACTCGACCGTTGATAGACTCCCAATACGCCGCCGCGGGTATCAGCCTGCCGGTGATTCAACGCGGCATCGGCTACCGCCTCCTGGATGCCGGCTCCGCCCAACGCCGACGCGAACGACCGTCGGAAACCATGCCACGTCCAACCGTCCAGCGTTGCGCCGTCATCTTTTGACTTGGTTGCCGTCACTAGCGCGGCCTTGATATCGGTGAATGTGCCAATCTCCCCACCGGAGCGGGTCGCCGGAAACACCAGGCCGAACTCGATGTGATGGAGTGAACGATGCGAACATCAGCCATCAACAGCATTCCCATGCGCTGTCCTCGCTGTGGCGCGTGGGCGCTCTGCTCGCCGTCAAAGGGTATCTGGTGTGGGACGTGCAAGAATGGATAGCGCCGCCCGGGATGTCTTGTGGGAGCGCGATGCGCTCGACCCGCAATGGTACTCGAGCCCGGTCGGTGCTGTGCGCGGTCCAGGCTACCGATCCGGCGGCTGGTGGTTCCTTCCGGCTAACGAGCCCGATGAGCAGGCGTTTGACATCAGGCCGTTCCGGACGATGCGCGAGGCCATGGAGGCCGCCGGCGCCGAGCGGAGCGGGTTTGCGCCATGCTGACAATCCACCGACGGGACACCAGCCGCAATATGGCCCGGTTCTACGCCGTTAGCCTGCAAGCCGACCTACTGGACGGCTGGAGCGTGGTTCGGGAATGGGGACGGATCGGCCGACCAGGACGGGTCAAGACGGATCTGCACGACGCCTTGGCGCCGGCGCGAACGGCTGCGGAGGGGCTGGCAGCCAAGAAGCGGGGTAGGGGATACTGCTAAGGGAGGCCGCTCAGAGCAGAAAGCCCCCACCCCATCGTGAGGCTTACTTCTTCATCGCGTCCTTCGCGCCACCGACGGCGTTCTGGACCTTGCCAGCCGCCTTCTCGGCGGCCCCTTCGGCCTGAGTCTTCGTGTCGCCGGTCATTTTGCCGGCGGCCTCCTTCACGCTGCCTTTGACCTCGTGCGCAGCGCCTTTGACCCGATCCTTGTCCATTGCGAACTCCTGATTGTTGCGCAGCTTAGGCGTAGCAACGACTCAACGACCGGCAAGTGCCTGAGGTTCCGGGGAACTGGAACCGCTCGGCATGAAGCTCTGTGTGGTATGGAATCTGGCGCTTTACCGGTTTGCCTTCGGAGCGCCAAGTGGCAAGTCGCCCGGGGCACCGCCGCGGCGCCCCATCACCAAAATGCAGGTTGTCGCAAGCCCTTCCTCACTAAGTAGTTCCCGGCCTGTCTGCGCCGTCCTCCCACATTCTCATCGGACGGCGCATCGTCCACAGGAGGCCCCGGCATGAACAGGTTTTTGCTCGCAGCGACGGTAGCCATTGCAATGACACCAGCCATCAGCTTCGCACAAGCGCCTGCAAAGGATAGCGCGCATACGCTGCTCACCCCCAACGCGCCCGATCCCGGCCGGTCCGGAGCGGTCGTCCAGCTCCCGCAAGGGGGTATGGGGGTCACCACGGGTGGCACAGCGAATTATCAGACGCTCGGAACCCCGAATGGCAGCGCGACCATGGTCCCAAATGGCGGCGGCACGTCCACTGTGATCGGTTCAGGGGGGCGGGCCGGTACCGTCGCCACGCCCCGGTAGGCGTATTCGGGCGGATGTGGTGGTTTGTCGATCGGCACAGCGGTTCGGCGCCGGCGGAGGCCGCGGCGGAGCGGGCTGTGCGGCGGAAGCGGGGGCGCGTGGTATCGCTGACTGTTCCTAGTACCCCGTCACAGTGATTACGACTCTTTCAAAACGTCGGGATAAACACGCGCCAGCTTGTTCCGAGCCTTCTCGGTGGTGAACTTCCATGTGATGCGCGCGCCTGACGCATTGCGCCGCCGTTGCCAAGCGTCGATCTCGGCGACCAGCACTTCGCGCTCGCCAATGCGCCAATCGAGACATTGACCGCGCAGCACACCGATTTCGATTTCCACCATGTTGAGCCAACTCGCGTGTTTCGGTGTGTAATGAAACTCCAATCGCTGGAGTATGCGGTGTGCCTCAGGCGCTGGGAAAGTTTCATACAAGGCCCCAGCGGTATGGGTCGAAAGGTTGTCCAGCACCACACGGATACGGTTGGCGTCCGGATAATGGATATCGACCAGATCATGCATGCAAACGGCGAAATCACGTGCTGTTCGCTGGTCTGTTACCTTCACATGACGCCAGGATTTATGCGCGTCGAGAAACACGAACAGATTGGCCGTGCCGTTGCGCTTATATTCGCAGTCATACAGCTCGGGCTGTCCAGGTGCCCCCGGGATCGGCGCGCGCACCTCGCCGATCAGTTGGGTCGGGCTTTCGTCGAAGCAAACCACTGGGTTCTTGGGATCGGGCTGCTCGGCGTAAAGATCGAGGACATCCTCCATACGCGCGACGTAGGTGCCATTCACGTCCGGAATGCACCACATCTTCCGGAGCCAGGGTTTCAGGTCGTCCTCGGCCATGCGCCGGCGCACCGTCTCGCGCGACAATCCGTCATGGCCGGTCAGTTCGACCATCGCACCCGCCAGCAGGTTGAGCGTCCATCGTTTCCGCCCTGCCGGCGGGCTGGAACACGCGGTCGCCACCAGGAGCGCCGTCTCCCTGCCGGATAGCTTACGGGGTGCTCCCGGTCGCGCCTCCTCGCTCAGTGCCAGTTCGAGATTGCCTTCCACGAAGCGGCGTTTGGTCCGGTAAACCGTGGAACCGCCAACGGAGACGCTGCTCGCGATCGTCTCGTCGCTGACCCCGGCGTCGGCGGCGAGCAGGATCTGGGCTCGTTTGATCTTGCGCACCGCATGTTTGCCGCCGCTCAACATCGCCGCGAGCGTCGCACGTTCCGCCTCGCTCAGTTCCACCCGGTACCGTATATTCATGTCCGCCCCCCCCGTTGACGAGGGCGACGATGAATCGCGCGGCGACTGATTCTCATCCGGTTTTCACGCCAAAGCAGGGGCAATATCTGGCGTTTATTCACGCTTATACGCTGGTGAACGGGCGGCCGCCCGCCGAGGCGGACATGCAACGGTTCTTTCGGGTCGCACCGCCGTCAGTGCATCAGATGGTGGTTGCCCTCGAAAAAGCAGGATGGATCTCGCGCCAACCGGGGGTGGCACGAAGTATCGCCGTTCTGGTCGATCGTCACGATTTGCCGGAGCTGCATCCGGGCTACGGTCAACCGGTCAAAACCGCCGTGCAGAGGTACTAGGCGACTCCGGTCGCCGAATTAGGTGAATCAAATCACTCAGATGAGGGCAATATTATCCCGCAAAATCGCAACCGTCCGTGGCAATCCCTGGCGCGCCAGGAGATCGAGATATTCGCTTGGCGTGAAGGGGGGATTTTTGAGCCGGGCACGCATCTCTTTGATCGCTCCTAATGCGATCGGTGGAGCGAGGGTCAGCACGTGAGCAATGAATTCGTCCGGATGCTGTGCTTCTATTTGGAACGGTGCTAAGGCCTCATCTGGAAAATCCCTGATGATTGAGCGTCACGATAACATCGGCCTTTCCCACTATGGCCGCAGCGAGCACATGACGATCGTCCGGATCCGGCAGAGCCAGACCATCTATCAGGCTTTCATATCCCGTTACGGTCGCATCAGGAATCGCCTCGCCTCGATGAATTGTGGCGGATCCCGATCACACAGGTATGACGACAGATTGCCTAATTCCTTCGGATTATTTCCGTGCGGCGGCGCACCCACTATGTTCGGGTGCATAAGGAGTCTGACCGATGATCGAATTTCGGGTGAACCACCCCGGTAAAGACAGCCCCGCCACCTTCAACGGTTGGTTGGACGCGCTTCATGAGTTTCAACGTCACGTTGCCAGTGGCGAGTGGTGTGACGTGTTCGTCCAAGAGGACGGCGAGCTGTGGCGGAAAGTCGCGCTCTTCCCGGGTGTTGAATAGGTCGCGCGATCATCCAGGAGTGTGGTCGCCGAGTCCGATCAACAGCGCCGTCAGTGTTTCGGCCAAGATTTGGAGCGCAACGTATCAACCGAGGCGCCACCCAAGGCAGGCCCCCTGCTGCCTGACCTTCTGCCGGTCAGCCTTTGATTTTGGCGATGGCCTGGCTGTAGGCGCCGTGCAGAATCTCAGCGTCACTGGCATAAGCCAAGATCAACGCGCCCGCCTCCTTCCACTGTTGGGCTTGCTCATGGCTGGAACACAGCATCGCGCAAGTCTTGTGGTGCTTTTTTGCAGCCGCAAGAATCAAGTTCCGTCTTTCGTCCAAAACGCGTGCTTGATCAGGCGAACCAAACACGCCGAGGTCCTGCGCCAGATCCGCCGGCCCGATCGTGAGCGCGTCGATGCCGTCCATCGCAGCAATTTCGTCCAGGTCGTCGAACGCGGCACCGGTCTCGAACATCACCGTCACGAATACCTGCTGATTGGCGAACGCCCGCCGTTCTGCTGCCGTCCCCGTGGTGTCGTAGTCAGTGGCTGGACTGTGACCGGCGTTGCCACGCAGTCCTCTCGGATCATAGCGCGATGCTGCAACGATCTCGGCTGCGTGACGGGCACTCTCGACCTGCGGGCAATGCAGGTTCCAGACACCGACATCGAGCAACCGCGTGATCCACTCGCGATTTGCCTTCGGCGGACGAACAGCGATCGGGAAATCGAGGGCTCGGGCCAGCAGCGCCATGTTCGCGATGGTTTCCATCGAGGGCGTGGAGTGCTCCATGTCCACCCGAGCGAAATCCAACCCAGCGGCTTTCAGCAACGTCAGGATTGCGGGGTTGCGCACCAGGTTGACCCATGTGCCGATTTGCAATTCTCCGCGCTCAACTCCAGCCCGCAGGGGATTGGGTCGCATTGTTCCCTCCTCGTGATCTGAGCGGGACTGTCGCTTGCACAGTGTCTCGGGTCAAATCGCCGAGCGTGGTCGCCCAAGCCTACCGGATGGGTGATCTGGCCCCCGAGTTCAACCTGCTCGCGCGTTGATCGGCACCACGCTTGCGTCGGCGTGTTTGCCCCCCAACGCATCAGCCAGTAGCCTACCCCAGAGCTGCATTGCTTTGACCTGCTCCGGCCAGCGACTCGACCGTTGATAGACTCCCAGGACCCCACCACGCGTCGCGGCCTGCCGGTGGTTCAGAACGGCGTCGGCCACGGCTTCGGGAATGCCAGCTTCGCCCAGGGCAGACGCGAAAGACCGGCGGAAATCATGCCAATTCCACCCAGTCAGGGCATCATCGTTGTCATCTGATCGGGTAGCGGCCGTCAGCGCCACTTTGATCTTGCTGAACGTGTCGATTTTCTTGCCCGACCGTGGCGCTGGGAATACCAACCCAGAACGCGGCAATCCCTTCGACATAAGACGTTCTGCTGCCTCCGGATTGCCGGATTGCGCCTCGGCCCAGGCCCTCCAGCGAGCACGCAGGACCTCGACCGCCAACGGGTGCAGATGAAGCCGATGCGGATCGTTGTTCTTCGTCAGCTGATCGGATTGCCGCCACTCGGCGTTCATCAGATCAAGATGCGGCCATTCCAGCTTTGCGGCTTCCCCCCGCCGGCCACGGCTGTCTGGCACGATTTTTGAGTCCTGAACGCACTATTTCGCTGTACAAGCCGCACGGTATTGATTCTACTCAGCTTCCGACGTTTGGCGA
>NZ_LMUJ01000066.1 GCF_009765975.1 Acidisphaera sp. S103 | reverse complement strand
AAGAAACCGGATGCGCGACAATTGGTGCAAACAAATCAGGAAACCTGTTACCCATGTGCCCGGTCTGAAGTGTTACCAAGGTGCCCGGTTGTAGAGCCCGCCATCCATGCCTTTGTTTTCGCGTGAAAGGCGTGGATGCCGACCTCCGTCGGCATGACGGATGAAGTCGACCGAAAAGTCGGCCTCAACGGGGATCGGCATTAGACTGAGACAATACCGTCCCCCGTCACATCGTCTATCGTGTGGTCCGGCGTTCCCTTCCAGCGCAGGCGCAGCACCCGACCTTGTGCCACCGATTGCACGACATGCGGCCAAAGCGCGACCAGGCAGGTGCCCCCAGTGTGTCGCACCGAGGGGTAAATGATCCCATTCAAGCCCGCATCCAATGTCTCTCGGGCCAGTTGGTTACCGGCGGGATAGCCGATGTCCGCGTCCGGATGCAGGCAATCCGGCGCCGGGCGAACGGTGCGCAGATCGACGAAGCCGCCGGCAAAGCTTGCCCACATTTCGGTATAGTCAACTGTCGCGACGTAGTCGTTCACCCGTTGCAGTTCGCGCCGCAGGTGAAACGCGACTTCGTGCAACGAGGTCTCGACCGCCAGCGCCGCATACCAGGCGCCCCGATCGGGGCCGTTGAAGCGATTCCGCTCCCGCGGGCGGAAGTAAGCAAACGCCGCATTGACGAAATTCGCATGCGGCCGTCCGCTGGGGAACAGGCTGGCGGCGGCGGATTGCCGCGTCAGGCGGAAGCTGGTTGCTGCCTCGATCTCCGCCAGGTCATCCAGCAGTGAGGAATCGACCAGCCCCTGCAGCACCGGATCGCGCAACCGAGCCGTGGAGACGAGGCGGACCGCGCGTTCGATGGCGACGGTCGCGACGGGATAGGGGTTAGAGGCCGCCACGCAACGCGTCGATGTAGCGCCTGATCTCGATCATGCCCGGAATGCCGTGCTCTTGCATGGCCTCGACCGGTGTCAGATTGGCGAAAAGCGGCCCGCTGTTTCGTAGCCGTATCCAGCGATCCGCCATGTCGTCCGCGAACAGCAGGTGCAGGCCTTTGTAGATACCGACGATGGCGGAGACCCGCATCAACTGATCTTGCGACAGCGATTGGCGCCAGGTGCCGGCCCTGATCCGGTCCCAGGTGCTGGGGGACACGCCCAGCAGGTCGGCGGCTTCGTGGCCGCTGAGACGCCAGGCGAGTGCCACCGACTTCAGCCCTGCCAGGCCGGCCGGGGTGAGCCGCGCCCGGTCGCTTTCGCGCGCGAAACTTTGCGGCTGGATTGGCGTCGCCTGGGTGGACGGGGCGGTGGTGACGCTCATGCGGGTGAACTCTGCATGCGCGGGAGGTTGGCATCGTATGACGTTATTACAAGCACCAAATGAGGCTTATCTCGCCAAAGGTCGGTATTTGATGCGGTGGGGTTCGGTGGCGTCGGCGCCGAGGCGGCGGCGTTTGTCTTCTTCATACGCTTGGAAGTTGCCTTCGAACCATTCGACGTGGCTGTCGCCCTCGAACGCCAGGATGTGGGTGGCCAGACGATCGAGGAACCAGCGGTCATGGCTGATGATCACGGCGCAGCCGGCGAATTCGGCCAAGGCTTCCTCCAGCGCACGCAGGGTGTCGACGTCCAGGTCGTTGGTGGGTTCGTCGAGCAGCAGGACGTTGTGCTCGATTTTCAGCATCTTCGCGAGATGGACGCGGTTGCGCTCACCGCCCGACAGGATGCCGACTTTCTTCTGCTGGTCGGAGCCCTTGAAGTTGAAGGCCGCGACGTAGGCGCGCGACTGCACCGGGCGCTTGCCGAGGTAGATCACCTCATCACCGCCGCTGATCTCCTGCCAGACGGTTTTCTCGGGGTCCAGGCTGTCGCGCGACTGGTCGACGTAGCCCAGTTTCACCGTGTCGCCGACGCGGAGCGAGCCGGAGTCGGGCTGTTCCTGGCCGGTGATCATGCGGAACAGCGTCGTTTTACCCGCGCCGTTCGGGCCGATGACGCCGACGATGCCGCCGGGGGGCAGTTTGAAGTTGAGGCCCTCGATCAGGACGTTGTTGCCGTAGCCTTTGCGCAGATCCTCGGCCTCGATGACGATGTTGCCCAGGCGCGGGCCGGGCGGGATGGCGATTTCGGCGACGCCAGTGACGAGTTCCTGCGATTTTTGCAGCATTTCCTCGTATTTCGCGATGCGGGCGCGGCTTTTGGTCTGGCGGGCACGGGGGGAGGCGGCGATCCATTCCGATTCCGCGGCCAACGCGCGCTGGCGGGCGGATTCTTCCTTTTCCTCCTGCTGCAGGCGCTTGCGCTTTTGTTGCAGCCACGAGGAATAGTTGCCTTCGAACGGATAGCCGCGGCCGCGTTCCAGCTCGAGCATCCAGCCGGTGACATTGTCCAGGAAGTAGCGGTCGTGGGTGACCACCATCACGGTGCCGGCGTAGTCGTGCAGCGTGTGCTCCAGCCAGGCGACGCTTTCGGCGTCCAGATGGTTGGTGGGTTCGTCCAGCAGCAGCAGGTCGGGCTTTTCCAGCAGCAGGCGGCATAGGGCGACGCGGCGGCGTTCTCCGCCGGACAGCATGGTGATGGCGGACTCGGCGGGTGGGCAGCGCAGTGCGTCCAGCGCGATGTCCACCTTGCGGTCGAGTTCCCAGCCATCGGCGGAGTCGATCTTCTCCTGCAGGTCGCCCTGTTCGACCAGGAGCGCGTTCATCGCGTCGTCGTCCATGGGTTCGGCGAACAGCATGGAGATTTCGTTGAAGCGGTTCAGGGCGGCTTTGAGCTCGACGAAGGCTTCCTCGACGTTTTCACCCACGGTCTTGGTGGGGTCGAGCGCGGGTTCCTGCGCCAGATAGCCGACGGTGGCGCCGGGCGCGGCCCAGGCTTCGCCGCCGTATTCGGTCTCGATGCCGGCCATGATCTTCATCAGCGTCGACTTGCCGGCGCCGTTGACGCCGAGGATGCCGATTTTCACGCCGGGCAGGAAAGAGAGGGTGATGCCTTTGAACACCTCTCGCCCGCCCTGGAAGGCTTTGGTCAGGTCCTTCAACACATAGACGTACTGGTAGCTGGCCATGATCTGTCGCTTCGCTGTTTGGAGCGGGTTCTAACCCGCATTGCCCCAAGTGGGTAGCGGGACGTGGGTAGGGGGAGGTGCCGGTTCCAGGGGGGCAGGGAGATGGCCATGGACATCGATGAAGACAAGGTCGACGATGCGGTGCTGGCGTTGCCCTGGTTGACCCGGTGCGGCGAGACGCGGGCGTGGAAGGGACGCGATGGGCCGCTTGTTCGAGAAGGGGATGATCGGCGATCCCAAAAGCAAGGCCAGGTCCGTCTGGTTCACCGAGGAGGGTCTGGCGGAGAGCGAACGGCTGTTCAACAGGCTGTTCGGGAAGGGGTCTGAGGAGTAGGCGTTTGTATTGGCCTCGAGTCGCTCATGCGGGGCCGGGCTACGTCTCGCGCGAGGCGGCGCATGGCTTCCTGATCCAGGAATACCGGGCAAGGTTTGCGCTGCGTAGCGGCCCATGCGCGACGGGTCGCTGCAACCTGACGGCGCGTTTTACTTGACTAGAGGTCGAGTCATTGTTACTATATCTCGCGTTCTTCCCACTAATCGACGGAATTGACATCCGGTTCGGTTTACGGACACAGGTCCGAGAGGGTCAGTTTTATGGTGGATCTCCAGGCATACCTGGCTATCGCAACGTTGCCCAGCATCACGTTGCTTGGTTGTGTGACGGCTTACATATACTGCGAACAGAAGGGACTGAAGAACTCGCAGAAGTTTCTGACGAAATTTTTTCCCAACAGGACGCCGCGCTTCTATTTCAGGAGCGACTTTGTGCTGTCGGCGATCATCGGCACGTGCATCGGGATCATACTCTATTCACCCAAGACTGGTTATCAGGCCCTCGCCGCCGGCGTCGGATGGACGGCTGCCTTTAGCTTGCTGAAGTCGGAGAAAATTTCACCCGACGCGAACCAGGACAGCGCATCATGAGCACCGTCGCGTCATGGTTCGCCGCATGGGTCGGTTGGATTGCCGCCTTCACCGAGACACCGGCCGTCAACACGGCTCTCGACGCGATGATCCTGTTGATCGCCGCTGCCCCGGCCCTCTACATTTCTTTCAGATTCCTTTTCTCCGATCCTATCATTGCACGCACTCTGCTATTGTCACCTTCTGTGAAGAACTGGTTCTTTTTCTTCTGTGGGCTGGAGATTATCTTCCATGTCATGAAGGTTCCAGTCCTATTCAAGATTTTGGCCGTTTTAATTGCGACCCTGCTCCTTCCGATCCTGGCTTTCATGGAACTCTCTCATTGATAAACTGGTTCTGTCGCAA
>NZ_LMUJ01000065.1:103184-138772 GCF_009765975.1 Acidisphaera sp. S103 | reverse complement strand
CAGGGCGGGATCACCAAGGCTGGCAATGGCGCCGCACGGCGTATGCTGGTCGAGGCAGCCTGGAGTTATCGCTTTCCACCCCGGATCAGCCGAGAGTTGTTGTTGCGTCAAGAGGGGCTATCCAAGGCAGTCCGCGACACGGCCTGGAAGGCCCAGGAGCGGCTATGTCGTCGCTATCGCAAGCTGTCTCAAGCTGGGAAGCTGCCGACCGTACTGACTGCCGCGATTGCGCGCGAACTGTCAGGCTTCGTCTGGGCACTTGCCCAATTGGTGCAGCAGGCGAACGGCTGACACGTACGAAGACAAACGCCAGGGAGGACGACAGCCGCATCAACGCATCCCAAAACTGGGCAAGGCTGGGGGCACGGTCACGGTCAGGAGAACCCTCGCATCCACTATCAGCCGGATCTCATCCGATGCTGGCTCCTAGACAGAGGAAGCTCCGCGACGCATCCGGTCAGGCGGTAACCAACCCGCGTATCAGAGCATGATCAACCGTCGTTTCGATGATCGTGCCTCCTGCCTTGCTCAGTTGCGGACCATGCTGAACCGCTTGCTCGACAAGCAAGGAATTGTCGCGCCTGCTGCTTGAAATGGCGAACATGAGAGCGGTATGATAATGATTACGATCAGAGCAGGGATAACGCCTTTCCATCTGTCGGGTCGTCGTCCGCGCGGCTGACCCGGATCGTCATCCAGTCGGCTTCCTGTTCCAGCCGGAGAGCGCCGTCGCGCGCTCGCTCCAGGCCGGCGATCAGGGTGCTGGCCATCGCCGCGCGGCGACGCAGTGCGCGTGACGGCGCATCCTGGGGGATTGGCGGGAGGAAAGCGGTGAGCGGACTGCCATCCGGCAACGTGGCCAGCAACCGGGCGAACTGTCCCAGCGCGTCGCTGGCGGTCCACAGCGGTGCTGGCCGAGGCCGGAGCGCGACCGCCTGCTCGTCCGGCACCTGCAGTGCCGGCAGACAGGCGCGCAGCAGCTCGGTGAGATCACCGCCGCGGCCGGCCGCGGACACTTCCGGCCGACCTCTACGAAAGGCGTCGCGGCCCAATTGCATCCGCCGCTCCAGCCAGTCCGCCGCGGCCCGCATCCGCGCCCGGTCGAGCAGCTGCCGGCGCAGTGCCTCGGCTTCCTCGACAGCTGCCCGTGCAGCCGGCGCATCGGCCGGCAGCATCAGCCGGGACCACAGTTCGGTGAGCGTCGCCGCCATCACTGTCCAGACGGCCCAGCGCGGTAACAGACCGCCGGTCCGGGTGGCAAGGCCGGTCTCCATCGCTGTGACAAAAGACCCGATCAGCGTCGCAATGGACAGCTTCGCCAGATCGATCTTTTGCGCACGCGCCATCTCCAGCCACCAGTCGAGCGGCCCCTCGAAGCCGTCGACGGCGAGAACCGGTGCGGTGTCCGTCTGATCGACACGGGGCAGATCCTCCCACGCGGACACCGCCGCATCGTCAGACTCCACCAGGCCGGCCTCGTCCGTGGTGTCGGTCATGGCATGTCATAGGTTGGGCGCATGTCGAACCGTAGCGCCGGCCAACGCGCGGTAATCCGCGCCAGCGCCCGCCACGGTGTCCAATCGGCCGACCAGAAAGTCAGGGCCCAGATCGCCTCTCCCGGCGCGGTTGGCTCCCGCGCTGCCACCACAGCGGCGGCTGCCTCGTCCTCGGCCACATGGCGCAGCGTCTGCGTCGTTCCCCAGTGCGTCCAAAGCCAATCCAGCGCCTCCGGATCGTCGGGGCCTCGAAGCAGGATGGCATCCGGCACCGGGACAAGAGCGTGCAGGTCGAACGGACAAGCCTCGCTGTGACCGACCCGGGCAACAGCCAGAGAATGGCGGCGGGCGGCGGCGGCGCGGAGTTGTCTGGCTAGGATTTGCGCGCCCGCGAGACTGACGCTGCGAGCCGGTGAGGTCAGCGCGCCCGCTCGCGCCGGCGGCGCGACCAGTAGGTGAAAGAGATCTTCTTCCATCCGGTCGAAATCGATGTGCCAGGGCACGGTCCCTGCGCCAACAGCGGCAGCCCGGAGGCTGGCCAGATCGGCCTCCGGTCCAGTGATCAGCAGCCGGTGATGCAGCCAATCGGTGTGGTCCAACCGCAACGGCGCCTGGTTCTCGCGTGGCATTGGGTCATGCGGCTGTACGGGCATGGCCGCATCGGAGAGATCGGGCGGCCGTTGCCGGACTGCCGCCACGATGCGGGATCGCGGTTCAACCGCATCCATGCCGGGCGTGTCGGAAATAGCTTCCGCCCGCGCCTCGTCCTTCTCGCTGGCACGAGAGGTTGCCTCCGGGCGTGGACCGATCGCCCGTGGCTGGACGTGCAGCCACGCCAGCAGAGCATCGGCCGCCTCCTCTGCCTTGGCGGCAGCGGCTTGTGTGACCGCGACCGTGGGGCGGCGGCTCATCCGGCTATACCGTCGTGTGTTCGCTGCGGCGCCTTATGAGACCTGGCGGTGCGCCGCAGGGTACGACGCGCCAGGATCCTACGGATGGCGTCGGTACCCAGACGGCGGTGCTCCAGCGTTCCCCATCGATCGATTTTCCGGAACACCGGCCCGAACTGGGTGTCGGACGTGTCGAGCCAGTCACGCAGCGCCTGGACCGGGCAAACGGCCCGGTCGCTGTGTGGGTAGACAACAACCGGAGGCCCCCTGCCCTCCCCCGCCGGCCTTTCGCTGGCCTGACGGCCCTCAGCGTTCAACGAAAGCTCAGCCGTCGTCGCGGTGAAGCGAACATGCTCGACGTCGAGGCCGACCAGTGCGGCGCGACCCAGACCGTTGGCGGCCAGCAGCAGCAGCGCGCGGTCGCGCGTGCCGGCCAGATCCCGCGGGCACCGCACAGCCATGCGGATCAACATGGCCGGTGGCTTGGGTGCCGGCCTGCGCGGCCTGACGATGCGGCGGGCCGCCCCCAGGATCGCTGTCACGGCTGGATCTGCCGCCGGCGAGGCGAAGCCACTCTGGCGGTGTCGTGCCGCAATCGCAGCCGCACGGCGGCTCAGCGCGCCGGCGCTCAATGTTGTCGCGCCCTCACTCAGAAAGGCAGCGACCGTGGCGGTTCCAGCCGGGAGCGGGACCAAATTTTGCTGACGGCACCAATCCTCGAACACCCTCCAATCCGCCGCGTAGAGCCGCTGTGTCTCGGCACTGGCGGCTGGGCGCTGCCGCGCTGTGACAGCCGCCGCCGAGCCGACGCGGGGGGTTGCTTCCGATGGGTCGGACACGTTCAGGTCGGGTTCAGGCGCAGAGCCGGCCGACCCTATGTCGGCCAAAGCAGCGGTCCTGTCCGTCGTCATGCGGCGACCTCCGTTCCCCGTCTTCGCGGTTGCGGCTGAGGGCAACTCACCGCGGTCATCCACTGCCTCCATCGAGGGTGTGCTGATTCGTGCAGAGATTCTAGTCACTTCGACGATTATGGCAATCCTTATTAAGGCGTGGTAAGCACAATCGGTAATCGGCCTGCCTGAACGATTGTCGCGCCGCCGTTCCTCGGGATGCCCGGAGCCCGGCGAGGGGCAAACTTCGGGCCCCGGCCGCTCCGAAAACTCACCAGGATTGGCTGATTTGGCCGTGCTAAGCGCTGAATTTGGCCGTAGGTCGCCCTTAGCTCGGCCGTAGGGACGCCCCCGATCGCGCCGCCAGCACGGCCCAATAGGGCCATATCCGCCGTTGAGCCCCCTGCCCTACCGGTCTGCTTTCGCGCCAGGCAGCCACCAATTGGCATCCGGCCACCTCTGCAAACGACCGTTTCAAAACACTTCATTCGATTGTAAATGATCCCGTCTGAGGAGGCCCGCCGACATGACGCCGCCAAAAGCCCGGAAAACTGCCGCTTCTACCCGCGTGGTTGGCTACGCACGCGTCTCCACCGAGGAACAGGGAACCGATCCGCAGTGCGACGAGTTGCTTGCGGCGGGCTGCACCACAATCCTCGAAGAGCACGCCTCCGGCGCCGATCGGGACCGCCCCGTGTTGGCGCGTTTACTGCGCGCGATCCGCGCCGGCGAAACCCTCGTCGTCGTCCGGCTCGATCGTCTCGCCCGCTCGGTCAGCCACCTGCTGGCCGTCATTGAGCAACTGGAGGCCGCAGGGGCGCATTTCCGGAGCTTGCACGACCCAATCGACACGTCCACGCCACAAGGCATGTTCTCGTTGCAGGTGCTGGGGGCCGTCGCCCAGCTGGAACGTGCGTTGATCGCC
Organism: Acidisphaera sp. S103; assembly: GCF_009765975.1. Taxonomy (GTDB): domain Bacteria; phylum Pseudomonadota; class Alphaproteobacteria; order Acetobacterales; family Acetobacteraceae; genus Rhodopila. The sequence continues at coordinate 134,571 of NZ_LMUJ01000065.1, read as the reverse complement.
GAGCGCACCAAATCCGGCTTGAGGGCGGCCCGCGCGCGCGGCCGTGTCGGCGGCAACCCCGGCTTGCGAGCAGGGGACCCAGATGCAATCCGGAAACTGCGGGCAAGCCGTGACGCCGCGCATCTGGAAAGTGTCCTGGCGGGGTTGGACACTTGGCTGCCGACTGTACGTCGAATGCGCCCGGGTCAGCCCTGGGGCGATGTCGTGCAGATTCTTAACCGCGGGCAGACCGCGACCTGGACGGTCGAGCGGTTGCGCCGCACCGTACGACGGCTGGCCGATGAAGGCATCGTTGAGGTCAGCCTGCTGGACCGGGCCCAACCGCAACATAGCCATGACCGGCTTGTCCGGTTGGTCGCTGGGATCAAGGCGGCAGCGCCTGACCGCACACTCCAGCAGATAGCCGCTCAACTCGAAACCATGCGCGAACGCACGCCACGCGGCGGGACTCGATGGCACCCCTCGTCGGTCAAGCACCTCCTAGCCCGAGCGGAGCATCTCGGTCTGACGGGAGCCACTTCGGCTCCCGCGGCATGAGGTTCCGGTAGACAAAGCAAACCGCTTCCCGAAATGACCGCTGAAGCGCCGTCAACGCCGATCGGTGTCATCTCCAATCGCAGCAGATTTCGATGCTTTGCCAACTGCTTTAGGTAATACAGACGGGGGTTTGTTGACGCATTGTCGCTCGCAACTCGCTGAAAATGGACTTGTCCTGGGGATAGAACTTAGTCTGCATAGAGGGAAATATTTTCGAATATTATGGGCCCTGCTGTACGGTGCCACGATGACCGAGATCGCCCCCCCCCCTGCCCCGCCGGGCCGCCGCAGTCCGGCGACCCTCGAACGCAACCATTGAAATGGATGCGTTAGCCTGCGATACTGCCATGATGCATCCATTGTGATGGATATTATGGCTTCTGAGATTCTCTGCAGACCTATCTTGCCGGCCAATGGCGCGATGCCGCTGTCGTAACATTTGTTGCGGAGGATCTCGGCCACCGGGGTGCCACGACACTCGATTACGAGATCGATTACTGTCTCGCCCAGGATCCCGAAATGACCGGTTCGGTCGGCGGAATTCAAGCCCTCAGCGTCGCCTTCCCGATCAGCATGGAATGGAAGAAACAGCCGCGTTGGCCGGCTTTCCTCCTGGATATTCTGCCCCAGGGCCACGCCCGGGTGAAGCTTGCCCAGGTGCTGGGATCACTGCTGGAAATTCGGACGAAGCTCTCTTACGTTACATTGTCAGGATAGTCTCGGCGCCCGAAGAAAACGCCAACTGAACGAGGTCGGCAGCATCCATCTCCGTGCCAGGCCCAGCGTCGTCTGGGGCTAACTCGCATGATGTCCCACCGAATCGTTCCAACAACTCACTCATCGACTCGGCCTTTCGACCATGCAATGACTGGCAGAGTTACAAGTTGGAATTGGTGATTCGCCATAGCTCGCACGCCTCTACGCAACTTCGACAATGATATCCGGAATGGGCGCGCCACGCGGCTTGAACAAAACAATGACGGCCTCGTTCGGTGTACGCTTCGCGCCCTTCACGCTTTTCATGCCAATCGATTGCAGGGCCTTGGCCGTCGGCGACGAATGATCGTTGACCAGGAACATCTGATAGTCAGGCAGCCGATCCAGTTCGGCCAGCTCCTTCAGATCGAATTTGAAACGCCGCAGATTGCGCTGCATCGTGCCGCACTTCTTCGCTAACTGCAGGAGCGATACCCTCCATTCTGTCTGCCGGCCGACGTGCTTGCGCGCGATCTCGTAGAGCCGCCGTTCGAGGCCACCGGTTAGATCGAAATATGCCGGGTTGATGGAGAGCACCCTTCGATCCTTGACCAGCGCGCGGAAGGTCCAGTCGTTGAGGGTAATCTCCAAGCCCTGCATCACACGACTGCCGACCTTGTTCTCCTTCGTCAGGATGCGGAAGCTATCGATCCAACCAAAGCCGCGCGTTTCACGTTCACCGCCAGACTGGATATCAGTCGTGATGGTGGTCGACCGTAGACGAAACAGCGCGTCATAGATTTCCTGATACCCGTTCTTACCTGTGTGGCGACGGGTGACCCGTAGGAGGTCATAAGCTGCGATGCGGACGGTGCGGGATACCTCTTCGCCACGCTCGATCTTGGCGTTGATTAGGCTGGACAGATAAATCAGGACATCCTTGTCCCAGATCGACGCGATGCCGCGCTCACCGGGCGAGATGCGGATCGATACGTTCCCGTCTTGATAGAAAATTGGCGTAAGTAGCGGACGCTTCTGAAGCGCGAAGAACGGAAACTCCATGGTGGCACGATCATCGCGTAAAGGGGCCGAAACCAAGCTCTCAACGAAGAGATCGATCTGCCCACCAATGAGCGCTACGTCCGTCCCAGCCACCTCTGAATTTACAACGGCCATACGACCTCCTTCCACGAGCTACCATGCAGGAAGACCGAAAGCCTTCGAAAGGCCGCATGCGTTCCCGATTCCCCGAGGATTGGCCCCCAAGGCGTTCCCGTTTCCCCGAGGAACAGGATTAGCGTTCCCGTTTCCCCGTGTCTGTCGGCATCAAACACGGCCAGCCGCCGTCGCCGAAGCCGCCGCGGTGACCTGCCGCAATACCCGAACCGGGGTATTGGGAACACGGCTTTGCCATGGGTCCAGGAGGAGAAGCCAGACGACTCCGGAAATGTGATATGCTTCAATGCCGTAGCGTGGACGACGATTATCAGGATATCTGCGACTCGGGGGAACGCGAACGTTTATGGCCGACCACTATCGGGGTAACGGGAACGCTTGTCCGGCGCTGTGTTCAGCGTATGAGGCGGGGAAATGGGAACGCACGCACGGGGGAAGAGGAACGCCAGCGCACGGGGATTCAGGAACCATAGCTCGGGGGAACGCAAACGCCGACTCGGAACAATGCACTGATTATCCACAGGGTTTCTGACCTCTAACTCCTTTAACTTAGATATAAGAATCTAACTCTATAACAGCCTGTGGATCGTAGGGCCTGTGGATAACTTCATCTTAGTGTCGACGCCCCTGCCCTGCTGCTACACCAATTCGCAAGTGCAGAGTTTGAACCATCGACAGCAGGTAAGATTGCTCAATAAGTAAGAATGGGCTCACGGAGCGGGCATGATTGTCGACTTACCCTCACCTGTCCCAGCAAAGAATCAAAGGCTTCCCGTCCAATTCAACAATGCAGGCGGCTAGGCCCATACACCAATGTCAACTCGGGGAATATGCCCGCCTAAGCGTGTTCCTATACTGAACTGCCCAGTATACAGCCGCGCAAAGCTATCCAAAGGGTACTTCGAACAGCTGCAGAAGCATCCTGCCCCGGTAGAAGAAGCGGCAATCCGGGCCATCAACAACAACCCCGCGACCCTGGATTACTGTCTGTGGCTGGCTTACCGACTACATGTCCTCAGCGCGCCGAAAATTGTCACCTGGCGGGCGCTCAAGTGGCGGTCCGGCATCGCCTACTTGTAGGCTCTTGCCATCAAAAGAACTCGCGCTCGCAAAAAGAGCGGTTTCCTGCTCAGATTAACCGACGATGGCGCGGTCTGCACGCCCACATTATCTACCCAGTCTGCTCGTCTACGGAGGAACGTGCTCACAATCGGTGCCAACAGGCGAGGCCGAAACTCCTTGGAATTTCGATACCACCTCGCGGTCACAAGATCCCGTGACGATGCCGCGCGGCACGCTAGAATGAGCGCTGGCGCCGTGCCGGCGCGATCGGATCGGACCGCTGACCGGAACGATCCGATGCCATACTTTAACTGATGAGCGATCGCATGACCTATGGTATCCCGGCCAGCGCCTGCTTCAATTTTCCGGACCTTGAGACGGTCATCGCCGCGAGCAGGCCAACGAAGAGCCACGATGCGCTGCGGCGCACTTTGACCGCGCGCTGGCCCGCTATTCCCTGGCGCGTTGCAGCGCCGTGGGACGAGTTCATCATGGACGGCGGCGTCGTCGATCAGACCCTCACGCGCGTTGCCGACAAGGCGTCGTCCTGGATTCGGCAGCGCGTCGCCGAGGCCGACGGCGATTATCTCTCCGTCTGGCGCCAGTTTAAGGGCGACCCGTCGCTGCTGCGCACCGCGTTTCGCGGCAGCACCGTCTGGGTGTTCGCCCCGCTCGGCCAGGATGCAGCCGATTACGTGCAACTCGCCATCCATCAGCTACAGGAGGTCGTCCTTGGCCCGCTGATCGACGGCACGGACCGGCCGCCGCCCTACAGCATCGAGGATCTCTGCGACGGGCCGGCCGCCTTGTCCGTCGACCTCAAGCCAATTGGCGACCTGCACTACCGCCTGCGGCGGGCCGTCCATGCCGACAGCTTCCTGGCGGAGTTGGCGGCAGTCGAGCGTCAACAGCGAATGCGGTTCGTGGCCGACACCTCACAGGGTCCGCCGCGGCACAACGGTGCCACCGGGCTATCGCGAGGCCGAGATCACCGATCAGGATCCTGAGTACCTGTCGCGGAAGATGCCACTCGAGCGCTTCTACGCCGACTGGTCCGCCAGCTCAGCCGGCCGCTTGGCCAACCACCTCTTCGACCATTGGGCCGTCCCCTTCAGCGACCTTGAAGATGGCCGGGGGGTGCCAGTTGCATGGCATCCCCGTCTGGCTCACCCGCAAGCCGCTGCCGAAGATTGCGATTAAGCCCGGGCAGACCATCTTTGCGCTTATGCACCGGCTGCAGCGTCTCGACGAGCGCGTCGGCTCTGCCTTTAGCTGGCATTACTTCATGCTGCACGGCAATCGGATCGGGCCATCCGTGGGCGAGCAGGTTGCTGAGGCGGCGGACGACGGGATATCACGCTGCCGCGCTGGGATCGCGACTTGCTTAGGCGGTGGAAGGCCGCTGTTCTCGATAGCCAACGTTTCTGACGATCCCGGGCGCGCGTTGAAAAAAAGGCCGCCCATTTAGCTCCGATCAGTTTCTCAAAACTGTTCTTGATTGCTGCGTTCCGAAAAGCCTACCGGGAGGCCTGCCACTTCAAAAACAAGTGGACACAGACGCTTGCCATGGAAATGGCCGTCTGACCCGGCGCGATTGTCGATGTGGTCGATGAGGGCATGATTCTGAAGCCGAGCCGTCCCCGGTCGCACCCAAGCTGGTCGCCGTTCGCCAACGACTCGCCATCATCACTAGAGTCCACGGCAAGATCCCCTCACCAAAGTCCACACGCGCCTCCACTTGGCTTGTAACCGCGTGACGTCGCCGGGATGGCGACCTATATGTTATAGACAAGTGAGATGCTCCGAGAGGCTGCCATGGATATCGAGATAGACTGGTCGGATTCTCCCGACGTGGAGCAGATTCCCGGAAGGGTTTCTGGTCAATGGGTCGTGAAGGATACCCGCATCCTTGCGGATGGCGTGGTTGTCAACTCTGACGACTACACGCCCGACGAAATCGCGACCGAGATATTCCCCGGCCTTGGCACGGAGAGGGCGCGGCGGATCGTCGCTTATGCCAGAGCCCACACGAAGACCCTTCATGTCTGAAGTCACCGATTAGGCGTGGCAAAGATACTGCTCGACCATAACGTCCCTGCCCCACTGGCACGACGGCTCACTGACGCCGTCCACGCTTCCGACCTTGGCTGGGAGACTCTCTCGAATGGGGCGCTGATAGCTGCCGCGGAGGCCGAGGGTTTCTCCATCCTCATCACCGGCGACAAGAACCTTCGGTTCCAGCAGAACCTTGCCGCGCGAGGATTGGCCGTGATTGTCATCAGCGACATCCATTGGACAACGGTTCAAGCCAATCTCGATCTCGTGATTTCAGCGATAGATAATGCCAGCCCAAGCACTGTCAGCTTTGTGGAGTTTCCACGGCGAAGGCTCAGGCGCCGCCCTGGTCCGCGCCACGAGCCGATGTGAAGGCCGAGTCTTTTTGGTCGGCCACGACCGGCCGCTGTATCGGGGCCCTGCTAGAGCCCCCTGCCCCGCGCCCACCGCCGCTTTTAGCGCATGGCAGAGCCATAGTACCGGTTATCCGGTAATTTGTATTACCAAGTTTACAAAATAACCCGGTTCCCTCAAAAACCGGGTTATGACGACAACCGGGTAATTGCATAAATCCGGTTATTCAACCTATCGAATTATAACGATAACCCGGTTCTTAGGGGAACCGGGTTACATCTATAAGCGGGTATATAGATAAATCCGATTATTCCAACTACCGGATTAGAACGATAACCCGGTTTTAATTAAAACCGGGTTATGATGAGAATCGGGTAATCACATAAATCCGATTATTCAACTTATCGGATTATAATGATAACCCGGTTTTTATGACAACCGGGTTATACCGAGAACCGGGTAACTAGGTAAATCCGATTATCTAAACTACCGGATTATAATGATAACCGAGTAATCAGAAATACCTGATGTTTGGAGAAATCGGGTATTTCATAAAATCAGATATCTGAAAAGACCGGATATATTCTCACACCTGATATTCTTCAAAACCGGGTATTGCCATCGACCGGATATGGCGATAAATCCGGTAACTTCACATATCGGATTAGACCATGCCAATCGTCACGGTCGCCTCGCCAAAGGGCGGGGCGGGGAAGTCCACTGCCTCCATCATCCTTGCGACCGAGTTGGCGCACGCGGGTGCTGAGGTCACTATCCTCGATTGCGACCCCAACCGATCGATCAGCATCTGGGCGGACCGTGGCACGTTACCGCCGCGCATCAATGTCAGATCAGACGTTGGCGAATCGGAAATCGTCAAGACCCTCAAACAGCAGGATGCTGATGGCCGGGTCGTAATCGTCGATTTAGAGGGGGTGGCCTCGCGCTTAGTTTCGCGAGCTATATCTCAGGCTGACCTGGTTCTCACACCAATGCGGGCAACCACGCTCGACGCGACGATAGGCGTCCGAGCCTTGGCTCTAATTGAAGAGGAGGAGGAAGCCCTGGGCCGGGCAATCCGGCACGCAGTGGTTTTCACAATGACGCGCGCGATCAAGTCGAAGCAGCACACGGCAATCGAGAAATCACTGAGAGGGCAGGGGGTCGATATTATCACGCCTCCCCTCATGGAACGTGCTGCGTTCTCCGCCTTGTTCGAGTTCGGCGGCGATCTTCGCACGATGCCGGTGCAGGGCAAGATGGAGCCAGCCGCAGAAAACGCATCAGCCTTCGCGCAGGCCGTCTACAACCGCCTGGTGGGGAAAGGATTATGAGTGATAAGCCGACCTTCAGCATCGACCTTGACAGCCTGAAAACTAGGCGCAAGGACACAACGCCTGAATCTCAGGGCAGGGTGGATGCAGCCGGCGAACAGCATGGGTTCGTCAATCGAGAGCCAAACCGCAAGCGCGGACGACAGCCGAGCCCGCGCGTGGGCCAAGTACATGCCAAGGTAATGCCAAACGTCGCCGATGAGATTGCGGACGAGGCGAAGAGGCGAGGGGTGCAGCAGGGCGTAATTATCGAAGAGGCTTGGGTCCTCTACAAGAACCGATAGATAACCGGGTTTTTCAGATTATCCGGTTACTATTTTTACCGGATAAATGTCGTTTTGGCAGCACGGAACAGGGCAGGGGGATAGATGTTCCATGCCCCCGATGACGGCGATGACAAACTTATCAAAATGACCGGAGAAGCCCCGGCGCCGGATCGGGTATGGGATATTGGCTTTCGTCATCATCACTGCCGCGGTCACCGCCATGGCGGCCTAGTACAGGCGGAGGGAGTGGCGGTGCACCGTCGATAACGGACACCGCCAGCTTCGCGCCTCTGTCTTTCCCGACCAGGCCAATCTGGAGTGGAAAGGGAACGGGAAACCGACCGCGGCCGCGATCGTTCGCGAGACCGTGAGGGAAACACAGATGATCACAGCCTCAACCACCAATCCAGCCAAGAGACGCTGAACTTCCGAACGACGTCCCGGCAGGCGTCCAGGCCGCCGTCGCCAAAGGCCGACGGGTAACTAAGACAGCGGCACTGCGGCACGGACCAGGCAAGCTAAGTCCCCTGGAATACTACCGGCTCTGGGACGCACCGATGCCCTCGCGGACAAAGAAGCGTTCGTACGGGGCAGATCACCCGTGTCGTGGTTGGAACGGGCCCGGACTTCAAGCAGGACGAGCTGCACCCCGACACCCAGCAGGTCATTGTTGGACCTCGATCCCGAATTGGACCCAGATCGTCACGGACGTAAAGTTGGCCGCCCAGGCCTTCGCCCGGCATCCGAACCCAATCCTGGGACATCGCCCTTGCTGACCCGGCACCGGCCTTCCTCGAGTTGCACTTCGGCGGCGACCTCAACCTGCACCAGCTTGCCCACGGGAAGGGTATCCTGGACGACCAATATTGAACCCATCTCCAGCGCTGCGGCTACAAGGGACGGCTCTGACCTGATCTTCGAGGTGCCGTTTGCACGGCGCCCCGTCAGCATCGACCCATGGAGATCGATGACGTAGGGCCGAGATGGGGTGCCGCTTGCGCCGGGAGGGCCGCAAGGGTCGCGCACCCAATGGCGCGCGGCCCGGCTTTGCCGGCTGCGCCCTTGCCACCCTCCGTCTTCGCGGCCCGCGGTTCGGCGAATGCCGGACATGGAAAGGGCAGGGCAGGGAGCCCGGCCCGCCACGCCGCTTCCTGGAGAACTACGATGTCAACATCTGCAGATGCGGAGCTGGAGCTGTTCCGGCAAAGCGTGAACTGCGCCGCCGTGCTCGAACGCATGGTCGGCGGCTGGAAACTCGACATGCGCGAGAGCACCAGGCACGCGCTGAAATACCGTCGTGGCGAGGGCGAGATCATCATCATCAACCATGAGGGCCGCGGCTGGTGGGATGCGACCGGCAGCGCTAAAGGCGACATCTTCAATCTAGTCCAACACTTGGATCCGTCGCTGAACTTCGGTGCCGTCCGCAAGGTGCTCCGGGGCTTCGTCGGTATCGCTCCGGCTTTTCCGCCGGCCGAACGTCGACGCAAGTCTGACGCCGACAAGCCTGATCGCTCGCCCGGCCAGCGATGGGCGGCACGGTCAGCACTTCGGCCGGGTGACACCGCCTGGACATACCTGGCCGAGGCTAGAGCGCTCCCACAGGACGTGCTCGAGGCGGCGGTGTGGCAGGACTGCGTTCGGTTGGGCGCCTATGGCAGTGCGTGGCTGGCGCATCGCTGGAACGGGGTCGTTACCCACGTCGAGACCCGAAGCCGAACCTACAAGGGTTCGCTCCGCGGCGGGCGGAAGACGCTGTTCCAGTTCGGGATCGCCGATCAAGCCTCCCGTGCGGCCGTGCTCGAGGCGCCAATCGACGCGCTCAGCCTGGCCGCGATTGAACACATGCGCGCGGATACCCTCTACGTCGCGACAGGCGGGGGAATGGGGCCGGGCACCCTCGACGCGCTTCGCACGACCTTGACCCGCTTGCGCTGCGTCGCTGGCGTGCTGGTGAGCGCGGCCGACGCGAACGTAGCCGGGGATCGCTACGCCGACCGGCATGCGGCGCTCGCCGCAGACGCGGCGGTCGGGTTCGAGCGATTGCGTCCACCCGAGGGACATGACTGGAACGATGTACTTGTTGAGAGGAGAGGGGCATGAGGCCCGAACGCGCTTGGGTTAGATTAGAATCCGGTCGCCGGTTGAACTTGTTACAGCCCGACCCCGACAGCTGGACCGACCGTGACCTGGCCATCGGCTTGTCGCGGACCTATCGCTGGGGCGGTCACTCCTGCTGGGATCTGCCGCTCTCTGTCGCCCACCACAGCCTGCTGGTTCTCATACTGCGGCAGAAGATCGCTCCGCTCGTCCGGCTGACGCGCGGCGAGGCACTGCGCGAGCTGCTGCACGACGCCGACAAGGGCATGCTCAGCTTCGATCCGATCTCACCGCTCAAGCAGCATCTGGGCGCCGATTACGACGGCCTGGTCTCCCGGCTCAGGACGGCGATTGTGACGCGCTATGCTATCCCCGGTTGGGATGACGAGAGCTACGCCGCCCACAAGCGCGCTGATCGGCTCGCCGCGGCTTCGGAAGCGGTGCATGTCGCTGGATGGTCATACCAGGACCTGCAGGACACGCTGGGCATCCAGGCGCGGCCGCTCACCGACGATCCGTTGCCCCAGTTCGCCGGGCTGAAGCCTTGGGAGCCTTGGTCCGCACGGACCGCCGCCGCTCTGTTCCTGGCGAAGTTGCGCGAGCTGACGGGCAGCGAGGATCTGGAACATGCGGCCGACCTCGATGCGTGCATCGCGCGCGAACAGACCATAGCAAAGCTAGCGACAGCTTTCACCCGGTTGCCCCCCAGCCGCCGGCTTCGATGCGGCCGACCGCCAACCGGCAACAGCCTGACGGACACTCTTGTACTCGTCGAGGCTGGCGATTATTCGGCCTCGATCGAAGGCGTGATCGTGGACGGTGAACGGGACGAAGCGGGTGACTGGGACTTCGATGCTCCGTTCACCGTGCTCACCACGGACGAGGAACTGATTGTTTGCAGGGGAGATTGCTATGTCGACGTCCTCTGACGTGCTCAACGGCCTGACGGTCGATCAGGCGACGGCCGCGGCACTGCCCGGCGCCGTGTTGGTTTTGGCCGGCGCGGGAACCGGCAAGACCAAAACTCTCATCGCCGGCGTCGCGCACCGGATTGCCGCGCGGGGCATTCCGGCCTCGCGCATCCTGGTGGTCACCTTCACCAACAAGGCTGCCGCCGAGATGCTCTTGCGCATCCGCGCGACCCTGGGCGACAGCGCGGCACCCAGTTGGGTCGGGACGTTTCATGGACTCGCGGCACGCCAGCTCCGCGTCGAGCCCGAAGTCGCCGGCCTGCGGCCGGGGTTCGACATCGTGGATGCCGATGACAGCCGGCGAATCATCAAGCGCGTGATGAAGGGGATGAACCTCAATGCCGCCGCCGATGACGTGTCGATGGGCCGCGACCCGCTCAAGCTGATATGCAACCGAATTTCGGGGTTTAAGGATGTACTCGTGATCCCCAATGAGGCGGCATCGCATGTCGAGGCAAGAATTGCCGAGGCGAACAATGCCGGTCTACCGGTAGATCCGCATCACCTTCGGATGGCAGCCCGAGTATACGTCGAATATCAGCGCGTTCTGCGCGATGCGAACGCAGCCGATTTCGGCGATCTTCTGTTATGGCCAGTGCGCGCTATGCAGGCAAACCGCGACTATTTGGACCGATGGGCGGGACGGTTCGATGCAGTACTTGCCGACGAATACCAAGACGTCAATCAGGCGCAGTATTCCTGGCTTCGTCTCCTCGCCGCCTCGCATGGCGAGCTGTTCACCGTCGGGGACGATGACCAGAGCATCTATTCATGGCGTGGTGCCGATATTCGTTACATCCGCCGTTTCGCACACGACTTTCCAAACGCCACGCAGGTGCGGCTTGAAGAAAACTTCCGCTCGACAGGGCACATTCTGTCCGCCGCGAATGCCGTCATCGCACAGGATCGCGGACGACTCGGCAAAACGCTCTACACCCGCAAGCCGTCTGGTGACCCGATCGAAGTCGTGCGGTTCCGCAATGCCGAAGCTGAAGCAATAGGCATCGTGGCCGAAATTCAGCGCCGGCACGCGGAAGGATCGAGCTGGCAGGACATGGCGATCCTCTATCGCAGCAACGCGATGTCGCGTGGCTTCGAGGAGAGCTTGATGCGTGGCCGCATCCCGTACGTGTTGGTGGGTGACGTCGGCTTCTACCAGCGCGCCGAGATCAAGGACGCACTGGCACTGCTTCGGCTGTCGGCCACGCCGAACAGCACGCAGGGCGACGAAGCCTTTCGGCGCGTCATCAATGTCCCGGCGCGCGGCTTCGGGCCGAAGACTATGGACACGGTCGAACAGGAAGCCGCTTGGCGTCAAGTGTCGCTGCTGCAGGCCCTCGAGGCGGCCGATCTAGCGCCCAAGGCACGGAGCGCCGGTTTAGTGTTTGCAGACGCGGTCCGTGGCGTCGGCCGCGACCGCGCCGCCACGGTTGCCGACCAGATATCGCTCTTGCTCGACGCAACCGGCTATCGTGCTATGCTGCGCGAGAGCAGGGCGGAGACAACTGAGGATAAGCTAGAGAATATCCAGGAGTTGATCGGGCTCGCCGGCGACTTCCACACTGCCCGCGATCTGCTTGATCATGCGGCGCTGTCCACGAGCGGACTACAAGACGAGAGCGCGGACCGTGTACGTCTGATGACGATGCACAAGGGCAAGGGCCTGGAGTTCTCGCACGTCTTCCTGCCGGCCTGGGAGGCGGGAACGTTTCCCCCAGACTATGGCGACATTTCCGAAGAGCGACGTCTTGGGTATGTGGCGATTACACGTGGAATGCGCCGCGTAACGATCACACATTGCGAGTTCCGGCGTGGACATACCGTGCCATCGAGCTTCATCGACGACCTGCCGGTGGAGAACAGAGTGTCGGGTTGGTTGAGAGGGCGACCAGACCCTTTCGACAAAGGCAGCCGGCCACCAAGGCTGAGCCAGGGGAGCATATCTACCCTCGCGGGGCTGCGTTGAGGGACGAACGGTGAGCGGCGGTGTCGCACGGCCACACCCGCACAAGGGTGCGGCACGAGCGCTCCCGTCGCGGTTGCGCCGCACCGCCCTTGTCCGGGCCGTGGGCGAGCGCCGGCGACGGCGCTGAACAAGTGAAACCCGAGGGCGGTGGAAAAGGGTAGTGTGATGGATATGAACATCGACTCGACGTTGGGCACCACGATGGAGCAAGTCGCCCCGATCTCCCGCCAGATCTGGGATGCGAAGTATCGCCTAAAGACCGCCGACGGGACGCCCGTCGATGTCAGTATCGAGGATAGCTGGCGCCGGGTCGCCCGAGCCCTGGCGGCGGTCGAGGCCGATCCCGACCGATGGGAGCAGCCCTTCTATGAAGCGCTGCATGATTTCAGGTTCCTGCCTGCCGGGCGCATCCTGTCGGGGGCCGGCACGGCTCGCCGGGTCACCTTGTTCAACTGCTTCGTCATGGGCGATATCGCCGACGATCTGAGCAGCATCTTCGAGAACCTGCGCGAGGCCGCGCTGACGATGCAGCAGGGCGGCGGGATCGGCTATGATTTCTCGACGCTGCGGCCGAAGGGCGCAGCGGTGAAGGGGGTCGGCGCCGACGCGTCCGGGCCGCTGTCATTCATGGATGTCTGGGACGCGATGTGCCGCACCATCATGTCCGCCGGCGCCCGTCGTGGTGCGATGATGGCCACCATGCGGTGCGACCACCCCGACATCGAGGACTTCATCGCCGCCAAACGCCAGCCCGGTCGGCTGCGTAATTTCAACCTCTCCGTCTTGGCAACCGATCCATTCATGGAGGCCGTCGAGGCAGATGCCGACTGGCCGCTCGTATTCGACGGCCGGATCTACAAGACCCTGCGCGCCAAGGAACTGTTCGACAGCATCACGCGCGCCACCTACGACTATGCCGAGCCAGGCGTCATCTTCATCGACCGCATCAATGCGCGGAACAACCTCGCCTATTGCGAGACGATCCGCTCAACGAACCCCTGTGGCGAGCAGCCATTGCCGCCCTATGGCGCCTGTCTACTAGGCTCGATCAACCTTGCTCGCCTGGTGCGTGACCCATTCGCGCCAGAGGCCCATCTCGATCAGACGGAACTCGCCGACCTGGTGACCGTCGCCGTCCGCATGATGGATAATACCATCGATGTTTCCGGCTTCCCGCTGGAGGCGCAGCGTCAGGAGGCGATCGCCAAGCGCCGGATCGGGCTGGGAATGACCGGTCTGGCCGACGCCCTGATGATGGTCGGCCTGCGCTACGGGTCCGTCGAGGCAGCGGACAGGGCAGGGGAGTGGGCACGGCAGATCAGTCGGACGGCCTACATGACGTCCGCGCGCTTGGCGGGAGAGAAAGGCGCCTTTCCGTTGTTCGACCGGGATGCCTATCTCGCCGGCGAGACCGTGTGCGAGCTGAACGAAGACGTGCGGGCGCTGATCGCCGAGCATGGCATCCGCAACGCCCTACTCACCTCCGTCGCTCCAACCGGGACCATCTCCCTCGTCGCCGACAACATCTCCAGCGGTATCGAGCCGGTGTTTGCATTGGCGTACACGCGCAAAGTGCTGCAGCCGGACGGTTCAAGGACCGAGGAGGAGGTCTCCGATTATGTCCTCCGCCGCTTCCGCGCGAAGTTCAGCGACGGAGTGCCGCTCCCAGAGCATTTCGTGACCGCGCGGGACCTGACACCGGCGGAGCATGTGCGGATGCAGGCGGCCGTGCAGCGCTACGTCGACAGCGCGATCAGCAAGACGGTGAACGTTCCGGAAGACATCAGCTTCGAGGCATTCCAGGCGGTCTACCTCGATGCCTACAGATCCGGCTGCAAGGGCTGTACGACCTACCGGCCGAACGCCATCACCGGCTCCGTGCTGGAGGCGAAGCCGGCCGAAGCGCTGCCGCCGCCGGGTGCCGGCACGACCGACCTGATGGAACGGCCGGAGAAAATGGTAGGCGCCACCTACAAGCTCCGCTGGCCCGACAGCGAGCACGCGATGTATGTCACGGTGAACGACATCGAGCTGGATGGTCGGCGCCGGCCGTTCGAGGTGTTCGTCAACAGCAAGAACCTCGAGCACTACGCTTGGGTCGTGGCGCTGACCCGCATGATCAGTGCGGTGTTTCGGCGCGGCGGCGAGGTCGCGTTCGTGGCCGAGGAGTTGAAGCAAGTCTTCGACCCGCGCGGCGGCCAATGGATGAACGGGGGTTACGTCGGCTCGCTGGTGGCCGCGATCGGCAACGTCATCGAACGGCACATGGTCGAAACAGGGTTCCTCGTTCGAGAAGCCTTGAGCAGCACCAAGGAAGCCTCGTCGGTCACCGGTTTCGTGACGCCCGCACAGCTCGGGCCGCTCTGCCCTAAGTGCAACCAACCTGGCCTGGTACGTGAGGCGGGGTGCCTCAGCTGCGTGCATTGCGGCTGGTCGAAGTGCGGTTGAGCAGATGCAGCCAGCAGTCAATTCAGAGGAGAGGTGGAAGGAAGCGGACACTTCCCAAAGCGCGCCAGAAAATCCGGTCATCCGAGAATACGAAGCCCGGCGGTGTCATGTTTGCCAATGCAAGTATCCGCCCTTCGGATTTGGATTTCCGATGGCGAAGAAGAGCCAAACAATATGGGCATGCAGCGCGCACCGACATGACGGCGATCGAATTCTGACAGGCAACCCGTCAGCTTATGACGCCCCGCAGCAGCCCCAGCTTTTATGACTCTCAGACGTGCTCCCAGTATCCTCTCCGTCGCTTGGACCTTGCGATCTTCGACAAGACATTGATCGCGGCGCCTGCATCGGGAAATGGATCAAAGCGACGTCGACTACCTGGCGCCGTGCGCTCGTGCTGTTGATCGGCACCATCGGCGGGATGGCGGCGATCACCTCGGCGCCGCCTTAAGCTCCGATCAGTTGGTCCAGCGTGATCGGAAAGCGCCGGACGCGCACGCCGGTCGCATGCCAGACTGCGTTGGCGATGGCACCCGCTGTCCCGGTGATCCCGATTTCTCCCACCCCCTTGATGCCGAGAGCGTTGACGTGGACGTCGCGTTCCTCGACCAGGATTGCTTCGATGTTCGGAACGTCGGCGTTCACCGGCACATGGTATTCGGCCAGGTTCGGATTCATCGGGCGGCCGGTGCGCTTGTCCATTACGGCGTGCTCATGCAGCGCGAAGGATACCCCCCAGATCATACCACCATAGTATTGACTGCGGACCATGCGCGGATTGACGACTGTGCCAGCGGCGAAGGCCCCTACCAGCCGCGTCACCCGCACCTGGCCAAAATCCGGGTCCACTTTCACCTCGGCGAACACGGCCCCGTGCGCATACATGGCGTAAGCGGATAGCGCCGCGGGATCGGACGCACCCGTTCCGCGCCCCTCGATCTCCGCGTGCCCGGCGCGGGTCAGGATGTCGGTATAGCTCTCGCTGCGCGCTTCGTCGTCGCGGCGGTACAACCGGCCGCCCCGCGCAATCACACCCGCATTATTGGCTCCAAACAATGGGGACCGCTGGTCGCCCGTCGCCAGGTCCGCGAGCTTGGCGATCACATCCCCCCCGGCGTCGTGAATCGCGGCGCCGGCCGTGGCCGTGTGAGCTGAGCCGCCGGCGATCCCCGCGTCCGGCAAATCGGAGGTGCCGGACCGGAACTCCGTCTGGTCGGGATCAAGACCCAGCGCGTCGGCAGCGATCTGGGCGAGCGCGGTCCAGGCGCCCTGGCCCATGTCGTGGGCGCCAATCTCCACCACGCCGGTGCCATCCTGGCGCAGCACCGCCCGCGCGTGGCCCTGAAACATCAGCGCCGGGAACACCGCCGTACCCATGCCCCAGCCCACCAGCATGCCGGCGTCGTCCCGCATCTGCCGCGGCGCCAAGGGGCGGGCAGCCCAGCCGAACCGTTCGGCACCCTGCTCATAGCACTGGCGCAGCGCCTTGGAGGAAAATGGCTTGCCGCTCATCGGCTCGACCTCGGCGTAGTTCTTCAGCCGGAACGCGAGCGGGTCCATGCCGCAGGCCAGGGCCATCTCGTCGATCGCACTCTCCAGCGCGGCGCTGCCGGGGGCCTCACCGGGAGCGCGCATGAACAATGGCGTCCCGGTATCGAGCCGTACCGCCTCGTGCGAGGTCTTAATCGCCGGACTGGCATACAGCGCGTGGGAGGCGTTTGCCGCCGGCTCGATGAAGTCATCGAATGTGCTGGTGGCGGTTTTAACGTGGTGGCTCAGCGCGGTCAGCGCCCCTTGGTCGTCGGTGCCCAGGCGCATGGTTTGCCTTGTGGGGGCACGGTGGCCGACGGGGCCGAACATCTGCTCCCGCCGCAGCACCAGCTTCACCGGGCGGCCGACGAGGCGGGCGGCTATGATGCCGAGGACCTGCGGCCCCGAGCCCAGCGCCTTCGACCCAAAGCCGCCGCCGAGGAACGGGCTGCGGATGTGAATGTCCTCGGGCGCGATGCCGAACAGGCCAGCGATGCGGCCCTGTGTCATCGCCATGGCCTGGGTCGGCATATCGAGCGACAAGGTGTTGCCGTCCCAGGCCGCCACGACGGAATGCGGCTCCATCGCGTTATGGTATTGGGCCGGCGTTTCGTAGACCGCCTCGATCCGCGCGGACGCCGCCGCCAGGCCGGCATCGACATCGCCGTGGGTCTCTTCGGCCGGGCCACCGGCGCCCACCGCCTGCGGGATGAAGCTGTCATTCGAATCCAGCCCTGTGCGTGCCGGTTCAGTCTCGTAGGCCGGGGCCAACAGAAGGGCGCCCTCGGTCGCGGCTTCGAGCGTTTCCGCCACGACGACGGCGATCGGCTGGTTGACGTAGCGCACCGTGTCGTTCTGCAGCACCTCGATGCGGAACATGAACGGGTGAAGCTTGGCGTCCGGGTCCTGCGCGAGTCTGGGCGTGTTCGCGGGTGTCATGACCTCGATCACGCCGGAATGGGCCTTGGCCGCCGCCACATCCAGTGAGGTCACTCGGCCGCGGGCGATACTGCTGACGGCGAGGACTGCGTAGACCATACCTGGCGGGTGGTTGTCGGCGGCGAAGCGGGCCGTGCCAGTGGTCTTGAGCACGCCTTCGCGGCGGGTCAGCGACTGGCCGATGCTCGAACCCATGCGGATGTGCGCGGGCGCTTGCGAAAGAGCGATCTCAGGCATGGGTGATGGCTCCGGCGAAGGGGGAAGCGGGGAGAGCGGGCACGCGTTCGGGGGTACCGGCGGCGGCCAAGGCGAGCGCGCGGACGACAATGCGGCGGGCAAGTTCGATCTTGAATGCGTTGTCACCCGACGCCTTGGCACCGGCCAGCGCCGTCTCGGCCGCCCGATTGAAGACGGCGGGGTCCGGGCGGGCGCCAGCCAGCATCGCCTCCGCCGTTCGGGGGCGCCACGGTTTCAGCGCGACACCGCCCAGTGCGATCCGGGCCTCCACGATGGTTTCGCCGTCCAGGCGGAGTGCGGCGGCAGCCGAGACGACAGCGAAGGCATAGGACGTGCGTTCGCGGATTTTCAGATAGCGCGCATTACCCGCGAAGCGGGCGGCTTCAGCCGGCAGGCACACCGCTGTGATCAGTTCACCTTGTTGCATCATCGTTTCCCGCTCCGGCGTACTGCCGGGCAGCAGATGGAAGGTCTCAAGCGGGATGGCGCGCCGCCCCGCTGGGCCCTGAAGCTCCACCACGGCGTCGAGGGCGGTCAGAGGTACGCAGAAATCGGAGGGGTTGGTGGCAATACAGTGCTCGCTCCATCCCAGGATGGCGTGCAGACGGTTCTCGCCGCCCACTGCGTCGCAACCAGCACCGGGGTTGCGTTTGTTGCAGGCGCTGGCCGTGTCGTAAAAATAGGCGCAACGCGTCCGCTGCAGCAGATTGCCGCCCACCGTGGCGGCGTTGCGCAACTGGGCTGAGGCGCCCGAGAGCAGCGCTTCGGCCACGGCCGGAAACTGCCGAGCGAATTTCGTCTCGTGCGCCAGGTCCGCGTTGCGCACGAGCGCGCCGATCCGCACGCCACCGTCGCTCAGCCATTCGATCCGGTCGAGTCCGGGCAGACGACTGATATCGACCAGGTGGCCGGGATGCATCACGCCGCCTTTCATCAGGTCCATCAGGTTGGTGCCACCCGCAAGATAGGCTGCACCCGGCACTGCCCCCGCCGCCACGGCCTCGGCGAGCGTCGCCGGGCGGGCGTATTCGAAGCGGTTCATGCCGCGTCCCTCCGGCTCGCCTCGGCTATCGCTCGCTGGGCGTCCAGCACCGCCTCTGTGATCCCGACATACGCGCCGCAGCGGCAGAGATTGCCGCTCATCGCTTCGCGCACCCGCTCGGGGTCATCGCCAGCCCCGCTTCCCCAGTTTTGGCCCTCGCGGATCATCCCGATCGCACTCATGATCTGGCCCGGCGTACAGAAGCCGCACTGGAAACCGTCATGGGCAATGAAGGCGGCCTGGACGGGATGGAGCTGCCCACCCGGCGCCACGCCCTCGATGGTGACGATATCGGCACCGTCATGGCTTAGCGCCAATGCCAGACAAGAATTCACCCGGCGGCCGTCAAGCAGCACGGTGCAGGCGCCGCATTGGCCGCGATCGCAGCCCTTTTTGGTCCCGGTCAGGTCTAGCCGCTCGCGCAGCAGGTCGAGCAGCGTGACGCGGGGATCGTCCAAAGTTATGGCCCGCCTTGCACCGTTGATTGTGAGCGTGATTGACAGACCCATGCGAAACTCCGATCTGAGCTGTGATGTGTCGGTAAATACGGAGGCCACCTCCGTTTTCAAGGGGAGCGAAGCCAAACCGGTATGGACGGCATTGTTTCAGCCAAACCTGGGCGGAAACCCCGCGCCGACAGCATCCGAAACCGGGAGCGGGTTCTCCAGGCGGCGAAGGTCGTGTTCGCCGCCGGTGGGCCAGAGGCCAGTCTGGAGGCCGTCGCGCGCCAGGCCGGCGTCGGGGTGGGAACGCTATACCGACATTTCCCGACCCGCCAGGCGCTGTTCGAGGCGGTGTACCGGAACGAGGTGGAACAACTGGTGGGGCTGGCGGGGCAACTTGGGTCGGATTTGCCGCCGCTGGACGCACTCCGCCGCTGGATGCACGCCAATGTCGAATTCGTGGCGACGAAGAAAGGCATGTCCGTCGCGCTTGCCGTCGCGGTGCACGCCGGGTTGGATCTGACCGCCTATTCCATCCACCGGCTGGGCGGGGTGCTGGAAGCGCTTCTGCGGCGGGCTGTGGACGCTGGGGTGATCCGCGACGACATCAGCACTGAGGACATTCTGCGAACCGTCGTGGGCCTGTGCTACACGCACGATAAGCCGGGTTGGCAAAGCAACGTACAGCGCTTGGTAGACGTGTTTGTCGACGGGATGCGGCGACACTAAAACGTGATCCGCGCGGGTCGCAGCACCGTCATACTACGTCCTGACAAAATCTCTGAAACGGATCGACGATTGCGGTTGGCAACCTCCATGACCGACCGTTAGTTCGTTGTCATCGCGCGTTCCAATGCGCCTGCGACGAACTTGGCCAATTAGCGCCTATCCAGGTTATTCCAGGCCGTGATGTCGGATCTCTATAACGGACATTCCAATAACCTCGTTCGCTGCCACGCCAAGGTGTGCGATGGGTGTAAACTGGAGCCACGCTCGGCGTGATCCTTGACTTGTTCCGACCTGCTAGTCTGCGGGAGACAGCGTCCCGGCGTCGCCTGGTGGGGCAACCTCCGCGCACGAACAGGCCGCCTACCTCCGGTTAAGAGGATCCCCACGCGGCCATGGTGCCGTCGATCTTGCCGAGCGCGCTCATCCACGGATATCGTTCACTCACGGTGCCCGGCTGGCCCGGGCATATAGGAAATGTCGACTTACGATCGGCAACTTCGCCATTGGTTGGCGCGCATCGCGGGGTCGACGTTAGTGGCTTGGGGGAAAGCGATTGGGTCGTCACGACGGATTATGGCCGCGCGTACGCAACGTTGATTTCCGTCGCATGGTACGAAACGATCGCGGCGGCCGGACATCGTCCGGAGATGGAACCGCCGGATGAACTGGCCGCGCTGGTCGGTTCGTTTTTGGGACGATAGAGGTAGCCATGGTGGATACGCTCACGAACTGGCGGAATTTCCTGCGGTTCGTCGCCGCTAGTCCGCTGTTCGCGGGGAGACCGGCGCTCGGGCAGGTCGCGGCCGATCCGATGGTGTGGGCGCCACGCGAACTGGACAAGCTGATCACCGACCCAAAGCAGGCCCTGGACGTGTTCGATTTCGAACCGGTGATGCATGAGAAGGTCCCGCCGGCGCATTTCGGCTACATGACGACGGGCATCGACGACGAGGTGACGCTGCGAGCCAACCGCGCGGGGTTCCAAGAATTCCAGTTGCTGCCGCGGCGCCTGATCGATGTCAGCAAGATCGACATGCGCACGGAGATCCTCGGCACGGCGTTCGACAGTCCGATTTTCGTGTGTCCGACCGCCAGCAATAAGGCTTACCATCCCGAGGGAGAAATCGCCGTCGCCAAAGCCGCGCGGGCGGGCAACCACCTGGAGATGTTGTCCACTGTCGCGACCACGTCGATCGAGGATGCGATCGCGGCACGCGGCGGCCCGGTTTGGTATCAGCTTTATCCGACCTCGAAATGGGAGATCGCCGTCGCGCTAGCGAAACGGGCGGAACGGGCCGGTTGCCAAACGATCGTCATCACCGTCGACGGACTGGCGCAGCAGAACTGGGAAACCCTGGCACGGCTACGGCGGGTCGACACGAGACAGTGTAGCGATTGCCATGGGACCACATTGCAGAGTTACCTCTCGCGCAAACCCAACTTCGACGGCATCGACCTGACTGGAGCTGCCTTCAATGCGATCAGCTTCACATGGGACTCGGTCCATCGTCTGCGCGACGTGGTCAAAACGAAGATCGTACTCAAAGGCATCCTGGCAACGGAAGACGCGAAACTTGCGGCGGATGCCGGTATCGACGCGATCATCGTTTCGAACCACGGCGGCCGGAATGACGATAACGGCCGCTCCACCATCGACGCGCTGCCCGGTATCGTCGAGGCAGTCGGCGGCCGTATGCCAGTGCTGATCGACAGCGGCTTCCGCCGCGGCACCGACATCGTCAAGGCGCTGGCCCTTGGCGCGGCGGCCGTCGGAATCGGCAGACCTTATCTGTGGGGCCTCGGCTCATTCGGTCAACCCGGTGTAGAACGCGTGCTAGAGATCCTGCGCCGCGAGACACACGCGGTCATGCAACAAATGGGCGCACCAACGGTGAAAGATCTGATTCCATCCATGGTCCGGCGGGCATAAGGAAACAACCGCATGCAGCTTTACCGTGCTTTCGCGCGCGATATGACTACACCGCCACGCCGTTCAAACCTATGCGCCGCTATTCGTGCGTTTATGTCGGACGAAATCCATCTTGATTGGGATCGGCAGCGTTGCCGATCGAACAAAAATAACTGGATAGACAAGGTCCGGTGGAGCAAATCTTCCGACCACCGCGTCAGGAAGCAACGAAAGCAGCCATGCATGGTCAGATGCCACGCCCTGACGATTGTCTATCGGACGCTTTGTTTTCACGTGACCAACAAATCTTCTAACAGGTAACTTGGCAGATCGACCCGAGTTATGATTCAATACTGCGTTTCCCCATGAAAGGCCCGCACCCATGGTCACGCGCTACACCATCGAGCCGGATAGGATTGGATGGTCGGTCATCGATACGGAAAGCGGTCAACCCGCCGTCGTCTTTGACACGCCGCAAACCGGCTTGCCACTCGAGGACGCGGATGACTTGGCTAATGCGCTCGGCCATCTCCACGCTAAGGGCTTGAAGAGCGCCAAGCGCTAAGGCGCAATCATCAACCGCTGCCGCGGTACAAAAATCCGAGTGGTCAGACCAGGATAGGGACAGCAACAAGTACTGCGCGCCCGTCGGACTGCTTCAAGGGCTCGGCGCGCCAGGGCGTCTCGCGAAGCCGCGCCTGGGCCCGCCCACGGTTTCGTCCAATGCATCCAAGCCGCATCGCTGCCGGAGGACCTCAGCGATCAGCACACCAGCCGGGACATACAGGTCAAGATCGCGACGCTGATGCATGACCGCCTCCGCGCCAACCGCCAGGGTATCGAACAACAGAAGGAGTGACGAAAGAAGAGGTTTACCGCGCCTGCGCCGGACCGCCGCAAGGGGTCCGGCCTTCGGCCGCGCACCAGACGGCGCGCCCTTGCCCCGGCCGGTCAGGACACGGGGCGGAGGAGGGGTTGAGCAAAAAACCTCGAAGGACAGCCCCCGATGATCACACACCGCAGTGGCAAGCCGTTTACCGATCGGCGCGACTACTACCAGGAGGTGACGGACAAGATTATCGCGGCGCTCGAAGGCGGCACGCGGCCTTGGCGCCAGCCTTGGAAGAACGGCTCGCCCGGCACGCCCATCAATGCCACGACCGGACGGCCCTACCACGGCATCAACGTGCTTCTGCTGGCGATGACCTCGTTCACTCTTGGAGGCGATCCGCGCTTTTGTTCTTACAAACAGGCATCCGATCGCGGCTGGCAGGTCCGCAAAGGCGAGCGCGGCACGACCGTCTTCTTCTTCAAACGCATGCTGGTGGAGGACTGCGACGCGGCACCGGGGGCGGAGGATCGAACCAGGGCCATCCCCATGCTGCGCGCCTACACCGTATTTAACGGCTCGCAAATTGAGGGGATGCCCGCCTATGTGGCGCCGAATGTCACGGAGGCGCCTTGGCGCCGCCCCGAAGCGGCCGACATCATTCTGACGAACAGCAAGGCCGTCATCAGGGTTGGCGGTGACAGGGCATTCTACAGTCCGTCGCTCGACTTCATCCAATTGCCAGAGCCGGCGTCATTCGAGAGTCCAGAGGAGTTTGCCTGTACGGCACTGCATGAGGCAGCCCATTGGTCGGGCGCAAAGAATAGATTGAATAGAGACCTAACCGGCCGCTTTGGAACGAATGCTTACGCCCAGGAAGAGTTACGCGCAGAATTGGCGTCGGTTTTTATTGGTGGCACACTCAATCTTCCTTGCGATATCCCCAATCACGCCAATTACATTGCCTCCTGGGCAAAGAATCTGCGGGAGAATAAACGTGAAATCTTCCGCGCCGCCGCCGACGCTCAGCGCATCGCCGATTACCTCCTGGCCTTCCACCCCGACTATGCAAAACACGCCGACAGCGCGCCTGACGTCAACAAAAATAGTGAAGATGCTGCCGAACTGGCGGAGGCGGCATAATGACCGCCACGACGAGTTGGCCCAAGGACGACGCGGAACGCATCAGCCGGGCCCTTGCAACCGAGGGCGGTCACCTTGGAATTGGGCGCGGCGGCTACACGCTCTATTACGACCGCGGCTCGACGCTCAGTGGGTATGATGTTGAGCCCATGAAAGCTGCCTGCGTTGCTGCGGGTCTGCCGATCATCGATAGCCGGATGATTGACTTCAGTAACGCAATGGACCTCGCTGTGAAGGGTCCCATGATTGCGGTGGGTGAGGTACCAAGCCCGCAACCCTGGCACAGCCTCGCCTACGCGCCATTGACCTATGTCGCCGGCCTGTATCGGACGGCGGGCGCCGAGGTGATCAACCTACCTGGCGACTGAAAAAATCCCGCATCAAGTTAACCCCCGGCCCAAGAATTAGACACATCGACCCGGCGGCGGGCACGTGAGATGCGCCAGGAAGCAGCTCCCGAACTCGCCAGGCGTGCGGTCGCACGCGCCTTGGTCGCGCCGGCGATGGTGAGACCAGAGGCCTGGAGACAGCCCGCCGCACCCTCCGGGCCGCAGCCAGGGCAGCCCAAGCACGAGGGATAGAAGGCAACCACCGGGCGGCCGTGCCAGCCGGCGGGCACGCCGCGCAAGGGTCGGGCCGGGCGCCAGCAGGCGCCCTTGCCCGGCGCGCCGCAGGCTGACGGCGGGAAAGGTGGCATCACAAAACATTTCTATAGGAGAACATAATGTGGACATACGATGAGATTCTGCAACTGAGGACCCTCTGGTTCGAGGGGCTCTCGACCGCTGAGATCGGCCGCCGCCTTGGCGTTTCCAAGAATGCCATTGTCGGCAAGGCGCACCGCCTTGATCTGGATGCCCGCCCGTCTCCAATTCGGCGAGACCACGCTCCCGCGCGAATTGCCCCGGCGCGGCCACAGCCACCGCGGTTGGCGGAGTTGGCGCCACTGACAAGCTGCACGCCGGAACCAATCGAGCATCCCGACAGACCGGCCCCGGCCCCGACCAGGCGCGACCGAACCCGCCCGTACGCCGCACCCAAGCGGCCATCGGCAGCACATCCTGCTGCTGGCCGATCGGCGACCCGGGCACTCCATCCTTCCGTTTCTGCAACGCGCCGAACAAGGCCGGCAAGCCGTACTGCCAGAGGCACTGTGTGACGGCCTACCGAGGATGGAAGGGCGACGAAGCGGCAGCATGACCGCCGCTACGGCGACAGCACTCCAGCCGGAGCACTCACGATGGGACATGAGAGTAACTACACCGTCGCGCGACACCACGATGGTTCGTTTCAAATAGAACGAACAACCGTACCGTTTCCAGGGACCGTCGCGTACGTCACGCCGGCATTCACGCGAACCGGCCAGCAGACCGGCTGGCGGCTGCGGCCAGCGCCGCGGCGAAGCTGATGACGCTTGCCGCGGCCAAGTGTGCCGTCGAGGAGGCGTTCCGCCCAAACAGCAGTCAGAACGCTGACGATCCGCCATGAACTATATTGCCCGGCTACAGCAAGACCTGACCGCCGCATTGGAACAGCTGAAGCTCAAAGACGAGACATTGCGGGCATTCCGCGCGCACAGCGCCGGCGAGAAATTCTCTGGCTTCGAGGCTGACGGCAGCCGCAAAGACTGGATTGCGGTGCGCGATGTCGATGCGCGGCTTCTGGAGATCATCGCGTCCGAAACCTGACTGCCTGCAGGTAACTCTGCAGCCCCTGACCTCACGCAAATCCTTTTCTACCTAGACCATGGCCAGCCTCACAGACAGGCCCGCGCATGCGTTCGGCGTGGACCCGTGTGCGGCAGCCTTGCACTGACTGCCACAGCTGCCACTGCCGCGCTGGTCGCGGCAAGGGTCCATCGCGCGGAAGGCGCGCGACGGCCCGGCTGCGCCGGCTGACGCCCTTGCCGTGTCCGCCACGCAGCGGCCGCGGGGACAAGTCTTCGGGAGAGAAGACGGAAAGGGCAAAGCATGAATGAGACAACCGAGAACAAGACAACCCGAGTTCAAGCAGACCGTAGAACGCTACTCGCGGAGCTGATTTATTTCACAGGAGATCTCGAACGATACAGGCATTGGACCAGACGCTTGATTTACACGCCGGGCATCCAGCACCTCGCCGAGAGGGCCGGCGCTTATTGGCTCATCGACTTGATCACGTCGTGGCAGATGACGCCAGAGGTTGCCCAGGAAGACTTCCAGATTTGGAAACTCGTTGTCCGGACGGACCAGACTGCGACGGCAACCGCGACAGGCGACGGCCAGACGGCACTCGCGTCGCAGGACATTCCGTTCACGGACTTTCCGCTCGAGGAGATCACGGTGTGGCTCATCGACGGCACGCTGATGCTGCCGGGCGAGTACTGACCTCATCTTCGCCGGGCTGACCCAGGCCCGACCCCGTTCCCCAACCATCCTGATGCCCGCCCGATCGGCCGTTTGCACAGCGGTGCGGCATCACACGTCCTGGAGAAACACGATGCCCGATGCAGCGCAGTACACGCTTGGCCTGTTCGACAGCTCCGCGCTGGGTTGGACGGTGCCCATGCCGACAGCAGTACCCGTGTCGGCGGATGCCGATGATGAGCCGCACGCGCCCGCCGCGCTCGCTCCGCCGGAGAAGGGGGTGAACTTTGCACTGACCGGCGATCGGCAACTTGCCCGCGGCTGGCCGGCCCGCGCCCGCGACAATATCGCCGCGATCCGCCTGTCGCGGGAATTGGAGGATGCCGGGCGCGCGCCCACGGCCGCCGAGCAAGAACAACTGATGCGCTTCATCGGCTTCGGCGCGACCGACCTGGCGCAAAACGCCTTTCCGCTGCCGGGCGAGACGGGTCTGCGGCCCGGCTGGGAGGAGATCGGCGACGACCTCGCCGACGCCACCTCGATCCCGGAATACGCCGCCCTGCAACGCTCGACACAGTACGCCCATTACACGCCCGAGCCGGTGATCCGGGCCATCTGGCGCGCCGCCCAGCATCTCGGCTTCAGTGCAGGGCGGGTCCTCGAACCGGGCATGGGCACCGGGCTGTTCTTCGCCTTGATGCCGGAGGCGCTGCGCGACTGCACGCGCCTCACCGGCGTCGAATACGATCCGATCACCGCACGCATCGCCGCGCTGATCCATCCGCAGGCGCGCGTGCGGCGGGAGGACTACACGCGCTCCGCGCTTGGCGGCGGCTTCGACCTGGCCATCGGCAACCCGCCATTCGCGGACCGCGTCATCAAAGCCGACCCGCTGACCGCAAAGCTCGGGCTGCGCCTGCATGACTACTTCATCGCCCGCTCGATCGACCGCCTGCGCCCAGGTGGCCTCGCCATTTTCGTGACCAGCACCGGCATCATGGACAAGGCCAGCACCGTGGCGCGCGAGCATATCGCGAGCATGGCGGACCTGGTCGGCGCCGTGCGCCTACCCGAGAGCAGCATGCGGGCGACGGCCGGCACCGAGGTCGTGATCGACGTGCTGGTGTTTCAGCGGCGGGCCGAAGGCCAAGCACCCCGGGGCCCAGCCTGGACGGAGCTGCGCGAGATCGAACTGGGCGAGCAACCAGCCGAACCGGAGTCTGAACTGGAGGACCTGGACGGTTTGGAGGTGCTCGGCGACGAGATCACTCCGGAAGGCCAACCCGACAGGCGGCATCCTCGCCGCGGCGTCGTGCTGGTGAACGCGTATTTCCTGGCGCACCCCGAGATGGTGCTGGGCGAGCACGGGCAGCGCCGTGGTATTTATGGACCGGGCTGGTCCTACACCTGCCGCGCCCATGCCAATGCCGGCCCGCTGGAGGCGCAGCTCGATGCGGCCTTCACCCGTCTGTCGCCGGGCATCTTCACCCGCAACCTGGATGCCCTCTTCGAAGAGGACGCGCAGGCGTTCGCCACGCCGGTCCAGGTCGGCCGTGCCGCCGACGGCGCCACCATCAAGGAAGGCAGCTACCACGTTGGCCACGGTGGACGGTTGTGCCAGATCATCGGCGGGGAGTCTGTCCCGATCGTGATCAAGAGCGGCAAGACCGGCGACGGCATCAGCCTGAAAGCCGCCAAGATCATCCGCGGCCTGATGCCGATCCGTGATGCTGTGCGCGACGTGCTGCGAGCCCAAGCCGCCGGCCAGCCGTGGCAACAATTGCAGGTCCGCCTGCGCACCTGCTACTCGACTTTCATCCGCTATTACGGGCCGATCAACCACACCGTCGTCTCGACGCTGACCGACGACGAGACCGGCGAGGAGCGGGAACAGCATCGCCGCCCCAACCTGTCGCACTTCGCCGACGATCCGGATTGCTGGTTGGTCGCCTCCATCGAAGATTACGACCTCGACACCGACGTCGCCCGCATGGGGCCGATCTTCCGCGAACGCGTCGTATCGCCGCCGGCTCTGCCGATGATCACCGGCGCGGCCGACGCGCTCGCGGTGACGTTGAACGAGTTGAGCTTCGTCGAGCCGGAGCGGCTCGGCGAACTGCTGGAGTGCGAACCCGACGAGGCGCTCGCGCAACTCGGCAGCGCGGTGTTCCGCGATCCGATGACCGAACAGTGGGAGACGGCGGATGCCTACCTGTCCGGCTCCGTCCGCCACAAGCTCGTCGCCGCCGAAGCCGCCGCCAAGCTGGACGGCCAATATCGGCGCAACGTCGCGGCCCTGCAGGCGGTGCAGCCGAGAGACATCCCGCCTTCGGATATCACGGCGCGTCTCGGCGCACCCTGGCTGCCGACCGAAATCATCCGGGACTTCGTGCGCGAGGTGATGAACGGCGAGGTGGAGATCTTCCACACGGTTGAGGTCGCCGTCTGGGGCGTCAGAGCGAGCTGCTTCGTCGGCAGCGCACAAGGCACGTCGGAATGGGGCACGGCGCGCCGCCACGCCGGCCAGTTGCTGCATGACGCGCTCAACAGCGCCACTCCGCAGATCTACGACATCGAGATCGTGGACGGCAGCGAACGGCGCGTGTTCAACGCGGAGGCCACGGAAGCCGCCAAGGAGAAACTCAACAAGATCAAGACTGCCTTCACGCAATGGGTTTGGACCGACCCCGACCGCGCCGACCGCCTGTCGCGGCTCTACAACGACCACTTCAACAACCTGGTGCCGCGTCACTTCGACGGCCGACACCTGTCGTTGCCCGGCGCCAGCGACATCATCCGGCTCTACGACCACCAGAAGCGGGCGATCTGGCGCATTATCACCGCGGGATCGACCTACGTGGCGCACGCGGTCGGCAGCGGCAAGACGTTCTCGATCGCCGCCGCCGTCATGGAAGAACGCAGACTGGGCCTGGTAAGAAAGGCAATCCTCGTCGTCCCAGGCCACTGTCTTGCCCAGGCGAGCCGCGAATTCCTGCAGCTTTACCCGACCGCCCGCATCCTCGTCGCCGACGAGACCAACTTCGCCAAAGACAAGCGCGCCCGCTTCCTCGCGCGTGCCGCTACGGCCTGCTGGGACGCCATTATCATTACTCATTCGGCCTTCAAGTTTATTGCCGTCCCGGCCGCCTTTGAGCAGGAGATGATCGAGGCGCAGATCGCGAGCTTCGAGCACCTGATTACCTGCGCCGATGGCGACGATCGCATCACCCGCAAGCGGCTCGAAGCGATGAAGGAGAAACTGGCCGAGAAGCTGGAAACGCTCCGCGAGCGCCGTGATGACATGCTGACTATCGAGGAGCTCGGCATCGATCAGATCATCGTCGATGAGGCGCAGGAATTCCGGAAGCTGACATTTGCGACCAACCGGACGGCGCTGAAGGGCGTGGACCCGGATGGTTCGCAGCGCACCTGGGACCTCTACGTAAAACGCTGCTTCATCGAGACCATCAATCCGCGCCGCGCGCTGATCCAGGCTTCGGGAACGCCGATCACCAACACGATGGGCGAAATGTTCACGCTTATACGCTACCAAAACGAGCGGCTGCTGCGGGATCGCGGCGTCCACGAGTTCGACGCGTGGGCCAGCGCCTTTGGCGACACGCGCACCGAGTTGGAGCTGCAGCCCTCCGGCAATTACAAGCCGGTCGAACGCTTCTCGCAATTCATCAACGTCCCCGAACTGATCGACATGTTCCGCTCCGTCGCCGACGTGGTGCTGAAGGACCACCTGCGCGGTTACTTGAAGCTGCCCGGCATCAAGGGCGGTCGCCGTCGGCTTGTCACGGCGGACGCCAGCGACGCCTTCCGTGCGTACCAGCAAGAACTGGCGGGACGGATCGACGAGATCGAGAGACGCACGCGCCGGACCGAGAAGGGTGACGACATTCTCCTGAAGGTCATCACCGATGGCCGCCACGCCGCGATCGACATGCGGCTCGTGGAGGCGTGGAACGGCAACGAGCCCGACAATAAGCTGAACAAGCTGGTCGCGAACGCCTATCGCATCTGGAAGGAGACCAGCGAGCAGCGCTACCGGCAGCGCGACGGCAGTGCGCTCCCGATCCCGGGTGCCGCACAGATGATCTTCTCCGATCTCGGCACGCTGGCGGCCGAGAACACAAGGAGCTTCTCGGCCTATCACTGGATCAGGAACGAGTTGATCCGGCTCGGTGTGCCGGCAGCTGAGATCGCCATCATGCAGCAGTTCAAACGCTCGGCCGAGAAGCAGCGCCTGTTCAACGACATCAACGCCGGGCGCGTGCGCTTCGTGCTCGGTTCAACGCAGACCATGGGCACGGGTGTGAACGCCCAGCTTCGGCTGAAGGCGTTGCACCATCTCGATGTGCCGTGGCTGCCATCCGACATCGAACAACGCGAAGGACGCATCGAGCGGCAGGGCAACCAAAACGACGAGGTGGAGATCTACGCCTACGCCACGCTCGGAAGCATGGACGCGACCATGTGGCAAAACAACGAGCGCAAGGCCCGGTTCATCGCTGCTGCGCTCTCCGGCGACCGCACCATCCGCACGATCGACGACATCGGTGAAGCCGCCAACCAGTTCGCGCTGGCCAAGGCCATTGCATCGGGCGATGCGCGCCTGATGCAGAAAGCCGGTCTGGAAGGGGAGATCGCCCGCCTTGATCGGCAGCGCGCGGCGCATTTCGATGACCAGCTCGCGGTGCGGCGGCAGATCTCTAACGCCGAGTTCGACCTGCAGACCGCGCGGCGCCGGGTCGAGCAGATCGGCGAGGACCTGAAACGACGCATCCCCACCCGCGCGGACGATTTTGTTCTTCTCTGGCAGGACCGGCGCGTCGATGAGCGCCGGACGGCGGGTGCTCTCTTGCTGTCAAAGGTGCGCTTGGCTCTTCGCGAAAAGACCGAGACCGAGGTGGACCTTGGCACCCTTGGTGGTTTCGAGCTGGCCTGCAGCGCAGGGCCAACATGGCGGCACGAGTCTGACGCCATCCTGGTCATGCGCCGGACGGGCCTTGAACAGCACATCGAGACCGATGACGACTTAACGCCCGTCGGATTGATCGCCCGGATCGAGCACATCCTGGAGCGCATGCCGCAGGAGCTGCAGGAGCAGGAGCGCAAGGCGGAGCAGGCAACGCACCGCCTCGCTGGCTATAGGGACCGGCTCGGGCAGCCCTTTGCGTTACAGGCTGAACTCGACGGCAAACTCGCACAGCTTGCCGCACTCGAGGCCGACCTCGCGGCAACGGCGAAGCCGGAAATATCCAAGGCCG
>NZ_LMUJ01000065.1:86439-103039 GCF_009765975.1 Acidisphaera sp. S103 | reverse complement strand
CCCCGGAGCGCTCGTACGCCCGCCGTTCAACTCTGCCGACTTCGCCGCAACGAAATGGGACACAGGCGAAGACAAAGCGAAATTCGCGAACGGTCTATGCCGCTTCATAGCGGCCGACTTCAAGCAGACATTGTTCACCGAGAGAATATATCGCCGCCTGGCCATGACGTTCGGGCACATTGCCCACTTTGACCGCTTCGGTTTTTTTGCAGACTTCTTCGAAGACCTCCGAGGCAAGGTCGCCTTTCTCGAGCAAACGTTGATGTGGTGTCCTTGCGGCGACCCCGCCTGGACTTACGCGGACGTGGAACGCGCCGTGATAAAACGGTTTCTCACATGCGATCTGCTGACTGCCTATCGCCAACTTCGCGTGGCCGAGATCGAAGGAGCTGAACGCGAACTTTTAAGGCGATTGCAGGTGAAATATTCCGGCGGAGCGACGCCGACGATGGCACCCGTGCTGCATTGCCCGCCAACCGCCAAACCAGGCATCGCGGCCCGCAAGCCCGCGGAACAATCCAGTCTGTTCTGACAGGGCGTGCCGCAGCGCGGCCGGTGCCGCAAGGGTCTCGGGGCGCTCGGACACCCCACGCGCGAGCGCGTCGGGACCCGTCCCGCGCCCCGGCCCGGCTTCGCCGGCTGGCGCCCTTGCCCCGCCTGGCCGCCGCCGCGGCCGGGTGGAGGAGTCTTCCGAGAGGAATGCGGAAGACAAACCCTCAACCCAGGAGCCCACCATGGCCGAACTTCGCAGTGTCGATCCGCGCACGCTCAAGCCGAACCCGAATAATTCCCGCACAATCCCCGTGCCAAAAGAAATGGACCTGCAACTCGCCGCATCGATCGCGGTGATTGGCCTGCTCCAGCCGCCGGTCGTTCGTGAAATCGACGGCGAGCTGGTCGTACGATACGGCGACCGCCGCACCAAAGCTGCGATCGCCGCCGGCAAAGATATCATTGATGTCTATGTCCTGGACGGAAACGAGAGCGCCGACTTCATGGCCTCGCTGGTCGAAAACCTACACCGCGCCGGACCGAATCCCGTCGACATCTGGCGCGCCATCGACAAGCTCGAGCAACAGGCCTGGAACGAGGAGGCGATCGCCAATACGCTGGGGTTGCCCGTTCGCACCGTCAAGAAGCTCAAGCTGCTCGGTTCGTTGCATCCGCCGATGCTGGACTTCATGGCCAAGGGCAGCATGCCCAGCGAGGAGCATCTGCGCACGATCGCCAATGCGCCGCTCGACGACCAGGCGCAGGTCTGGAAGGCCAACAGGCCGAAGAAGGGACACGACGTCAGCTGGTGGGACGTTGCGCGCGCGCTCAGCAAGCCACGCATCCCATTTTCGGCCGCGAAATTCGATGACACCCTGGCCGAAGAATATGGGGTCGTTTGGCTCGAGGACCTGTTCGCGCCAGCCGGCGAGGACGGCCGCTACACCACGAACGCGGATGGCTTCTTCGGTGCACAGCAGGCCTGGATGACGGCCAGCCTGCCCGCCAACGGGACCGTGCTGCCGCAGGACGAGCACGGCCGCCCCGAACTGCCCAAGGGTGCCGAGCGCATCTACGGCAAACCCACCAAGCAAGATAAGATCGGCCATTACCTCGACCCTCGTTCGGGCGAGGTTAAGACCATCGTCTACCGGTTGCCCGAGCCGAAGAAGTCCGGCAAGGCGGCGAAGGGTGGCGCCACTGGATCGGTCGCCGACGCCGAATCCGAGGTGCTGGTAAAGCTCCGTCCCGACGTGACCCAGAAAGGTCTCGCCATGATCGGTGACTTCCGCACCGAGGCGCTGCACGAGGCGCTGAACGACGAGACGATCTCGGCGGAGACGCTCGTCGGGTTGCTGGTGCTGGCGCTCGGCGCCAATAACGTCAGCGTGCAGAGCCCACTTGCATTCGGGCGATACGATCCTGAAGAAATCTGCGACCGGATCAGCGAAGGCGGGGTGCTGACCGCCGACGCCGCGGTGCTGTGCGCAGCCGCGCGCGACATGCTGAAGTTCGTCCTCTCCTGCCGGACCAACATGTCCGACAGCGGGATCAGTGGCCGCATCGCCGGCGAGACGCTTGGTGCGGCGACGCACCTACCGAGCATGGCAACCGAGGCGTTCCTGTCATGCCTGTCGCGACAGGCACTGGAGCGCAGCGCCGCTGCCGAGGGGCTGAAGGTCGAGGCGCGGGTGAAGGACACCCGCGCGAGCCTGGTCAAGCGCTGCAGCGGCACGACCTGGCACTTCCCGGGTGCCCTGTTTCCGCTGACGGAGGAGGAGCGTGTCAACGCTGCCCCCCGCAACCACTGGGTCAGCGGCAACGTGGACGGCACCGAGCAGGCCGACCGGCCCGGGGACAACGTGAAAGCCGCGGAAGGCGGCGATGACGAGGGCTACGACCAGCCCGGCTCCGACGCGCCAGACGACGAATCCCAACGTTTCGCCACCGCTGCCGAGTAGGCGCACTCCGGCCCGGTCCGCCGACGCGGGCCGGGCCTCTCTCCGCACTCGCTCCCCATGAGGCCCATCATGACCCATCTGTCGCCAGCGGCGGCGATGCGACGCGCGTTGCCGCCCGCCTCCGCCGCCTCTCCCACCTTCACGGCGTTGCTCGGAGACCGCAGCCGGTTACGCTCGGCCGTCCTCGACAAGCGCGCCACCATCGCCCGGCTGGAAACCGCCTGGGTCGCCGCCGCCGAGGCGGACGCCGCCACCAGGCGCGCTCGCGCTGTTCGCATGGATGACCGCGAGACCTGGGACCGGGCGACCTGGGACCGCTACGTGACACCGGCGTCCAGGCACGAGGCCGACTACATGCCCCGCATCGGGCGGCTCCTGGGCGAGATCGCCACTATCGAGAAGCTGCTCGCCCTGCCAACCCGCAACTGGCGCGATGAATATGATGGCCGCGTGCCGCCAGAAGAAGCCGCCGACGTCGCGCTTGACGAGCTCGCCTCCGTGTATGGCGTACACCGGCGATGAACGGGCATTTCGAGTTCCTGCTCGGCCTGCCCGCACTCCGTCCGGGCGCGCTGTGGGCGCGCGCCAGGTCTCTCGACGCACCGGTGCTCATCAGTGCCAATGCCCTGTCTCGCTGGCGCGTTGATGCACTCGGGTTACGGCACTGGGACGGCTTCGACGGCCGCCACCTCGACCTTGTGTCGCATTACCGGGTGACTTTGGACAGCGCCGGCTTCGTCGCCGCCAGTCGCTATCGCGGCTTTCCATGGTTAACGTCGGACTACCTTGACCTGGCCGCCGCTGCGCCATGGTTCTGGTGGGCTGCGCAAGACTGG
This sequence comes from Acidisphaera sp. S103, assembly GCF_009765975.1. Classification (GTDB taxonomy): domain Bacteria; phylum Pseudomonadota; class Alphaproteobacteria; order Acetobacterales; family Acetobacteraceae; genus Rhodopila. The sequence continues at coordinate 99,750 of NZ_LMUJ01000065.1, read as the reverse complement.
TGCGTGGAGCCGGAGGTCGCCCGCAACGAGGATGCGGTGCTCGACCGCATCTCCGGGACAGTGCGGCTCAACATGGTCTGCCTGCGAGGCGGCGAGCGCCGTGGCATTACCGATCGCTTCGTCCCGGTGCTGCAGGGATGGCACCCCTATCACTATCTCCGCTGCTTGGAGCGCATGCCATGGGCGCTCGACTTCCCGCTCGTCGGCATCGGCAGCATGTGCCGCCGACACGTCCACGGCGAGCACGGGATCTTGCACGTTCTTGACGTGCTCGATCGCGCCTTTAGCGGATCGGAGGCCAGATGGCACCTGTTCGGCCTGAAATCGCAAGCTATCGCCGTCGCCGCACAGCATCCCCGCACGGCCAGTGCTGACAGCCAAGCCTACGGCGTGACTGCCAGGCAGGACGCACGAAAAGCCCGTGCATCCAAAAGCGACGCAATGGTCGCAACCACGATGGCACAAGCAGCAACTGGCCACCATTGCCGCCCGGCCGCCCCTACCACCCTCGCGAACGTGGCCCTCCCAACCTGACGCCGCGCCGAAAAACGCAACCGAGGCACGGATCGCTGCAGCCGCGGAACACCTACGGGCGCTGCACGAACACGGTGAAATCGAGTGGACCGATGTGTCGCCGCTGGCGGCCTATGAGATGGCCTTCCTCGACGATTAACGCCGTGTGCCGCTGAGCCGTCCACAGCCCTGTGGGCGTGTAGAAGTAAGCGCGTGAGAGGTGTGTACGAACGAGAATGAATTGAGAAAATGGGAAAAGGGGGAGGTTTGACCGGCACCGCGCGGGCGCCGTCCCCCCTCGGATTGCTGCGGTCTAAACCGGGTTCCGTCCCGCTTCCGCATCCCCGCCGTGCAAAGCACGGCGCCTACGGCTCGCTGCGCTGCCGTGTCGCTACGCTCCCGCACCAAGCCGCGCCGCTCGGGGGCGCGCGGTCCAGCCCTCCGGTTTCCTTCGACCGCATCCGAGAGGACGACGCCCGGCGCGGTGCCGGGCAGCCCTCTCAGGAATGAATGAAGGAATGAGATCATGGGCATGTTCGTCAATCGCGTCGAGCTGATCGGCAACTTGGGACGCGATCCGGAAATCCGGAACACCCAGCTGGGCAAGAAGATCGCCACACTGAGCATCGCCACCGGCGAAAGCTGGAGGGATCAACAATCCGGCGAGTGGCGCGAGCGCACCGAGTGGCACCGTGTCGTCGTCTTCAACGAAGGCCTCGCAAAAGTCGTCGAGAAGCATCTCACTTTGGGCATGAAGATCCGCGTCGAGGGCAAGCTCCGCACGCGCAAGTGGCAGGATCAGTCTGGCCAGGACCGCTATAGCACCGAGATCCACGTCGAAAACTTCGACGGCTCCATCAACTTCGACATGAAGCGCGATGACGAACGGTCGTCTGCCAGTGCTGGGCTGGAGCGCGCTCGGGAACCGGCCATGGCCGGGGCCGGCGGCAGCACCGGAGTTGGGCTCGGCGGCCGCGATCTGGACGATGAAATCCCGTTCGGCCCCTGCTGGCAGTAGGCCCGCAAAGCACTGATAGCCCGTCAGCGCTCAAGGCCCGGGAGAGAGGCCTCGATCCCGGGTCCTCAGCAAAACTAACCCGCCATCACGGAGGCGCCGATGACCGAAACAATCCATCCGCACGCGTTGACAGCAATTCGCCGAGCATTGGAAAGCCGCATCCCGAAACTGGCGCTCTTGTCAGGTACTCCGCAGGAAGCAGTGCTGCGACACGCAACGCGTGGCGAAGTCATCAGCGACAATGATTGCGTGTTTGACTTCGAGGCGCTGGATAACGGCGTCTACATCCGCCTGCAAGTCGAATGCGCAGGCGCCACCGACCACCGGTGGGTGTTCCTCTGCAAATCGGATGACCTCGCGGACATACTCGCCCGGCGCCTGCAGGCCGCCAATGCGACTGAACAAAGCACCGTCGGTATGGACGCCGCCTGGCAATCTTACCAGTGGGCCCAGGCAAAACGCGCCCAGGCCCGGCGTCAGACGCGCGGACGGTAAATCCGCAGCAGCCTGCGGCTGGAGCCGCGGCCTGTAGCCGCTCGCTATCCCTCCCAAAGGAAACACCTTATGATTATCCATCCGGACGTCACGCTCGACCGCGTTGCCGAAGCGGTCGAGCGCGCGCACAGCAGTCTCGACAATCCTGGTTTCTGCATTTGTTGCGGTGCGGAGGCCGAAGGCGTCGAACCCGACGCTCGCAAATACGAGTGCGAGTCCTGCGGCGAACCCGGCGTCTACGGCGCCGAGGAGCTGCTGCTTTATCTGGCGATGGCCGGCTGACCGGACCCACCGGCGCTGGAGCACCGTCCCTTCGAACGATCATTAGCAGGCTCAATCATAATCGACACACGGGCCGCACGACTTTCCTGTCTTGCCAGTAATCACTCGTGGCGCCGTCAAGCCACGGTGCTGCGGCAGCACGCCGAACAACGGCACTTGGCCGGCGAGGTCCGCGCCACTCTCCGACGAGAAGCCGATGCAGCCGATCGCCAAGCCGACATGTGGCTCGAAGGCGCGATCGAGACATGCTGAGACATCGCAACCGCACATCATCGCTCAGACGCGCGAGGACGCCATGACCCGACAATACGACGCCCAACGCTGCCGCGGCGGGGACAACCCGCTGCGCGTCGGCATCATTCCATCCGGCGCTATCCTCTACATCTAGGACGAGGGATGGTGGCGCGACGGTTTCCGCGGTGCGCCCATCTGCCGCAATCCCTGGATTGTGGAGGGTTACCTGAATGACGTGCTATGCGCCGCCCGACGCAACCGCGACACCGGCCGATGGGAGGACGCCTATATAGCCGGTCGGTCCGACATAGCATAGCGACCGTCCGCTCACTTCGTGACGGCCGCCGTCGCCACGTTGCCGTCCGGATCCTCATCCTACACGAGGACGAGGGCCTCCGGCGCGATTCAGCCAGCTATCCCGACTTGCCGCAAATCCACTCGAAGCGTCCGAGCATCGGTCCGGTTACTGGGGGTCCGGTAGCAAAGGAACCGAAAGTTCGATTCAGATCGACCAGCGACTTCTGACGCTAATTCAAGCTTCGCGGAGATCAAGGCGGCCAAGTAAATGGCAAGATCTGGCCGATAGCTGACTGACAGCTTCGGGGGGCGAACGTGGACAACCAGACATTTATTCATGGAGACTACCAATGTCAGGTTGCGACATCGCCGAACGGCGACACCGCGGGGGCACGATATCGGCTGTCGCAGTTGCAGTACCATAGATGACGCGACATCCTCCTGCTTATGTGCGCTTCCGGAGAGCATAGGCCTCTCGTGAACGATCCCGCCCGGGAAGCGGTAGCGTCGATGCGTGGCTATTGGGCGCAGGTCTGGCGAAGCGTTCTCGCCTGGATCGATCTGGGCGAGACGGAACGACTCTATCTGGAAGGTGCGGAAGACTTCGACCGCGTCACTGGCCTGTTTGCGGAGACTATCCAGGCCAAAGATGTTGCAGGTAACATCACCCTGCGATCCGGCGACGTCATCGAGGCGATTGACAATGCCTGGGCCCACCAACAGCGCAATCCGCGGTACGCCATCAAGTTTCGTTTCCTTACCACGGCAGGGATCGGGGTTGAACAAGGAGCGCCTTTCGGCGGCGGGATTGGTGGATTGCGCCTGTGGCGTGACAGCCGCTTGTCAGCCGGAGTGGCGACGCGGGAACGTGATGCCCGGACTATTGCCTATTTTCTGCTGGCCGAAGGAAAGGTGTCTGCACCCGTGCAAGCCTTTCTGCGAACTGCGTCGGACGAGCAGATTTGGAAGCAGGTAATTGCTCCAATCGAATGGGACACGGAAGCCGAACCAGTTCCGGAGGTCATACGCGAGATCGAGGACCGATTGGTGGTACTGGGCCATCCATTGGGCGTCACACCGGACAAAGCCAAAGAGGTGGCTGACCACCTCTATACGGTCGCCTATACGACGGCCACCCGCGAGAAGGGCCGGGACCTGACACGCGCGGACCTGTTGCGGCGTTTCAGTGAGCGGACGCATGTTTCTCTTCCAGCCGCCGCCGCCAACGCGCTCTATGCTGCGATTCCGCAGCACCTTGTGCCGACCGGACCACTTCCCGTGGCATTTGGCAGCAAAATCAGGGTGATCGGCCGTCCGCCGCCCTTGCCAGCACGCTATCACGCACGACGTTCGGTTCTTTCCGATATCACCGGGCGGCTCTTGTCTTATCCGGTACTCGTCTTGCAAGGGGGCACCGGCGTCGGCAAGTCGATTGCCGCTATTGGCCATGCGGCTACGTCGACGTCATCCTGGGGCTGGATCGATCTGCGTGGCATTCCGGCTTCGACTTTAGCGAACATGCTGGATCGGGTTATCGCAGAGCTTACCGCAGAAGTCGGTCTTACTCATAGTGTGCTCGATGACATCGAGCTGCCAGCCGACGCCCGCCCCCTCGAGACGCCGCTTGCACAAATCAAAACCATTTTGGACGAGCGTGGTGGCCAACTGGTGATCACCTCGTCGGCCGTGTTGCCACAGCGACTGGCGCTTGCATTGGCCTTGCCTGCGAGCGGAACAATGCCGATCCCGCCTTTTTCACGGGATGAGATCGCCGAGTTTCTGACCGCGCAGGGTTGTCCTGCGCTCAAGGTTGCGGAATGGGCCGCGTTCGTCGAGTTGCACACCGTCGGCCATGCGCAGCTCGTACACGCGCGCGTCGCCACACTTGAGGCGCAAGGTTATCCGAGACCGGACATGCAAAGCCTGATGGCGACGCCGTCTGATGTCGTTGAAGCGCGCGCCGAAGCTCGGCACCTGATTACAGTGCTGGACGGTCCGACCCGGGACCTCATCTATCGCCTGAGCCTCACAGTGCAGGCCTTGCGGAAGCAACAGGTACTCGCAATTGCGAGCCAACCACCGCCCGTCACCGAACCGGGGCTGGCGTTCGACAGGTTGGTCGGACCGTGGATGGAGATGGTGGCTAAGGGGCTCTACAGGGTCTCGCCACTTCTGCGCGGCGTAGGCACAGAGGTTCAGGGCGAGGTTTGGACAACGACCATGCACGGCGCAATCGCCCGCGCAATACTCGGCCTTCGCACCCTTTCGCCGTCAGACGTTTCGTCAATTCTGTTTCACGCAACAGCGGCACGCGACTGGTCGGCGGTGACGCGCCTGTCCTTGGGCATCTTCCGATCGGACAACGAGACCTGGGAAGCGCTAGCTCAGAGCGCCGATTGGTTCGTGGCGATCGGCACCGGCGGCGCAATGCGCCCGGAGGCCGACGTCTTTTCGCTTTTCCTCATGCGTCTGCTGCAGTTCAGGCTGGCAGCAGCGGCACGCGACGACGAGGGCGCAACGTCCGTGATCGCCTGTATCGACGAAGAACTGCCTCCGACAGTCGAGGGCATGCCGCTGCGGCTGGGGCGCAACTTCTTCCTCGGTCAAGTATTGCTGCGCACGGAAGTCAATCTGCCCATGGCGCAACTGGTGTCGATGGGTCTCGAATACATTCGCCTGTCCGACGAATTGAAGGGCGAGCTCAGTCGCGTGCATGATTCCGATCTCGATCGTGCCTTGGCTGGGCCGGACGGTGAGCCAGAGCTAGCCGGGGTCGCCGGCTTCTCACTGATGTCGCATGTGACCGACCGGCATAGCCTCGGGACGCTCTTGGAGACATGTGAGCCGGTCGAAGCGAACGCGGTCCGCCGCCTTCTGTGGTTCGTTGGCGGCCAGGAATCCACTGCGCAGCTCATCTTCAACCGTGTCTGGCTGGCCGAGATCAAGTCAGCGACCCCTGACTGGTTATCCTGTCGAGAGATTTTTCAGCGCGCCTACGTGCTCGCGCGGCTGTGCGAGCTGCCGGGGTTGGAGCAAGGCGCAGCGCGGGCAATCGCCCGCGTGACCGACGAGAATCTCAACGATCCCGAGGAGGCATTGCGGCTGGCGGAGGTGATGGCGGCTGAGATCGGGCGGTCGCCCGGCCAGGACGATGAGCGCGCGTCGATCCTGCTGCGCAAGGGTGATACCGCCAGTGCACTGGCGATCTGGCGCGAGTTGCTCCCGCGTTGGACGCCAGTAGGCGAATTTGACCTCCAGCAGACTTTTTCGCATCGCCTGGCGGCAGTCGCCGCAGCTCGTTTGGGCCAATGGTCCGACGCAGCGGACTGGTTGCACAGCGCACGGGAACTGGCGGACAACGTGATCTATCGCGCCGGTCTGCTCGTGGACGAAGGCTTCGCACGCTGGAAAAGCGGCGACAGTCGCGGCGCCCTCGACTGTTTGGTCGACGGCCTTACCGCCATCGATGAGTTGCCGGCGGATGACACCGACGAGGGTTCCTATCTGCTACGAAAGCGCTCTGGCCACACAATCATGTGGATCGCCAACACAGCCGCCGGCACGCCGCCGGAGGACTTTTCGGAACCGCCGCCTGCCTGCTGCAGTAGCTTGGAGCCAATGAAGGGAGCTAAACTACCCTCAACGCCCAGTGACTCAGTGTGGACGCATCTAGTTGAATTCGAGTTCGCAGCGGAGCTCGGTGACGAACAATTCCGTGCCCATGAGGCGCAGCTCAAGGCATCGCACTATGGCGTTATTCGTTTCGTGTTCAACAAGCTGCGACTGCAACAGCGCTTGCGTAGCCTCGCTCTGGACGATTTCGTGGAAGTCGTTGGCGATTGGATAGAGGCGATAGTCCTCTGCCAACAATACTACAACACGCAGAATGGTCTGGCACCGGCTGATCCGCTTCCTTCAGACGCAACGATGCCCGATCGGCAGCAGTTTGACGCCGAGGCTGTGTTGAACGTGATGTTGGGCGCCGTTTTCGCACTCACAGCGCGTGGTGCCGTAACGAAGGAAGTGCTCGACCGGTGGAGGACGAGCGCGACGCGTTCAAGTTGGTCTGCGATCGTCACTCCGTGGGTGGGGTTTCTAGACGCGTTATTCGTTAGCAACACATTGAATGCCGAAACGGCTGTACGAGACGAATCGTTGGCGTCGCCTTACCAGACTGCGGCCTCAATCAAGGTCGCTGTTGACATCGCGACCCGTCCGGCGGAGCTGCTGACTATTCACCACCATTGGGCTACCGTGCTGCCGCAGACTCCCGTCGGATTGTTTGCACTCGCGGACGTCGAGTATCTTGTGAAAAAGCGCATGGTGGCGGCTGTCCGAAAGCACATTTCTGTTGCGAACACCGGCGATAACTGCGCCAGCGCTCCAGCAGGCTTGCGAGAGCCCATCGTCCGGCTGGCCCAAGATCGGGGAGGTTTTGATCGCCGCATGCGACGCGGTTCCTGCCACGGTTCCGATCGAGTTCCTCGAGAGGTTCAGGCATCTGAAATAGCATAGATGCTATCACTGATATCTCTGGCTCAAGAGAAGGCTTTTTTGCGCTTGCGCCCTTCGTTCAACCAGTTTGCAAGGACCGCTTCCCACCGATGCTGCCGGGCGGGTATCCTCGTATGATGTCCGCTTCGAGGGCCGTCGCATGGGATTGCAATGACCGGCACGGGCGCCGAGCCGCCCTTTCTTGGTATTAATCAGAGGAGCACCTTCCTATCCAAGTCCGTTACGGCGCTGCGTCGGCCAGTTGCCCGGTTTCGGGACGTCGCTCAACTCGACTGAACGGTGGATATGGGTCCAATCCACCCGTCGCGTACTACAGCGCCCAGATGGGGGTGTGCCACCCGTAAGGAAGCCTCAACGCGCGGCTAGGCTCCGCCGCAGCCGCGTGATGGCGGCGGGCAGGCCGCGCACCTTTAGCACGCGACCGGTCTCGTCGTGCTCCTCGGACAAGACCCGAGCACTTTCATACACCTCGCCGATCAGCCCTAGTTTGGCATAGGGCAGCACCAGCACATCCTCGACCATCGCCGCTTCGAAGAAGCCAATGATGGTGTCCCGCAGAGCGCTGACATCCTCCGGCGCGTGGGCGGACAGCAGGATCGCATCCGGATGCTTTGCCATCAACGCAGCGCGTCCGGCGGCATCCACCCGATCGATCTTGTTCAGCACGAGGCGCGACGGCACCACATCCGCCCCGATCTCTCGCAGCACGCTATGGCTCACCTCCAGTTGCGCCTCATAGGTCGGGTCCGACGCGTCGACCACGAACAGCAACAGCGAGGCCTCCAGCGCCTCCGCCAGAGTGGAGCGGAATGACGCGACCAGGTCATGTGGCAGTTGCTTGATGAAGCCGACCGTGTCGGAGACGAGCACGCGAGGCCTTGTTTCCGGCTGCAGGGTGCGGACGGTGGTGTCGAGGGTGGCGAACAGCTTGTCCTCCACCAGCACTTGGCTGCCTGTCAGGGCCCGCATCAACGACGACTTGCCCGCATTGGTGTATCCCACGAGCGCTACCCGTAGCTGGTCGCGGCGGGCGGAGCGGCGCTGGTCACTGTCGCGCTGCACCGCCTCCAACTGGTCCTTCAGCTCTGACAGCCGGTCGCGGACCTTGCGGCGATCGAGGGCCAGGGCGCTCTCGCCGGCGCCCGGACCTTGCTGGCGGCCGCCAACGGCCGAGGACTCCCGCATGCGAGGGGCCACGTATTTCAGGCGCGCCATTTCCACTTGAAGCTTCGCCTCGCGGGTGTTGGCGTGGCGGTGGAAGATCTCCACGATAACGCCGGTGCGGTCCAGCACCTGGGCGCCAGTAGCGCGCTCGAGGTTGCGGATTTGACTGGGCGAGAGTTCATGGTCAACGATGACAAACTCGGGCTTGCGGACGGCGTCCGGTTCGGGTTCGGCTCGGTTGGCGGTCTCGGCAGCGCTTTCGAACCGTTGCCGAGCCTTCGACTTTGAAAGCGGAGCCATCGAGCCGACCACACCGGTGCCCCCGGTAAGGGCTGCCAGCTCTGCTAGCTTCCCACTGCCCAGCAGCAACCCGGCGCCGGTGCCCTCACGCCTTTGCGACAGCATGCCGACCACTTCATAGCCCAGCGTCTTCACCAGACGCCCCAGTTCCTCGAGACTAGCTGCGAGCGCGACGTCATCGACGTCAGGCGTCTGGATGCCGACGAGGACGGCAAGCGGGATCGGGGGTTTGGTTTCCATGGACGGTGAAGTAGCACGGTTCGGACCGAATGCTGGAAATCGCAGCTCTCGGTCTGAGGCGGGCTTCGTTAAAGGGAGCTTTATCCCCGCTCAGTTTGATCTAGCAGACAGGGCGAGCATGGCCGGGCATGGCGTCATGCCGACCTGCAATTCATTCAGTACAGCTCCGCCAGCGCGGCCGGTCTCACCTCATCCTGGAACGCCACCGCATCGCTGAACGCTGGCGCACCGAGCGCTGGGACGCGCTGCACGCCAACGGCCCCGCTTGGCACGACCGCTTCCCCGACTTCCCCATCGCCGGCGTCGACCCCGACGGCTTCGCCTCGCGCGACCAGATGGCGGACTACTTGACCGCGTATGCCGCCCACATCGCCGCCCCGATCCGCTCCGGCGTCGCCGTGACCGCGCTGCACCGCAAGCCGGACGGCACCGGCTTCCATGCCGAAACCTCCGCCGGCCCCAATCGAGGCCGCCAATGTCGTGGCTGCCACCGGGCCATTTCAGCGCGGCATCATCCCGCCCCTGGTGCCCCCCGACCCCGGCATCACGCAGATGCACTCCACCGCCTACCGCAACCCCGACCGGTTGCCGCCCGGCGCCGTACTGGTGGTCGGCGCCGGCTCCTCCGGCACCCAGATCGCCGACGAACTGTCGCGCGCCAGCCGCCGCGTCTATCTGTGCGTCGGCCAGCATGAGCGCCCGCCGCGACGCTATCGCGGCAAGGACTACTGCTTCTGGCTGGGCGTCCTGGGCCTATGGGACGCCGAGACCCGCGACCCGGCGAAGGCGCACGTTACAATCGCGGTCAGCGGCGCCTACGGCGGTTACACCATCGACTTCCGCCACCTGGCCGCGCGCGGCATCACACTGCTGGGCCGGGCAGACGCCTTCGCCGACGGCGTGATGCACTTCGCCCCCGGCTTGGCGCGCGATCTCGCGGCCGGCGACGCGAACTATCTTTCCCTGCTCGACGCGGCCGATGCCTACGCGGCGCGCGAAGGCCTCGACCTGCCCGAGGAGCCGGCGGCGCGCGTGGTGGAACCGGAGCCGTCCTGCGTTACCGCCCCGATCCTGCGGCTCGACCTGCGCGATGCCGGGATCACCACGATCATCTGGGCGACCGGATTTGCTTTCGATTTCGGCTGGTTGCAGGTCGGTGCGTTGGACACGCGCGGGGCGCCGGTGCATCGGCGCGGCATCACTGAGGTGCCCGGGCTGTATGTCCTGGGGCTGCCCTTTCTGTCCCGCCGAGCGTCGAGCTTCATTTTTGGGGTGGAACAGGACGCAGCGCGTCTGGCGAAGCATATCGCCGCGGGGGGGTAGGGGACGCGAACCATCTGCGCGGTGCAGATGCCGCGGCTTTGTTGGCCGATATCGGCCTGGCAGGTTTCAGGCCGCCCTGAGTGAGAAGCAGTCATTCGCCACTCCGGCTCGCTTGCGGCTCATGACACACGAACGGTCCTTTGTAAGGGCTGCTCAACCCGCCGAGTAGAGTTTGCGTGCACCGCGCGCGAATACCAGCAACAGACCAGCACACCGGTAATGGCGGTAGACGAAATGAATCTTGTCAACCCAACATAAGAATGTCCCCTGTTTCCCCAACATAGGAATGTCCCCTCGTTGCAGGTGTGAGGTGTCGGAGAAGCGCTCTGTCGCGTGTGGGGCACGGACGGAGCTGTGGGTAAGTGGCCCGCCGGAGCGATCGTCCAGAATCTGGCGCAGGTGGGCCACTTACCCACAGCGGTGACCATCGCCGACAGAAAGGGCGACTGGAGGCGCGGCGGTTCAGCCGCCCGCCAATGCCGCCGCACCTTGTGACGTCCGCTGCGCGGCGATGACCGCATCGACCCGAACGTCCAGCGTCTTTTCGTCCTCGGCCGGGTCTGGCACGGCATACGTCCCGTAAGCCGTGCAGGTCAGCGCCCGGTCCTTATAAGAAAAGCGCAGCCGCCCGTCGGCGAACCGGTGCACCACGACCTTCCCGCCGCGCATCGATGTCCCCGGGCCATTCGCCTTCACGCAGTACTTCATACCGCCGTAGCTGAAGGTCAGCGACTTCGTCAGCAGCCGCTCCTCCCAGGACGCCAGCGCAAGGTCCAGGTCGTCCTCTGTCTTGGTCCACGGACGGTGTGCCGGGGCCTTGTCGCGCGGCGGGACGGAGAACTTCTCGTTGTACCGGGTCATGAACCCGGGCAGAAAAGTCCGCGCCTGCTCTATGGAATTTATGTTACTTAACCGCATCTCCTTGACCAGCCGGTCCTGCAGGGTCTGGTTGGCCCGCTCCACCCGCCCCTTTGCCTGGGGCGTCAGCGCATTGATCAGCCCGATCTCCAGGCCTTCCACGATCCGGCCGAAATCCGTCTTGCCGTCGCCGCTCTGCGCGTCCTTGGCGTTCACCCGGAAGATGCCGTGCCGGTCCGAATAGAACGTCAGCGGACGCCCGTGCGCCAGGACATGGTCGCGCAGCGCCGCCAGATAGGCCTTGCCTGATTCGACCGGTGCGAAATGCAACGCGGTCAACCGGCTGGTGGCGTCGTCAATGAACACGATCAGCGTGCAGCGCGGCCCCCGGCCCTCGAACCAGTCGTGCGGGCTGCCGTCGATCTGGATCAACTCGCCAAACCGCGGGCGCCGCTCGCGCAGTTGAAACACCCGCTTCGCCCGCCGCTTCTTCGGCCGCCAAAGCCCGAGATCGATCTGGATCCGGCGCACCGTCTCGGCCGCGACCTTGATACGGTCCAGTTCATCCAGCTTCTCCGCCGCCAGCGTCGCGCCGAAGCCGGCATACTTCTCCTTCAGTAGCGCACATATCCGCTCGCGCAGATCATCGGCCATGCGACGGTGCGACGCCCGCCCCCGCTGGCGGGACACAAGGCCCGCGTCGCCCCCGGCCCGCCACGCCCGGACCAGGCGCTTGAATTGCCGGACGCTTAGCCCAACGCGTTCCGATGCCTCCCGTTGCGATAACCGGCCCTCAGTCGCCTGGCGCACCAGAAACGCACGATCCCGCTCCACGCCGCTCATCGCAAGAACCCCGCAGACCATCCGTCCCCCGAACCCAAACAGGCTTGAAAGGGGACATTCTAACTTTGCCCGGAGGGGACATTCTTATGTTGGGCTAACATAGACGAAATGAATCTTGACTGCTGACCGTTTCCAATGCATGATGTTCACGTGAGGCTGCCGGGCGGGGGGACGTCCGACCGCTAGCTGTCTGCGACGTTCACCCCGTTGCCCCGGGACCCAAAACGGCTGGTTATCATGCGCGATCCAGAGACGTGACCCGAAGGTCCAACCCAAGGACGACAAAATGGCCAAGTCTGTCACTCTTATAGCTCCCGACGACGTTCTAGCTGCGATACAGGCGGAGGCCAGCAGCGGCGACATTCTCTGGAGCGAAAGCGAGCCTATGAACAGCCCGCTTAATCCCCTCGACGATCCCCTAGGAGGCATTCCGCTCGATTACATTTGCCACATCGTGACCGTCGTCCTTCAAACAGGTACCGCCGGCGCTACCTTCGCTACAGCCGTAGCGAAACTCGTATCGCAGCTGAAGAAGCCTGTTCAGGTTCGGGATACTAAAACCAACGAGATCGTAATCATTGTAAAGCCGGGAACGCCGCGCAAGGAAATTGAGGATTCCATCCCAGCCGACGAAGGGTAGTGACATCCTATGATCCCGACGCTCCAGCTAGATCCTTCTACGCTTGCTCTGTGGTTCAATGTCGATCTTTTGGGTTCATACCGGGGAGAAGAGCGGGGACTAGAGCTATTTACGCATGCGGCCAATCACGACATGAACAAAGTGTATCCTATCCTCGACAACGCGGCATCGGATGCTCATCGATCACATTACTATGAAATGCTGAGTGCTGTGTGGCACGAGAAACGCCACTTTGTCGATTTCCTGCTTACAAATTCTGGAGCATTCCAAGTCAGGACCTATTTTTCTATGTACTTCAATCTCCCCGAGGGGTTGAAGGAGTTCCGGAACAAGGAGATTCCAGTCTTATTGCCGTTGGACACCTACGCGGATCCAGTCAAGCTGATTGCGCTAGTGGATATAATCTGACGCTTGCATCCGATTTAGGATTCCGTGTTCGACTTGGCCGTGCGAGTCTGGCGAATGCGCAAAGCCATCAAAATCGACCTCTCCGAAGCTGACCGCCAGGCGCTGACGTCCGTCGTGACGGACCGGAACAGCTCGCAGAAACACGTTTGGCGGGCGCAGATCGTGCTGCTGACCGCCGATG
>NZ_LMUJ01000065.1:85413-86250 GCF_009765975.1 Acidisphaera sp. S103 | reverse complement strand
TGTTGCGCGAAAAACCCCGCCGCTCGCGCATTCCGCCGCTCTCGGCGGATATCCAAGCGCGCGTGGTTACCGCCACGCAAACCTCCCCTCCTGGCGAGACCACGCATTGGACATCGGGCGCGATGGCCCGGCACATTGGCCTCAGCGTCAGTTCGGTGCAGCGGATATGGCGCAAACACGGTCTGCAGCCGCACCGCACACGCCTGTTCAAGCTGTCCAACGACCCGCAATTCGCCGAGAAGGTTATCGACATCGTCGGGCTTTACGTCGCTCCGCCCGAGCATGCCGTGGTCCTGTCGATCGACGAAAAGAGCCAAATTCAAGCACTTGACCGGACCCAGCCCGGCCTTCCCATGAAGAAAGGCCGCTGTGGCACCGTGACGCACGACTACAAGCGGAACGGTACGACCACGTTGTTCGCAGCCCTGAACGTGTTGGACGGGACGGTGATCGGGCGCTGCATGCAGCGCCACCGGCATGAGGAGTTCATCCGCTTCCTGAACGTCACCGAGGCCTCTGTTCCCACGGGCAAGGCCATCCACGCCATCGTCGACAACTACGCCACCCACAAGCACCCGAAGGTCAAGGAATGGCTGGAACGCCATCCACGCTGGACGTTCCACTTCACCCCCACATCCGCGTCGTGGCTGAATGCCGTCGAAGGGTATTTCGCCAAACTCACCAAGCGGCGACTGCAACGGGGGGTGTTCTGCTCCGTCGTGGAACTCCAGGCCGCCATCAATCGGTTCCTCGCCGAGACCAACGCCGACCCACGACCATTCCGGTGGACAAAGGATCCCGCCAAGATCATCGCCGCCGTCAAAAGAGGGCACCATG
>NZ_LMUJ01000065.1:0-85184 GCF_009765975.1 Acidisphaera sp. S103 | reverse complement strand
GCGGAGCTTCCTCTGTCTAGGAGCCAGCATCGGATGAGATCCGGCTGATAGTGGATGCGAGGGTTCTCCTGACCGTGACCGTGCCCCCAGCCTTGCTCAGTTTTGGGATGTGTTGATGCGGCTGTCGTCCTCCCTGGCGCTTGCCTTCGTACGTATCAGCCGTTCGCTTGCTGCACCAATTGGGCAATTGCCCAGACGAAGCCTGACAGTTCGCGCGCAATCGCGGCAGTCACCACGGTCGGCAGCTTCCCAGCTTGGGACAGCTTGCGATAGCGGCGACATAGCCGCTCCTGGGCCTTCCAGGCGGTGTCGCGGACTGCCTTGGATAGCCCCTCTTGACGCAACAACAGCTCTCGGCTGATCCGGGGTGGAAAGCGATAACTCCAGGCTGCCTCGACCAGCATACGCCGTGCGGCGCCATTGCCAGCCTTGGTGATCCCGCCCTGGCGTCGCGTTCCGCCACTGGAATGCTCCGATGGGACCAGACCCAGATACGCCATGAGCTGGCGCGGATTGGTGAAACGGGTGATGTCACCGAGTTCCGCGATCAATGTGGCGGCCACCACCAGGGCCATCCCACGCAACGCCTGCAGAGCGTGCACCACCGGTGCCAGCGACCAGTCCGGCAACGCTACTTCGATATGCGCATGCAGGCGGTCGCGCCGTGCCGTCGCCGCTTCGACGGCAGCGATGCAATCTTCCAGCACGATGTGGTGCACGGGCTGTTCGAAGCGCAATCCCGCCAGCCAGCGCCGGTGCATCAGCGTCCAGGCCGGTCGGTGGTAGTGATGGCCATGCCGCAGCAGGAAACCGGAGAGCTGCTGACGCGCCTGGCGCAGGGTGCGCACCGCCGCCAGACGCGCACGGACAAGATCGCGGATCGCCTCGTGCGTCTGATCCGGAACCCAGACCGCAGTCAGTTCGCCCGCTCGATGTAGCTTGGCGAGATTGATCGCGTCACGCCGGTCAGTCTTGATCCGATCGCCGGGCCTGCGCGGGATCAGCGACGGCGCAACGACCACACATTCGTGTCCGGCCACCGTCAATTGCCGTTGGATCCCGTAGCCACAGGGTCCGGCCTCGTAACAGAACCGCAGGTCGCTGCCGCCGCGAGACAATCTCGCCGCCATCCCCTTCAGGGCAGTAGGCGTGTTCGCAATCTGGCCATGCTGGCGCACTTCTCCCCGCTTGCCCGCTTCGGCCAGTGCGACTGCGATCGTATCTTTGTGCACATCCAGACCGACGTAAATGATAGGCTTGTCCATGACCCGTCTCCTATGCATGAGGCTCGGCACCAGACCACCCGGCGCAACCCTCGAAACCCTGCATACTGTGAGACGGGTCGCCCCTATCTCAGGCGAACATCTGGTCTAGATCCAGCCGCCGATGGCGAAATCGTCCCACAGCACGGTTGATGGGCCATCTGTCAGATCCAGTCGGATGGCGCGCACGGGCCATTTCTCGCGCGTGCCGTTGATGCGGATGGCGATGTCGCGCCAGCCATCCTCGGCGGCGAGCTTGACTCGCATGCTCTGCTCCTCGTTGAAGTTTTCCCTGGTCGCGTTGATCCAGAAGATTTGCAGTGTCTCCGTCGGCGGACTGACCAAGTGGACCCGCAGCGTGATCGCATCGATCGAGCGCTGGGCAACGACGGCACCGGGCAGGATGAAGAACGGGTCGGTCAGCTCGGCATCGATCTGAATGGCGCTGCCTTTCCGCCTGATATTTATTCCGTCGGTACGATGAGCTTGGGCCGCCAGTTCCGCGGGAGCGAATGCTTGTCGCCAGCCCAGCCGCAGCGGGTCCAGCACATGCGTGGTGGGGTACCAGGGCGATGGCGCGGCGGACTTCTTGCGCGCCCAGCCGGTGCGGCCGCCGTCACCGAGAGCGAACTCTCCGAAATCGGGGTGCTGGCGCAGGATCAGGTTGTAGATGCGGGCAACGTGGTAGGTGTCGAGTTCGGCTTCGGTGAAGTGGGCGAAAACGGTTTCCCAGGCGGGGTGGCCGCCGCGGGGGCGGAGGTCGAGGTCATCCATCACCAGCCACGAGCCGGGACGCAGCAGCTTGCCGACCAGGTAGACGGCCAGCGCGTCGTGGCCCCATTCATGGGCACCATCGAGGAAGCAGAAATCCAGGCACGGTTCGCAGACTCCGTTTTTCGTTTGAGCGGCGATCAGATCGCCCATGTACCAGTTGTAACCGGCGGTGCTACAGATGGCGTTGATATAGGGGGCCATACCGGTATGGGCGGCCAGGACATGGATGCCAATCGGGTCGTGCACCATGATGTCAATAGTGGTGACGCACCCACCGCCTCGCTCCTGCAAGGCAGCGGCGATGATGCAAGTGGTCGCACCGTAGCCGGTGCCAAGCTCAATACATTCCTGCGCATTGCTGTGCAGGACACAGTCGTAGATTCCGCGCATGGTGGTGGGGGTGAGCAGGAATAGAAGCTTTTCGCCGCCCGAGGTGCGGTAGGTGCTCAGACGTTTGTAAATCTCGTCGAATTTCATTCGTTGATCCTATCGGATGACAAAGGTCGGATCAATTCGGATGAGATCATCAGGTCTTGTGAGAGCCGAGGCTGGAGCCGATGCGCTGACTGGTTCGTTCAAACCTTCGACCTTGAGCGTTAGCTCGATGGCAGCGGCTGAGTGGCATTATGGAGCAGTTGCCACCTACACCCACGCCGCTGGTCCAAGCGGTCAGTGCCGAAAACGATCCAGGATCTGCTGCCGATGGTCTACGCCGCCGAAGAACGTAGAGAGTATTCTAACCTCTGACGACAGCTCATCGATCTCGAAGTAGAAGATAAAATTCTTGTTGGTCACGGTCCGAATGCCGGGCCTGATCTTCGTGTGTTCGATGCCCCGGTGGGGATGGGCCGCGAATGTCCGCATGTAGGCCAGGGCCTCGTTGATGCGAGCGGACGCTCGCTCCATCGCATTCTCCAGGTCGTCCCCGAATTCCTGGTAGACATGAACTAAATGTCCCTCGATGAGGTCGAGGTCGCCTGTGATGTCTGCGGCGCGGCTGACCTTATAACGTCGCACGCGCTTTCCTCTTGCGCCCCAGCATCGCGCGGGTCTCCGCCTCACCCTCGTCGAGATCGACGAAGGCTCCGGCGCGCCGCTGATCGATCAGTGACCGGAGGGCCTGGAGTTCCGCATCGTGCATCTCGGAATCGCGCCGCAGCATCTCCAGACCGCGCTGGAGAACCGCGCTCAGGCTCGGGTACTGCCCGCTCTCGACGAGCGTGCGCGCATAGGCTGCCTGGTCGTCGGTCAGCGAAATCGACGTCTTCGCGGTCATGGCTACCTCCTATCGCCGGGTAATACTGAGTAGCACCAACGTCAAGGCATCGGTCGTTATCGTCCCCCATTTCGATGTGCCGCGACGGAACGGCCGCCTCGTTCGGCAACCAGCCACCAGGATAAAGGCCGCGGACAAGCACTGCACGCCGGAAAGGCGGTGCCGGGGAAGGCGTTGCGAACAGAGGCTTAACACTCGGCCGATGCCGGTTGTTGCCAAATGCCGTAATTTCCCCGGGGTCGTTCCGTAACCATGGCTGGCCGGTTAAGTCGTTGCCGATGATGGAGCTTTCGGCCCCCGGATCATCCTTTGGGTGGCAACTGCTCCATAACGCCGCTAGCGCAAGTGTCACCACATAAATCAAAAATTTTGCAACGCAGGGGCAGGTCGGCCTTTGAGCTTAAAATATTGCTGTAGTGGTTTGTCATAAAATTTGAGGGATAAGTAGGCGATCTCGGCAACAATGCCTGCCTCGATGATGCCAAACAGCCAACAGCCGATCAGGCCGAAATGCCAATGCCTCAGCAGTTCTTCTCCGATCCGAAGCACCGGCCCCTGCAGGATGTAGAGGGGATATGAAAGTTCACCAGCGATGCGGCAACCCTGGGCGAGTCTTGGTCCTGGCTCAACCGCGGCTCCGATCGCGATGATCGCCGGAAAAAGCAGAACGACATAGAGGAGGTCGAAAAGGCCTGATATATGTAGCGGCAGTAACAAAAGAACTGCTAAACTCAAGATCAGGCCGAGGCCAATCCAGGAGGCAAAATGTTGGGAGATTCTACATCTGTAGAGTAGAACTCCGGCAAAAAACGGGAACATCACTCGACCGAATCCGTAGGCAAAATTTCCCTGATTATTGCCGCCGTAAATACCATGGTTCATGAAGGCCACCCATGCCAGCACGACGGCGCTACAGGCAGTCAATATCATTAGTCGCCGCGATGTCAGGTGTGGCGCGATCACACCGTATACGGCGTTTACGAACAGCTCGAATGCGAGAGACCAACTTGCCATGTTGAATGGATAAGCTGTTTCCCATTGCGGAAACACGTAGGAGGGCAAAAGCAAGAGAGCCAAGGTTCCGCTGAGTGCGATCTGCTCATAGGTAACGTCGAGCTTGACTGTCGCGGCCAGCAACGCGAGGGCGATGCCCATCGCCGTGCCTAACAGGATCAAGGGATATAAGCGTGTGATCCGTATCCGAGCGAATGAAGCCAGGTCCATTGATCCGCTCTGCAGCCGTCGCTCGTAGGCGAAGGAAACGACGAACCCACTGAGCAGGTAGAAGAAATCGACGGCTAAACCGGCAAAGGGAAGGGCTGTCAGGTCATGTTGTTGTACTAGATGCAAGGTCAGCACGACCAGTGCTGCGACGCCGCGAAGGCCATCCAACACCGCAAACCGATGTGCTTTTGTTTGTAATTGAAGCATGAAAGTAGCTAGCCCTTGTTACCTAATGCGGAACAGACATGCGCATAATGGTCTTGAGGTCTAGATGCAAGGCGACCATAAGGGTTAGAGTCGAATCGGTTGAAGTTGCGTGCCGACGTCCTTTTAACCGACGTCCACAGCTTACTTTTTTGCATAAAAATGCATATGCGAAATGGCGCACCGCGACGCACCATTTCTACCGAAGTGGCTCTGATAGCGTTGTTCGTTGATATGCTCCGGTTCCGATCGCACCAGGAAGCCATCTGCCTGGCTCGGCAATTTATGCGAACGTCTCGATGTTCTGTGTCAACCGAAGCTGCAACGAGGCGGCATTTCACCAATCCACGTCTTCTCTCGGGACGAACGCGGATGCCAGGGCATGGGGGACGAACAGCTACCGGCCGTCCCGAAGGTGCTCAAGCCAACCCTACGACGTCAAAGGCTTAGCACGCTTTTGACGTCGTAGAGCGTCGAGCCCAGGATTTCGGCAGCCTCCTCCACACGTCACCTCGCCCTATCCCCGCTCCGTCAGTGTCAGAATTATCTTGGCCGGGATCGGAGGAAGTGAGTGCAGTCCATAATTCGACATGAACTCACCAATGGCCATTCCCGCCAAATTCCACCTACGAATGCGCGGAGAACACCGCGGAGTGAGGCGTATCGATTACCATAGAATGGTGTACGTCTGACCCCATTTGGGAGAACGTTCCCCTGAATGTCGTTGGCTCCCGAATCGATCGGCCGTGGGTCATCACATCGGAAAGCCCCAGCGCGCCAAATGCGTGATGCGTCACGTTGTTGTTGGCGAGAATGCTTGCCAAGGACGTGGGCGTTGCTGTTGGTGTGGCTGTCGCTGCGGGTACAGGTGTCGTGGTTTCAGCGAAGGATTGCACAGATGTCGGCAAGCTTAGTCCGGCGCTAATTGCGGCATGACTGACCAACGCGGCGTCGTCATCGTCGCTGCCCAGTGGGCTTGTCTCTCCGCTTCCACCTGTGAGGACGACAGACCCGTCCTCATCCGCCAACGAGTACCAGTTGCCGCCACCCGCCACCCAGATCGTGTGGTCAACGTAGGCCAATGCCTGTTGTGTTGTGTTACCGGCGATGGTGCCGTTGAGCGTGAGGTAGTCTGCTGAGTTTAACCCCCAGACATCACCGTTCTCATCGGTTACCGTGTCCGTGGT
Source organism: Acidisphaera sp. S103 (assembly GCF_009765975.1). Classification (GTDB taxonomy): domain Bacteria; phylum Pseudomonadota; class Alphaproteobacteria; order Acetobacterales; family Acetobacteraceae; genus Rhodopila. Next base: position 79,257 of record NZ_LMUJ01000065.1, on the reverse strand, counting down.
GTCGCCAGCGACAACGACCGTCTCGTTTGGCGACTCGAAAGGTGTCGTCGTCGGACCGGAAGTGACGGTGATTTGACCATCGCCTTCGCCGGGCGTGGATTCCACCGAGTACCAACTGCCACCAGACTCTGCCCACACCGTGTTGTCGACATACGCCATCTGCGTGATTGGCCCGGTGTGAAGATCCTGGCCTCCGTCAACTACGATCTGGTACGCTGACCCCGCAGAGATCTGCCACGTATTGCCGCTGGCGTCCGTGATCGCGTCCGTCGTATCCCCAGCATTGATCGTCGTGCCAGAGGCAGAAGGAAGTGGGTTGATATTGCCGGGCCCCCAGGCAACCCAGGCCGCACCGCCATTGTCGTATATGTCATACCAGCCCTCCGACGTGTCCGCCCACACTAAGGTGTTCACGTAGACCATCTCGGTGATTGGCAGGCTGTAGATGTCAGTGGTTCCGTTCAGGACAATATCACTATTTGAGGTGTTAATACCCCAGGTGTTTCCGTCGGCATCCGTCAAGACAGACGATGAACCAGCGAATAGAGCTGTGTCGGTCGACGATTCGGTGCCGGTTGTGGAAGCTGTGGGATCGACCTCGATGATAAGCGGATGGTCTGTGAGCTCCAGGGTTACGGCGCTGACGTTGTACAGCGTTTCAATCGGCGATGTGCCGGACATCGGATCGAATACGTCGACTGTCGCGTAGGACTGGTCCAATGAGACCGTCACAGGGGTCGTGGGTGTCGTGGCGTACTCGCTTACCTGTGGTTCCGCCCAGACAACGATATCGGAGTCACCGTTGGACTTCAGCAACTCCATCGAATTGCCATCAGAAGGCAGATTCTGAACTGTGTAACCAACGCCCATGGGCGCCACGGTACCGCTATCGGCCAAAATGGATGTCAGGTTGTGGATCGCGGTAGCGGCCATCGTCGGTGTGGTGGAGCTGTCGCCATTGAACAGTCCAAGGCCATCGCCTTCCTCCATCAACTCGTAGAGGTAGGTGGTCTGGATGCCTTGCACTGCATCGTCGAACAGGAGGTCAAGCGTGTAGACGGCCTGCCCGTACTGACCTAAAAATGTTCCAAACGTACCGCTGTATGCTCCGCCGTTGTTGGCGTAGCCGGTCTCGGTGTAGACCGCCGGATCGGTTGAGGACGACTCATTGGTCAGCGCGGCTGCCCGGTTCACGTAATCCATCGGCGGAGCGCCGAGCTGCGAATACGGATGCTGGTTGTCGTAGTCGGCAAGACCGGACGTGGTGGAGGGGTCAGGGTCACCGCTGTAACCGGTGAAGTAGAAAACATTCACGCCGGGCAAGTTGGTGTCGGCCTTGGTATAGCTATAGATAGCCTCCTGCATGTCCACGGCGCCTGTCTGCCCGCCGACGCCATTGTATGTGATCGGAAAATTATTGATTTCGTTGGCGCCCTCCACCGCGTAGACGCTGCCAGCTGTGCTGGCCTCGACCTCATCGATAACGGAAAGCTCTCCTGTTATTACCGACGGGACGTAGGTGCCCCCGCCCGCGAGCAAGAAGTCGAACTTAATCCCGGCTGCCGCCATTGTCTCCAGTGTGGCTAAGGAACCGTCTTCGCCGTCGCGCACATTATCGATGCCAAGGTAGGATAGATCACTGAGAACGTTAGTCGTATTGCCGTAGCCGTTTGCCCCCGTGTTGACGTGGGTGTTTACACCAATCGTCTGGATGAACGCGCTGGCGTCCATCGTTGTTGTTGTGTCATATGAATTGTCATCTGGCATTTTTTATTCCCCCGGTTGGCGACGCCTCTAGGTGAAGATATTGTTGCCGCCACATTTCCAGACAGTGTCATATTGGTAATTTTGCACGAATGAATTCGCGAGGCAAGTGGGGATCTAGCCTTGCTGGGACTGGCATTTCAGTTCTTGTTGAGATCGAGCCTCTTTATCTGCAAAAGCAGATCAGAACGCGGCGATCTTCATTTTACGTTGGGGGGTCTGCTCGTTGAAGCAGGTTACTTCCACTGGGTGGCTTAATCCGCCCGCTTTCTCCTACAGGTCGGAGAGCATATCAGGATGCTTGGTATTTGGTGAAAGGCAAGTCCATCGGTGACCCGCGAAGTCATATGTCCTCCAACAAGGTGTCGGGAACCCTATGGACGTCGGCGCTGCTGAAATCCGATCCTTATCTCACAAAGAACCACCTCCGGCCCGCAAGAAATCCACCGTTGCCGCTGAACCGTTCCCAGGATAAGCGAGAATGATCTCGGAATACGCTTCGGGTTAGCCAGCGGCCTGTACAATACTCTGTCCGACATCATACCCCGAACTGACTCCGGCATCAGCGTCAATCCCAGCCGGGCGGCGACAGGCCGATGATAGCGACCTGGTGCCCGGCTTCCTCGACAACACGCGGCGTCAAACCTGGCGACCGATGGCTTGCATCGCATCGCCAGTCCGGCAACGCGGTAAACCTGCTCGCCATTGCTGACGCGGCGTCGACCTCGGCCGTCGAGTGTCCATACCGTAACGCCCTCGGCCGGGGCGTCCAGGACTACTCTGTCCATAGAAAGGCGCCGACCAACTGACTCGGATGGTGGCGCTCCCCGCCCGCGGCCTGTTAATTCGTCTGCCGGTAGGCGCAGCTGAAGGTCGCGTTGTGGCCGCCACACTGGCCGTTGTCCACTGCAATGAGATAGGGGCCAAGCCGACGGAATCGGATCCGGCAATCATCCTCACCGCTTCCCATGCGGAGCTCGCCCTGATCCCGGGTAGGCTGGGTTGCCGTCGATGTTCCCAAGGTTACGTTACCACGTGGCACGATCGCAATGGTCATTCCGCTGCCAGCCTATGAGGCTCCTTGAGTGAAAATCCGCTTTGAAGTGGCTCCCCTCTGAAAACACGCTTCAAGCCATTCCCATCCAACTCCGTGAAGACCTGGAGCAGGTCGTCCATGACCGCCTGACCTGCGTCAAGCGCTGGACGTTCATCTCTGTTCATGTCGGCGCCGAAAGATTGGGGCGTCTTCCCAAAGCACTTGATGACCGGCAACACACTCGGGGAGGTCCATGGTGTTCGACTCCACGACCTCCTCGATAACACCCAGATGATGTGTGGGCACGGACCCCGCGGGCAAAGCGGTTGCTTGCGCGTATGAACAAGACTTCCCTCTAATCCTCGATGCGCCGCCATCCTGAAAGCAGACGACGATCTGAGACACCGAAGGAGTAGACGTTGCCGCCACCGGGTTGGTCATCACTCCGACTGATCGGGACGCCTTTGAGATGGCTGAGCAGCAATGCGCCGACACCGCCATGGGAAACGATGGCGATGTCTCCCGCGGTGGTGGCCGTGGCGATGACCTGGTCAACGGCATCAACGATCCTGCGCTGCGCGTCTGCTGCCCGCTCCCATCCGCGCACGCTCTCATCGGGGCGGGCAAAAAACTCGTCTGCGACAGCCTCAAATTCGGCCTGCGGCAGGTAGCCGGTCGCGGACCGATCGTTCTCGCCAAGGCCCTCCACGACCACCGGCCTCAGCCCGAATTGGTCCGCCAGTATACTGGCCGCGTCCACCGCTTTCCGTTCGGTGCTGCTGAATACAGCCCGCACGCCCACGAGCCACGGCCGCTCCAGCGCCAAGCGCATACGGCGCATCCCAACCGGCGAAAGCGGCCAATCCGTTATCGGCACCGCGGGGTCGATCGTCACCTCTGGATGCGTGATGAAGTGGATAATGGACATGATGCTCCGAATTGCTGTTCGTCTGCCCCATATGCCGAGGAGGCTATCGAGCCGAAGATATTGCCTGGTGCGCCGGACTGCCCTATCCGTAGGCGGAAAGCAGAGTAACCGGGGCGATCCAATCCGTATAAATTTACTTTTCGTCGGGGACCGTTTTGCCCCAAACATGGGCGGACAATCCGCTTTTAGCGACCTGGGGACATGGTGGGCATTCTGAACTGGCCGGAACTGGAACAGTCGGCCCAAGACAGTGATCCACTGACGTGGCTCAAGGGCAGGCTCGGCCCCCTGTACGCTCTGACGAGGCTCCAGAAGGAAGCACTTCTGGAAGCAGACCGCGGTCGATCGCGGCTCCGGCAACTGACCTCACTTTATCATGTGCTCGACCTCGCGGTTCCGTTGGCCCTTCGGATGACCGGCACGATGCGGTGGGGCCAGCGCAATGCCCGCGCCATCCTGGTCGCCAAAAACGAGGTGTTTCTGCCCAACCTTCCAGAGACATTCGACGGCTTCACCATTCTGCATCTGACGGACCTGCACGCCGACATCAGCGAGGCCGTGATAGCGGCTCTTCCTGGAGTGGTCGGGCAACTCGAATACGACGTCTGCGTCTTCACCGGCGACTTCCGCGGAAAGGCCTACGGCCCCCATGCCCGGTCCGAAGAACTCGTTGTTGCGTTGATGTCGGCCATTCGGCAGCCGACTTTCGGCGTTCTGGGGAATCACGATACCGCGTTGCTGATACGGGGGCTGGAGCGCGCCGGTATTACCATGCTGATGAACGAGAACGTGCCAATCGTCCGCGGCAACGACAGGATCTGGATCGCTGGCGTCGACGATCCCCATCACTATCGCATGGATGACCTCGCGGCGGCGGTGGACGGCATTCCCGACGACGATGTGGTGGTTCTCCTGTCGCACAGCACCGATGGATACGAGTGTGCGGCTGACGGTGAAATCGAACTTATGCTGTGCGGCCATACGCATGGCGGCCAGATCTGCCTGCCTGGCGGCCTGCCTGTCATGACGAGTTCGAGACATCCTCGACAGCTTGCAGCCGGTCCGTGGCGTATGGGGAGAATGGCGGGCTACACCTCACGGGGCATTGGCACCAGCCTCGTCGAGGCCCGCTTCAACTGCGCCCCTGAGGTGGTCCTGCACACGCTTCGCCGGACTAGGTAATAGCCCAAAGCCGCGACGAGCCGCTGGCCTGTTTCCATGATGCCGTCGACCCGCTGTTCGTCCCCGGTGTGTGAATCAGCTCCTGGGATGGACCCAGGCAAACAGCGCCCCGGCCGTCGTTGCTGGTAAGCAGGTCATAGATGATGGACTGCAAGACGCATAGTTTGCCTGGGTCCATCCCAGGAGCTTGTGGCGGCGGAGGCCGCAACACCGCTTGCAAGTCGAAGGGAAGGAGGGTGCCCGCCTCGAAGGCGTCTATCGTCCTCCGGAACGCCTTCTGCTTTGAGGCCGTCTCCACGTGGGTGTGGTCCCGGAGACAGTAGGCATCTTTCTGGACTAGTCGAGACGAAGAAGTTGCTTCCTTTGATAGATATTACCCCATCGCTTAGTCGCGCCAGTCGTTCGGCTGGTTACATTCCTACACCTACAGCGGCCCTTTGAAGGGCCTGCGTCGATGAATGGCGACGGTCTACGCGCGCAGCTCGGTCTCGCCGAGCACAAAACGCCGGATGACCGACGCATTTGCGGTTGGCGTTTTTCGTCCCACGTGTACGAGCGTGTCAACGCCGCTTGAAAACTGACCCAGCGGTGGCGTGAGGCGCCGGTGGAAAATTGATCCACCCGGCTGCCGCGGGACACAGAGGTGCGTCATGGCTCGACCGGTTGGACCACGACGCCCTCACCGATTTAAGCTCCACGCGAACATGAGCGGGCGAACTAATTGCTTCCGGCGAATGCCCCCGGCGGACCGGCGGAAAGCCCACCAATGGACCCCTTGCACATATAACAGGACCCTCAGCACACTTGGGTGCTGCAGTCTGCGTTCATCGAAGGGTTGTCAACCCAATTCCACAAAAACGGAACCGCTGAGGGAATCATGATGTCAGCCAACCAGCCTGAGCTATATCAGCGCTTTCTCGCGCTCCATGGGCGCCCTCAGAGTTTTGTGATGCCAAATCCATGGGATGCGATCTCCGCGCTCCTGTTGAAGGAAGCGGGCTTCGAAGCCCTTGGTACTTCTTCAGCTGCGATCGCGGCTTCTCTGGGCCGTATCGATGGACGTCATACTATCAGTTTGCGTGAGCATATTGATAATGCGCAATTACTCGGCACGATAACGGGCCTACCAGTGAACGGCGATTTCGAAGATGGCTATGGCGAGACGCCGGAAGACGTCGCAAGAACCGTCGACGCCGCTATCGATGCCGGATTAGCTGGAATCGGCATCGAGGATACAAGTGGTGATCCCGCCAATCCAATTCGGGACTTCGATGACGCAGTCGCTCGTCTCACTGCCGCTGCAAAAGTTGCCAAGGGGCGCATCGTTCTTACCGGTCGCACCGACAATTTCATTCAAGGTCGCCCCGACCTCGATGACACCATTCGTCGCCTGACCGCCTTTGCCGAAGCAGGAGCAGATGTGCTCTACGCACCTTATCCGGCGAACATGGATGAGGTCTCCGCGATTGTACGGGCCGTGGCTCCAAAACCGGTAAACCTCGTGGTCGGGACGATGGCCGGTACCCTACCTGTGGCGGACCTTCAAAGGGCGGGCGTTAAGCGAATCAGTTTGGGTGTCGCACTTTACACCCGGGTGATGGCCGATCTGCGCAAGGCCGCGGAAGAGCTTGCCGGAGGGGACCTACAATCAGCCAGTACTGGCATGTCGTTCGGCCAAGTGGTGAAGTTGATCAACAATGCGCGGTCCACTTAAGCGATAAGACCCAGTCTGCTTATCGTGACGTGGTCGGCTCAACTTAGATTTGATTCATCAGGGCCTGGCTTGGTGATACGACCCGCCAGGCTCTTGACGTTTCGAGAGCCGCGGCCGCGCCCCCTACATCGAGACAGCGCGGCTTAGGCCTATTTGACTCACTCGAGAAACGTGAACAACTGGTCGACCGGCAAGCGGGGCTTGGGTCGTTCCGTAACGTGATCTTCAGCGGTACGCCGACCAATTGCTAGAAGGACGATGCTCGTATAGCCCTGACTACGCAAACCAAGGTCGGCGTCCAGAAGCCGTGAATGAAACCCCTCCATCGCAGCTACATCAATCCCGAGCGCGGCGGCCCCCATCAATGCGACACCAAGAGCAAGATAAGTTTGCTTCTCGAGCCATTTCGCGGTGTCTCGGGCGTCATACTCATGGACTGCCACGCTCGGAAGAAGGATGTTCTGCCAGAACTGGTCGATTGAGATACCAGGAAACCGCCCACTCACTCGTTCCTCTTCTCGAACCGCGTCGAGGTGCGATTGCGGTAGACTCATGCGGCTACAGAACACGATAACATGAGATGCCGACCTGACTTTTGATTGGTTCGCTTCAAAGCCCCCGCGCATAGAATTTGCGACGCGCTCCCGAGACGCTTGCGTTGCAGCCACAACAAAGTGCCAAGGTTGGAGATTGAAGGAACTCGGCGCCGATCGGAGCAGATCAAGAAACTGCTGTAATTTCGTTTCCTCTATAACCGAGCCATCGAAAGACTTGGCAAGATGTCCGGCCTTAATCAGTGCGGGAAGGTCCATCAGTCGTCTCCAGTTGTATTAATCGACCAACGTCTCTGGTCGAACCAGGAGATGTTGACCTACGTACGGCGCTGCTCGCCATTACAACAAGCTCTCAGCAACTCACAGGCACGCAGGCCCGACGCATCACGATACGGGACTTCCAGTCACACAAATCGGAACTGCGACGCGGCTCGTTACCCCAACTGGCACCAACTAATACCGAAAATCCGGGAGGGAACTGGACGATTTGAAACGAGAGCGAGACTTATTTCCCTGATGCGGATGCAACTCTCCCGGAGAGTTGTGATGCCATCTTGGTCCATGACCGTCGATTTCACAGGCCTAATGGTACACGAGCCCAAAACATAGGAAACCCCATGATCCGGATCCCCATCCGAACGTATGCAAAGCCAAGAATTCCAATTACATATTGTACGGAGAAACACGCGTGAGCAGCGTGCCGCAATTTCTGGCTGATGGAGCCGTTTCTCTCGCCGAGCGGAAATCGCGAGTTGCCAACGGCGATGCCCTCATTCTGGCGGCCTCGAGCCTCGGCTGTTGTCTCGTGTTCATGAGCGGAGCGATCATCAACGTCGCCATCGCTGCCATAGGCCGCGACGAAGGCTTGTCATCGTTCCAGCTGCAATGGATCATAAATGCCGAAGGATTGCCGGTCGCGGCTCTCACGCTTGTCAGCGGTGCCTTTGGCGATCGATTTGGCTACAAGAGAATGTTCATAGGCGGGTTGACGTTGTTGGCTTTCAGCTCCATCGCGTCGGCACTGGCCCCTGATTGGAAAATGCTTGTCGGAGCCCGCTCAGTCGCGGGTATCGCGGAAGCTCTCATACTTCCCAACGGCCTTTCGATCCTCGGAAAGACCTTTCCTGCTGACATGAAAGCCCGAGCCGTTGGTATTTGGTCTGCAGTGGCAGCTTTGGCTTGCGCCGTTGGCCCGGGGCTGGCGGGTGTTGTCATCGATCACGGCTCGTGGCGCATGATTTTTCTCATGAATATCCCAATCATATTACTTGCGCTCACCCTGACAATCACCCGAGTTCCTGACGAGATGGTCGGCAGTAATCCCTCGATTGACGCCGCCGGTGCCCTCCTGTCGGCACTCTGTCTCGGTGCGCTGGGATGGAGCGTGACGAACCTGACAAACGGTAGCGGCCTATCTGCTCGGGTGTCAGGCGGCCTCATAGTGGCATTAGCTGCACTCGTGGCGTTCGTTCTTTGGGAACGGCATCGAAGAGATCAAGCCATGATTCCCCTGGAGCTGTTATCCACGCGAACGATCGCTGGCGCAAACCTGTTCACCATCCTTCTCTACGGTTCTTTCGCCGTGGTTTTGACGATACTGCCGTTCGTAATGATCCGCGGAGCCCACCTCCCAACGCTGGTCGCTGGAATGGCTTTTATACCATTGCAGCTATCGATCATCATAGTCTCGCCCCTCGCGGGCACGCTGTGCCGAGTCGTCGGACGCCGCCCGCCACTCATTCTCGGCGCGATTGTGACGGGTATGAGCTGTCTGGCATCCCTGAAAATTGGCCATGACGCCAGTTACTGGCCGGATGTGTTTCCGGCTGTTTTTCTCTTTTCGATAGGGATGAGCCTCACTGTAGCACCGTTAACGACGTTGGTTTTGACCTCGGTGGACGTCGACCGGGCCGGAACAGCTGCAGGCGTGAACAATGCAGCTTCGCGCGCAGGCTCATTGCTTGCAATCGCCTCGCTAGGTGGGATCCTGCAGCTGGACGGAGATGCGCTTCTCGAAGAGTTTCGAATCGCAATGTTGGCGGCCGCCGCCTTTGCATGCTTGGCCGCCTTCGCCGCATTGCTAATCAAGCCGGGTCCGCATGTGGATTGGGTCCCCATTGATTAGTCGGACGGTCCTCAATCTACCACAGCACACCTTCTGGACGCAGCCACCGCCCCGGCGAGAGTTCGGCCAGCCTCTAAATTGGACGATTGAAGACATATCCTGGAACCAACGTTGGTGCCGAGGTGCAATATTCAGATGCAATCGGCTCGAGCCTGTGCGGCGAGCGGCTAAGGGGTAGTTCAATGTGCAAGCAATTGGTGGTTCGCGGTCAATCCCCGCGACGGGCTCATCTTTATATCGGGCATGTCCTGCCGCGGATCGACCGTCGAGGGATCGAAAGAAGCATAGCGAACGCTGAATGATGAACATCCACGCCCCGGGGACACTCCTTGACCTCGAGCCGTCACGCGCTGAGTTCCGCGACGCGGTTTTAAGCGGGCTGTCCAGCGGCACCAAGACCATCCCTTGCAAATTTCTTTACGATGTCGTGGGTTCTCGTCTATTCGATCGCATCTGCGACCTGCCTGAGTACTACCCGACTCGGACCGAATGCGGCTTGCTCTCGCTGTACGGTGACCGCATCGCGGAGTTCGCCGGATCGCGCGCGAGCCTGGTCGAATTTGGCTCAGGCTCGAGTGTAAAGGTGAGACTGCTCCTTCTCGCTCTAAATCAACCGGCTAGCTACGTACCTATCGACATATCACGCGAGCATCTGATGCAGGCGACCACCGCACTCGCCCAGGATTTCCCCAATCTCTCGATCTCTCCGGTGTGCGCCGATTATTCCGCGCTTGAGGCTCTACCATCCAGCTCTATCCGCGGCTCTGGCCGAAGGATCGGGTTCTTTCCGGGGTCGACAATTGGGAATTTCTCGCCCCAGGATGCTGGAGAATTTCTCCATCTGGTCAAGCGGTTACTAGGTCCCAATTCATTGATGATTGTAGGGGTCGACACCCCGAAAAATCGATCGACGCTTGAGGCCGCATACGACGATGCTGAAGGGGTGACAGCTGCGTTTAACCTCAACCTCCTGGCCAGGGTCAACAGAGAGCTGGACGGAGATTTTGATCTTACGGCTTTTCGCCACCAGGCCATCTGGAATGAGCGTGAGTCCCGCGTCGAGATGCATCTTATCAGCGCGTCAAAACAGGTTGTCCATGTTGCGGGGCGTCGCTTTGGCTTTACCGAAGGGGAGACAATCCACACCGAAAGTTCGTACAAATATGCGCCCGATTGCTTCCAGACCCTTGCGCGGAATGCCGGTTATTGTCCGCGGGCTGTATGGACTGACGAGGAGGGTCAATTCAGCATTCATCTGCTTGAGATTGCCTCTTGATAATTCGCCGACTTTCCGTCGCCCGTCCCAGGTGCTCTCGTCATATCACCTGCGATAGGAGGCACTCTTGCGCTCTACCGGGGCAGCCATTCTGTTGTGGCATCGTAAGGTCGAATCCGCAACGGACTTCGGATGCTGGGACACTCTCTGAAGACTCTTTGACAACGCTCCTCATGTAGATGCATCGGGACATATTTGTTCGAGGGGGCCATCAATGACCGATCATGTTCGCGTTGGATTTAAGACCATTGACGGTGTCACCTTACGAGGCGATTTTTTTGCGGCCGAGGGTACCGATCTGCCCTGCGTTGTGATGACGCAAGGGCTCTGCCTCCTAAAAGAACACTACATTCACGATCATGCACGGAAGTTTCGCGACTCAGGCGTCTCTGTGCTCGTCTATGACCACCGCGGCTACGGTTCGAGTGACGGAGGCCCGCGCCACGAAACCAATCCATTGCAACAGGCTGAAGACTACCATGATGCAATATCGGCAGCGATGAGGCTGCCGGGGGTCAATGCCGCCCGGATCGCGATCTGGGGTATCGGGCATTCTGGTGGGGCCGCAATGATCGCGGCAGCGAATGAGCCGCGGATCAAGGCGGTGATCCTGAACATGCCGTTCCAATCCGGCTCTTACGATGCGGGAAATTTTCCGCCCGGATTACTCGGCAGAGTGTGGGGTGACCGTAAGATCCAGACTGCCTCCGGCAACCCTGAGCCCGCCTACGTGCAGCTCTGGCCGGTTTCCCTGGCGAATGCACGCGGCGAGGAAGGCGAGCGGACTTTCTTGACCGGTGAGGTTGTCTGGGAGTTCATCTCCGGCGCTTTGAAGCGCTCGCAAGCGGCCGGAACTCCCTGGGAAAACAAGTTCACTTTGCAATCATTTTATCATCTGTCGAGTGTCGAGCCGCGGCTCTTTGTACCGCGAATCTCACCAGAGAAATTACTGTATGTCGCGGCAGCCGAAGACCCCGTCACTGGCTCACTTGAGGCACACAGAGCTGTCTTCGCGACAGCGCAGCAAGGCGCTGAATTTGCGGTCGTGAGACCGCATCATCTCGGTACCTATTTTGGTGAAGCCTTCGACGAAGCGATGGCCGTCCAGGTCGAGTTCCTCAAGCGCAAAATCTGATTGTGCGTTATGAGATCTGACCTCTACGGGTGCTGCGGATACCAGGTCGTCCAGCGTTGTTTCCCGCAGCGATGCTCTACGGTGGTTGCTCCATTTTTCAACTGAGGCTTCGGGTATCTCGAGGTAAGCGTTCGGTATCGACCGTGTAGGGGGGAGTTCTGAGGGAACCTACCGTCGGCGCGCGACATTGCCTTGATTTTCGAAGCTTTGCATTCCAAATTCCCGGCCAACCTGGGCTATCCCCGTACTCACCAGACGCCACGAAAGCGAGGGGCCCACGAACTCTCGGCGACAGGCAGCGAACGGACGTCGGCCGGAAGTCCGAGAAATGTGCCCCTTTGTCCAGGCGGACGATCGGGCTCTTCAAGCGGACACGGAAAACAAGCAGTATCGCCTGTGTCGATGGGTGGGGAGAGGCTAGAAGTGTGCTGCAGCCACCCGTCACGACAGGCCGGGCCGCTGACGCCGTCACGTAGCACTCAAGGAAGCTATCACTTCGGGTTGAGTGTTTTGTGCAGTCGAACCTGTGTACGACAAATTGACCTGAACACGGCAACCGGGGTTTGGAAGATTGCCAGTTGAACCGATGATCCGAATTTCGCCCACCGACCTCGACAGCCTTATGTGCACGCTCGATGTCAGTGTCGTAGCCCTTACCGAATGCTTGGTAAGCCGAGGCTACAGGCTCGAGATGGGCAGCATTGGCGTCCCAGGGATCCATTATAACTTGAAGGGTACCGGGCGGATGTTCATCCGCAACGGACCACCAATCGAACTCAAGCCACACACCCTCATAGTCGTCCCGCCGCATAGCCCGTTCCGTATTGAGACGGCGCCTGCACCTGGTCACACCTCGACGCTGCGCTCGGTGGAGGGTCGCTTGCATGCGACAACGACGGGTATGCTCCGCCGTGTGGTAGCGGGTGACACAGTGCCGGAGATCCTTCTGATTTGTGGGTTCTTCAATGCTATCTATGGCTCGTCGACAGACCTCTTCGCGACTTTAGGCGGTCCAATTGTCGAACAATTCGACGAAACGGACAGGTTAGAAGCCACGCTCCGAACTGCTCTGGCTGAACTGGTCGAACAGGAGATCGGATGCGGCGCCATGAGCGCAGCGCTCCTGAAGCAAGTCATAGTGATGATACTGCGGCGCTCACTGACATCCGTTAACCTCTGGGTAGAACGCTTCGCGATGCTCAGCGATCCTCAAATTGCGCGCGCATTTGCCGAAATGGCCCTTCATCCGGGTGCAGATCACACAGTGCTCTCCCTTGCCCAGAGCGCCTGCCTCAGCCGGTCAGCCTTTATGGCACGTTTTTCGGCTCTCGTCGGGCAACCGCCAATGGTCATCCTCCGCGACCTGCGGATGCGACAGGCCGCCCGACAACTAAATGCCCATCAAATGTCCGTCGACCAGATCGCACACGCGGCTGGCTATGACAGTCGGAGCAGCTTTGTCAGAGCTTTTCGCAAAATATTTGATTGCGAACCCACGGAGTATCGCGAGAGGGCCGCTGCCGGACAGTCGAGTGCTGCAATCTGTCTCGTCGATTGATACTTCGAATAGGCGCTGGTCCCAGGCTGAACCGCGTGGTTCGCGCTTTCAAGAGGTGGTCAGATGCTGCATCTGCTGGACGGCCTCCTGTAAATCTCGCATGTGCTCGCACCAGGTCGTGGCGGTATCCATCAGAAGTTCGTTCGATAAAAGAACGGTGCGTACCTCCGAGCCACGAGAGATTGTCGTCTGGACCGGGCAATGGTCGGAGACGGCAGCGATTTTTTGTCGTTGAATTTCGTCCAATGGGCCGACTAGTTGGATTTCCTTGATGAAAATATCTTGCGCCAGCGACCCGTTCCGGTGATGGGTGATGCGCAACCGGATTTTCTCGATCGGCCACTTGTTCTGTGTGACAAAGAGCCGCATCGCCATGAGTGAGCAGGCGCCGATAGCGGCGCTCAGCAAATCATAGGGATTGGGCCCCGATGCCAGCCCACCGACGCCAAAAGGTTCGTCGACAAGGAACGTAGCGCAGCCGCAGCGTACCTTGATCTGGAAGGCGCCGACCTTTGTCTCTTCTAGTATGATCGTTTCCTCGTTGGCTCTCGCCGCTTCATAGCCGCCAGCCATTGACTTGCTCTTCAGTTGGGGGCGCGTACCCCGGATTCACCTGTATGGGTCTGCGTCGTGGCAAGCTGATCTACTCGTCGGGTTTCCATGAACGACAAGACCGCGTGAGAATCATTTTGAGGCCCTTAAGATCTCTCAAGGGCACCGCATGACGACCTCATCACGAGACTAATGCGAATGTGAAAGCCAAAGTTCCAGATCACGTGCCCGATCGTCTGGCTCGACAAGCAATCCCTCAACTCTGCGAAGCTGATTTTCCGGCCATCAACGGTATTCGTGGTCGACCTGGACGCGCGAGCACATCTCCTGGAACTTTGGATCATCCAGGACCCGTATATTGCCAAGCTACATCTAGCAGCATTTTTGACGAGAGACGGATGAGAACCCTCATGAGCAACAATAGCGAGCCGGAAATTCGCCATATCTACGAGACTTGGCATAAGGCGATTCGTGATCGTGATCTGACGACGCTAGTGGCTCTTTACGCCTCGAACGGGAGGTTTGAAAGTCCTGCTGTTTACGCACTGAACGGCGATGCGAATGGAATCGTAGAGGGGCGACAAGCGATTCAAGCCTATTTCGAGACGTTCTTCGCGAAGCTCGACGAGGACGTAGAGGAATGGTTCCGAACCGATCAGTTTTTCTCAAACGGGAAGCTTCTGCTGTGGGAGTATCCACGCCAAACCCCGAATGGGGATCAAACCGACATTGTCGAATCCATGGACGTTGAGGACGGCCTCATCGTTCACCATCGCGTCTACTGGGGTTGGGTCGGATTCCGGGCGATCTTCAAAGCCCTCGGCGTCGCACCCTAGAAATAAGCGGCGACACTCAAATCACACACCAAGACTAACTACGGGTCGCTATCGAGGCGATCTTCTACACCACGGAGAAGTCTGATGACTCATGAAATACACGATGTCGGCGTCGCAAAGCACATTGGCAGCTATAGCGATGCCATTGAGGTCGAGCCAGGATTGCGATGGCTTTATACCTCAGGGACTGCTGGCGTCGACGAAAGCGGCGTCTTCCCTGAAGGAATCGAAGCTCAGACACGTCTTGTCTGGAAATACGTGTTCGCGGCGCTTGAAAAAGCTCGCATGGGGCCAAGTGATTTGGTGAAGGTCACTACTACCCTCATCAATCGGGACGACATGGCCGCCTATGTGAAAATTCGGAAAGAGCTGCTTGGAGACGTAAAGCCGAGCTTCATGCTTGCAGTCGTGAGTGAGCTCATCCGGCCGCAGTGCCTCGTTGAGGTGGAGATCGTGGCAGCCAAGAAGTAGGTTGCCGATTGGGCGAAGCGTGGTTCGCGCTACGCTTCGCCTGCGCATAACCTAAACAATCTCGACTTGAAGGTTCATCGCCGGGCCGCCTTGATAGGTGGTCCGTGAGCGGAGCTTTAGTGACGGGCAGGTTCGTCACGCGACCCTCAGCGTGGATCTGTCCTCCATGCTGAGGGTCGTATTATGCGGTTTGCTGGTTCGCGCTCCCCAATCCGCTTGATTGGACCGGCGCTAGGGTTTTTGCGGTGACGGCCTGAGATCGATGATCAATACCATCCACCACACCATTTTCTCCGATTTCCAAAATCAACAGGCATATTTTTGCCTGCAGGCCACCGGCAAAGCCCGTGAGTTCCCCAGACGCGCCAACCACACGATGGCAGGGAGCAAGAACTGCCAGCGGATTGCGATTGGCCGCGCTGCCTACCGCTCGAACAGCCTTGGGATGGCCGACCTGGCGTGCGATCTCGGAATAGGTTCGTGTCTGTCCAAATGGAATCGTCAGAAGGGCTCGCCATACCTTTTTCTGAAAATCCGTTCCCGCGAAATCGAGCGGAATGTCAAACGTGGTTCGCTCGCCCCTAAAATATTCCCCTAGCTGCCGCTCGGCCTCCTTAAGAGTAGGATTCTCAGGCAACTCGATGGCCGACTCGAACTGTTTCTTATAGCGTTGATCGTTCTCCCAGAGGGTTGCCGCTAGCCCAGCGTCACTCGCAACCAGTTTGAGATTACCGACTGGTGAGGCGATCCATTTGTATGCGTATGACATGATGGCTCCTCAAATGCCGAAAATGGGGTGTCTATGCCGTCATGCTCTATGGAGAACTGTGGCACGGACCGTGGCGATTATTTGGGGTCTGAAACCTGCGCTGGGGTCTTAAAAAGGGGTTCGATCGTCCGGCACCAGACGCGCGCCGCTCTCATGGAGCGCCCGAGGGAGATCGCCACGTCTGACAGTTCGCTCAATGAGCAAGATCTTCATGTGGCCGTCGATGCGGCTGAGGAGTGACGTGGACGAGGCCGAGACCGCCAAAACCAAACCGACTACCCCGACTGGGTGTGTCGCGGGCCGTCATCATTGGTTGATCCGCGAAGCTGTGCCGCGGCTGGCTTCCGAGCGAAGAGCACCGCGACCTGGAGTAAGCTTCGTCAGGCAGCGCGCATCGGAGACCTGCCTCACTTCGAGCATAACATCGGCACACTCCGAAGCGCTGGCTGGCCGCCTCAGCACCCGAAGGATGCTCAGCGTGTTCGGAGGCCACGATTTTGCGCCAATCGTCCGACAAGCTTCAAAACTATCCCCGGACCTGTTGTCACGCGCAAACGGAAGACCATACACCGGTGCGGGCTTAGCGGAACTAGCCCCACCATAGCGGGGCCCAGATGATAAAGGCGCGCCCAACCTACATTGAGGGCGACAGCGAAACATGCAACCCGACCTATTCGATCAAGCGCCCAGATTCGTTTCCGGCTTCGATCTCCGAGCAAGCGTCATCTCGCCCGAGGCGGAGCGCAAACTAATCGCCGAGATTGACCGGGTCGAGCTGCCACTCTTTCGGTTCCAAGGATGGCTCGGCAAGCGCCGCACACGCTCCTTTGGCTGGCTCTACGATTTCAACGGCGGACACTTTGGTCCGACCGAACCGATTCCTGACTTTCTGATGCCCATCAGGGCGTTGGCTGGATCCTTCGCGGGCGTCGATGTGCAGGATCTGGTTCAAGCCTCGATCATCAAGTATGAGGCTGGGGCAGGCATTGGCTGGCACAAGGATCGTCCGGAATTGGACGCTGTTGTCGGGATATCGCTCGGCGCCGCTGCGATCATGCGGTTTCGCCGCCGCACTGAGAACGGCTTCGAGCGCGTGTCGGTTTCATTGTCGCCACGGTCCATTTATCATCTGGACGGCGAGGTGCGTCACGCATGGGAACACAGCATCGCCCCGGGAACGCAGACACGATGGTCAATCACGTTTCGAGGCTTGGCCAAAAAAGAGAAGCACAGGACCGACCCGAACGCACTCAATCGGGCCCATGCCCTCACTGCTAGCGGGTGAGTCCTATTTCTGGTCGGTCAGAACCCTGAGCAACTTACGGAAGCCGGACCACCCCCAATAAACTCGGTGATAGACGATAAGCCCATCCTTGATATCCATGGACTCGAATAGATCAACCTGCTCGCCCGACGGCGTTGCTCTCGGGTACTCCCAGGTGAGGTATTGCCCATCAGAGAAGAATTGCACCGGTCGATGTAAACCTTCAAAGGTATCTGATAGAGCCGCGATATTTTTCGTAAACAGAGCATGTATATTGTCGCGGCCGCGGAGAATACCGTCAGGCGCGTCCGGAAAAATGGCCAACACGGAGGGTGTTTCGATGATCGCATCTTCCGCATAGAGCGCCATCACTCGAGCCATATCTCGCGTGTTAAAGCCCGCATTCCATTCATCATAAATATACCGAGCCCGTTCATGAGGGGTCATATCCATTTGCCTTCGTCCTGTCGTTTTCCAGCGATGTAAGCAGCGGTCATGTTAACCAAATAGGGGAGCCGGGAATCCTGACTTTGTGTCGTCAGTCCGGAAGTTCACAAACAACATATCGAAGGACGATTTGAGACAGCGGCCGGACTTCAGGGTGCCTGGTCTGGCCTAGGGTCTTGGTCTCCGGCCGGATTGGGGATGTCCGCGAAGTGCTTCCCGGCCTTCAGAAAAAGGAGACCTCATGCTCAAAAATGTTGATCCCGTTCTCAACGCCGATATCCTTCACGCCCTCTACTCAATGGGTCACGGCGATGAAGTGGCCATCGTCGACGCGCACTACCCAGCCCAGAACGCCGCGCAGTCCTCGACTATCGGTAAACTGCTGACAATGGATGGGGCCGATACCGCGCGGGCGATGCGGGCGATTCTGTCAGTGTTCGAACTCGACTCATTTGTGCCTCAACCCGCCGAGCGCATGATGGTCGATAATGAGCCCGAAACTCTCCCGCACGTGCAGCGTGAGGCGCAGATGGAGATCAACCTTGCCGTCGGGCGTTGCCTGCCGATGGCGTCGGTTGTCCGTCAGGAGTACTATCAGCGGGCAAAGAACAGCTACGCGGTAATCATGACTGGCGAAACGCGAGGCTGGGGGTGCTTTATCCTGAGGAAGGGCCTGGTCGTTACGGAGGATGTGCCGTCGCTGGAGAATCAGTCGAACACCACACGGTATGGATCCTGAAGCAGGCTGGTAGACCACGGTGCTCGTGACGCGCTTGCTCCCGGGCGACCGCAGGGTCAATTGATCGCCGCCCGGCTCGTATGAGTCCGGAGTCACGCCGGACGTTCTGCGACACATCCTGGACTTTCACCCTCACGGCTTGTCTTACGGTGGCACGACTGAATGCGCGGACGTCGACCGGGTTTCGTTCGGCCTCCGCACGGAACATCGCCCCCCAGGATCGTAGCCAGGACGATTGAGCACGACTTGCCCTCGGAGCAAACACAATGATTGAGCTTTTGACTTGGGCTACACCCAATGGAGTGAGGCCATCGATCATGCTCGAGGAGGTCGGGCTCCCCTATATCGTCCGCCTCGTCGATATTACCGCTGGCGCACAGTTCTCCTCCGACTTCCTGACCGTATCCCCCAACAACAAGATTCCAGCTCTCATCGACGATGATGGGGCTGAGGGCCGCCGGGTGCTTTTCGAGTCTGGCGCGATTCTCCTCTATCTGGCTGAAAAGACCGGAAAGCTTCTCGCCAGTAGCGGCGGCCAGCGCGATGACGCCCTGTCCTGGCTATTCTGGGGGACTACGGGCCTCGGTCCCGTTCTCGGGCGGTTCATGCAACAGGCCGACGTCCAAAATGACACAACCAGGTCGGATCCCAGGGGCCAAGAGGTCACGCGATTGATGCATGTGCTTGAGAAAAGGCTGAACGAGCTTCCCTATCTCGCCACCGTCTATTCCGTTGCCGATATCGCTGCGTTCGCTTGGATCAAGTTCGCTCTCCCAACTATTATGGCGCGACTGAGCGAACAGCTCGGTTCGACGCCAGGGATCGCCCGCTGGTTCGAGAGTATCAATGCCCGATCCGCCGTCATACGGGGCCTAAGGGCTCCGAAGATTAGATTGCACCAGAGAGCGTCGGATTCGGAGTGATCTTTCACCCGCGGGCTCGACGTTCATGATCGGGCTGAACTGAAAGGCGGCTCCTCATTTTATTCTCAAGCCGAGTCGAACTTATACGCCAACTTCGAGGAGTGACAGTCCGTGTCATTGCAACTCAAAATCGATGAACTCGTGTCCGACCATGATGCGCTCGCTGATTCGCGGACAGCGACTCTGGGCGAGGCGATTGCGAAGCTGATTGCTGAGGAAGAGCGGGCTCGCCCGCTCAAGGTTGGCGACGAAGCTCCGCGATTTCGTCTGCAGGCCTACGACGACACTTTCGTGGCCTTGGATGATCATCTAGAATCAGCGCCGCTTGTCGTAACGTTCTACCGCGGCCTTTGGTGTCCCTACTGTCAGGCGGACCTACAAGCCTTCATCAAGCTGATTGAGGAGGCTAATGACCTTGCTCCATGTGTTCTGGCGATCTCTCGACCGCGAGCACCCGGTACCGATCGGCCAACGGATCATGCTCTTGGATTGAACTTTCCGGTTTTAGAGGACGCTTCAGGCGAGCTCGCTGTGCAGTACGGCATTCGCTGGCCCGCCGAAGATGCGCGCACGATTGAACATGCACTCGGTTTAGATCTGTTGTCGTTCAGAGGCACTGAACCGTGGATCAATCCAATGCAGGCGAGGTTTGTCATTGATAGAAATTGCCAAATTGCGTTCGCCGAGATCGCCTTCAGCTACGAAGAGCGCTCAGAGCCGACAAATCTCCTTCCGCTGCTCGCTCAACTACGAGGCAAGGATGACTAGCACTACGTGGGCATCGATATTCTAGATCAGCACACTGAAGGCAATACGCGACATTGCGCCTGAGCGTATCATTGATCGAAGGATAGCTGCCGCGGTGAAGGGATATCAACGAGGGTGCGCGCCTGGTGACCGGGTACCTGAAGGGTTAGTTCGCCCTTCCAGCGCCACCGCCTTGATCGTTTTGGGCTTGCGAGATGGGCGCGATCACCGCGACGGCGTGGTTGTCGATCGCGAAATAAAGCACCGCTCGTTGAAGCAGCTGTTGGCCGTCGAGGCGGAGGATTGATCTTCGCTCTTCGATTCGGGCATGTTCGTCGGCACGTTTAACCTCACAGCCGAGGCCATGTTTTATTCCGCCTCGCCGTCAACCCGCCTCACCTCAGGGGCGATCAGCGGATGGCTGAGCTACCAGAGCCCCGCGTCGAGCGCTAATTCGACGAACCACCGTATAGAAGCTGGGTGTGAACAGAAGCCCGAAACCGGTCACCCCGAGCATGCCGAAGAAAACCGCAATTCCGAGCGATTGACGCATCTCAGCTCCCGCGCCCGTTGCGATCGCGAGCGGCACGACGCCAAGGATGAAGGCGAAAGATGTCATGAGGATCGGCCGTAGGCGGGTGCAGGCGGCGTAAATGGCTGCGTCGGCCGCCTCGGCTCCTTCAGTCTCGGCCTGCCTAGCGAACTCCACAATCAAGATGGCGTTCTTGGCCGCAAGACCCACAAGAACGACAAAGCCAATCTGCGCAAGAATGTTGATCGGGACGCCTCGCAGCTGAAGGCCGGTCACAGCCGCCAGAAGGCACATGGGTAATATCAGAATCACTGCCAGGGGAAGGCTTAGACTCTCATATTGCCCAGCGAGGACCAGGAAGACGAACAAAGCTGCCGCGGCAAAGACGGCTAGCGTAGGAGTGCCGCGTTGCTGCTCCTGATAGGCGAGCTCAGTCCATTCGAAACCAAATCCTGACGGTAAGACGGAGGCAGCGATCTGCTCCATGTGCGCAAGCGCCGTTCCAGATGCGACGGAGGGTGCTGCGCCGCCGAGCACTTCCGCAGCCGGATATAGGTTGTAGTGCGGGACACGGTAAGGCGACGTTATCCCCCTAAGGCGAGCGACAGTATCGATCGGCACCATCTGGCCAGCCGTGTTGCGCATGCGCAGGCGGCCGATGTCAGCAAGGCGCTGACGAAATGCGCCGTCCGCCTGGGCGATAACCTGGTAGGTCCGGCCCAGATAGTTGAAGTCATTGATATAGGTAGAACCCAAATAGGTCTGCATTGCTTCAAAGACGTCATGTGGCGTGACGCCAAGCTTCTCCGCTCGCTCTCTGTCGATATCAGCATAAACCGATGGTGCCCGCGTATTGAACAACGTGAAGACACCTGCCAACGCCGGATCCTTGTTTGCCGCGGTTGCGACCGCCTGGGCCGCCCTTTCGAGCGCCTCCGGACCCCGATTGGCGCGATCCTCGATCATCATTTTGAAGCCGCCAGCGTTTCCGATGCCCTGTACTGGGGGCGGCGCGATCGAGAAAACAGCGGCGCTCTGAATACCCGCAAGACGAGCCCTCAGGCTCGCCAGGACTCTTGGTGCGGTCAGCCCCAACCGGGCACGCTCTTCGAAAGGGGCCAACTTCGAGAAGACCGTCGCGCTGTTTGAGGCTTCTGTGAAAGTTGTAGCGTCTAGTGCAACGAATGGCACCGCATGCGAGACCCCCGGAGTGTGCTGTACGATGTCCGCGACCTGGCGCACTACGCCCTCGGTCCTCGCCAGGGTCGCGCCCGCAGGCAATTGGAGAACGGTGATCAGGTAGCTCTGGTCTTGTTCTGGTATGAAACCAGTCGGGGCACGCGCGAACTGATAACCCGTGAGACCGATCAGAACGGCGTAAAGCATGACCATGAGCCCGAGTCGGCGCACGAACCCGGCCGTCATCCGGGCGTAGCCATGCGCTAGACGGTCGAACACGCGATTAAAGCCCGCGAAGAAAACGCCAACAATCCGGATCGGAAGAACGCGCCGCCGAGGAGGCGACTTCAGAGCCGCATGGAAAAGGAGAGCGCTGAGAGCCGGACTCATGGTCAAAGATACGACGCACGAAATCGCCGTGGAGGCCGCTATCGTCACCGCAAATTGCTGAAAGAATAGTCCCGAGATACCCGGCAAGAACGCCGCGGGCAGGAACACGGCGCAGAGCGTCAGCGCAATAGCGACGATCGCGCCTCCAACCTCGTCCATGGTTTTATGGGCGGCGTCCTTAGGTGTCATGCCTGCGCGAATGTTGCGCTCGACGTTTTCGACGACGACGATGGCGTCATCGACGACAATGCCAACCGCGAGGACAACGCCGAATAGGGAAAGGTTGTTAAGAGAGAAACCGACGAGAGCCAGGATTGCCATGGTTCCAATGAGTGACACCGGGATGGCGATCACGGGAATCAAAGACGCTTGCCATGACTGGAGGAATACCACCACCACAACGACAACGAGGAGGATGGCAATCCCTATTGTTTTCATCACCTCGTTGACTGACTGCTGGATGAATTCGGTCGGATCGTAGATCACCTGGTAGGCAACATCTTGTGGAAAGCCACGGGACAGCGACTTCGTCTCGGACAGCACAGCCTTCTCGACGCTCAGTGAGTTCGCACCCGGGAGGGCGTACACAAATATCGGGGTTGCGCGGCTCGTATCCAAATAGGCCGCTGTCCCGTAGTCGGCGGCGCCAATCTCCACCCGAGCTACATCCCGAACCCGCGTGATATGCCCTTGCCCGTCGTTCTTAATGATGATGGTGCCAAACTCTGCAGGGGTGGAGAGCCTTCCTAGAGTCGCGATGTTAAGCTGGAAGGCTCCTGGCCCAGGTGTCGGCGGTTGGTTCAAGATGCCCGCCGATACCTGCACGTTCTGCGCGCGCAACGCCGCGACAATGTCCCCTGCGGCCAAATCATAGGCGGCGGCCTTGTCCGGGTCGATCCAGATCCGCATGGCATAGTCACGCGGGCTTGCGACTTGCACGTCGCCCACTCCTGGAAGCCGGGCGAGAACGTCACGAATATGCAGTGTCGCGTAGTTGGAGAGGTAACTCTGATTTCGAGTTCCATTAGGTGAAATTAGATGAACGATGAGAAGGATGTTGGGCGTCGACTTGCGGACGTCGACGCCCTGATGCTGAACATCATCGGGTAAACGCGCGAGAGCCGTGGTGACACGATTCTGAGTTAAAACCTGCGCCGTATTCAAATCAGTGCCAATCCGGAAGGTCACTGTGATGGTCAGCTTTCCGTCGCCGGTCGACTGACTTGCCATATAGAGCATGTTCTCGACGCCATTGATCTGCTGTTCGAGCGGCGTCGCGACGGTCTTGGCAACGACATCGGCCGACGCGCCGGGATAAATCGTCGTTACCTGAATCGTAGGAGGAACGATATTCGGGTATTGTGCGACTGGCAGGGACACCAGCGCAGCAAGTCCGATCATCACGATGAAGACACTGACAACGACCGCCAGAATGGGCCGATCAATGAAGGTATGTGTGAATTTCATGGCGCTCAGCCCTTCGGTGCCACCGGCGCCTTGCGAGGCGCAACCTTCTGCCCCGGAATCGCGCGTACAAGGCCGTCAACGATGACGCGATCGGTCGCAAGAAGGCCTCCCGTGATCACACGCATGCCGCCATCAAGGTCTCCAACAGTGACGACTTTGGCCACGACGGTGTCATCCGCGGCAACTGTCATCAGGACGTGGTTTGATTGGTCCAGTTGCAGCGCCGTCTCGGGGACAAGGAGCGACGGACGCGGTTGCCCAGTTACGAGGCTTAGCCTCGCGAATGAACCTGGTTTGAGGAACCCGTCTGGGTTAGGGGCTGTTGCGCGGGCGTGGATTGTCCCAGACGCCCGATCAATCGTGTTGTCGATGAAGTCAAGGCTACCGCGCCGTGTCTCCGTCTCCTCATCACCCAGACGGAAATCGACCTGCTCCTCCAATTCTCCATCGGGATGGGCGCGAGCGAAGGCGAGATAGTCATTCTCGCTCATGTCAAAGTTGAGGTAAATTGGATCAGTGGAGACGATCGTGGTCAGTAGGGTTGTCGGGCTGGTCCCGGCGCGGCTGCCGCTGATCAGACTGCCGATCGAGACGCGATGATTACTGACTCGCCCTGTGAACGGTGCGGCCACGTGGGAATACTCAAAATCGAGGGTCGCATTCCGGACGTTGCTGTTGGCAGTATCGACTGCTGCGTTAGCGACACGGAGGTCGGAAATACGCTGGTCCACGCTTTCCGCGGTGCCGAAGTTTGTTTGTTTGAGCTGCTGTGCCCGCCACAGTTCACTCTGTGCCAAATCTGCTTGTGCCTCGGCCGTACGCACTGCAGCAACGGCTGTCGTGAGTCGGATTTCGTAGGGTCGTGGATCAATGACAAACAGCGGATCGCCTTTCTTGACGACTTGGCCGTCCTTGAATTCGATCCCTGTCAGAACCCCACCGACCTGCGCACGGATTTCGACTGCATCGACAGCGGAAAACTGACCCAGAAATCCCGTTCGATTTGCTACAGTTTTCGCAATCGGCAGATTGACGGTAACGTCCGGAGCGGTAGAAGGTGTCGCAGCAATCGTTGGCCCGCGGGACTGGCGCTCCCAGAAAAGCCCAACGACCCCCCCCACGAGCGTCACTGCGATGACCATCAACAGTGCAGATCTGCGAGGTGCACGTTTAGGAGGATCGGGTCTATCCCAACCCGTTGCGGAGCTGTTCCGCGAGCTCTCCCTGGCGGAGGCGGTATTCTGGTGGCTTGTTTGCTCGTCCGTGTTCATCGGACTGATCCCACGCTCGACGATCCAAGCTGGGAGAGGACCACCCCGAGGATAGCGATCGATATTCCTCCGGCGCGCATAAGTGTTACTGGTCTTACCGCCGCTCCGAACAGTCCCCACGCATCTATCACGGCCGCGGCGGCGATCTGAGCACAGACCACGAATAGCACTGTATTTGCGACGCCGAAACGTGGCGCCAGTGCGGTGACGCTCATGATGTAAAGCGCGACGATGACTCCGCCCATATAGAGCGGGACAGGCATGCTTGCGAGCAGGCCGATCTTTGGGACCGGCGATCGAAAGATCGGCGTCAAGGCAACCGCCGTGACAAGTCCGACGATGAGAAGCAGGATCGTCGCTGACACCGCACCTCCAAGGATGCGGGCGGCGCGCGCGTTGAGAATTGCCATCACGGGGATTGATGCTCCCGCCAGGAACGCCCAGGCGGCGTAGCCGATTGCATTGAACATGAGGTTCCGTCTTTCCGTTGTCCTGCTCGCCGGGCAGGTGTCAGTCCAGGGCGAGCAAGATCTGCGATCGCTGCGTCCGTTGAAGTTGGAAGAGCTCAGCAGGTCAACGCGATGGCACCGACTGATCGGCCTATCTGGCCTAATGGCGTCAAAAATCGGATTCCGTGCGACTGATGCGGCATCTCGCAGACGACGGCCGCGCAAGAAGTCCTTGATTGGTGCTCAATCGTTCATTCGTCATGCTGGCCAGACCCGTCCGCCGGTGGCGCGTGTAAAACTCACTGTGCGGCCAAAGTTGCGCTGCGATACATGAGGTCCGCCTGAATGAGCAACCCGATGCAGAAAACCCCGATCATAGGTGCCCGACAAGGTAATGGGTCCGCTTCGCAAAAGCTGACTCCAATCATTACCGTTTCCCTTGTCTCATCACTGATTATGCTCGATTCCAACATTGTCGCCGTGTCACTGCTGGCGATCGGCCGGTCTTTCGAAACGAGTTTCGCGGGTCTACAGTGGGTCGTAAGTGCCTATGTTCTGGTGTTTTGCGCGTGTCTTCTTGCCGCCGGGAGCTACTCAGACCTGCACGGTCGTAGGCGCGCCATGGCGACGGGTCTTACGATTTTCGCCATCGCCTCGATCGCCTGCGGCCTGGCCCCGTCGTTAACGATTCTAGAGCTCAGCCGCGGCCTGCAAGGAGCTGGTGCCGCCCTTCTGCTGACATCGTCTTTGGCCATCGTTTCCCATGATTTCGAAGGTGCCGAGCGGGCCAGGGCTTTTGCGATTTGGGGAGCGAGCATCGGTGTCGCGCTCGCGTCCGGGCCGATCGCGGGTGGCATCATCACCCAGCTGTTAGGATGGCGACCAATTTTTCTAATCAACGGACCAATCTGTGCCGCTCTGTTGGTAGCCACTTTCTATAATATTAAGGAATCGCGCGATCCCGAGGCTCGAGGCCTCGATCTTTCCGGGGCCATAAGCTTCGGTTTCGCGCTTGCATTACTCGTTCACGCACTGATCGCGGCAAACGACACGGGGCTATTCAATCGGGGACTGTTGGTCCAGCTCGTTGGTGTCGCCATCCTCCTGGCGTTGTTCCTCTGGCTTGAGAGCCGCAACGAGAGCGCAATGGTCGATCTTACATTGTTCAGGAGCCGCGCCTTCGTCGGCGGATTGCTGACCATGGCTGGGTATGGCGCAGCTATGCAGGTCCTGATTTTCCTATTACCGCTCTACCTGCAAACTGTTTACGGTCTGGCTCCAATCGATGCCGGTCTGGCGATGATCCCATTTGCACTGCCTATGGTCGTCGCACCTCAATTTGCCGCGCGCCTTGCCAGGCACATGTCGATGGCGTCCATGCTCGCGTTTGGTCTGGGCCTCGGGGCTTTCGGCGAGGCGGCAATTTCGATCGTAAGCCGGGCGACTTTACCCTATCCCTGGTTTGCGGTCGGAATTGCGCTTGCCGGGTGCGGCGCGGGGCTCCTTAATGGCCTCACCGTCAAAGCGGTCCAATCGGCCGTACCTGATGAGCGAGCCGGGATGGCCTCTGGCATGGCAGCAACAGCTCGTTTCGTTGGCCTCCTCGTCGGCGTCGCGTTGCTAGGCACGATTTTGGCAGATCGCTCCCATAATGTGTTCGTGCCATTGGCACGTCTGAACGGCCTCACCGAACACGCGGCGGAAACACTCAGTCGGCAATTAACGTCAGGTGATCTCTCGGATCTCGTCGCTGGTGCTTCGACCGGAGCCACGACATCGATTCATGAGGAAGCCGTCTTGGCTTACGCCAACGGCTTTGCGACGGCGATGGTTATGGGCTCTGTGATGGCCGGATTCACGGCAATCGTGACCTTACTGCTCCTGCGCAACCGCAAGCCTCAGACAGTGACCATTCAACCCTGTATGATTGTGGACTGCCGTCATCCGATTTAGCTCAGATCTATTTCCGGCGGTCGTCGAAATAAACCTCGACACGAATAGCAACCTCCTATGGCTCTGCAGCGCCGTGCGCCGTGCGCCGTGCGCCGTGCGCCGTGCGCCGTGTGCCGTGCGCCGCGCACGACTGGTCCAGTCCGCTGCCGACAAGATGAAATCGCGTGCCGGGACGCTGGGGCAGGGCCCGATCCTGGAGCCCGCCCCGGACCGCCAGAGCAGCGCGGATGATCAGGGATCCAAGGCTGGACAAAAGACAATTGCAATCCCGTTGCCGGGAAGCAAACCCTGCTTAAACACCTTCGAGATTATGCCAGGACAGTTGGCTCGCCGTCCTGCTTCTGACCCTGCGCCACGAACCGCAACGCCCCATCAGGCAGAGGCCGCTGCAGAGCCTTCGCCTCGGCCCACGGCGCCCGCATCCAAAGGTCACGTTCCTCCGCGGTCCTCAAAATCACCGGCATGGCCTTGGGGTGGATCGCCCCGACTTCGGCATTCGGCTTGGTCGTGAGAAACCCATAGAGGTCGGCCGCAACTTCACCCTCTTTCACCTTCCGGACGGATGTCCATCCGCGAAGGCAGATCCCGGCGAAGCACGCCAACGGCCGGGCCTCGGCTTCCGCGAACCACACCGGCGCGCGGCCGCCGAATGTTCCGTTGTCCGGCTCCGCAAATGAAGTGAAGGGCACCAGGCAACGGCTCTCGACCCCCAGCCATCGCCGCCAGTGAGGTGATCCGGTATTGCGGATATTGGTCACCCCGGGGTCGGTCTTCTTGCCTGCGAGATATTCCGGCGGCGTGGGCATGCCCCAACGTGCGAGGGCAAGTTCTCGCCCCTGAGGAGACTGACGCACAATGGGCGCGCTATAATCCGGAAACACGCCGAACTGCACATCCCAGTTGCCGATGTCGTCGACCGCCACATCGAACAACTGGCGCATGGTCGCCTGATCAGAATTCAGGGAATAGAGATTACACACGCTGCCTTTCTCCCTTCGCGAGACGTCAGCCCGACCGCTTCCGCCATCCTACAGGCCGTGCGACCAGCACACTCGGCGCTGATGGCCGAAGAAGGGATGCAGGATCCCGTTGCCGCGCTGATTGACACTCCGCGACGTGCGCCAGGAGACATTCTCCCAGTTCTTCACCCGTCACAGGAAATTCCGTCCGCTTTTTAGGTATGCGAAGAGTAGGCCCGACGTCTGATTTGCGCGCAAGTGCGACATCGCGGACTGGGCCACCTAAACCCGCAAGCAAACGCCGTACTCGATCGTGGACCGGTCAATACGACCGGCTAGTCCGGTCCGGCCGTTTAACCGTTGAACCTTACTGCACTCTCCAATCGTTGTTCGCTTCATCCAGGTTGGCTAGCCAATGTTGCGCTGGAACGGCGTTGTGGCGATCATCCTCTCCCCAGCAGCGAGATTGACAAACCGAAGTCGGTGGGTTGCTGTCCATGTCCTGCTCGCTGGGTTAGTGCACAGGTGACGAGACAAGAATTGGTTAGCGTGCTGACGCGCTATGGGAGGTCTTGATGGAACAGATCGTCGGCAGCGGCAAATAGACCTATGATGTGAACGAGAATTGGGCCCGCGTGCCGCCGGGCATCGAGATGAAGCCCGCGGCCGCGGGCGTTGACTCGCGGGACCGCGTGTTCTGCTTCAATCGTTCCAACGAACATCCCGTATTGATCTTCGACAGCAATGGCGATTTCCTCATGTCCTGGGGCGCCGGAATGTTCCGCTTCCCGCACGCTATGCGCTTTGATGCGCAGGACCGTGTCTAGGGTAACCCGTAACTCTATCCTGGAGGAAATGCCATCTTGTTACGATACAAGATTACACGACACCAGCACGTTCTTGGAAAATTCTCTACAGATACGTGGCGGAAGCTGCCACCCGGTATGTCAACGCGGCATTGAAGACTCGGTCTTTGCACTCCCGTTCAATTACCACTTACATCGCTTTGGTTTCGATACACCCGGGGGACGGATGTTGATGTCTCTGCAAACCTATTCGCAGGATGCAAGTCTGTCGCATTCTGGTTCAGGAGAGCCTCTGTTGCGATACGGCACACGGGACTGCAGATATGCTCGCTTGATATCCATCAAGTCGCGGCAAGCACAGGGGCTGATCAACCGGACGCTGGCCGCGCTTGATCTGACTTCCCAAAACGAGCCAGAGCGGGTTGTCGGCCTGCTTCGAACTCAATAATTGCGAATTATCAACTCTCCTAGAAACGTTCTATTGTGACGCACCGTTAAGATTTTGTTACTGTTAGATACGTACTAGCCGAGACTTCATCCGATCGGAGGCCTGTGGATAATTAAGCCTAATCCTTATTGTAATCTATCAACCACGTATCAATACGCGTACGCGCATGAACCATGGCATCGCGTGAAAAGGCTAACCTTACGGGCTTGCAAATTTTGCGGGCGGTGGCAGCGCTCTTGGTAGTCTGCCATCATTCTCTGAAGGAATCGCGGCCGCTCTTTGAACACGGTATTCCGGCCCCACTCGTGGTGATGGGTGCCAGTGGCGTCGATATCTTCTTCGTCATCAGCGGCTTCATCATGTATTACACCAACCACAACCGTTTTGGTCGAGCTAACGTGTCGGGGGACTTCTTCATAAGACGAATAATTCGTATAGTTCCAATGTATTGGATATGCACCCTAGCGATAGTGTTCCTTCATTTTACCGGCCTTTATAGGCACATGCAAATTACCAGAGAGTCCGTTGCTTTGTCATTGCTGTTCTTGCCAACTCCGAATGTGGTAATTGGCTTCGGATGGACCCTCAACTATGAAATGTACTTCTACGCAGTCCTGGCGCTCTGGCTTTTGATTGGAACAAGACGTTCTGGTATTTTGGGGCCTCTCTTCTCTATACCATTAATCGTTATTATTTGTCAGTTTTTACCTCCAAGCGAGGCAAGTTACCTTGGTAATCCGACGGTGCTTGAGTTCTGCTTCGGCTTTGCAGTGGCCGCGGCCTACACAAGGGGCTATATTCCTGATGGGTTGGGTCGTGCAGCTTTATTGGTCGGAATCGCGGGCATTGTCCTTGGTGCCTTCGGGCCGCGGATTGGGGGCGACCAGGGCGGGACCGCCGGACTTGACCCGAATATCCGTTTCCTGTTGTGGGGTGTTCCAGCCGTCGCATTGCTGGTGTTTGCACTTTCCATCCGTCCGCCCGAGACATATCTCGGCAAGAGTATTGTGGCCATGGGCGACGCATCGTATTCAATATACCTGACCCAGACTTTCGTAATAATATCCTATGCTAGAATACTCAAAACAAACGTTTTACTCGACGTGCCCCGGCCCATCTGCATACTGATCCCAGTTGTGGTCAGCGTGTTGGTCGGCTTGGCTTCATACCACATTATCGAGCGACCAATGAACGAGCACCTTAAGACGTGGTGGAAGGCCAGCAGATCACCCGTCGGTGTGGCGGCGCGCAATCGCGAACAGCTCGACGCGCGATAGAACATTCGTTCCGGCGCACACTTGCTTCGGAGTCTCTTGAGTGACCAGAACGTCGTGCAAGCCGTAAAGCGCCTCAACGTCCCAGGGAAGATGTCGTTGCGCGCCCGCGGTCGGTCCGCGGCAACTGGCCCAGATAATCGCGCCACCTTGCGTGCCTCGCGGGCGTTGCCTCGAAGCGGGATACCAGATCCTGTCCTTGAAGATCATCAGTGGTGCCGGATGACCCGAAGGTCTTGAGTGCCGCCTGCCCCTGGTCCACCGGCACCCCAGGGCGAAGAACCTGCCATCGGCGCACCAAAAGCTATCATTTGCCACATACAGGGACCTAAGTTCATTCCCGCGCAACGGTTGGCCAGCGCGCAGGCTCAACCCGACGCTGGTTTATCTGATGATCCGAAACCTGGTCGATGCGCGAAGCGGCATCGGTCATTCGCCCTGGGCCGTGGTGTCGGTGGGGAAGACCGACGACACGCGCCGCTTCGTCCGCAGCCGAAACTAATGGGGGACTGCATCCTGCCGGGAAGCGCCTTTTGGGCAGGTTCACAGATTTTCAGGATGGCCTCATTTTGGCCGAGCCATTTCAGTCTCGGCCCAGGACGCGAAGGCTTCAAGGCGGTCCAATAGCGATTGGGCGTCATCCATGGAGTGGGCGCGTGTCCCATACTGGACCTCGTCCTTCACGCCCAAAATCCGACGAAGATTGGTTTCTTGCGCGCCTGGCAAACGATTGCCGAGGGCGTCGCGTAGGGCAGACACGGCCGCGACATGATCTTGTTGGTTGCACGCTCCGCGTATTTCGCAGTCAGGGCATCCGTGTAAGCGATCGCAGCGTTGACAATTGGGGACATTGGGGGATTGCCGATATCCTCGGGCTCTGCCAGCAAAACCTCGCTTCGGGCCGCCTTCAGGAATGACCGCGCCAGCTTCAGGCGATCAGTCCCGAATGTTCCAGTGACAGTCTTTGCCCGGCCCGTTCTCGTCATGCGGCCGCCTCCTTTCCGGCGGCGGTCCTAAGCGCAACCGCCACTTCGTCGGGGCTCCCATCGAGCAAAGGGATTGCGTCTCTGGCGACACCGGTCCACCACGGGTCATGTTGGGCAGCGAGCCTCACGACGTCGTCGGTCCCTAGCGTCACCAGCGAAGGAGTGAAACCTAGCCTCTCGGCAGGTGCGACCAGTGCGTCCCGGAGCGCGTCGCTCAGCCGAGGCAACACCTCAGGCTCCGCCACGAGCGCCAAGTCTAGGTCGCTGTCGGCGCGGTCCTTCCCGCGCGCCACACTGCCAAACACCCAGAGCGCCACCAATCCAGGCTCAGCAGATTCCGCTGCGACCCTAATGCTGTCGAGAATGGATTGAAACCGCCGCTCCTCCGCCTCGAATAGCGTAGACAACGCGGGAGATAATGGATGGTCCGGGCGCAGGCGATAGAGCATGCTGCGACCTGTTCCTGCCCTTGAGACAATACCAGTCGCCTCCAGCGCCTCAAGCCCATGCGCGACGCTCCCCTTGGCGAGGCCGGTTCGATGAACGAGATTTGGGGCCGAAAGCTGGCCACCATGGCGAGCCAATTCGCGCAGTAGCCGAACTCCGGCATCAGTGCCGAAGATGGACGTCAGGGGGTACCTCTGAGCGCTCTGATGTGTTGCTCTAGCCATCGTATGGCTCCCTTCGCTCCAATCGAGCCTATCTCAACACATGGTCAGATATCAAGACCTAAGTCTCGTTATCAATCCATAAGGCCCGATATCTGGCTTTCGAATCTGAGCGGCGAGGGACGTCACGCGCCCGGCTGAACACGAGCACCGCTGTTAGCGCGGTCGATATCCCTTGAGGTATCCGCTAACCAGTCGCGCACCCACGGCGTAGGTCATCGCGGACAGGTTAGCGCAGTCATGCTGCTCAATTCCGAAAAACCGGCCAATGATGGGTTCACGACCTATCTGCATGAGGCGGAGGCGTCGAGGCGGGGGCGGATCGCTGCGTGCACGCACGTGAATTCGATTACTCTCGCAGATCGACTGGCGCGGAGCACTCCCGGCATTGGTGACTGGATGGCTCCGACTGACGTCGAGACGAGCGGAAAGCGCAGAGAGGGGGCGAGCATCCTGCCCAACCCTTCGCTCTCTTCCTGGCGGAGGAATGCTAGACCCGCCGTTGTCGGCCGCGGCGTGCTGCCGCCTCAATTCGACAGTGCTGGACCGGTACTCGCGAGGGCAGCGGTTCCTGGCCATTTGTCCTAGGTGGCTGTCGTCACAGCAAAGGTTGCCAAACCCAGGACAGCCCGCTAATCCGGTGCT
The DNA here is from genome assembly GCF_009765975.1 of Acidisphaera sp. S103. Taxonomy (GTDB): domain Bacteria; phylum Pseudomonadota; class Alphaproteobacteria; order Acetobacterales; family Acetobacteraceae; genus Rhodopila. The sequence continues at coordinate 46,210 of NZ_LMUJ01000065.1, read as the reverse complement.
GATGGGGATGGAGTTCCCCGAAACCGCCCGCAAGGGCTGATGACTCCTACCGCAACCATGGCGGTAGGGGTGCGTCCGCAGCAGCCCGCCGCCCAGGCGGGCTTTTCACGCCCGCCCAATCAAAGGAGCGCGCGTGTCTTTCACCACCTGTCTTGTCGTCATGATTGGCGGAGCCTTCGGTACTTTGGCCCGCTACGTCATCTCCGTGCTGGCTTTATCAATCAGTCGCGAGTTGCCCTGGGGCACCATCGCAATCAACGTCACCGGCTCGTTTATCATTGGCTTCTTCGGCACCCTGACCTTGGCGCATGGCCGATTTCCTGTTTCGGAGAACATGCGATTGTTCGTAATGATTGGTCTATGTGGCGGGTACACCACGTTTTCATCGTTCAGCTTGCAGACCTTGGACCTGTTGCGCAGCGACGCGATGGCCCGCGCATCGCTCAACATCCTTGTCTCGGTGATCCTGTGTATCATGGCTGTCGCGGCTGGCCATCTTATCGCGGCGCACTTCAACGGCGGTGCAAGACGGGTTGCTCAGTTCCCCATCGAGGAAGAGGGCTAACTGATGCGAACAGCGAACCGGCACGTCTGGTCGGACACTCAGCTTCGGTTTCATGAAAGCGAGCCTGCTCTCAAACGCACAGCAGGAGCCGGGAGCCGCGCCTGTCGCGGTGTTCTCGGCTGGGATCTTGCACAACTCCGGACGTGCCGCCTGCCTCAGCTACGTGAGGCAGGCAAGCTGTAGGCAACCCATCTTTGTCGGCGACGAACCAGAACCTCACATGTCAAAAGTACTCGGTGCGGTTCGATAGTAGGGGAAAGGTCCACCGTGCCTTAGGCCTTCAACAGCCCAGACTGCTGCACGACCTTAGGATCTCGAAATCAAATTTCGTCAGCAGCTCGTACGTGATCCTCAAAAAGAGCGACTTGCCGCTGAACGCGATCTATCCAGCGTTGACCGTCCTGCGCGTTCGACATCGCGAGAAGATCGCGCCGTGATTCAACCTCGCCGCGGACAAGGGATAGCGCCTGTTCGATTGCTCCCTCACGTTCGCCTTTAGGCAATTTCTTGATGAGGAATGCCGCGATGCCTTTCACGACCATCATGTCGGCCAACAAGTCTTGGATGCCCTCGCTCTGAGTTGCCATCGCCATCTCATTCGCTCCCTGGGTGGTGCGGTAACCGAGTATAGCGTAGCGGGGCCGGAGAGTCTTCCGTGAGGCCAGCGGCCATTCCAAATTCGTTACATCACCGTCGGCAACGCCGCTATGGCCCGGCCGATCTTGGTTGCTTTGTTTTCGTGCGCCAACGGGACGGGAGACGAGCGGCCCAATGTCTGTCCGGATCGCTGCATCGTTACCTTCGTCGTGCATGGTCACAGTCGCGTCGCTGTTAACCCCCTGTCGCTGTGGCGGCTCGCAACGATGGGCGCCCCGACGCGCAAGAGTCGTTCGCGAAGGGCCGGTTGCGGTTGGCGCGGTAACCGCAACAAAATCGGATGAGCTTTGGCATGAACTAGGCCAACTGGAAATTCCCTGGGGTTGGCTAAACGGCGGCTGCGAGGCGCGCGCGGAACTGACGTGTCGCGCTCGACGGTAGGGGGCTGGTAATGTTGAAGGCGTGAGCATTTCTCCTAGGGCAGTTCGACAAAAGCAAGACACCGCTCTGAACCGGCGTAGGCCGCGCCGATGACTTGTATCCATGGGACTTCCATGTGGCACCAGGCATGCTGGTCGGTCGCGGCACCGACTGCGTGAGGCTCGAAATTTTCGATCCGTCCCTGATGGATGGTCCCTGTACGATGACCGAGTGGTTCACAGCGATGAGTGGCCAAGATGCTTACGGCTTTTGGACAGAACGTGAGGTATATTGGACATCCGTAAGGCGCGGCATCAGCTGGGGCATGCGACGCCCGGACGAAGCGGATATCATATGCAAACGATCCGCAAGTCTGGCCGCAAGGAAGTCCCAAGCCACGGAAGCAGGAGGTGGAAGTGGAGATTCTAGCGAGAGAGCTGCAGACGCCTGAAGCCAGGATGACAAGGCGGAACGGCATGGGACGAGGCCGCGACATCGACATATCAAGCGTGGCAGATTGGGCTGATGGTGCCGGTTTGGCTGTCACGATGGGGGAGCTGCAGAACTACTACCGCCTCGCCCCCGATGCCCCCCACCACGACGAGATAGCAGCCGTTCTAGTCCGGAACCAAGGCGGTCAGCCCATCAGGGTTTGGATCGATCCCGTTCGACTACGCATCCTAGATGCCGATGACGCCCCAGAACTCCAGGGTCGGCGCAAGAACGTGCGAACCGAATCCGAAGCGAAGCGCGGGGCAGCTCTCTGGGACCGTTACGTTCGTTGGGTTTGACAGGACTATTGACGGCGTGACGCCGTGGTGGCGTCAAGCGTGTCTCGTCCCCTGCCTGCGCGGGGGTCACCCTGCGAGAGCGGCGTTCGACCCAGCAGCCGCTATCCTCGTCTCCGCCTGCGCAGCCTACTGACCGTCAGTCTGGCATGCCGTGGGAGACGGGCGGCAGGTTCCGGCCGCGCCCATTCAGGACTAGGACCCCGGTGGCAGGATCTGTTCGACGTGGAGGCCCTTCGAAGTGACGAGCCATTTCCCATCGATCCTGTGAAGGATCAGGTGGTCCAGGAAACATGTTTGCCCAATCCTCACTCTGACATTGGCCGTTAGGGTCGGCATTCTGCTTCGCGAAAAATGGAAGATCGCGTTCCTGCCAGGGTCGGAGGATCAGGCGTAGCGTTCTGATCATAAAATCCGGGCGGGTAATTGGCATGTCGCCAGCTTACCTATTTCGCGCTGCGTCGTCATCGGATGGCTCAGCTTGGTAATGGGCCAGTTTGAATTTCCGCTATTGTCCTATTCACGCTTGGATATCCTTCCTGAACAGGTGAGAGGTTGCCGTTCGCTCATAACCGATGGCCTCGTAGAATGCATGCGCGTCCGAGCGCGTTACGCTTGATCCGAGTGCGACAGACTTAAAACCAAAATTCCTGGCCCATGTTTCGGCCGTCACCATCATGCCTTTTCCCACACCAGTGCTGCGAGCAGCGGTATCGACGACAAGCGCCTGCACAATTGCCTCGGGAGGTTTATCCAAAGCAGGACGCGCATACACATGGCACAGCGCAACAACGCGCCCGTCGTCTTCCGCGACGAAGAGAGCATGGTCGCGGCACCTTGCCACGGCATCGTATCGTCGTCGGAGTTCGCTGCTTTCCAGAGGATAGCCGAGCTGTGACAGCAGCCCTTGCGAGGAGTCGATATCGTCGGCGGTCATCAATCTGATTTTGGCCATACCTGAACAATACATGAAACCTCCTGCCGGATAAGATGGCTCTGGACCGCGAATGAGTCAGGGATTTTGTAACGCTTCCCCATCATTGGAAATCAACGGCTTAAGCGGTGCGGAAATCTGGTTTGAAAGTCGGCTTCGGACGCGATGCTATCTCTACCGTGCGCTCCAATATGTCCGCCCTTGGAACGGAGCAGCGGACCTCCCTGAGACGGACTTGGGGTCGATATCGAAAACTCAAACTGACCCAATACCCTCAGCTTTCGGGCGGGCGGCAGTGCGCCGGTTCGTGCCCGGCCAGCTTTCTCAGATGCCGACGCCGGGTTGCCACTCGATGACCACCGGCACCGCAGGCTGCCTTTGAAGCCGTCGGCCTGCAGGCGACGCGAGAATTTGGTGCCGTTGTGGCAGCTGCCGCCGCTGAGTTTGGCACACGCCAATCATCGACTGCGTAACGACGAGTGAAGGTCGGTCCCTGCAATCTGTATTCCTGGAACGGATTGCCCACTCAAGGAGCGACCGTCAGCCATGGTTGGCAGCCAGAAGGCCAAGGGTTCGCCTGGTTCGTGTCCAGAGATGTCCAAGGGCTATCCGGACGTCAGAAAGCGGATCGGTCCGGGCTACATTTTGACCCATTTTATAACCATAGAAGCCTTTTAGGATTGTTAAATGGGACATCCACCCCTATTGTTCAGGCATGAGAAAGCGGGTTTCTCTTTTGCCTGCGGACGCGGACGTGATGGCCACATTAGGCCGCCGCGTCCGGGCGGCGCGCCTGCGGCGCAACTGGTCTCAGGCGGAGATGGCCCAGCGCGCGGGCGTTACGCGCAAGACCTACGCCGCCTTGGAATCCGGGGATACCGGCGTAAGTGTGGGATGTTTGCTGAAGACCCTAGCCATCTTCGGCTACTCAGATCGCCTAGGTTCCATCCTGGATGCGGACCCTATCGGGGCGGACCTCGAACTGGAGACGGGGCGGCGCCGGAGTTCGAGATCGGGGGTGAGTGATGTGGAAAACTTCTAACGGTCGTCTCGATCGTCTCATCGTCTTCGCCCAGCGGCATGGGGCCACCGTACCGATAGGGGGGGTTAACATTCGAGGGCGCAGGGCGCATCCGGAGTTCCACCTTTCGCTATGCACAGTCGTGGCTCGATGCCAACGGTGGTGAGATCGATCCAATCCACTTGCCGCTGAGACGAGGTGCGTTTCGAAGCGATCCAAGCACAAAGACCGAGGTTCCGCTGCCATTCCTCGATGCCGCGCCGGACGGCTGGGGGCGCTCCATCCTGACAGCAGCATTCCCCAAACAGCACTTCGGGGACGGAGAGTTCCTTGCGGCGACAGGGAACGAGAGGACGGGTGAGCTTCGGTTCGGTCCATCCCCCGATATGCTGCCTGAGCGATGGACCCCCGGGGCCAACAAGTGATGACCATCCCGAGCGAGGAGACACCCTTGAGACACTGCAGGCGGCCGTGGAGGCGGTGGAAGCCGGGACGGCCACAGCTCATCACCTTGCGCAGCTCGTGCGGGCGGGCAGCGATATCGGTGGAGCTCGCCCCAAGGCGACCATCTGGCGCGATGGCCTTCCCTTGATCGCCAAGTTCCGATCTCAGGGCGACGCGTTTGATGAACCGCGGGTGGAAGCAACTTGCCTCACGCTTGCGCGCGCCTGCGGCATTGAGGTGCCCGCACACGAGGTCGTTTCCATTGGCAGCCGGTCGGTCCTGCTCGTCAGCCGGTTCGACCGGCCGGGGAACGGCGAGAGGCTTGGCTATTCGAGCGCGGCCACGATGATGGGCGTCACCAATACCGAATACGCCACGAACGAAACTTAGGCGTCCCTGGCCACTAAAGCCCGGCAGCACGCTGTCGTTCCTTGCGAGGCTGAACTATTCCGCCGCCTGCTATTCAACTGCTTTATCCACAACACCGATGACCATCTGCGCAATCACGGTTTCCTCAGAGAGGGCCGCCAATGGCGCCTGTCACCGGCATTCGACGTTACGGTGAACCGCTCGCAGCGTCTCGTCCTGGCACCTGCTGAGCACATTCTTCCTACGCCGGATCCGTTGGTCGCCTTCGCGGCCTACCCAGCGTTCGGAATGGCTCGTAACGACGCACTGGATATCTACGAGGGAATCGTAGACGGGCTAGCCACGGTGCGGGAGGCCCTCGATGCCCACGATGTGCCGAGCAAGGACCGGGCAACGCTGACGAACTGGTGGCACCGCGTCTATTCCCCGCCAGCAGTCTCTGAGCTGCCGGAGAGCCGCTTGGTGCGCCCCTCGCGCTCGTCCGGCGGCGACCCGGTTGAGAGGCTTGCCGAACTCGGCGTGGAATTTAGCCCCGATACTCACAACGTCCGTAAGGTTGGCCGCGGCATCGCGCTCTACCGCAAAGACTCCGGACAACTCGACAATGTCCCTGGCATGCCCGCCCGCGTGCGAGACGCATGGACGACATCGCCGCGGATGGAGTTCTTTCGTAACGGCATATTGGTGAGTTCCGGACAGCCGTGACGAGGACATCTACGACAAGCTTTCAGCGCGCATGAAAGACAAATTCGATATCTTCGGGCAGTTGCCGGACGTCCTATCGGACGACTGGATCGACGACGAGCACGGCCTCGAGCGAGATCTGCGGAAATTCGTCGAGGGGCGGCAGCGGGCCAATGCATTCGACGCGCGATGGGGTAACACCGCGACCGGCGTCTCCTTGTCGACGGCGGAACGAGACTGGCAAAGCGGATGGCAAACTTGCAGGGAGGTGCTCTCCCAGCGGGACATAGCGAGCCGACTTGGCGAAGGCTGGTAGCTTCGTTGATCAACCCGCGGTCGCTCGCCCAATCGCAGTTGGGCGCGTGCCAATATCTCGCAAATCGATCAAAGGGGATCGGTGCGAACCGGTGAGGCCGCGAATCGCACGATGCCCGCGACGCCGATACCAATGGTGACCAGACCGCAGAAAGCGATAACGCAAGCCACCGGAAGAACGGCGTAGAGCGAGGGAGCAAGCAGCATCGTGACGAGGACCCCGCCATTCGTCGCGATGAGATAGGCCCGTGTTGCCGCTGGAATGTCGGCTCTCGGCAGCTCAGTCTGGCGGAGCACGGCCACGGGGATGTCATGCATCGGTCCCCCGACGGCACCGACTGCCGCGCCTGCGGCAAAAGCCGCAACCGTCATTGCTGGCGGCAAGGACGCAATCGCCGCCAGCGCCATCATCAGAAATCCAGCGCCGAGAACGACATGGCCTGCAAACATGATTGGGCCGGGGTTGCGGGGCATTTTCCGGTTGCCGATGATCAGGGTCGAGGCGAGGTTCGTGCAGCCATAGGCCGATATGACGAGGCCATACCCGCCGAGCCCCAGATTGCCTGGCACATTCCGTGCGATGGCGAGCGGAAGGCCTAGAAATATGACCGCGTACCAAACCCCGTTGATGATTCCGGTGACCTGCAGGTGCATACGCAGCAGAGGGTGTCCGGCAACCGCCCGAAAACCGTGAAGCGCGGAGGCGAGGACGTTCCGTGGCGGCCCGTCGTCACGGGACCGGTAGGATGGACGCATCTGGCCGATCAGGAGAAGCGAGGCGGCCGAGAGTAGGAAGCTTGCCGCATCCAGAGATAGAAAGTGCCTGGTGGGCACCCAGGCCACGAAAATAGTAACGAGTCCGGGCCCAAGTAAGCGGGCGATGCGAGCAGTGCTATCAAGCAGGGCGTTCGCGGCAGGCAGACGTACAGGATCGCTCACTAGAGATGGCAAGAGGCCCTGCAGAGCCGGGCGAAATACCGCATGCCCGATGGCAAGCACGACGGTCGCAAGTACTAGCACCGCCGTGGTGGGCTGGCCCCGAATACTCCAATCGAGCACGAAGGCAATCAGCGCCAGGGCGCGCAAGAGATCGGCACCGATCATGGCAACGCGCTCGCTCCACGCATCCGCCCAGCGCCCGGCGACCAGTGCGGTCGCAAGCACGCATCCGGCACCGAGAGCAGAAAGATAGCCGGTCGCAGCACCAAGGACGCCGACAGCGATCCAGGTCAGCGCCACGGCATAGATCTGGTCCCCAATCGCCGAGAAGGAGAGACCGCCCCAGAGCAGCGCAACAGACGGATCCCGAAGCGGAGTGAGGATTCGCATCTATCGACCATAACTGCGAACTATTCGCAACTCAACAAGACTCAGAGACGATCCCGATCACGGGCGGGCTCCCCGCGTTACGTGCTATAGACCCTTCATGCATGGGTTGGCGCCTGTTCGAGATCCGCCAAGATGTACTCAATGTGTTCGATCCCGACGGAAAGCCGGATAGTACCGTCGTTGACCCCGGCGGCTCGGCGGGCCTCGGGACTGACCGATGCGTAGGTGGTGGACGCAGGATGTGTCGCCAACGTCCTGGCGTCACCGATGTTCGACACGTGATAGATGAGCTGGAGTGCTTCAACGAAACGTCGACCTGCTGCAAGTCCGTCCGCCAGCTCGAACTGCAGGAGTGGGCCACCGGTGCCGCTCATATTGTCGCGGAGCCGCGCCAGGTCGACACAGGTGAAGAGTGTCGGGTAGGTCACCGCGCTTACCTTCCGGTGTCGGGATAGGTATTGCGCCACATTTTCGGCATTCGCGCAGTGGGCTGCCATTGGCGCTCTTCTCGTCGGGCGTAATCGGGAAATCAACGATCTTCACGCCCACCTGACGAACGTTCAGAGCCAGATGGCACCCGTGATCGACGCGTTGCGCAATCACGGCATCACCGTGCGCAATCTTGATGACCTTGCCAGCCAAGCAGCTTCCGATTCGGTGTAATTGGCTTCGACACTCAAATATCTGCTTCAAATCAGATGCTTACGCTACATCCGCCAGCGAATCCCTGCCATGCGATGAATAAGGCGGGCTAGATTTGTGCGGACCCCACGTCGGCTGGTCGCGGGTCGAACAAGTAAAGTCGATGTCACTTGCTTTAGATACTGCTGGGACAGCGCACCTTGCGAGGTAGGCGCTGAACCGGGTGGGAACAGAAGCTGCAAATGCGTGGCCCGTGAAAACTGCGGTAACATAGCATCGATTTCTAGGTGGCGGCTGTAACCGGCGGAGAGCCACTTCGCATTCTCGCGCACCCGGAATACCTGTGTCTGTCATGCGAGTTTCCGCGCGGCGTCGCTGATATTCGGAAGGAAGCCCGCGAGTAAACCGACCAATGGCAGGAACGAGCAGACACGGTACACGAACTCGATCCCCATGTGGTCCGCCAATACACCCAGTCCCGCCGCACTTATGCCGCCGATACCGAAGGCCAATCCAAAGAACAAACCGGAGACCATACCGACCCGGCCTGGCATGAGATCTTGCGCATAAACCACAATTGCCGGGAAGGCCGAGGACATGATCAGCGCGATTAGTATACTAAGGGTTACCGTCGCCGTTAGTCCGACATAGGGTACAAGTAGAGTGAAAGGCAGAACACCCAAAATAGATGCCCATATGACGGACTTGCGTCCAATCTTGTCGCCTATCGGACCGCCGATGATCGTACCAATCGCGCCAGAGACCACGAAGATAAAGTAGTAGATTTGTGCCGTTTGTGTCGGCAGACCAAAGCGGTCCATCAAGTAAAATATATAGAAGCTCGCGAAGCTTGCCACGTAAACGAACTTCGAAAAAATTAGCACAATCAATATTGCCATTGCCCTCCCTGCTCCGGTGCCGAGCAGGTTGAAATGCTTGACGTTCATGCCCCGGTCCGATGGGCGAGCATGAGAGTTGCTTTTACACCAATGTCCCAGCCCCGTCAGAATGATGACGCCGCCCAGAGCCAAGAGTGCGAGCCAGCTGAGGCTACTTCGGCCGCGGGGAAGGATAAAGAACGCCACTATGAGCGGCGCCAGCGATGAACCAAAGTTGCCGCCAACCTGAAATACCGATTGCGCCAGCCCCCTCGAATTACCGGAAGCCAACCGTGCTATGCGAGATGCCTCCGGGTGGAAAATGGACGAGCCGAGACCCAACATCACCGCGCCAATTAATAGCACGGCGAAGGTCGGCGCGAATGCCAATGTGGCGAGTCCGGTCATGGACGCGCCCATCCCGAAAGGCAGCGAGTAGGGCAGTGGCTTGCGATCTGTGTAGAGACCAATGAGGGGCTGCAGCAGAGAGGCCGTGATTTGATAGATTAACGTCAGAAAGCCAATCTGCGCGAAGCTGAGATTGAACCCGCCTTTGAGAATGGGATAGCTTGCGGCCAGGAGCGACTGCATCATGTCGTTTAGCAGGTGGCAGAAGCTGATCGCGCTAAGGATCGGCAACGCGATTCTGCCGGTCTCGCGCCGGTCAATAATGGCATGACTCAAAGGAACGAACCTTCCTGATTACTGGAGAGCTAGTCCACACAAAGGTATCTTGTGCGTGACAGAAATTCAGACTATAGACAGTAGATCAGGCCTGCCACCGCAATCAGGCCTAATTCTTACGAGAGTGGGCCATCACCTTGGGTGCTTTTTGTGGGGGCCGTCGATGACCTATATCCGTCCATTGATCGCGGTGGGTGAAGAGTTCCCGGACGGTCACGTGATCGCGCCCCACCAGCACCGGCGCTGCCAGTTGATCTTCAGCGCCTCGGGGGCGCTGGCGCTTGCGACGCCGCAGCATTCCTGGGTGATGCCCCCGCAACGCGGGATGTGGATACCGGCGGGCATCATGCACGATGTGCGCATGATTGGCGCAGTCACTCTCTATAGTCTTTATCTGGAACCGGATATGGTCACCGACATGCCTGGGCAGTGCCAAATCGTTTCTGTATCGAGGCTCATGCGGAGCCTGATAGACGAAGTTCTGGATCTTCCCTCGGAATACGATCCGAGCAGTCGTGCTGGAGCATTGATGGCGCTTATTCAGCACGAGATGCGGCGACTACCGGCGCTGCCGCTCTCTCTGCCATTCCCGATGCATCAACGCCTCGCCGAGTGCTGTCAACAATTTCTCCTGAAGCCGATGGTGCATGAGACGATCGAGGAGTGGAGTGATCTTCTTGGAATGAGCCGCCGCGCCTTCACGCGGCTGTTCCGGAACGAGACCGGTTTAACATTCATGGCTTGGCGCCAGCAGGCCTGTCTTATAAATGCCTTGCCTCGTCTGTTGGCAGGTGAACCTGTCACCGTGGTCGCTGTCGACCTCGGCTACAACAATCCAGCCGCGTTCACCGCAATGTTCAAGCGCGTCCTCGGGGCGCCGCCCCGCATCTACCTTCATCAGAAGGGCTGATGCTCATCGAGTCAGGATGGTCAGGGCCGGTATCATCTCCCACCGGTGTCCTCCAAGTCGGCGCTGGGCCGAGAAGCGCAGCATGCCAAAGGGCGAGCGCCATGTCCGCTCGAGCAACGCCTGTTGCGCGGTTCTGGGGATCGAAAGCCGGTGTCAGCTGTGCCTTTCACATCGTTTACGGAGCCCGACAACGGAACGTTCGGCGACCGCGCGCCAGTGTGGTTCGGCGAGGCCGAGGCCCGGCCGTTAGCGTGCTTCGCAGGGATTTTCGTTCGCGGGTGGGCATCCGCTCGGAAGGTGAAAGAGGGCGCAGCCACGGCCGACCATTGCGGGTTCCTCACGATCGGTTCCGCTTCCCAAAGCCAAACGGCGCCTATGAGGCGGTCAAACAAGACGCTTGCTCATGTACACAAAGACACCGAGATGCGGAGCGGCTTCCTCCTCCCGGTCCACCTTGTAGCCCACCCGTTCATAGAGCTTCACGTTTCCGGTTAGTTGGTTGCTTGTGTAGAGGCGCATCTCCCCCAGACCGAGCGAGCGGGTGAATTCTTCTGCGTGTGCCAGAAGGGCACGGCCATATCCGTGGCCTTGGCAGGCGGGCGACACCGCAACGTTCACGATGAGTAAGTGGTCGGTTTCGGGGTACATCTCGATCAGAGCCGCCAGTTCCCCGTCCACATACAGCATGTCCACGATGTGGTCGTGAACCGCAACGTCGTAGTCGGCGGTCATCGGCTTTGCCTCTCGGCCGAGGACCGGCACCCACTGGGCATAAGCTGCCCGCGTGAGATCGCGGACAGCCGCGGCGTCCGCCGGAGTCGCACGACGCAAGCCTGCACGGATAGCTTCAGTTAGGGGAGGCGGTGAGACCGGGAGGAGGCGCTTGCTCATATACACGGCCGCGCCGAGTTGTGGATGAACCTCCTTGCGGTCAATTCGGTATCCGACGCTCTTGTAGAGTTTCACGTTGTTGGTAAAGCTACCATTCGTGTAGAGACGTACCTCCTCTAATCCGAGTGAACGGGTGAGTTCTTCTGCGTGAACTAGAAGGGCGCGGCCATATCCTTGGCCCTGGTGGGCGGGCGATACTGCTACATTTACGATGAGAAGGTGGTCAACTTCGGGCCGCATCTCGATCAGCGCCGCTAGTTCGCCGTCAAGATGCAGCAGGTCCACCATGTGGTCGCGAACCGCAACGCCGTAGTCGGCGGTCATCGGCCTCGGCTCCCGGCCAATGACCGGCACCCATTGGGCATAAGCCGCTCGTGTGAGATCGTGGACAGCCGCGGCGTCCGCCGGAGTCGCGCGACGCAAGCCCGCACGGGCCTTGTCAGTCAGAGGCGCAAGGCGGGCCAAGTTCTCCAATGGTGAAGGCTGATTCCGCACGGTCGTCTCCTGAGAGAAGGGCAAAGCAAAACCCCCAGAGCGCGGGCCGCGGGGGTTCAGAAGCGCGGGCTGAAGGTCGGAGCGGGGCAGATCGCCTTAGGAAACGATCCTCGCCTGGAAGGGTACCTCTCTGCACGCGGACACAACACCCGCCGCAGGATTGCAGCGACGGCGTCGGCTCACAGTGGGGAGGCAAAGGTTGCCCCTGTCACGAGAGTAGATATCACGCCGCACAATCGTCAATGGGTGTGACGGCTGACCTAACGCAATTTAACTCAGGCGTTCCAGGGCATTCAAGGCCGTCGCGAGCAGTTCCGCCGTCGAGCCGCCGTGCCGTTTCCGCAGGTGCCTGAGACGATCAACGAGGGCTTGCGGGACCTCAATGGCCACAATGCGATTGTCTTTGCGCCATTTTTTGTTGCGCTCCGCCTTGCTCATCGCCGTCGTGCCATTGGGCGGGCGGCCACGGCCGCGGTGTGCAGGTTCGGTCGGCTCTAAGTTTGACTGCTGGCCCGTAGGCTCACCGGAGGCCTCTCCGATTTCCGTCCCCATGTTGACGGAAATCTCTTGAGCCGGTTCGGCCGCCGTTTCCGGACCGGACGCCTCAACCTCCGGAGGATCGGCTGGAGCGGGGGCGGCCGGAGCGGGGTCTAGAGTGATGTCGGCGACCCCCGGTTCGCGGACTATTCGCGTTGCGAGGTAAGCAGCGCCACGCGGCCCCGTGAACAGTTCGTAGAGCCACAGACCTTCTAGGCGGCAGTCGCGTGCGACTTTGTCATTGCGATCACTGAGAAAAACCATTTCCCCGTTCTCAGCCCTGTCACGTTCCCCTGGGCTGAGTTGCTCTAAAAAGACACTGAATGCGGGGCTCTCGAATCCAGACCTGATCTCCGTGACGGGCAGCCCAGTCAGCCGGGCTAGCTCAGCGTCCGAAGTCGACACCTGGCGCCCCCCAATTTCTCTCGATCTGATAACGGTCTCAATCGCCGCCTTAGCTAATAGCCGCGCAGCCAAATACCCACACGATTCCCGCCCCTTGTGCAGAGAATAGACGTAACGGTTGTCTGCGTAAGTTTCACCATCTACAAGACGTGTTAGTTTTCCTTTAAGAATTTTCTTGCGCTGTCCTTCTGAGTGCCACCGAAAAACATCCCGCTGTGTTTTATAACCGCCCCCCTGCAATGGTAGCTGCTGGCTTTTCAGGGCCTGCAACAAAGCCGTTACAGAATAGAACACCGGAACGCCCTTGATCTCTCTAATCCTGTTTTCATCGGGCGCGCGTATATTGTGGTCGTCCCAATACGGCGCAGGCTCGCCCATTGCTAGCGACATGAGCGACGGCGCGAGGGTCTCAAGAACTGGGTTGCGATACCGCCGGATGCGCCCCTGGCAGTCCAGAGCCTCCCCCGCGGTCAGCGGCTTCCGCGATAAGCGCTTGAAGACATTAAAATCTTCTTCAGATACTTCGGAAGAATACTGATAGCAGACAACGTCTACGACCCATGCGACTGCTGCAATGCTTGCGAGCGTGATATCCGGATGCTCAGCCGGGGCCGACCACTTGTTCTCTTCAGGCATCGTCATCTCCATCTCCAAGCCAACTGCCCTTTTTGCCCATGGGGACCAAAGCCGATGGCCCCATGGTGACTTCATGCCGCCTGCCGATCCATTTTCGCCGCCTCGAGAGCGTCCAGGGCAGCCGCCAGAAGCTGTTCCGTAGTCAGACCGCGGGTGTCCCTGGCGGCACGGAGCCGTTCTGCGAGGCTGCCGGGGACCTCGACGGCGACCAGCTTCTTGGATTTCCGATAGAGCCGGTTCCGCTCAACCTGGGACAACGCGACCTCTCCCAAGCTGGCTTTGGTTGGCCTACCGCGGCCGCGCTTGACCACTGCCTCGGAGACCGGCTGCGGTTCCTCGGCGACCGGCTGATCGTCGTTGGCGGCGGTTTCGGGCGTTGCCGGGAAATCTGTAACGGTGGTGACGGAAATTCCTTCGATGCTATCGGCTACCTGGGGAGTCTGCTCCCGTGCTACCGGACGCTCACGCACCGGCTCGCCCAACGCCCGCGCGACCGGTTCGGCATCGAGTTGACGCTGATACCGGCGAACGAGTTCGCGGCCGACGATAGCATCGACCTCCGAGAGCACCGGCAGGCGGGCGAGGTAGCGTCCGTGGTAGCTGTCCACTTTACTGAAGCCCTGGCCGTTGATCTCGGTGGCGCCGTCCGGGTCCAGCTCCGCCAGCGCCTGCAGGCACGTGTGGATTGCCAGCGTTTGCTCGTCGGTCGGCCCCCGAACATCGCCGAGCCCGGCGGCCGCGCTGGCGATGCTCGCCGCAATCCTGGATCCACGTTCAGCCGCCCGCTCGGCCTCGTAAGCCGCCCGAATTTCAGCAACGACCGCCCGATCCTCGGCCCGGCGCGCTTCGCGTTCCGCTGCTTCGGCTTCCTGAACCTTGACCTCAGCCAGCGCCGCGTCAACTTCGGCGTCGAACTGCGCTTGCACGGAGGCGATCCGGGCCTCGCGTTCGATGGGATCTTCGATGGTGTCGAGGGCGGCGTCGATTACGGCCTGTTTGCTGGTCACGGTCACGGCCATCCGAGCGTCAACGCTGCCCTCCAAAACAAGATGCTGAACAAGAACTGCGTTCCGCTGGCCGAGGCGGTGCGCCCGATCTTCGGCCTGGCTCAGGTTGCCTGGGACCCAGTCGAGCTCAGCGAAAACAACATGCGCGCTGGCCGTTAATGTGATGCCGACACCGGCAGCTTGGATGTTGCCGATGAACACGCGGATTTTGTCGTCGGTCTGAAACTGGTCGACGATGGCCTGACGCTTATTGGAAGCTGTATCGCCGGTGATGGACACCACACCAAGGTCAGCCAGCGCGGTGCGGAGGTGATCCACAACATCCTGGTGGTGCGCGAAAACGATGATTTTGCCACCAGCCTCGACGGCATCGCGGACATGAGCGGCGACGACTGGTGCCTTAGCGACCGCCGTTTCGTGGCGCAACCGGCTCATTTCAGTGAACGCGACCTGCTGTCCGGCGCGCAGTGCGAGAACGGCCGCCTTGTATGCGTCCGGGTCGGCTGAAGCCGCAGCAACAGCGGCGCGCAGGCGGGTTACTTCGCCTTCGGTGCGCTTCTCGGTCTCGGCTTCGAGCTTGAGGACGGCACGGAGTGCGGGTGTGTCGGCGGCCAGTTCAATGATTTGGCGGCGCTTGGCCGGGAGTTCGGTCAACACGTCCTTCTTCAGGCGGCGAACCATGATCGTCGCGCGCAGGCGGTCTTGGAGCTCATCCAGCTTGCTGGAACCAGAGAAATCCCAGCCAAAACGGCCACGGGTCGCGTCGCAGTAGCGTTTTGCGTAGGCAATCATGTCGCCGAATTCTGCGGGCGCCAGCGAACGCAATAGCGGCCAGAGCTCGATGGGTCTGTTGGTGATCGGGGTGCCGGTGAGGTAAATCCTACGCTTGCTAACGCGGATGCCCGGATGGCGCTCTTTTCCGCCACCGAGGATCACTTGGGTGCGCGCGGCATCGCGCGACTTTAGGTAGTGCGCTTCGTCCAGGACCAAGGCATCCCATACAATCGCCAGGATTGCCTGGGATGCCACTGTTTTCCGGCTGAAGATATCGTAGGTAGCCACAACAATTTCTGTGTCCGGAACCGATTTCGTCGTTGCAATCCCGATTGTCAGCGCGCGGCTGCCGAAGAAGCCGAACTCCCGAACCCAGTTCCTCGCCAACGAAGCCGGGCAGACGACCAGAATTTTCCGCAGGCTCTCATCCGCGTTGACAATGCCGATGGCCTGAGCGGTTTTCCCGAGCCCCATGTCGTCACCAAACAATACGTTCGGCCGTCCGAGCGCGTATTGAATTCCTGCCCTTTGGTAGGGCAGAAACGACCGGCCCTCAGCAATCGGCAATTCGATTGCGGCATCTGTTGCCCGGCTCGCCGCGACGGCTTCCGCGGCGGCTAGGGCCTTCGCCTCTTTGGCGGCCTTGGCGACCTCGACAGCGGCATTGAGCTTGGCTTGCGTGGCAGCATCAGCGAACTCGCGCAGCCTCAGGGCGGCCAGCGCATCAACCGACTGCCAACGCACAACATTGCGGTCCCACCGGAACCCGGCGGCCTTGGCGACCTCGACGGCGGCCTCACCAAATTTCGTGATTGCTTCCCAACGAGCGCGGGCGGGTTCAAAAATGAGTTGCATAAGGGTGGCTCCGAAATCACTCTATGATTCAAGGTATGATCGAGGCGGCCTTGATCGCTAGGTTTCCGTCACCATCGGGACATTAATTCTTTGCAATTATTCAGATCGGCAAAGAAAAGATGTTTACGGGCAGGACTGACCGTCGAGGGGCCATGGGGAGTGGCCTGGGTGTATTGGGGCCGCTACGATGCGCAGCATGAACGATGATGACTCCCGGCCCTCGATTCTTGATCTGCGGCAAGCCAGCGCAGAGGCGGAAAGGGCGGCCGAGACGTTCTCCAAGGCGAGCGCAAAAATCGGAGCAGCGGAAAAGGTCTCGGGGATGCAGTCTCTTCCCCACGATTGGGGGCGGTCTACCGTGTGGGGCACTGCTCGGGATGCCGGATGTGAGAGAGAGGCGGTGGTAATCAGAGGAGAGCGGGTTGCGGGTCCTGCTCCTTCCCCGCCTTCTTGAATACCGAGGTGACCATCGGTATTTGCGGCTTATGGCCATCGAAAAGCTGAGCGACCGTCAGGATCTGGGTTTTTGGCACCTTCGGATGGTGCGGCGGCTCGTAAAACCCAGCTTTCGCCGCCTCCACAAGCATTGGCTTCGTCGGCGGCGCCAGGGTAATGAAGACGCCAATCTTAGCCTTCTCATGGGATACCGTCGTAATCAGGTCCTTCAGCATGCTGACGCCGACATTCGCACCACCCTTCACGGATACCAGGACACGTTCGGTCGTCTTGCCGTCCGGCTTGAAGTAGATGATGCCGTCGATGCCGCCGTCCGCCCTCTTCTTTTTGCCGCCGAACGGGATGGCGTCGACCAGGGACACGGCCCACCACTGGAACTGATATTTGTCGGCAGTCGCTAGAGCCTGGGCACTGCCGAGGTCCTTGGGGGTGCCATGAACGATATATGAAACAGCGGGAAAGGCATCCTTGAGACGCTTTTCGATCAGCGATATCGCCAAGTGCGTCACGTCGATTGCCGATCCACTTGCGGCCGAGCTTTTGGGCGGCATGGACCGTCGTCCCACAGCCGCAGAACGGATCTAGGATGACAGACCCCGGCCCGCTGCTCGCCGCGATGATGCGCTCAAGGAGTGCGACCGGCTTCTGGGTGGGGTAGCCAAGCCGTTCGCGTGCGGTCTGATTTAACCGGTCAATGTCCGTCCAGACGTCACCCACCACAACCTGGCGTAACTCGGGGTCGAATGGCACCGTATCCTTCCGGCGGGGGAACCCATCCTTTGGCGGGAAATGAACCTCGCCCGCCAAAGCCCATTCCTCCATCGTGGCGTGGTTGTTGGCCCAGTGGCGTCCGTATTTGTTGGGATCATGACCTCGCCACGGCTTGCCGCTGTCACCGTCCTTTGTGGCTCCTGGCGCGGTCATCTCGAACGTCTGGTATTTTTTGCCGTCGGAACCGGTGATGAGGGTATGAGGCATCTTTCGGCTGTCGGCCTTAACCCGAAGCGGCTGGAATTTGAATTCGTCGGTTTTGCTATAGCTCAGGATTACATCGTGAAGCCGCGGCCACCGTCCGGTCGTGCCCCGCGAGTTGGTTCGCTGCCAGATAATTTCAGCCATGAAGCGATCTGCTCCGAATACGGCATCCATTAGGATCTTGAGGTAGTGGCTCGCCGTTGGGTCACAGTGCAGATAGATGGTGCCGGTTGGCTTGAGAACGCGGTGCAGTTCGAGCATCCGCACCGACATCATGGCTAGGTACGCCATCATGTCGTTATCCTTGAGGCAGACCCGGATCGAACGCAACATTTCGGCGGCGTCGGTATTTCCGCTCTCCATGACCTGGTCGAATGCCGCCTCCGCGACCAGGTTCCATTGCCACGTGTCCTCGAAAGCCTCAATCTGCGCCTGTGACTGCTGACCGGACGGCTCTTTGAAAAGGACGCCGTAGGTGGCGTTTGAGTTGAACGGCGGATCCAGATACACTAGGTCCACGCTCTCCTCAGGGATATGCGTGCGGAGGATTTGCAGGTTGTCGCCGTAGAACAGATGGCTGCCGGTTAGCGGGAGCTTCAGCATGTCGGAGGCGGGCATGTGCGGAGATATCCTTGGAGAATCCTTGTCCCCCTTCTAGCAGGCTATCGATGCGATCGGAAAAGGGGGGGGCTGGCGCGTCCGCCGCTCATGCGCTTAGTGTGGGTATTGCAACGGGCGAAAAGCCAAGATGGACGACCGACGGGAGCTAACGCTGACGCTACACGGCCTCGAGGAATACAACCACGAGGTCGATGGTGAGGTGTTCGCCCGGAAATTGACGGCGTTCCTAAAGGGTATCCGGCTGTCGGATAAGGCGGTCAATGGGCGGCGCCGCCACAAGCTGCTGCTGACCGATCTACGCAAGAACACAGCAACGGCCAGCGTTCGCGAGCAAGTCTATGTCCTCGGTCCGTCTCCGGGCTCTGGCATGGAATTCTTCGAAGATGCGGTGCAGGCCGTTTTCGACAACCGCCCCAGCGCACGCCAACTGCCACTACCAGTGGTGCGTGAGATTGCGGCGATGAACCACGGCAGCGGCCATTCGTTCGCGTTCGCCGAACTTAAGTCCACCACAGGCAATGTCATCCGGCTCGATGAGGCGCTAGCGAAGCGGGCCCGCTCCTTGGTCCTTGAGATGGAGGCCCGGCGCGAGGGGCGAGACGTTCGGTTCACTGGCGTCGCTTACGGCTCGTTCGACGGCAAATTGGAGGAGGTCGACCTCCGCGGGGATCTGTGGAAAGGCATCCTGGTCCTGTCGGCGGGCGGCAAGCAGATCGAATGCACAGTCAGCGCGCTTGAGATGCCCGACATCCGGCTCGCGCTCAAGCGCCGCGTCGTGGCCTATGGTCGGGCACATTATGGGGGCGCCTCGGGACTGCCAGAGCGGCTCGAGATCATTTCGGTCAAGCCGGTCAAATCGCAGGGCGAGGGGAACCTAGCGCGCTGGCGCGGCGCCTTCGACATTCCGGAACCGGATCCGGCGGAGGACTGGAACTAGGTGGTGTCGATTCCGCACTATTACTGGGACGCCTGTGTGTTCATCGCGCATTTGAACAACGAGCAGGACAAGCACGGGCCGTACGTCGAACATGTCCAGCAGTTCCTGGACGAGTGCCGCAGCGGCCTATGTGCCATCTACACATCGACGGTCACCATTGCTGAAATTCCCGCCAATCGGCTGAAGAGCGCCGAATACGGGTCGTTCAGCGAATTCCTCGAGGACTACCAAGGCAGCATCATCCCGGTCGGCGCTGACCCGAACGTTACAGCATTGGCCGCGCAAATCCGGGGGTTGTCGTTCGTTAAGCAGGGGAGCAGGCGCGAGGTTGGGACGCCCGATGCGATCCATCTCGCCAGCGCGCTGGCCTTGGCAACCGATTACGGGGTGCCAGTGACCGCGTTTCATACCTTCGACAACGGCAAGAGCAAGGGGCCGGACGGCAAGACTGTACCGCTTCTCTCATTCGAAACGTGGTGCGACGCCTGCCGGGACGATCCGCTGGCAGGTCGGATCATTTCGATGGCTAGGACTCGGCCGGGTCACTCAAATCCCAGGCTGCCATTTCCATCTCAACTGCCAAATACAGGGGCTACTCCTCCCCTTGCGCTGGTTTCCACAGCGAACGGCGGTACACCAAAGGGACCTAAGAACCTGCCTGAAGACGCGCCAACCCTCGCTGAGGGGCCGAAGCCGGATGATGAACGCAATATCCCCCCCTCCAAACCCAACGACGCTTCCGCCACCCCGTCCTCTCCAGAATCGCTCGCTGGGCCCTTGCCGCGAGAGGTTAAGCTCAACTCAGACCCCCTTCAAGCGGACCGTAGTCAACCTCCGCCTCCCGTAGACCTCACGCTGGATCGTCCGCTCCAGATCGCGGAAGTCGAAGCCCAACACCCGGACCGCCACCTGACCGAGGGCGGACAGTCGCCTAATCCGTCTGCAGGCCTGCATGGCCCGAACGCCAGCACTGCGGTCCAGGACATCTAGCAGGCAGCTTACGCCTGGTCTGCCCCTATACGCCTCGACGTCGTCAGCGATATTCGTCCACTCGCCGCCGCGCCCGCGGTGCTCCGGTTTGTAACCACTATCCGCTAGGGCCAAGTCCATTGCCGGTAGGCATCAAACACCTGATTGATTTCCTGTGGCGCGTCTGGGTCCGCGACGTGCGGGTGATATCCGTAGGCGACGCTGGCGGGTTCGCTGCTGATGGTATTTGGCTGAAATGGCATTAACTTTGGGTCGGGGCTCATACGCAGATAGGACGTGTTGATTGTCTTGAGCCACGCAAACAGTAGTGCCTTGCCACCGGCTGCGTTGATAAAGGCGCGTGCGGTATCAAGGCTGCGGCCGTGCGTCAGAAAGTCATCGACAACCAACACAGTCTTGCTCCTGAGCGGCAGCGCGCTCTTGCGCGGCTCGTCGTTGTCGTAGCTCCGAGGGTAACGGTTCAGGTGGATACTGTTCAGGTGATTGGTAAACGTGCGCGTTGACGCGGTCAGTTTTTGGCTTTTGAGCGACTTGGTGTGACGGACGATGAGGTCGGGTAGATATGGCTTACGAAAGCACTTGCCAAAAAGCGACATAGTGTTGTCGAGCAGCGCCCTCGTGGTTCCAGTGACGCTGGGGTCGTGGCCCGGGAACGGGCAGATGTAGTCGGTAACGTGAGCTACGCCAGAGAAGTAGAGCGACGACACGATCATCAGGAACCAGAACCGAGCATCGCCCACGTTGTCCTTTGCGACGCTCCGAGCATTCGCGCCGAATCCGGCGAAGGCTTCGATGTAGGTGCTGAAGGGGCCCATGCTTATGACACGAAGAGGGTCATCATCCACGAACCAGTAGATGGGATGCTCGCGTAGCCCAAAGACCTCGCAGAAGCGCGCCAGCCGCCCGATCGAACTCACCCGAAACCCATATTCGATCTGATCCTCGTACCAGGCGGGGCGGATGAGCAGCAGGCCATTGTTCACGCCTGCTTTGAAATCGGTATCCCCCGCGCCGAGCAGGATGGTCTCGTGGCGCTCTATTCCGAGTTCGGCCAGGATTGGATCCACCGATCCGCCATACTGCCGCGCCTTCAGTTTACCCTCGGCGGCGACGAAGTGGCGGATGGTGACGCCTGACCGGCTAGACAGGTACGCGTCCAGCGCTTCTCCGTCCAACGTCCACCGGTGCCGGGACCATAACGCGACCTGCACCTTCTTTGCCGCCATGCGTTGAATGAACGTGATGAGGTCTTTGATGACCTCGGATCGGCCCTTGCCATCCGCGAAGACCGTTTTGTCCGGCGAGACCAGAATGAGCTTGAGCGGCACTACTGCGCGTCTCCGAAGGTAAATCCGTACTGAGTGGGTTCTGGCGCAGCAGGCCTCCCAACTTCCGTCGCCATGTTGAGCGACTGCATGAAGGCCTCGTGATCGTGCGGCAATGAGAAATGCTTGTCGCCTTCGCCTGCATCCGGAGTCCTGAGCACGCCAGATAGCGAAATGCTGAAAACGGGGCGCTCGAGGTCACGCGCAAAGCGCACCGTATGAGCCGTTCCCGACTTGCTCGCCCATTCGGCCGGAATGACGGCACGCCCAAGCGCCGCCTGAAGCCGATTGCGCTGGACAAAATTCTCCGCCGAGACTCCTTGGTCGGGCAGATATTCGGAGAGGAGCAAGCCGCCCGCTTTCAGGATCTCGTCTCCGAGCCCGGCGTGTTTGGCAGGATAGATACTCAGGATGCCGGTGCCCATGACGCTGACGGTTGGCAGGCGCAGCTTGAGGCACCACTCATGGACCACCTTGTCGATCCCGCGCGCCAATCCGCTGATGACCGGCGCACCGAGTACGCGCGCGCAGCCGACGGCATAGCGGGCAAGGAATTCACCACCGTCGCTTGGCTCGCGCGTCCCGACGATCGTCAGGCATGCCTGGTCCAGAAGCGACAAGTCACCGCGATAGAAAATCCAGTGCGGACGAGAGCGGGCCGGGATGTCGAGGAGGGCTTGGGGATAATTCCGATCACCTTCGAAAAGACATCCGACATTGAGCGCGGCAAGTTCGCTAGCGAGTTCCGTCGCGCGCCGCCAGATATTATGCCTCAGAGCAGACCAGTCACCCCCCGCCGCAACGAGAGAGAACTTGCCGCCAGCGTTCGAAATGGCCCGATCGAATTCGAGAGCGTCCCGCAACTCGAGGAGTCGCCGGATGTCGTCGCGTCCGCCAAGGCGCCGCAGCGTCTTGAATCCGATGCCGTCAAAGCGGCTCAGGCCGAGAAGGGCCATGACCTCTGGGTCGAAGCCATGGCGCATGACGTTCGGCACAGCATAGCTCGAGCCAGCCGCCGCCCGCGCACCAATGGTGTGTGCGGTATCCAAGTGCCCCCGATTCTCTCTATTCACGGGATGATCTTACGGTGCCGCAGCGCCTACAGCCACTCCACTCTTACGTTGGCCCAACCTTTCCTCCCGCAGCCCTCACACTTGAGCCCAGGTTCCAGATATCGGACGCCCATGTCAGGACCTCTGGCCGCCAGCAGATCGACAGGGTCAAGGCTACCGGTCCTGCGGCAGGCGCCACAATTGACCACTAGGCTGGCCTTGGGTGAGATAAGGTGGCGGAGCCGGAGGCTGTAAAATGGGATCGTTGGAGCAGGGTTGTACGGCGATTGACGCGCTCCGCAGTCGTGGCTTTCCTTCGCTCGGCCGCGGCGACAAGTCCGATGAGATCTGGGCTTGGCTCGCGGCGCACGACTGGTCGCGTCACGTTATGCTTGACGACGAGCAGCCGGGCGAGGGATTGGCCTGGATCGAATGCGACCCGGCGGAAGGGTTTACCGCCGCCTCCTATAGAGCCGCGCTCCACCAGCTCGGCGGCATAAACCCCGCGCGTCGCATCTCTGTCGAGACATGCGGCACGGCTTTTATGCGGCACGGGCGTAGCCGTGCCTCTCTGCCAGAAGGGCTGCTTTCTTGAGGAGATGGTTCGCCCCGTGGCAGCGTGCCGCCAAGTCACAGCGTGGAGACGTCCATGCGATTGGAAGGCAACCAACAAATTGGGATTCGCCCTCGTAGCGAACGCTCCCAGCCGCCACCAGATGTCGCTGAGGCGCTTGCCTCATTTCATCTGTCCGTCACCAGGCGGCGCCATATCGTCACTGGGCGCCTTGATATGTTTTGGGAAGCCGGACGTTGGGTAGATCTGACACTCGGAGCATGTGACGATGCCCCAACTCGAATGCGGGAAGTGACGGGCTACTTGGTGCATGACGGGCTGGCGGTTGGCTTGGTAAGGTTCCGCGAGGTTGCCGTTCCTTCTTTCCTGGACGATGTCGAGTTCTTTGAGCACTGCGACGGCTATTCCGGCGAAACCTCCGCGTTCGCCACGGCGCTGCTCGCCGGATGGCCGGTCGACCGTGTGTCCCAGTACGGTCTTCTGCTTGAGTTCTCTCGTATGTGGGTGGCGTTGGAACACGCTCGTAACAGCGCCTGGGCGACGTCGGTGCGCGCCCTGATCACCCGGCGTTGGGAGCGGCGCGGACCGACGCAGGCAGCCCTGATGCTGCTCAAGCCGTTTCCCCTGGAGTATGAGCACATCGTCGGGGAAAGGGGCCTCAAGCCGCAGGTGGAAACCCGAATTGCCGCGATGCGGAGACTTTATGCGCGCACACTCGGCGTAAAGCCCCTGCACGGTGACGAGTGGATGTGGCGCGGATTCCGTGGTATCACTCCGCCCCCAGCAAGGAAGCCACGCATCCTACGCTTTCGATGATGTTCGCTGGCCTGTTCCACGACGTCAGCGCGATTGGTCTACCCCCATGTGGGGAATATACTTGTGCCAGAACCCGTTCCCTTCCACGGCCAACAGCCGTATTTCGGCGCACGGATTATGGAACAAGTATACTGAAAAAATTGAATAACCAAAAATCTTCTAAGCTGTGGGCCGGTGGTTCGAATCCACCAGGGCGCGCCATCTTTTGAGGGCCCGTGTGTCGTTCAGGCGGGTGGAAGCGCCCACTGACGTCATGGGCGAGTGGTTGAACGACCTCCGGCTCAACACGTCACCGCCCGAAACACCCGGGTCGGCGTCACGAATTCATCCTGCGCCGCGACCGTCAGAATCTCCCGTGATCCGGCTTCTTCGGTTCGCCGCAGCAACCCGAAAACCGAGGACCCGGCCGCTTCCAACGCCGCCACCGCGCTGCCCGTCCGCAGCCGGTGGAACAGGAAAAGCGCCGCGATCGCATCGCCCGCACCGTTCACCGTCACCCCCAGTCGAGGCGTCCGCAGCACATGAAACGCCCCACCCTCAGACACCATCATATCGATGGACCCGGGCGGTGTGTCCTCGGTTTCCAGGCTGGTCAGCAGCACGCAGGCCGGCCCGTCCGAACGCAACATCGACCGCAGCCGCAGAACCGCCTGTTTGGTTCCCGACAATGTCGAGCAATCCAGCCCGGTCAGCCGCTCGATCTCGAACCGGTTCGGGGTCGCGATGTCGGAGGCGGGCAGGGCGCGCGAGCGCAGGAATTCCTCGATCCCCGGCCGGACATAGACGCCGGTGTCGGTGTCGCCGATGACCGGATCGCAGCAATATAGTGCCGCTGGGTTGGCTAGCCGCACGCTGGCGACCGCATGCAGGATCGCATCGCCGATATCAGCCCCGCCCACATAACCCGACAGCACCGCATCGCAGCGGGCCAATGCATCGCGAGCGGCGATCCCGTCCAGGAGGTCTCGCACCGATTGGCCGGAATAGACCTCGCCTTTCCAGTCGCCGTATCCCGTGTGGTTGGAGAACTGGACGGTGTTGATCGCCCACACCTCGGCACCCAGGCGCTGGAGCGGAAACACCGCGCTGGCGTTGCCGACATGGCCGTAGGCTACCCAGGACTGGATGGAGAGAATGTTCATCGGTCAGATCCCCCGCTTACGCATCCGCCGCGATACCTTATATCCACCGCCAACGCATCCGCGCCCGAGACCCGGATGTCCCGGGTCCGCTCCACCATCGGGATACCTCCACGCATGTCAACGCCGCTGCTTTTCCAGCCGATCAGCTTCCGATCGGTGACTGCCCGCAACCGTATCGTCGTCTCGCCGATGTGCCAGTACAGCGCCAATGACGGCCTCGGCGACGACTGGCATGTCCAGACCTTGGGTTCCAAGGCCGCCGGCGGGGCGGGGATCGTCTTTACCGAGGCGACGCATGTCTCCGCCATCGGCCGCATCACGCCGCATTGTCTCGGGCTGTATACGCCGGACCATCAGGCGCTGCTGGCGCGGCTGGCGGCCGTGATCACGCAATGCGGATCGGTTCCGGGCATTCAGATCGCCCATGCGGGGCGCAAGGCGTCCTCGCAGGTGCCTTGGGAAGGCGGCAAGCCGATCCCGGTGGAGGACGGCGGCTGGGTCCCGGTGGCCCCGAGCGCACTGCCGTCGGTTCCTGGCGCGACCCAACCGCATGCGCTGTCGGCGGGGGAAATCGGCGACGTCATCGGCCAGTTCGCCGCCACCGCCCGCATGGCTCGGGAGGCCGGGTTCAAGATCGCCGAAATCCATGCCGCGCATGGCTATCTGGGGCACTCCTTCCTGTCCCCTGTCTCCAACCACCGCAACGACTCCTATGGCGGTGATTTGGAAGGCCGCTCCCGCTTCCTGCTGGAAGTGATCGAGGCGGTGCGCGGCGAATGGCCGTCGGACCTGCCGCTTTGGGTGCGCCTGTCCTGTTCCGACTGGGTGCAGGGCGGCCTGACGATCGAGGATACTATCGCGGTGTCCCGCAAGCTGGCCGCCACCGGTCAGGTCGACCTGATCGACTGCTCCTCCGGCGGGGTGTCGCATGAGCAGAAAATCCCGTCGCTGCATCCCGGCTATCAGGTTCCCTTCGCCGACGCGATCCGCAACCAGGCGGGTATCGCCACCGGCGCGGTCGGCATGATCACCGAACCCACCCACGCGGCGGAGATCGTCGCTAACGGCCGAGCCGATGTGGTGCTACTGGCTCGGGCGCTGCTGGCCGATCCGGGGTGGCCGTTACGAGCGGCCAAGGCGCTGGGGGTGAAGCCCGAGGTGCCGAAGCAGTACCTGCGCGCCACGCTGTAGTCCGGCACCCGTCATGGCCCGGACGAAGGCCATGACGCACAACCCGCATTGCTCATCCCGTTGGCGGGCTGCACAATGGCGTGCCCCCCAACGGGAGTCGCCGGACGTCTTTCCGGCCTCGCGGAGTTTTTGATGTCCTCTCGCTTACGTTTTGCCGTCCGCCTGTGCGTTCCAGTCGTGCTGCTGCCGCTGTTCGGCTGTGGTCCCGGCATCAACGAATTTGCCCCGCTGTGCCCGTCCGCCCGTTTGATCCCGGCGTTGGCGGACGTAACCCGCTATGCCGGACCCGGACCGACGCACGATGTCACAGATCTGGTCCTGCAGGGCCGTGTGGTCGCGGTGAACGGTAGCTGTCAGGCGGGTGACAAGTCGTCGTTGGTGGCCGGCAAGGTGACAGTGACCATCTCTATCCGGCGCGGCCCTGCGATGAAGGGCCGCGAAGCGGACGTTCCGGTGTTCCTGGCGGTGACCCAGGGCGATTCGGTTCGCGACAAGCAGGTGTTTCCGCTGCATGTCACATTTCCACCGAATGTCGAGCAACTCACCTTCACAAGTCCGGAAATCAACCTTGATCTGCCGGTTTCCAAGGATATGTCAGGTGCCACCTATGGCATCATCGCCGGTTTTCAGCTTTCGGCCGATGAATTGGCGGCCAATCGCCAGGCCGCGTCCGCTCGATAACGCGTCATTTCTGGCCGTCGGCATTGTCGCCCGCGGCAAAACGTCCGATATAATCAGATTATGACCGATACGCCACCGAAGGGCCGCCCGAACCAGGGAAGACGTCGAGGCATGAAGAAAGAAGACTGGGAAATCCCGTCCAATTTGCAGCCCGACCCCAGCGACTACTCGTTCGACCTCGAACGGGCGTTGAAGGCTGTGGTCAGCCTGAAAACCTATGTCCCGGCGGACGCGTTCACCGCCAACACGCTGGGCACAGAACGCGCCGGCAGCGGCGTGATGATCCGGAACACCGGCCTAATTGCGACGATCGGCTACCTGGTCACCGAGGCGGAGACCCTGTGGATCACCTCGGCCGACGGCCAGGCGGTGCCGGGCCACGCTTTGGCCTACGACCAGGAAAGCGGCTTCGGTTTGGTGCAGGCGCTGGGCAAGCTGGACGTGCCGACGCTGGATATGGGTGATTCGGATCGGCTGAAGGTCGGCGACCAGGCGGTTCTGGCGGCCGGCGGCGGCCGTCACCATGCCATCGAGACCCGCATCGTCGGCCGGCAGGAATTCGCCGGCTACTGGGAGTATGTGCTGGACGACGCGCTGTTTACCGCGCCGGCGCATCCGTTCTGGGGTGGCTGCGGCCTGATCGGCACCGACGGCAAGCTGATGGGGATCGGCTCGCTGATCCTGCAGCAGGGCGACGGGAAGGGACGGCGCCTGGACATGAATATGGTCGTGCCGATCGGCCTGCTGGCGCCGATCATGGACGACCTGCTGAGCTATGGCCGGGTGAACCGGCCCGCTCGCCCCTGGCTTGGTATGTATGCCACCGAATCGGATGAGACGCTGATTGTCGGCGGCCTTGCCGACAATGGCCCGGCGGAGCAGGCGGGCGTGCGTGCCGGCGACAAGATCATGACGGTGAACGACGAGGAAATCCCCGACCTCGGGGGTTTGTGGCGCCGTGTGTGGTCGTCCGGGAGCGCCGGCGCCGAGGTGCGGTTGCGGATCGAGCGTGATGGTTCGCCCAAACGGGTGTCCGTCCGGTCGGCGGACCGCGCCAGTTTCCTGAAATCGCCGAAGCTGCATTGACGTGAGTGAGACCGCCAAACCCCGGCTGCGCGGCGCGATCGTCCCGGTCACGCCGTTCCAGCAGAACTGCGCGATCTTGTGGGATAACGACAGCAAGGCGGGCATGGTGGTCGATCCCGGTGGCGACGTGCCCCGAATTCTGGAAGCCATCGAGCAGACGGGTGCGAATATCGAAAAGATCGTGCTGACTCATGGCCATCTGGATCATGCCGGCGGTGCGGCCGGTCTGCGGGCCATGCTGAGCGCTCGGGCGGGCGTCCCCGTTCCGGTGGAAGGGCCTGATCGCCGCGATGCGTTCCTGCTGGAGAAGATTGCTGAGCAGGCGGCCGCTTATGGGTTCGACGCCAGCAATGTCACCCCTGATCGTTGGCTGGCCGAGGGTGAGACGCTGACGCTGGGGCCGCATAGCTTCGACATTCTGCATTGCCCCGGCCACACCCCGGGATCGCTGGTGTTCGTCAACGCGGCGGCGCGGTTCATGCTGGTGGGCGACGTCCTGTTCCAGGGTTCGGTCGGGCGCACCGACTTCGCCTATGGCGACCATGCGGCGCTGATCGGTGCGATCAAGACCAAGCTGCTGCCGCTGGGCGACGACATGACGTTCCTGTGCGGGCACGGACCCGGCTCGACCATCGGCGCCGAAAAGGCGAGCAACCCATTTCTGCAGTGATCGAGACGTTACCGGTCGACAATATCCCACCGGCGCAGGGTTTTACCGATGTGTTGCGCCGTTTCACCCTCGACGGCATGCCCACCGTGGAGGTCGAGGAGGCCGGCCTCCATTACTTCGTCAATGCGTTCTGGACGGCCGGGCAGCGCCGCGGGCACAGCATCCACGAGATCAGCTACCGCGCCTGCTTCAAGTCTCAGCTTCCGGCGTTTTTCATCGACCGGCTGACCGGACCGGGCGATCGCGTGTTCGACCCGTTCTCCGGCCGGGGGACTACTGCGGTGCAGGCGGCGCTGATGGGCCGAGCGCCGGCGGCGAATGACGTCAATCCGTTGAGTGCGATGTTGTGCGCACCCCGGCTCGATCCGCCGTCCATCGGTGCAATCGACGCCAGGCTGACGGAAATCGATCTGTCGAAGGCGGTCGCCGACCCGGCCGAGGCTGACTTGCTGGCGTTCTACCATCCCGACACGCTGCGCCGGATCAGCGCCCTGCGGGCCTGGCTGTTGAACCGCGGCGACAAGTTGGATGCGGCGGACGCCTGGATCCGGATGGTGGCGATCAACCGGTTGACCGGGCACTCACCGGGCTTCTTCTCGGTCTACACGATGCCGCCGAATCAGGCTGTCTCCGCCGTGTCCCAGCGCAAGATCAACGGGGCGCGCGGCCAGGTGCCTCCGCCGCGCGATGTGAAGGCGATCATCCTGAAGAAGACACGCAGCCTGCTGTCGGACGGAGCGCCGCCGCCGCATCCGCCGGCGATTCTGCTGACCGGGCCGGCCGATCGGACGCCGAACCTGGCTGATGCGTCGGTAGATCTGATCGTCACGTCGCCGCCGTTCCTCGACGTGGTGGATTACGAGGGCGACAACTGGTTGCGCTGCTGGTTCGCCGGCATCGACCCGGCCAGCGTGCGGATCGATAAGCACCGCGACATTGCTGCCTGGGAAGCGTTCGTCCGGCGGAGCTTCGGCGAATTCGCCCGTGTGGTGCGGCCCGGCGGGTTCGTGGCGTTCGAGGTCGGTGAGGTCCGTGGCGGCAAGGTTTTGCTGGAACGCCATGTCTCGGCGGCGATCGAGGGCCTGCCGTTCGATCTTCTTGGGGTCATGGTCAATCAGCAGGCATTCACGAAAACCGCGAATTGCTGGGGCGTTAACAACAATCGCGGCGGTACGAACACCAATCGCATCGTCCTGGCGGTTCGACACTAGCTCTTTGTTTTCAGTGGCCCCGCGTCGACCGTCGTTCTGTCATGCCGCGCCGCGCAGCGGTTCGCTGTCCATGCCCAGGCTGCGGGCGACCGGCAGAAGGGTGAAGTAGCGCCGGGATACCCGATCCGCCACGGCGCCGATCGCTTGCTCCAGCTTTCTCAGTTGCGCCGGCAGGCGGGCTGTGGTGGCCATCTGGTCCGGCGAGCGCAATACTTCCTGCACGATACCGCGTGATTCCTGCAGCAGCGGTTCCATGGACATCAGCAGGGAATCGCCGTCCTCGACGATCTCGCGTAGCAACTCCCGCGCGGTGGTCAGTTGGAAGGCCAGACCGCGCGGGTTGCCTTCGTCGGCCAGGATCAGGTCAAGCGCCGGGGCGGGCTGCAACACCGCCAGGTAGCGAGCGCGGTAGGTGATGACGGAATCCCGCAGTTCCAGCGCCAGACGCAGGCCGGCTTCCACCCGGCCCGGCTGCGTCAAGGCGCCGGGCTGGTCCAGAACCTGCGCCAGTTCTCCGGTGATTGACTGGGCGCGTTCCATGCGCCGGCCGAAGTCCAGGAACAGGCGGCCACCGCCGCGGACCATGTTCTCCGCCGCCAGTCCGGCGACGGTGGCGGCGAATTCAAGGATCTCCGTGGTCAGGTTCGACGCGTATTCCAGCGACCGCACGTTCGAGTCAGGCGGCAGGCGCTTCATGTTCTCGCCCAGAATGCGCAACGACCGGGTCAGGACCGTGTGCATCTCACCGGTCAGGCGGTCGCGCAGTTGCTGGACCTGGCGGGCGACATGGGCGAGGACGCGGCGCATGCCGCCGTCGTGGCGGAACGCACGCATCACCGATGCGGCCAGCATGCCGGCGCCCAGCACGCTGGCGTCCTCGGCCTCCATCATCTTGGCCTTGGCCAGGCTGGCCACCAGGACCTGCATCTCGGCGATCTCCCGCGCGGTGGGGGACGGACGCAGGATCCGCGTGATCATCGCCCGCTGCAGGCGCGCGGCTTCTTCCAGACGCTCCAGATAGCGGCCCAGCCAGTAGAAATTGTCGGCGACGCGTGACGGCAGGTCGCCGGAGGTGCGGCGGATCGCCAGCGTCGGGGTCAGCAGCCCCAGCGCGCCCTGCACGGTGCTGGTCTCGTCCGCCATGACCCAGACGTCCTTGGACAGCGCGTTGCGTGGCAGGCGACCGGCCAGCGCGTCTTCCTCCGACAGCGCCCGGGCAAGGCCGCCGGGGAATGCCCGCCAGCGCGTGCCGTCGAAGGTCATGAACATGCGCAGGGCGATCGGCCGGGCCTCCAGGCCGTGCGCGCCGGCGCACGGGGCAACGGACGGCGTGGGGGCAACCGATGCGGCGAACGATGCGGGGTCGGCCTCCATCCGAACGGCCAGTTCCGCCCGATCCGCAGTTGACAGTTGCATCGGCACGATGGGCGGCGCATCGCCGTCGGTCGCGCGCCTGACCACCCAGCCTTCCAGGTCGCGCAGCACGGTGCGCACGACGGCGCCTTCGCCAAGCCAGAGGGTGGCCTGGCTGGCGAGCCGGAGGTCTTCGCCGAGCAGGCGGCGGGCGAGGGCGGGCAGGAATGCGGTCAGCGCCGGCGCCTCAGCGAGGCCGGACCCAGGATCGTTGACCATGCGGACGGAGCCGCCGCGGATCGCGTCGAGCAGGCCGGGGATGCCGGCGCCGGCGGAGAGTTCCAGTGAATCGACCCGGTGGCCTTCCTCGCGGCGCAGCAGCACGCCGATCCGTTGCAGGCCACGCAGCGTCTTCAGGAACACCTGGCCGTTGCGCAGCGTCAGATCGCCTGCTTCCACCAGGCCAATGGACAACTCGCGCGCCAGCAGCACGTGCTCAAACCACAGCGGGTCGGCGTGGCCGCCGCTCAACAGCGCGACGGCGGCGCCATCGTCGGGGGCGAGTGCCTGCAACGCTTCGCTGGTGATCTCCAGATACTGCCGCAGGTGCTGGATGCGCTGGGACTGGAACAGTTCCGGCACGATGCGGGACAGCATGCGGCGGTTTTCCAGGGCGTAGGCGAGGCCTTGCGCCTGGCCGGTCCGGTCCGCCATCACCCGCCAGGCGCCATCCGGGCCGCGCAGCATGTCGGCGGCATAGAAGGACAGATAGCGGTCGCGGCGGCGGCCATCGACGGTACGGCAGGGGCGCAGGAAGGCGGGATTGCCGTAGACCACGTCGGGCGGGATCAGGCCCTCGGCCATCAGCGCCTGCGGACCGTACAGGTCGGCGAGGATCAGTTCCATCAGCCGGGCGCGCTGTGCCAGACCGGTTTCCAGGGCGGAGAATTCGCTGGCCGACAGCAGCAGCGGGATCGGGTCGCAACGCCAGTTGACGGCACGCTCTCCGGGCAGGATCGCGGTGATGCCTTCCTCGGCGAACGCCTGGTCCAGCAGGTGCGCGCGTTGTGCCAGGGTTTCATGGCCGAGCGCGAACATGGTGGAGAGAAGGGACCGCCAGTGGGGCTTGGCGTGCCCCGAACCGTCGGCCATTTCATCCAGCGCGCTGTCGCCATTCATGCTGCGCCGCCGATCATGGTGCGCCGCCGATTGGGCCGGATTGGCTTGCAAGCGCCGCCAGGCCAAAGCAGGGCACGCACGATTTCATCCTCTTCGCGAACGGTCCGCGACAGGGTGCCACGCGGGTGAAACACTTGTCCAGGATGCTACGCTGCGCTGCGGGATAGGGCATTCCGGCTGGGATTCGGCATTGCGCGGGCGGCGTGTCTCGTCATGCGATCATGCAGGATGAGGCCGACGTCTTTTGGCGGCGATTCCGGCGGGTCACGGTGAGTTGAAATCGCCCTGGCGTGAGCGCCTTCGTTATCGCAACGACAAGCCTGATTATTCCTCGGTTCTCCTCTCTAAATTGCGATTTTCCCTTGATTGACCCCAATCTGCCGGCTGTGTAGGCAATGATGCATGATCGACAGGGCCGGCCAATGACCATGGGTGAGTTAGAACCTCAAATTGGAGAACCGGATACCACGCGAATTTCGACCGGCAATGAAGGTCTCGATGACATTCTCGGCGGTGGATTGGATTCCGATCGCGTGTATCTCTACGAAGGGCGGCCGGGGACCGGGAAGACGACCCTGGCCCTGCAATTCCTGCTGGCCGGCGCACGCAAAGGCGAGCGGACGCTTTACATCACCCTGTCCGAGAGCAAGCGCGAACTGGAGGTCGTGGCTCGGCGCCATGGCTGGTCGCTGGACAACATCGATGTGTTCGAACTGGTTTCGCCGGAAGCGATACTCGATCCGGCCCGCGAACAGACGGTCCTGCATCCGGCCGAGATGGAACTGAACGAGACGACGCAGAACGTGTTCGACCGCGTGCGGGAATTCAACCCGACGCGGGTCGTGTTGGACAGCCTGTCGGAAGTGCGGCTGCTGGCGCAAAGCCCGTTGCGGTATCGGCGGCAGATCCTGGCGCTGAAGCACTTCTTCACCGGCCGGCGCTGCACCGTCGTTCTGCTGGACGACCTGTCCTCGGCGGAGAATGACCTGCAGCTTCATTCCATTTCGCACGGCGTCGTGCTTCTGGAGCAGTTGGCGATCGACTACGGCGCGGAACGCCGGCGGCTGCGCGTGGTCAAAATGCGCGGCATCAAATTTCGTGGCGGATTCCACGACTTCACGATCGAAACCGGTGGTTTGGCGATTTACCCGCGGCTGGTCGCAGCCGAACACCACAAGCCGTTCGCGGGCGATTTCACGCCCAGCGGGAACACGGAACTGGACACCCTGCTGGGCGGCGGCCTGGAACGGGGCACCAACGCCCTGCTGATCGGGGGCGCCGGCGTCGGTAAATCGTCCCTGGCGCTCACCTACGCGGTGACCGCCGCCGCTCGGGGCGAGCACACCGTCATCTTCGCGTTCGATGAAGGGCGCGGCACCATCAACGCCCGAGCCAGCACCATCGGCCTGCCGCTGCAGGAGGCGGTCGACAGCGGCAAGGTGCGTATCCAGCAGATCGACCCAGCGGAAGTCTCACCCGGCGGGTTCGCGCATCTCGTTCGCCAGGCGGTCGAGGTGGGTGACGCGCGTATCGTGGTGATCGACAGCCTGAACGGCTATCTGAACGCCATGCCCGATGGGCGCTTCCTCATTCTTCAGATGCACGAATTGCTGAGCTATCTGAGCCAACTGGGCGTGCTGACCATCCTGATCCTCGCGCAGCACGGGCTGGTCGGACCGATGGATACGCCGCTCGATATCAGCTACCTGAGCGATGCGGTGGTTATGCTGCGGTATTTCGAAGCCGACGGCACTGTTCGGCGCGCCTTATCGGTGGTGAAAAAACGCAGCGGCAATCACGAGCACACGATCCGCGAATTCAAACTGACGCCCACGGGCATTTCGGTTGGTCAACCTCTCACGCAGTTTACCGGCATCTTTACCGGCACGCCGCGTTACATAGGCGAGAAGGAGCCGCTTCTCGCCGAGGGGGCTGATGACAAGCACGGACACCATTGAAAGCCGCATTCTGATCCTGGCCCCCATCGGCCGGGATGCGCCGGCGATTGGCGAGGTTTTGAAGCGCGTCGGCCTGGACAGCCTGGTTTGCTGTCATGTGGCCGCCCTGGTCGCGGCGCTGGACGACGGCGCCGGGGCGGTTTTGGTGGCGGAGGAAGCGCTGGTTGGGCGCGAGGCGCAGGATCTGCAATCCTGGGTCGTAAGTCAGCCGCCCTGGTCGGATATGCCATTCATCGTCCTCGTCGGTCGCGATACCCGGCCGGAGTTGATGCGCTGGCGGCAGGATTGGCTGAACGCGCTTCGCAATGGCTCCCTGCTGGAAAAGCCGCTGGACGGGTTGACCTTGTCAAGCGCGTCCGCCGCCGCCGTTCGCAGCCGGCGGCGCCAGTACGAGGTTCGAAGCTATCTGGCCGCGCGTGCGGCCGCGGCGGAAACACTCGAAGAACTGGTGGTCAGCCGGACACAGGAACTGGAAACCGCGAACGCGGCGCTGCGGGTGGAAATGGCGGAACGGGAAAGAGCCGAGGCCGCCCTTCGTCAATCGCAGAAGATGGAGGCGGTCGGCCAGTTGACCGGCGGCCTGGCACACGATTTCAACAACATGCTGGCCGGAATCTCGGGAAGCCTGGAGATCATGCAGGTGCGGATCGACCAGGGCCGCTTCGGCGAGCTCGGCCGCTACGTGTCCGCGGCGTTGGCGTCGTCCGGGCGGGCGGCGGCGTTGACCCATCGCCTGCTGGCCTTCTCGCGCCGGCAGACGCTGAGTCCCAAACCGACCGATGCCAATGCGCTGATCTCCGGCATGGGCGAACTGATACGGCGCACGGTGGGGCCGGCGGTGCGGGTGGAGGAAATCCTGGCGGACGGGGTGTGGACGACGCTGTGCGATCCGAACCAGTTGGAGAGTGCGCTGCTCAACCTGGTGATCAATGCGCGCGACGCGATGCCGGACGGCGGCAGCTTGGTCCTGGAGGTCGCCAATGCCAGGCCGGACGATGCGTTCATGGCGAGAAACGCGGGCGGATCCGGGCAATATGTAGTCCTGAGCGTCAGCGACACCGGAACCGGCATGCCGGCCGAGGTGGTTTCCCGGGCGTTCGATCCATTTTTCACCACCAAGCCGATCGGTGAAGGCACCGGGCTTGGACTGTCGATGGTTTACGGGTTCGCCAAGCAATCCGCCG
Source organism: Acidisphaera sp. S103 (assembly GCF_009765975.1). Taxonomy (GTDB): domain Bacteria; phylum Pseudomonadota; class Alphaproteobacteria; order Acetobacterales; family Acetobacteraceae; genus Rhodopila. Next base: position 10,629 of record NZ_LMUJ01000065.1, on the reverse strand, counting down.
GTCATGTGAGCATCGACAGCGCGGTGGGACGCGGCACCTCGATCCGCATCTATCTGCCACGCCATTCAGGGGACGTCGCCGAAACCGGCAAGGATGCCGCGACGGCGGTCATGCCGCGTGCCCGGGGTGGCGAGACGGTCCTTGTCGTGGATGACGAGCCAACGGTCCGCATGCTGGTGTGTGAGGTTCTGGGAGAACTCGGATATGCGGCCATCCAGGCGGGTGACGCACAGGAGGGGCTGTGCCTGCTGCGATCCGATCACAGGATCGACCTGTTGATTACCGATGTCGGGCTGCCCAACGGCATGAATGGACGGCAACTCGCCGATGCGGCGAAGGTCGGCCGCCCGGATCTGCAGGTGCTGTTCATCACCGGGTATGCCGAGAAAGTCGCGATGGGCGGCGGACGGCTGGGACCGGGCATGGACGTGATCACGAAGCCTTTCGCGCTGCAAACGCTGGCCGAGAAGGTGAGCATGATGATTGCGTGACCCAGCGGCCGTCGACCCATCCGGCGTGACCGGTCACCGGTCGTGACGGCCGTGCCAATGGACGATCGGCATCGAATGGGCGAACCGGGCACCATGCGGCAAAGGCCGTGCTTCCATGTTGGGCGGGTCCGGCGATTGGAGGTGACGTTTTCCGCCTCGGTGACGAAAACCGGGCATTTTCGGGGCGGCCTGTCGAACGATCGTCAACAAGCCCTTGTGAACCGGGCACGCCGGGGCTAAGCGACCGCCTTCCGCTGACCCCTCCCACCCCCGGCCTCGGGCGCTGCTCCCGGCAACTTTCCCTGACGATCCCGCACTGCCCACGCGCCACCCTCTTCCTGGCCACCACGACAAAGGTTTTCTGGATGTTCTCCCAGTTGCTTGGCTTTATGTCAGCCGACATGGCCATCGATCTCGGCACCGCCAACACGCTCGTTTACGTGAAGGGCAGGGGCATCGTCCTGGCGGAGCCAAGTGTCGTCGCCATCGCCGACGTGCGCGGCAAGAAGCAGGTCGTCGCGGTGGGTGAGGAGGCCAAGCAGATGCTGGGCCGCACGCCCGGCTACATCACCGCCAGCCGGCCGCTGCGCGACGGCGTGATCGCCGACTTCGAAGTGGCCGAGGAGATGATCAAGCACTTCATCCGCAAGGTGCATAACCGGCGCGGCTTTGCCTCGCCGCTGATCATCGTCTGCGTGCCGTCCGGCTCCACCGCCGTCGAACGCCGAGCGATCCAGGAAAGCGCGGAAAGCGCCGGCGCCCGCCGGGTGCAGTTGATCGAGGAGCCGATGGCCGCGGCGATCGGCGCCGGCCTGCCGGTCACCGAACCGTCCGGCAGCATGGTCGTCGACATCGGCGGCGGCACCACCGAGGTCGCGGTGATCTCGCTGGGCGGCATCGTCTATTCCCGCAGCGCCCGGGTCGGCGGCGACAAGATGGATGAGGCGATCATCAGCTACATCCGCCGCCACCATAACCTGCTGATCGGTGAGTCCTCGGCCGAACGCATCAAGATGGATATCGGCGCCGCCGCGATGTTCGATCCGAAGGATGACGGACCGTATCGCGAGGTGCGCGGACGCGACCTGATGAACGGGGTTCCGCGCGAAATCCTCGTCAGCCAACGTGAAATCGCGGACAGTCTGGCGGAACCGGTGTCCGCCATTGTCGAGGCGGTGAAGGTCGCGCTGGAGAACACCCCGCCCGAACTGGCGGCGGACATCGTCGACAAGGGCATCGTGCTGACCGGCGGTGGAGCGTTGCTGCACCGGTTGGACCAGGTGCTGCGGGATGCCACCGGCCTCGCGGTTGTGATCGCGGAAAATCCGCTGCAATGCGTGGCGCTGGGTACCGGGCGCGCGCTGGAAGAGCGGAAGCGGCTCAGCAACGTGCTGACAAGCATGTATTAATCCTGCTAATGTCGCGGCAAGCGTGGACCGCCGGCCTGTTGCCGGTGTGGGGCCGCTAACCGGCCCGTCTGTAGCGAACTCTGGCTGAAGGTCCGCATGATCCGCCTTTCGATCCAGGCACGACAGGCGTTGGCGCGGCTGACTCTGCCGGTCCTGATCGTCGTCTCGTTCGGCGTCATGTTGTTGGGCAAGGCGGATACCTTGCTGGCGGATCGGGCGCGCACCGCACTCGCCGATGGGCTGGTGCCGATCTACACGGCGCTCGCCGCGCCGCTTGGCCGGATCCACGCGGCGATCACCGAAACCGCCACGCTGTGGGACATGCGCGCGGAAAACGACCGTCTGCGCGCCGAGAACGACACGCTGCGGCGCTGGCAATCGGTCGCGCTGGCGCTGGATGCGGAAAATCAGCGCCTGAAGGCCAGCCTGCGCTGGATTCCGGATCCGCAGGCCTCATTCGTCACCGCGCGGGTCGTTGCGGATGCGGGTGGCGTGTATGCCAAGGCGGTGCTGCTGTCCACCGGTCCGAACAGCGGCATCCACAAAGGTGAGATCGCGGTGGATGAGCGCGGGCTGGTCGGCCGCATCACCGAGGTGGGCGCCCGCACCGCCAGGGTACTGCTGATCACCGACCTCAACAGCCGTATTCCGGTGACGCTGGAGACATCGCGCGCGCATGCGATCCTGGTGGGGACCAACGGCAACCGTCCACGGCTGCAATACTGGCCGGAGGGGGTCACGCCGCAGGAGGGCGAACGGGTCGTCACCAGTGCCGAGGCGAACGCCTTCCCGGCCAACCTGCCGATCGGGACGGTGCATTACACCAGCAGTGGCACGGCGGAGGTCGAGCCGGCCGCGATGCTGCAAAAGCTGGAGGTCGTGCGGATTTTCGACTACGGCCTGAATGGCGTGGTCGCGCCGGAACCGCCGGTGACCGAACCGCCGGTGGCCGAACCGCCGATGCAGGGGCGGCACTGATGGCGCATATCGATCGGCGTCCCGGTATCCGCCCGCGGCCCAGTTTCGGCAGACGCCTCGATATCGCCGCAAGGGCCTGCTTTCCAGGGTGCATCACCATCCTGCTGATGCTGCTAACGCAGGCGCCGCTGGGTTTGCCCGGACAGGCGGCGTCTTTGCCGGCGGTGGCACTGGGCTGCGTCTGGTTCTGGTCGTTGTTCCGGCCCGCCGCCTTGCCGCCGCCCATCGTTTTCCTGATCGGCCTGCTGATGGACCTGCTGGGTTATCTGCCACTGGGTGTGGGTGCGTTCACACTGCTCGCCGTTCATGGGGTGGCACTGGCGATGCGCCGGTCGCTGTCCCGCCGAGGGGGGGGCTGGATATGGATCGTTTTCGCCGGTGTCGCGGCGGCGGCGTCGCTGTCGATCTGGCTTATGGTCATGCTGCTGACGTTCCGGCTGCTGTCGCCCTATCCGGCGATCTTCATCGCGGTGCTGGCCGCGGCGATATTTCCGCTGCTGGCGGTGCCGTTCGCCAGCGCGCATAGATCGATCGCCAACCCGGAGCGAGCCTGATCATGAAGCGGGATGTCGAGCGTACCGGCGTCTTCACCCGGCGGGCGTTGCTGCTGTTGGGTGGCCAGCTTGCCGTGCTTGGGACCCTGGGAAGCCGGCTCTACCAGGTGCAGGTGCGGGAGGGTGCGCGCTACAACACGCTGGCCGACGAGAATCGCATCAGTGCGCGGATGATCGCGCCGCCGCGCGGGCGGATCCTGGATCGGTTCGGCACGCCGGTGGCGGGCAACATCACCAACTGGCGCGCCGTGCTGGTCGCCGAACAGGCCGACAATGTGAAGGCGACGCTGGATGCGTTCTCGGCACTGCTGCCGCTCAGCGAATACGAGCGGGTGCGGATCGACCGCGAACTGCATCGCCGGCGGAAATTCATTCCCGTGCTGGTCAAGGAATTCCTGACATGGGATGAAATGGCGGCGATCGAGGTCAATGCGCCCGATCTGCCGGGCATCGCGGTCGATGCCGGCACCAGCCGGAGCTATCCGTTCGGCTCCCAACTGGCCCATGTCGTCGGCTACGTCGCGCCGCCGAACGAGGCGGATGTCGCCGACGACCCGCTGCTGGCGCTGCCCGGGATACGGATCGGGCGCGCGGGCATGGAGAAATACCATGATCTGGGGCTGCGCGGACGCGCCGGCGCGGTGCAGTTCGAGGTTAACGCCGTCGGGCGGATCATCCGGGAGTTGGACCGTCAGGAAGGCATACAGGGCGAGGATGTCGGGCTGACGATCGACTCCGGATTGCAGCTATCGGTGCTGAATTCCCTGGGTGACGAAAGTGCCAGCGCGGTGGTCATGGACTGCCGCAACGGCGAGGTGCTGGCGATGGCGACCAATCCGTCGTTCGATCCGTCGGTGTTCAATTCCGGTGTGTCGCAGGCGCAATGGCTGCAATGGACCAACGACCGGCGGACGCCGCTGATCAACAAGGCAACCTCGGGGCTGTATGCGCCGGGGTCCACCTTCAAGATGGCGGTCGCGTTGGCGGGGCTGGAGTCCAAGGCGATCACCCCGGCGGACCGGATCAATTGTCCCGGCTACCTCGACCTGGGCGGCACGCGGTTCCACTGCTGGCGCAAGGGCGGGCACGGCATGCTGAACCTGCGCGGCGGCCTGAAGAACAGTTGCGACGTGTTTTTCTACGAAGTGGCACGGCGTACCGGGATCGACCATATCGCGACCATGGCCAATCGGCTGGGCCTGGGAGTCGAGCTCGACCTGGACCTGCCGGGCCAGCGCACGGGCCTGATTCCGACGCGGGAATGGCGCATCGGCCAGGGCCATGCCTGGAACATCGGCGACACCATCGTCAGCGGCATCGGCCAGGGCTATGTGCAGGTCACGCCGTTGCAGCTTTGCACCTATGTCTCGCGTGTCGCCACCGGGCGCGTCGTGCAGCCGCATCTGACGCGCAAGCTGGCCGGCGTGCTGCAGCCCGGTGTCGAGCCCGACGACTGGCCGATGCTGGGCATGACCGACAAGATGCTGAACAATGTCCGCGAAGGCATGTGGGCGGTGGTCAATGAGGCGGGTGGCACGGCCCCGCAGGCACGTCTGGCCGATCCATCGGTGCAGTTGGCGGGAAAGACCGGGTCGGCGCAGGTGCGGCGGGTGTCGCGGGAACTGCGCGAGAGCGGGCATTTCGACAGCGACAAGCTGCCCTGGGAGTATCGTCCGCATGCGCTGTTCGTCGCCTATGCGCCGTACGACGCGCCGCGCTATGCCGTGTCGGTGGTGATAGAGCACGGCAACGCCGGCGCCACCGCGGCGGGACCGGTGGCGCGCGATATCATGGCGGCGACCCTGCGGCGCGATCCGGCCAACCGTTCGGTGTCGCCATCAGCCCAGGTGGCGGACGCTCGGCCATGACGGCGCGTAGGGGAGATCGGACATGATGGACCGCCGTCTGTGGCGCGAGCCGTCGTTCGACCTGATGGGCAAGGTGCTCCAGATCAACTGGCTGTACGTGCTGCTGCTGTGCTGTCTGGCGGGCGTCGGCTACGTCGCGCTGTACAGCGCCGGCGGCGGGTCCCCCGAACCCTATGCGACACGCCATGCCATGCGGTTTGCGTTCGGCCTGCTGGTGATGCTGGCGATCGGGCTGGTTGATATCAGGGTGATCGCAAAGCTCGCCTGGCCGGCCTGGTTGGGCGGCGTGGTCCTGCTGGTCCTGGTGCTGCGGATGGGGCATGTCGGCAAGGGGGCGCAGCGCTGGCTGGAACTCGGGCCCTTGCAGATGCAGCCGTCGGAGTTGATGAAACTGGCGCTGGTGCTGGCGCTGGCGGCTTGGTTCCACAAGGCGTCGTGGCAGCGGATGGGCAATCCGCTGTTCCTGATCCCGCCGCTGATCGCGGTGCTGATCCCGGTTGGGCTGATCCTGAAGGAGCCGAACCTGGGGACCGCGGCGATCACGGCGATGCTGGGTGCCTGCATGTTCTTCGCCGCCGGCGTGCGCTGGTGGAAATTCCTGCTGGTGACGCTGCCGATTCCACTGCTGGCGCAATTCGTCTACGGGCATCTGCACGACTACCAGCGGGCGCGCATCGACACGTTCCTGCACCCCGAGAGCGATCCGCTGGGGGCCGGCTACAACATCATCCAGTCGAAGATCGCCCTGGGGTCGGGCGGGATGTGGGGGCAGGGCTTCCTGCAGGGCACACAGGCGCATCTGGACTTCCTGCCGGAGAAGCAGACGGACTTCATCTTCACCATCATCGGCGAGGAATGGGGCTTCGTCGGCGGCGTCGCGGTGATGGCGCTGCTGGGCCTGATCATCGTCGGCGGAATGCTGATCGCGCTGCGCTGCCGGCACCAGTTCGGCCGGCTGGTGGCGCTTGGGATCTCCTGCAATTTCTTCCTGTATGTGTTCGTCAATATCGCCATGGTGATGGGCGTCATCCCGGTGGGCGGCGTGCCGCTGCCGCTGGTGTCGCATGGCGGGTCGGCGATGCTGACGGTGATGGTGGGCTTCGGGGTGCTGATGTCGGTGCATGTGCACCGCGACGTGGAGTTCCCGACGAAGCGGGAGGACGGGTAGGCCGGCCGGCCCACCTTATGCGGATGATCCCGCCACGGACCCTGATCGCCTATCGCCGCACCCGCTATCAGGCCGGTAACATCGATATCCGCATAGGCCGCCGATCGCTCGCCATGGATGTCATGCTGACGACGTACCGAGCGCGGGAGGCTGTCATGATCACTGCCAATAATCCGATGTCTCGCCGCATGCCGCTTCGCTGGAACCAACGGATGCAAGCCCGCCTCGTCCAGGCACTGAAGCGCTATGCGACCTTGCCAGCCATGGGAACCTTGCGACGCTGGTCCGAGGCGCACCTTCTGGTGCTCCACGACGTTCGGCCGATCCGTAAGCTGGCCCGTCGTTTCCGCCAGAACTGCATCGTTGTCCTTCGACCGAGGCAGCCCGCGCGGCTGCATTTTCTCGTCACCTGAACCGGGTCAGCCCCACTGCCGCAGACCGGCAACGCGCGCACGATGGACCACGAACCAGACCCACGCCAATTGCGGCAGCGCGGTGATGAACGGCACCAGCGGCTTGCATGACGACGGCACGGCGATGAACAGCAGACAGCAAGCCCCGCCGAACAGTGCGAAACCCCAATGCACCAGAGTGACAGTGACGGCGGACAGGCCGGATCGCTGTGCGACCTGGTATAAATGTCCGCGATGCGGCCGGGTCACGGCCTGCCCTTGCAGGGCTCGCCGAACCAGGGTGAACGCAACGTCGAACAGGACGCCGGACAGCAGCATCGGCATCAGCAGGAACGACAGCGTCACGCCGTCGAACCGGCTGGCGACGACCGCCAGCACTGCCAGCATGAAGCCGACGAACTGGCTTCCCACGTCGCCCATGAAGATGCGGGCCTTGGGGAAATTGAATGGCAGGAACCCGGCCAGCCCGCACGCCAGCAGCCCGGCGGCGGCATAGCCGAACCAGCCGCCATGCCGTTCGGCGATGAACACGATGAACAGGCTGGCGATCAGGGCGACGCCGCTGGCCAGGCCGTTCAGCCCGTCGATGAAGTTCATCGCATTGGTGGTGAACAGCAGCCAGAACAGTGTCGCCGCGATCCCGGCCCAGGCCAGTGGCAGCGGCCCGACATAGGGGATGTGAAACGCCGTCACATACAGGCCGCTCGACACCGCGACCAGCGCCGCCAGCACCTGCGTGCCCAGCTTGACGACGAACGGCCAGTCGAACAGGTCGTCGAGGAAGGCGACCACGGCGATGGCCACGGATGCCTCGATCACGCCCAGGAAATAGGGATCGGCGAGGCGGGCGAACGCGGCGAAACGGTATAGCACGGCGATGCCGACCAGGAAGGTGACCACGATCCCGACGCCGCCGCCCTTGGGGGTGGGCCGGTCATGCGCCTTGCGCGCCGCCGGCGTGTCCATGACCCGGGCGGCGATCATCCCGCGCACGGTCGCGGCGGACAGCAGCATCAGCAGCGCGGCGAAGCCGAGGTGGCGGAGAAAGGCGGCAAGGGTCATGCGGTCATCCGAGGGTGAAGGCCGGATCGTCTATCGCTTCGGCGGGCGGGCGGCGAGTCCTGCGTCCGGACGATTCGGGCGTGCCGGGAGACGATGACCGTGGTTTTGCACGTCGCCTAATTGCATTCTCTTGTATACATAGATATACGAGTGCATGAACACGGGTTGGGAGAACGCCCATCACACCGAACAGTACCGCGTGGGACGGAGGAGAGCAGGGCGTGCCACCACCGCGTACCGGCGCACTGGCGGAACGCGCCTATGCGGCGATCCGCGACGCCATCCAGGACAATACCCTCGGCAGCGGTCAGCGGATTCCTGAACTCGAACTGTGCGGTTGGCTGAAAATGAGCCGCACGCCGGTGCGCGAGGCACTCCGCCGCTTGCAATCGGAGGGGATGCTGGAGCACGGGCAGGGCGGGCTGTCTGTCGTTCGGCTCGATCTTCGTGCGGTCACCGAATTGTACGATCTGCGCGAATCGCTGGAGGGCACCGCTGCTTCCCTGGCTGCCCGCGGCGCGGACGCGACCGAGATTCGCATCCTTCAGGCCACGCTCGACGCGCATCGCAAACTGCCGGACGATCCGAAGGTCCACGCCCGCGAAAACACCCTGTTCCATCAGCAGATCTACCGAGCGGCGCATAACCGCTTCCTGTTGAAAAGCCTCCAAAGCCTGCACGATTCGGTCGCGCTTCTGGGTCGCACGACATTCGCCGCACCCGGACGCATCCAAGCGGCGACGGATGAGCATCAGGCGATTGTCGATGCCATCGCCCAGCACGATGAGGCCCAGGCCGAGGCCCACGCCCGGCGTCACGTCCGCCGAGGGTATGAGCTTCGCATCGGTATCCTCGCCGCGGCCCAGGCCGACAATCGGGGACGGATGGAGCAGCGTCCGTATCCATCCTGATATTGCACTTGAAATACGACGAAATGGAGAACTCAGCCGTGCCCGATTCTGAAGTGTCCCCCTATGACGTCATCGTCGTCGGTGCCGGCAATGCCGCCCTCGCCGCCGCCGTCTCGGCCAGGGAGAACGGGGCGGCGCGCGTGCTGGTGCTGGAAAAGGCCCCGCGGGAGATGCGCGGCGGCAACACGCATTGGAGCGGCGGTGTGCTGCGCTTCGCCTTCGACGACCCGCACGAGATCGGGCCGTTGCTGCCCGGCGTCGACGACAGTTACGAGGATTTCTACGACGGCATCCAGCCTTATACGCGCGACGATTTCCATGGCGATTTGATGCGCGTCACCTCGGGGCAGACCGATCCGGTGCTGTCTCGCGTGCTGGTGGACAATTCGCGCGACACCGTGTTCTGGATGCATGAGGTCGGCCAGGTGCCGATGGAGCCCGCGATCACCCTGACCGGGGTGCGGAAGGGCAACAAGATCGTTTGGGCGCGCGGCCTGGTGGTGCGGGCGGAGCACGAAGGCGTCGGCCTGTCGCGCAGTTGGTTCGCCACCGCCGAACGCATGGGCGTCGAGATCCGCTACGGCGCCAGCGTCCAGGCCATCCTGCAAAACGATCGTGGCCACGTCTGCGGCGTGCGTGTGCGTGATGACGCCGGCGTCCAGGCGATCGCCGGCCGGACGGTGATCCTCGGTTGCGGCGGGTTCGAGGCGAATGTGCAGATGCGCACCCAGCACATCGGCCCACTGGTGGGCGCTGCCAAGGTGCGCGGCACGCCGCACAACCAGGGCGACGGGCTGCGCATGGCGCTGGCTATCGGCGCGATGCCCTGGGGCCAGTGGAGCGGCTGCCACGCCACGCCGATCTCGGCCGACTGGGGCAATTTCGCACCGCGCGAACTGACCGATCGCAGCAACCGGCTGAGCTATCTGTACGGCGTCATGATCAATCGGAATGGGCGCCGTTTCGTCAACGAGGGTGAGGACGGCGCGATGTTCACCTATGCGAAGTTCGGCCGCGCCATTCTGGCTGAACCGGGGGCTAAGGCGTACCAGTTGTTCGACGCGCAGGTCGTGCATCTGTTGGAGCCGCGTTATTCCACCAGTCAGCCGATTGTTGCCGATACGATCGAGGCGCTGATCGAGCAGCTTGATATCGACGACAAGGATCAGGCGATCCGGACTATGCACGAGTACAATGCGGTGGCGCATCATGCCCATGACGGGTTCGATCCGGCGCAGAAGGACGGTCTGCGCACGCGCGGTCTGGTGCCCGAGAAGACCAACTGGGCGATCAAGTTGGAGAAGCCGCCGTTCTATGCGTATAGCGCGACCGGCGGCATCACCTTCACCTTCGGCGGCCTGAAGATCGACCAGCATGCCCGCGTAATCGGCACCGATTGGCGGCCAATACCGGGGCTGCTGGCCTGTGGGGAGATGGTTGGCGGACTGTTCTACGACAACTACCCGGCTGGTACCGGACTGGTGTCGGGGGCGACGTTCGGCCGCATCGCCGGACGCTCCGCGGCTGGGTTCGACGCCGATGAGGTGTTGGGGACCGTTGAGCCCTACGGAGTCACGCAGCCGGCGGTCCCCGTGTCAGGCGGGAACACGGCAGGGGAGACCGGTTGGGTGCCGTGAACGCCGCAGGGCCTGCCTATTTGTCATGACCAAGCCCTCTCCCCGTCATGGCCGGGCGTGTCCCACGGTTGTCTGGCACGTTTCTTGATATGATACGGTATCAGACTGTCTCATATCAGGACACCCTGTCCGGGCACG
>NZ_LMUJ01000064.1:386440-415404 GCF_009765975.1 Acidisphaera sp. S103 | reverse complement strand
GCAACCCGATACGACAAACTCGCCAGAAACTTTCGCGCCACCGTCACACTCGCCCTGCTCTTCAGGTGGTGGATTTAATTGAGTCCGGAGCCTAGAGCGTTTCCGCCCTGAATCGAGACGGCCGGCACACTCTCACCGTCATGGCCGGGCGTCGTCCCGGCCATCCGCGCTTCGTCCGGCGGTGCAAAGATGGCCGCGACACGCCCGGCCATGACGGTAGCGCAATTACGTAGGGGCGCCCAACGCGGCGATTCCAATCAGCATCGAAACGCTCTACGTATCCGCCAATGCCGCCAGCATCGCATCCCGCCCGGCGGTGTCACCGGTCGCATGCACCGGCTGGATCGCCACATGCGTCGCACCGGCCGCGAAATGGGCCCTCAGCCCCGTTTTGACGGTGTCCGCATCGCCCCACAGCACCATCTGGTCGATGAAACTGTCGGATCCCCCGTTCGAAAGATCCGTTTCGGTGAAGCCCATACCCAACCAGGCGTTGCGATAATTGTCCAGCACCATATAGCGGGACAGTTCCTCGCGCCCCAGCGCGCGTGCCCTGACAGGGTCAGTTTCAATCGTAACTTTTTGCTCGATGGCCAGCCATTTCCCCGGACCGAGAATTTTCGCCGCCGCCGCCGTATGCTTCGGCGTCGTGTTGTATGGCACGGCGCCGCGGGTCATCTGCCCCGACAGTTTCAGCATCAGCGGACCCAGCGCGGCAAGGCAGATCGGGAAATCCGCCGCCCCAGCCTCACCCTTTGCGATCCCATTCAAATACGCACGCATCGCCGGCACCGGCTTTTCGTAGACATGGCCGCGAATCCCCTCCACCATCGGCAGGTGACTCACCCCCAAACCAAGAATGAAACGATCGCCATAAAGCTGATTCAGGCTGATCATGCCGCGTCGGGATGTGAACGCATCCCTGGCATAGATCGATGCAATGGAACTGCCGATTTTTAGTGTTTTCGTCTGGGACAACATGTAGCCGGCGATGGTGAACGATTCAAAACCGCGCGACTCCGGATACCAAAGCGTATCGTATCCCAGCGTCTCGACGTTCTTCGTGAAAGCCGCGATCTGCGCGTTGCCGGCATGCTTGTCGGTGGAGTACCAAACCCCGAGGCGTCCAAGTTTCATGGTCAAAATCCCGCCTAGATGATGTTCGCCGACCGGAAGCCGGCGATGTCGGAGTCACTGTAGCCCAGTTCGCCCAGCACTTCATCATTGTGCTGCCCGAACCGCGGCGGCGGCCGGTCCACGCGGGGTCCATCGTGGCCAAACTTGAAGGCAGCCATTGGAACGGTGAAGGACCCCTCGATACCGGGCACGTTCTCATGCTTATGCAGCAGCCCGCGTGAGGCGAGCTGCGGATCGGCCAGCGCCTCCCCCATCGTGCGCACGCGGGAGGCAGGGACGTGGCGTTCCTGGAGGTATTCTTCCCACTCGGCGGCGGTGCGGGTCAGCATGATCGCGGCCAGCGCCTGTTCCTCGCGCGCATGGTCGGCGTCGCGTTCGTCATTGGTGCGCTTGATCAGGTCGGGCCTCTCCAACACCGTCCACAGTCGCTTCTGCTGCCGCAGATTCGACGCACCGATCATCAGCATGCCGTCGGCGGTCTTGTAGGCCATGGATGTCGCGTGCGGCATGCGGTTGCCGGACGGTTTCGGGTGCTTGCCGTTACGTAGAAAGCCGGTGACGTGGCTCGCCATCAGGATCATCGCGACGTCCAGCATCGCCATATCGACCCGCTGGCCCTGGCCGGTGCGTTCCCGCTGGAACAGCGCAGCGGACAGGGCGTAGGCGCCCATCGTACCAGTGGCGTAATCGATCGCCGGAGCGCCGATCTTGACGGGGTTGACCTCCGGCGTGCCGGTCATCGCCATGATGCCGGACGTGGACTGGATAACGTGGTCGTACGCCGTCCGCACCCGCTTCGGCCCACCCTGGCCGAACGCGGAAAACGACGCGTAGATCAACTTCGGATTGATTTTCCGAAGCTCGTCATAACCCAACCCCAGAGCCTCGAACGCGCCTGGCCGATAATTTTCCACCAGCACATCCGCCGTCGCCACCAGCTTCTTCAGTATCTCCCGCCCCCGCTCGGTTTTCAGGTTCAGGGTGATGGCGCGCTTGTTCGATCCCTGGGTGAGGAACCCGGTACCCATACCCGCGTGGTTCAGGTCGTTGTCGGACCCGGAATCGCGGCTCTGATCCGGATCATTCGGATCCTCCACCTTGATCACGTCGGCCCCCATCAGCCCAAGCTGGTAGGCGGCAAACGGGCCGGCGAGGACGTGCGTAATATCGATAATACGGATGCCTTCGAATGGACGAGCCATCGCTATCCTCCTGTGTTTTCCAGACGGTGCAGCGAAGGCGGAATACCGTCAACCGGCGATGCGGATCACGACCTTGCCAAGATGCGTCTGCCCTGTCTGATGCCGGTACGCCTCCGCCGCATGCTCGAACGGGAAAACCCGGTCGATAACCGGCTCGATCCGATGCGCTGTGATGGCTCGGTTCATCGCCTCGAACATCTGGCGGGACCCGACATAGATGCCGCGCATGATCAGACCCTTGCGCATGGCCGTGACGGGATTGATCTCGCCGCCGGTGGTCAGGGCGCCGATCATGCCGATTTCCCCGCCCTGGCGCGTGGCAGCGATCGAACGTGCCAACGTGCCGGGTCCGCCGACCTCCACCACCCGGGCGACACCCCCGCCGGTCAACGTGACGACCTGATCCTGCCATTCCGGATGCTGGCGATAGTTCACCAGGTGGGTGGCCCCAAGGCGCCGCATCCGTTCCAGCTTGTCGTCGGATGATGACGTAGCAACGACCGTCAGCCCCGCCGCGACGGCAAGCTGCAACGCGAACACAGACACGCCGCCCGTTCCCAGCACCAGCACGCCGTCGCCAGGATACAGCGTCTGGCCGCCAAACAGCGCGTTCCAGGCAGTGACGCCGGCACAGGGCAGGGTGGCACCCTGTTCATACGACAGATGCGCGGGCAGGGGGATCAGGCCGTTCTGGTCGAACACCCGATACTCCGCCAAAACCCCATCAATCGCGCCGCCCATCGAGCTGGCGGCGTCGTCCGGACCGATGGGGCCGCCGATCCAACTTTGCATGAAGCATCCCGCGACCCGGTCGCCTGGTTTGACCCGGCTCACCTCCGGCCCGACCGAGACCACTTCGCCCGCGCCATCCGACAACGGAATCAGATTTGCCGGCGGTGCGCCACGCGCCGCTCGGCCATTCACGATCATCAGGTCGCGGTAATTGAGCGACGCAGCGTGCATCCGCACCAGCACCTGACCGCGTCCGGGCTGCGGAATGTCAGCCTCGGCCTGGGTCAGCGAGTCGATTCCGGTGGCCTGGGGAAGCCGATACAGGCGCATGGATCAGGTCCTTCGCACGACGGGGGAGGGGATGCTTTCGATCATGACGTTGATCACCGCCGGTTTGCCACTGGCCAGGGACCGTTCGATCGCGCCGTGCAGCTCGTCGGCGTTCGTGACCAATTCGCCGTGACCACCCAGCGCGGTGGCGACCAGATCATAACGGGTAGCATTCAGTTCGCAGCCATGCGTGCGGTTGGGCCCGTAGTCGCGAACCTGCAAGTTATACTCGGCATTCCAGCGGCAATCAGTCCCAACGATCGCGACATAGGGCAGGTTGAGCCGCACGGCCGTTTCGATCTCCGACATATGGAAACCGAACGTTCCATCACCCAGCACCGCGAAGATCGGCGCGGTTTTCTCCACCACGCGAGCGCCGGACGCCATCGGCAGGGACGACCCGATCGATCCGGTAACGCCGTTGATCATACGCCGATCGTTGCGGAGGAGACTTTGGCCCCATTGAGCAAACTCACCGCCGTCGCAGATCAGCACGCTGTCGGGATCACGGTCCAGGAATGGTTGCAGCGTTCGGAATACCTGAGCCGGATGCAGCATCCCTTGGGTTTTGGATGCCAGACCTGCCCATTCCGCCGGCCGGTCGTCGAAGCAGGACCGCGCATCGGTCAGCCATGTGGGGTCGCGAGGCTTCCCGCGGGCGATCAGCGCTTCCGCAGCGGGATAGGTGTCGGCGACGCAGCCGAACGCCAGTCCGCGCGACCGGGCGGTCCGGCCCAGGATAGCGCCATCCGGATCGATGGAAATGAAACGGCAGTCCGCGGCGAAGGGAGCGCCGCCGAACTTCAGCGTGAAGTCCAGGGCCTTTCCCAGCAACAGCACCATGTCGGCGCGCTTCGCGACCTCGGCATAGGTGCCCAGACTGGCGTCGTTGAAACCGCGTGGCCCCTCACTGAGGCAGGCGGGGATGGTCAGGGCGGCCTCGATACGCCGTAGCAGGTCGCGGCCCCTGGCTGTGGCCAGGACGGGTGCCCCGATGACCAGCGGATGCTTGGCCGTCGCCAGCATCGTCAAAACCGCATCGGCCGCCGCGTCGGTCAGCGGCATCGCAGGCGCGGTGAAATCGGCTTCGGTCGGCCAGATCACGGTATCTTCGGGCACCGTCGCATCCAGCACATCGGACGGCAGGCTGAGATGCACCGGCCCCGGTCGGCCGGAGGTCGCGAGACGGATCGCCTTCGCGACATCCATGCCGACGGTGGCGGTGTCTGTCGCCATCCAGGCGGCTTTGCAGACCGGCGCGGCCATATCGACCTGCCGCAGTTCCTGGAAGCCGCCACGGCCGAGCTGATCCGTCTCGGTGTGGCCGGACATCAGCACCATCGGGGTTTCCTGGCCGAGCGCAGTGAACAGCGCGCCGACAGCGTTGGCGTGGCCCGGGCCGCCGGTGACCCAGGCGATGCCGGGGCGTCCGGTCAAACGTCCATACGCATCGGCCATGTGGACCGTCGCGGCTTCATGCCGCACGTGCATCAGCGACAGTTTCGTTTCGATCGCGGCGTCGAACAGCGACATGATGTGGTTGCCGGACAGCGTGAAGATGTCGGTATGGCCGGCGCGTTCGAGCGTGCGCACAACGATATCGGCGCCGCGGAGAGTGGATGGCATGCGGTGGTCCTTGGTGGCGGGTCATCGTCTAGCGCGGCGGAAAATCACCCGGAGGCGTTCGTGCACGGATGGCCGGGACACGCCCGGCCATGACGATCAGCGCGCGAACGCACTCCGAGCGTTCGGAAACGATCTAGACCGGATCCCAGGCGTAGACGTCGCGAGTGCGCTCCAGCGGCGTGAAGTTGTTCTTCACCGCCGGCAGCCAATGTTCGGCGAGCTTCTCCGGTGTCCAGCCATCCGGGCGCGCCATGATGCGGATCGGGCGGGGCTGGTTGTACAGATAGACCTCGTTCCCGCGGACGCCGAAGATCTGGCCGGACACGCCGGACGCGGCATCGGTGCCGAGGAAGGCAATCAACTGCGCGATGTGATCCGGCCGGGTCTTCGCCGCGCGGGCCTGCAACTGCTCCTCAGTCTGGCCGGGAACCGTTTCGATCATGCGGCTGAACGCATGTGGCCCGATGCAGTTCGACCGAACATTGTATCGTTGCATATCCATCGCGATGTTGCGCGACAGCCCGGCGATGCCCATCTTCGCGGCGCCGTAGTTCACCTGTCCCACGCTGCCGATCAGGCCGGATGTCGAGGTGATGTGGGTGTAATTGCCGCTTTCCTGCTTGCGGAAATGCGGGATGGCGGCACGCGACACGTAGAAGGCCCCATACAGGTGGACCTTGATGACGGCGTCCCATTCCTCGATCGACATGTAGTGGAACATGCGGTCGCGCAGGATGCCGGCGTTGTTCACGACGATATCGATACGGCCGAAATGATCGATCGCGTCCTGCACCATGCGCTGGGCATCTTCCCAACTGGCGACGCTGCCACTGTTGGCGACGGCTCGGCCCTTGCCGTGGGCCTGCTCGATTTCGGCCACCACGCGCTGTGCCGGGCCGGCATCCTGGCCTTCACCTGTCACGGTCGCGCCGATGTCGTTGACCACGACCTGGCCGCCATTCGCGGCGATGGCAATCGCAGTTGCCCGCCCAATTCCGCCGCCGGCCCCCGTGACCACGGCGACCTTCCCATCAAGCATACCCATTTGTTTCCTCCTTCAATGTGGAACGCACGCATTGTGCGACGAAGCGAAATCCGTGTCACCATCGGGCCAGGAGGAGCGATCATGGAACTTGGATTCTTGGGACTCGGGCAGATGGGATCGGCAATCGCCGAACGCCTGCAGGATGCGGGGGCGCAACTGCATCTGTTCGATCCGAACAAGGCAGCACTTGCACCTTTCATCGCCAAGGGGGCACTCGTGCATGCCTCGCCGACCGGCGTGGCCGATGCCGCGCGCATCGTTTTCGCCTGCCTGCCAAGCGGGGCGGTCTGTGAGGCTGTGGCTCGGGATGTCGCGGCGGGAGGGGCCGTGCGCTTGTATGTGGAGATGTCCACGATCGGCGGGCCGGCGCAGGCCAAAGTGCAGGCGATCGTAGAGAAAGCCGGGATCACGCTGGTGGATTGCCCGATCAGCGGCGGCCCGAAGGGCGCCAGGGCCGGCACGCTGACAGTGATCCTCGCCGGATCGCCGGACGCTCGGGCTGAAATCCGGCCATGGCTGGAACGCGTCGGCAAAAACATCTTCGAGGTTGGCGACAAGCCCGGCCAGGCGCAGTTGATGAAGCTGGTCAACAACCTGGTGAACGCGGCCAATATGGCGACGGCGTTCGAGGCGCTGGTGCTGGGTGCCAAGGGCGGACTCGACCCGGACCAGATGGTGAATGTGCTGAATGTCTCGACCGGCCAAAACAGCGCGACGCTGACAAAAGTGCCGAAATCGGTGCTGACCGGGTCGTTCGACTACGGGTCCAGCCTGACGATCATGCTGAAGGATGTCATGCTGGGGCTGCAGGAAGCCGAGGCGCTGGGCGTGCCGATGTGGGTGCACGGGACGGTGGGGCAGTTGTGGCGGTTCGCCGAGCAACAGGGTCTGGGGCCGGCGGATTTCACCTCGATGATCAAGGTGCTGGAGGGTTGGGCCGGGGTGGAGGTGCGGAGCCGGGGTTAGGACTCGCGACGAAATAACCGAATCGTTTGGCGGGTGCCGCCAGCCTCCCGTCGTCATGGCGGGCGAAGGCCCGCCATCCAAGCCTTGCAGTGGGTGTCTCGGAAAAGGCGCGGATAGCGGGCCTTCGTCCGCTATGATGGGATCGGGCGACACAGCCATATCGAAGCACTCATTGATCCGCGGATCCTTAGGTGACGATTGGCCCCCGAGCGTTCAGCGCGTCTTTGTCAAACCCGGCGATCCGCTTGTAGCCGGCGGCGGTGCCTTCCAGTTCCGCCGGTGTCAGGACGTCCTCGACCCGGACAAATCCGTCCGGCGCGCGCTGTTCGACCAACTGCATCACCTGCTCCGGCCCATTCCCGCGGTTCGCCATCACAATCTTCCCCGTGGCCGGCCGCCGTTCCGCCTCGTAAGCCAACAGCGCGTCCGGCACCGGACCGGCCCGTCGTATCTCGCGAGCCAGCACCTTTGCATCCAGGATACCCTGCGATGCGCCATTCGACCCAATCGGATACATCGGGTGAGCGGCATCGCCCAGCAAAGTCACCCGCCCGAACGTCCACCGGTCCAGCGGATCGCGATCCACCATCGGATATTCGAAGCATCGGTCGGCCGCCTGGATCACAGCCGGGACGTCCAGCCAGTCGAACCGCCATCCGGTGAACTGGGGCAGGAAATCGTCCAGGTTGCCGGCTCGGTTCCAGTCTTCCCGCCGCCAGGAATCGTCGGGCCGGAATTTCCGTTCGGCGATCCAGTTGATCACGGCCTCGCCCTGGTCCGAAGCGGTGCGCGAAATAGGGTAGGCAACAAACTTCTGGAACTCGTGGCCGGCCATGATCATGGAGCGGCCGCTCAGGAAGGGACGGGCGCGTGTCGTGCCGCGCCACAATATGGCGCCGTTCCAGATCGGCGGCCCCTCCTGCGGGTAGAGCGCCTGGCGGACGGCGGAGTGGATCCCATCAGCCGCGATCAGCAGGTCGCCCTCAGCGTAAGGCAGTTGGATGTTGGTCCGCCGGTCGATGAAGTGGGCGCACACGCCGGTACCGGTGTCCTGCCACCCGGTCAGGTGATGGCCGGTCAGGACGCGGTCGGTCCCCAGGCGTTCGCGGGCGGCTTGCAGCAGGATCAGTTGCAGTTCGCCGCGGTGGATGGAGAATTGCGGCCAGTGGTAGCCGGCCTCGAGTCCGCGCGGTTCCGACCAGATGCGCTGGCCGTGTTTGTTGTAATAGGCCAGTTCGGCGGTCGGGATGGCGGTTTCCGCCAGCGCGTCCCGCAGGCCAAGGTCGGACAGTTCGCGGACCGCGTGTGGCAGCAGGTTGATGCCGACACCCAGCGGCTGGGGCGAGCCGACGCTTTCGAAGACGCGGCAATCGACGCCGATCTGGTGCAGGCTGAGTGCGGCCGTCAGCCCTGCAATCCCGCCGCCGGCAATCAGGATGGTCATTCTGGTTCGCCCGTTCGTTACGTTCGGTCATTTTAGCACGAACGCGGTGATCTGCGAGGTCGCTTGTGGGGGGCGATGATTTGGCTAAATTATAGGCTCAAAATGGTGATTTATTACTCCATATGCCTAACAAACAGTCGTAATATGAGAAAATTCAATTATTTGACCGATAATTAGTCATGCTGCATTGCAGCGAAGGCTGGTTCGCTGTATCACCTGTTGTATGGTCGCCAACGCGAACTGAGGATACGGATGTCATGACATCAGCCACGACAAAACCAGTCTCACGCAGAGCCGTACTCGGCGGTCTGGGGGCCGTGGCGGGGTCCGGTGCGGTCACCGGGTTCCCGACCATCTGGGCACAGAACATCAAGGACGTCGTCCTCCATCATGCCGGACCGCCGGTCACCGCGATCCCGGCGATCGCCGAACAGGCGACCAAGGACCTCGGCTTCACCGTGCAGATGCAGGCATCGGAAAACGCCGATCTGCTGAATCGCTTTCTCTCCCAATCCAGCGCCATCGACTGCGCCGACATCGCGCTGACCAACCAGCGCTATCTGATCGGCCGCAACGTCCTCCAGGGCATCCCCGTCGGAAAATTCAAATACTGGGATCAGACCCTGTCGCTGTTCACCAAGGGCGAATACCCGGACGGCCGCAAGATCATCCAGCAGGGCATCACGCCCAGCATGGTGCTGTATGCCACCGACGCGACCGGTCAGAAGGTCACCAAAGGCGGCGCAGCGTCCGATTTCGTCACCGGCATCCCCACGGTCACCAACGGCGACACGTTGGGCATCCGCCCCGACCTCGTCGGCCGTAAGGTCGATAGCTGGGCCGATGTCCTCAGCCCCGAGTTCAAAGGCCGAGCGGCGATCCAGGACAATCCCACGATCGGCATTATCGACATTGCGATGGCCATCGAAGCCCGCGGCGACCTGAAATACGGCGACAAGGGCAATATGACGAAAGCGGAGATCGACAAGACGGTCGACGCGATGCTGGAGACGAAGCGATCCGGCCAGTTCCGTTCCTTCTGGACGTCGTTCGATCAGTCCGTGAACCTGATGGCTTCAGGCGAGGTCGTCATTCAGTCGATGTGGTCGCCGGCCGTCGCCGCCGTGCGGTCTCGCGGTATTCCCTGCACCTTCCAGCCGCTGAAGGAAGGATACCGCGGCTGGGGCTACACGCTCGGCGTCATGAAGCATGTAGACGGTCTGAAGCTTGATTGCTTCTACGAATACATGAATTGGTACTGCGCGGGCTTCCCCGGTTCCTTCATCGCCCGCGAAGGCTATTACTCCGCGCAACCGGACACCGCCCGCAAATATCTGACCCCGGCCGAGGCCGCCTATTGGTTCGACGGCAAGCCTGCCGCAACGGACATCCTGAGCCCGTTCGGCAAGGTCATGGAGAAAGCCGGCAACGTCCGCGATGGCGGCACGCTGTGGCAACGCCTGGGCAACATTGCCGTGTGGAATTCCGTGATGGACGAAGACCGCTATCTGACCCGCCGGTGGAACGAATTCATTACGTCCTGAACGAGGGGCAATTGTCATGCAGCTTGGTGTTTTCATCCCGATCGGCAACAACGGCTGGCTGATCTCCACAACGTCGCCGCAATACAAGCCCAGCTTCGATCTGAACAAGACGATCGTGGAAAAGGCGGAGGCATTCGGTTTCGATTTCGCACTGTCGATGATCAAGCTGCACGGCTTCGGCGGCCCGTCGCAGTTCTGGGACTACAACCTGGAATCATTCACGCTGATGGCCGGCCTGGCGGCCACCACCACGAAGATCAAACTTTTCGCCACCTGTGCTGTCCTGACCATGCCGCCGCCGATCGCCGCTCGGATGGCGGTAACGATCGATTCGATTTCGCACGGGCGGTTCGGGGTGAACATCATCTCCGGCTGGCAGAGGCGTGAATACACGCAGATGGGCATCTGGCCAGGCGCCGAACACTACAAGCGCCGCTACGAATACTGCGCCGAATACGTCACCGTGATGAACGAACTGTGGGCGACGGGACAGTCGGACTTCAAGGGCGATTTCTTTCAGATGGACGACTGCCGCTGCCTGCCGATGCCGACGGCGAAAATCCCCATCATCTGCGCCGCGCAGAGTGACGCTGGCACGAAGTTCGCCGCCCAATACGCAGACTACAATTTCTGCGCCAGCTTCGGCTACAACGCCCCCACTGCCGTCGCCCCCAGCGTCGCGCGCCTTGTCGCCGCCACACAGGAGACCGGCCGGCACTGCGGGGCGCTGATCCTGACCATGATCATCGCGGATGAAACCGATGAGGCCGCCAACGCGAAATGGGAGCATTACAAGGCCGGCACCGACCAGGAGGCACTGGCCTATCGCGACGACCAGGCGCAGGACGATCCCAGCACCGACATTTACGCGCAGCCGAACCGCCGCCGTCTGCTGGGCACCAACAAACTGCCAACCAACCAGGGCGTGTTGGTCGGATCTTATGCGTCGGTAGCGCGTATGCTCGATGAACTCGCGGCAGTCCCCGGCGTGCAGGGCGTGATGATGACGTTCGACGATTTCGTCATCGGCATGGAGCAGTTCGGCACCCGCATCATGCCGCTCATGCGCTCCCGCAACGAAATCAAAATAGCCGCATGAGCACCTCCACCCTGCCGGTCTCGCTGCGCAGCGGTACAGTCGCGGCATCGGGCCGGCGGCGATCCACCCGCCTGCCGCTCTGGCTGGTGTCGTGGCTGCAAGTCGGACCGCTGGCGCTGATCCTGATCGTGTTGTTTGCCTTGCCGACGATCCTGTTCCTTGTCGTCAGCTTCTACGATTATGACCGCGTCGGAATCTATCCGGCGTTCTTGCTGGATAACTATCGGGAGTTGCTGACGACGCCCGCGACATGGCGGGTCTATGTCAGTTCGCTGCGTTTCGCCTTCATCGTCTGGGCGATCACGCTGTTCCTGGGTTTCAACATCGCCTATTTCCTGATTTTCCATATCCGCAGCGGCATCACCCGGACCGTGCTATTCCTGCTATGCGCGATCCCGTTCTGGACATCGGGGATCATCCGCACGATCGCCTGGATCCCATTCCTGGGCCGCAACGGAGCATTCAACCAGATCCTGATGGGGCTGGGACTGACGTCGCACCCGCTGACGTTCCTGCTGTTCTCCGACTTTGCTGTCATCGTCACCTATGTCCACCTGTTCACGCTGCTGATGGTCGGACCGATCGCCAACTCACTGTCAAAGATCGATCCGGCGCTGCTGGAGGCCGCGGTAGACGCTGGCGCCAGCCGCTGGCGCACCATGGTGGATGTCGTGATTCCGCTGTCGAAGACTGGCATCGTCCTGGGATCGATCCTGGTGTTCACCCAGGTCATGGGCGACTATTTCGTCGTCCGGCAAATGAGCGGAGGGCAAAGCGCCTCCATCGTGTCGATGCTGTCTACCCAGATCCAGGCGATGGAATATCCACCGGCCGCGGCCAACGCGGTGGTGCTGGTCATCTTCGTCGCCATCCTGGTTGCCGGGATGATGAGGATCGTCGACGTGCGCAAGGAACTGGTGAAATGACCGCCCGCATCAGCGACAAGCGCCCTTGGACCTTCTACGCGCTGGCGACATTGTTCGGTGCGTTCCTGCTGTTCCTCTACGGACCGATGTTCGTCATCTATCTGCTGTCGTTCCAAGGCCCCAACGGCGGCGTAACCTTCCCGATGGTCGGCACCTCGTTCGAGTGGTTTCGCGAAGTATTCCAGAAAGGCCAGATGGCAAACCTGCCTGTGGCGTTCGAACGCTCAATGTCCCTGGCGATCGTCGTCAGCTTCCTGACCGTCGTATTTTCCGTCGCCGCCGGGCTGGGGTTTCGCCGCCGCTTTCCCGGATCGGGCGCGCTGTTCTACCTCGCGGTCGCCAGCCTGGTGATGCCCAGCCTGTTGGTCGGCTTCGGCATCGGATTGGGCTTCCAGTTCCTGGGATGGCAGCCCAGCCTGTTCACCTCGGCATTGGGCGCGCAACTGACATGGACGTTGCCGTTCGGGTTGTTCGCGATGTTCGCCGTGGTCAATCGCTTCAACCGCTCGTGGGAGGAAGCGGCGCGCGACCTGGGGGCCAATGCCTGGCAGCGATTGCGCCACGTAACGATCCCCATCCTGCTGCCGGGCATCATCGGCGTCGCGATGGGCGCGTTCACCCTGTCTTACGACGAGTATGCTCGCACGACCCTGACCATCGGGCCGAAGAACACGCTGCCGCTGGAGATCTATGCGTTGATTTCCTCGGCGACGTCGCCGACGCTGTTTGCGATCGGCACGTTGACCACTGGGGTTTCGTTCCTGGCTATCGTTGTCTCGCTGCTGGTCGTGCTGCGGTTGCAGCGGCGGCGCGGACGCGCACTCGTGAAGGTTGGATGATGGACAGCCGCTTCGACGTCGAACTGATATCGGTGACCAAGCGTTATGGCACGACGCTGGCGGTCGACGACATTTCGTTGCGCATTCCGCGCGGCACGTATTGTTGCTTGTTGGGCCCCAGCGGATGCGGGAAGACGACAACCTTGCGGATGATCGCCGGGCATGAAGCGGTGTCCGGCGGCGACATCCTGATCCACGGCGAGAACGTCTCCGACCTGCCGCCGATCAAGCGTGGCACCGCGATGATGTTCCAAAGCTATGCGCTGTTCCCGCATATGTCTTGCCTCGACAACGTCGCGTTCAGTCTGAAGATGCGCGGCGTGGCAAAGAAGGAACGGCATGCGAAGGCACGCGAGTATCTCGCCCTGGTCCACATGGCGGACTACGCCGACCGTCTGCCGGCACAGCTATCCGGCGGTCAGCAGCAACGCATCGCCCTGGCCCGGGCGCTGATCAACCGCCCCCGTGTCCTGCTGCTGGACGAGCCGCTATCGGCACTCGACCCATTCCTGCGCATCAAGGTCCGCGAGGAACTGAAACGCCTGCAACGCGAACTCGGCATCACCTTCATCCACGTCACCCACAGCCAGGACGAAGCGATGGCGCTCGCCGACCTGATGGTGGTGATGGAGAACGGCCACATCCGCCAGTCCGCCCATCCGCGCGACGTGTTCGAGCGTCCCGTCAGCCCGTTCATCGCCCGCTTCATCGGCAGCCACAACGTGCTGCGCAACAACGAAGGCCCCATCGCCGTCCGCGCCGACCGCTGCTGGCTCGGATCGGCTGGGGACGGACCGCACGTCAACGGCCAGGTCGTCGCCGTCGAATACCAGGGCGCGATGGTGCGGGTTGCGATGATGACCGACACAGGCGACGAGGTATCGGCCCTGGTCCCCGATCAGACGTTCTACCAGAAGCCGGCGGAACCAGGTGATCCGGCGACTCTGGTCTGGTCCCCGCAGGACACGCATGCCCTGCTGGAGGCTTAGCCGCCTCGCAACATCGCCATGACCTGATCAAGGTGCCGGATGCGCGCATACATCTTCATCGCCTTGTCCAGGCTATAGGCGTGGGCGGCCTGGTCGCTGCCCCAGCAGCATTCGCGTACGACAACGGTCTTCAGGTCGAAGTTGAACGCCTCGCGAACGCTGGTCTCGACGCCACGATTAGTGGCACCGCCGCCGATGATGATGGTGTCCCGCCGCAGCATATGCAGCAGCTCGCCGACACCCGTCCCATAGAACGCACTCGGCCGCCGCTTGAGGAAAACATAATCCTCCGGCCGGGGCGCGATCTCATCAGGGAAACCCGCCCCTTCCGAACCCTCGATACCGTTGGTCAGCGGCGGAACACCCGTCTCCGCCGAAAGGTCGGTCGGCAGCATGACCACGTCGGCACCATCGGCGCGACTGACCGGCGTCGTGTAGATCACCGGCACGCCCACGGCCCGAGCCGCGGCGATGATACTGACCCAGGCATCGAGGACAGGGCGGATCGCGGCCCGTCGCGCCGCATCCGGCGGCGTCAGGGCGCGCCGGCAGACGTCGTAGGCGATCAGGGCAGTCCGACGTGGATCGAGGCGTTCGGGATCTGGCATCGCGAGGTCCTTGGTTAGACGTGAAACAAACGGCCGTAGCCTTGCCGGGGCGCGCGCACGCCGGCGACGCGCAGGGCGTTCCACATCATTGCGGAAGCAGCGGAGATGACCGGTTTGCCCAGGTCGTCCTCCAGCGTTTGGAGCATGCCCAGGGTTGGCATGCCGGTGCCACTGAGGAACACCGCCTGGGCTTCGGGCCGGTCGGCCTGCCGGCCGACGGTGTAGGCGCGCGCCGTCGTTTCCTCGTAGATATTGCGGACGCCTTCCAGCCGAGCCACGTTGACCACGTCCAGCCCGTGCAACGCCAGATGAGCGCGCCCCTGCTCCGTTACTTTGGCGTCGTAGGGGGTGGCATAGGCAACCCGTTTTATGCCGAGGCAGGCGAAGGCCTCCAACACGCTTCCGAAGGCGGTGATGAAGCGTGTGCCGGTGGCGGCTTCCTGGCGGCGAACCAGGTCAGCCTCGGCTTCGCGGCCGATTGTGTAGCTGGTCGCGGTGTGGGCCATGACGATGACCTGCGGCGAGAGCATCGCCAGCAGGCGGGCGGCCTCGTCGAGGCTGGCAACCTGGCTGCGGTTGCGTTCTTCCTGGCCAGCATGGGTTCCGGCCGGGCCGCTGGCCGACAGGCGGGTGAAGTGGACGGAAACGCCGGGAGGAGTGAGTTCTGTCATCTCCGGTTCCACTGTGGGGTTACCTGGCGGCACCAGGAATCCGATCCGCGCTCTCCAGCCTGTCATTGTTTGTCGTCTCCGATGGTTTGTGATGGTGCCTCCGGGGTGGGGTGGGGCGCAAGTTGCGGTGCGGAAGGTGTTCTGTGGCTGGGACGTGGTTGTCTGACGGGTCTGTCGACTTGCCATATCAACGTTAAGCGGTTGAGTGCGATCGCCAATGGCACATCTTTCCTAGCCGAACGGTCAAACTCCGATCATAATCGTTCGCGCAGGGAACCAAAGGGAGTGGCGGCCAGTGACCACGAACAGCTTCTTGGCGCGACCATACCAAGAACGTCAAATGATCGTCGTGTCGGACGAACAGTTTATCGCCGCGGCCGAGGAAGAAAGCAGTAAAAAGGATGCAGCGAAAAAACCGGAGCGTGTCGATTGGGTGGACTTTACGGCCCAGGTCGTCAAAAAGGCGCTCACTTTCAATGCCACAGGGCTGATGATCGATATCAGTGTGGAGGCCTTCAAGGCGTGGAGCAAAGCGCGGGAGAATGGGGTTCCGGTTTTGCCGATCTCACGCGAACAGGCGGCCGGGCTAACCTTTCGACTGGGCCATCCACTTGATCGCGTTGTCTACATTGGCCATCCGGCCATACCTAATGTCTACCACACGTTGGCCGACTTCCATCGGCGTGTATTCGAACACAAGGTCAGCGAGGCCATTCTGCTGCTTATGAGTCTCGGTGCGACGAGCATCCGGGCGGAACATGTATCTGGTTGGTCGCACGACTTTTCAGCGAAGCTGTCTCTGCCGATATCCGGGACGAACGGGAAGGGTGGGGTCGAGGTCGGAACGAAAGACAAGACGAAGGACAGCATCCTGTTTACTGCGACCTTGTCAGGCATGGATAGTCCAGCGGTGCCCGATGGTCTAATGTGGTATCCGCACGAACCGACCTGGCAAATGATCGCGCAAGGTCGCCTGAAGCATGGGTTGCGAAATTTTACCGTCAGCGTCAACTATTCAGATGACTTCGGAATCAATCTCGGTGTGGAGGCGAGCATTGCGAACTCGGGGCTTGATCTAGGCGGGAAATTCGAAGGTCACGAATCGACTATTTGGAAGCTGACCGGCCAGTTTGGTTCGGGAACGCAGGCCAAGGAGAAGGCAAAAGGCAAGTAGTCCGTCCGGATGCCTAGTCTTACTGTGTTATAAAGTGCTTGCCCGATTCGACGTGGATTTGTCAGTAATGGAGATTCTCACTCGTGGAGGCGGGTTGTGGGTCTCGAATGCAAGTCACGTGGCAGCGAATCACGCTTCGGCGCCTATGTCGAGGCGATCACGTCTGTGCTTGGCCATGCCGATCGCGCCGCACCGTTCCGATCGTATTGCGCGGGACTGCTGCTGCCGGGCGATCGCAAAAGCGTCGAACCGATGGCCGCACGGGTCGAGCCCGGGCGGGTGCAGGCCGCCCATCAATCACTGCATCACTTCGTGGCGAAGGCCGACTGGTCCGAAGACACAGTTCTCGCGGCGGTGCGCACCCGCGTCTTGCCCATTATCGAGCGGCGCGGCCCGATCCGAGCCTTGATCGTCGATGACACCAGTATGCCGAAAAAGGGCAAGCACTCGGTTGGCGTGGCCCGGCAATACAGCGGTCAACTCGGCAAACAGGACAACTGCCAGGTGGCGGTGAGCCTGTCGGCCGCCAATGATCATGCCAGCCTGCCGATCGCTTATCGCTTGTATCTGCCGCATGAATGGAGTGACGACCCGGCCCGGCGCGCCAAAGCGGGTGTGCCCGACGACATCGTCTTTCAGACCAAGCCGCAAATCGCACTTGATCAGCTTCGCGCCGTCCGTGCGGCCGGTATCGAAGCCGACGTCGTGTTGGCCGACGCGGGGTACGGCAACGATACCGACTTCCGTGACAGCATCGCCGAGATCGGTCTTCCCTATGCCGTCGGCATCCAGTCTTCTACCAGCCTGTGGCCGCCCGGCGTGCAACCCTTGCCCCCCAAGCCATGGAGCGGACGGGGTCGTCCAACCTCCGCGATCCGACGCGACGGCGCGCATCAGCCGATCTCAGCCAAGCAGATGGCGCTGGAGCTTCCCAAAAAGGCCTGGCGGCGGGTGACCTGGCGCGAAGGCACCAACATCAAACTTGCCGCACGCTTCGCCACGGTGCGGGTTCGCCCAGCCCATCGCGATTATAAACGTTCGACGCCGCGGCCTGAGGAATGGTGTCTAATCGAATGGCCCACCGACGAACCCGAACCGACCAAATACTTTCTATCCACGCTGCCCGCGAACATTAGTCGTCGCGCACTGGTCAACACCACCAAGCTACGCTGGCGCATCGAGCGCGACTACCAGGACCTCAAGCAGGAACTCGGCCTTGGCCACTACGAGGGACGAGGTTGGCGTGGCTTTCATCATCACGCCACCCTGTGCATCGCCGCGTATGGATTCCTGATCTCCGAAAGGGAAGCGATTCCCCCCTCAGGACCACGCCACACCCTTCTCGTCGAAGAACCTCGTGTTTCCGACGGTTATCGACCCCGCGGATCCCCCGATCAGACCTGAACGCCATGTCACCAACTCGATCACCTCCGTCCGCGTCGCAATTGCCCGCGTCATTGCTCGAACCCTGCCACGCTGCCCTTGCTGCCAGCACATCACACGCAGAATGAACTTATGACACAGTAAGACTAATCATCCACCTGCTGCCCTCAGACCCGATCACCAATTTTCTCGTCCAGAACGGCATGGCTCTTGATCCGAAAACGATCGCGACCATGAAATTGTATTATGGTTTCGATAAGCCGGTCTGGGCGCAATATTTCATCCAGTTGTTCGGGATTCTCCACGGCAATCTGGGCTATGCACTGTCGACCGGCCATCTGGTGCTGCAGGACATCGCCGATGTACTGCCGGCCACCTTTCGGCTCGCGGGTACGGCGCTTGGCCTGGCCCTGCTGATCGCCTTCACGATCGTGACCGTGGCCAATCTGGTCCAGGCGCGCCGCGTTCACGACGCCATCGTCATGCTGCCCCCGCTGATGAGTGCGATCCCGACGTTCTGGCTGGGCATGGTGCTGCTCCGGCTGCTGTCGTTCCGGCTTCAGGTCATGTCGCTGTTCCCCGACGGTTCCGCGCTGTCGCTGCTGGTCCCGGCGCTCGTGCTCGCGATCTATCTCGCCGCACCGTTGGCGCAGGTCATGCTGAAAAGCGTCGATGCGGCGCGCACGCAGCCGTTCGTCGACGTGGTACGGGCGAAGGGCGCGGGGCGCGCCTGGGTCTACCTCCGCCATTTGTTGAAATACGCGGCCGGCAGCGGCCTCACGGTACTGGGTGTGCAGATCGGCGGACTGCTGGGCGGTGCGGTGGTGACGGAAACCGTGTTCTCCCGCCCGGGCGTCGGCCGTATTCTGGAGGACGCCGTCGCAAACCAGGATATCGCTCTGGTGCAGGCGTTCGTTCTGCTCATCGCGGCACTCTACGTGGTAGTCAATTTCACGATCGATCTGATCTACCCGTTGCTCGATCCGCGCATCCGCATGACCGGCGCGCCGCCGATGGAGGCCGCGGGAACATGAGCGGCTTGAACGACACGCGGACCGCGTCTTCCTTCCCGGTCGCCACCCAAGCGACGGCGCGCCTCATCAGCCGTCGCTTGGGTGTCCCAGCGGTCGGGTTCGACACGGTAGCGCTGGCCTTGGTTTTTCTGCTGCTGCTGGCGTTGATCCTGGTGCCAGGACTGTTCACCAGCAGCGATCCGCTGCACGGGATCTCGGCCCAGAAGCTGCTGCCACCCAGCGCGGCACATCCGTTCGGGACCGATTATCTCGGGCGCGATCTGTTAAGCAGGGTGGTGTATGGCACGCGTCTGACGCTGCTGTCCGCTGCTATCGCCGTGCCGATCGGCCTCGTCTGCGGCGGCATCCTTGGACTTCTGGCCGCCGGACTGCGCGGCATCGTCGATACGGCCATCATGCGGGTGATCGACATTCTGCTGGCAATTCCCGGCTTCCTCATGGCGTTGACCCTGGTCGCCGCTTTCGGTCCCGGCATTGTCACCCTCGGCGTGGCCATTGGAATTTCTGCGATCGCCCCCTTCGCCCGCCTGACGCGCGCGGAGGTTCTGCGCGTACGCGAACTGCCGTTCGTCGAGGCCGCCTGGCTGTGCGGTCACTCGCGGGCGTACATCCTGTTCCGGGAGATTCTGCCCAACGCGCTAGGGCCGGTCCTGGCGATGGTCGCGATCGAAATCGCCCACGCGATCCTGATGATTTCCGCGCTTGCTTTTCTTGGTTACGGCGATCCGCCGCCCAGTCCGGAATGGGGCGAACTGATCGCGGAGGGGCGAAAATATCTGGCCACGGCCTGGTGGATTACCACGTTCCCCGGCTTCGTGCTGATAGCGACCGTGCTCGCCTTCGCCGCGCTAAGCCGGAAACTGCAGGCTCTGAGCCAGATTTAGAATCGATGAACGAACTCGAAACAATTCTGCGGGTCCGGAACCTGGTCGTCGGCCGCTCGGACGCCCCAACGGCGATTCTCAAAGGGATCGGCTTCTCCCTCCGGCGCGGCGACTTCCTCGCTGTCGTCGGCGAGTCGGGGTCGGGGAAAACCACGCTGAGCCGAGCCATCATCGGCCTGCTGGCGCCAGAACTGCGTATCGCGAGCGGCGAAATAACATTCGCGGGCGCCGACCTGACGCGCATGAACGAACGGCAGTTTACACAGCTGCGCGGCCAGGACATCGGCTTCGTGCCACAGGATCCCGGCCTTTCACTCAATCCCACAAAAACGATCGGTTCGCAGCTATCGGAAGTGTTCCGGCTACGGACCGACATCGCACTGACCGGCGCCGCGATCCAGGCACACTGCATCGCGTTGCTGAACCAGGTCGGGATCGATCGCCCGGAGGAACGGCTGCGGCATTATCCCCACCAACTGTCCGGCGGACAGAAGCAGCGTGTGCTGATTGCAATCGCCTTTGCCTGCAATCCTCATCTGCTGATCGCCGACGAACCGACATCGGCGCTTAACGTCACCGTGCAGCGGCAGGTGATGACCGTATTCGACCGCCTTGTCGCCGAAAGGGGCACGACAGTGGTGTTCGTCACGCACGATATTGCATTGGCCGCCGACCACGCCTCGCACATTCTGGTCCTGCGCGACGGCAGGGTGGTCGAGGCCGGGCCGGTCGGCGAAATTTTGCGGAACCCGGCTTCGAGCTACACGCGATCGCTGCTCGCGGCTCAGTGCACGGCGACACCCATCATATCCCGCGCACCGGAGGTCGCGCAACACGACAGGATCCTGGAGGTAGAGGATCTTGTCATGATCTTCGGCGACCACGCCGGTCCGCCGGCTGTCGACGGCGTGTCGTTCTCGGTCCGCAGAGGCAGCACTTTCGCGCTCGTTGGCGAGTCCGGTTCCGGCAAGTCCACGACGGCGCGTATGGTCCTCGGGTTGGAGCGGGCCGTTTCCGGTCGGATCCGCCTGAACGGGCGCGACATCACGCGGCCCAGTTTGGCCGAACGCAGGCGGGTCTGGCGCGAAATCCAGTTCGTCCATCAAAACCCGGACGCATCGCTCAATCCGCGCGAGACCGTCGGCGGCATCGTCGGCAGCCCGTTGCGGGCGCACCGCGCCGGGACGGCCGCGCAACGGGCCGCCCGCATCGCCGCGTTGCTGGAACAGGTGGGCCTGCCGTCCGAGGTCACGGCCAAGCGTCCGGCGGAATTGTCCGGTGGACAGCGGCAGCGGGTGGCGATCGCACGGGCTCTGGCGCTCGATGCCAGGATGCTCATTCTTGATGAGGCATTGTCGGCACTGGATATAGTAACGAGAATGCAAATCCTTGATCTGCTGCGCCGGTTGCAGCAATCGCTTGGACTTACGCTCATTTTCATTTCACATGATCTGTCGGTGGTGCGTCAATTCGCGGACGATGTGGGGGTGATGCATCAGGGACGCTTGGTCGAGACGGGATCGATCGGTACAATCTTCGACACCCCCGCCACGCCGTACACGCGTGCCCTGCTGGCGGCGCAGCCGGGCCATCGCCTCGCTTCGGTTTATCAGGCCCATGGTTCCGATCTGATAACGGAACCATCTGTTTACGGTTAGACCGCCATGTGGATCCAATCGCAGTGGGCCTGGCAGGCGGCCGCGGCGTCTGCCGTTACGCCAGCAGGTTTGCGGTCACCCGGTTGACATAGCGCTGCGGATCGGTGCTAGGGTTCAGAACCCCGGCCCGCTTCAACTCGTTAGCGTAGAGCAACACTTGACGCTGGAAATCGGCCCCAATCGGCTGCTGCCCATACGGATAGCTCTTCAGCATCTCCGCCAGATCGGCCGAGGTCGCGCTTCGCGGTGCATAGTGGCCGGAAACCTCGACGGCATGATTTGGATTGTCGTTCACCATCTGTGACGCTTCCAGAACCGCTCGGGTCACGGCGATCGCCGCTTCGGGATCGTCACGCAGCAGGCTGCCGCGAATGCCGAGGACGCAACAAGTACGGTCGGCAAATTCATTGGTGGCGTTGGATGCAACGCGGAACAGGTTCCCCTTGCTGTTCTTGACCTGATAATAGACGTTCGGATCGCCAGCAACATAGGCTTGGATTTCGCCTTTCTGGACGGCCATCGCCATAAGATCCTGCGGATATTGCTTCCACTCGACGTCCTTGTCGGGATCCAGACCGTGATTCTGCAGAATGATTTCATAAAGGTTTTTATCGGGCGATGCGAAGTCCGTTACGCCGATGGTCTTGCCGCGCAAGCTTGCGATGTCGGTAATGCCCGCGTCGCGCGACCCCACGAGGTAGGAACAGCCGCCATGTACACCGGCAACCAGTTTGACGTCGAAACCTTGTTCCAGCGGTTTCAGCCAGCGAAGGATCATGCCGATGCCGACGTCCGCCTTGCCGCTGCCGATTGCCTCCAGAAGCTGGTCCGTGGAGCCGCCGAAATTCACCAGTTCCACGTCAAGATTGTGCTTTTCGAAGATCCCCGCCTCGACGGCGACCGGCACGGCGGAGGTGCAAAGTGCTGTCTGGTTCCAGGTGAAGCGGATCTTCTTGGCCGACCCGGTTGGGGCCGCGGGCGGCGGAGCCGGGTGGTCCGCTGCCTTGATGTAGTCACCGCCGCCGTGGCAGAGCGGAAAATCCGTCGGGAAAGGGCGTGCCGGGCTGGCAAAGACGCGGGAGCCGGCAAGGCCGAGCGGCAGGATGGATGCGAATGCGCCCGCCCGCAACAGGTGACGTCGCCCGAGCATACGCGTGTCGTTACAATCGTCCATGGGAGACCCCTTTTCGACGCATCCGAGCGGCGGGTTGCCCGACACTCATTGGCATTATCAACTATATATTAACGCTATTTACCCATATATCACGTGCATTGTCGAATCACGTCACGCGGATCGTAATCTCGGCGTCAGGGTCATCTTTTTTCCACGCTATCCACTGTCGATCGCGCAGACCGCTGCCAGCAGCGCCGTACCGATTTGAAATAACTATGAACAATAGTAATAACATATGGACTACGGCAAAAACGTGTATACAGGCATGTCGGGGCGGCTGGCGGTCCACGATCCAGGAGGCTCCCCTGGAAGCAACGGAGACTTCGCATATGCCTGTTTCGATTTCAGACGACAACCTCGGGACCATTGCCCGAGGCGCCACTCGCCGGGCCGCACTGTCATCGGCCGCGGCATTCGCCTTCGCGGGAAACATTCCGCTCGCCCTGGCCGATCAGACCACAGCGGAACCCAGGCGCGGTGGCTCGGTGACCGCGGTTATCACCCCCGAGCCCATCACACTGAACGCAGGCTTGAACACCGCGATGCCGACCAGCGTGTTGTGGGCGAACATCTTCGATGGCCTGGTGCGCTATGGTTTCGATCTCAAGCCGCGGCCGGAACTGGCGGAAAGCTGGGAGGTCGCGGAAGATGGTCTCTCCATCACCTTCCGCCTGCGGCAAGGCGTCACTTGGCACGATGGTACGCCGTTTACCGCGGCGGATGTCCAATGGACGCTGGACAACGTCTGGAAGACGATCCATCCGCGCAACCGGCTGCTGTTTGCCTCGGTGGAACGGGTCGACACGCCGGACCCGCATACCGCGATCTTTCGTCTTTCGGCGCCCTCGATCGCGATCATGGGCGCATTGAACTCGAACGGGGCGCCCATCCTGCCGCGCCACCTCTTCGAGGGGACCGACATCCTCAACAATCCTCATACCAATGCGCCAATCGGTACGGGCCCGTACGTGTTCAAGGAATGGAGCCGAGGCAACCAGATCGTCCTGGAGCGGAACCAGCACTACTGGGACCCCGGCAAGCCCTATCTCGACCAGGTCATCTGGCGCTTCATTCCCGATGCCTCCGCCCGATCGATCGCGTTTGAAACCGGCGAGGCCCAGTTCGCGCCATACAGCCCCGTGGCATTGCAGGATGTCGATCGCCTTTCGAAGCTGCCCGGCCTCAGGATCGAGAAGCATGGTTACGAATGGACCGGCGCGTGGCTGTATCTGGAACTGAATCTCGACAACGAGTACCTGCGCGACGTCCGTGTCCGTCATGCCATCGCTCATGCGATCGACCGGCAGGGGGTTGCCGACGTGGTCTGGTACGGCTTCGGCAAACCCGCGATCAGCCCGGTGCCTTCGACCGCAACCGCGTTTTTCGATCCCACGGTGCCGCGCTATCCCTTCGACCTCAAGCGGGCTGAAGCCTTGCTCGACGAAGCGGGGCTGCCACGTGGCGCGAACGGAACGCGGTTTGCCGTGACAGACGATCCGGTACCGTACGGAGACGATTTCCGCCGCACCGGCGAATATGTGAAACAGTCGCTCAAACGTGTCGGCATCGATGTGACATTGCGCAACGAGGACACCGCGGTGTTCACCAAACGCGTCTACGGTACCCGGGACTTCGATATTTCCAGCAGTTGGACCGCGCTGTTTTCCGATCCGCAGATCGGCTACGGCAAGATCTACACGTCCAGTATCATAGGCAAGAATGTGCCCTGGACCAATGCCTCGGGCTATCGCAATCCCGAAATCGATGCGATCTTCGTCCAGGCGCAGCGCGAGCCTGACCAGCAGAAGCGCATCGCGCTGTTCAACCGCTTCCAACATATCGTGCAGACGGACCTGCCGATCCTGCCGCTGATTGAATTGAATTTCTTTTCGGTGGTGGCAGCCAACCTGCGGGACGCCGTCACGGCCAGCGACCAATCCCTGCGCGACGCCTGGCTGGCGGCCTGAGCGGACTGGCGACGAAATGGCGGGGGATCGTACCGGCCTCGCCGCTCGAAAAGGATCGCACGCCAGCAGCAGAGTGGGAAATATTTCTCGACTGCTCTCGCAACTTCAGGTAGAAATTCCGCACCCCTTCGAAGCAGCGGCATGACCACCGAGCCGCCCCCCACCACTGGTCTCCTGACCACCGTCGTCATCTCCGCCCTCGCCCCGGTGTTCTTCGGCGCCGCCGGTGGCGACATCTCCCTCGCCCGCATGGCCGCGCAGGAGGTCATTGACGAACACCACGCCCGCAACCGCGTTGACCTGCTCGCAGTCGGCCAGATCGTCGCCAACGGCCTGGCAGCCCTGGGATCGCTGGGCCAGTCGATGAACGACGAAATCGCGCTGCCGATGGCCCCGCGCCTGCGCAACAATGCCATCAGCCTGAACCGCATGGTTGAACACAACCGCCGCGTGCGAAAGCAAAACCAAGATGCCGCCCCGTTGGACCTGGGCACCGACATGTACGTCGAACCCGCATCCCCCGAAGACCCCGAAATCGTCCTGCAAGACGACGCAGCCGACCGACTCGCCATCGAGGCAGCGACACCCCAAGCGGAACAGCCAGCCGAACCCGCATCGCTCGAAGAGCAGCGCCAGAAGCGGACTCAAGCCAAGGCGATGATCAAGGAAGCAAGCGACCTCTCAGCAAGTCTCCGAACCCTCCCATCCTCCGAACGCGAGCAAGCCGAACACCGCGTCGCCATGCTCGGCCGATCAGTCCGCGAACTGCTGACAGGCGAGAAACTGCCACCGTTGCCCCACCCTGGCGACGAGGCAGCCATGAACGGGACCCAAAATCGTTCCGCACTTGTGTAAGGGCGATAGAGACGGCGCTCAGACCAGGTAAAACAGCTTGTCCGAGGTCGCGGCGTTAGCCTCGGGCAACGCCGAACGGATGCGGCGGATGGCAGCCAGCGTCGCGGAGTCTTCGTCGGCACCCTGCGGGAAGATGCGATCCGGCGGCAGCCATTCCGAAAAATGCAGCCGTCCAAACGCGTCCAGCAGGTCGGATTGCACTCCGGCGAGCCAGACGGTGATCCCGGCCACCTGCGCATGCCTGAGAAAATGCTCGAAGTGTTCGAGGCTGACCACATCCGGATTGCGTACCCGTTTCAGCCGCAACAATACGTGGCGGATGTGCTTCTCATGCGCCTCGCGCTCGATCCGCGCGAAGGTGCGCTCCAGTTCCGGTGCGGCGCCGAAGAACAGTTCCCCTTCCATATCGAAAATCATGAATCTGGCATCGGCTGGATCAGCAGGCAGCTTCTCGCGCACCACGTCATCCGCGTCGACCACCAGTTCGGTCACCTTCAGCCTCGCCGCGCGCGGAACGAACAGGGCGATCGACAGCGCCACACCGATCAGGATGGCAATGTCGAGGCCGAAGGCCACGGCCGAAAGTGCCGTCACGGCGACGACGCCGGCGTCCATGCGCGATGCCCGAAGCGTATAGGCCAGGCGCTTGAAATCGATCAGCCGCGACGCGGTCAGCAACAGCAGCGCCGCCAAAGCCGGTTTTGGTACATAACGAGCAAGCGGGGCGAGAAAGATCACCGCGATGGCGACGATGCCAGCCGTCAGGATACCGGAAAACCGTGTCGCCGCACCGGCCTGGAAGTTGATCGCGGAGCGTGACAGCGATCCCGATCCCGGCAGGCATTGGAAGAAACCACCGGCGAGATTGGCGATCCCCTCGGCGAGGCATTGCCGGTTGAAGTCCAGCTTCTGCCGCGTCTGGTTGGCGATCGATTTGGCGATGGCCAGGGCTTCCAGCAAACCGAGAAAGGCGATGGCGACGCTGTCGGAAGCGAGGTCCCATGCCCAACTCAGTTTCACCACCGGAATATGCGGGCCGGGAAGACTGCTCGGTACATTCCCGGCAATTCCGATCGCCGTCTTGCCGCCCGGACCGGGGATGGTCCAGCCTGCAAGCCAGACGCCGATGCTGACGATCGCCAGCACCGCCAACATATCGAATTGCGGCAGGTGATAGCGGCGCACAAGGCGGCGAAACAGCAGGGCCAGCAGCAACGTCGCGGCCGTTGCCGCGACCGCCTTAAGGTTCACCGGATCGCCCGCGGTCAGCGTCAGCCACAACCGGTACAGGATGTGCTGCGCCCCGGTCCCTTTGTCGCGTACACCAAGCGCGTTGCTGACCTGGCCGATCGCCAGCAGCAGGGCCGCCGCGCCCATGAAGCCAAGGATGACGGCTTCCGAAATGTAGCGGGTCAGGTCGCCGAGGCGGAACACCGCGATAAAGATTTGGATCGAACCGACCATCACGCCGATCAGGAACATCGCTTCGGCGGCCTCGACCCGCTGATCGGGATCGAAGATCGACAGCGCACTCAGCACGACGAGGGAAATCGCACTGGTCGGTCCGTTAATCAGATGGGACGACGAGCCGAACACCGAAGCGACCGCGGTGACGACGATGGCGGAATAAAGCCCATATCGTGGGTCTACGCCGGCAAGCAGGGCATAGGCCATGCCTTGCGGCAGCGAAATGGCCGCGACCGTCAGGGCCGCGATCAGATCCTGCCGGAAATCCTGGGAATTGTAGTCGATCCAGCGTTTCATTTCGGCTGGCTACCCAATATCGAGTCGATGACGCCGTTTTCGGCGAAGAATTTTTCGTTGGCACCATCCCAGTCCCGGGCAATCGCGGTGATAGGAACGAGGGTCAGACTGGGAAACGTCCAGATACCGGATTTGTAGGGCCGATAGCCGAGATGGGCGATTGCCGCCTGTGCTGCGTCAGTGAATAGAAAGTTCAGATATGCCTTGGCTGGCGCCAGATTCCCATC
Organism: Acidisphaera sp. S103; assembly: GCF_009765975.1. Lineage (GTDB taxonomy): Bacteria > Pseudomonadota > Alphaproteobacteria > Acetobacterales > Acetobacteraceae > Rhodopila. Next base: position 388,126 of record NZ_LMUJ01000064.1, on the reverse strand, counting down.
GCGCGCCACGGTGCTGTCGACCCACGCGACGTAGGGTTCGGCGAGGATGCTTACCGGCGGATAGACGATCTCCAGTTTGCCGTTCGATTCCGCCACCTCGCGAATCGCCTCGTTCTCCCAGGTCAGGTGGACATCGCCGATTTCCTGCAAGGCAAAGCGGATGGCGGCACCGCGGGCGCCCTCATCCATGTCCGAAACGTGTCGATACAGCGAGGCCAGGTAGGCCCGTGCCTCGGTATCGGTACCGCCCCGGGTCACCACCGCCGCCCAGGCGGCCAATGCAGCGAGTTTGCCGTTGCCGGAGGTCCGTGGGTTCGGGGTCACGATTTCCACCCCCGGCGTCAGCAGATCCGGCCAATCCTTGATGCCGCGCGGATTGTCCTTGCGCACCACGAAGACGATGGTCGAGGTGTAGGGCAGGGAATGGTTCGGCAGCCGGTCGGCCCAGCCAGCCGCGATCAGGCCGCGCTTGCGCAACGAGTCGATATCGGTGAACAGGCCGAGCGTGACCACATCCGCCTGCTGTTCGCCGCTGATGATCTTGCGGGCTTGCCACGACGATCCGCCATGCGACTGAACGATCGCCAGATGCTGCCCGGTCGCTTTTTCGTAGGACGCGACGAAGAGGGGATTGAGCCTCTGGTACAGTTCCCGGGTCGGGTCATACGAAACGTTCACCAATTCCTTGCTGGTGTCGCCCGGTGCGTTCTTCACCACGATCAGGGAAAACGCGACAACGACCGCACCGACGGCTCCGAGACTGAGCGCAAAGCGGTTGAGGCCTAGCCGTTGGATCGTCATGTCTCAAGGTCCTGCCAACCGCACCGGAGAAAAACCCCGCAACGGAATGTGGATAGATAATTCATACACATTATGTTGACCATATATTGAGTAAGGGCGATCATATAGAGGTAATCAGGCGGCCGGCCGCCACGGAGTTGAATCATGTCGAAGCGCAAAGGCCAGCTCAGCCTCGGGGCTTTCCTGATGTTCACCGGCCACCACGTCGCGGCCTGGCGTCTGCCATCTGCGTCCGACAGCACGACGCTGGAGGATTTCATCGCCTTCACCAAGATCGCCGAAGCGGCGAAGTTCGACGCCGTCTTCCTCGCCGATGGCGTCGCCGCTCGGTTGGACGACTACGGCGCGGCCAGCCACAAAGCGCATAACGGGGCCTATCCGTTCGAACCGATCACACTGCTTTCAGCCCTGGCCGGCCATACCTCGCGGATTGGTCTTATCGCCACCGCCTCCACCAGCTTCTCAGACCCGTACAATCTGGCACGCCAGTTCGCGTCACTGGATCATCTGAGCCGTGGCCGTGCCGGATGGAACCTCGTCACGACCGGTGACGTCGGATCGGCGCGCAACTTCAGCTATGACGGGCCCGTCCCACACGCGGATCGCTATGACCGGGCCGAGGAATTCGCCGATGTGGTTACCGGGCTGTGGGACACCATCGACGACGGCGCGTTCACCCGCGACCGGGTCAGCGGTGAATATCTCGATCCCGCGAAGGTCCATAGGCTCGATCATCGTGGCCGGCACTTCAAGGTGCGAGGACCACTGAACATCGCCCGTTCTCCGCAGGGACACCCGGTGGTTGTGCAAGCGGGTGCCTCCGAACCCGGCAAGGAACTGGCCGCCCGCACGGCTGAGGCGATCTTCACCGCGCAACAGACGCTC
>NZ_LMUJ01000064.1:383599-386430 GCF_009765975.1 Acidisphaera sp. S103 | reverse complement strand
CGGATTCTATGCCGATGTGAAAGGGCGGATGGCGAAATACGGACGCTCGCCGGACGATCTGAAGATCATGCCCGGCGTGTTTCCGGTGGTGGGGCGAACCCAAACAGAAGCACAGGAAAAATTCGAAGCGCTGCAATCGCTGATCGATCCGGTTGTTGGCCTGGGCCTGCTGGCGAACCATTCCGGCGGGTTCGATTTTTCGCGATTCCCGCTGGACGGCCCAGTGCCGGACCTGCCGGAAACCGATGGCGGCAAAAGCCGGCGCGTTCTGCTGATAGACCTCGCGAAGCGGGAGAATCTGACCATCCGACAATTGTATCTGCGCATCGCCGGTGCTCGCGGACATTGGCAGTTGGTCGGCACGCCGCAGCAGATCGCCGACCAACTGGAAGAACGTTTCGTCAATTACGGTGCCGATGGGTTCAACATCATGCCGCCGACGCTGCCGGGCGGTCTGGTGGATTTTGTCGAACTGGTCGTGCCCGTGCTGCGGCGGCGCGGACTGTTCCGGCACGAATACGAAGGGACCACGTTGCGCGAACATCTCGGCCTGAAACGTCCGGCCGGCCGCTTCGCCACTCATGCCGAGGCGGCCGAATAGCATGCCCAAGGAAATCCGCCTGAACGCGTTCCACATGAACGCACCCAGCCACACCTGGGCGGGGCTCTGGGCGCACCCGAACGATGCCTCAATCCGGCATGACACGCCGGAATACTGGACCCATCTGGCGAAGACGGCGGAACGCGGGTTGCTTGATGCCATTTTCCTGGCCGACGTGATCGGGGTCTACGACGTCTATGGCAACAGCCCCGACACCGCCATCCGTACGGCGGCGCAGGCGCCCACGCTCGATCCGTTCCCGGCGGTGCCGCTGATGGCGGCCGTGACCGAAAACATCGGTTTCGGCGTCACCGCCACGCTGACTTATGAGAGGCCCTACTTGCTCGCCCGTCGCTTCTCCACGCTGGACCACCTGACCCGGGGTCGGATGGCGTGGAACATCGTCACCGGGATCCTGGACAGTGGCGCCAGGGGTGCGGGCCAGGGTGGGTTGACGGACCATGACCAGCGTTACGCCGTGGCCGAGGAGTTCCTGAAAGTTGTCTACGCCCTGTGGGAGGGAAGCTGGGCCGACGACGCACTGGTGCGCGATCGCCAGACGCGGACGTATACGCGGCCCGACCGGGTGCGGCGGATATCGCATCATGGCGCACATTACGATCTGGATGCGATCCATCTGGTGCATCCGTCCCGGTAGCGGACACCATTCCTGTTCCAGGCCGGTGCTTCGGCCGCCGGGCGTGGGTTCGCCGGCGGTCATGCCGAGGCGGTATTCATCAATGGCCATACCAAGGCGTTGGCAGCGGAAACAGTGCGGGATATACGCCGCCATGCCGTGGAAAAGGGGCGGCGGGCGGACGACGTCAAAATCTTCCTCGGCACGACAATTATCGTTGCGTCGACGGACGCCGAAGCCCGGGACAGACACGCCGAATACCAACGTTGGGTAGACGATCGGGGGTCTCTGGCGCTGCTATCCGGTTGGTCTGGCATCGACCTGTCTCGTTACGATCCGGACGAACCGATCCAGCATGTCGAGGGCAATGCCATGCTGTCGCTGATCGAATCGATCACCACCCGCAGTCCCGATCGTCGTTGGACCGTGCGCGATCTCGTAAGTTTTGGCCAGGTTGGCGGCCGCGGGGCTTTCATCGTCGGTTCCCCCGCGACCGTCGCGGATGAACTCCAGGCCTGGGTAGAGGAAGCCGATATCGACGGGTTCAATTTGACCCGCGTCGTGGTGCCGGAAAGCCTGGAGGCCGTGGTCGATCTGCTGGTGCCCGAACTGCAATCGCGTGGTGCGTTCAAGACGCAGTACGCACCGGGTCCGTTGCGGCAGAAGATCTTTGGCCATCCAAGGCTTCCCGCCCGCCATCCCGCGGCTCGTTGCCGCTTCGGCGACGCGGCGGAAGCTCGGGTGGCGGAGTAGTACCTGCTGTCCCAGTCCCTGCCGTACCCCGTATCATAACGGTGGCCTGCCGGAACGGGCGGTTTGGCTGGAGCGTGATGACCGCGGGCGGAATCGCCGGAGTTTCCCGCACCGAAGTGGTCGCGCAAACCAGGTGTTCTCCAAATAAGGTTTCTCGCGGGTTCAGGTTTCCCGCAACGAAGACCTCTGGATGGGGTCGATAATCGCGCTGAATCAAACAGTCAGAAGCGCTGCCGCCGCCACGAGAATGGCCAGTGGTACCGCGCCCAGCGGCCATGCACGTCCGTAAGCCGGACGTTCAATGTCCGGCCTGCCGACAAGGGCGCAACCCATCGCAAGCCGAACCGGACTGAGCATGGTCGCCGCTGCCGCGGCCACGTTCTGAAAAGCGGCAAGCCACGGCAAACTTAACTGGGTCGCCTGGGCGAGAGCGGCCTGGGCGGGCATCAGCAGCCCATTTGTTGCGCTGCTGCTGCTGGTCAGGAACCCGAACAGGCTTGCGAGCAGCGGTGTCGCCAACACGGCGGTAAGACCCAGCGACGATCGCAAGCCATGGGCGATGCCATCCGCGATACCGGATGTGACCATAACCTGTGCCATGGCAAGAAACACCACGATGGTGAGTACGGCCGTTTTTCCGCGGCGCCAGGCGCTGGTGAAAGCGCCGCCGATGGAGTTTCCAGTCATGAGGGCCGTGATGAATCCGACGGCCAGCAACCAGGAACTTGGGTGCAGTAAAGGGAGCCATATAGGCCCATCGGCGAAGGGGCGGACGACGATTGCGTGGCTGAGAAGCCGATTGATCGGCGGGATAGCCCTCGTCGCCGCGAGACCCGTGAT
>NZ_LMUJ01000064.1:338495-383589 GCF_009765975.1 Acidisphaera sp. S103 | reverse complement strand
CGTCGCAATTGCCCGCGTCATTGCTCGAACCCTGCCACGCTGCCCTTGCTGCCAGCACATCACACGCAGAATGAACTTATGACACAGTAAGACTAGTGTCCTGCCCCAGAAGTTCGTCGCATTCTGCGACGGATTTCTGGGATCGGCAGGCCACTGAAAACAAAGAGCTAGTGTCCCGACCGATCTACGCGGCATCCGCCAGGACCAGCCGCCGGCGTGGCACGGCGCGCAACGGCATCGCGGCGTAAACGTCCTTGACCGCCTCGGTCAGGGTGACGCCAGCCAGTCCGGGCATCATCCGGCGCCCCAGCCGCTCAAACAGCGGGGCGCTCCGCAGCACGACACGTATTTGTGACGGGGGCATCCACAGGGCGGCGTCACGCCGTTCGATCCGGAACAAGCCGCCGGCCAGAAGCCGGCCGAGCTGGCCGGTGGAGTAGGGCAGACCATGGCCGAAGGGGGTGCTCTCGCGATAGGCCCACATGCCGCTCCGGTTCGGCACCACGATCAGCAGGCGCCCGTCGTCCTTCAGTACGCGCCAAGCCTCGCGCAGCAGGCGGCGGGCGTTTTCCGCCATCTCCAGCCCATGGACCAGCACGATGCGGTCGAAGGTCAGGTCGCCGAACGGCAGGTTGTCCTCCTCCGCGGCGCAGGACAGGCTGGCGTAGCCAGGCGGCCAGCGGGCGGCGCCCATTTGCGCCGGGGTCAGGGCGATGCAGCGGGCCGCCTGGTCGCGCCAAAGTCGCAGGTACGGCATGGCGTAGCCGATACCGAGCACTGATTCGCCCTGGACCGAGGGCCACATCGCCGACAGCCTTTCGCGCAGGACGCGCGCGGTCACGGCACCGCGTGCCGACCCGTAGAACTCGGCGACAATGTGGGCGTCGGCTGTCATGTGCGTTCTATAGCACGTCCGGCGGTTTCCGATCGAATGAACGCGTGTTAGGCTGCCCGCATGACAGTCACAGCATCCCCCGTCCCCATCCTGAAGGACAACTACGCCTGGCTGCTGCGCGACAGCGGCACGGGCGCCACCGCGATCGTTGACCCGGCCGACGCCGAACCGATCATCGAAGCCATTGAAAAGGCTGGCGGGCGGCTGGACATGATCCTGCTGACCCATCACCACGCCGACCATACCGCTGGCGTCGATGAGGTTCGCGCTCGTTTCAAATGTCCCGTGGTCGGCGCCGCGGCCGATCAGCACCGGCTGCCGAAGTTGGATGAGGCGGTCAAGGAAGGCGACACCGTGCGCCTCGGCAATGCGACCGCGCAGGTGATCGACACGCCGGGCCACACCCGCGGGCAGATCAACTTCTTTTTCCCCGACGGCGATATCCTGCTGTCCGGCGACACGCTGTTCAGCCTCGGCTGCGGCCGGCTGATCGAGGGCACGCCGCAGGAAATGTTCGCCAGCCTGCGCAAACTGGCCGCGCTGCCGCCCGACACGCTGGTCTGCTGCGGTCATGAATACACCGAGAGCAATGCGCGTTTTGCCCTGGCGGTCGATGCGGATAACGCCGCGCTGCACGAGTTCGTCGGCAAGGTCGAGCAGTTGCGCGCCGCAGGCCAGCCCAGCGTGCCGTCCGTCCTGCGCGACGAACTGAAAGCGAACCCGTTCCTGATGGCGCCGGATGCGGCTCGGTTCGCGGTGCTGCGTGCGCAGAAAGATAAATTCTGAGGAGATCGACGTCTGTGAAGCTCTACTACTCGGCGACCAGCCCCTATGTCCGGAAAGTCATGGCATGCGCGATCGTGCGTGGCCTGGGTGGCCGGATCGAAAAACATGCGAGCAATCCGCATGCATCGCCCGCCGATCTGGTGGCCGACAATCCGGTTTCGAAAGTGCCGTGCCTGATCACGGATGACGGGTTGTCGCTGTTCGGCAGCCAGTTGGTTTGTGAGTATCTCGATAGCCTGGGCGATGAATTGCCGCTGTTCCCCGAACATGGAGCGGCGCGGTGGCGTGCACTGAAATTCCAGTCGCTGGGGGATGGCATCCTCGATGCCGCGGTGCCCTGCCGTGGTGAGCAGGGCAGGCCGTCGGAAGCCGCTCGGGATGCGGTGATCGAGCGCTATAAGGCCGCCATCAGCCGGTCGGTTGACGTGCTGGGGGCTGATCCGCCGCATAAGCATGTGGATATCGGGTCCATCACCGTTGCCTGCGCGCTGGGATACCTGGATTTCCGCTTCGCGTCCGATCCGTGGCGTTCAGGACATCCGAAGCTGGCGGCCTGGTATGAAGGGTTCGTCCAGAACAAGGGACTGGCGGAGACCGCACCCGCGTAGGGCCGTTGCATCGCGACTGAAATCGACGGGTATGGTCCCCGCTGTCGTGGCGGGGCGCCAGTCCGGGTTATTTATTTGGATCAGATGGCCTGGACTAACCGCCGGGCTATGACGAGGTGATATGGCAACGTCGACGTGACGTGGCGTAAAAGTCGGCCGGACGGGATTTTCAGTACTCGAACTGATACGTAATCCCGATGCTGGCCGCATCGCCGCTGCTGGCGGCGCCGGTGGCGGAGGTCGATCCGGAACCGGCGGTGGTTTCCAGCTTCAGGCCTTTGGCGAGGTCGATCTGTACGGTCGCCTGGGTCCCGCCGCCGGAGGCGCTTTGCTGTGCCCCGACATAGACACCGCGCGCCACGTATCGTCCGGCTTGCAGTGTCGGGGCGCCGGTGCTGCTGCTGCCGATCGACAGGCGATCGAGCCCCAAGCCCGTTCTCAGGCTTTCCAGTGGATCGAATCCCGCCGTGGCGCCCGACAGCGAGGCCAGTGCCGCCGCGATCTGGGCCAACTGCAGCGCACTCAGTTTCGATGTGCTCGTGTTGAACAGAAGCTGCGAGAGGATCTCGTCCTGCGGCATATCGGGCACGCTGGATAGCGTGATCTTGGGGTCCGATGCGTAGCCGCTGACGGTCAGGGTCGCGACAATCGAGGCGGTCGTCGATGTCGCCACGAAGTGGATCGAGGGGTTGGCAATGCCGGCGCCGCTGAAATCGATCGTTCCCTCGGTGAAGTTCAGCGTGGTGCCGATGACGCTGAGCGTTCCCTGGCGCAGATGCAGGCCGCCGTCCGGGATCGGTTGCGTCGCTGTCCCATGAATGTGGATGGTACCGCCAAGTTCCGCGTTGAGGCCGCGGCCGCGGATGAAGACCTGCTGTGGAGCGCTGATCGTCAGGTTCAGCGCGATCGACGATTGGGTCGCGGGCGGCGGTGGGGGGGGCGGCGGGGCGCTCGCGTTGCGGACGGGCAGGACCGCCACGCCTGGTGGCAGCTTGTCGGGAATCCGGATGTCCGCGCGCCTGACATGCAGTGTGCCGCCGGCTTGCAAATTGCCTTTGATGTCGCCTTGCACAGTCAGATTGGCGTCGATCATGGCGCTCATCAGGTCGCTGGCCAGGGCGCGTGCGTTGTTGGCGGTGAAGTGCAGATCGACCGGCATATCGCCGGCCAGGCTGATCGAGCCGCTGCCGCCGAGGGTGCCCGGACCGGCCTTGCCGCTGAACTGGGTGAGTCGGATGGTATCGCCGGTGGCCTGGATCGAGGCGGACAGATCGCTGACATGGGCGCCGATCGTGTAATCCGCCAGGTCGCCCTTGCTGAGTTGCGCGGTGCCGCTGGCGAGCGGGGACGCCGCAGTGCCGGTCACGCTGGCGTTCAGGTCGACTTCACCCCGGGCTCGGCGGCCTTCGGCGGTCAGCAACGGATCCAGCATGGCCAGATCGACATGGCCGTCGGTTTTCAGGTTCAACGCGCCCGTCTGGGACAGTGGGACCGAACCGGTGACCGAGAGATGCGACGGACCCGCCGTCAGTTTGGTGTCGAGTTGAGCCGAGGTGCCTTGCAGGACAGCGTTTGCGGTCAGGTTGGCCGCGGGCAGGGCCTGTCCGGGGCCCTGGCGTTGCCGTAACCCGGTTGCGGTCAGTTTGATGGTGCCTTGCGGGTGTGCGGTGGTGCCGTTGAGGCGTGCGTCGGCGGCAATCATGCCGTCGGCGGCGAAGGCGGGGTTGACGATGCTGCCGATATTGGCCGGCAGGTTGCGCAGCGAGGCGGTCAGATCAAGTTTGCTGCCCGCGCTGCCGGAAAGGGTCAGTTCCGCTTGCTGGAAACCCAGGCGCAGACGGTCGACCGACACGCCGTCAGCGAAGGTGAGTTTTGCCGGGGCGAGCAGTCGCAGGGTCTGCTGTTTCCAGGTTGCCTCCAGCTTGGCCAGCGCCACGGTGCGCGCCTGGACGTTCAGCGTGGCGGCGGTGGTCAGCTTCGCGGCGGCGCCGGCCACTGCCGGGGCGTTGGCGTCGATGGTGATGCCGAGGGCGTCGATTGGGCCTTTGGCGGTGACGCGTGCAGTCGCCGATTGGGTGGTTCCGGCGGATACGCCGTCGGCCGCGAAGGTGGCATCGACGGCCGGGTGTCCAGTCGGATCGGTGACCGTGGCGTTCAGCACCGCCTTGGCGATCGCCGCCGTGCCGGGCAACGCGGCGTCGCGCACGGTCAGTGCCAGTTTGGCCGCCCTGTCGTCCGACTCCAGGGTGGCGTTGGCCTGGCCGGTGATCTTGCGTCCCAGTAGGGGCTCCAGATCCGCGAGACGGCCGAGATCGACGTGCAGGTTGCCGATGGGAAGCGTCGCCGGCGGCGTCAGGCTGGCGGTCCCGCCAGCTTTGAGCGACTTCCAGGATGCCTGGTCGATGCTGACCTTGAACGCGCCGGCGGCCTCATCCGCCGTCAGCGCGAGCGACAGCGGCGCGTCCAGCAATTTGCCGTCGGCGTTGACCGTCGCATGGGGAGCACCGGGCAGGCCCGTGGCGTCCACCTTGGCGGTGATGTGGCCGGATGAGTAACCTTTTGCGGCCAGATCGGCGCCGAGTTCCGCCTGCACTGCGAGATCGTTCAACGTACCGCCGGCGTGGCCCTTCACGTCCAGCCGGCCGGACAGGTTGGGTTGGATGGCGGTCAGGTCGGCCAAGGCGACGGTCCAGTCGGCGTTGACCGTCTGGTCGGACAGGCCACCCTGGGCTGTCACCGTCAGCGACTTTCCATTCAGCGTCAGGTGCGAGAGGCTGATGTCCTGGCCATGCATGGACGCCGCCACGTCGATCGTGCCGCCGTCGCCGATCAGTGCCGGAACCGGCGCCATGCCGCCGGTGATGGCGACCTTGCCCTTGGCGGAGGTGGTGGTTGTCCCGTTTTGCATCTCCGCCTGGATCATAATATCGGTGCTGCCATGCACGTCGGCGCCGCCGGCTTCCGCAAAGGGCGACACGTCCGGTAGCACCAGATGCGCCTGGACCCGCTGAACGCCCGCGGTCTTGGCGGTGCCGTCGAGGGAGAGCAGCGGATGATGCACCGCGAAGGTTACCGGCCTGTCCGGCGCGTCCAGCCGAACGGATGCATCGAGTGTGACCGGGTTTGCGGCGAAGAGGCTTGGCTTCGGCCCGGGAATGTCCAGGTTGCTTACTGTCGCGTGCAATTGGACCTGGCCGGCATTGCCGTTCACGTCCGCGGCCAGGGCACCGATCTGGACGCCTCCGGCGCTGAGCGACGCTATTTGTACGGTGCCCTTGGCGTCGGGTCTGGTGAACGGGCCATGCACGGTGGCGTCCACCAGGACCGATTGCCAGGAGACGCCTGCGGCGGGCGTCATGGCGGGGGCGTTTGCCTTCACCGCGAGGTCGGCGACCTGGTGGGTCAGATCGACGGTGCCGGACACCGAAGCGGTCAGCGGGCCGGCGGTCACTCCCACCTGGGTGCCCAGCGCGTCTTTCGGACCGTTGATCGAGGCCTGGATCGAGACGGCACCCAGGTCGGGAAGATGGGCGATACTGGCGATGAGGCCCCTGGTGGGCTCCTGCGCCGTGACCGTGGCCTGGATGGCGTCCGGTGCGATGCGGCCGGTGACGGTGTAATGGCCGGGGCTGTCCAGGCGATGAACGTCGAGTTGGACCGAACCCTCGGTCAGCGTTTGCAGCGTTGCCGAACCGTCCAGGGCCAGCGTGGCGGCGGTGCCGGCGACCGGCGCGCCGATGATCGCCTTGCCGACGTGAAGCTGGCGCAGGTCGACCTGGACCGGCAGATTGAACGTGCCGCTGCTGCTGGACTGGCCACTGGATACGGGCAGGCGGGCGACATCCACCGTCTCGGCCTGCAATTGGTCTATCAGCACGGTGCGGTTCAGCAGATCCGATGGCGACCAATCGAGAGTCGCATTGGTCACGGTGACGTAGGGGCCTCTGGCGTCCGATACCTCGATCCGGCCAACCCGCAATGCATCGGGGAAACGGCCGGCCAAGCCCTCGATCCGGACCATCCCACCGGTCAGGCTGGCTGTTTCATTCTGTATGAAGCGGCGGCCGGGATTGACATTGGCCAGGATCAGCACGGCGGCGACGGCCAGCACCGGGATCGCCAGCAGGATCAGGAGGACCACGGCGGCCCATTTCAGCACGCGTCTCAAAACGCCTGTCCGATACCGATATAGACTTCAAGCGAATCGCCGCCCGGCAGCTTGTTCAGCGGAACCGCGACATCCAGCCGGATCGGGCCGATCGAGGTGTAATAGCGTGCGCCGATGCCGGCCCCGGCGTGCCAGTTGCTGGTAAACGGTGCTCCGTTCGCGCTGACCTGCCCCACGTCCATGAACCCCACGATGCCGTAGTTCTTCAGGATACGCTGCCGCCACTCCACGGTTCCCGTCGAGATAGCGGTGCCGCCCATTGGTGTCCCATCCTTGAACTGCGGTCCCAGCGTCTGATAGCGGTAGCCGCGCACCGTGGCACTCCCACCGGCGTAGAAGCGCTGATCGGGCGGAAGGCCGAACACGCCGGCACCGGACACCTCGCCGACCAGGCCGCGCAGGGCCAGCACGCTGCGGCCATTGCCGAAGATGTCGAAATAGGTCGAGCCGGCGATCTGGGTGATGAAGAAAGTCGTGCTGGGGGTACCGAGCGACTCGGTCGGGGTGATGGAGAACGTCGCCCGTATCCCGTGGGTCGGATCGAACAGGCTGGTGGTGCTGTCGTATTTCAGGCTGGCCGGGATGCCGATCAGATTGTAGGTGCGGGTGACGTCTTCCTGCTCGATCGACTCCTGCTCCGCCGACAGGCCGATACTGGCGGTCCAATGCGGGCTCAGCTTGCGGTTGAGGGCGATTTTCTCCATCAGCGCGGTCTGGTCGTAGGCCTGCAGGCTTTGCTTGATGGCGTTCAGGTCGAGTTCCAACGTCTGGTCGCGCGCCAGGTAATCAGGCTTGAGGAATTGCGCGCCGAGGGCGTAACCGGGTTTGGTGACGGCGTCGCCGCCCAGGTTGATTGACCCGGTGATATTCAATTGTTCGGCGTTGCCGAACAGGTTGCGGTCGTGCCAGGCGGTGGTGAGGTCGATACCCAGATCGGTCGAGTAGGCGACGCCCAGGTCGACCGCGTGCAGTGGCCGTTCGGTCAGGTCGAAACTGATCGGCAATTGCCCGTTGGGATCGAGTGCCGAGGCTGGCACCGCCCTGACCACCGAGAACACCCCGATGGAGGACAGGTCGAGGCGGGCTTTTTCGATCGTTTCCGGATTGAATTTCTCGCCCTGGTGCAACAGCAGGCGCTTCCGGACGAAGGACTCATGCATGTCCTTCAGGCCATTGATGCTGACGGGGCCGATATCGGCCTGGGGGCCGGTGACCGGCTGAAAATCCACATCGAGCAGGTCCTGGTCCGGATGCAGGATCGCCACCGGGGTGGGAACCTTGGCCAGTGGGTAGCCGTCGGCTTCCAGGGCTGCCAGCAAACGGCCTTGCGCCGCCAGGACGTCCGCCGCCATCGCGGGGTCGCCCGGCTTGATCTGAAGGTGGGGTGGAATGTCGGGCGGCACCGTGGTGGAGATGGTGACGGTGCCCAGCTTGAAGCGCGGACCCAGGTCGAAGGCGATCGCGACCTCCAGTGGTGGCTTTGCCGGGGCATTGTCGATGAAGGCGGGCAGGGCCGGATCGTCCAGCTTGTGGCCGGCGATCGTCGTGGAGACTGTCGCCTTGTAGTAGCCGAAGCTGTGCAGGGCGGTTTCGAATCGCCCGGCATCCTTGCGTGCCCGTTCGGCCATGGCGAAACCCGCCACGGGGGCGGATTTCTGCAGCGAGATCAGGGTGGAACTGCCCTTCAGGGCGGCGTCGAGCGCATCATCGCCGGTTGGCTTCAGGGTGACGGTGTAGGGCTGCGGATCGGCCGCCAGCAATCGTTCGGCCAGGAAGATGCCGATCAAAACAATGAGTGAGGCGGCAAGCCACCGCACGGCGGTCGGCAAGCGTGTACGGAGGCGGCGCATGGACGAAGCTTAACCACAAAATGTCCGGTTGGCTTTGGTCGAACGGTCACGGTTACGCCATTGTTCGTTTGGATCACTGGGGCTATCCAAATCGGCATGGGAAACGAGTCGCGACCGGGTCGGAATCATAATGATGGCCGTCCGAACCGGCGATCCAACCTGATGCCCGACCTGAATCGGGTGCCGGGATTTCTGCTGCAATTGCCGAGTGGCCGTGACGGCTGGCTAGTGGCGCGCAGGGTCCGGGTTGTCCGCCGGGCACTCGCGGTATTGGCGTGGACGATCTCGGCGATGCCGATCCAGGCCGTGTGCCTGGTTTTGCCAGGACATGCGAAGGTCGCGTTTGCTCGGTTGTACTGGGCGGCGTTCGCCCACCTGATCGGAATCGAGGTTCGGGTCGTCGGCACGGCGGCCAAGCGTAACGGCGGCCGGCCGGTAGTGTTTGTGTCGAACCATTCCTCCTGGGTTGATATTCCCGTGATCGGGGGGGTGCTGGATGGTTGCTTTGTCGCCAAGGGTGAGGTTGCGACCTGGCCGGTCATCCGCACGATCGCCCGGCTGGGACGATCGGTGTTCGTATCGAGGGCCCGGTTGTCCACCGGCAAGGAGCGCGACCTGATGTGCGCGGTGCTGAGGGCGGGCGACAACCTGATTCTGTTCCCGGAAGGCACCAGTTCCGACGGATCGCGGGTGCTGCCGTTCCGCACCTCTTTCTTTGCGCTGGCCGAGGCGAAGGCGGGTGAAAACCTGGCCGATCTGCCACTGATCCAGCCGGTTTCGGTTGTTTATGACCGGTTGGGCGGTTTGCCGGCGGGACGAGCCAGCCGGCCGGTGTTTGCGTGGTATGGCGATATGGACATCGCCTCGCATTTCTGGCGCCTGGCGCAGCATATCGGGCTGCGGGCGACCGTGCTGTTGCATACGCCACTCGATCCGGCCCATTTCGAGGACCGCAAAGCGCTGTCGCGGGCGGTCTGGCAGATCGTCGCCGATGGGGCCTCGACGCTGCGGCAGAACCGTCCCGCGAGTCCGCTGGATGCGCCGGAGCAACGTGCCTCCGGCGAGGCGGCGTTCGTCTGACGATCAGTCCATCTTCACCAGCCGATGGTGCTTCCGGCCGGCTGACAGCTTGATCGCCCCCTCCTGGAGTTGGTCAGCGGCCACCAGGTGTCCTTCCTCGGTGACGGCGACGTCGTTGACTTTTGCGCCGCCGCCGCGGATCAGGCGGCGCGCCTCGGCGTTGCTGGCGGCCAGGCCGGCAAGGACGAACAGCCGGAAGGCTGGAATGCCTGCCTGCAATTCCGCTCTTGGCAGCGTGACGCTTGGAAGGTTCGCCGCCGCTTCGCCTTCCTCGAAGGCCTGGCGTGCGGTTTCGGCGGCCTGGGCCGCGCGTTCGGCACCGTGCGCGAGGGTGGTCGCCGCGGTGGCCAGGATCTTTTTCGCCTCATTGATCTCGGCGCCGCCCAGGGCTTCGAGTCTGGCGATTTCGTCGAGCGGCAGATCGGTGAACAGGCGCAGGAAGCGGCCGACGTCGGCGTCCTCGGTATTGCGCCAGAATTGCCAGTAGTCGTAGGCGGACAGCCGGTCCCGGGTCAGCCAGATCGCGCCCTGGGCCGTCTTGCCCATCTTGCCGCCGGACGCGGTGGTGATCAGCGGCGTGGTCAGGCCGTAGACCGCCTTGCCGTCGGTGCGCCGGGTCAGCTCCATGCCGGCGACGATATTGCCCCACTGATCCGATCCGCCGATCTGCAACGTGACGCCATGGCGGCGGCTGAGTTCGCGGAAATCGTAGCTTTGCAGGATCATGTAGTTGAATTCGAGGAAGGTCAGCGGCTGCTCCCGGTCTAGCCGCAGTTTTACGGAGTCGAAGCCAAGCATGCGGTTGATGGTGAAGTGGACTCCGATGTCCCGCAGCAGCGGGATGTAGCCCAGTTGGTCCAGCCAGTCCGCGTTGTTGGCGAGCATGGCCTGCGACGGGCCTTCGCCGAATCGCAGGAAGGGTGCGAAGCATTGGCGGATGCCCACCATGTTGGCGGCGATGGTTTCGTCGGTCAGCATCTGGCGGGCCTCGTCCTTGCCCGAGGGATCGCCGATCCGTGTCGTGCCTCCGCCCAGCAGCACCACCGGCTTGTGGCCGTGTTTCTGCAAAAGCCGGAGAATCATGATCTGCACCAGGCTGCCGACATGCAGGCTGTCCGCGGTGCAGTCGAAGCCGATATAGGCCGCGATCGGGCCGGCCTGCATCGCGGCGCGCAGGGCGTCGATGTCGGTGCACTGAAAGACGAAGCCGCGGGCGATGGCTTCGTCGAGAAAAGAATCGGTCGTCATGACGAGGTATCCGTGGTTTGCAGACCACGCGAGTTATCACACAGCAGGGCGGGGGGAAAATGCCGCGAACGATAGGGCTGATGAGCGGAACGTCGCTGGATGGGGTCGATGCCGCCTGGCTGGAAACCGACGGGGTCACGGTCACCGCGTTCGGACCGACCCTGACGATTCCTTATGATAACGTCCTGCGCGCGGATCTTCGGGCAATCCTGGATCGGGCACCGGGGCTGATGCCGGATGATCCGGGGCTGGCCGGTGCTGTGGTTCGGCTAACCGATTACCATGTCCAGGCCGTCGAGGCGCTTGGTCGGCCGGCCGACCTGATTGGCTTTCATGGGCAGACCATCCTGCACCAGCCGGATCGGCGCCGCACCTGGCAGATCGGCGATGCCGCCCGGTTGGCGCGCCGGCTGGGCGTGCCGGTGGCGCACGATTTCCGGTCCGCCGACGTCGCCGCGGGCGGGCAGGGGGCGCCGTTTGCCCCGGTTTATCACGGTGCCCTGGCGACCGGTCTGGCGAAACCGCTGGCAGTCTTGAACATTGGCGGAGTCGCCAATGTCACCTGGATCGGGGCGGATGGGGCGTTGCTCGCGTTCGATACCGGGCCGGGGAACGGGCCACTCGATGACTGGGTGTTCCGTCATACCGGCCAGGCATTCGATCGGGATGGTGCGCTGGCCCGAGCGGGCCGAGTGGATAACAACGTCCTCGCGCGGCTGATGTCGCATGCGTATTTCGGATTACCCGGACCCAAGTCGCTCGACCGGCTCGATTTTGCTCAGGCGCTGGCTGATAGCGGGCTATCCGGGCTGTCCGCCGCCGATGGGGCGGCGACATTGGTGCGGTTCACCGTCGCGTCGATCGCGGCCGCCGCACTGCCCGAACCGCCGACGCGCTGGCTGGTTTGCGGGGGAGGGCGGCTGAACCCGGCGATCATGGACGGTCTTCGGCAGGCGTTGGCTGTCCCGGTCGAACCGGTTGAAACCACCGGATGGGGCGGCGATGCGCTGGAAGCTCAGTGCTTCGGTTTCCTGGCCGCTCGGGTTGTGGCCGGATTGCCGTTGAGCTTTCCCTCCACGACGGGAGTGCCGGCACCAATGCCGGGCGGAAAGATCGCTATGCCTGGTTAGCTGACCGGCCCGGGCGGCGGCCGAGGGCCGCGCCGACGGGTCATCGGACAGGGGTCAGTCGGCGGCGAGCGCCATCTGCTTGCGGGCAATCGCCTTGCCGCAGAAATCGTCGATCGCGTCCGACACGGTGTCGGCGTGACTGGCGAAAACATGGTCCGCGCCGGGGATGACCCGGTAGTCGACATGCACGTTCTTCTGAGTGTTCAGTTTGTCGACAAGCTTGCGCACCGCGGGTTCCGGCACCAGTTCGTCGGTGTCGCCATGCAGCATCAGGCCGCCGCAGGGACAGGGTGCGAGGAAGCCAAAATCGTAGTGGTTGGCCGGCGGCGCGACGCTGACCCAGCCGGAAATCTCCGGCCGGCGCATCAACAACTGCATGCCGATGAAGGCGCCGAAGGAATAGCCGGCGATCCACAGCCCGCCATGGCCCGGATTGACCGCCTGCATCCAGTCGAGTGCCGCCGCCGCATCGCCGATCTCACCAATGCCGCCGTCATAGCGGCCCTGGCTGCGGCCGACACCGCGAAAGTTGAAGCGCATCACCGAGCAACCAAGCTTCTGAAAAGCCTGGTACATGGAATAGGTGATGCGGTTGTTCATAGTCCCGCCATGCAGCGGATGAGGATGTAATATCAGGGCGACCGGCGCACCCGGCTCCTTCGAATGATGGTAGCGACCTTCGAGCCGGCCGTCAGGGCCGGCGAACATTACCTCTGGCATGGCAATACGAAACCTGTTTCTGTCCCACCGGCAACGCATGCACCGAAGCCACCGCGGCTTTGGGCACCCCTGCCGGGCCTGCTGTTTGTAACGAGCCGGGAAGTTCCCCGCTTGGCCCGTACGGTCCCCCTTAAATAGGAACGCAATCCCTTGATGTCAGTTCCACGACATCCAATCAACCATCAAATCTTGACCTGTGGGGTCGGAAATTTTAGGCTTGGTGGAGGACTTCGTGGGGAGTTCCGGGTTCGCGTCTCCTTTTGCCTTCTCACCAACCTGCCTGCGACGGGCCCTCTGCGGAGCTCATTCGTCCAGCCAGGAAAGTGTTATAGGACAAGTGAAGCGATCTTTCATAATGGAAATGTCGCATGGCTTTCATGTTCCTGCATGAGACAGTCGAGGCCCTTAGGGACCGAATCTTCCCCTTATGGTATTCGAAGGCGCGCTATTTTTGCTATCTATGCGTGTATGTAATTCTTTCGGATAAACCAGACTATGCTCCGTTTGGCCAATATGAACGTATTATAGGTTGTATTTCTCGCCAACTTAGACACGTGATCGCCTGGCCGCATGGCCGGCATGCGGTAATTTGACAAGCCATGCAACTTTCCACCAAGGGCCGTTATGCCGTCATGGCGATGGTTGACCTCGCAACCCGCGAGACGACCGACCGGCCGAACGACCTGAGCTGCCTCGCCGACATCGCCGACCGCCAGCAACTCAGCCAGTCATACCTGGAGCAGTTGTTCGGCAAACTGCGGCGGGCGGGCCTGGTGCGGGCGGCGCGCGGTCCCGGCGGCGGCTACCGGCTGGCGCGTGCGTCGTCCGAGATTGCCATCGCCGACATCGTCGCGGCGGTGGACGAACCGATCAAGGCCACGCGATGCGAGATCGGCGGCGGCGGGTGCATGATCGCCCCCGGGCCGCACCCGGGGATGGCCGTCTGCGGCGAAAAGTGCCAGACGCACGATCTTTGGGCCGAACTGGGGCACCAGATCGCCTTGTTCTTGCGCAGGGTGACCCTGGCCGACGTCGTTTTGGGTCGCGTGGCGGGACGAGCCGCCTGCCCGACGCCAAAGGCGGCTCAAAATGACTGAGATGCGCTACCTCGACGCCAACGCGACCCAGCCGTTGCGGCCGGCAGCGCGGGACGCGGTCATGGCGGCGTTCGCGGCCTCCGGCAATCCGTCGTCGGTGCACCAACCCGGCCGTCACGTTCGCCGCATCATGGAAGACGCTCGGGAGGTGATCGCGGCCCGGTTCGGCGGGCAGCCGCAGGACCTGGTGTTCACCTCGGGCGGCACCGAGGCGGACGCGGCGGCAATCCATGCGATGTCCCCGGGGCGTCGCCTTGTGATCAGCGCGATCGAGCACGACGCCGTCCGGTCGGCCGCCGTTGGCGCGGCCGTGGCGCCGGTGGGCCGGGATGGTATCGTCGACCTCGCGATGCTGGAGGCACGGCTGGCCGACGGCGAGGCGTCGCTGGTCTGCATGATGCTGGCCAATAATGAAACGGGTGTGATCCAGCCGGTGCGGGAGGCGGCGGCGGTTTGCCGCCGGCATGGTGCGCTGCTGCACGTGGATGCGATCCAGGCGGCTGGGCGCATGCCGGTCCATCTCGGCCAACTGGGTGCGCACAGCCTGGCGATTTCCTCGCACAAGCTGGGCGGTCCGGCGGGCGTGGGTGCCTTGCTGCTGGCGCCGGACGCGCCGTTCGCCGAGGCACTGATTGGTGGTGGCGGCCAGGAACGCGGCCGGCGTGGCGGCACCCCTTCGGTGGCGCTGATCGCCGGGTTCGCGGCGGCGGCCCAGGCCAGCGAGGGTGATGATCTGGTCCGGTTGGCTGGTCTGCGCGATGCGGCCGAACAGGCGGCGGTCGCGTGTGGTGCGGTGGTGTGCGGTGATCCGGCCCACCGTCTGCCGAACACGACCTGCCTGGCGTTGCCGAATGCCGCCGCCGGGGTGCAGGTGATCGCGCTTGATCTGGAGGGGATCGCCGTCAGCGCGGGGGCGGCTTGCAGTTCCGGCAAAGTGCAGACCAGCCACGTGTTGCAGGCGATGGGCCTTGGCGCGCTGGCCGGACAGGCGATCCGCGTCTCGCTGCCGTGGAATGTCACGCCGGCGGACATCGACGCCTTCGTGGCCGCTTACAAACGCGTGGCTGGGCGGCTTTGTCCCACCCTGGCCCCGCACGCCGCCTGACCCTAATTGACTGTCATGACCGAAGCTCCACCCCGCCCCAACCAGCCGGTGTATCTGGATAACCAGGCGACGACGCGGTGCGATCCGCGCGTCGTCCAGGTGATGCTGCCGTATTTCTCCGAGGAATATGGCAATCCCCACAGCGCGGAACACGTCATGGGCCGCAAGGCTGAAGCCGCTGTCGAAACCGCCAGGGCGCAGGTCGCGGCGCTGATCGGCGCCGAGGTCAGGGAGGTCATTTTCACCTCCGGGGCGACCGAATCCAACAATATCGCGATCAAGGGGGCGGCGCGGTTCGCCGCCAGCATGGGCGATCCGCGCCGCCGGGTCATCACCGTGGCGACCGAACACAAATGCGTCCTGGAAGCCGCCGCCGACCTGGCGGCCGAAGGATTCGAGCCGGTCGTGCTGCCGGTGCGGCCGGACGGGTTGCTCGATCCCGAGGTGCTGCGGGAGGCGTTGGCGGTGCCGACGCTGCTGGTCAGCGTGATGGCGGTGAACAATGAGACCGGGGTTATTCAGGACATTCCCGGACTGGCGGCGATCGCGAAAGCGGCGGGCGCGCTGTTCCATACCGACGTGGCGCAGGCGACAGGCAAAATCCCGCTCGACCTGACCGGCTGGAAGGTCGACCTGGCTTCGGTCAGTGGCCACAAGCTGTATGGCCCAAAGGGAGTCGGCGCGTTGTTCGTCCGCCGTCGTCCGCGTGTGCGCGTCGCGGCGCTGTTTTCCGGCGGCGGGCAAGAGAGGGGGCTGCGGTCCGGCACCCTGCCGGCGATGCTGATCGTGGGCCTGGGCGAGGCCTGCCGTCTGGCAGCGGCGGAAATGGCGGCGGAAGCCGAACGGGTCGGGCAGTTGCGGCTGGGACTGCTGGAGCGGTTGCGGCGAGACATTCCTGGCATCCAGGTCAATGGCAGCTTCGAGACACGAATTTCCGGCAATCTCAACGTGACGTTCCCGGGGGCGACCGCCACCGCGCTGATGGAAGCTGTGCCGGATTTGTGTGTGTCCACCGGGTCGGCCTGCTCCTCCGCCGAGGTTGAGCCGTCCTATGTCCTGCGGGCGTTGGGGCTTTCCGATCAGGAGGCGGCGCGGACCTTGCGCATTGGGATCGGACGCTTTACCTCGCCCGCGGATATCGACTACGCCGCCGCGGCGCTGTCCGCGGCCCATGCCGCCTGCGAAGCGGCTCCTCCCGACATCAAGGCCTGATCCGAATGACGTTCCCCGATGCCTAAGATGACCTTTATCGAGCGCGACGGCACCCGTCGCGAGGTCGGCGCGCCGATGGGCCTGTCGGTGCTGGAGATCGCCCACAAGCACGGAGTGGATATCGAGGGCGCATGCGAGGGATCGCTGGCGTGCTCCACCTGCCACGTCATCGTCGATGCAGCCTGGTTCAAGAAGCTGGAAGCACCCACCGAGGATGAGGAGGACATGCTGGACCTCGCGTTCGGCCTGACCCAGACCTCGCGCCTGGGCTGCCAGTTGGTGATGAGTCCTGAACTCGACGGTTTGGTGGTGAAGTTGCCGGCCGGAACGCGGAACGCACAGGGCTGATCATGCGCGTCGTGGTCGCCATGTCCGGAGGCGTGGACAGCAGCGTCGTTGCCGGCCTGCTGCACGAGGCGGGGCATGAGGTCATCGGCGTCACCCTGCAGCTTTACGACCACGGTGCGGCGACGGGCCGCAAGGGCGCCTGTTGCGCCGGCCAGGATATCCACGATGCGCGGCGTGTGGCCGACCGCCTGGGCATCTCGCACTACGTGATCGATGCCGAGGAACGGTTCGCCAAGGCGGTGATCGGAAACTTCGCGGACAGCTACGCGCAGGGCGAAACTCCGGTGCCGTGCATCACCTGTAACCAGACGGTGAAGTTCGCCGATCTGTCGGCGCTGGCGCGTGACCTGGGGGCCGAACGTCTCGCCACCGGCCATTATGTGCGCCGGATGGATGGGCCGGATGGCGCCGAACTGCACAGGGCGACGGATCCGGCGCGGGATCAGAGCTGGTTCCTGTTCGCGACGACACGGCCGCAGCTCGATATGTGCCTGTTTCCGCTGGGCGGCATGGAAGACAAGCGCACGGTGCGCGATGTGGCGCAGCGGCTGGGGCTTGGCGTGGCGGAGAAGCCGGACAGCCAGGATATCTGCTTCGTCCCCTCCGGCGCCTACACGGATGTCATCGCCAAGACGCGTCCCGACGCTCTGGCGGCCGGTGAGATCGTCACCGCCGATGGGCGCATCGTCGGAAGCCACGACGGCATTGCCCGCTATACGGTGGGGCAGGGCAAGCGTCTCGGGTCCGCGGCGGTGCTGGATGGGCAGCGCCAGGTCGTGGTGGCCACCGAACCCGGCCGGCGGCGCGTCGTCGTGGGACCGCGTGGGACGGGCACTCATACCGTGCAGTTGCGTGACGTGAACTGGCTGATTCCCATGCCGGCCCATGACCTGCGCTGCGCGGTGAAGCTGCGGGCGCGTGAAGAGCCTCGGCCGGCGATCGTGCGCACCGATGGCATCACCACCACGGTCGCGCTCGACGATCCGGCGTTGCCGGCGCCCGGGCAGGCCTGTGTGTTCTATCTGGCAGACCGAGTCCTCGGTGGCGGCATCATCACGCGGGCAGCCGCACCGGCGCTTCAGGAGCGCTTGACCGCCTGACCTCACGGGCGCACATCCCGAGCAGCCAGACAGTTGGACGACCGCTGCTGACGGGGCAATCCCGTTGGTGGAGGAAAGTCCGGGCTCCACGGGAATACGGTGCCGGCTAACGGCCGGCGGGGGCGACCCCAGGGATAGTGCCACAGAAAACAAACCGCCCGTGCAAGACTGGCCGGCGCAAGCAGGCTGGTCCCGCGGGTAAGGGCGAAACGGTGCGGCAAGAGCGCACCACGCCCCTGGCAACAGGGGCGGTTCGGTAAACCCCACCGGGAGCAAGACCGAATAGGAGCGGCTGTGATGTTGCGGGCCAAAATCCCGTGATAATCACGGGGACGTTCCCGTCCCGCCGTTCGGGTTGGTCGCGTGAGGCGCATCGCGAGATGCGTCCCAGAGGAATGGTCGTCCCGCCTCCTCAGGGGGGCGGACAGAACCCGGCTTACAGACTGTCTGGCAACTTTCCCTTCGCGTCGTCAGCGTCAATCCGTTGCTTCGGGACGGTGGAGCCAAATTCCCTCACAAGTTTATCCACAAGAACGAAACGCGAATATTTTCGTGATGCAGAATTGGCTTGGGGTGACTCGGTTCGCAGCCGGTAAGTGTCTGACGAAGCCGGGTAATTTTCGGTCGAATCGTCCGGTAAAGGGGGCAAATCCTTTGACGTCCCAGATATTCCCATGCTATCCCATGTTCACCCAACGTGGACCATCATCCACAGGGGTGTGCGACTGGATACGGCCCATCGTCCCAACATCCGTAGCCGGTCGTCACAGCATTCGTGCCTTGCTCACCCATGGCAGAACCACTCGGCAGGAAAGGCACACGGGTCTGAATGGCGCTTTTCATCGGCACCCACCAGAACAAGCTGGACGCCAAAGGGCGTGTGTCGATACCTGCGCAATTTCGTTCCGTTCTCAAGAAGATGAGCCATGCCGGCGAAGGCGCCGCGGTCGCACCGATGTATCTACGCCCGTCGCACCAGCACGCCTGCATCGAAGGTTGGACGGAACTGGGTTTCGAGGCGCTGAGCGGACCGGTGGCGGAAGGCTACAGCCTTTTCAGCCCGGAACACGAGGATATTGTATTGGCGCTGTTCGGCGACGCCTGCACGATGGAAACCGATAAGGAGGGGCGGATCATGCTGCCCGCCAGCCTCGTCGCGCATGCCGGCCTGACCGAAAACGTCGTGTTCATCGGCACGCGCAACACATTCCAGATCTGGGAACCCGAAGCCGGTGCCCGCCGCCTCGCCGAGGCGCGTGAGAAGGCAAAAGCGTCCGGCTTCAGCGTGCGTGCGGGAGCGCTGGCATGAGCGGCCATATCCCCGTGCTGCTGGATGAGGTGCTGGCGACCCTCGCGCCGCGCGACGGCGGTGTTTACCTGGACGGCACGTTCGGTGGCGGCGGCTACGCCACGGCGATCCTGGAGCAGGCGCGCTGCACGCTGTGGGCGATCGACCGCGACCCCGAGGCGATCGAGCGTGGCGCCAGCCTGGTAGCCAAGTTTCCCGGCCGGCTGCATCTGCTGCACGGGCAGTTCGGCGACATGGTCTCGCTGCTGGACCAGGCCGGGGTGACCGAATTGGACGGCGTGGTGCTCGATCTCGGCGTTTCGTCGTTCCAGATCGACGACCCCGAACGGGGCTTTTCGTTCCGCCACGACGGCCCGCTCGACATGCGCATGGGAAAACATGGGACGAGTGCCGCCGACCTGGTGAACACGCTGGCCGAACCGGCGCTGGCCGACGTGCTGTATGAACTGGGGGAGGAGCGGGCGTCCCGCCGGATCGCCAAGGCCATCGTCGCCGCTCGTCTGGAAGCCCCGATCGAGACCACCGGCCGGCTGGCGGAGATCATTCGTTCGGTGCTGCCGCCGGACCGGTCGGGCAACCATCCGGCCACTCGCAGCTTCCAGGCCTTGCGCATCAAGGTGAATGACGAACTGCGGCAGATCGAAGATGCACTGGCGCAGGCGGTTCGCCTGCTGTCGCCCGGTGGACGGCTGGTGGTGGTGGCGTTCCACAGCCTTGAGGATCGCATCGTGAAGCGCTTCATGAGCGAGGCCACCGGACGTACCGGGGCGCCGTCTCGCCACAATCCCGCCGGGCTGATGACGCGGGATGCGCCTGACTTCCGGCTGCTGACCACGCGGGCCTTGCGCCCTGGACTGTCCGAAACCAATCAAAACCCGCGATCGCGCAGCGCTCGGCTGCGTGCGCTTGAACGCCTCGGCAAAGGCCGCGACACATGATCCGACCTCTCACCATCGCCACCTGCCTGCTCGCCTGCGGGTCCGGCCTGTACCTCTACCAGTCAAAGCATCAAGTCTCGATGCTCGATCGGACGATCGAGAAGACCGTGCATGACACCAACGCGCTGCGCGAGCAAAGCCGGCTGCTGGCGGCGGAATGGACGATGCTGAACGACCCGCAGCGGTTGCAGCAGTTCTCCGAAACTTACCTGACGCTGAAAAGCATAGCGCCGACCCAGTTCACCAGCCTGGCCGATCTCGACAGCCGGTTGCCGGCACCGGAGCCGGTGGCACCGCCCGCGCCTGCGCCGGATGCAACCCCTGATGGGCAGGCGCCGGCGGCGGTCGTGGCGGACGCGGCGTCGACGGACGCAGCCGATCCTGCATCTGACCAGTCTGCTGCGGCCGTCGTCGCGGAGGACGCGCTGCCGCTTCCACCCATTCCGGTTGCCCCGGCGATGCCCAAGGCGGCAATCGCCGCCGCCGTGGCGCGGCCGGAGGTGAAAACCGCGGAGCGGATCCCGGTTTCCAGACCTGCTGACAGCCCGGGCCGTTCCGTCGCGATCGCCGACGCCCGGTCGTTCGACCAGCGTCCGAATGAGCAACGCCAGTTCGATCCACGTCCTTCCGAACCGCGCCAATTCGAACCGCGCCAATTCGAACCGCGCCAATTCGAACCGCGTCAGTCGGAACAGCGGGTTGCCCCGCGACTGATGGAAGCCCGAACGGACGTTCGGCCGGTGCCGGCATCGCGGCCGATCGTGCTGGCCGCACCGCGGCCGTTGCCCACCTATGCCCCGGTCAATACGCCGCCGCGGCAGCAATACCGCCCGCCGATGGTGGCAGAATCGACGCCATATGGTGGGGGAGGCTCTCTGCTTGGCATGGCGCGCGGCTCGATGCCGCCGGCGCCTCGCCCGACGCCGGTGAACGCATCGTACAACGCCAATTGAGCTGGTATCATGAGCGATCAGGACGATCCCGTTCCACCGCCTGATTCACCGCCGCTGAATGGCGGCCGGCATGGCCGGCCCGCGCCACGCCAGGGGGCCAACAGGTCCGATGCCGTGCCGCGCATGGAAAATGTGCGGGTCACCGCACCCGACCTTGCACGCCGAGCGGCGTTGGAGAAAACGCGTTCGCGGCTGGTGATTACTGCGGGCGGCTTCATCGTGCTGTTCTCCGCTGTGTTGGGGAAGCTGGCGCTCGCGACCATTGTGATGCCGCTCGCCCCGCACCGGGCCGAACGGACGGTGACCCAGATGGTCGAGTCGATCCCGCGTGACCCGGTCGAAGCGACGTTGCCGGGCCAGCGCGCGATGATCACCGATCGGAACGGCCAGCCGATGGCGATCTCGCTACCCACCGTGGCGTTGTACGCCGATCCGCGTCAGATCGGCGATCCCGAGGAAGCGGCGACGAAGTTGAAGAGCGTGCTGCCGCGCCTGGACATGGATGAGACGGTCGCGCGGCTGAAA
Organism: Acidisphaera sp. S103; assembly: GCF_009765975.1. Taxonomy (GTDB): domain Bacteria; phylum Pseudomonadota; class Alphaproteobacteria; order Acetobacterales; family Acetobacteraceae; genus Rhodopila. The sequence goes on along the minus strand of NZ_LMUJ01000064.1, from coordinate 362,517 downwards.
CGCGACAAGAAGTTTATCTACCTGGCGCGTGAGATTACTCCGCGGGAAGAGCAGGCGATCAACAACCTGGGCATTCCCGGTGTCGATTTTCAGCCAACCCAGCACCGGGAGTATCCGCTCGGGCGGACTGCCGCGCAGGTTCTTGGCGGCGTCGATGTGGATGAGAACGGCTTCGCCGGTGTCGAGAAATACTTCGACCGCCGCCTGCGCACCGACACTGACCCGCTGCGGTTGTCGATCGATTTGCAGGTACAGGCCGTGGTACGCGAGGAACTCTCGTCCGCCATGGCGGAATTCGAGGCGATCGGCGGGTGCGGCATCGTGATGGATGTCAATACCGGTGAAGTGCTGGCGATGGTCAGCCTGCCGGACTACGATGCCAACTTCGTCCGTACGGCGCCGGCGGAGGACCGCTTCAACCGCGCCGTCGAGGGGACATACGAGCCCGGTAGCACATTCAAGCTGCAAACGGCTTCGATGGCGCTGGACGGCGGCATGGCTCACATCTGGGATGAATTCGACGCGTCCCGACCGATCCACATCGGCCGGTTCACCATCACCGATTTCGAGGGCAAGCACCGCTGGCTGTATCTGCCGGAGGTGCTGGCCTACTCGTCCAACCTGGGGGCCGCGCATATCGCCCTGACCGTGGGGGCGGAGCGTCAGCGGGCGTTCCTCAAGACCATGGGCATGTTCAACCGCACCGGCATCCAACTGCCTGAATCGGCGCTTCCAATCGTTCAATCGGCGGCCAACTGGAAAGAAGTCGTCACCATGACCGTCGGGTTCGGTCACGGCATTTCCGTCACGCCGCTGCACATCGTCCGTGGCACGGCGGCGGTCGCCACGGGCGAACTGGTCCGGCCGACGATCCTGGCGCGCGATCCGGACCAACCGGTTGACGAGACCCGGGTAATACAGCCGTCGACGAACGAAATCATGCGGAAGCTGATGCGGCTGGTCGTCACCGACGGGTATGGCAAGGCCGCGGAAGTGGCAGGCTATTACCCGGGCGGCAAGACCGGCACGGCGGAAAAGGTCGGCGTCCACGGCACGTACCGGAAGCATACCAACGTGTCCGCGTTCATCAGCGTATTCCCAATGAACGCACCGCGTTACGCCGTCTACATGATGTTGGACGAACCACACGGGAACAAGAGTACATATGGCTACTCGACCGCGGGTTGGGTGGTTGCGCCGGCGGCGGGCAAGGTGATCGCTCGGATCGGCCCGATGCTGGGCATGCTGCCCGATATCAAGGACGCGGCGACGATCAACCAGGAGCTGTCGATCCCGCTGCAGCCCGCCCGGCCGCCGGGTGCGGTGGCGCTGGGGCCGTGGTCGCCGCCGATCCCGACCGAGACTTCCGCCAAGACGGCCGGCCGTAAAGGCCGTCCCGATCTGACTGTGCCCGCCACGATCCTGCCGCCGGCCATAAGCCATCCGGCGCGGATTATCAGACGCGAAACGAAGGACGACCGGCCCACGGTCAGGGCGGTTCGCGTCGTATCCACGGCCGCGCCCGTTGCGGGCCGCTGATATCATGCGGCAGGTGTCCAACATCACCGGCGCGTCCCGCGTTCGGGCCTGGGAGGCCGTGGCGCATCTCGACATCGCCGGTGTTACGGCCGACAGCCGAGCGGTCGTGCCGGGCGATCTGTTCGCGGCATTGCCGGGATCGCGCGCCGACGGACGGGCGTTCATCGCCGATGCGGTGAAGCGAGGTGCGGTGGCGGTGCTAGCGCCGCAGGGAACGCCGTGGCCGCCAGGCGTGCCGCAACGCCCGATCATCATGGACCCGGAGCCCCGCCAGTGCCTGGCGCAGATCGCGGCCGTGCTGGCCGGTCCGCAGCCGGCGACGGTGGCCGCGGTGACCGGCACCAACGGCAAGACCAGTGTCGTCGATTTCACCCGCCAGCTCTGGGCCTCGACAAGCGCGAAGGCGGCCAGCCTTGGGACGCTGGGCCTGATTGCTCCCGGTTTCGATCCCGGTCCGGGTCTGACCACGCCCGATCCGATCAGCCTGGCGGAGATGCTCGCCGGCTTGGCGCGTCATGGAATCGATCGGGCGGCGATCGAGGCGTCGTCGCACGGTCTCGATCAGTTCCGGCTGGATGGCGTCCGGTTGGCTGCCGCGGCGTTCACCAATCTGACGCGCGATCACCTGGATTATCACGGCACGCTGGATGCCTACCGACGGGCGAAGCTGCGCCTGTTCGGCGAGTTGCTGCCCGCCGGGGCGCCCGCCATCGCCCATGCCGATATGGAGCCGGCGACGCTGACGGCGCTGCGCGAGATCGCCAGCCGCCGCGGGCTGGATTTCCGCACCGTCGGCGAGCAGGGCGACCGGTTGCGGCTGGTGGAAGCGCATCCGCGGCCGGACGGCCAGGATTTGTTGGTGATGGTCGATGGACAGGTGCGCTCCATCGCCCTGAACCTGCCCGGTCGCTTCCAGGCGGATAATGTGCTGGTCGCCGCGGCGTTGACCGAGGCGTTGGGCATGACCGACGTCCTGGATCGGCTGGCCGTGCTGCGCGGCGTGCGCGGCCGGATGGAGCGGGCTGCTCTGCTACCGAACGGCGCGACCGCTTATGTCGATTTCGCTCATACGCCGGATGCGCTGGAGCGGCTGCTGACCGCGCTGCGCCCGCACGCCACAGGCCGGTTGCACGTGGTGTTCGGCGCGGGTGGCGACCGGGATCGCGGCAAGCGGCCGCTGATGGGTGAAATGGCGGCGCGGCTCGCCGATTTCGCCATCGTCACGGACGACAACCCGCGCAGCGAGGATCCGGCCAGTATCCGAACCGCGATCATGGCGGCGTGTCCGGACGCCAGGGAAATCGGCGACCGCGCGAAGGCGATCGAAACGGCATTGAACGATCTGTCCGCCGGGGACGTTCTGGTCGTCGCCGGTAAAGGCCACGAGCAGGGCCAGATCGTGGGCGGCACCGTCCTGCCGTTCGACGATGTGACGGTTGTTCGCCGCCTGGCCGGCTGTCAGGAGCCGTCGGCATGAACGCTCCGCTGTGGACCGCGCATGAATTGCTGGAGGCGACGGGCGGCGTTTTGTCGGCTCCGTTCGAGGCCAGCGGCGTGTCGATCGACACCAGGACGCTGGCGGCGGGCGATCTGTTCGTCGCGCTGATAGGCGAGGGCCGCGATGGGCATGGTTTCGTGGCGGATGCGCTCGCCAAGGGCGCGGCCGGTGCGATGGTGCATGACGATGTGCCGTCGGCCGGACCCGTTCTGCGCGTCGACGATACGTTGGCCGGGCTGGCGCGTCTGGGAGGATTTGCCCGTACCCGATTCGGCGAGAACGGCGGACGCCTGGCCGCCGTCACCGGCAGCGTCGGCAAGACCACGACCAAGGAAATGCTGCGCGGGGCGTTGTCGGCGTTCGGCACGACGCATGCCGCCGCGGCGTCCTACAACAACCACTGGGGCTTGCCGCTGACGCTGGCGCGCACACCCCGCGATGCGCAATTCTGCGTCGCCGAGATCGGCATGAACCATGCGGGTGAGATCGCGCCGCTGGCTCGCTTGGCGCGTCCGCATGTTGCGGTGATCACGACGATCGCCAAGGTGCATATCGGATACCTTGGCAGCATTGAGGCGATCGCCGATGAGAAGGCCGATGTGATGCGCGGGCTGGAACCGGGCGGTATTGCGGTGCTTCCGGCTGACTCGCCGCAACTCGCCCGCCTGAGGGCAGCGGCCGGTGATGCCGTCGTGCTGACGTTTGGCACCGATCCAGCGGCGGATATCAGGCTGACCGGGATGGACCCGGATGCCGACGGCTCGCTGATCCAGGTCGATATCGTTGGTCACCAGGCTTCGTTGCGGCTTAATGCGCCCGGGCGGCATATGGCGATGAACGTGCTTGCCACGCTTGGTGCCGTCGCCGCGCTTGGCCTTGACCCGGCCACGGCGATTGAAGCGCTGCGGGCGTTTGTTCCGCTCTCGGGCCGCGGTGCGCGGCGGCGAATCGCGGTGGGCGGTGGCATCGCGTTGCTGCTGGACGAAAGCTACAACGCCAACGGGACGTCGATGCGTGCCGCGCTGGACGTGCTGCGATTGCAGCCGGCGCGGCGGCGCATCGCGGTGTTGGGCGATATGCTGGAACTAGGCGACGAAGGACAGGCCGAGCATGTGGGCCTGACAGATTCGGTCATCGGTTCGGTGGATTGCCTGTTCACCTGCGGTCCGCTGATGCGTCACTTGTTCGACGCCGTTCCCGCCGCCTTGCAGGGGGGTCACGCCGTGGATTCGGCCGCCCTGGCACCGATGGTCGCTGCTTCCATCGCGCCGGGCGATGCGATCCTGGTGAAAGGCAGTCTGGGCAGTGGCATGAAGCGCGTGGTCGACGCTATCGAGGCTGTCTCCAGCCGGTCATCCACCGTAATCGCCGGGGCAGCCTGATGCTTTACATGATTTTTCGGCCCCTCGCGGACCAGTTCATCCTGTTCAACCTGTTCCGTTACATCACGTTCCGAGCGGGCGCGGCCTGCATGACGGCACTGGTCGTCAGCTTCCTGCTGGGACCGTCGGTGATCCGGTGGCTGAAGTCGGTACAGAAGCAGGGCCAGCCGATTCGCCTGGACGGGCCGGAGCGGCATCTGATCGAGAAAAAAGGCACGCCCACAATGGGCGGCCTGCTGATCCTGGGTAGCCTGACGATCTCGACACTGTTGTGGGCCGATTTGCGCAACGGTTACGTCTGGGCGGTGCTGTTCGTCACGCTGGGCTATGGCATCTTGGGCTTTGCCGACGACTATCTGAAGGTCACCAAGCGCAATACGCGGGGCGTTTCCGGACGCGTGAAGCTGTTGGTTCAGGCGATTGTCGGGTTAGTCGCCGCCGTCTGGATCACATCGCTGGCGCGCGGTCCGCTCGGTACTGCGGTGACGTTCCCGGTGTTCAAGGAAGCCGTGATCCAGCTGGGCTTTCTGTTCCCGATCTTCGGGGCGCTGGTGATGATGGGCGCGTCCAACGCGGTGAACCTGACCGACGGGCTGGACGGACTGGCGATCGTGCCCACGATGATCGTCGCCGGCGTATTCACCCTGATCGCATACCTTGTCGGCAACCGCATCTTCGCGGATTACTTGCAACTGAACCCGGTGTCCGGGGCTGGCGAACTGGCCGTATTCTGTTCTGCGCTGGTGGGCGCCGGCATGGGCTTCCTGTGGTTCAACGCGCCGCCCGCTGCCGTGTTCATGGGGGACATCGGTGCTCTGGGCCTCGGTGGTGCGCTCGGCGCCGTGGCGATCGTGACCAAGCACGAGATCGTGCTGATGATCGTCGGCGGCCTGTTCGTGGTGGAGACGCTGTCGGTCATCATCCAGGTGTTCTGGTACAAGCGCACCGGTCGCCGCGTCTTCTTGATGGCGCCGCTGCACCATCACTTCGAGAAGAAGGGCTGGGCGGAGCCGACCATCGTCATCCGTTTTTGGATCATCTCGATGATCCTTGGGCTGGTCGGTCTGGCGACCTTGAAGATCCGATGAGCACGTTCGCCCCCACGCTGTTCAGCGGCAAGCGCTACGCGGTGGTCGGTCTGGGCAAGAACGGCCTGCCGGCGGCGCTGGGCCTGCGGGCGATGGGTGCTGAGGTCGTGGCGTGGGACGACAATCCGGCGTCACGCGCGGTGCCCGACGCCGGAATCGAGGTGCGCGACCCAACCTCGGGGCCGTTCGACTTCGACGCGCTGGTGCTGTCGCCGGGCATTCCGCATCGCTTGCCGAAACCCCATCCTGCCGCGGTTCGGGCGATCGAGGCGGGCGTGCCGATCCTGTCCGATGTCGAACTGCTGTACCAGGCGGTCCGAGCATCCGGCTCGCGGGCTCGATTCGTCGGGATCACCGGCACCAACGGCAAGTCCACCACCACGGCGCTGCTGGCACACATCATCGAACAGGCCGGAACCCCGGTGGCGGCCGGAGCCAACCTAGGGCCGGCGGCGCTGTCGTTGCCGCTGCTGCCACATGATGGTGTGTACGTGCTCGAGATGTCCTCCTACATGTTGGAGCGACTCGCGAGCATACGGTTTGATGTAGCGGTTATGCTCAATCTTAGTGCCGACCACATCGATCGTCATGGCGACATGGCTGGATATGCCCTGGCCAAGCGTGCGATCTTCGATCGGCAGGTCAGCGGCGACCTCGCGGTGGTCGGAATCGACGATCCCGGTGCCCGCGACATGGCGGCGTGGCTGGACACTCGGCCGGCCCGCGTGGTTCGCGTGTCGGGTTCAGAAGTGCCGTTGGCGTCGGGTCCGGCGCTGCCAGGAGCACACAACGTCCAGAACGCCATGGCGGCGACCGCGATGGCTCGTTTCCTCGGGGTGCCGGACGAGGTGATCGCGGTGGGACTGCGGACCTACCCCGGCCTGCCGCATCGCCAGCAGCGCATCGTCACGATCGACGGGGTGACTTTCATCAACGACAGCAAGGCAACCAACGCCGAGGCTTCCGAGGTGGCGCTGGTCTGCTACGATCGAGTGATATGGATCGCCGGGGGCATGGCGAAGGAAGGCGGGATAGAGCCGCTGGTGCCGCTGTTCCCGCGCATCGCCCGAGCGCTGCTGATCGGGCGGGATGCGCCGGATTTCGCGGCGACGCTGACCCGCCACGGGGTGCCGTTCGACATGGTGGGCACGCTGGAAACCGCCGTGCCGGCTGCCTTCGCCGCTGCCAAGGCCGACGACGCGCCGATTGTCCTGTTGTCGCCGGCCTGCGCCAGTTGGGATCAGTTCACCGGTTACGATCAGCGCGGCGACCGCTTCGCCGAACTGGCCCGTGGCATGCAAGCGGGAGGCATCTGATGCCGACTCTGTCGCGCGCGGATAACTCGCTGCTGGGCCGCTGGTGGTGGAGTGTCGACCGCTGGACGCTGGGCGCGATCGGCACGTTGATCGGCTTCGGCTACATCATGATGCTCGCCGCCAGCCCCGCCGTCGCCGAACGCATCGGCACGTCGCGGGATACGTTCATTCTGAAGCAGGTGCTTTTCCTGGCTGTCGCCGGGGCGATCGTCGTCGCGGTGTCGCTGCTGTCACCGCGCGACATCAAGCGCCTGGCTATCGTGGGCTGCCTGATCGCGCTGGCGCTGACCGCTGCGACCATGGTGATCGGCGTTGAGATCAAGGGCGCTCGGCGGTGGATCTCGTTGCCGGGCATGTCGGTCCAGCCGAGCGAATTTCTGAAGCCGTGCTTTGCGATCGTCGCAGCCTGGTTGCTGAGCGAGGCCAAGAAATCGCCGCGCTTTCCTGGCACGACCATTGCCTGCCTGATTTTCGCGGTGATCCTGCTGTTGCTGAAGTCGCAGCCGGATATTGGCATGCTGGTCGTAATCACGGCGGTATTTTTGACCCAGCTTTACATCAATGGCCTGCCGTTGGTGCTGGTTGGCATCGCGCTGGGCATGTTCGGCGGCGGTGGCGTCCTGGCCTATTGGATCTTCCCGCATGTCCAAAGCCGCTGGACTCGGTTCTGGGATGGCACCGGCGACAACTATCAGGTGACCACCGCGCTGGAGGCGTTCGGCAATGGCGGCCTGCTGGGCCGCGGCCCGGGCGAAGGACACGTGAAGGACATCCTGCCCGACGCCCATGCCGACTTCGTCTACGCCGTGGCGGGTGAGGAATTCGGCATGATCATCTGTGTCGTCATCCTGGCGGTCTTCGCCTTCATCGTGTTGCGCGGCCTGCTGCGGCTGTTGCGGGAACAGGATCAGTTCGTCGTGCTGTCGTGCACCGGGCTGGTCACCGGTTTCGGGTTGCAGGCATTCGTCAACATGGCCTCCACGCTGCGGCTGATCCCGACCAAGGGAATGACGTTGCCGTTCATCTCCTACGGCGGGTCGTCGGTGATCGCGATTGCGTTGGGCATGGGGATGCTGCTGGCGTTGACCCGCCGGCGTGGCCGGGATGAGCCGGCATGAGGGGCCCGGCGGTGAAACCGATCGTCATTGCGGCCGGCGGCACGGGCGGCCATTTCTTCCCGGCCGAGGCACTGGCCGCTGAACTTGTGGCGCGCGGCCACCGAATCGTGCTGATGACCGATGCGCGTTCGGGCGGCCTGTCCAGCCCGACCTTCGCGGGGCGGGAGCAATACGTCATTCGCGGCGCTGGCATCGCTGGGCGTGGGGCGTGGCGCGGGGCGAAGGCGGTCGGGTCGCTGACTGCCGGCGTCGTCCAGGCGCGCGGCGTCCTGGCCGGACTCGGGGCTGCCTGCATCGTTGGATTTGGCGGTTATCCGTGCGTCGCACCGGTGCTCGCCGCCAGGCTGCTGCGCCGCCGGCCGGCGGTGATCCTGCAGGAGCAGAACGCGGTGCTGGGACGGGCGAACCGGTTCCTAGCCAAGCGTGCCGACGAGTTGGCCTTGGGGTTCGAGGACACCAAACGGGTTCCGCCGGGGACGCAGACTGCGGTGACCGGCAACCCCGTGCGGCCGGCGATCGCCGCACTGTCGAAGACCGGCTACATCGCGGCGACGGACCGGATCAGGCTGTTGGTCCTCGGCGGGTCGTTGGGAGCGCGCGTGTTTTCCGATGTCGTTCCGGCGGCGTTGCGGGCGTTGCCGGAGACGTTGCGCGACCGGCTTTCTGTTGTTCAGCAGACCCGGCCGGAGGACCTCGAACGGGTCAAGGCCGCCTATGCCGAGGATGGAATCCCGGCGGAACTGTCGCCCTTCTTCCCCAACGTTGCGTCCCGACTGGTGGCGGCGCATCTGGTGATCGCGCGTGCCGGTGCGTCGACGGTGGCGGAACTGGCGGTGGCCGGGCGGCCGGCGATCCTGGTGCCGCTCCCGGGCGCGATCGACGATCATCAGACGGCGAATGCGCGCGCCCTGGCTGAGGCGGGCGGTGCCTGGGTGGTGCCTCAGCCGCAGTTCACGCCGGCATTCTTGGCCGAACGCCTCGGACAGGTCCTGGCCGATCCGGCTGGCCTGGCCGAGGCGGCTGTGGGTGCCCGCAGCCAGGCACGGGCCGATGCGGCCGCCCGTCTGGCCGATCTGGTCGAAGCGCGCATGGCCCACACCCAACCGGGAGAGCGCGTATGAGAGCGTTGCCGCTTTCCATCGGAACCATCCACTTCGTCGGCATCGGTGGCATCGGCATGTCCGGCATCGCCGAGGTGCTGCACGAGTTGGGCTACAGCGTCCAAGGCAGTGACATCGCCGAATCCGGCAACGTCCTGCGGCTGCGTGAGGCCGGGATTCGGGTGATGATCGGCCATGATGCCGCCAACCTGGGCGAGGCGCAGGTCGTCGTGGTGTCCACCGCGGTGAAGCGCGACAACCCCGAGGTCGCCACCGCACGTGCTCGCCTGATTCCGGTGGTGCGGCGTGCGGAAATGCTGGCGGAGCTGATGCGGCTGAAATGGTCGGTCGCGGTGGGGGGCACGCACGGGAAGACCACCACCACCAGCTTGATCGCCTGCGTGCTGGAAGCCGCTCGCCTGGATCCTACCGTCATCAACGGCGGCATCATCAATGCCTACGGCACCAATACGCGCATGGGCAGCGGCGACTGGATGGTCGTCGAAGCCGATGAGAGCGACGGATCGTTCCTGCGCCTGCCTGCCATCATTGCCGTCGTCACCAACATGGATCCGGAACATCTGGATCATTGGGGCAGTCCCGATGCCATGATCGCGGGCTACGACCAGTTCGTCGCCAACATTCCGTTCTATGGTTTCGCGGTGCTGTGCATCGATCATCCCGAAGTGCAGCAGATGATCCCCAGACTTTCGGATCATCGCATCGTCACCTACGGATTTTCGCCGCAGGCCGATGTGCGGGCGGAGCGGGTGAAGCCCGACAAGCTGGGCTCGACATTCGATGTCGTGGTCACCGACCGGTTCCGCAATCGCTCCCGCAAGATGGGTCCGTTCCGGTTGCCGATGCTGGGCGCGCACAACGTGCAGAACGCGCTGGCGGCGATCGCCGTGGGCATCGAGATGGAGATCGATGACACCACGCTGCGCGACGCGTTCCTCGGCTTCAAGGGCGTCAAGCGCCGCTTCACCAAGACCGGCGAGTCGGGTGGCATCTCGGTGATCGACGATTACGGTCACCATCCGGTGGAAATCGCCGCGGTACTCAAAGCCGCTCGGCAGGCAGGTGCGCGCGATGTCGTCGCGGTGGTGCAGCCGCACCGCTATACGCGGCTGGAATCGCTGTTCAACGATTTCTGCACCTGCATGAATGACGCCGGCACGGTGATCGTCGCTGATGTTTATGCGGCGGGTGAGCAACCGATCCCCGGCGTGACTCGCGATGCGTTGGTGGAAGGGCTGCGGGCGCGTGGTCATCGCAGCGTCGTTGCGCTGCCGAATCCCGGACGGTTGGCCGAGATGGTGCACGCGATCGCTCGTTCCGGCGATTTCGTCGTTTGCCTGGGCGCAGGATCGATCACGCAATGGGCGGCGACGCTGCCGGCTGAACTCGCGGCGCTGCAGGCGGCCGGCGGAAAGCGGGCGTCATGATGGCAGCGCAACGCATTCCTGGCTTCCTGGAGCAACTGCCGACAGTGCGCGGCCGTATCCAGGCCGACGCGAAGCTGGCGCCGTTCACCTGGTTCAGGGCCGGCGGCGCGGCCGAGGCGCTGGTGCGGCCGGCCGATGCCGAAGACCTGTCGGGCTTCCTGCGTGATCTGCCGCATGAAGTGCCGATGCATGTGATCGGCGCGTGCTCCAACCTGATCGTGCGGGACGGCGGGTTGCCGGGCGTCACGATCCGTCTGGCGCGCGGCTTTTCCACCATCACTGCCGAGGCTGACGGCATCATCGCCGGCGCCGCGGCGCTGGATGTCACGGTTGCCGAACATGCCGCCGCCACGGGATTGGGCGGGTTGGAGTTCCTGTCCGGCATTCCGGGGTCGATCGGCGGTGCGGTGGCGATGAATGCCGGTGCCTATGGCGGCGACATGGCCCACGTGCTGGACTGGGCCGAGATTGTCACCCGCACCGGGGAGCAACGCCGGCTGACCGCTGCGCAGTTGGCGTTCGCCTATCGCCATGCAGCGCTGCCGGCGGGTGCGGTCGTGACCTGTGTTCGGTTGCGCGCGACCCCAGCAGCGCCAACGCTGATCGCCGCTCGGATGTCGGAGATCAGGATCTCCCGGGAGACCTCGCAACCGGTGCGGGCGCGCACCGGCGGATCGACGTTCCGGAACCCGGACGGCATGAAAGCCTGGGAACTGATCGACATCGCCGGTTGCCGCGGCTTGGTTCGCGGCGGTGCGATGGTGTCGGAGAAGCACACCAACTTCCTGATCAACACCGGCACCGCGACCGCCGCCGACATCGAGGGGCTGGGTGAGGAAGTGCGCCGCCGTGTGCTGGCCGCGACCGGCGTCACGCTGGAGTGGGAAATCCGCCGCATCGGCATGCCCGCCGGCAGGCCGGAGGTGGTGGCATGACCCGGATCGTGGTGCTGTATGGCGGCATTTCCGCCGAACGCGACGTCAGCCTGTCCACCGGCATCCAGGTGATCGCCGCGCTGCGGGAATCCGGTTTCGATGTCGTTCCGGTCGAGGTCGGCCATGATCTGGGTGCGGTGATCGCCGCGCTGACGCCGAAGCCCGACGCAGTGTTCAACGCATTACATGGCCGTTTCGGTGAAGACGGCGCGATCCAGGGCGTGCTGGATTGGCTGGACATTCCGTATACACATTCCGGGGGGCGGGCGTCTTCCCTGGCGATGGACAAGCAGGTGGCCAAGGCGCTGTTTGCCGCCGCCGGCCTGCCGGTCGCGTCCGGCCGCGTGGTATCGGTGGCGGAGCTTGAAGCGGGCGATCCGTTGCCGATGCCCTATGTCGTAAAACCGGTGAACGAAGGATCGTCGGTTGGCGTAACCGTCGTGCGCATTGGGGATAATCGGCGGCGTGAGATCGCGCGAAACTGGACATTCGGATCGACGGCGCTGGTGGAAGAATACATTCCGGGCCGGGAATTGACGGTCGGCGTGCTGGACGACCAGGCACTGGCGGTGACCGATATCAAGGCAGTGGCGGGCACTTTCTACGACTACGAATCCAAATACGCCGATGGTGGGTCACGCCACATCATTCCGGCCGTGGTCCATCCGGATATCTACGCGCAGGCCATGGATGTCGCTGTCGCGGCGCATCGCACGCTGGGCTGCCGTGGCGCCTCGCGCTGCGATTTCCGTTACGACGACACGGCCGGTGAACCCGGTCGGCTGGTGCTGCTGGAGATCAATACGCAGCCAGGCCTGACCCCGACATCGCTGCTGCCGGAGCAGGCGGCGCATCGCGGCATGAGTTTTCCGAAACTCTGTGCCTGGATGGTGGAGCACGCCGCATGCCGCGGGTGAAACAATCGCCCCGTAATTCGGTCAACGACCGGCCGTCCTGGTGGCGCCTGGCGTTGCGCCGCCAGCGCCGCTTGCTGCGGCCGGCGGCATGGGGTGCGTTCGCCTCATTCGTCGGCCTGTTGCTGCTGGTCGTCTTCCATTCCGCCGGATCGCACACCGGCACGTTGTCCAACCTACGCGAAAAGCTGGGTGCGATGACCGCCGTGTCCGGTCTGCGGGTGACCGATGTGGTGATCGAAGGCCGTGCCAACACACCGGAACCGTTGTTGCGCGCCGCCATTGGCATCAACAAGGGCGATCCCATTCTGGGATTCTCGTTGGAGGAAACGCGGGCACGGATTGAATCCATCCCGTGGGTGGAGCAGGCGACGGTCGAGCGCCGGCTGCCGGGCACAGTGGTGGTCAACCTGCAGGAGCGGCGGCCGTTCGCCGTGTGGCAGAACCAGGGCAAATTCGTGCTGGTCGATCGCAACGGCCAGATCGTTACGAATCAGGACGTCACCGAATTCCGCCGGTTGCCATTGATCGTCGGGCTTGGAGCGCCGGTCGCCGCCGCTGAACTGCTGGATGCGTTGCAGGAACGGCCGGCGCTGGCGGACAAAGTCGCAGCCGCCGTCCGCGTCGGGCAACGCCGGTGGAATCTGCGGATGACCAACGGCACCGATGTGATGCTGCCGGAAGGACACGTGATCGTCGCGCTGGACCGGCTGACCCAGTTGCAGCAGGACCACGCGGTGCTGGATCGTCCACTGGCCGCCATCGATATGCGGCTGGGTGACCGGCTGGTGTTCCGTCCGCGCCCGCCGGACACCAAGGACAGCGCCGTCATTCCGCCGGTGCCGCCCGGATCGAACCCGCCCACCGTCGCTGTCATCGCCAAGAAACCCACATAGGAGCACGAACGGATGGCAGACAATCCTCGTCGTGTGCTTCCCCCCGCGGAAACCGGTCCGCCGGAGATCGATCCGCCCAGGCATCATCGATCCGGCCCGTTCGGTATCGTCGATATCGGCACGACCAAGGTCGCCTGCCTGATCGGCCGGACAGAAAGCGACGGCTCGCTGCGTGTCCTTGGCTTTGGCTGGCAGAAGGGCAGGGGCCTGAACAGCGGCGACATCACCGATCTGGAGGCGGCGGAAAGAGCAATCCGCGCCTGCGTGGGTCAGGCCGAGGACATGGCCGATACGCGGCTGCGCTCCGTCACCGTCAACCTGACCTGCGGCCAGCCGGAATCGCGGCTGTTCAACGTGCAATGGCCGGTCGGCGGGCGGGCGGTGACGGAAAACGACATCCGCGGCGTGCTGAATGAAGGACGAAACAGGGCGGAGGTGGATGGGCGTGAACCGATCCATGTCCTGCCGTTGAATTTCGCGGTCGACGCGACCGACCATGTGATCGATCCGCGCGGTCTGTTCTGTACCACCCTGAATGCGCGTTTGCATGTGATCGATGCCGCGGCGACCGCGCTGCGGACGATGGAATCCTGCATCAGCCGGTGCGACCTGGAAATCGAGGACCTGGTCTCGGCGCCGTTGGCAGCTGGATTATCCAGTCTGGTACTGGAAGAACGGGAACTCGGCGCGACGATCATCGATATGGGCGGCGGCACGACCAGCATGGCGGTCTATGCCGAGAAGCAGATGATGCACACCGCACATCTTCCAATCGGTGGCTTGCATGTCACTAAGGATCTGGCGATCGGCCTGTCGACGACGCTGATCCATGCGGAACGGTTGAAGACGCTGTATGGCAATGTCGAATCCAGCCCGGACGACGACCGTGAAATGCTGCCGGTGCCGCTGATGGGTGAGGAAGACCATCAGCTGGCGAAAGTGCCGCGCAGCATGGTGGTGAACATCATCCGTCCGCGCATCGAGGAAACCTTTGAATATATCAAGGACCGTCTCGATTCGTCGGGCATGGGACGGGCGGCGGGCAATCGGGTGGTGCTGACCGGTGGCGCCTGCCAATTGCCTGGTGTCCGCGAAATGGCGGCGCGCATGTTGGGCCGCCAGGTGCGCCTCGGCCGTCCGGCGGCGTTGCGCGGCTTGCCGGAACTCGCTTCGGGTCCCGCCTTTTCCACCGCGGCCGGGCTGCTGTCGTGGGCAGCCGGCGACGGCAGGGGTTTCCAGGACATCAACCTGGATGGGGAACCCGCCGTCGGCATGTTCCGCCGATTCGTCAATTTTTTGAAAGAACGTGTCTGAGCCCGGCGCGAATCGAGCGTTTCGTCGTAACAAGTACAACCAGCCGTTCCCGTGAACTCGGGGGAGAGAACAAAATGACCCTCAACCTGACGATCCCGCAGATGAACCATACCGATTTTTCACCGCGCATCACTGTCATCGGAGTCGGCGGCGGGGGCACCAACGCGGTCGATAACATGATCGCCGCCAATCTGCAGGGGGTCGAGTTCGTGGTCGCGAACACCGACGCCCAGCAGTTGATGCACAGTCGAGCCGATCGACGGATCCAGCTTGGGCCGCACATCACGCAGGGGCTGGGTGCTGGCGCGAAACCCGAGATCGGCAAGGCCGCGGCGGAAGAGGCGGCTGACGAGCTGTATAGACATCTCGATGGCGCCCATATGTGTTTCATCACCGCCGGCATGGGCGGTGGCACGGGCACCGGCGCCGCTCCGGTGATCGCCCGCATGGCGCGTGAGCGAAACATCCTGACCGTCGGGGTAGTTACCAAACCGTTTGGTTTCGAGGGTGTGCGGCGCGGGCGCTGCGCCGATCAGGGCATCGAGGAACTGCAGCAATACGTCGATACGCTGATCGTGATCCCGAACCAGAACCTGTTCCGTATGGCTAACGAACGCACGACGTGGCGCGATGCGTTCAAGATGGCCGACCAGGTCTTATATATGGGTGTGCGTGGCGTCACCGACCTGATGATGGTGCACGGGCTGGTGAACCTGGATTTCGCCGATATCCGCACGGTGATGGCGGAGATGGGCAAGGCCATGATGGGCACGGGCGAGGCCGAAGGCGAGAACCGCGCGATCAGGGCGGCCGAAGCAGCAATCAACAACCCGCTGCTGGAAGACACCAGCATGGCCGGCGCGCGCGGCCTGCTGATCAACATCACTGGCGGCGAGGACCTGACTCTGTTCGAAGTCGATCAGGCGGCGAACCGCATCCGCGAAGAAGTGGATGAAGAGGCCAACGTGATCTTTGGATCGGCGGTCGACGAGTCTCTGGCTGGCCGGATCCGGGTTTCAGTGGTTGCGACAGGCATCGAGTCGCACAAACTCGCCGAACTGTCGAAGCCGAAGCTGGTCGCGGTCGGCGGTGGTGGAGCGGCGCCCGCGCCGCAACCGATCGTCGTTCGCAATACGGCCCCGGGCGCTGTCGCCGCGCCGACTTTCATGCCTGGTGTGGTCCAGGCGCCAGTGTCGTCCCCCCTGCGGCAAGTGTCGCCGCAACCGGAGACCATGGGTAATACGGCGATGATGATGGAAGCGCAGGCGCCGCAGCCTGTGTCCCAACCGCGGCCGGTCCAGCAGCCGCAGGCGCCGCTCCCGGTCGCGCAACTGACCGAAAAGGCCAATCTGTTCGCCGCGTCGCGTCCAACGGCAATGCCGTCGCAGATCCCGCCGGTTGCTCCCGAACCCGCGCGACCGAGCCTGTTCAATGCGATGACGGGTGCATTTCGGCGACGGGCGATGCAGACGGGCGTGCCGGTTCAGCAGCCGACAATGCGCCGGGAACCGGAAGTTGCCGACCATCAGGGTCAAACACCCCATGTTTCGGTGCGCCAGACCTCGGCAGGCGATGAAACGGGCATTGAGATTCCGGCCTTCCTGCGCCGGCAGCATTCCTGATCCGATCGTTCGCGGGGTGGCATTGGTAAAGTCGGTGCCACCCAGATCAGGTCAGACGATGACGCCGTGACCCGGCGAGGGATGCAGCCACACATCCGATACGAAGCCGCGCAACGCGATCTGTCCGTCACGCACGGCACCTAGCTTCGCAGCGACCCTTTGCGACCGAATGTTCTCGGGCCGGATATAGCTGACAAACCTGTCACGGCGGAGAGTCGCGAACGCCCAGCGCCGGACCTCGGCGGTCGCTTCGGTCGCGAGGCCTCGACCCCAGAAGGGCGAAGCCAGGGTCCATGACAGTTCGGGTTCCGGCCAGTCGGCAAAATGGAGCAGGCCGACGCGGCCGGCGAAGCGCCCTTCCGATTCCACTGCGAAAATGCCGTAACCGCGCAAGGCCCATTGGCCCAGGAAGGTTTCCATCTGTTCCCATGCCTGCTGGCGGCTCAGCAGAGTGCCGCTCAGCCACTGGCGCACAAGGGGATCGGCGTTCATCGCGGCGTAGTCATCCCAGTCGCTGGCCCGCAGGCCGCGCAGGACCAGCCGCTGGGTGGTCAGCCGAGGAATGTCCATGGTTCGCTATGCTCCCTGGGACCGCCAGCCTACGATGAATCCATCATGGTCGAACATATCAGCCCGCTTCCGTCGGTCGATTCCCTGCTGCGCGCCGCCGAAACCGAGGTCCTGCTGACCCGCTTCGGCCGGACCGCGGTCACCGCGACCCTGCGCGATATCCTGGCGACCCGGCGGGCCGCACACACGTTCGGCGATCCGGCCGCGGCGATCATCGACGAAGCAGCGGATCATCTGGTTCGGCGGTTCGCGCGATCCCAACGGCCGGTCTTCAACATGACGGGGACGGTGCTGCACACGAATCTCGGCCGGTCGCCGTTGCCGCCGGAGGCGGCGGAGGCGGCGGCCGAGGCGCTGCGTAATGCCACCAACCTGGAGTTCGACCTGGCGACGGGCCGGCGGGGCGAACGAGACGACCACATCAGCGGCCTGTTGTGTGAATTGACTGGTGCCGAAGCGGCAACGACTGTCAACAACAATGCCGCCGCGGTAATGCTGGTGCTCAATACATTGGCTTTGGGAAAGGAAGTGCCAGTCTCACGCGGGGAACTGATCGAGATTGGGGGCGCGTTCCGGGTGCCCGACATCATGGGCCGTTCGGGCGCCATTCTGAAGGAAATCGGGACGACCAACCGCACCCATGCGCGGGATTATGCCGGGGCGATCGGCCCACAAACGGGCGCGCTGATGCGAGTGCATCAGGCGAATTACGCCATTGTCGGGTTCACCACTTCCGTCCCCGCCGCGACCCTGAGCGGGATCGCGCGCGACGCCGGCATTCCGCTGATCGAGGATCTGGGCAGCGGCAGTCTGGTCGATCTCGAACGATTTGGGTTGCCGCATGAACCGACGCCGCGGGAGTCGCTGGCCGCCGGTGCCGATGTGGTCACCTTTTCGGGCGACAAACTTTTGGGTGGTCCGCAGGCCGGCCTGATCGTCGGTAACAAACGTGTGATTTCAGCGATCAACTGCAACCCGTTGAAGCGGGCGCTGCGTCTCGACAAGGGCCGCCTCGCCGCACTCGAAGTTGTGTTCCGGATGTATCTCGACCCCGATCGGCTTGCCGACCGGGTGCCGGCATTGCGTCTTCTGACCCGGCCGGAGTCCGATATTCGCGCGACGGCGAAGCGGATCGGCGCGGCGATCGCGATGCGCTGGCCGGACCGGGATGTCGCCATCGAAGCGTGCCGCAGCCAGATCGGATCGGGGGCGTTGCCGGTCGATCTGCTGCCCTCAACGGCAGTGGCAATCGGCGGCAAGGCATTGGAAGAACTCGCTAAATTCCTACGGGACCTGCCACGTCCGGTGATCGGACGGATCGCGCGCGGGCGTCTGATATTGGACTGCCGGTGTCTGGAAACAGGCGACGAGACGGCGTTCATTGCCCAACTCTGTTGAGAAGGCGATACTGGCCGACGGAGGAGAAGCGGCCCCGGTGGGTCGGCCGGACTTCAAACCCGGTTGGGGCTGCCGAGCGGTCCCGGGTAGGTTCGACTCCTGCTCTCTTCCGCCACTGTCAATTTTTTGGCTGTATTTCGTGCCGGATTTTCTGTGGCTTTGCCGCAACAGTGTGTCTGTATCGATGTTGCCCCCCTCGCTATAGCCAAAGTAGATCGCTATGGTAATAACAGCGAAAGAGCAGGCCGGCAGTTGCTTCATGCTATCCCGTTTTCGCGCCGGTTAAAAACTGAGGAGAAGTTATATGAAGTTCCGCAATGCTTTGGTGGCTGCCACGATCCTGGCGCTGCCGATTGCAGCGAAGGCCCAGCCAATTGGCGGCTGGTATATTGCTGGCGGCGCTGGCGCGAACCTGATGCTGAATGAGAACGTAAAGATCAATTCAGTGTCCGGCGCGGGGGGCAGCGGCCACTTCAAGTCCACGGTTGGGCCGGCGTTTGACCTCAGCGTGGGTTATGGCCTGGGAAATGGCCTGCGGGCGGAAATTGAAGGTCTGTACACCTACAACAGCTTCAATGGCGTGTCCGGCGGGGCGACCGGTGGTGGCCAGGAACAGAAGTTCGGCGGCTTCGCCAACGTGCTGTATGATTTCGTTGGCCTATCCCCGTATGTTCAGCCCTACGTCGGCGCCGGCGTTGGTTATCTGTGGGCGAAAGAGGCCAGCCTGCATATCGACACGCCCGCTTTCGCATCCTCGGCCGCCAACGATACTGAAGGCAGCTTCGCCTATCAGGGCATCATCGGCGCGGCTATTCCGATTTCCGGTGCGCCTGGCTTGGCGTTGACCGTTGACTACCGGTTTGTTGGCATGACCGGCGACCGCAACTATAGCGCTACCCTGAATGGTGGGGCCGCGCGATACAAGCTCGACAACAACTACAACAACATCTTCATGGTCGGGTTCCGTTATGCTTTCGGTGCGCCGGCTCCGGCCCCGGTGGCCCCTGCCCCGGCAGCGGTCCCGGCGTCTCCGGTCTCGCGGTCCTACCTCGTGTTCTTCGACTGGGACAAGGCCGACCTGACGACCCGTGCGCGTCAGATCGTCGCGGAAGCAGCGGCGAACTCGACCAAGGTTCAGTACACACGGCTTGAGGTGAACGGTTACACCGATACGTCGGGCACCCCGCAATACAACCAGGGCCTGTCCATCCGGCGTGCCCAGTCGGTTGCCGCGGAATTGGTCAAGGACGGCGTGCCCAAGAGCGCCATCTCCATCCAGGGCTTCGGCGAGACCCATCTGCTGGTCCCGACCGGCCCGGGCGTTCGCGAGCCGCAGAACCGGCGCGTCGAAATCATCATCAAGTAGGCTTGTCTTACGTGATGTTCGGAAATGGGGGCGCCTTCGGGCGCCCCTTTTTTGTTGAGGCTGTCTTCCTTTCGGGTTCGCCGCGCCATGCAACCGGCGGGATCGGTAAAGCGGGCTTTGTCCGGCTAATGTCCCGAATCTGAAGTTCGCCACAGCGGGCGAACTTCAGATTCGGGACATTAGCTCTTTGTTTTCAGTGGCCTGCCGATCCCAGAAATCCGTCGCAGAATGCGACGAACTTCTGGGGCAGGACACTAAAGCGTTTTCACCCTTACTGTGCAGGGAGAAAACGCTCTAACTCTTTGTTTGATCGCATGATTCACGCGCTCTGGATGTCCCGCCCAGCGCGATCATGCTCTAGACGATCAGAATACCCCGCAGGCGTGCTCGACCGTCATGCCGACAAGTTGCTGCCGGTAACGGGTCTGATAGGCAGTGCGGATGCGATTAATCGCGGCCAGGCTGTCGGGCATCTCGGGCAGTGCCACCAGCAGCACCTTGGTATGCTCCTGGACGGTTGCGTGGGTGATTGGATTCATCCACCCGCCGTTCGCATCGAACACGGTGTAACCGTTCGGCAAATTGTCGGTAACGATAGTGTCAAGAAATGCCCGCCATTCCTGGTCCGTCAGATCGTCACGGCCTGGTATTGATTCTCCCAGGTACAAAGTGAAAATCGCCATGGGCGATGCCGGGCCGCATGACAGGTTGGTTTGCGCAGCGCAGCCACCAAGGCTGGCGATCAGGCAAGCCGCCGTGATGAAGCGCGACATGGGGGCTTCTCCCGAAGCGAATAGAAGCGTTCAGCCAAAAACCCGCTTGCCGCGCTTCCACGTCCCCAGCACGACACCTTCCAGCGCTCGGCCGTCGAAGGGCGTATTCTGCGCCTTGCCGGGAAGCTTTCCGGATTCAACCTTCCAGATCCGATCGGGATCGAACAGGCACAGATCGGCGACCGCGCCCTTGGCGATCCGTCCGGTCTGGATACCCAGAAGTGAGGCAGGCCGAGCGGTTAACAGGTCGATGGCGGAGGGAAGCGGAAGCGACCCATTGTGGACATGGGCCAGCGTGATCGCGAGCAGTGTCGCCAGACCTGACCCGCCGGCGGACGCCAACGCGAACGGCAGGCGCTTGTCGTCGGCATCGCGAGGCTGGTGATCGGATGCGATCGCGTCGATCGTGCCATCGGCCAGCGCCGCGATCACGGCTTTCCGGTCATGTTCCTTGCGCAATGGCGGCGACAGTTTCGCGTAAGTCCGGAAATCGCCGATCGAGGTCTCATTCAAGTCGAAATAAGGTGGGGCGGTGTCGCAAGTGACCGTCAATCCGGCTGCCTTCGCCGAACGGATCAGTGCCAGCGCCTCGCCAGTCGAAACATGCGCGAAATGAACGGCGCCGCCGGTCAATTCGGCGAGCCTGATGTCGCGCGCGACGATGATTGCCTCGGCGGCGGCCGGTATGCCGGGCAAGCCCAGGCGGGTGGCCTGCTCGCTTTCCGTCGCGGCGCCGCCGGTGGCGAGTGACGGTTCTTCCGGATGCTGCACGATGCGTGCGCCGAAGCCGTGGGCATAGGACAGCGCCAGCCGCATGAGCCTAGCGGGGCCGATCGTGCGGGACCCGTCGGTGAAGGCAACGGCGCCGGCTTCCCGCAAAAGACCGATTTCGGCCAGTTCTTCGCCGCGACAACCGCGGGTGACGGCGCCGTAGGGCAGGATGGTCAGGCTGCCGGTCTCGTCGCCCTTGGTCCGCAGAAGCTGCACCAGAGCTGGATCGTCGATCGCGGGCTGGGTGTCGGGCAGGGCGGCCAGGGTGGTGATGCCGCCGGCGGCCGCGGCGACGGCGGCGGAGGCGATCGTCTCCCGATACTCGAAGCCGGGTTCGCCCAGGGCGGCTCGCATGTCGACCAGGCCGGGGCAGAGGATCGCGCCGTCGGCCTCGATGACGGTGGCGCCGTCCGGGCGTCCCAGCGATGGGCCAAAATCCGCGATCAGGCCGTCGTGCACCAGCAGATCGCCGAGGACATCGACCCCGGTGCCCACGATGCGTACCCCGGAAAACAGCGTATCAGGATTCATTCCGGCGATGGCCTCGCGATAGCATGTCCAGCACCGCCATGCGGACGGCGACCCCCATCTCGACCTGTTCCTTGATCACGCTGCGCAACGGATCGTCGGCGACTTCACTGTCGATCTCCACCCCGCGGTTCATCGGGCCGGGATGCATGACGATGGCGTCGGACTTGGCCTGCGTCAGCTTCTCCGCGTCCAGGCCGTAGAAGCGGAAATACTCCCGAGCGCTGGGGATCTGGCCGCGCGACATCCGTTCCCGTTGCAGCCGCAGCATCATCACCACGTCGGCGCCGGCCAGGCCGCGTGCCATGTCGTGGAACACGGTCACCCCCAGATCGGCGACCTCGGCCGGGATCAGGGTGGGCGGCCCGATGACGCGGACCTGACAGCCCATCGTCGTCAGCAGATGAATGTTGGAACGAGCAACCCGGGAATGTGCGACGTCGCCGCAGATCGCCACGATCAGGCCGGCGATGCGTCCCTTGCGCCGCTTAATGGTCAGGGCGTCCAGCAGGGCCTGCGTCGGGTGCTCGTGCGTGCCGTCGCCGGCGTTGATCACCGCGGCGTCGACGATGCGGGACAGCAGGTTCGGCGCGCCGGACTGGTCGTGGCGCACGACCAGCAGATCGCAGTGCATGGCGTTTAGCGTGGCCGCGGTGTCGATCAGGGTCTCGCCCTTGTTCACCGAGGACGTGGACACCGACATGTTGATCACGTCGGCCCCGAGGCGCTTGCCGGCCAACTCGAAGCTGGTGCGGGTGCGGGTGCTGTCCTCGAAGAACAAATTGATCAGCGTCCGCCCACGCAGCAGGTCGCGCTGGGTTTTGCCGGACCGGTTGAGCAGCACGTAGCTCTCGGAGAGGTCGAGCAATTGGCTGATCGCGGGCGGTTCCAGCCCTTCGATCGCCAGAAGATGTTTCTGTCGGTAGAACACGGGGCCTCGTTGCCGCAACATGCGCGGGGCGTCAACAGGGGGCATCTTTGGCATCGGCCGATCCGTTCCTGCCACGGTTGCAGGAAGCCGAACGCATGATCAACCAGGGCAAGCCTGGTGAGGCGGAAACGGCCTGCCGGGCCGTTCTGCAGGAGGCGCCGGGTTTGCCTGAGGCCACTGCCCTGCTGGGGTTCATCGTGGCCAGAATGCGCCGGTTGGCGGAGGCCGAGTCGCTGCTGCGGGAAGCCATCGCCAAGCGTTCGGATGTTCCGCAATGGCATTTCGAGTTGCGCAACGTCTTGCGCTACGATTTCCGCCTCGACGAATCCCTGGCCGAAGCTTGGGAGGCCGTGCGGCTAGACCCGGCCAGCGCTCAGTTCCGCAACGGGCTGGCGCAGATTTATTTCGATCGCGGGGAATACGACCAGGGGTATGGGACGATCCTGGATGCACTGGCGTGTGACCCCGAACATCCGGAGTCCCATCTGTCGCTCGCGCACGCGCTGCTGGCGTCGGGGAATTTCCGGGCCGGATGGGCGGAGTATGAGTGGCGGTTTCGCTCGAAGATTTTCATCAAGGCGCTGCCGAAGCCAATTCGGCCGTATTGGAACGGCATGCCGTTGCCGGGCCGGCGACTGGTGATTTCCACGGACCAGGGTTTTGGCGATTCGTTCCAGTTTGCCAGGTACATCCCGATGGCGGCGGCACGGGTTGGGGAGGTCGTCGTGATCTGCCGGCCGCCGCAGATACAGTTGCTGTCCCGGATTCCGGGCGTGCGGGCTTGCATCACGGACCTGAAACGGGCGGGCGACCATGCCGCGTTCTGCTGGCTGGCCAGCCTGCCGTATGTGTTCGGGACCGAAGTGTCGACGATCCCGACACCGATTCCGTACCTGACCGCGTCACCGGTCCGCCGCGCGTACTGGCGCGGGGAGCTGGTTAGGCGGATTGGTGATAACGGCGTGCGGGTGGGCTTGGTTTGGGCGGGCAATATCGAGAACACGGCTGACTGGCGGCGATCAATCCCTCTGGCCGCGTTGCGCGAACTGGCGGCCATACAAGGCGTCCAATTGGTGTCGTTGCAGAAGCCGGTGCCGGACACCGACCGTGACGTATTCGCCGAACTGGGTTTGCAGGATTTTTCCGCCGATCTAACCGACTTCAGTGAGACGGCTGCCGTGATCGCCAACCTGGACCTGATCGTGTCGGTGGATAGCGCAGTGGCCCATCTGGCCGGCGCGATGGGCGTCCCGACCTGGACGCTGATCTATGAACCGGCCGATTGGCGGTGGATGACACGGCGGGAGGACAGTCCGTGGTATCCGACGATGCGCCTGTTCCGGCAGCCCTGCGCCGGGCAGTGGGATGAGCCGATCGGGCGGCTGATCGAGGCATTGCGGCAGTATATGCAGGTTGCACAAAAAGAAATGGCGGCCCGAAAGCCGCCATCCCTGAACCCTTAACCCGGCTGCGGCGCCGGGGCCGCGCCGCCACTGGGTGGCGTGGGGGACGCTG
>NZ_LMUJ01000064.1:330989-338389 GCF_009765975.1 Acidisphaera sp. S103 | reverse complement strand
CGCCCGCCGTGATTCTGGTGCCGGTTCGTCCACCACCTTGCGGATCACGGGCTCGCCGCGCAGGACCGTCCGGATTTCGTCGCCGGACAGCGTCTCATGCTCCAGCAGGCCACGTGCCAGGCGATGCAGTTCCTCGACGTTCTCCGTGAGCAGCCGGCGGGCCTTGTTGTAGGCACGATCGATGATGTCCTTGATCTCGCCGTCGATTTCCCGAGCGGTGGCCTCGGACACGTTCTTGTTCTGGGTGACGGAGTGTCCCAGGAACACTTCCTGGCTGTTGTCGCCGTAGGCGATCATGCCGAGTTTTTCCGACATGCCCCATTCGGTGATCATCCGCCTGGCTTGATCGGTGGCCATCTTGATGTCCCCGGACGCACCGTTGGAGACCTTATCCGGCCCGAAGATGATTTCCTCGGCCGCGCGGCCCCCCATCGCCATGGTCAGTTCGGACAGCAGCTTGGACTTGGATTTGGAGTAGCGGTCGCCCTCCGGCAGGCTCATGACCAGGCCGAGCGCCCGGCCGCGAGGAATGATTGTCGCCTTGTGGACGGGGTCGCATTCCGGTTCATGCATCGCGCACAGGGCATGGCCAGATTCGTGGTAGGCGGTCATCCGCTTCTCGGCTTCCGACATGACCAGCGACCGGCGTTCGGCGCCCATCATGACTTTGTCCTTGGCGGCCTCGAACTCCGCCATCGCGACGACCCGCTTGCCCAGGCGGGCGGCCAGTAGCGCGCCCTCGTTCACCAGGTTGGCGAGGTCGGCACCGGAGAAGCCAGGGGTTCCGCGGGCGATCACCTTCGGGTCCACGTCGGAGGCCAGCGGCACCTTGCGCATATGCACGCGCAGGATCTTTTCGCGCCCGTTTACGTCGGGGTTCGGCACCACGACCTGGCGGTCGAAACGGCCGGGCCGCAGCAGGGCGGGGTCAAGCACGTCCGGACGGTTGGTGGCGGCGATCAGGATGACGCCCTCGTTGGACTCGAAGCCGTCCATCTCAACCAGCATCTGGTTCAGGGTCTGCTCACGCTCGTCGTTGCCGCCGCCGAGGCCGGCACCGCGATGCCGCCCGACCGCGTCGATTTCGTCGATAAAGATGATGCAGGGGGCGTTCTTCTTGCCTTGCTCGAACATGTCGCGGACGCGGCTGGCGCCGACACCGACGAACATTTCCACGAAGTCGGACCCCGAGATGGTGAAGAACGGCACATTGGCTTCGCCGGCGATGGCACGGGCCAACAGCGTCTTACCAGTGCCGGGAGGCCCCACCAGCAGCACGCCCTTGGGGATCTTGCCACCCAGGCGCTGGAACTTTTGCGGGTCCTTCAGGAATTCGACGATTTCCTGAAGTTCGCTTTTAGCTTCATCGATGCCGGCGACATCCTCGAACGTCACGCGTCCCTGTTTTTCCGTCAGCAACCGCGCTCGACTTTTGCCAAAGCCCATCGCCCGGCCGCCGCCCGATTGCATCTGGCGCATGAAGAACACCCAGACGCCGATCAGCAGCAGCATCGGGAACCAGGACAGCAGGTAATGCAGCAGCGGATTGACGCCGTCGTCCTCCGGCTTGGCGATCACCCGAACATTCTTGTCCGTCAGTGTCTTGACCAGCGTCGGGTCTTCCGGCGTGTAGGTCTGGAAGGTGCGCCCATCGTTGAGCTGGCCGGAAACGGTTCGTCCCTGGATCACAACATCACGAACGCGGCCGCCATTCACCTCGGTGATGAAGTCCGAGTAGGCGATCTGCGTGGAGTTGGTGTGGCTTACACCGGGCTGGAACAGGTTGAATAACACCACGAGCAGCAGGGCGATAATCACCCATAGCGCGAGGTTGCGGCCGAAATTGCTCATATGACTTTGCTCACGTTCTCAGTCCGACAGGGGCGCCAAGCATTCGTAGACCATATCCGATCAGGCGAAACAGCCTCTAACATAGTGTGCGACATCGATTGCTACATCCCCGCGCCGTGAGGATCGCTGATGAAGCCGTGGCGCATGGCCGCGCGCCCCAAAATCGAGCCTAACGTGCCGGGACGAAACAAGGACCGGCGACCGGCTTACGCGGGCTGAACAGCGCGGTTATCCGCCAGCCACTTTTATCGGATGCATAGCCCAAATGCGGCACCGCGGCCAGAACTTTACCGATGCGGAGGGCGGGCAAGGTCCGCAGAACCGCCGATGGCAGGTCCGAACCGTCCCTGAATCCGGCCGCATCGGGTCCCAGTTTCCCGATCGTGGCCCCGCTGGGGAACGTACGGTGCGCGCGCAGGCGGAAACGGTGGTCCCAGGTGATGTCGCCGGACGCAGCGACCGGCGGCATGACCGCGGCCTCCTCACGCACGACAAGCCAGCCGTCGCCGAACCGGCCGGCCGGCATGATGCGCACGCCGGCCACGGTGGCGGATCTTGGCTGGGCTGCCAGTAAGCTGATCTGACCTGGACTGGCGGGATGGGCCATGCCGCCGATCGTTCGTACCAGGCTGCTCAGGGCGGACGGGCTGATCCGGCCTGGGGACAGCAGCGCGAACCCCTCCGGCCGGATTGTCGTTCGGCTGGCCAGTTCGGCGGCGGTTTCGGCTTCCTCCCGCGCGCGAAGCCTTGCGACGGCGGCTATCGCCCCCGGCAGTCTTGTTTCATCCGGGGTTTGGCGGGCGAGATAATGCCGCAAGCGGGGACGCATGGCACGCTGATCCCGGTTAGACGGGTCCTCGACCCAATCGGTGCCGTTCATGGTCAGAAGATCGCGCAGCAACGCGGGTTCGACCTCCAGCAACGGCCGCAGCAGGCGAAGGCTGGGGGTTTCGTGCAGCGCGGCCATGCCGGCGAGGCCATGTGTCTGGCTGCCGCGCAGTACCCGCATCGCCAGCGTTTCCACCTGATCAGCCGCGTGATGACCGAGGAGAAGGTGCAGAATCCCGGCCTTGTGGCATGCGTCGGTCAAGATTTCGTAGCGCATGATTCGCGCCCGTTCAGCCAGGGCCGGGCCATGCTTCAGGTTTGAGAGCGACAAAAGCCTGGCCGGGACGCCGAGACCGGTGAGGCGTTCGAGGGTGATCCGGGCCTCGCCCGCCGAGGCCGGACGCAATCCATGATCGACGACTAATGCCAGCGTCGAACCGTCGCGCCGGCGTGCCCAATCCCGGGCAAGGATGGCCAGCGCCAGGCTGTCGGCTCCGCCGGATACCGCGACTGCCAGGGCGGGGTGAGGCTCGTATGGACCCAACCTGTCCATCGCCGCCACGAACGCCGCCGCCAGACACGGTTGGGTTCCGGTCATCGCCCGGGTTAGCGGCAGCCGGTTTTCCGAGCGGTCGCCGTCGCGGCGGCGGCGATGTCAGCCCGGGGCTGAGGGAACTCCGTCCGCAGACGGACCAGGGAATCGCAGGCGGCCTTCTTCTCATTGATCGCCGACAGCGAATCGGCGAGGCCGAGCAGGGCGTCCTGGGCATGCGCACCCTTGCGGGAGCTGTTGTAGGCGTCGTCGAATGCGATCGCCGCCTGTGCGTATTGCCGCTGCCCGTACAAAGCCTGGGACAGCAGCAGCCTTGCGTCATAGGCGCGGGGTGACGTGCGGTTCGCCAATACCTCGTGCGCGGCAGCTTCTGCCTTGGGGTAGTCATGGCGAGCGAGATCGGCCCGACCCTCTTGCAACGCGATCTCCGGGGTGCGGGGGACTGGCGGGGCCGCGGGACGAGCAGGCGGCGGCGCACCTAACTGGGTCGGGGCGGGGCCCTGCGGCGGGTAATCGGGTGAGGGCGGGTTGCCGCCGAGCGTCTGGGTCTGCGGCGCACCGGGCTGAGGCGGAGCGCCCTGTTGCGCCCCCTGAGGGTTGATCTGGAACGAGAGGTCGTCGATCCGCTTGCCCAAGTCGGCGTTCTGCTGCTGAAGCTGGTTCTGCATCTCATCAACGCGGCCACGCAATTGGCGCACCTGATCCTCTAACGCGTCGACCCGTGTCAGAAGTTGCGCGACGAGATTGCCACTGGGGGTGTCGCCTTGCAGTTGGGTCGGCGCATAGGCGGGTGCCGGGCCACCGCCGCGCTGCATCTGACTCTCGGCCGCCTGCAATTCCTGCCGAAGCTGGTAGATCTGGTTCTGCAGCGCGATGCCCTCGCGACTGTCCACCTGCGCATGGCCTGGGCTGACCGATCCCGCCAGCAGACAGGCCGCCACGACGAAAGGAGCAACGACATACCGCATGCGGACTTCCTCGACTGTGATCGGATGGCTTCGGTTGATCTTGCGCCTGCCAACGCGGCGGTTTGATGGCAGTTACGATACGAACTTATGCTGTCGGCAGATGGCGGGCGATATAGGGTGGCAGGTTGAACGCACCAGCATGGATTTCCGGCGTCCAGTATCGCGTCGTCCCCAGGATGCCAACCTGGCTGGCTCGGGTCCGGATGGTTTCCACCGGTGTGGCCGCCAGCGACGCATCTTTCGCCGCCCAGCCGAGGGTCATGAACCCACCGACATAGGTTGGAACGGCTGCGACATAGGCGGTGACGTGCGGGAAGAACGTTCGGCGGCGGGCGCTGGTATCCCGCAGTTCGTCGGACTGCATGAACGGCACGCCGCACTGGTTCACGATCAGGCCGCGCGACGTCAGGATGCGAGCACAGTTGTGATAAAATTCGTCGGTGAACAGGACCTCACCCACGCCGATCGGGTCGGTCGAGTCGACGATGATGACGTCGAACGCCGCGTCAGGCGCGCGTTTCACGTAGTCGATGCCGTCACCGACGATGACGTCGGCCCGTGGGTCGGTCCACGCGTCGCCGGCGATCGTGGGCAGGAATTCCTTTGACAGGCGGATGACCTCGCCATCGATCTCCACCATCACGGCGCGCTTCACATTGCCGTGCTGCAGGACCCGCCGCAGCACACCGCCGTCGCCGGCGCCGATGATCAGCACATTCTCGGCCGAACCATGCGCCAGCAGCGGCACATGGGTCAGCATTTCCTGATAGACGAATTCATCGCCCTCGGTGATCTGGATCACGCCGTCCAGCACCATCACCCGCCCGTGGGATGAACTTTCGAAGATAGCGATGTCCTGAAACTCGCTCTTCACCCGCGCCAGTTCGCGCGTCACCAGGAACCGCTGGCCCCAATCGGGGTAAAGCGTTTCGTTGATCCAGCTATCGGTGGGCATCGTTCTTGCTCCAGATGCGTCGACGGCCCGAGCCTGCGCCCGAGCCGTCGTTTATCCCTTGGGTAGCGGGCCGATCAGGCGATCAGGCCGCGCCGCTGTTCGCCGAGGTTGACGGATTTCGGCTGGAATGCCGCCTTCAGCGCGGGCAGCCCATGATACGGATTGCAGGCACCGCACATGAAGATGTCGATCGCCGCGAAGTCGCGCTCCGGCCACGTGTGGATGGAGATGTGGCTTTCCGCCAGCACCAGCACGCCACTGACCCCGCCATTGGGCGAGAAGTGATGGAAATGACCGTGCAGGATCGTTGCACCGGCGGCTTCCGCGGCTTCGCGCAAGGCCCGGTCGATATGCTCCGGATCGCACAGATTGGTGGCGCCCCAAAGATCGACCAGCAAATGTGTGCCGGCGAACTTCACCCCATCCTTCTGAACGAAATAGTCCTTCTGGACTTCCGTAGTTGCCCGCTCAGCGTCGGACTGCATCTGGTTGCTGCTCGGAAGTTCCGAGACCATCCCCAGTGGGCTGAGTGCGTTCATCGCGTACCCCTTCCTACCAGTAGACGGCCTGTTGGACCGTACGCGCGAAAAGCGCCCACGGTCCCCTGGGGCCAAGGCGGCGGAACATGATGATTTGGGGGGTGGGGCGCAAGTGTATTTTTGCACAGAGCCGCGATAAAACCGCATATCCCCCGCGCGCGATGGCCAACCGCGCCGTCGCGCGAGATGACCAAACCGAGCCGTCGAGATGGTCAGTGGCCGGCTGCGTTGGCCTGCAATGCCTTCAGGTCAGTGGGCAGCGATGCCGCGAGGCTGATTTCCTGCTGGGAGCGTTTGATATCGGCCGTGGTCGTGACCGGTTCGGCGGTCAGCAGCCTGAACATGTCGCCAAGAGGCCCTGCGCCGATTCGGCTGCCGTATTTCACCCGAAGGGCAGCCAACCCGGCGTCGTCAGACGCCCGCGCGGTGGCGGTGGCA
This sequence comes from Acidisphaera sp. S103, assembly GCF_009765975.1. Taxonomy (GTDB): domain Bacteria; phylum Pseudomonadota; class Alphaproteobacteria; order Acetobacterales; family Acetobacteraceae; genus Rhodopila. The sequence continues at coordinate 332,257 of NZ_LMUJ01000064.1, read as the reverse complement.
AGGCGGAGCATGGTCCGTGTCTGATTTTCGTCCAGCATCCCGCTTTCAGGCAGGGTCAGGGCAACGCAATCCGACCACGCGCGCTCCGCACCCGCCCAGTCCGAGGCATTCTCGAGGATTTGCGCTCGGGCTTCGGTCGCGCGGCCGGTGTGGAAGGGGAGCAGCATCGTCGCGGCGGCGACCGCATCCCCCATATGAGCGACAACATCGGCCCGCAGGATTGTGCGTTGTTCGGTCAGGTCGGGCGGCAGGTTCTGGGCTTCGGATGCGTCCAGGTCAGACCGCGCACCGGCATCGTCACCATCACGGGATTCCAGCATGGCCAAGCTGGCGCCGAACCGTGCCTTAGCCGTATCGGACTTCGCCGACCGCATCAATTTTTCCAGAACCGGCTTCGCCCGATCGGGCAGATCAAGGGCCAGGAGGCGATCCGCCAGCGATTGCTGCACGGCGTCGTCGTCAGCGGAGTCGAGCACCAGATCCGCGTTCTCATCAACGGTAGACACGAACTCGATCGGTGATGCGTGTTGCTCGCTTTGGTCGCGGATCATTCCGGCAAACATGTCCTTCAGCCGTTGATGAACGGCGGCCGCCTGTTCGGGGAAATCGGCCTGAGCCTGCCTGAGTGTCGTCAGAGCCACGCGCCACGCGCCCGTTTGTCCGCGCAGGTCGGCGATTCGTTCGCGCAGCGTCAGTTCCCGAGCGTCGCCGCGCCAGGCATAGAGCAGCTTCTCCAGGGCATCGGCCGCCTGGCTCTTGTCCAGCTTGCGTGCGGCCAGACGAAGTTCGACCGCGCGCACCGCGGCTCTCGCGCGGTCGAACCGGTCGTTGCCGTTTGCCAGGGCGTCCAGCATGGTCAGTGCTTTGGCGGTGTCGCCGTTGGCCTGTTGCATCAAGGCGCGGGCGTAAGCCAGCTTCGGATCGTCCTTGCGTTGATCGAGCAATTGCTCTGCGGCGGCAATTTCGCCGCCCTTGATCATTGTCTCGACGATCAGCGGCAGGATGCGTTCGCGGATCGGTTTGGGATACTCGAAGACCAGCGGCGCCGTTGTCGCGAATACCGCCGCCGCAGCGGGCGAGCCGTCGTCCAGCATCGCCTGGCGCACCGCTCGCCACAGCGAAATCTCATCGGTGCCGTCCAATCTTACATCCGTTAGTGCGTCGGCGTCCTCCGGGCGGCCGGCCAGCAATGCCGCGACCGCTGTCAGAGCGGCGGTTTCAGGCGAGGCCGCCTCCTTTGGATCCTGATCGGCCGCCATGTGCAGCAG
>NZ_LMUJ01000064.1:316962-330791 GCF_009765975.1 Acidisphaera sp. S103 | reverse complement strand
TTCTGTTTGCCCGCGAGCCGCAACAACGCATCGGACGGCATGGTCGGGAAATCGAACCGCCTGGTCAGATGCGCCGCGCTTATCAACACGTCCGTCATGCTCGTTGGGGGCGACAGCGCGAGGCCGGCGGGACCGCCTACCAAGGTAAACCCTGTCGGAGCCTGTCTCAGCACGATCGAATCGGCGAGCGGTTCGACAACGACCCCTTGTGTCGTTGGACGCAGAATGAATTCCGTGCCGCGCCGGCGGGTAGCTACCCCCTGACCGGAGCGGTGCTGGGTTCCGACCAACAATGTGGCGCCCGTGTCCGGATCCGCGAGGCTGATAACATCGCTGGCTTGCTCCGCCGCCAGGTTCAGACGCCCGTCTGTGGGGGACACCGCGATTGGTTGTTGTTTCGGTTCGGTCGTCAGCGCCGCGATGCGCCAGCCTTGGGGCATCTGCGTCAATGCCACCGACTTCGCGGGCGGAAGCGGAATACGAAGCAACGTGCCGTGCGGCAGAAGTTGCACCGACGCCGCATGGAAGATCGGATCGTTTCGCAGCGCGCTCATGTCCACCGGCCGCTGTTCGTCGAAGACGACGTAGGCGTTGTCGCCACTCCGGAACGATGCCGCGGCTGTCGTGCTATCGAACGGCACCAGGAAAGCCGCTCCATCCATTTCCTTCGGCAGTTTGATGCGGCGGGCCAGCAGGCTGACGGGGCCCTCGTTCTCCGGCATGACATCGCGTCCGGGTGGTGTCTGCCGGGTCTCGATGACCACACCCGGGTCGGGTGGGGATTGGGTGGGGGCAGGCAGTGGTTTCGCTTCCACGGGAACACGTGCCGCCGGCGTGGAGGCGTGAGACGCCGGTTCTCCGCCTGGATTGGCTGGCGGCACCGCCGCCGGAACATTGTGGGCCGTCGCGGGTGCCGGCGGGGCGGCGACGGATCGGCTGTCCGGTTCGGGCGACGGCGCTACGGCCGGGGGTGGATGGGGCCGCGGTGCGGGCGGGGTTTCCGCCGAACGGGTTTTCGCCGGCGATGCGGCATTGTCCGGCGCATCGAGGACGTCGAGGACGACGCGGCCACCGATGCGCATGGGATGCAGCCTGGTGCCGTGGGCCAGGGTCAGATCGGCGGTCGGACCGTCGGTCGTGATTGCGATGACGTTGCGTGGCGGCGAGGGTGGATTTCCCAGCGCGACATCGCCATCGAAAAGTAATCGCACATGGTCGCCGTCTTGCGTCAGGTGATAGACGGTCTTGCCATTCGTATCGATCACGACTCGTCCGAAGCCCGCGTGGTTGCCGGACCGGACGGTGAGGCGGGAGGCCGGCGGATCCGGAGCGGCGGCTCGGCCCGGGCCAGCCAGCATGACCAGGATCGTGCCGGCGGCGAGCGCGAACAGGATCGCCGGGCGGATCATCAGAAATCGGCCAGCAGCTTGTCGATATCCGATTGATCCATGGCGTGTGCCGGAAGCTGCGGACCGTTCAGCAGATCCGCGTCGGTGGCGACGTGGTCCGCGGCGTCCCTCGCGCCCGCCGCTGTCGCGCCGAACGTGCTGACAATGTGTGCGACCTTTCCTTCGATTGTCTTCAGTGTGTTGACGACCTTGGTGATGCGCTGCCCGGTGATGTCCTGAAAGCTGCAGGCTTCATAGATCTTCGTCGTCGCGGCCTGCAGTTTCGCGGCCGCATCGCCGCTGACGGTCGCCGAAACCTCATCCAGCATCTCGCAACTTTCCAGGATCGCGTCGGTCGCGTGCGCGGTGTGCTCGACGATCGCGTCCAGTTCATCCGTGGCGAACGGGATGTCGTGGTCGGTGATATCGTCCACGCGCAGCGCGGCGATTTCCGATTTGGTGTTGGCGATCATCTGTCCCAGTTCCTCGACTTCGCGCAGAAGAGAGGATTCCTTCGCCGTCAGGTCATCGCTTATGGTTGTCAGCACGGCACGCACTACCTCCGTGATCATTCCCGGCTCGATCTGGGGCTGCTGATTCCGGATCGCCGCGAGTTTCTGTTTCAGGGCATCGATGCCGATCGGGTGCGGGTCATTCGGGGAATCAAGCATGACCAAGCACTTTTTCGATTTTGTCCTTGAGCGTTTCTGCATTGAACGGCTTGACGATGTAGTTGGAGACGCCGGCCGCCTTGGCTGCGATCACATTTTCCGTTTTGCTCTCGGCGGTGATCATGATGAACGGCGTGCTTTTCAGGCGATTGTCGGCGCGCACTTCCTGGAGAAGCTGCAGGCCGGTCATCGGTGCCATGTTCCAGTCGCTGATCACCAGGCCGAAATTGCCGCCCCGTAGTTTGGACAGCGCATCGGCGCCGTCGGAGGCTTCCTCGACGTTATTGAACTCGATCTGCTTGAGCAGGTTGCGGATGATCCGCAACATTGTTTTGTAATCGTCCACGATCAGAACGTTCATGGACTTGTCGATCGCCATTTTATACTCTCCTCTGCGTTTGAAATCAGCCGCCGCCGGCGGGATTGCCGTTTAATCGCGCGACCGGCGCCCCTGAGGCATCGCGGCCGGTTCGCATCCGCGCGAGTTGCGCTGTCACGTCGCGTGCCTTGTCGGTGTTCATCGCCGCCATGACCAACGCGGCCTTCGCGTCCTTCATCCGGTCCATCAGTTGCAGCAGCACGGGCATCGACAGGTCGTTGAAGATCGTCGCGGCATCCTTGGGCTTCATGACTTCGTACAGCTTGACGAGGCCTTGCCAACCGGCTTCCTCCTTTGCCTGCTGTGCGGCATCCAGGCCTTCGAGTTTCTTCTGCAAGGCCTCCAGTTGGGTCAGTCGGGCGGAGAGTTTTTGTTCCGCCGCGACCAGCATGGATTCCCGGGTTTTGAGTGCCGCCGCTCTTGCGTCCAGCTCCTGCCGGCGCTGCCGAAGGTCCTGCAGCAGGGCCCGCTCACTGTCGCTGACCGGTGACGGGTTATCCGGTACCGGCGATGGTGCAGTCGGGACGACCGGCTTCTGCGGTGCGGTGGGTTTGACCGGTTCCCTGGTTTGATCGGAGCTCGCGGCATTCGCGGCGGCGACCATCGCGCCATCGGATGTGGGGTCATGGGTCACAACGGCCTGCATAAGCACACCGCATTTCAACACCAGTAATGCCGCCATGGTGGCCATCGTGGCCGGCAGCAGTCGTGGCGCGGGAATCTTCATCATCAACGCGCCAACCGTAACGCGTGCAGCAGGTTTTTCTCCACCTGGCTGGGGCCTTTTTGCGCATTGCTTGGCGGGACGTCGGGCGACCGATCCCGGGCCAGTGGCCGAGCCGTCCGCACCAGGGTGTCGAGCCGGTCGGCGAGCCGTTCGCCGCGTTCGGTCAGAAACGCCAGGTCGTCCTTGAGCGCGACGGATTTCGTCAGTTGGTTTTCGATCTGGCGGCCAGCGCCATCGGCGGCGGCACGCAGGCGTTGGATGCCGTTTTCCGCGTGATGGGTGCTGGCATTGAAGCCCACCACCAGCGACTCAAGGGAGGACCGATCACGCTTCAGGACACCCAACGCGCGCTCCAGCCTGATCGCCTGAAACAGGGTTGCGGCGAGCAACACGACGAGGACGATTTCGAGGGCCCATTCCATGCCGACCACCGTACCGACCAAATGTTAACAAATGATTTAGCGAATACTAAAAACGATCGGATGCCGGCGTCCGCGCGAGTTCACGTTCGATTTTGACGGCAACGTTGTTGTTCTTCTGACCCATCCGGCCTTCGAACAACGCCACCGGACCGCAGCGCACCGAAACCGCCCCGCCCGGCGCGGTGTTGAGCAAAAGTTGCTGACCGGGCTTTAGGGAAATGACGTCCGACAATCGCATGACCTGCTCGTCGAGCACCACCGACAGCTCCACGTCCGTGTGCCAGAGCTGTTCGGCCAGATGGGTTTCCCAGATCGAATCCCGGCCGAATTTTTCGCCCATGAATTGTTGCAAAAGCAACTCACGTACCGGCTCCAGCGTGGCGTAGGGCAGCAGCAGTTCGACGCGTCCGCCGCGATCCTCCATGTCGATACGCAGGCGGGCGAGGATGGCGGCGTTCGACAACCGGCTGATGGTGGCGAAGCGCGGATTGACCTCCAGCCGCTCGAACCGGAACGTCACCGGGCACAGCGGATCGAAGCTGGTGGACAGATCGGCAAGCACCACCTGGATCAGGCGCTCGACCAAGGTGCGTTCGATGGTGGTGTAGGGTCGGCCCTCGATGCGCATCGCCGCGGTGCCGCGCCGCCCGCCCAGCAGCACATCGACGATCGAGTAGATCATCGCGGAATCGATCACCATCAGGCCCTGGTTGTCCCATTCCTCGGCCTTGAAGACCGCCAGCATCGCCGGCAGCGGGATGGAATTCAGGTAGTCGCCGAACCGCAACGACAGGATGTTGTCGATGCCGACTTCGACGTTGTCCGAGGTGAAGTTGCGCAGGCTGGTGGACATGATGCGGACCAGGCGATCGAACACGATCTCCAGCATCGGCAGACGCTCGTATGACACGAGGCCGGAGCTGATGATCTTCTGCATGCCCGTGCGGGCTTCGCCGGAGGATGGCCCTTCGTCAAAGCCCAACAGGTTGTCGATCTCCGCCTGGTTGAGGACCCGCGCCGCCTGGACGCCGTCCACGGCCTGATCGGCGTCGGTTTCCGCGCCCCAGGCGGCCGCGAGGTCTTCGTCCGACTGCTCGTCGCTGCCGCTCATTGGACCAGCATCTGGGTGAACAGCACGTCGCTGACTTTCGCCGGAGCGGCCGCGGCTGCCGCGCGCACCAGCAATTCCTCCCGCAGGCGGTATGTTCCGGCGGAACCGCGCAGTTCCTCGGGCCGCATTTCGCGCAGGTAGGTCTGCATCAGGTCCACCACGCGGGGCATGGCGGCTTTCACCTTGTCCACGTCCGCGGGATTCGGCACTTCGATGCGTGCGGTCAGCTTTATGTAGTTGGGCTTATGCAAGTTGCCGTTCAGGTTCGCCACCATTTCGGGCACATCGACGTAGCTGGGCGGAACGAGCTTGGCGGCTGCCTCCATGCGGGCGTCATGCTTGTCCATACCCAGTGCATGCGGCAGGATTCCGCTGAACCAAAGCCCACCGCCAGCCAGCAGCAGAACCACCGGCGCCGCAAGCAGGATCAGCTTGCGCCTGCTGAACGTCTTGGCCGGTGTTTCGGCTGTCTCATCGGGCGTGGATGCGAATGGAGAGGAGCTCATGTCCCGCAGGGTGACAGACAACGGTTAACGAAAGGTTGACGGGGCGGTGCGGCAGCCGATGCCGACCGGCAGGTTCTGCCGGGTAGAGGGCGAATACAGATATTGGCCATTTTGGTTTATTTTCAGATACTTGGATGCGGACCGCCGTGGTCGTCCGGCATGGCACGGCGCTTGCTGCTGGTAGCCCGGACTTATCGGACGACGCCTTATGGACATTACGACGTCACTCGCCGCATCCCGTCTGGTCGCGCAGCAGCGGGCAATGGATATTACCGCGAACAATATCGCCAACTCGAACACGCCGGGCTACCGCACGGAACGTGTCCAGTTCAGCGACTGGATCGACCAGCAGCCCAACACGGCCTCGCCCCCTGGCGGACATGCCATCACCTATACCCAGGACCGGGCGACGTACCGCGAGTCCCAGCCGGGAACCTTGACCCATACCGCTAATCCGTTCGACCTCGCGTTGACCGGCGATGGGTATTTCACGGTCAATACCAGGAATGGCCCCCGGCTGACGCGGGACGGCCGGTTCACCCCGATGCCCGATGGCACGCTGGCGGACGGCAGCGGCAACGCCGTGCTGGATACCACCGGCAAGCCGATCGTGATTGCCCCCACGGATACCCAGATCAGTGTCGCGGGCGATGGAACCATCACCTCGGAAAACGGCGAGGTCGGCAAGATCGGCATCGTCCGGCCTACCGATGCGATGAAACTGCAAGCCGAGGGCGCGACCAATTTCGTGTCGGACACGCCCACCACGCCGGTGACCGCGCCGGGGATCGTCCAGGGCGCCATCGAGGGGTCCAACGTGCAGCCGGTGCTGGAGGTGACGCGGATGATGGACGACGTCCGCCAGTTCCAGTTCGTCACCCAGCTTGTGCAGGCCGAGGGAGACCGGCAGCAGCAGACCATCGACAAGCTGCTGCCCACCGGGTCGGGTTCGTAACGGAACGGCCGCCGGAGACAGTGACAAAACGCCACAGGAGACCATCAGATGCGCGCGCTTGATATCGCCGGCACCGGAATGCAGGCCCAGCAGACCAACGTCGAAGTCATTTCCAACAACATGGCGAACATGACCACGACCGGCTACAAGCGCCGGCGGGCCGAGTTCCAGGACCTGATCTACCAGAACCTGCGACGTGTCGGGTCCAACAGTTCCGACCAGGGCACGGTGGTGCCGTCGGGCGCGCAGGTGGGCCTCGGCGTGAAGACCGCGGCGATCTACCCGATCAATGAGCAGGGCAACCTGCAGCAGACGTCGAACCCGCTGGACCTGGCGATCCAGGGGAATGGTTATTTCCAGATTACGACACCGGATGGGGGGACCGCCTATACACGGGACGGGACGTTCGCCCTGTCGCCCGACGGGACGATCGTCACCGCCGATGGCTATACAGTTCAGCCGGGATTGCAGATTCCCACCGCTGCGACAGGGGTCACGATCAATACCTCCGGCCAGGTGCAGGTGACGCTGGCAAACCAGACGGCACCGCAGACCATCGGCCAGCTTCAGCTTGCGACCTTTCCGAACGCGGCCGGGCTGGATGCGCAGGGCGGCAACCTGCTGGTGCAGACCGCGGCGTCCGGCGCGCCGGTCAGTGCCAATCCCGGGACCGCTGGATATGGTTCGGTGGAACAGGGGTTCATCGAGACGTCCAACGTCAACGTGGTCACCGAGATCACCAACCTGATCACCGCCCAGCGCGCCTACGAAATGAACAGCAAGGTGATCACGTCCAGCGACGAGATGATGTCCACGCTGACCAACCTGCGGTAGCCCGATGCGTGTCCTGGCTTTTCTGCTTGCCATCCTGATCAGCGCGCAGGTGCAAGCGGCGGCCTTGCGGACCCTGACGACCTTGCATGGTCCTACCGTCTATTTGAAGGACTTATTCGACGATGCCGGCGTCAATGCCGATCGCGCGCTCGGTCCTGGCCCCAATCCGGGTGGGCGGATCATCGTCGGGGCCGCACAACTGAACGCCATCGCCCGGCAGTATGATGTCGCCTGGCGATCGGCCTCGCGTGCCGACCGTTCGGTGCTGGAATGGCCAGGCCGGCCGCTGCGGAAAGAGGATGTGATCGACGCCGTTCGCGCGGCTATCTCGACGGGGAACCCCACCGGCGATGTGGACGTCGACCTGGCCGGATTCTCGCCACCGATCGTCCCGCTGGATGTCGCGGCCGTTTCGACCGTTTCCCAGCTTGACTATGACAGCGGCACGGGACGGTTCGCCGCGGTGCTAACGGTCACCGGGCAGGGAATGAACCCTATCGACAGCCCGATCAGCGGCTTGGTCCAACAGATGGTGGAGGCACCCGTCGCGTTGACGCGGTTGCTGCCGCAGACTGTGCTACGGGCGGATGATGTGCGCATCGCCCGTGTGCGGGCCGCTTCGCTGCAAAACGAGATCGCCCGATCAGTCGATCAGATCGTTGGGATGCAGCTGCGCCGGCCCGTGGCCGCGGGGCAACCGCTGCTGCTGACCGATCTGACGCGGCCCCCGTTGGTGCAACGCGGGTCGACGGTCCAGGTTGAACTGTCATCAGCCGGACTGACCGTCACGGGCCAGGCCATCGCCCTCGACACCGGCGCCGAGGGCGAAAGAATTCGCGTGCAGAACATAACCTCCCACGCATACCTGTTCGCCCAGGTTGTCGGGCCGGGGCAGGTGCGGGTGACGCCGGATGCGCCGCCAGCCCTGCCGACTGCGCCCCCCCCGCTTCGAATCGAGGCTGGCCTCGCAATGAAACCCTGAACGCGCGGCGGCCGTTCAGGTCTCGTTGGACTTATCCAGCACCGGCTGGAACGCGTCCGTGGCCCGCTTCATCTCGGTCGCCGGATCAGCCCCGCCCACGATGTTGGTCAGGGCCACGCCGATCGTGTCGCGGAATTCGGTAACCGGAACGATGACCGGCAGTCCGGAACGCGCCATCTTCAGGCTGGTTTTCGTGGTTTCGAACCATTCCTTCGGAAAACTGCTGCTCGCGACAATGTCGTCACGGCCGTAGGCGGAAAGCCGAGCGGGCGTGCCCGACCCGGTGCGTAGGAGTTCCGCCTGTTGTTCTTTGCCGGCAAGCCATTGCAGGAACAGCCAGGCCGCTTTCTTGTTCTTGGCGGGGGCGGTCACCGGGATGCCGATACCCTCGATGAAGGTGGCGCAGTTCTCGGTTTTCGGGCCGGCGGGGATGGGGGCGAAGCCGACCTTGTCCACCACCTTGGATTTCGTCTTGTCCAGCAGCGGCGCCGAGAACCCGATCCCGTCCCACCAGATCGCCGCTCGGCCCTGCATGAAGGTCGTCTGGCACTCGTTCCAGTTGAAACCGATATTTCCCGGCGGGCCGCATTCCTTCATGATCTTCTGGTACCATTTCGCCGCCTCGATCGCCGCCGGCGTGTCGGTCAGCAGCTTCTTGCCGTCCGGCGTCACGGTTTCCTGGTCCCAGCCCAGCAGGATGTTGTCGTACAGCACGACGTTGGCGTTCTTCACGCCGCGCCCGACGAAGCCATAGACCTGCTTCGACGGTTCGGTCAGCGCGTGCGCCATCGACATCAGTTCGTCGTAGGTCTTCGGCGGCTCCTTGAAGCCCTTCGCCGCCAGCAATTCCTTGTTGTAGAACAGGATGAACAGGTCCTGGTTGTTCGGCAGCACGTTGATCTTACCGTCGGACCCGGTCGCCACCGCCATCGACGGCTTGCTGTAATCGCCCATGTCGAAATCGGGATTGGTCAGGCTGGCATCGGCGATGTAGGGACGCAGGTCCTCCATCCACTTCGCCCGCTCCACCAGGCGCTTCTGTACATGCATGCCGACGTTCACCACGTCGAAGCTGGGATGGCCGGTGGCCATCTCCATCGCCACTTTGGGGCGCTGCTGCTGTTCGGGGATCTGTTCGAAGCCGACCTTGATCCCCGTGAGTTCCTCGAATTTCGGGATATTGCGTTTGGCCAGGTCACCGCGCGGCGACAACTGGAAGTTCACCTCGATGCTTTGGCCCTTGCACTGCTTCCAGTCGAAGGCGGACTGGGCATTGGCCCGCTCCACGATGGCGGGGGCGGCGAGCAACGCGGCGGATGCCTGGAACAGGTGCCGGCGACGGATCATGCGTATCCTCCTGGATGCGTCCGGTTGGTGGACGTCATGATCGTATGATAACGGCAACGGAGCGTGCCGCGGTAGTGCCGGCGGCCGAAAACGACCGCCCCGATCCCAAGGACCGGGGCGGCCGGGGTCGTAAGCCTACTTCGCCGCCGGAGCGGCGGCGGCTGGTGCGGCTGGCGCGGTGGAGGCCGGAGCGGCGGCCGGAGCGGCGGTGGTCGACGATGCGGCGGCGGCTGCCTTCGCCTTCGCCCGAGCCTTGCGGGCATGCGAGCCGACGATCTGGCCGCGGATCTCGCCGCTCGGGTTGGCGGCCGTATGGACATTCACATACAGCTTCGATGACGCCAGAGCTTTCGCCTGGTCGTCGGTCAGCGTGACGGACCCGGAAACCGGGCTGGTCGGGTTCTTGTCGCCCAGCGGCGCCACCACGCCGGCGCTTTCCTTGCGCGTCGCCGGCCCATGGATGTGGGCGGCGGTGGCGGGGCCGGTCAGGCCGTCGAAGGTCAGGGTATAGTTGAATGCTTTCGTCTGCGTGTCGAAGGTGGCATCGAACGTGCCGGTGCCCTTGCTGGTGGTCTTGGGCACTTCGCTGCGGCCGTTCAGCCGAGCGCTATAGTGGACCGTGGCGGCGGAGGCCGCCGTGACGAACATCGCCGAAACGGCGGTGGCGAGAAGAACTCTACGAAACATTTATATTCCCCGTGAGAAGGTAATGGCCGGGCGACCGGCCAGGATAATGGCGGCTTGTCGTCTGCCGCCACTGGGGCCACCGTATTCCACGAAAAGAAGGATGCCGCCATGCCCCCTGGGTCGCCGCCAGTCGGACCGGAAGTCGATACGACCCCACGCCCATTGCCCGCGCGCATCGCGATCCGCGGCCAGTATGTGACCTTGGAACCACTGCATCGCCGGCACGCCGCGGAGCTGTGGCAAGCGGCCCAGGGCGCCGACGACAGCTGGGCCTATCTCGGTTCCGGGCCGTTCGCTTCGGCGGACGCCATGGCTCGGCAGGTCATGGACATGGCGGTGACGCACGACCCGATGGTTTGGGCGGTGCGGCCGGTGAGTACCGGCATTGTGTCCGGCTGGCTCGCGTTGATGGATATCCAGCCCAGGAACGCCGCGATCGAATTGGGCAATGTCTGGTTCGGCCCCCGCATGCAGCGCACGCGAGCGGCCACCGAGGCGATTTTTCTGATGTTGAAGCTGGCGGCGGACGACCTGGGCTATCGGCGGCTGGTGTGGAAGTGCAACGCTTTGAACGCGCCGTCCAAACGTGCGGCGGAGCGCCTGGGATTCACTTACGAGGGCCAGCATCGGATGCACACGGTGGTCAAGGGCAGGCAGCGCGACACCGACTGGTACAGCATCGTCGGCGATGAGTGGCCGCACTGCCGCAACGCGCTGCTGGCATGGCTAGACCCCGTGAACTTCGCTGCGGACGGCACGGCGCTGCGCGGACTGGCAGACCTGCGGGCTCGTCTGGCATGAGCGAAACCAGCCTGCTGCCGTGGCGCCGGCCTCGCCTGAATGTGATCGTCCTGCACGGAATGATCGCGGCTCGTGCTGGGATGCTGAATGCCGACTCCGCGCGTCCGTTGATCGAAAAAGCGTTTGCCTCCACGCACCGGCGTCCGGTGATCCTGGATATCGAAAGCCCCGGCGGATCCCCGGTGCAGTCCGACCTGATCGCCACGATGATCCGGACCCATGCGGACCGGGCCGGTGTCCGTGTGCATGCGGTGATCCGGGAGGTCGGGGCGTCCGGCGGCTACTGGCTGGCCTGCGCGGCCGATGAAATCCATGCCAACCCGATGAGCATTGTCGGGTCCATCGGCGTCATCGGCGGCGGCTTCGGCTTCCCCCATCTTCTCGATCGCCTGGGTATCGAACGCCGTATCTACACCGCCGGCACCAACAAGGCGCGCCTGGACCCGTTTAGTCCGGAGAAGCCGGAAGACGTGGCGTTCACCAAGGACCTGATGGAACGGCTGCATGTCCGCTTCAAGGACTGGGTGCGGACACGGCGCGGATCGCGACTGAAGGTCCCGGAGGAGTCGCTGTTCGACGGCGGCTACATGCTGGGCGAGCAGGCGCTGGCGTCGGGTTTGATTGATGGGTTCGCGACCGTGGACGACCTGGTGTACCAGCTTGGCGGTGACCGGGCACGTCCGCGCCGGATCGCACCGAAACGCTCGCGGCTGGCACTGCGGCTGCCTCGGCTGGCAGTGGACACGGTGTTGGATGCCTTGGAAGACAGGGCGTCGCGAATCACCCTGCGATAACCGGAGGAGAAGGAAACCGCCATGAAAGCAGCCGTCTTTCGCAAGGGATCGATCGTCGTCGATACGCTACCCGATCCAGAACCGGCCGAGGGCCAGGTGCTGGTACGGACCCTCGCCAGCGGCATCTGCGGCTCCGACCTGCATGCGGCCAAACATACGCATCAGTTCGTCGACCTGGCGAAGCGCGCCGGCAATCGCTGGTCGATGGATGCCGACCGTGATGTGGTGTTCGGCCACGAATTCTGTTGCGAAGTCGTGGAATACGGACCGAACACGCCGGCGCGTCTGTCCCCCGGCACGCTGGTCTGCTCGATGCCGCTGACCCTGGCGGGCGAGACGGTGCAGGGCATCGGCTATTCCAACGATATCGCCGGCGGTTTCGCACAATACATGCCGCTGGCCGACCGGATGCTGCTGGTGGTGCCGAATGGGCTGCCGGCGGATCGAGCCGCCCTCACCGAACCGATCGCGGTGGGCTGGCACGCCGTGCAGCACGCAAGGCTGGCGCCGGAGGATGTGCCGCTGGTGGTCGGCTGCGGCCCGGTCGGGCTGTCCGTCATCGCCGGGCTGGTGCTGAAGAATATCCACCCGATCATCGCCGCCGATTTTTCGCCCGCGCGTCGAGCGTTGGCGCTGAAAATGGGTGCGGATATTGTGATCGACCCGGCGGAGACGTCGCCGTACGACGCATGGCGGCAGACCGCGACACCGCCGGGCTACGACGACAGCCGCTACGCCCAGTTGTTCGGCCTCGGCCCCAAGCTGCGCCCGGCGGTGATTTTCGAATGCGTCGGCGTGCCCGGCGTGATCCAACAGGTCATGGAGGGTGCGCCGGCCTCGGCCCGCATCGTCGTGGTCGGCGTCTGCATGCAGACCGACCGGATCGAGCCGTTCTTCGGCATCGTCAAGCAACTGAACGTCCAGTTCGTGCTGGCCTATACCGGGCAGGAATTCGCCGAAAGCCTGCACCACATCGCGGAGGGAAAAATCGATGTTGTCCCCCTGGTCACCGGCACCGTCAGCTTGGCCGGGGTCAGCGACGCCTTCGCCGCACTGGCGAACCCGGAGCAGCATGCCAAGGTCATTGTCGATCCCTGGGCCTGATCACACCGAGCGGACCGTCCTCAGACTGCGCGGTCGGCCTGAGGACGGTCCAAACCACCGCTACGCTCGTCGGCGCGCCCGCACCGCTCGGGCGAGTGTGTCCAGCGCGTCGACGGACGTTTCAAAATCGATGCAACCGTCGGTGATGCTTTGGCCGTAGACCAGAGTGCGGCCCGGGATCAAATCCTGTCGTCCGGCAACGAGATGGCTTTCGATCATTGCCCCCACAATACGACGGTCGCCGGCGGCAATCTGTTCCGAAATTACATCAATCACCTTCGGTTGATTCGCCGGGTTCTTGCCACTGTTGGCATGGCTTGAATCGATCATGATTCGCGGCTGCAAATCGCGGCGTAGAGACTCGGCTGACGCTGCTTGGACATTTCCCGCATCATAGTTCGGCGCCTGACCCCCGCGCAGCACGATATGGCAATCTTCGTTGCCGGTCGTCGATGCAATGGCCGCCTGGCCGTCCTTCGTGACGGCAGGAAAATGATGTGGTTGGGACGCCGCCGCGACCGCATCCAGCGCGATCCGCACATCGCCGTTCGTGCCGTTCTTGAAGCCGATCGGACAAGACAGGCCGGACGCAAGTTCGCGATGCACCTGGCTTTCCGTGGTCCGAGCCCCGATCGCACCCCAGCTTACGAGGTCGGCGGTGTATTGTGGTGTGATGGTATCAAGGAATTCGCATCCGGCCGGCATCCCGAGCGTGTTGATATCCAAGAGAAGGCGGCGTCCGATGCGCAGACCGTCGTTGATCCTGAAGCTGCCATCCAGCATCGGATCGTTGATCAAACCTTTCCAGCCAACCGTCGTGCGCGGCTTCTCGAAATACACGCGCATGACGATTTCCAACTCGCTGGCGAAGCGTGCGCGCTGCGTGTTGAGCCGGGCGGCGTAGTCTCGGGCCGCGATGGGATCGTGGATGGAGCATGGACCGATCACCACGATCAGCCGATCGTCTGTCCCGTGGAGAATGCGGTGGATCGCGCGGCGGGTGTTCGCCACGGTTGCGGTAACGGCCTCGGTACGGGGGGATTCCTCGATAATCCGGGCGGGTGGACTCAGTTCGGCGATCTCGCGAATACGCAGATCATCGGTGGTGTTTTGCACTTTAC
>NZ_LMUJ01000064.1:308817-316783 GCF_009765975.1 Acidisphaera sp. S103 | reverse complement strand
CCCCCCTGCCACCGCCACATCGTAGCGGTAATAAAATCGGCCGGAGAAGAAGCTGGCGCTGGTCACGAGAAGACGTTAGCCCGGAATAAGCATTCTGTCACTCACCAAGTGCGCTGAATCGCGTTAGCCCGGCGCGGGACGGTTCAGGCTTCTCCAGCCAAGGGCCGCCACAGGCGCGGGTCGAAACCGAAAGGTTCGATCGAACGCACCAATGCGCTCGCGGCGTCGGGATGCGCAAAACCGCTGACGTCGCCTCCGCCAGCCAGGCATCGCCGATGGAGACGCTGTTTGCTTCCGCTTCGAAGATGGTGTTCGGATTGTCGGGCACCATGACGCGCATGAGAACGAAATCCGCGGGCAAAAGCTCGAACGGCAGATCGAGGTGAACGCGCACCTCCAGCGCCGCCAAAGCGGGATGCTCCGCCAGATAGACGAGCGGTCGCCCGAGACTGTTCCAACGTTCGCCGAACTGTCTTGCGCCTTCGCCGCTTAAATCGGCATATGGGCGGCGGCAGAGCCGCTAGACGATCATCAGGCGGCAAGCCCGTGCGCGATGCGACCCAGGATCGCTTCTACCTGCCGTGTGCCGATATCGGTATCCAACCGGTCGAGCGGGGCTTCGCCATCCAGCAGGGCGGTTGGCCGTCGCAGCCATGTATGAGCCTTGCCGGGGTCGCCAAATGTCGCTTCCGTTTCCTCAATGATCCGCAGCAACCGGCTGAACCGGTCGGACTGATCCGGCGTCAGCGAGCCCAGGCCGCGGCGATGCGCTAATGTCTTGCGCGACAATACCAACCGGTCGAGTTCGGCAAGCGATATCCGCCCGTCGTCCAACGCCTTATCCACGACGGCAAGTGACAAACCTTCCCGCACATAGGGCAATCATGTTGCCGGCGCTTCAGCAAATCCTATTGGTTTTGGCGGTATCCCGATCATGACCGTGCATATCGCCTATTATGGTCGGATTGTCAGGTTCCCGCCTAACCATTCTGCAGCGACACGTCCTACATCACGGTCGCCGCCCGCTCCCCCGCGGCCCGCACCCAGGCGGCTTCCATGTCCTCGTCGAACAACTCGGTCAGCTTCTTCATCATCGTCCCACCGAGTTCCTCGGCATCCACGATCGTCACTGCCCGCCGGTAGTACCGGGTCACGTCGTGGCCGATGCCGATGGCGATCAGTTCAACCTGGTCGCGGTGCTCGATGTCGCGAATGACCTCGCGCAGGTGCTTTTCCAGGTAGTTGCCCGGGTTCACTGACAGCGTCGAGTCATCCACCGGCGCGCCGTCGGAGATCACCATCAGGATCCGCCGGTGCTCCGGTCGCACCAGCAGGCGGCGATACGCCCACAGCAGCGCCTCGCCGTCGATGTTCTCCTTCAGCAGCCCCTCACGCAGCATCAGCCCGAGGTTCTTGCGCGCCCGCCGCCACGGCGAATCCGCCGCCTTGTAGATGATGTGCCGCAGATCGTTCAGCCGGCCTGGATTCCGGGGCTTGCCGTCCTGCACCCATTTTTCCCGGCTTTGCCCGCCTTTCCACGCGCGCGTGGTGAAGCCCAGCACCTCCACCTTCACCGCGCAACGTTCCAGTGTGCGCGCCAGGATATCGCCGCACATCGCCGCCACCGTGATCGGCCGACCGCGCATCGAACCGGAGTTGTCGATCAGCAGCGTGACTACGGTATCGCGGAATTCGGTATCCAGTTCGCGCTTGAACGACAGTGCCAGCAGAGGGTTCGTCACCACCCGAGCCAGCCGTCCGGCATCCAGCATGCCTTCGTCCAGGTCGAACTCCCAGGACCGGGTCTGCTGCGCCAGCAACCGCCGCTGCAGCCGGTTGGCCAGCTTGGAGATCACCCCTTGCAGATGCTGCAACTGCTGATCCAGCTGCTGCCGCAGCCGTGACAACTCATCCGCATCGCACAGATCCTCAGCGTCGATCTCCTCGTCGAACTGCCGCGTATAGGCGCGATAAACTGCGTCACTGTCCGGGTTCGCCCGCTCCCGACGAGGCTGCGGGCCGCCGGGACGATCATCGCCCTCGGCAACCGCGGCTTCCTCCTCGGACTCCGACCCATCGTCGTCCGCAGCCTCGCCTTCCATCTCCTCCGGCTGAGCGCCCAGCATCGAATCCTGTTCGGACTCGGACTGGCCTTCCCCGTCCTGGGAGTTGTCCTGCGATCCGGACTGCTCGCCGCCGTCCTCGCCATCTTCGGAGTTATCATCCGGTTCGGCATCGACCTCGGCTTCCGCCAGGTCCAGCGCCGCCAGCAATTTCCGCGACGCGCGCGCGAACGCGTTCTGGTCGTCCTGCGCCGTCATCATTTCCGACAGCGCCTGATCGGCGGACTCGCCTAGCGTATCACGCCACAGGTTCAGCACCCGCTGCGCGGACTCAGGCCCAGCCGAACCGGACAGCCGCTCACGCGTCAGCAGGGCCAGCGCCTTGTCGATCGGCAACTGGTCCTTGCGGGTCATCCGGTCGTAACCTTCGGACTCGCATTCCTCGGCCAGCTTGGCGGTCAGGTTGCCGCGGACACCGTCCATGAAGCGGGAGCCGACGATCTCCACCCGCACCTGCTCCAGTGCGTCGTAGGCGTCCTTCGCCTCACGGCGGGTCGGCATGCGCTGGGCATGCACGTTGTCGTCGTGGTGGCGCAGCCGCAGGGCGATGGCATCCGACTGGCCGCGCAGCTTCGCCATCTCGGCCGGCGGCAGGGCACGCGTCGGCAGCGGCAGTCGAGCACGCTTGCCCGAGACGCCGGACGGACCAGGCTGAAACGCCACCTGGACATCCGGCTGTTCGGCGATCGCCCGCAGCACGCCGGCAGTGGCGCGCTTGAAGTCCTCGGCGCGTGCGTTGTCTTTCGAGGTCGCGCTCATGCCAGACCCCGCTTACGCGAATTTGCGCGTCGTGAAGCCGCCGGTGGGAATGTCCTCGTTGAAGCAGCGCTGATAGTACTCGCCGACGGTGGACCGTTCCGCCTCATCGCACTTGTTCATGAACGTCACCCGGAAGGCGAAGCCGACATCGCCGAAGATGCGAGCGTTTTCGGCCCAAGTGATCACCGTCCGAGGCGACATCACAGTCGAAATATCCCCGTTGATGAACCCGGCGCGCGTCAGGTCGGCCAGCGCCACCATGCTTTCGACGCGCTTCTTCGTTGCGGCATCCTTGGCGACGTCGACGCCCATCTTCGCCAGCACGATGGCGGTTTCCGTGGCGTGCGGCAGGTAGTTCAGGGTCGCCACGATGTTCCAGCGGTCCATCTGGCCCTGATTGATCTGCTGCGTGCCGTGATACAGCCCGGTCGTGTCGCCCAGTCCCACCGTGTTCGCCGTGGAGAACAGGCGGAACGACGGATGCGGCCGGATCACCCGGTTCTGGTCGAGCAGGGTCAGCTTACCTTCGACTTCCAGCACGCGCTGGATCACGAACATGACGTCCGGCCGGCCGGCGTCATACTCATCGAACACCAGCGCGCAGGAATGCTGCAGGGCCCACGGCAGGATGCCTTCGCGGAACTCGGTGATCTGCTTGCCGTCCTTCAGGACGATCGCGTCCTTGCCGATCAGGTCGATGCGGCTGATATGGCTGTCCAGGTTGACACGGATGCAGGGCCAGTTGAGGCGTGCCGCCACCTGCTCGATATGCGTGGACTTACCCGTGCCGTGATAACCCTGGATCATCACGCGGCGGTTGTAGGCAAACCCCGCCAGGATCGCCAACGTGGTTTCCCGGTCGAATTTGTAGGCCGTGTCGAGATCGGGGACATGTTCGGTTCGCACCGAAAAGGCCGGCACGTCCATGTCAATATCGAGGTCGAAGGCCTGCCGAGCCGACACCTTGGTATCGGGCAGATTGATCTCGGAGGTCGGGCGGGGCGGGGAGATATCGACAGCCGTGTTCATAGTCCAGCGTTTCCTGTTGCAATTCCGGGAAAGTCTAGCGTTGACGGCGCGCGGCGCAAGGGCAGCGGGCCGGACATGGTTGATTTGGTTATCCGGTGGCGGCGACCCGGCTCTCGTTGCCTAGCTTCGAACGGACCGCCGCATAGGCAAGATTGATGGTCTTCAGCCGTTCCTCGGCGTCGCGGCTGCCGCCGTTGGCGTCGGGATGGTGGCGCTTCGCCAGTTCCTTATAGCGGCTTTTAACCGCATCCAGCGTCGTTGGCCATGGCAGGCCCAACGTCGCCAGCGGTTCCCGCA
Source organism: Acidisphaera sp. S103 (assembly GCF_009765975.1). Lineage (GTDB taxonomy): Bacteria > Pseudomonadota > Alphaproteobacteria > Acetobacterales > Acetobacteraceae > Rhodopila. The sequence goes on along the minus strand of NZ_LMUJ01000064.1, from coordinate 312,575 downwards.
GTTCGGCCGGCGCCCGGTGCGGATCGGGTGGAGCCTTCGCCTTCATCCGTGCGGCCGCCAGGATGTGCAGCGGGTCTTTCAGCACGTCCTCGTCCCACGCCGTGTAACCCAGGCTGCCGATGGGCCAGGTCGGGCGTTGCCATGACGTATCGGCGCGCAACTGTGCCTCGACCTCGGCGGGCGACATGCCTTTGTAGAAATCCCAGCCGGCGTTGTAGGCGCGCACATGCTCCAGGCAGAACCAATGGTAATCGTTCAGGTGGGTCCGGGACTTCGGCGCGCGGTATTCACCGGCTTGCGGACAGCCGGGCATGTCGCATGGCCGCCCCGGAGGCGCGGCCGGGTCGGGTGCGTAGGCCCGGGGGCGCCCAGGGGAATGACCTGGGGCATGTGGGGGGCGTCGCATCATGGGGGCCTTTATGTGCGGTGCGGGAGGGGCTTGGCAATGGTGGATGGGTGCATTCGTGGGTGGATGAACCTTTCTTCCGGTGGCGACCGGCACCAGCGCATGATCGAAAGGAAGCCAATCTATGATCCACGTCGATCCGTCCTACCCGGTGGTGCGACCCGTGCCTTTCCAATATGCCTATTGTGATACCAGATGGTGATACTATATGACACTGAGCGGAAAACACCGGACAACCCTCGTCGCCATCTTTGCCGATCCGGTTCGTGCAAATATTGGCTGACGCGACATCGAGGCGATGTTGGTCGCATGCGGTGCCGAAGTCAGCGAGGGGAATGGATCCCGTGTCCGGGTCGCCTTGAACGGTATACGGGCGGTTTTCCACCGGCCATATCCGCAAAAGGAAACTGACAGGGGCGCGGTCAAATCGGTTCGGCGCTTTCTCGTGGAAGCAGAGGTGAAGCCGTGAACACAATGGCATATCAAGGCTACGAAGCCGTGGTGACTTATGACGAAGACGCCGAGCTGTTTCATGGCGAAGTCATGAATCTGCGTGATGTCATCACCTTCCAAGGCAGGTCGGTGGCCGAATTGAAGAAGGCCTTCGCCGAGTCCGTAACGGATTACCTGGCGTTCTGCCAGGCTCGCGGCGAGGAGCCGGAAAAACCCTATTCAGGCCAATTCGTCGTACGGGTCGAACCTGCGCTGCACAAATCGGTTGTGACCGCGGCGAAACGGGCGGGCTTGAGCCTCAACAAGTGGGTGGCCGCAACGTTGGAGCGTGCCAGCGGATAACACCGGCTGCACGCCTGAAGCCGGGTAGTGTCAGTGGGCGTCCCCACTACAGAAAAGCCGGCCGAACCCGCTGATCCGGTCTGTCACGCCGACTGTGCGCAACGCATGCCACGCCAGAACCTGATTGCTGGTGATCACCGGCATCCCAAGCGCCGTTTCCAGATCCGCGATCAACCCCGCCGATCGGATCGCGGTGCAACTGACAAAGCACGCATCTGCCACCACTCCCGACGCCGCATCCCGCACCTGCTCGGCGATCGCCTCCGGCGCGATACGAGCCATCTCCGCATTGGTTTCCACACCGAGGCAACTGCCGCCGGTCACCGCGATGCCGTTGTCCGCCAGGAACGATATCTCCCGCTGATGCACCGGCTGTATATACGGCGTCACCAGCAGCACGCGCCGAGCCTGAAGCACCCGGAACGCCGCCAGGATCGCATCCGCCGTCGCGATCGCCCGGCGCCCCGTTGCGGCGGTAATCCGATCGCGAATTTCGCCCGCCAGATGTGGCGCATAAGTCGATACCGCCGTGCAATGGAACGCGATCGCATCCGGTTCCGCATGCCCCAGCAACATTGCCGCCCGATCCAGGTCCGTCAGCATCGCCAGCAACTCGGCCTCCGAACTGCCGCGCAACGCCAACCGCGTCGTCAACATCGTTACTGACTCGGGCAGCATCGCACGCAGCTCGGTTTCGGCGACGCTGTTGCCCGACGGCACCAGCACCCCCAACCGCACAGACCCATAAATCATGCGCCGAACGCCGCGCTGATCGCCCCCAGCGCATTCAGTGCCGGCGGAAACCCGGTCAGCGGCGCCGTCTGGATAATCGCCTCGATCACCTGTGCCTTCGTCAGTCCGACATTCAACGCCGACTGCCCGAATTTCGCCGCTTGCTCCGGCAGCCGCAGCGCGGTGAACGCGGCGACCGCGACCAACGCCCGCTCCCGCCGTTCCAACCCCGGGCGAGACCAGATCTCGCCATACCCGAAACGGATCGCCGCCGGATACAACTGCCCCGTCACCGGATTATCCGGCGCCGCATATCCCTGAGTCGCTCGGCTGCCATGCAAATCCGCCATAAGTGCCGCGCCGCGCCGATCGAGTTCCTCGAGCGACGCATCCTCCGGCGGATCGGCCGGGAACTGGATGCCGCGTTCGGCGAATACCTCACCGGCCAAAGCCAAACTTTCCTCGGCCGCCGAAAACCCCGAATACAACGACGCCTGCACCAGGATTTCGCGTATCGCCTCCGCCGTCAGCCCATGGTCCAGCCCGGCGCCGATATGCCGCCGCAGCGCCTTCAACCGAGGCCCCACCCCCAGCGCCGCAATCGAACAGATCAGCCGGTCGTGCAGCGACAACTCCGGACGCGTCCAGATGCCGCCATACGCCGCCTCCGTCAGCAAATTTGCCAGCCCGGCCGGCTGAGCGGTGGAACCGAACAGGGTTCGCAGCATCGTCTCACCCTGGTGGCGCAGGTCATGTCGGGTCATTTGGTGTTCTCCGGACGGCATGGCTTACTGTTTTCCCAATCCCATCCGAAAGTCCATCCGCCCATGACGCCTCACATCCTGCTCTGGACTCCGCTGGACGATTACCTGGCCGACCGGCTGGGTGCCGAACCGGCGATCCGGCTGAGTCGCATGCGATCGGTGGCGGACTTCGCGGAGGCACTCCCCGACGCCGACGGCATCGTCATGCTCGGCCATTACTACACCGCCGACGTCGCCGCCCTGGTGCGGCAGAAGGGCAGGCGGCTGCGGTGGATCCAACTGACCACCGCCGGCTATGACGGCATCACCTTCCATGGCGTGCCGGACAGCGTCCAGGTCACCAATGCCGGCCACAGCCACGGCCCCATGGTGGCCGAACATGCGATCATGCTGCTGGCCGCATTGACCCGCCGGCTGCCCCTCTTCGCCGAACCCCAGTCCCGCCACGTGTTCGACCGCAACATCGCCCTGCCGCTGGCGACGTTGGAGGATTCGACGGTCGCCATCCTCGGTTACGGCGGTATCGGCCGCGAAACCGCCCGCCGGGCAAAGGCTTTCGGCGCCAAGGTGATCGCCATCGCCCGTTCCGCCCGGGACGACGAGTTCGCCGACGCAATCGTCCCATCCTCGCAATTGCACCAAGTCCTGGCCGAAGCCGACTCCCTGATCGTAACGGCAGCCCTGACCGAGGAAACCAAGGGTATGATCGATGCCCCAGCCCTGAAGGCGATGAAGCCGCACGGGATCCTGGTGAACATCGCCCGCGGCCCCATCGTCGACACCGCCGCGCTGATCGACGCACTGCACAGCGGCCACCTCGCCGCCGCCGGCCTGGACGTCACTGACCCCGAACCGCCGGCGCCGGACCACCCTTTGTGGTCATGCCCGAACCTGGTCGTCACGCCGCACATATCCGGGCTGGGCAGTCCCGCCGTGCGCCGGCGGATCGGCGCACTGGTGATGGACAATCTAAGCCGCTTCCTCGCCGGCACGCCGCTGTCGAGCCGGGTCGCGTGATGCGGCGGATCGCTGGCGGTTGGTCCGTCATGGCTGGGCGTGTT
>NZ_LMUJ01000064.1:220884-308807 GCF_009765975.1 Acidisphaera sp. S103 | reverse complement strand
CGTCGCAATTGCCCGCGTCATTGCTCGAACCCTGCCACGCTGCCCTTGCTGCCAGCACATCACACGCAGAATGAACTTATGACACAGTAAGACTAGCTCTTTGTTTTCAGTGGCCTGCTGATCCCAGAAATCCGTCGCAGAATGCGACGAACTTCTGGGGCAGGACACTAGCGCTTTGTTTGATCGCATGATTCACGCGCTCTGGACGTTCCGCCCAGCGCGATCATGCTCTAAGGACTGAAGAAATTCGCCGACACCGAGGTGCGGGCGATCAGTTCGCGCAATGCCGGATTGTCCTCGCTGTTTTCCTCGGTCAGCGTTTCCATCGGGACGAAGAACTCATGCGCGTGGGGTAGCTGATGCCGGGCGAACCCTTTGTAGTGATCGCTCTTGAGGCCGTACAGAACGCGCATTTCGCGGACCGGTATCACCACATCGTTGAACGGTTCGTGCGGGATGACCCCCGTGGTCCGCCAGCGTGGCGTGGGATCGGTCGGGGTGATCGGTGCCAGCAGCCATTCGATCGGGCACAGGCACATCATCGAATGCGTGCTTGGTGCGAAACGGGACCGCTTGTCGAGCAGGTTCTGGATGGTGCTGCAGGCCTCGATCGCCAGGATATCGACGAACGGTTCGGCGAATGAGCCACCAAAGTTGAGCCAGAGACCATCGGGGAGGGTGCGCAATCGGGTACTGCCGGGGATTTTGAGAAACGGGCTGCTGATTTTGGTTTCATCTTCGGATGGTCGCCCGCGAAGCCATGATTCCTTGCCACGGCGTGGTTTTACGCCCGGGGGGCGCTGGCCCCATCTTTTGAGGCGACTTTTGACAAGAAGATCCAACGAAACCTTGGCTCGCATAAGTGTCTTCCTGGGCAATTTGGGCGGAAACACAACTAATGCGTGTATTATAAATCTGATTTCGCGCGTATGCGGACGTATCACGAAATATTATGTAGCATATGGTATCTTAATCCTGAGGACTGTCTTGACACATTCGACTCGGTGTACGAGCGCAATTTGTCGCGGGATATGAGCTACCTAATTGTCTGTTTTTGCGTTATTATTTTCATATATCAATGTATTGTATGGCGACTTTGATATCTTGCTTGAAGACAGTGCCACAAGGAGCGTAAATGGCCCGGAACGCAAGATGAATTCTATCTAATGAAATTATCTATCTACACGTTCAGGTTGAAAAACTTGAAAATCGGCGGCCCCTGGGGACCGCCGATGAGATCGCGCATGACGTCACTCTCGGTTTCCTCGTTTACCAGGGCGCTCCCCGTCCGAGATGGGTTCAACTTCTCAGACGATCGCGCCCTGGATCAAGAGGAGCGTGCTTTCAGCCTCGTCGGGCGGGCGGCACGTAATCGCGTTGCGGGGCGCCCGTGTAAATCTGCCGAGGACGGCCGATGCGCTGCTGCGGGTCTTCCATCATCTCCTTCCACTGGCTGACCCAGCCGACCGTGCGGGACACCGCGAACAGCGCGGTGAACATGCTGGTCGGAAAGCCCATCGCCTTGAGGATGATGCCTGAGTAGAAATCGACGTTCGGGTAAAGCTTGCGCTCGATGAAATAGGGATCGCTCAGGGCGATCTTCTCAAGCTCCATCGCCAGGTCCAGCAGCGGGTCGCCCTTGATCCCCAGTTCCTCCAGCACGTCGTGGCAGGCCTTCTGGATGATTTTCGCCCGCGGGTCGTAGTTCTTGTACACCCGGTGGCCGAAGCCCATCAGCTTGGTGTGGTTGTCCTTGTCCTTAACGTCGGCCAGGAATTCCTTGATGTTGTCCACGCTGCCGATCTCGGCGAGCATTTTCAGCACGGCTTCGTTGGCGCCGCCGTGGGCGGGCCCCCACAGGCTGGCGATGCCGGCGGCGATGCAGGCAAACGGATTGGCGCCGGTGGACCCAGCCAGCCTGACCGTCGAGGTGGAGGCATTCTGCTCATGGTCCGCGTGCAGGATCATGATCAGGTCCATCGCCTTGGAAAGGATGGGATTGACCTTGTATTCTTCGGCCGGCACGGCATGGAACATGTACAGGAAGTTTTCCGCATATGTGAGGTCGTTGCGCGGATATACGAAAGGTTGGCCCACGGCGTATTTATGCGCCCAGGCGGCGATGGTCGGCAGCTTGGCGACCAGGCGGAACGCGCTGATGCGGCGGCTTTCGACGTCGTGAATGTCCAGGCTGTCGTGGTAGAAAGCGGACAGCGCGCCAACCACACCGCACATCACCGCCATCGGGTGGGCGTCACGGCGGAAGCCGTTGTAGAAGGTACGAAGCTGCTCATGCAGCATGGTGTGCCGCATCACCCCGTCATGGAATTCCGCAGCTTCGGCGGCGTTCGGCAACTCGCCGTTCAGCAGCAGATAGCACACCTCCAGAAAATTGGATTTCTCGGCAAGCTGCTCGATCGGATAGCCGCGATACAGCAGGATCCCTTCATCGCCGTCGATGTAGGTGATCTTGCTGTCGCAGGACGCCGTGGCGCCGTAGCCGGGATCGTAGGTGAACACGCCCAGGTCGCCGTACAGCTTGCGGATGTCGAAGACGTCCGGACCGACGCTGCCGGATAACAGCGGCAGACTGGTGGACCTGTTCGAGCCGTCCAGGGTGATCGTGACAGACCGTTTAGCTGGGGCGCTCATGCGCGGTGTCCTTATTTTGGGTGCGGCGGCACGCCACCGTCCGACAGACGCGTATCGTCCGCCGGCCCGATGGTTCAGGACAAAATTATGGCGCTATGCGTCGCGACGCAACCTTCGCACGCGCAGCAAAGCGACATGCCAGGAAATTTCCTTGCGAATGGCCTCAAAATTGTTTTCCGACTGGCCGCGTAGCGCCAACATGGCCCGGTTTTCCTGAGAAGCGCATGGCTCGCGGCGTGCCGCTCGGCCGATCGGCGCGCCGCTGACCCCACGCATTGGCATCAATGCGATCTTTATCGCGGCGGCGCACGCTCCACGCGCGACAGCAAACATCCCGGTCGCGCCGTATGGATGTTGACGAACGCGGTTCGGGGATCGTCCAGCGCCCGTGAGAGTGGCGCGTCCACGGCGTCGCCGGAACACACCTGCCCGAGGTCGTAGAGGCACAGATCCTCGGCGTCGTAGGCACGCACCGATACCAGGGCGTTCGAGCGGACGATCGGCGCGACCTCGTCCCGGGCATCGAACCGGGGGCAAGCATCAGCGTGCAGGAAAATCGGGCTGGGAGTCCAATAAATCCCACGAGGCCCGGGCAGGTTGTAGGAACCGAGCAGGACGGTTTCACCGGGTTCGGCGAGACGCAGGCAGTGACGGCATGGGAAGCCGCCGGCCGCCGTCGCCACGGTGCGGCGGAGTGTGTTGCCGTTGTCGTCCAGACCGGTACGGCGGAAACGATCGGCGATTTCGGTCTCGATCGGAATACATTGGAAGGCGGTCATGGTGGTCTCCTCTGTTCCGACGATCATGCCGATGTGTGCACGGCCACGCCCCCCGCTTATTGCTTTCGCATCCCGATGCCGCGACAGCCTTGCCTACCACGCCGTGGGCCTTTAGGTGGGTTAGGCCCGTCCGGGTGGCCCGGCCGAGTCGGTCATTGGCCGTCAGGAACAGGCCGTGAATACGAGAGCGTGTCTGGATGTTTGCCGAAACCATGCTCAGCGATCCGGCGCAGGTGTTGCGCCAAGTCTTCGGTTTTCCCGGCTTTCGCGGCCAGCAGGAACCAGCGGTCAACCATGTGATGGCGGGCGGTGACGCACTGGTGCTGATGCCGACCGGCGGCGGCAAGAGCATCTGCTACCAGGTGCCGGCGCTGGTCCGTCGGGGCACCGCGGTGATTGTCTCGCCCCTGATCGCGCTTATGGACGACCAGGTCGCGGCACTGCGCCAGGTCGGGGTCAACGCGGGCGCGCTGCACTCCGAAATCGATCCGGCCGAGGCACGATCGATCACGCGCGATTTGATCGAGCAGCAGTTGGATCTGCTGTACGTCTCCCCCGAACGGTTGCTGGGCAACGGCACCATGGACCGCTTGTCACGCGTTCAACTGGCGCTGTTCGCGGTGGACGAGGCGCACTGCGTCTCCGCCTGGGGTCACGAATTCCGCCCAGAATACCGCGAGTTGGCGCGCATTCCGGACATGTTTCCGGGCGTGCCCCGCATCGCGCTGACCGCGACCGCCGATCCGCGGACGCAACAGGATATTCTAACGGCGCTGCGGATGGAGTCGGCGAAAGTTTTCGTCTCCAGCTTCCATCGCCCGAATTTGCGCCTGTCCGCCGCGCCGAAAATCGGTGAGACGGCGCAGTTGCTGGAATTCCTGCAACGCCACAAGGGCGAGTGCGGCATCGTTTATTGCGGCAGCCGAGCCAAAACCGAACGGATGGCGGCGAAGCTGACCGAGAAGGGGTTTCCGGCGCTGCCGTTTCATGCCGGCCTCGATCCCTTGTTGAAACGGGAGTCGCTGACCCGGTTCCGCTCCGGGGAGCCGCTGGTGGTGGTGGCGACGATCGCCTTCGGCATGGGGATCGACCGCCCGGATGTGCGGTTCGTGGTCCATCTGGACATGCCGGACAGCCCGGAGGCGTATTACCAGCAGATCGGCCGAGCGGGACGGGATGGCGATCCGGCGGATACGCTGCTGCTCTACGGCGGCCAGGACGTCGCCCAGGCGCGGCACTGGCTGGCTCAGTCGTCGGCGCCCGACGCCCGAAAACGGGTGATGCGGACGAAATTGGAGGAGATGGTCGCGCTGACCGAGGCGGTGACCTGCCGTACCCGATCGTTGCTGACCTGCTTCGGCGAGGCGCTGGATTGCGAATGCGGTCACTGTGACAATTGCGAGGCACCGCCGATCACCGTGGACGCCTCGACCGAGGCGCAGATGGTGCTGTCGGCGGTGTATCGCACCGACCAGATCTTCGGCGCCGCGCATATCGTCGCCGTGCTGCGTGGCGAGAAGACCGAGGGTGTGCTGAGGCATGGGCACGACCGGTTGCGCACGTTCGGGGTCGGTGCCGACCATGCCGGGACCTTCTGGCGCGGGCTGATCCGTCAGTTGATCGCGTTGCGGGCGCTGGACGTCGACACGGAGGGCCACGGCGGCCTGTTCCTGGTGCAGGACGAAGCTCGGCCGATCCTGCGCGGTGAGGTCCGGGTCACCCTGCGGCAGGACCGGCCGCGTCCGGTGCGTACCGACCGGCCGGAGCGTGGCCGCGGGGCCGCGGCTGTGCCGGTGGGCGGGCCGGTGGATGCATCGCTGTACGAGGCGCTGCGGCTATGGCGGCTGGCGGAGGCAAAGGGGCAGGCGATCCCGCCTTATGTGATCTTCCACGATTCGGTGCTGCGGGATATCGCGGCGCTGCGTCCGACAACCCTGGATGAGCTTGCCCAGGTCAAGGGGGTGGGGGCCTCGAAGCTGGAACGGTATGGGCGGCACGTTCTGGGCGTGCTGGACGCAGGGCTGCCGGATGGGCTGATGAAGCGGGGATAGGGGGTCGATACTACCCGTGTCCCGATGGGATGGGCGCACAATTCGTGCGGCCGGATGCGACGCAATCCTGGATCGCTGCCGCGTGCTGCAACTCGTGCATCACGAACAATACGCCCAGGATCAGCACCACGATCAGTCCCAGCCCCACCACGGCGCGCAAAGGGGAGGATTTCGGGTCTTCTTCAGTCATCGCGTCCTTCCTCAACCGCATGGCAGGCGACTTGGACGTCGCCATCCATCACATGCAGCGGCTTTTCCACCCGGCATCGATCCAGCGCAAGCGGGCAGCGTGGATGGAACGCACAGCCCGATGGTGGCGCGATCGGGCTGGGCAGTTCGCCGCCGACCGGGGTACGAGCGCGACCGACTTGCTCCAGGTCCGGGATCGCGTCGAGCAACAGACGTGTGTAGGGGTGACGGGGACGTTGGAAGATGGCTTCGGCCGGACCCTGCTCGACGATGCGGCCGAGATACATCACCCCCAGCCGGTCGGCCATGTGCCGCACCACCGCCAGGTTATGGCTGATGAACAGATAGGTCAGGCCGAGCCGCTGTTGCAGGTCGCGCATGAGGTTGAGGATTTGTGCCTGGACAGAAACGTCCAGCGCGCTCGTCGGTTCGTCGCAGACCAGAAAATCCGGCTCGCTTGCCAGGGCGCGAGCGATGGAGATGCGCTGACGCTGGCCGCCGGAAAACTCGTGCGGGTATTTGTCGCCGTCGCGCACGGTCAGGCCGACCTGCGCCAGCAACGATCCCACCCGGCCCTGCACCTCGTTCGGACGCGTCGCCAGGCGAAACGCACGAATAGGTTCGGCAACGATGTCGGTGACCCGCCAGCGCGGGTTCAGCGACGCGTAAGGATCCTGAAAAATCATGTTCATCCGCCGCCGCATCGCCGGCTGCGCCCGGGCACTCGACAGCGCCTGATTCTCAAATAGGATGTCGCCGTTGCTGGGCCGGTACAATCCGACGGCGAGCCGGGCGATGGTGGACTTGCCGCAGCCCGACTCACCCACCAGCGCGAACGTGGTGCCTTGGGTGATGGTGAACGACACGTCGTCGACGGCGCGCAGGCTGCGGCGCGATTCGCGCGCGAGCACCCGTTGCAGGAAGGGACGCGAGACGTCGAAGAAGTGTGAGACCCCAACGGCCTGCAGTGTTTTTGCGTCAGCCATGCGCGTGCAGCCAGCAGGCGGCGCTGGTGGCGCCGGCCGGGATCAGTTCCGGCGGTTCGTTGGTGCAGCGTTCGAAGGCACGCGGACAGCGGGGGTGGAAGCGGCATCCGCTGGGTATGGCGTCCAGTCGGGGCATGGCGCCGTCGATCTGGTGCAGCCGGCTCACGCGGTGCTCCAGCGACGGGATGCTGGCCATCAGGCCGTGGGTGTAGGGGTGCGCCGGATGGCGGATGACGGCGGCGACAGGGCCGATCTCGGCGATCCGGCCGGCATACATCACCGCGACGCGGTCGGCGGTTTCGGCGATGACGCCCATGTCGTGAGTGACCAGCATCACGGCGGTGCCATGGTCGCGGGTCAGGTCTTTCAGCAGCGTGATGATCTGCGCCTGGATCGAAACATCCAGCGCCGTGGTGGGTTCGTCGGCGATGACCAAGGCCGGTTCGGCGCACAAGGCCAGCGCGATCACCACTCGCTGCCTCTGACCGCCGGAAAACTCGTGCGGGTAGGCGCCGATACGCTGGGCGGCGGCGGGGATGCCGACCCGGTCGAGCCAGCCGATCGCCTTGCGCCTGGCCTCGGCGTCGGACAGCCGCGCGTGAGTCTGCATCGTTTCGGTCAACTGACGGCCGATCGTGTAAAGCGGGTTCAGCGTGGTCAGCGGGTCTTGGAAGATCATGCCGATCCGGCGACCTCTGATCCTGCGCAAGGGCTCCGGCGCAAGATTGTCGATGCGCTTTCCGTCAAATTTTATTTCGCCTCCGGCGATGCGGCCGGGCCGTTCCAGCAATCCGACAATGGCGGCCCCGGTCAGCGACTTGCCGGCGCCGGACTCGCCGACGACGCCCAGGATTTCGCCGCTGTCGATGGAGAACGACACCTGATCCAACGCGCGCAGGGTGCCGCGACGGGTGGGAAATTCCACGGTCAGGTCCTGGACATCCAGTAGCGCCATCAGCGCAGCCTGGGGTTCAGCGCGTCGCGCAGCCAGTCGCCCAGCAGGTTGATCGCCAGGACCATCAGCACAAGGGTGACGCCGGGGAACACGCTGACCCACCACTGGCCGGAAAACAGGAAGTCGTCGCCGAAACGAATCAGTGTACCGAGCGACGGTTGCGTGGGCGGCAGGCCGACGCCCAGGAAGGACAACGTGGCCTCGGCGATCACCGCCAGCCCCAGGTTCAGCGTGCCGATCACCATCACCGGCCCGGTCACGTTCGGCAGCACATGGCTGACCATGATGCGCCACGACGGCACCCCGATGACACGAGCGGCCATCACATAGTCCTTGTTGCGCTCGACCAGCGTTGACCCCCGCACGGTGCGCGCGAAATTGGGCCAGAAGCTGATGCCGATGGCGAAGATGATGACGTAGATCTGCAGCGCCTCCCGCATCGTGCGGGGCAGCGCGGCGGTGATGACGCCATCGACCAGAAGCGCGGTCAGCAGCGAGGGAAACGTCAGTTGCACATCGGCGATGCGCATCAGGACACTGTCGATCAGTCCGCCCGCGTAACCGGCGAGCAGGCCGGCGGCGACGCCGACGACGATGGCGAACAGCACGGACAGCAGACCGACCATCAGGCTGATGCGCATGCCGTACATGATGGCGGACAGGACGTCGCGGCCCTGGTTGTCGGTGCCCAACAGGTTGGACCAGTCGGCGTCCGGCATCCCGATCGGCGGCTTGAAGCTGTCCATCAGTGACAGCGATGCCACGTCCATCGGGTCATGCGGTGCGATCAATGGCGCGAACACCGCGGCCAACACCAGGATCAGCGCCACCAGTGCGGCGATCAACGCCACCGGCGAGTGGCGGAAACTGTAGGCCAGATCACTGTCCCAGGCGCGCGCGAGCATCAGCGGCGGATCCTCAGGCGAGGATCGACCGCGTAGTAAAGCAGATCGACGACCAGGTTGATCAGCACGAACACCAGCGCGATCAGCATCAGATAGGCGGACATCACAGGGATGTCGACGACGGCGACGGACTGCACCAGCAGCAGCCCCATGCCGGGCCACTGGAAAACCGTTTCCGTTACCAGGGAGAATCCGACGATGCCACCGAACTGCAAGCCGATGATGGTGATGACCGGAACCAGGGTGTTTTTCAGCGCGTGCCCGAAATTGATCGACCGGTTGGTCAGCCCGCGCGCCCGGGCGAACTTGATGTAGTCGGTGCGCAGCACTTCCAGCATCTCGGCGCGCACCAGGCGCATCAGGAGGGTCATCTGGAACATGCCGAGCGTAATCGCCGGCAGAATCAGGGAACGGATGCCGGCCCAGGAGGTGAAGCCGGTCGTCCACCATGCGCCGACATGCACGGCGGGACCTCGGCCGAAGCTGGGCAGCCAGCCCAGCCACACAGAGAACACCAGGATCAACAGGATGCCCAGCAGGAATGTCGGCAACGACACGCCAATCAGGCTGCCGGTCATGAACAGGCGCGATAGCAGCGTGTTGCGGTGGATGCCGGTGTAGACGCCCATCGGAACGCCGATCGCGAACGCTAGCACCGAGGCGGTGATCGCCAGTTCCAGCGTCGCCGGCAACCGCTCCGCGATCAGGCTGCTGACGGGTTGGGCGAGGCGGTAGCTGATGCCGAAATTGCCATGCAGCATGGCCCACAGGAACCGGCCGTACTGGACGAAGAAGGGCTGGTCGAAGCCAAGCTCCTTGATCAGCGCCAGTCGCTGCGCCTCGGTATGGTCTTGTCCGAGGAGAATGTTCACCGGGTCGCCGACATAGTTGAACAGGGCGAAGGCGATGAAGCCGACGACCAGAAGGACGGGGATAGCCTGGAGGAGCCGGGAACTAATGAAACCGAGCATTCGGGCGCGAACTAAGGCGGATCGGCGGGGCTTTGCCAAGGGGGAAATGCGTGGTTCGACCGATCATTTCGCGGTTCGTCCTCTGGCGTTACCGATCGGGTCGTTTCCGTTTCCGATCGCGGCCCGGAGTCCCATTGACGAAATCCCGCGTTTGGTCCTATCAGCGCGATGTCGGGATGTTCCTGACCCTCGTGATTTGTCCGGCCGGATTGCGGCGAGGTGAAATAAGCGCGCTAAAGAGGCCAGCATCAGGTTCGGTTCCCGCTGGACCCAAGCTGCTCGACGGTCGGCCCAACGTGCAAGGGCCCTGACATATGACACTCGATCCATCCCGCCTGCGTCCCGCGACCCGCCTGGTTCATGGCGGCGTTCAACGCACCCATCACGGCGAAACCGCCGAAGCGCTGTTTCTGACCTCCGGCTACGTCTATGACGATGCCGAACAGGCCGAGGCGACATTCTCCGGCAAAGTCGAGCACTATCAGTATTCCCGCTTCGCCAACCCGACACTCAGCATGCTGGAACAGCGCCTGGCGCTAATCGAGGGCGCGGAAGACTGCCGCACCGCCGCCACCGGCATGGCCGCGGTCAACGCGGCGCTGCTGTCGCACCTCCAAACCGGCGATCGGGTCGTGGCCGCTCGGGCTCTGTTCGGGTCGTGCCACTGGATCGTCTCGACCTTGCTGCCGAAATTCGGCATCCAGACTGAATTCGTCGATGGCGGCGACCTGGCCCAATGGAAGGCGGCGCTGTCGCGTCCGGCCAACCTGGTGCTGCTGGAATCGCCGTCCAATCCGATGCTGGATATGGTCGATCTGCCGGCGGTGGCCGAGATGGCGCATGCGGCAGGGGCGATCGTCGTGGTGGACAATGTGTTCGCCACGCCACTGCTGCAGCAGCCGCTGAAGCTGGGTGCCGATGTCGTGGTGTATTCCTGTACCAAGCACATGGACGGACAGGGCAGGGTGCTGGGCGGCGCCATCCTGGGCAGCAAGAAGTGGATCAACGACGTGCTGCAGCCGTTCATCCGCAACACCGGCCCGGCGCTGTCGCCGTTCAACGCCTGGGTGCTGTTGAAGGGGCTCGAGACGATGGCGCTGCGGGTCGATGCTGCCAGCCGTTCGGCTGCCTCGATCGCCGATTTCCTGGCGGAGCAGCCCGGCGTCATCCGGGTCTGGTATCCGACGCGCGCCGATCACCCGCAGCAGGCGCTGGCGCTGAAGCAAATGACCGCCGGCGGAACGGTCGTGACGTTCGAGGTGGCGGGCGGCAAGGATGGCGCATTCGAGGTCATGAACAGCTTCGAACTGATCCTTGTGTCCAACAACCTGGGTGATTCCAAGTCGCTCGCCACGCATCCGGCAACGACCACGCATATGCGCATCGGCGAGCAGGAGCGCGCCCGACTGGGTATCACCGACGGTGTCATTCGCCTGTCGATCGGCCTTGAGGATCCGGACGATATCAAGGACGACCTGTGCCGGGCGCTGGATCGGCTGAACACGGCGAAGCCGGTCCTGGCGGCGAACTGACCGGCATGGGGCGAGCCGCCCTGACTCGCCGCTTACTGGTCGCTTCCGCGGGCGTGGCGGCCCTGCCGGTGGTGGGGCGGACGCAGGACGCGCCGCCGCCGGTGGTGATCGGGGTGTTGACGGACCGCACCGGGATCGGCGAGGCGGTGTCCGGGCCGCCGCTGGTGGAAGCCGTGCGAATGGCGGTGCAGGACACCGGTGCCCTGCCGGATGGCCGTCCGATGTCGATCGTGACCGCGTCCTATAGGCTGAAACCGGACGATGCGGTCGCGATCGCCGGGCGCTGGTTCGATCAGGGTGTATCGGTGGTCGTCGACGTGCCCGGTTCCGCCGCGGCGGTGGCCGTGCAGGCGTTGGCTCGGGCGCGCGGCCGCTCGATGCTGGTGACCGGCAGCGTCAATCCCGCCTTGACCGGACGGGACTGTTCGCCGTTCGGTTCCAGTTGGGGGATCGACAGCGCGTCGATGACGACCGCCCTGGCCGGTGCGCTGGCGCGGTTGGGCACCAAAACCTGGTTCCTGGTCGCGCCCGACACGGTTCTGGGCCAGGCGGTGCAGTCTGATGCGGTCTGGGCGATCGAGGCGGTGGGCGGCCGTGTGGCGGGACGATCCCGTCACCCACCGGAGGCGACCGATTTCGCGTCCATCGTGACCCAGGTGAAGGACTCGGGTGCCCGGGCGGTCGGATTGTGCGATATCGCGGGGGATCTGACCGGGCAACTTGCTGAGTTCCAGGCCGGCGGCCTGTTCGATGACGGTCGCGCCGTCGTGGCATTCCTGCCGGCGATCACGAATATTCATGCCGCGGGCGCAAAGGCGGCGCACGGGCTGATTTTGGCCAGCCCGTTCTACTGGAACCAAAACGACCAGGCGATATCGTTTGCCAATCGTTTCATCGCCGGCACCGGTCAGATGCCCGACGCGGCGCATGCCGCCGCCTATGTCGCCGTGCGCCACTATCTGCGCGCCGTGGCCGCGACCGACGGCCTGGACGCCGCTTTGATCAACCAGGAAATGCGCCGCGCGCCGGTTTATTTCTTCGGCCGTTCCGCTTTGTTGCGTCTGGACGGACGTCTGGCGATCGACCTGTCGTTACTGCGCGTGAAGCCGGCGGCCGCGATGCGTGGAGAATGGGATCATTACGAGCAGATCGGCGTGATCCGCGCGGCGGACATCTACCAGCCACTGAACCAGACGGGCTGCACGCTGGCACCTTGAGGCATGTTGGAAGGCTCCATCCTGGACAAGCAGCGCGGATTGGTTCTTGATTTTAAGTTCCGGCAAGGCAAGAAGGATTGCTGTCATGTCGTCTGAAGATTCCAAGCCCGGCCGCGGCAAGCGTCCGGCGTCACCCGCGTTTCAGCCGCAGCGGCCAGGCCGCTCCGCTGGCAACACGCGCGCGGACTATTCGCGCACGACGCGTGACGTGCATGTCTCGGTCCGCTCCTTCTTCCTGGCGGACCAGTCGCAGCCTGACGAAAACCACTTCGTCTGGGCCTATCGCGTGAAGATCGAGAACCAGGGGGCGGAGCCGATCCAACTGCTGCGCCGCACCTGGCAGATCACCGACGCGCGCGGGCGCACCCAGCACGTGCACGGCGCCGGCGTGGTCGGCGAGCAGCCACTGCTGGAGCCGGGCGAGAGCTTCGAATACACCTCCGGCACGCCGCTCGACACGCCGTCCGGCTTCATGACCGGCGCGTATCACATGGTGGTGCCGTCCTCCGGTGAGAACTTCGACGTGGCCATTCCGGCCTTCAGCCTGGACAGCCCGCACCAAAGCGGTAGGGTTCACTGACCTGACATAAACAGGTTGCGGGGTCATTTGCCGGCCCCATATCGATTTGGGGCGGTCAACCCCAAGGAATAAGCCGGAGGATCCTGCGCGGTGAACATTGTTACGCCTACCTCGCCCCGAGCCGTGAGCACGGCATCGGCAGAGAGACCGACGCGAGAGGAGGCCGAAGCGGCCGTTCGCACCCTGCTGCTGTGGGCCGGCGACGACCCGGACCGGGAGGGGTTACGTGATACACCGTCCCGTGTCACGCGCGCGTTCAAGGAGTTCTTTGTCGGCTATGCCACCGATCCGGTGGCCGTCCTGGAACGCACGTTCGAGGAGACCGACGGTTACGACGAAATCGTCCTGCTGCGCGACATAAGGCTGGAAAGCACGTGCGAGCATCACATGGCGCCCATCATCGGCCGGGTCCATGTCGCTTATCTGCCGCATCGGCGGGTGGTGGGGATCAGCAAGCTGGCGCGCGTCGTTGACGCCTATGCCAAGCGCCTGCAGATCCAGGAAAAGCTGACCGCGCAGATCGCCAACACCATCCAGGAGGTGCTGGAGCCGCGCGGCGTGGCAGTCGTCATCGAGGCCGCGCATCAGTGCATGACCACGCGCGGCGTCCACAAGCCGGGCGTGACCATGGTCACCAGCCGCATGCTGGGTGCGTTCCGCGACGACCCGACGACAAGGCGCGAACTGCTGGCGATGATCGGCAGCCGCGGCTCGAACATCCTGACTGAGTAGCCCTTTGGGGAGCACCGCCGAGGCACCCAGCGTCGGTAGCTGTCCTCTGGCCCGGATAACGCCCTATTGTGCCTGCGGATAGTCCGGTTGCGGATAGGGCGACTGCGGATAGTTCGGCTGCTGAGGTTGCGGATAGCTCGGCGGCGATGACTGCGGATAAGTCGGTTGGGGATAGCCTGGCTGCTGATAGCTCGGCTGCTGAGGCTGCGGATAGGCCGATTGCGGCGGCTGCAGATAGGTGGGTTGCGGCGACTGCTGGGAAGCCGGCGGATAGCCGGGCGCGGCGGATGGTGTGGCGCCGGCAGGCGCCGACGGTGCCCCTGGAGGCGGCGCTTGATTGCCGTCCAGCGGTGCCTGTTCCACCGGTGCCGCCGGCGCGGTGGTGTCCGTCAGCCAGGGCTTCAGATGATGCCGGATCTGGTATTCGAACTCGATGTTCATGTCGTTCATCATCGCCTTGGTCATGTCGTAGAGGACTGACCGCAGACCGTGAACATCGCCGGTGCGCCGGCTTTGCTCATGCGCCTGGGCATAGCCAAGCTGCGCGCCGCTATCGTCGATGATCGCCAGCGACACGGTCAGCGATCCGGTCACCACATCCTCATCACGCGTCATGGACGCATCCAGGATCGAGAAAACCGCCTTGTTGGCGGTGCCGAACGCCTGCAGCCGGTCGTTCGCCATGGCTTTCAGGGCCTCGATCGGCGAGGCTGGATCTCGGTTGCTGACATCGGGCGGCACACCGGCCGGGACAAAACGCTGCTCGATCGCGATCGAGGCGACCTTCAACTGGATCGGCGGCAGATCGTTATAGCGCAGCGGCGGGAAAAGTTCATCTTCATCCTCGCCTCCGCCACAGGCGGCGAGGGCGAGCGGCAGCAGCAGCATAAAGCGGCGGGTCAGGTGTGTGGCTTGCATGAAGGCGGAAAGTCCCTTGCTTGCTTAGTCGGTATCTGGATCACGAGGCGACCTGTCCTTGAACGTCACCGCGGGGGAAGCGGAAATCAAAATTGCAGAATTCGCACGTCATGACGATATCGTTATCGATCGCCATATGATCCAGGTCTTCGGCCGGGAAGCCTTCCAGGATACTAGCCAGGCGGGCGCGGGAACAGCGGCAGCCGAACGACAAAGCACGAGCGCGATCGGTGGCGACGCCTTCGGTGTGGAACAGCCGGTAGAGCAGGCGGTCGGCCGGCAGCGCGTCATCCAGCAGCTCCGCGTCGGTCAGCGTGGCGGCCAGCGTGGTGGCGGTGTGCCAGCTTTCCTCCTGGGCGGCGTCGTTCAACGCCGGGTCGATGCCGCCGGCACCGGCGACTTTCTCCAGGATCAGCGCACCGGCCCGCCAGCCGGATGGGGTGTGCGTGCACGCCAGGCGCATCTGGCAGCGCAACTGCTCGCTGGTGGCGAAATAGTGCAGCGCCATGTCGGCGAGCGACCCGCCCTCGATGGCGACGATGCCCTGGTGGCGGTTCTGCTCGCCGCCCTGGTCGACGGTGAAGGCGAGGAAGCCGGTGCCCAGCAGCGCCTCGGCCGACGGGGTAGGGTCGAGGGCCAGCAGCGCGTCGAGCTTGCCGCGGTTGGTGATGGCGTGGCCGCGCAGCTCGCCGGCATCGGTGCAGTCGGCCAGCAGCATGGACACCGGGCCGTCGCCCTTGGCTTGCAGGCTGAAGGAGCCGCGGAATTTCAACGCCGTGGACAGCCCGGCCGCCAAGGCGAGCGCCTGGCCGACCAGGGCAGTGACCACCGGATGGTTGTCGTGGCGGCTCAACAGTGCATCGGCGAGCGGACCCAGCCGCACCAGGCGGCCTCGCACAGGACGCTGCGGCAGGAAGAACGGGACGACGCCGCGCGGCACGACGATATCGGGCACTGGCGGACGGCCGCCATCGAGGAAGGCTGGTGTGTCGGACATGCTGCCAAGATAGGCATGTCCGGGGCGCGCCGCTACCTGTCCCAGGTTAGGAATCAGCTTCGATCCTGAGGTAATGCCCGAACTCTATCTTGCCTGATTCGATTTTCGGAAACCGCCACCCCCGAGTGGTACGGTATCACGGTCAACGCTCTTGAAACCGCTGCGGCCAAGCGTTGTGCCGGCCGGCGATCAAGTCACATCTTGGCCTTCAAATTCCCTGGAGTGGTCGCCGATACGATAACTGGTGACGGAGCATTTAAGCGCTGGTGTTGGGTGACGCGGTAAGTGTCGCTTTGAGGAAGGCTTCGGCTAATTTTCGCGATGGGAAATTCGCTACCAATTCGTAATCCGGAGTTTCCTCTGCCGATTCCATAGACCGAAGAACAACGAACCGATCGGCGCGCCGTTCCGTCACGTGAGTTAGATCATCATTATGGTGAGGCGACATATGTCGCGCTCCGCAGAACGGGCAGTCATCGTCGCACATGCACGACCAGTCGTCTGTCCATTCTGCATCGCAACGGGCGCACTGGTAGTGATTCCTGTACCATGCCATAACAACCTCCAATTATTCGGGATTCCAGTTTACCAATCGATATGTTCCTCGTCCCACAAAATCGAGATAGCCATTATCGCGTAGAACCTGCAATTTCTGCCGTATCTTTTCTTTTATATACCGATTTAGCGGATGGGCGGTTCTAAGTTCATCCTCGAATTGGTAGAGTTCTTCAATCTTGAACGTACGCTTTTTGATCTTTTCGATACATTGCATCACACTCAGAATCCATCCTTTTGCCCGCACATCCTGCTGCTCTTTAAGGAAGCGTACCGCCCGCCACTTTGCCAGGACGTCCTCTCTGGGCTCAATAATGCGATCCTTGATTAAAGAAATTCGCCCAGCGGATGGGACGCCGCAAATTGCTATTTTGCACCCGATCCAGCCGGCGCGGCGAGCTGTCGGGGATAGTGGCTTCCTCTCTCGAATAATCTCTGGAATGAAGAAATATTTGGGGATGACGAGAAGATTGATGACCGACAGTTGTTTTAGATCGTAATGGAGAAGGAGCAGGTTAGGGTTTTGATTTCCCTTCAACCGTTCGATCATGGTTTTGTAGGCACCATCAGCCACATTAGGGCCGAATGCTCTTCCCTGACTTTTCAGTTCGAAATCTTCTCTACAATGCGAACAAAAAAAGTCTGCAACAGGACGGTTGTTGCTGTATCGGCCAATATCAACTTGCCCGCAACTCGGACAGTAAACCTCCTGGTCAACCCAGTGTTCGCTAAGGTTTCTGATTTTTTGTGGGCGACTTTTATATAAATCGCCACGCGAGACCTCGAAAGATAAATTCATCCAGTTACGGCTTCGAAGTCCGACAACCAGACTGTTCGGCCCGTATGCAAGCAGCCCTCTCCTTTAGGCGGAATGCATCCCGTCGTTTCGTCTGCATGTGCTGACCGAGCCGCCGGCCCGACCTCGGTGTCATGATAGCCTCTCCGCCACTATCCCATGATCTATGGTTACGTTTTGTTCTTCCATACGTCAATATGGCTTTTACGTAAATTGCGTTGCGACCCCCGCCCTTGCGGATCGGGCTAAAGCTGACCTCCCGGTTCCCCCACTGTATCTTGCCGTTGCCACTACCCACCATCGCGCGCCCCAGGCTGGCGGACGCGACCCCCGCCGGATACCCTCAGCCCAAGCCGGTTCGGAACCGCCCGGCGCCTGAGGAAACGGATGCAGCTTCGTCCCTGGATCATTCTCGCGGCCCTGGCGCTCGCCCGGATCGCGTTCGGCTACCAGTTCCAGACGGTCGCGACGCTGGCCACCGAACTGGTGCGGCGGTTCGGCCTGAACTATGCCCAGCTCGGCAGCCTGATCGGCGCCTACATGCTGCTGGGTGTCTTCGTCGCCCTGCCGCTCGGCCTGCTGGGCCGGCGGTTCGGAGACCGTTGGGTACTGGGCACCGGCCTCGCCCTAATGACCGCCGGCGCCTGCTTCGGTGCCTGGGTCGACACCATGTCCGGCATCGCCCTGGGCCGCACCCTGTCCGGAGTCGGCGCCGTCGCCATGATCGTGCTGCAAGGCAAGGTCATCGCCGACTGGTTCGCCGGCACGCGCTTCATGATCGGCATCAGCGTTTCGGTCTGCGCCTACCCGATCGGCATGGGCCTGGCGCAACTCGTCCTGCCGCCGGTGCTGGCGCGCTTCGGCCTGCACATCGCCTTTCTGACCGGCGCCTTGCCGACCTTCGTTGCCTTGCTGCTGTTTCTGGCCAGCTACCAGGAACCGCCGCACGCCGCCGCCGTGCCGCGCCGCTTCTCGCTGCCCAGCGGGAGGGAGTGCCTGCTGCTGGCGGTCGCCGGCGGCATCTGGACGGTGTACACCGCCGGCTTCGCCTCTTACGCCTCCTACCTGCCCAGCAGCCTGGCGTTCCGAGGCTACGGCCTGGGCGTCACGGCCCTGATCCTGACCATCGCCACCTGGGGAAACGTGCCTGGCACCCTGGCCGGCAGCGGCCTGGCCGCCCGCTTCGGCGGGTTCAACATCTTCTTGATCGGCACGCTGGCGATGACCATCGGCATGGTCGGGTCGGCACTGACCGGCTGGCCGGTCGCCTGGGCGCTGCTGCTGGGTGTCGTGGGCTCCATCCAGCCCGGCGTGACTATGGCCGTCGGTACCCTGTCGGCCAGGCCGGAAAACCGAGCGGTCGGGATGGGATTGTTTTATACGTTATATTACCTGGGCGGAACGGTGGCGCCGGCGCTGTGCGGCATGGCAGCGGATTATTCCGGCCGGCCGGAGGGTGGGCTGCTCGCCGCCGCTGTGATTTCCGCGCTGGCTATCCCGCTGTTCATGCTGCACCGGTCGATGGCGTCGCACGAAACGATGCTGGTGCGGGCGTAAGGCTCACACGCTGCCGTGGTCGAAATGTTCGGTGGCGGCATCGATGTGGACCCAGTGATGTCGTGAGCGCTCGAAGACCGATCTGAACGGGGCGGGAAATTGCGGGTCGGCCAGCGCGCCCACCGCAACGCCGATCATCGACGGCAGGGCGTCGGCCTTCCAGTAGACTGTCGATCCGCAGTTCGGACAGAAGTAGCAGCGCACTTTCCTGCCGCTTGTGGCATCGCGGGCGAACTCCTTCGGCGTTCCGGAAACCGTCACGGTGTCGGCCGGATAGAACGCGCCGACGCCGAACGGCGCGCCGGTTCGCCGTTGGCAGTCGAGACAGTGGCAGGCGACAACCAGCGTGGTTGGTCCCGGAAGCGTCAGCGTCAGCGCGCCGCAACTGCATTGGGCATCAGCCATTGTGAATTCCTCTGTTTTTGGGTGTAGGATTTGAGGCGGGACAGGCATCCGATTGCACGCCGGCCGGGTTACCGGATAGCCTGCCACAGCTTCGGTTTCGGGAGTGAACAGCATGGTATTGCCGCCCAAACCTCCGATCAGATCACCTTACCCGGCGAAGCCCTTTCCGCCGGAACCAGGGTCGATCAGCCGGACGGGAACGCTGTCCCGATGGCTCCGGCGATAGCCGCCACGAAGGGCGAAAATTTGACCCATCCGAGCGCGGCGCGCAATGATTCGGCGTTTGCCTGAAGACGCGCGTTGTTCAGGCCTATCTGGTATTCGTATATCTCCGCCTGCGCGATCAGAAGCGCCTTTGGCTCACCTTGCAAGTCGGCATCGGTAAAAGAACTCAGGTAGTTGCCTGGGACGTCGAATGTCTCGGGGCGAGCCGCGTTTGTGGCCTTGATCAGAGCCATCAGGTAGCAGGCGCTGGCCGAGAGCAATGCGACCCACAGGAAGCGTGTGAAGGTTGTGCGATGTTCGGGCGGCAGGGCGATGATGGCGGCGCCCACGGCGGCGGTCGCGGTCATCAGTGTCGCCATCATCGTGGACAGCGTGACCGCCCGCGCATCCGAGGCGATCGCGAATTTCGTCGTGCTGTCGAGATAGACCTCCGACAGGCGGAGAACTTCCCGAGCGTTGGCCTCTTTCACGCGGGTGATGTCGAGGGGCGGGATGCGTTGGCTCATGTCGTGTCTGATCGTGCGGGGGCGGGGGATGGTTGGGAGTAGAACAAACCTCGGCGGCGTTGAACAGGGTTGGCCGTCCGGTGCGGTATCGCCGGGCAATGGTCTGGGCAGCCAAAGTAAGAATTTTGGAACCGCGGATGAGCGCAGATGAACGCAGATAAGTTGATGGGAATTGTCCCGGTGACTTTTGAGGTTGACCCTTCGGCGGCGCCGCGCAACCCGTCATGGCGGCGAATGCCGCCATCCACGCCTTTGCTTTTGCGGATATTACCAGCCGACGTTGCTATTAACCCTCTGGCATTGCCGGGCAACCGTCATGGTGCGCGAAGGCCCACAATTCACGCCCTTGTTTCGACAGCAAAAGGCGTGGACGCCGATCTTCATCGGCGTGACGGGGGGGATGTCTATCGAGACTTTGGACCATCCCACCACAGTCGTTCTTACTTATCTGCGTTCATCCGCGTTCATCCGCGGTTCCAAATTCTTGCTTGTTTTACCTTCACCAAGTACCACCCCGAACCCGAGGCGCTTCGCCCCCTACCGCCGCAAGTCGAAAATCCGCTGTTCCGCATCTTCACGCGATGTATTCAGTGCCCGCTCGGCGATGTCGCGGGAAAAGCCGGCTCGCGCCAGCAACCCCAGTTCCTTCATCCGCACCGTGGCATCGGCCCCGTCGGCAAGCCGATAGGCCCCGATCCGCCGCTTGCGCACCAGCACCAGCGCCGCCGCCAGTTCCGTGTCCGCATCGTTGACCGAGGCATCACGGGCCAACTCCGGCGCCACCCCCTTGGCGATCAAACGAGCCTGGATCGACCGGTTGGACTGGCCGCCGTGCACCAGGCTTTTCGCCCGGCTTTCGGCAAACGCGGCGTCGCTGACCGCCCCGGCCTGCACCAGCCGTCCGATCACTGCCTCCACCGCCTGCCTGGCCGCCGCGACCGCGGGTTCGGCGGCGTCGGGGTCGGCTTGCAGGCGTGCCCAGCGGTCCACCCGGCGCATCAGCACGCCGCGCAGCCCGGCCTCGGTCGCCGCATACCGCGCCAAATGCGTCAGCGCCGCCTGGTAAAGGCTGCCGGCATCAGGTGGCGGGGACGCAGATTCGCTCGACATTCCCCCACGATGCTCGGCCTTGGGCCGGATGCAAGATGTTTCGTCCGCGAGGCGCGCCCGCACCGCAACCCCGCCTTGCGCGCGGACGCAAAAGCGTTGTTTGACAGCGCGTATCGCATCGCCAATGATCGCCGTTTCCCCGGACCCGCCCCGAAAGGGTCGCGGGCGGGTGATCCGTTGGGAAAACAGACAAGCCAAGGGTTGAACCCCGATGATATCCGCTCTGCTGCCGAACTACGCACGTGCCGACCTTGCTTTCGAGCGGGGGGAAGGCTCTTGGCTGTGGACGGTGGATGGGCGACGATTCCTCGATTTCGGGTCGGGCATCGCCACGGCGTCCCTGGGCCACGGCCATCCGCATCTGGTGAAGGCGATCGCCGAACAGGCCGCCAAGGTGATGCACACCTCCAACCTGTACCGCATCCCGCAGGCCGAGAAACTGGCCCAGCGGCTGGTGGACGCGACGTTCGCCGACAGCGTGTTCTTCTGCAACTCGGGCGCCGAGGCGAACGAGGGCATGATCAAGATGATGCGTCGAGCGATGTCGGACGCCGGCAAGCCGGAACGCTTCCGGCTGATCTGCTTTGAGGGCGCGTTCCACGGCCGCACCCTGGCGACGCTGGCTGCCACGGGAAATTCACATTACCTGGAAGGCTTCGGGCCGGTTGTGGACGGCTTCGACCACGTCCCGTTCAACAACATGAACGCCGTGCGCAACGCGATCGGGTCCGGCACCTGCGGCATCATCGTGGAGCCGGTGCAGGGTGAAGGCGGCGTGCGTCCGGCCGACATGCAGTTCCTGCGCGACCTGCGCGCGGTATGCGACGAATACGACATCATTTTCGGCATGGACGAGGTGCAGTCCGGCATGGGCCGCACCGGCAAACTGTTCGCCCATGAATGGTCCGGCATCGCGCCCGACGTCATGTCCTCGGCCAAGGGCATCGGCGGCGGCTTCCCGCTCGGTGCCGTGCTGGCCAAGGAAAAGTTTGCCAAGGCGCTGGTCCCCGGCACGCATGGCACGACCTATGGCGGTAACCCGCTGGCCTGCTCCGCCGGCAATGCCGTGCTGGATGTGATGCTGGCGCCGGGCTTCCTGGAAGACGTCGAGCGCAAGGGCCGCAAACTGCGCGGCGAACTGGACAAGATCGCCCGCGAATTCCCGACGGTGTTTGTGGACGCCCGTGGCCTCGGCCTGCTGCTGGGGCTGAAGGCGGCGATCCCGGTAGGCCAGGTGCAGGGCGCCTGCGTCGCCGAAGGCTTGATGGCGATCACCGCCGGCGACAACGTGCTGCGCCTGGCACCGCCGCTGACGGTGACCGACGGCGACATCGACCAGGCCGTCGCCATGCTGCGCGCCGCGTCCACCAAGGTGGCGGCGGCGGTGGCCAATCAGGCGGCGGCACAATGAGCAGCGCGCTTCGCCGGACGTCGAGCGTCCGGGGCCAGTCGTCCGAACGGGAGACCGGCCCGAGGCACTTCCTCGACCTGCGTGATTTCGACGCGGCGACGTTGCGGCAGATGCTGGACGTCGCCTCCGGCTTCAAGCGGGCAGGGGGCGTGACGTCGCGCCCGCTCGCCGGCAAGACCCTGGCGCTGATCTTCGAAAAACCTTCCACCCGCACCCGCGTGTCGTTCGAGGTCGGAATGCGCCAGTTGGGCGGCGAAGTCATCGTCCTGACCGGCAAGGAAACCCAACTCGGCCGCGGCGAAAGCGTCGCCGACACCGCCCGCGTGTTGTCGCGCTACGTCGATGCCATCATGCTGCGCACCGACGCGGCGTCGAAACTGCATGAACTGGCGGAATACGCCACGGTGCCGGTGATCAACGGCCTGACCGAGGCGTCGCATCCCTGCCAGTTGATGGCCGATGTGCTGACGTTCGAGGAGCATCGCGGTCCCATCGCCGGCCAGGTCGTCGCCTGGTGCGGCGACGGCAACAATGTCGCCCGAAGCTGGATCGAGGCGGCGGTGCGCTTCGGCTTCACCCTCCGCCTGGCGACACCGGATGGGCTGCGCCCACCCGAAGACCTCGTCGCCTGGGCTCGATCGCAGGGCGGCAAGATCGAACTGACCGCCGACCCCGAGGCGGCGATCGCCGGTGCTCGCTGTGTCGTCACCGACACCTGGGTGTCGATGTCGGACGATCCGAACGAGAGCCGGCATAACCTGCTGGCGCCGTATCGCGTCACCAGCCGGCTGATGGCGAAGGCGGCTCCGGACGCGTTGTTCATGCACTGCCTGCCCGCGCATCGCGGCGAGGAAGTGGATGCCGATGTCATCGACGGCCCGCACTCGGTGGTGTTCGACGAAGCGGAAAACCGCCTGCATGCGCAGAAGGGCGTGTTGGCCTGGGTGATGGGCGCGGCGCGATAGGCGTGCTTCTTCTCTCACCGTTCGGCTAGGCCGACCATCGATCGCGTGGCGGTGAAACCATTGCGGCGGCCCGGACGTTTCCTGGTGTCCGTTGTGAAGGGTCGTCCAATGGCGCCGCGCCCGTTCTGGAGAGGCTACCTGAAGCTGTCGCTCGTCACCTGTTCGGTGGCGATGACACCCGCGATCACCGAAAACGAGCGGGTGCGCTTTCACACGCTGAATCGGAAGACGGGCCATCGTGTCGCCAGTCAGTATGTCGATGCGGTCACCGGCAAACCGGTGGCGGAGAACAACGAGGTCAAAGGCTATCCACGCGGCGAGGACGACTACGTCCTGTTGGAAGATGATGAACTCGAGGCCGTGGGACTTGAGAGCACCCGTACCATCGACATCGACATGTTTGTGCCGGCCGAGGCGATCGACTGGATCTGGTATGACCGGCCGCACTACCTGACGCCGAACGATGAGGTCGGCGAAGACGCCTTCTGCGTCATCCGCGACGCGATGGAAACGACGGGGAAGGTCGGGATCTCACGGCTGGTGCTGTATCAGCGCGAACGTGCGGTGATGCTGGAACCTCGGGGAACCGGCATCGTGCTATGGACGCTGCGCTATGGCGATGAAGTGCGTGATACCGAAGCCTATTTCGGGAAGATCGGCGACGAAAAGGCCGATCCCAAGCTGATGGCGCTGTTGAAGCAGATGATCGATGCGCGCACGAAGCCCTGGAATCCGAAGATGATCGACGATCCGGTGCAGGACCGCCTGCTTGAGATCATTGCATCCAAGCAAAAGGGCAAGAAGCCGGCGAAGGTCGCGAAACCGCGGCCCGAGACGCCGACCAACGTCGTCAACATCATGGACGCATTGCGCAAGAGCATCGCGTCTGAGGCCAAAGGTCGCTAAAGCCGACTATCGATTCGTCATCGCCCGGCGTCAGTCCGGGCCATCTGCCATGGTAAGGTAGTGAATCGGATGGACCGGACTTCGCCGGTCCATGACGAGGCTGATGTGTCGACGTCAACGGTCGTCGGCATAAGTCCAGGGATCGCTAAGCCTTCTTCCGCCGGCGGGGTTTGGCCGTCTCCAACGGCACCGCCGCGGCGCGGAAGCCGTCCCACGGGTCGGCAGGCAGCGCGGCCAGGCGCGGCGGCATGTTTTCGACCGTGAAATACGCGGGGCCGATCGCGTCGCCCAGTTCCTCCCAGGCCACGGGCGCGGAGACGGCGGCACCTGGCCGAGCGCGGGTGGAGTAGGCGGCGACCGCGGTGGCGTTGCGTTGGTTACGCAGGTAATCAACCAGGATCTTACCCTGCCGTTTCGACTTCGTGATCGTCGAAACGAAGCGATCCGGTTGATCGGCCGCCATGGCGTCGGCGATGGCCTCGGTGAATGCCTTCACCACCGGCCATTCCGCCTTCGGGACAAGAGGCGACACCACGTGCAGCCCCTTGCCCCCGGAGGTTTTTACAAACGCGGCCAACCCCGCGTCGTTCAGCCGCCGGCGGGTCTCTTGTGCCGCATCGATCATCGCCTGCCAGGGGACGCCGTCGCCGGGATCGAGGTCCATGATGATCATGTCCGGCCGCTCCCAGTTGCCCACGGTCGAACCCCAGGGGTGGATCTCGAGTGTCGCCGCCTGCACCAGCGCCATCAGCCCGTCGAGGTCGTTGATGCTGATCAATGGCTCCGCGGCCGGTTCCGTCGGGTCGTTTACCAGCGCGACGTGCGGGTTGACGCCCTTCCAGGCATGCTTCTGGAAAAAATGCTCGCCGGTGATGCCGGTGGGGCAGCGTACCAGGGCAAGCGGCCGGCCGACGATGTAGGGTGCGATGGATCGCCAGACCTCGGCATAGTAGTCGGCGAGGCCCTGCTTGGTGACGCCCTGGTCCGGCCAGTAGATACGGTCCGGATGGGTCAGTTTGACCGTGCGTTGTTGCGGTTTAGGCTCGCTTCGGGTGGAGGACGTGGTCATCGGTTTCACCGTTTCACGCACGATTTCGCGCGCCGGCTTGTCTTCCCGCAAGCCCCGGAAGGACGCATGGCGCAAATGCCCGTCGGCCGTCCAGGCTCGGAATTCGATTTCCGCCACGCATTGGGGCCGCACGAAGTGGACCTGGCGGGCTTCATCCGCGGTCAACCGGTCGGCGAACGGGCTGGACCGTACCTGCATCCGGCTGAGCTTTTCGAACAGATCGTCGGCGACGGCGACCGTGAAACCGGTGCCGACACGGCCGACGTGCCGCAGCTTGTCGCCGTCGTAGACACCCAGCACCAGGGAGCCGACGGCGTTGCGGGCGGTGGTGGAGGGCACGTAGCCGGCGACGACGAATTCCTGCCGGTCGGAACATTTCGACTTCACCCAGGCTTTGCCGCGGCCTGCTCTGTATGGGGCATCGCGTGCCTTGGAGACCACGCCCTCCAGGCTCAGCCGGCAGGCATGGCGCAGCACCAACGCCCCACTTTCATCGAAATGACCGCTGTAACGGAGGATGCCGGCGGCATCGCCCAGCAATTTCTCCAACCGTTTCTTCCGCGCGATCAGCGGCAGGGCGGTCAGGTCGAATCCGTCGAGGTAAAGCAGATCGAACAGGTAGAACACGAAGCGATTGGTGCGGCCTTCGCTGAGGTCGGCTTGTAGCGCGGAAAAATCCGATGCGCCGGAGGCGGTCTCGACCACAAGTTCGCCATCGAGCAGCGCGGTTTCGAACGGAAGGGCCCGCAGGGCGGCCAGGACATCGGTCCCGAACCGGTCGGTCCAGTCGAGGCCGCTTCGGGTCAGCAGCTTGACCTTGCCCGCCTCGATGCGGGCCTGGAGACGATAGCCATCGAACTTGATTTCATGAAGCCAGCGGTCGCCAGCGGGGGGCGTGGCCACCAGCGTCGCCAACATCGGCTCCCGAAAGGTCGGCAGCGGTGCCCGCTTGGCGCCTTTGAGCTCCGGTTGTGATTTTGACGAAACGGTCGCTTTCCGCCGGATTTTTCCCGTCTTGGAGGACCAGCCGGGTTCCTCCCCCGCCACGTCGTCGATTTGCCGACCGGTTTTCACCGATTCCGGACGTTCGGTCAGGATATCCCGGTCGTCTTCGGATCGGGCCGCGTCGTCGTCGCCCTTGATCAGCAGCCAGTTCTCGCGCTTTTCCTGTGGCTTCCCGTGCATCCTGACAAGATGCCAATGGCCGCCCAGTTTCTCGCCGTGCAGGGTGAACTCGAGGTGGCCCTTGGCATACCCCTTGCGGGCGTCATGGATCGGCGCCCAGGTGCCGCGATCCCAGACGATGACGGTGCCGCCGCCATATTCGCCCTTGGGGATGGTGCCCTCGAAGTCGCCGTACTCGATCGGGTGGTCCTCGACATGCACCGCGAGCCGCTTTTCACCCGGCACCAGGCTGGGTCCCTTGGTGACCGCCCAGCTTTTCAGGGTGCCGTCCAGTTCCAGCCGGAAATCGTAGTGCAGGCGGGTCGCATCGTGCTTTTGGATGACGAAGCTGTTGCCGTTTTTGCGTGCCCTGCCGCCTTTCGGCTCTGCCGTCGCGGTGAAGTTGCGTTTCTGACGGTAGGTGGTCAGCGCCATGTGTCAGCTCGCTTTCCGGCGCGGGGCGGGAGTTTTTGTCCTGGGCGTGGCGGCGCGGGGTTTCTTGCCGGCGCTCTCACGTAATGCCGCCAGCAGGTCGACCACTTTTTCGGACTTTGGCGCCTTGCGCGCCTCGATTTTGCGGCCCTCCATCTTCGCTCTCACCAGGTCGGCGAGGGCTGCCTCATAGCGGTCGTCGAATGAAGCCGGATCGAATTTGCCGGTTTTTGTTTTGATGATGTGTTCGGCGAGTTCCAGCATCTCGCCCTTGATCTTGATGCCCGGCACGTCATCGAAAGCGTCCTTCGCCGAACGGACCTCGTAGTCGAAGTTCAGCGTCGTGGCGATCAGGCCATTGCCGTGCGCGTGGACAAGCAGGGTGCGAGCGCGGCGGAACAGAACGGTCCGAGCGAGGGCGGCAACCTTTTGCGCCCGCATACCGTCGCGGATCAGCGCAAACACCGACTCGGCATGCGGGTCGGAGGGCGTCAGGTAGTATGGTTTGTCGAAATAGACGTCATCGATGTCGCGGCAACGGACAAAGGCACCCACGGCAAGCGTCTTGTCGCTGTCAGGCACCGCCGCGGCGACGTCCTCCGGTTCCAGCACCACATAGTCGTCCGGTCCGACCTCGTAGCCTTTGACCTGGTCTTCCTTGTCCACCGGTTTCCCGGTTTCGCCGTCGACGAACTGGCGGCGCACCCGGTTGCCGGTCGCGCGGTTGATGGTGTGGAAGGCGATGCGTTCGGCGGTCGATGCCGCGGTGTACAGCGCGACCGGACAGACGATCTCGGCGATCTTCAGAAAGCCTTTCCAGTTTGCTCTCGGTTGCACCGCCGGGTCCCTGTTCCTGCGCCCGCCGGCACACGCACACCGGCGGCATTGCATGGCAACGATTTCCGGCGCTTTCGGTTCCCTGGGGCTTGGTTCAACCGAATGGAGGCAGGCCTGGCACCCCTTTAACACTTCATCAACCTTTTCCGCCCATCATGCAGGGGCATGTCAACGCCCCCGATCGTCATCATCGCCGAACCCGATCCGATCATCAGCAGTATCCTGCGCGTGGAGTTCACGCGTCTGGATTTTGCCGTTCTGCTGGCCGCCTCCGGCCCGGAAGCTGAGGCTTACGCCAGCCAGACCGTCGCGCATCTCGTGGTTCTGGATACCAAATTGCATTTGGGGGCCTATGACGCCTGCGCCCGCATCCGGCGGCGGGCCGGATACACCGGCCGGCCCATCGTGCTGACCGCGACCGAACCATCGCCCAAGGTCAAGGCGGCGGCCGAAAAGGCCAGTGCGACCGTGGTGCTGCCGAAGCCTTATTCGGTCGACGACCTGTTCAACGCGATACGGCCCTTTGTGCCCGCCGACGACCTGCTGCTGACCCATAGCGCCCGGGTGGGAGGCGTGAATGCACCCAGGGCGTGGGCACCGGCGGCACCGCTGGCATGGGGGGCCGACGGCAACTCCGCACTGGCCCGGAACGGGCAGCTTTTGCCCATCGTCCGCGGCAAGGGAGTGGTGATCCCGCTCATCCGCAAGCCCAACTTTGGTGGCTGAGCCATGTCGGCACGGTGGCCGCGCGTTCGGCTTCAGTCCCATTCGTGCCGGGTGGCGTTCAGCGCGCCAAACCATCGCCGGCAGGCGCCGGGACTTTCGTCCGGTCGGCGGTATCGTTAAAGAACGTCATGCCAACTCAGCGATTTGCGGCTAAGCCCGGGTTTCAGGTCATCGCGGTAACGCCGGTCCCATAGCGTGTCCCTCTTCCAGTCAGAACCGAGCGGAGAACGCGAACGCAGGGTCCCGGTACTGCTGCCATATCCGTTTCCTGGCCCGTTCGATTACCGCGTCCCGCCGGATATGGACGTCAAGCCCGGCGACGTTGTCTTGGTCCCGTTGAACCGGCGCGAGGAAGTCGGCGTGGTCTGGGATGCGCCAGCCGACCAGTCTGTCCCCGAACACAAGTTGAAGCGCGTTGTCGGTGTGCTCGACACCCCGCCGATGGGTGAGTCGCTGCGCCGCTTCGTCGACTGGATCGCGGCCTACACCCTGTCGCCGCCCGGCGAGGTGATGGCCATGGCGCTGCGGGTGCTGTCCGGTTCAGCCCGTCCAGTCGTCCGCTACCGCCGCGCCGACCCGTTGCCGGTGGTGCGAATGACACCGCCTCGGCAGCGTGTGCTGGATGTGCTGGCGCGTCAGCAACCCCGGCTGGCCGCCGAACTGCTGCGTGAGGCGGGCGTCAGTCCAGCCGTCCTGCGGGGCATGGCCGATGTCGGGCTGCTGGTCGCCGAGACAGCCGCCCCCGGTGCGCCGTTCATACGCCCCGATCCGGACCACGAAGGCCCGGCACTATCCGCCCAGCAACAGGGCGTGGCCGCCGCGTTGCGGGACGGCGTGGCCGCTCGGGCATTTTCGGTGACGTTGCTGGACGGCGTCACCGGCTCCGGCAAGACCGAGGTCTACCTGGAAGCCGTCGCCGCATGCTTGCGCGCCGGGCGTCAGGCTCTGGTCATGCTGCCGGAGATCGCGCTGTCCTCCCAATGGATCGAGCGGTTCCAGCGCCGTTTCGGCGTGGCGCCGGCGGTGTGGCATTCGGACCTGCCGTCCCGGGTCCGCAAAATCACCTGGCAGGCCGTGGCGGAGGGTCAGGCGCCCGTCGTTGTCGGCGCCCGGTCGTCATTGTTTCTGCCGTTCCCCGATCTGGGTCTGATCGTTGTCGATGAGGAGCACGAAGCGGCGTTCAAGCAGCAGGACGGCGTCGTCTACAACGCCCGCGACATGGCGGTGGTGCGCGCCCGGTTCTGCGACGCGCCCGCCGTGCTGGTGTCG
This sequence comes from Acidisphaera sp. S103, assembly GCF_009765975.1. Lineage (GTDB taxonomy): Bacteria > Pseudomonadota > Alphaproteobacteria > Acetobacterales > Acetobacteraceae > Rhodopila. Next base: position 279,410 of record NZ_LMUJ01000064.1, on the reverse strand, counting down.
GCGACACCCAGCCTGGAGACGGTGGCGAATGTCGAGGCGGGGCGATACGCGCGTCTGCGGCTGCCCAGCCGGCACGGGGGGGCGTCGATGCCGGTGGTGACTCTGGTCGATCTGCGCGATACCCCGCCGGAGCGCGGGCGGTTCCTGGCCCCCGGCCTGGTCCAGGCCGTGCGTGAGACGCTGGCAGGTGGTGAGCAGGCGATGCTGTTCCTGAACCGCCGCGGCTATGCCCCCCTGACCCTGTGCCGGCATTGCGGGCACCGGATGCAGTGCCCGAACTGCACCGCCTGGCTGGTCGAGCACCGGACGCGCGGACAACTTCTCTGCCATCATTGCGGGCATACGATCCCGATCCCGCCGGAATGCCCGGCCTGCGGGGCCGCCGACAGCCTGACCCCCGTCGGACCCGGCATCGAGCGCATCACCGAGGAAGCCGCCGCCGTCTTCCCCGATGCTCGTCGACTGATCATGGCGAGCGACACGATCTCTGGTCCGCATGCCGCCGCGGCGGCGGCGCATGAGATCGAGGCGCGCGCCGTGGACCTGATCATCGGCACGCAGTTGGTCGCCAAGGGGTGGCATTTCCCGCATCTGACGTTTGTCGGGGTGGTGGATGCCGATCTAGGGCTGGCGGGTGGGGAACTTCGTGCCTCTGAACGGACGGTGCAGTTGCTGCATCAGGTGGCCGGCAGGGCCGGGCGGGCCGAAGCCCCCGGCCGCGTCATGCTGCAAACCTTCATCCCCGACCACCCGGTGATGCAGGCGCTGCTGCAAGGCGACCTGGACGCGTTCATGGCAAGCGAGGCCGAGAGCCGGCGCGATGGCGAATGGCCGCCGTACGGGCGGCTGGCGGCGCTGATCGTCAGCGCGGATTCGGCGATCGTGGCGGATACGCTGGCGCGCGATCTGGGTTGGTCCGCGCCGCGGGGGGACGGGATCGTGGTGCTGGGGCCGGCACCGGCGCCGATGTCGCTGCTGCGCGGGCGGCACCGGCGGCGGCTGTTGCTGAAGGTGCGGCGGGATGTGGCGGTGCAGCCGATCCTGCGGGCCTGGCTGGGGACGGTGAAGGTGCCTCGGGGCGGACGGGTGGACGTGGATGTGGACCCGATTTCGTTTCTGTAAGCTGTTCGTATGTAGTGACCGAGATACGCGGGGGATATTCGCTGTTCTGGTATTTGGGGAACGGCGGAGGGCAGCGCCGGGCAGGCGACAGGCACGTCGTCTGCCCGGCCAGTATCAGGCCGCGCGCGTCAGTTCATTGATCGTTGCCAAACCGACAAGCGCATCGAGACAAGCTGTCGCCACCTCGGCGCCTTTGATCAGAAAGTGCTGGATGAAAAAATTGCGATGGTCCGCGTGCTCGTGGAACTGTTGTGGCGTCAGCACGCAGGAGAATACCGGGACCTCGGTTTCAAGCTGCACGGACATCAGGGCGTTGATGACCGCGCTCGCAACGAATTCATGGCGGTAAATCCCGCCATCGACAATGAAACCGCAGGCGACGATGGCGGCGTACCGTCCGGTTTTGGCCAGCAGCTTGGCGTGGAGAGGAATTTCGAACGCCCCCGGAACAGTGTAGATGTCGACGCTGGTGCGCGGCACGCTACGCCGAGCGATTTCCGCCAGGAAAGCGTCGCGGCCCTGATTGACGATGTCCTGGTGCCAGCCGGATTGGACGAACGCAATACGTTGCGTCTTCCGGTCGACATGGGTGGTTGTGGTGGTGGTGTCAGACTGATTCATGGCTTCCTCGTCAGCGGTTGAGACCAGAATCAGGGCGCACGATTCCCCGTCCGGCCCCTCGCGCGGGCGAGCGGGCATGGCGAAGCCTCGCGCTCTCTTCCATCCGGACTGTGACCGTCGGCCTCGGGATCGCACCGAGTCTGCTGACCCCGCATTCCCGAGGGAACGCGGGCGCTCGCGGGCTGATGCGATCGCTCGCAATCACCGCCGGTGGGGACTTTCACCCCGCCCTGAGAACGCTTGCCCCGGGACCATCCCAAGGCATCCCGACTATCCGTCCCGCTGTGGAAATATGCAAATCCGGTGCGGCTTTTTCGTCCCCGGAAAGGAGCGATTTCCTCCGGAGCTTGATTTTCCGACCGTCAGGCGCGGCGCCGCGCGTAAGGCCTTGGGCCGGAGGGCTTGCCGCGGAAGGGCGGCCGAGCGGGCATCGGACCGTCGCCGGCCTGGGTAATCCGCGGCTCATTCGACGGCAGATTGGCGGTCGCCGCGGCGAATGCGGCGCTCATGTCCCGGCTGATTTCGAACCGCGTATCGGTGTCGAAGACCCGGATGGCACCGATGTCGCGCTTGGTGACGCTGCCCAGCCGGCACAGCAGCGGCAGGATCCATTTCGGGTCCGCCCTGTTGTTGCGTCCGACCGAGATGCGAAACTGCACGAACTCGCCAGCCGGGACACCCGCCCGAGGCGCCGACCTTCTGACCGGATCCCGCTCGGCAACCGGCTGTGGCGGCGGACTGATCGTTTCGGGCGGGGGCAATTGCCGCCGATACAGCCGCAGCAACGCGGCGGCGATGGTAACCGGATCATGGGCGGCCAGCAGCGCCTCGGCATCCGCACGCTCCTGGTCCCGCGGCGCCTCCAGCATCGGGTCGGTCAGCAGACGTTCCCTGTCGCGGCCGTTGATGTCTTCGGCATTGGGTGCACCGGACCAGGCGACCCGCACGCGCGCCGCGCTCGTCACCTGTTCGGCCCGGCGGCGCTTGGCGTGCGGCACAATCAGCACGGACACCCCCTTGCGGCCCGCCCGTCCAGTGCGCCCACTGCGATGCAGCAGCGTTTCCGGGTTGGTGGGCAGGTCGGCGTGCACCACCAGGTCCAATGCGGGCAAGTCGAGCCCGCGTGCCGCCACATCCGTGCATACACCCACGCGGGCGCGCCCGGACCGCAACGAATCCAGCGCCGTGGTGCGTTCATGCTGGCTCAGTTCGCCGGACAGCATCACCGCGGAGAAGCCTCGTTCCACCAACGCGAGGTGCAGGCGGCGGGTGGTGTCGCGGGTCGCGCAGAATACCAGTGCGCCGGGGGCTTCATACCAGCGCAGGATGTTGACCAATGCCGCCTCGCTCTCGTGGCCGGCAGCGGTGATAGCGCGATATTCGATGTCGTCGTGCGGCTGCGTGCGGTCGATCGTGTCGATCCGCAGGGCGTCGCGCTGATATTTCCGAGCGAGCTTGGCGATGTCGTGCGGGATGGTGGCGGAGAACAGCATGGTGCGGCGGTCTTCGGGCGCCGCCTGGAGGATGAACTCCAACTCCTCCTGGAAGCCGAGGTCGAGCATCTCGTCGGCTTCGTCCAGCACCACGACTTTCAGGGCGGCGAGGTTCAGGTTGCCTCGGCGAAGATGGTCGCCCAGGCGGCCGGGGGTGCCGACGACGATGTGGCAGCCGGCGTGGAGTGCGCGCGCTTCCCGCCTGATGTCCATGCCGCCGACGCAGGACGCGATGCGCGCTCGGGCGTAAAGCCAGGCGAGTTCGGTCTGGACCTGCAGCGCGAGTTCACGGGTGGGGGCGACAACCAGGGCGATGGGTGCGCCGGGGGCGGGCATGTCGCCGTCCGGCATCAGGGTCGATGCGGCGGCCAGGCCGAAGGCGACGGTTTTGCCGGATCCGGTGCGGGCGGAGACCAGCAGATCGCGGCCTTCAGCCTCCGGCTGAAGCACCGCCGATTGCACTTCGGTGGGTTCGAGGTAGCCGCGCGTGACGAGTGCCGCGTCGAGCACTGGGTGGACTGGGGGGAATGACATGGGCGGGGCTTAGGCCGATTGCGCCGGGGGCGCCAGGGTTTTGGGGCTTCTGAGTGGCTATCCTCGATGCCGCATTGCACGAGGCGATCCGCGATGCCGCGCGTCTCGGTGCGTAGGACATCATTGATTGGGTCGAGGCGATTCGTGCCCACATCGCGATTGCCGCGACGAAGGAATACGCGCGGTATGATCTCGTGCGCGTAACGGGACCGAATTTGCACACTTCTGATTGAGTTGATCGAGACCCCAACCGCCCGCCGGCCGACCCTCTACCCCAAACTCATCGCCGCCCAACCATCGCCCCGGTATTCCGCCGTTCTTCCTCCGAACGTACCGTATCCAGCAGATATTCGGGCCCGAGCGCCTCGGGGGTCAGGGCGCCGATCTGCCCCATGACCAGGTCGATCTCGCGTTGCAGGATGGAAACCGCCTTCTTTACCCCTTCCAGCCCGCCCGCCGTCGCCCCATACAGCGTCGCCCGTCCGGTCAGCACGAAATCCGCCCCCATGCACAATGCTGCTACGATGTCGGAGCCCCGGCGCACCCCGCTGTCCAGCAGCAGCGGCACATCCGGACCCACAGCGGACCGGATCATCGGCAGCATCTCCAGCGACGACGGCATATTGTCCAACTGCCTGGCGCCGTGGTTGGACACCAGCAGACCGTCCACGCCCATGCCGACGGCGATGCGTGCGTCTTCCGGGTGCATCACGCCCTTCACCAGCAGCTTACCCGGCCAGGCGTTGCGGATCGCCTCCAGGTCCCGCCACGTCTGGCTGGGATCGGGCGTCTGCTTGGCGAACAGGTCGGCCACCTGGTCCGGCGTCGCATTCTGCGCCGCGTAGCGCTGCCAGTTGCCCAGCATCGGCAGCCCACCGGTGCGGTAGTAGTTGATTACCCACGCCGGGTGCAGCATCGCCTCCAGGATCGTCGGCAGCGTCATCTTCAGCGGCCGGACGAACCCGTTGCGGCGGTTGCGTTCCCGGTTCGACGACACCGGCACGTCGCAGGTCACCGCGATCGTGGTCAGTCCCAGGTCGATCGCCCGCTTCACCAGATCGAGCTGAAACGACCGCTCCCGCGACCCATAGATCTGATACCACAGGTTCTTGCCGGCCAGTTTCGCACCGTCTTCCATCGACGCATTGGACGCGCCGGACATCAGGTAGGGGATATCCGCCTCCGCCGCCGCCTGCGACAAATACAGTTCGGCATCCTTGCGGAAGGCCCCGGCCATGCCGGTGGGCGCGATGCCGAACGGGCTGGCATAGGTGCGGCCGAACAGTGTGGTCTTCTGATGACGCTTCGACGTATCGACGTAATAGCGAGGCACCAGGCGCAGATCGCGGAAGGCGTTGGCATTGGTGCGCAACCCGACCTCATCCTCCACGCCGCCTTCGATGAAGTCGTACATGATCTTTGGCAGGCGGCGCTTCGCCAGGCGTTTCAGGTCGTCAATGTTGATCGCGCTGTCGATACGGCTCATCTACGTTTCGTCCCCTCGGGTTGCGCCGAAACTATCATCCGTGCCGACGACTTGCCAAATGAGCGGGCCGATTCCTGGCCTTCGGGCGGCGACGCCGCTTGGATCGCCATGCGGTTGACCGTAAAGTTCCGGGTCGAAGGTCGGATAAAATACCCAACCATCCTGCTTCGCCCCGGGTCCCACGGATGAACATCTCGGCGCCTTTCATTGCGAGGCCAATCGCCACCTGGCTGCTGGCGATCGGAATCCTGCTGTCCGGTGCGCTGGGTTACCGCGCTCTTCCGGTTTCGGCACTGCCTGAGGTCGATTTCCCCACCATCCAGGTCGTCACCCAACTGCCCGGTGCCAGCCCCGAAACGACCGAGACGCTGATCACCGCGTCACTCGAACGCCAGTTCGGTCAAATCCCCGGCCTGCTGCTGATGACCTCCCAAAGCGCCGAGGGCACCAGTCAGATCACCCTGCAATTCGACCTGAACCGATCGATGGATTCAGCCGCACAGGATGTGCAGGCGGCTATCAACGCGGCAGCCGGGACGCTGCCGCTGAACCTGCCGTATCCGCCCACCTATTCGAAGGTGAACCCCGCCGATGCGCCGATCCTGACCCTGGCGCTGACCTCCGACGGCCTGCCGATCGACACCGTCAGCGACGCCGCCGATACCCTGCTGCAACCGAAATTATCCGAAATTGACGGGGTAGGGCGGGTCACCGTCCAGGGCGGCATGCGGCCCGCTGTCCGCGTCCGCGTCGATCCCGCCAGGCTGGCCGCCTACGGCCTGGCGATGGAGGATGTCCGCACCGCCGTCGCCGCTGCCAATGTCAACGGCGCCAAGGGCGGCTTCGACGGACCCCGCCTGGCCTTCGCGCTGGGTGCCAACGACCAGCTTGTCGATGCCGCTTCCTATCGAAACCTCGTCATCGCCTGGCGCAACGGCGCCCCGGTGCGTCTGTCCGCCGTCGGCAGCGTGATCGGCGGCGTCGAGAACGACCGCGTCGCGGCGGTGTATAACGGTACGCCGGCGGTGGTGCTGGACATCCAGCGCCAGCCCGGCGCCAACATCGTGCAGACCGTCCAGGCCATCAAAGAGGCGTTGCCGAGGCTGCGCCAGGCCATTCCGTCCGGGATCAGGATCGCCGTCGTGACCGACCGCACCCAGACGATCAAGGCCTCGGTCGCCGATGTCCAATACACCCTGATCATGTCCGTCGTGCTGGTCGTCCTGGTGATCTTCGTGTTCCTGCGCAGCGCTCGGGCGACGTTCATCCCGGCCGTCGCCCTGCCGCTGTCACTGATCGGCACCTTCGGCGTCATGCAACTACTGGGTTTCGGCCTGGATAACCTGTCGCTGATGGCGCTGACCGTGGCCACCGGCTTCGTCGTCGACGATGCCATCGTCATGATCGAGAACGTCGTGCGCTACATCGAACGCGGCGTGCCGCCGCTGGAGGCCGCCTTCCGAGGCGCTGCGCAGATCGGTTTCACCATCGTTTCGCTGACCGTTTCGCTGATCGCCGTTTTCATCCCGCTGCTGTTCATGACCGGCGTGGTCGGGCGGTTGTTCAAGGAGTTCTCGGTCACGCTCGCCGTGTCGGTGATCGTCTCGGCGATCGTCTCACTGACCCTAACGCCGATGATGTGCGGCCGCTTGCTGCGCCCCGCCAGTGACCGCACGCCCGGCTTGATCGCCCGCACCAGCGAAAGAGGCTTCGACGTGCTGCTGGCCGGCTACCGCCGCACCTTGGACTGGAGTTTCCGCCACCACGCCTTCGTCCTGGCCATCGGCGCCCTGACGTTGGTCGGCACGCTTTATCTTTACACGATCGTTCCCAAAGGCTTCCTGCCGCGCCAGGACACCGGCGTCATCCTGGCGGTGACCGAGGCCGCGCAAAGCGCCTCGATCCCCAAGCTGGTCGCCTTGCAGACCCGCATGGCCGCGATCATCCGCCGCGACCCGGCGGTGACCGGGGTTGTCGCGTTCGCCGGTGCCGGCACCATCAACACGACCCCCAACACCGGCCGGCTGACCCTCGCGCTGAAACCAATCGGCAGGCGCGACCCGATGGACGCCGTCATCGCCCGCATGCAGCGGCAGATCGCCGGCATTCCCGGCATCACCGCCTTCTTCCAGCCGGTCCAGGACATCCAGATCGGCAGCCGGGTCAGCCGGACCCAGTTCCAGTACACCTTGATCGACACCGACGCCGCGGAACTCGCCGCCTGGGCGCCGAAGCTGAAGGCCAAACTCGCCACCCTGCCGGACCTCCGCAATGTCGCCAGCGACCAGCAGGACGATGGTTTCCGAACCTTTATCCATGTCGACCGGGACGCCGCCATGCGCCTCGGCGTCTCCATGCAGGCCATCGAGGACACGCTCTACGACGGTTTCGGCCAGCGCCAGATTTCCACCATCTTCGGCCAGGCCAACCAGTACCGCGTGGTGCTGGAAGCCGATCCGCTGTGGCAAGCCGACCCCGACAGCCTGCGCCTGCTGCGCGTTCCGGGCCTCAACGACGTCCAGGTGCCGTTGTCCGCCATCGCGCGGATCGAGAAAGTCACCGCGCCTCTGGTGATCTCGCATCAAGAGCAATTCCCGGCCGTCACCCTGAGTTTCGACGTGGCGCGTGGTCATTCGCTCGGTCAGGCCGTCAAAGCGGTGGCCCGAGCCGAACAGGCCATCGCCATGCCGGAAACCATCACCGGCGGCTATGCCGGGGACGCGGCCGAGTTTCAGTCGTCGCTGTCCGCTGAACCCTGGCTGATCCTGGCGGCCGTGGTGGTGATCTACATTGTGCTTGGTGTGCTCTACGAAAGCTGGATCCACCCGCTCACCATCCTGTCCACGCTACCGTCGGCCGGGATCGGCGCCTTGCTGGCGCTGCTGGTGTGCGGCATCGACCTGTCGCTGGTCGCCCTGGTCGGCATCGTCCTGCTGATGGGGATCGTCAAGAAAAACGCCATCATGATGGTGGATTTCGCGATCGAGGCCGAACGCACCCGCGGCCTGGCGCCGCAGGACGCGATGCGGGAGGCCTGCCTGCTGCGCTTCCGTCCCATCATGATGACCACCATGGCCGCGCTTCTCGGCGCACTGCCGCTGGTTCTGGAACGCGGCGCCGGTTCGGAACTGCGCTACCCGCTGGGTGTGACCATCATCGGCGGCCTGCTGCTGTCCCAATTCCTGACGCTGTACACCACGCCCGCGATCTATCTGGCGTTCGAGCATCTGCGGGCACGCAAGTCAGGCCCAAGGTCATCTGCACCAGTGGTGGCGGAATAGGCGATGACGATCGCAATAAGCCAGATAATGACGCGGACTTACTCCATTGTGTCGTGGTCGGCTGTACGCACGCCTTGCGTTGCGCGTCCGTGCCGATGATCTGCTTCCCGATCCCGAGGCGTCGTAACGGCCCCGCCGCGATGGCGAACGCCAACGCCCGGCGCCCGCGGCCACCCGACCCATGAACTTCTCCACCCCCTTCATCCGCCGCCCCGTCGCCACCATCCTGCTGTCCGTCGGCCTGATGCTGTCCGGCATCGTCGCCTATCGCTTCCTGCCGGTCGCCGCGCTGCCCAGCATCGACATCCCCACCATCGTCGTCTTCGCCGCCCGCCCCGGCGCCGATCCGGAAACCATGGCCAACTCCATCGCCGCGCCGCTGGAACGCCACCTGGGCGAAATCGCCGGCGTGACGGAGATCACCTCCACCTCGGCGATCGGCAACACCTCCATCATCATCCAGTTCGACATCGACCGCGATATCAACGGCGCCGCGCACGACGTGCAGGCGGCGATCAACGCCGCGACGGTGGACCTGCCGTCCGACCTGCCCACCCGCCCGTTCTACCGCAAGTTCAACCCCGCCGACGCCCCGGTCATGGTGATCGCGCTGTCCTCGGCTACCTTGTCCACGGCGCAGATCTACGACGCCGCCGACACCGTGCTGGCGCAGCGCCTGTCGCAATCCCAGGGAGTCGCCCAGGTCACCGTCAACGGCGCAGAAAAACCCGCCGTCCGCATCCGCCTCGACCCGGTGCGGCTGGCCGCCGCCGGGCTGTCCGGCCAGGACGTCTACACTGCGGTCCGCAATGCCAACGTGCTGGAACCACTGGGCGGTTTCGAGGGCCCCGACCAGGCTGAGACGATCGGCACCAACGGCCAGATCTGGCAGGCCGCGCAATACCGCCCGCTGATCGTCAAATCCGCCAACGGCGCCATCCTGCGGCTATCCGACGTCGCCAGCGTTATCAACGCCACCGCCAACACCCGTCTGGCCGCCTGGGACGGCAAGCAGCCGGCGATCCTGCTGACCATCAGCAAGGAGGCCGGGGCCAACGTCATCCAGACCGCCGACGGTGTGCGCGCGTTGCTGCCGCAACTGATGCGATGGCTGCCGCCCGGCATCCAGGTCTCGGTCATCTCCGACCGCACCACGACGATCCGAGCCAGCGTGGACGATGTGCAATACACCATGCTGATCACCATCGTGCTGGTCCTGATGGTTGTGCTGATCTTCATGCGCCGGCTGATCCCGACCGTCGCCGCCGCCGTCACGGTACCGCTGTCGATCGCGGGCACGCTGGCCGGCATGTGGTTCATGGGTTACGCGATCGACAATTTCTCGCTGATGGCGCTGACGGTGTCGGTCGGCTTCGTGGTCGACGACGCCATCGTGATGATCGAGAACATCGTCCGCCACGCCGAACGCGGCACCCCGCCGCTGCAAGCCGCGATCCTCGGCGCGAGGCAGATCGGCTTCACCGTGATGTCGATCAGCATCTCCCTGGTCGCGGTGTTCATCCCGCTGATCTTCATGGGTGGCATCCTGGGCCGGCTGTTCCACGAGTTCGCCATGACTCTCACCATGGCGATCGCCGTGTCCGCCGTGGTGTCGCTGTCGCTGACGCCGATGCTGTGCGGCCGCTACATGACCGTCGAGCCACCACGGGACGGCCATGGCCTGCTGTGGCGCGCCATCGATCGTGCGCTGACCGGCGTCGAACGGTTCTACGCGCGCACCCTGGACTGGGCGCTGGCGCATCGTGTGTTCATGCTGCTGGTCACCCTGCTGACCGTGGTGCTGACGGTGCGGATGTACGGCCTGGTGCCGAAAGGTTTCATGCCGCAGCAGGACACCGGCATCATTATGGGCGCCACCCAGGCCGATCCGAACGTGTCGTTCCAGACCATGGAAGACCGGCAGCGCCAGGCGGTGGACGTTCTGCTGGCCGATCCGGCGATCGACACCGTGGCCTCCAACGTCGGCGTCGCCTCCGGTTGGTCGTCGATGAACCGTGGCTGGATGACCATCAGCCTGAAGCCGCTGAGCCAGCGCGGCATCGCCTCCGACGCTGTGATCGACCGGCTGCGCGACAAACTGGCCCGGGTGGACGGGATCCAGACCTTTCTGTTCTCCGCCCAGGACCTGCGCGGTGGCGGCCGGCAGGGCGGCTCGCAGTACCAATACGCCCTGGTCGCGCAGGATCTGGGTGAGATGCGGCACTGGGCGCTGGCGCTGGAGGAAAAGCTGAAGCAGACGCCGGGGATCGTCGACGTCGCCTCCGACCAGGACAAAGCCGGCCCGCAGATCAACGTGACGATCGACCGCGACGCTGCTGCTCGGCTGGGGGTGCAGACCACTGATATCGACAATGCACTGAACAACGCGTACTCGCAGCGGCAGGTCTCCACCATCTATGCGCAGCGCAACCAGTACAAGGTCGTGCTGGAAATCGATCCCAAGCTGCAGATCGATCCGTCCCTGCTGGACCGGCTCTACGTCGGCTCCGCCAGCGGCGCCCAGATCCCCCTGTCCGCCGTGGCTCGGTTTGAACGCGCAACGGCCCCGCTGGCGGTGCGCCACCAGGGCCAGTTCGCCGCTGCCACCATCAGCTTCAACCTGGCGCCGGGCATGGCGCTGGGCACTGCCGAAACCGCGGTGGAGGACGCCACCCGCGAGCTGCGCATGCCCGAGGACGTGCGCACCAACTTCGCCGGCAACGCGCAGTTCCTGCAAAAGTCGCTCGCCACCCAGCCGCTGCTGATCGGCGCCGCGCTGATCTCCATCTACATCGTGCTGGGCGTGCTGTACGAGAGCCTGCTGCACCCGTTGACGATCATCTCCACCTTGCCGTCGGCGGGCCTCGGCGCGCTGCTGGCGCTGTGGCTGACCGGTACCGAACTGTCGATCATGGGGATGATCGGCATCATCCTGCTGATGGGGATCGTCAAGAAGAACGCCATCATGATGGTCGATTTCGCGCTGGAGCAGGAGCGGCAGAACGGCCTGTCGCCGTTCGAGGCGATCCACGCCGCCTGCCTGGCGCGTTTCCGCCCGATCACCATGACGACCCTGGCGGCGCTGCTGGGCGCGCTGCCGCTGGCCTTCGCCTTCGGCACCGGGTCGGAGCTGCGACGGCCGCTGGGCATCGCCATCGTGGGCGGGCTGATCGTGTCCCAGATGCTGACGCTGTATACCACGCCGGTGGTCTATCTCGCGCTGGAACGGCTGGCCGGGCGGCGCCTGGCGATCCCGCGTGCGGGTCCGGTCAGCGCGGAATAGGTGCGCTTACATGATTATTTGGTAACTTGACTCTAGCAGCCGAATTCGCACCGAATTTTCGCCCGAGCCAAATCATAAACAAATAGAAACTAGTTTGCGCAATTAGTGCACATTGTAAAAATATCGCCACAAGCATCGAATATCGCGAGGTAAATAGATATTTCAAAGGCTTGGCGCCGCTGGATCGCTTCGCGTCCGATCACGGATCCGTGAGTCGTTCGCCTATGATTTCTTTCAAAAATAGGTGTTGCGACTTCACGTCCGCGTGACGCAGATAATCACATGTCCGTGAGTGCCGGTGATTGACCGTCAGCCGAGATGAGGAGGTTCCAGTGCAACTGCCCCGCGCAACCGTGAAGACTCCGACTGGCCTTTCTTTCGATATCCCCGATCTGCTGATGCTGCAGGGCTGGGCGAACTACCACGATCTTCGCATGTCGATCGAACTCGATATCTGCGTCGACGACGATGAGTATGACGAACTGATCGGCCTCTATGACGGTAACCGGGCGTTTCGCCGCTGGATGATCTGGCGGTCAGGCGATGGCATCGTCGTGCAGCCCGCCATGAAGCGGACGATGCTGTTCGACACCATGGCGGAGGTGCTGGATAGCCTGATTCCGGTGCGGGATTAGCGAGGGAAGGGTATCTCACCGTCACGATGCGCCGCCGCCCTGGGAGCAATCGTGACGGGGCCGCATGGACGTCTTGGCTGGCGTTGTGTCAGCCAATAAAAGGCTCGATCAGCACATCCCGCGTGACATCCACGCCGCCGGCGATGGAACCGAAAGAGCCTGCCATTGCACATCGTTTTGAAGGCGGCTCTCGCGCTGATATTGCCCAGCACGTTCCTGGTCATCTGTTGCGTCGCCGGGGCCGGATTGATCGTCGCGGGGCGGCGGACGCGACGGATACGCCACCTCGGAAAGCTGCTGGGGCCTAATACTCGCTCGCCGGATCATCCCCCTGGCTGCGCTGTGCTGCCGGGCCGGTGTGCGTATCCAGGTTCAACGCGGTGTTGATCAGCGCCAGATGGGAAAACGCCTGCGGAAAATTCCCGAGCTGACGGTGCCCCACCGGATCGTATTCCTCCGCCAGCAGCCCGACATCGTTCGCCAACGCCAGCAGGCGTTCGAACATCGCCCGCGCCTCCTCCTCGTGCCCCTGCAAGGCCAGGTTATCGACATACCAGAAGCTGCACGCCAGGAAGACGCCTTCGCCGCCTGTCAGCCCGTCGTCGGCTTCGTCCGTGTGATAGCGCCGGACCAGCCCGTCTACCATCAGGTCGCTGCCGATCGCCGCCACCGTGCCGATCACCCGCGGATCGGCCGCCGGCAGGAATCCCACAAGCGGGATCAGCAGCAGGCTGGCATCCAGTGTATCGCCTCCGAACGCCTGCACGAAGCTGTTGCGTGCCGCGTTGAACCCCTCGCGGCACACTCTCGCATGAACCTCGGTGCGGAGCGCTCGCCAGCGGTCCAGCGGCGCCGGCAGCCCGAACTGTTCAGCCCCGCGGATCGCCCGGTCCAGCGCCACCCACACCATGACCTTGGAAAAGGTGAAATGCCGAGCGTCGCCACGCACCTCCCAGATACTCTCATCCGGATCGGTCCAGATTTTCTCCAGATGGCCGACCAGGCTGCGTTGCAGCGGCCAACTCGCCGCCGGACGCGCCAGGCCCAGGACGGATTCCTGATACAACGCATCGATCAGTTCGCCGTAGACATCCAATTGTAGCTGGGCGCTGGCGGCGTTGCCGACGCGAACCGGCTTGGCGCCCTGATAACCGGACAGCCACGGCACTTCCCATTCTTGCGCCCAGCGCTCACCGCCCAGGCCATACAGCGTCTGCAACTGATCCGGTGAACCGGCGACGCCGCGGCGCAGCCAGGCACCCCAGGCCTGCGCTTCCTCTCGATACCCGGCATGCATCAGGGCCAGCAGCGTGAACGTCGCGTCCCGCAGCCAGCAAAACCGGTAATCCCAGTTCCGCGATCCGCCCAGCCGCTCGGGCAGGGACGTCGTCGGCGCCGCCACGATGCCGCCGGTGGGGTAGTAGCTCAGCGCCTTCAGCGTCAGCAGCGAGCGTTGCACCGCGTCCCGGTAAGTTCCGCGGTACGCGCCGCGTCCGGTCCAAGACGTCCAGGCGGCATCGGTGTCGTCCAGCGCCTGATCCGCGTGCGGCGGGATCGGCAGCGGCAGATGCGACGCGGCGTGGGTCAGCACGAACCGGGTCCGCTGGCCGGGCTCCGCCGTGAACGATGCCACCGTGGTCATCGACCGGCCGTGCAGCTTGACGTCGGACTGCAGCACCACCTGGTCGGGACCGGCGATCGCCCTGATTCCGCTGCCGTGGTTCAACCGAGTCACCCACGGCACCGCCGACCCGTATTCGAAGCGCATGCATAGGTCGAATTGCATCTCCACCGAACCGGTGCGGCCTTCAACGATGCGGACGACCGAGTCTTTCTCCACCGCCATGAAGTCGATCAACGCGGCCGATCCGGACGCCGTCTCGAACAGAGTTTCCAGGATCAGCGTGCCGGGCCAGTAGCGCCGGGTGACTTTCACCGGCGTCGCCACCGGGGCGATCCGCCAGCGTCCGTTGTCGGGCGACCCCAGCAGGGCGGCGAAACAGGCAGGGCTGTCGAAACGCGGCCAGCACAGCCAATCGATCGAGCCGTCCTTGCTGACCAGCGCCGCGGTACGGCAGTCGCCGATCAGGGCATAATCCTCGATCGCCGAGACGTGGGCCGGCGCCGCATCATCCGCTCGTTCCGGTGTGGAACCATCTGGACTGTTTGTCCGGTGCGGTGAGCGGGAGGGCCGGGCGCGGCCCGCCGGCATCAGTTTGCTCTACCCCATACCCGCGCGCCGCCATTGCCGGAACAATAGCAACTGGCGCCCGTCACGGTCGGACGTTCCATCGGACACACATAAGGACCGGCATAACATGTCTGGCCACTCGGCCCGGGGGCCTGGCTGTAAGCCTGCACCGGTGGTGCATAAACGACGGGTGGCGGCGCATAATAAACCGGCGGCGGCGGATAGTACACCGGCGGCGGATAGTAGGCCGGGCCGTAAAACGGAAAACCGAACCCGACAAACACCCTTGCTTGGGCGGGACTGCCCGCCAAACCAACCATCGCCGCGCACAATGCCACCGCGACCGTCGTCCGGCGCACCATCGATGAGACCGTTGACGATAAGACTGTTGACGTCATGGATGACACTCCACCAGCAGACTGTAACCACATTATGTCGGACGATAGCCGATCCCAATACCAGAATTACGCACGCCGAGGCTTAACAGATCAGAACGTCTCCGGTTTCATGGCCTTGTCCGCCGAACGCCGCCGGAACAGCCGGCCGAGACGCACCGCCAGGCGTGCCAGCGCCGGGGTGGTGGTCGGGCGCAGCAGGCGCAAGTCGTAGCCGGCGAAGCGACGATCGTTTTCGCTGAGGCAGATCACCATCAAATCGAGCGGATTGATGTCCACGTCACTCACAGCCTTGCTGCCGGTCAGGGTGAAGTTGTTGTCGACCGCCGGTTTCTTGGCGCTGCCGCCATCCATGTCCCGCGCCAGGCCGATCCGCTCCCACCCCAGGAAAATCCACGCCCTGGCCACCCGAAGTTCGAAACGGATCCGCCGCAAGGGTCCCAATCGCTTGCGGTGCCAGGCCAGCCAGTTGGCGAACAGCAGGATGTGACGCGCCTCCTCCTGGATCACCGGCTCGAACGTGTCCACCAGGGCAGGGGGGAAGTAGCCGGACCGGCGGGCGACCTCGAACAGGCCGAAGGCGAAGAAGCTGTCGATGCATTCGGAGTAGCCGGTAACCAGGTAGCCCCATTCCGGATCGGCCGGCAGCCGGTCGGGCGGTTCGGGCGCCAGCTTGATGCCGTAGCTGGAAACGAGGTTGGCCAGCACCTCCTTGTGCCGGCCCTCTTCCCAGCCATTGCGGCTGATCGCCTCCCGCCACGCCGCGTCGTCCACCGACTCGCCGTATGCGATCATACGTGCGCGGGCCTTCGTCTCGGTATTCACCGCGATGTCCCAGATCGGCAGGCTGGTCAGCCGTTCCAGCGCCTCCGGCTCCAGTTTCGGCCATTCGATGACTGATGGCTTGTACGGGTTGAACGTGTCGTGGAACATCCGGCAGGCGGCGTCGCGGTGCTGTTGCGTGCCGATGGGCAGCGGTTCCGCCGTTGGCCACTGCCACTCGCGCGCACGCCGATCGGCGGCTTCGATTTCATCGATAGTCGGTGACATGGCGATCCGTGTCGTTGAGGACCCATTAAGTTGGGTCGTGGCCGAGGATATCCAGCATCCTCACAAGAGCGTGGAGCAATGTGCCACGGCTTCGGTTCGGTGGCACTATGCCTTGAGTCGCGCGTGTTTGGCCAAGTCGTTTTCGCGCTGAACGCACCGGCGCCGATAACTGGTCTGGTTTTTGGTGCAGACCAGCCGACGCGGGTGGCCGCGCTTTTCCGTCTTCGTATCGACATCGCAGTGTGCGGAGCGGATTGTCGCCTCCACGTGGCGGCGCACGGGTTCCGCCGCGGCAAAAGTCCAGGCCGGTTGCCTGGCATCGTCCAGAAATCGCGCAAGCGTCCGGCAGTCGCAGTCCAGCGTGTTGTCGCGCCGCCAACCGGCATGTGCCTCCGGCGGCGGCGCGATGCGACCGCCAATCCGGGCGCCATGATCTATTCGATTCCGGCGACGTAGAACGCGCTGGGCCAGCGGACGGTGCCAGGGGTTTCGGCAATGGCGATGGTAATCGACGTCACGACAAGAGCGGCAAGCCCCGGCCTACACCGCCTCCTTGAGCTCCTTCGCCGGCCGGAAGGCGATCTTCTTGCTCGCCTTGATCTGAATGGCTTCACCCGTCGCCGGATTCCGTCCCATCCGCGCCTCCCGGTTCCTGACCTCGAGGACGCCAAGTCCGGTCAGGCGGATCTTGTTCCCCTTCTTGAGATGCTGGGCGGTGAGCGTCACCAATTCACTCAGCAGGCTCTCCGCCTGCTTCTTCGGCAGGTCGCGGCCTTCAGCCAACTCGGCGGCGATCTGCTTCAGCGTGACCGTGATCTGTGGCGCGGCTTTGGCGGCCGTTTTCGCCGCCGCGGCCTTCTTGGCGACAGGCGCGGCCTGTTTGACCGGAGCGGCCTTTTTGGCCGGGACGGCTGCCTTCTTGGCGGAGGCTGCTTTCTTGGCTGGTGGCATGACAATCTCCAGAGGGTACATGACCAGTCTGCGCGCATCGATCGGAGTCGGACAACTCCAACGATTCCATTTGATCGCTGGCTGGGCAATTATTTTGTGCCGATCGTGGTTTCGCCATTGGGGCCATCGAATCCGCGCCGGTGAGGTCATGCGTCAGGCCGAGGGCCGGTGTTCGCTTGCCGGCGGCGATCACTTCGTTTCGCTGCGTGCCCGCCAAGGTGATCGGCGATTGCCGGACATCGTCCGAAGTGATGCCCGTCACGATGCTTTTCCCCGTTTTTCGTGGGAACGTGCAGGTCGACAAGCAATGGAGGAAAATACGATGATCGAGGAGGTTGCGCGGCATTACGGCAAGGGTGGGCTGCTGGAGCGGATACTCGCGGCGCTCGCGCAGGCCGGCAAGGATATCGACCACCTGACAATCGACGACCTGGCGCCGGTGGATGAATTCCACTCCCGCCGCCGCCTTGCGACCGAGGAACTGGCGGGGCTGCTGGCCCCATCTCCCACCGACCGGGTTATCGACGTCGGCTCCGGGTTGGGCGGGCCGTCGCGCTATTTGGCGGCGACCCGATCCTGCCGGGTCAGCGGGGTCGACCTGACGCCGGAATTCGTCGAAACCGCCAAGGCCCTGACCGAGCGCGCCGGGCTGGCCGATCGAGTGGATTTCCGGGTCGGCTCCGCGCTGGATATTCCGTTTCCCGATGCCAGC
The DNA here is from genome assembly GCF_009765975.1 of Acidisphaera sp. S103. Classification (GTDB taxonomy): domain Bacteria; phylum Pseudomonadota; class Alphaproteobacteria; order Acetobacterales; family Acetobacteraceae; genus Rhodopila. Next base: position 261,656 of record NZ_LMUJ01000064.1, on the reverse strand, counting down.
TTCGATTGCGCATGGTCGCAGAACGTGGCGATGAATATCGCCGACCGGCCGCGCTATTACGCCGAGATGCACCGCGTGCTGCGCTCCGGCGGACGGCTGGCGATCCAGGACGTGGCGGTGGGCAACGGCGATCCGTTGCGGTTTCCGGTGATGTGGGCCGACCGGCCAGAGATCAGTTTTCTTCGTACCCCGGAAGAAACGAAGAGCCTGCTGGTGGCCGCTGGCTTTCAGATCAAGGAATGGGTGGACAACACCGAAACGGCGCTCGCGGAGGCGGCGGCCGAACGGAACCGCGCCGCGAGCAATCCCACCGATCCGCCGATCCTCGGCATTCATGTCGTGGTGGGACCGAGTTTCCGGGAAAAAATCCGGAATGCAGGGCAAGCGATGGCCGAGGGTCGCACCCGGTTGATCAACGCCGTTCTCATCAAGCCATGATATCCGGGCGGTTTGCGTGGACCAAAGCAGCGATCCTCCGGGTGCTATCCTCCGGGTGCTATCCTCCGGGTGCTATCCTCCGGGTGCTATCCTCCGGGTGCTATCCTCCGGGTGCTATCCTCCGGGTGCTATCCTCCGGGTGTTATCCCATCGCGACCAGCACCTCCCGCCGGCCGGTGAAGACTCCTCGGCCGTGTGCGGTCAACATGTTGTCCAACAGCAGCACATCGCCCGCTTCCCACGTGAAACGCACTTCCTCCCGCCTGTATGCCTCGCGCAGTGCCGCCACCGCTGCCTCGGGCACGGCCGAACCGTCACCAAAACGGGTGTCGTTCGGCAGATCCTCGGACGCAAGCCCGGCGAAGGCGGCCTGTGCTTCGGGAGCCAGCGAGGAGGGATGAAAGAACAGCATATGATTGAACCATATCGGTTCGCCGGTTCCAGGATGACGGTCCACCAGCGGCCGTACCGCTTCCGTCCGCAGCGCCCCATCGGCGCGCCACGAAAACCGCAAGCCCCGCGCCACGCATCGCCGTTCGGCTTCGTCGCGATCGGCAGTGCCCAGCACGTCCTGCCACGATAACCCCAATCGTCCGTCGAGGCATCGCCGGTACATCACACCGTGGGCGGCGAACCGGTCGACCAGGTCGGGCGGCAACCGGCCACGGACGCGCCTGGTATCCGCCAGAGGCGTCTCACCGCCGGTCTCCGCCGGAACACGGCAAAGAAACATCAGCAAGGTCGGCCACGATGCCTGATAACTATTCTCGCAATGTAACAGAATATCCGCATGCGCCGGATGCTCAGTGCTGGTGTAAACCCGTCCCCCCAGTTCCCGCCGCGGTGAGGACCGTTCGGTGTAGTCCAGCGGTTCCGCCCCTGTCGCGCGCAGCAGGGTGGCCAGCCCCTTCGCGTCCGCCATGCCGAAGCCGCGGAACAACACCGCGCCGTAGCGGTCGAGCCATAGGCGCGCCTGATCGCGATTTGCGCCGATCCACCCGGCCAGCGCCACATCGGCCGCCGCCGGCCGAACCAGCAGCGGCAACGAACGCCCATCCGCCGGCAGCTCGGCGGCAACCATCTCCCCAACCGGCACAACCCGTCGCCGAGCACCGCTAAGCTGCGACATCGCTCGGCTCCCACATATCCAGCGCTTCCTCGACCAGGTGCACGGCGGTGGCCAGGCCGTCGTCCTCGCGCATCGCCTGTCCCAGCGCCGCCGCCCGGGACCGGATGGCCGGGTCGTCCAGCGCCGCCCGCATCGCACCGGCCAGCCCCGGCGCGGTCAGCAGCATCGGGTCGATCGGCGGCGGCGCGACGCCCAGATCGTGCAGCCGCCAGGCCCAGAACGGTTCGTCCTGCAGGAACGGCACCGGGACATTGGGCGTGCCGGCCGCCAGCGCCGCCATCGCGGTGCCGACGCCACAGTGATGCACCACCGCACCCAGCCGAGGGAACAGCCAGTCGTGCGGCACCCCGTCGATGACCACAACCTTGTCCGGATCGGCGGCACCTTCCGTTTCCCGAGGCCAACGCAAGCCACCCCAGCCGGGCGCGATCACCGCGCGCACCCCGGATTGCCGCACCGCCGCGCCGACCATCTGCGACAGCCAGTTGAAATCGTCGCCCGAGGGCATGCATGGCACCGACCCGAAGCCGATGAACACCGGCGGCTCCCCACCGTCCAGCAGGCGTGCCAGGTCAGGCGGCGGCGTGTATGCTGCGGTCGGGGTCCGCCAAGTGCCGGTGAAGCGTTCGTGCTTGCGGGGCGGCAGCACGTGGTGGCTCAGGCCCACCATCTCCAGGATCGGCGGCACCGGGCGCTTCAGCCGAGCGCGTGCCGCGGGACTCGCCAGGGCCGTCAGGGCGGCGTGATGTCGCTTTTGCAGCCGCAGCAACTCACCGAAGCTGCGCCGTTCCTGCCACAGCAGGCTGATCCGGTCGGAGATCAGCCCGGCATGGCTCGCCAGGTTCAATGCCGCCACCGCGCCGGGCACCCGGCTCATGGCACGCCGCCGTCGCACCATCGCCCCGATGGCGGTGCCGACCGGCACACGCGGCAGGTCGGTCCGAGGCCCCTCACGCGGCAGGTTCGGCGCCAGCACGAACGGGATGTCCAGCAGCCGAGCAGCGTCGCCGATCCAGAGGATGCGGCTGACCACCACGTCGGCGCCGGTCAGCGCCTCGACCAGAGCCGGGTAGGCGGCGAACCAGGCGTCCCACAGCCCGGCGTCGAAAATCCCGGCTTCCTGCGCGTTCTGCCGCCGCTGCCAGGCCATCACGTGATCCAACGGCGGCAGCCCCGGGGTGAACCAGGGCACGCCCAATGCCTCCGCCGTCGCCGCGTAGCCGTCATTGGCGACCAGCCCGGCATCCCAGCCAGCACGAGCGAATGCCGCCGCCAGGACACCGTACGGCCGCACGTCACCCATCGAGCCGGATGCGACGATCGCAATGCGCCGCGGTTTCATGTCGGCACCGTCTCGTCTAGCAGCGCCGCCTCGATGAGCGGGATAAGGGTGGTCAGGCACGGCTCCTCCAGCAGGCTATCGTGAGTGGCGGTGATATCGCGAATACGCAGCCCGCCTTGCGCCAGTCGTCCCCATCCCCTTTCACCATCGCGGGCCTGGGTGCGGATCAGTTCGGCGGACAGGTCGGCAGGGGCGGGGCGCCAGTCGGACAAGGCGCGCTGATTTTCCATCATCACGGCCACCACGCGTTCGACGTCCTGACGTCCGAAACCTTCCGGGACCAGCCCGTCGGCTCGGGCGCGTGCCAGCATCGCCTCCGGTTCGGCCAAGCCCGGCAGGTCCGGACCGACCCGATCGGCCGATCCGTCCAGCAGCAGCAGTGTTCGGACCTGCCGCCCCAGGCGGCGGGCCATTTCGAACGCCACTGCGCAGCCCATCGAGTAGCCCGCCAGCGCCACCGGACCCGTCACCGCAGTGCTCAGGGCCTCACAGTAATCCCTGGCCATTGCATCGATGCCGGCGGCAGGGGCATCGCCCAACAGCCCACGTGCCTGCATGGCGAAGACCGGGCGGTCCAGTCTGGCGGCCAGGCGTAGGAAACAGGCGACGTCGCCGCCGATCGGATGCACCAGCACCAGCGGCAGACCGGTCCCACCACGCAACCGCACCAGCGGGCTGGGCCGCAGCTCCGCACCCATCAGCGCCGCGGCCAGCCCGGCCACGGTGCGAGCGCCATGCAGCGCCGCCAGTGGCGGTGCTGCACCCAGGTCTCGCCGCAGCAGGTTCAGCAGGCGTACCGCACCGAGGGAGTGCAGACCCAGCGCGACCAGATCCTCCAACGGTCCCGGCCGTCGGCCCAGTACCTCCGCCGCCAGCGTGGCGATCCGTGACTCCAGCGCGCCGCGCGGTAGGCTGGGTGTGGCAAGGCCAGCGTCCGGCAGGGTCAGCGTGCGCCGGTCCAGTTTCCCGCTGGCGGTCAGCGGCAGGCTTGGCTGTCCGATCACCCGGGATGGCCGCATCACCGCCGGCAGCCGGTCGGCGAGGAAACCGTCCAGGTCCGCCGGCAGGCCGGGTGCTACCCAGGCGATCAGGCGGTCGTCCAGCAGCCGTACCGCCGCCTCCCGCACCGCCGGATGCGACAGCAGCGCCGCCTCGATCTCGCCGATCTCGATCCGCACGCCGCGCAGCTTCACCTGTGCGTCGGAACGGCCGTGATACAGCAGCGCGCCATCGGCCCGCCATGCTGCCCGGTCGCCGGTGCGATAAAGCCGGGCGCCCGGGGGCCCGAACGGGTCTGGGCGGAACGCGTCGGCGGTCTGCGCCGGCGCGTTCACATAGCCCGAGGCAAGTTGCACGCCGCCCAGCCACAAATCCCCCGCCGGTCGCCGTCGCATCGCACCGTCCAGCACGCGGGTGACCACATTGTCCACCGGGCGGCCGATAGGAACTGTGCCGTCCGTCTCTGCCGCGCCGCAATCCCATGCGGTGACGTCCACCGCGGCCTCTGTCGGGCCATACAGGTTGTGCAATCTGGTCCGGAACCGGTCCCGCCAGGCGGCCACCAGATCGGGAGTCAGCGCCTCGCCACTGGTGAATACCAGGCGGGGATCGCCGCAGCGATGTTCGATGCCTGCCGTGTCGAGAAAGCCTCGCAGCATGGAGGGCACGAAATGCAGCACGCTGACCCGATGCCGCGCCATGACCGCCGCCATCGCATCCGGATCGCGCTGCACGCCGGGTGGTGCGACCAGGACCGAGGCGCCGGTCAGCAGCGGCCAGAACAACTCCCAGATACAGACGTCGAAGCCCAGGGGGGTCTTTTGCAGCACCACATCGCCCGGTCCGATCGGATAGGCCCGCTGCATCCAATCCAGCCGGTTGACGATCGCGCCATGCGGCATCGCGACTCCTTTCGGACGCCCGGTGGACCCCGATGTGAACAGCACATAAGCGGTATCGTCGCCGGTCAGCGCCGGGAAACGATCGTCCACATTCGCCACGGTGGCATCCAACGGCAGCCCGCCATCCCCGGTGACGCCCGGTCCGCACAGCGTCACCCGCACCCGGGCATCGCCGGCCATCGCCGCCAGCCGTTGCGGTGGCTGGTCCGGTTCCAGCGGGCACCAGGCGGCGCCGGCCAGCAACGTCCCCAGCAGGGCCGGCAGTAGGGCCTCGCAACGGTCCGTCTTCAGCCCGACGACGTCCCCACGCCTTATCCCGGCCGCCCGCAGCGCCGCAGCCACACCGCGCGCCCGGCTCACCAGGTCCGCGTAGCTGATGACGACATTGTCCCATAGCACTGCCGGCGCTTCTGGCGTGCGAGAGGCCTGCGCCAGCACCCGTTCGTGCAGCGGCGTTTCCACCGGATGCGCGATCGCCGGACCATTTTCAAAATCGCCGATCGCCGGCGCCGGCAGCACCGCGGCGAGGCGGTGGGCGGTGGTCAGTCCGTCGAGCGCTGCCGTCACACGGTCCAGCCGTTCCGTCGCACTGTTCGCATCGAAGCGCGCCGGATCGAACCGGAGAGACAAGACCATCTCATTTTCGTCCATCCCCGCCAGCAGCGCCAGGGGGGAGGACGATTGTTCCGCCGACTCGACCGCCAGGATTCGCGGTGCATCCGGCCGGGGTGCCGACAGCGCCGGATCGACCGGATAGTTCTCGTAAGTCAGCAGGCTGTTCGCCAGCGGTGTTCCGGGTGGTAGGGCCGCACAGGCCAGCATTGCCTCGGGGGGGTATTGTTCATGCGCCCGCGCCGCCGCCAGTTCCGCCTGCAATCCGCGCAAGAAGCCTGCGGGTTCCGCGTCCGGATCCAGCGTCACCCGCACCGGCAAAGTGGTCAGGAACAGGCCGACCGCCTGCTCCGCACCCGGCATGCCGGCGGATCGGCCGCTGCTTGTCATCGCGAAGACGGACTCCGCCCGCCCGGCATCGTGTGCCAGCACCAGCCCCCAGGACGCCGCCACCAAGGTCGCCGGGGTGACCCCGTTCAGTCGCGCGAACGCCAGCAGTTTGGCCGCATCCACCCGTCTGTCCACCCGAGACGTCGTTCGGATCGGCGTTGCCGGCTCCCGTCCCCCCAGCGGCGTTGGTTCGGCGCCTTTCAGCCGGCCTCGCCAGAATGCCTCGTCGGCCGCAACGTCTTGTGTGGCCAGGAAGTCCGAGGCAGCCACCGGATCGCCCGGCGGCGGCAATGTCCGGCCTTCTGCAAGCGCCAGCAACTCGGTCAGCAGCGGCGACAGCGACCAGCCATCGAGCAGCGCGTGATGCCGGGTCCACAGGAACCACCATTCCGCATCCGCCAGTCGCACCAGGCGGAACCGCAGCGGCGGTTCGGCCTGCGGATCGAACCCGCTCGCCCGGTCTTCGGCGACCAGGGACGCCAGCGCGGTATTCTGGTCCGGCTGCCCACGCCAGTCGGCGTCGATCCAGGCCGGTTCCGCCGAACGCAGCACGATCTGCGCCAGGTCACCGTCCTCGTCCGGACTGAAAAATGTCCGCAGCGCCGCGTGCCGCCGCATCAGCGCGGTCCAGGCCGCGCGCAGTGCCGCCGGGTCCAGCACGCCGTCCACCCGCATCACGGTCTGTTCGACGTAGGCGCCGCCCGCCGGGTCCAGTGCCGAGTGATACAGCATGCCGCGCTGCACCGGTGTTGCCGGCAACACCGCCTGCACCGGGCCGAGGCGCTGTTCGATCGCCTCCAGCGCCCCCGCCGGCAATGCGCGGCGCAGCACCGCCTTGGGGGCCGCGAGCGCCAGCAGATGCCGGTCAAACATCACCGCCAGCCGTTCCGCACTGACAAGACTCAGGCCGGCGACATGCCACGTGCAGTGCAACACATCGCCGATCTGCGCGGTGACCAGCTCGATCGTGTGGCTTGGCGGACGCAGCGGACTGCGGTCCGAACCGGTTGCGCGGCCGATTGACTCGAAATCACCGCCGATCAGGTCCATGCGGCCGAGGTGGTTCAACAGCACCTGGGGCGGTGGCGCGACCGGGGGTGTGAGCATCGCTGCCAGTCCACGTTCCGGCAGGGCGTCCAACGCCGCGCGGACGGTCGCCGGATCGACGTCGCCTCGCACCGGTACCGGCGCCAGGACGGTGAACCAGCCCACCGTTTCCGACATGTCGATACTGATACCCAGTGTGCGGGCGTCGCGACCGTGATGCTCTACCTCGATGGCGAACGGGGTGTCCTGGGGCAGTTCGGCCCAGCCCGGGATCGCCCGCGCCAGTGCCGTCAGTACCTCGGTTTGGGATGCCGGTGCCGGGATTGTCCGATCGAGCCGGCGGGCCGGTGCCTCGGGATCGTCCAGCGGCAGGGTCACCGGGGACACCGTCATGGTCTCGGGTGCCGGCACGGCGGTTCGCAGCGCGGCGACCCAGGTCGCAAACGCCGGCGGCGAAGGGTCGAGCGCTTCCCCGGCCAAAGCCCGCGCCAGGTCGTCCAGCAGCGGGCCCCACGACACCCGGTCGATCACCAGATGATGCGCCGCCAACAGCAGCGCCGGCCCGTCCGCCAGATCCAGCAGTGTCACCCGCCATAGCGGTCCGTGGATCAGGTCGAGGCTGCGTTTCAGCGCGGTCCCGATCCGCTCCAGCGATGCCCCGTCGGGCACGTCGTGCACCTCCAGCCGAGGCGCTTCGGCCGCCGGGTCCAGGTGCTGGTGCCATGTCCCGTCTTCGGTCTGGCCGAACCGGGCACGCAGCATGCCATGCCGGCGCTGCACCGCGGCCAAGGCGCATTCCAGCGCTGCCGGATCGGGCCGGGCGCGCGGACGCAGCAGCAGAGACTGAACCTCATGCCACGGCTCCGCGCCCGCCGATGCCAGAAACCGGGCCTGGATCGGATGCAGCGGGAACCAGGCACCGTCCTCGGCGGCTTCGGGTGCGGCCAGCACGCCCTGCACCGCCGCCGCCAGACGCGCGACGGTCGGATGGCGGAACACCGCGTCCGGCGGCAGGGACAGGCCGATCCGGCGTGCCCGGCCCACCACCTGCAACCCGCGGATACTGTCGCCGCCCAACTGGAAGAAATCGTCGAGCACCCCGACCGGCCGCCCCAGCACCCGTTCCCAGATCGCGGCCAGTGCTGCCTCCCTGGCATCGCGCGGCGCCAGATGTTCGGCCGTCGCTTCCGGCAGCGCCAGCAGCGCGGCGCGATCGGCTTTGCCGCTCGGTGCCAAGGGCAGGGATGGGATCAGTCGCAACCGCGCCGGCACCATCCATGGCGGCAGTATCGCGGCAAGGCCGTCACGCAACGATTCCGCTGTGACCGGGCCATCCGGCACGACGAAGCCGACCAACGAGTCACCCCGTTGCAGCACCGCCACCTGGTCGACGCCCGGCAGGCGCAGCAGGGCGGCCTCAATTTCCGCCGGCTCGATACGGTGGCCCGCCACCTTCAACTGATCGTCGGCGCGCCCGAGGTAATCCAGCCCGCCGTCCCAGCGATGCCGCACCAGATCGCCCGTCCGGTAGGCGCGGGCACCGGCCGGGCCGGCGGGATCGGGGCGAAACCGATCCGCCGTCAGGTCCGACCGCCCGAGGTAGCCGCGCGCCACCCCCGCACCGCCGATCCATGCCTCGCCCGCCACGCCCGGCGGCACCGGCTGACCCTGCCGGTCCAGCACCAGCATGGTCGTGTTGGCGATCGGCGACCCGATCGGCACCGGGCCGAACGGCAGGCTGCCCGCCGGCGCCTGATAGACGCAGCAACCGACCACCGTCTCCGTCGGGCCGTACTCGTTTACCACCGGCATCGCCGGGTCACAGGCAGCCCACGCCGTCAACTGCTCACCGAACAGTGCTTCGCCGCCGACCACCAACCGGCCGGTGCCGCCTGCACAAGGTTCGGTTCCCAATGCCTTCAGATGCGAGGGCGTCAGCTTGACCAGCGACCATTCCGCCACACCGGCAAACCCCGCCGCCAGGGCTGCCAACGTGTCGCTCTCCGGCAGCAGGTCCAGCCACTGGCCACGGGTCAGCGGCAGCAGCAACGCGGTGAGGGTCAGGTCGAAGGCTGGCGAGGTATGCACCGGCACGCCCCGGCCCAGTTCCGGCCGATAGGCGTCCCCGGCCCATAGCAGATAGTTGCTCAGACCCCGGTGTGTGACCGCGACACCTTTCGGCTGGCCGGTGGACCCGCTGGTGTGCAGCACATACGCCAGACTCTCGGGATGCGGGCGCAATCCTGGCCGTGCGGTGTCTTCGGCGCCGTCCAGGAGCAATGCCGGCACCCCCGGGGGCGGCGACAGATCGGCGGTATGCAGCACAGCGGCCAAGCCGGCGTCGGCGGCGATCCAGTCACGCCGCGCCGGCGGGTTGGCGGGATCGAGCGGCACGAAAGCCGCTCCGGCCTTCAAAATCCCCAGCATCCCGATGACCAGTGCCGGCGAGCGAGCCGTTGCCAGCCCGACCCGGCTCTCCGGACCCACACCGATTGCCGCGAGCCGGCGCGCCACGGCATTGGCCTGCACATCTACCGAACCGAACGATAGTTCGGCCCCTTCGTGACGCAGCGCTGGTGCCCCCGGATCGCGGTCGCACGCGGCTTCGAACAACGCGGCCGCGTCGGTCGCCGGAAAGTTGCGGTCGGTGGCGTTGAACTGAACGACCAATCGCGCCCGAAGGGCTTCCGGCATGATCGGCAGCGCGCCGGCCGATGTATCAGCGCGTGCCGCCATACCGGCCAGCAGCGCCAGCAGGGCATCCATTACGTAGTCCGCACCGATGCCCTCGATCGCCAGCCGATCGCTGGCGAGCACGAGGCGCAACGTGTGCGGGTCCTCCGGCACGACACAGCGCAGCAGCCGCACCCGATCGCCGACCAGCCCCGGTTCGACGCGGAAGCCGAACGTCGCACCATCGCCCGGGGTGTAGTCCTGCCAGCGCCGCCGCTGTTCGGTCGCTTCTGCCAGGACGGGTAACGCGGCGGAAAGCGGCAACGCCGGATCGACCTCCAGCGCGCCCGGCAACCACCGGGTCAGAGGTCCCAGGGCGTGCGTCAGCACAGACTGTGCCCGTCCATCGGCGGCGACGGCGACCCGGCTGGACGACTGGCCTGAAAGCCGCTGCAGCAGCAGGTGCCATGCCGCGAGCAACAGAAGATCCACCGTCGTGCCCCAATAGCTCGCCAAGGCGGTCACGGCGGATGGAAGCGTCGCGGAGGAGGCCGAATCGCTGGCCGGCGGAACAGGAATGTCGGCCGCATCCCATGGGTGCGATTCCCGACCCCAGAATTGCCGGCCGGCCTCGCCATCGGGGCCGGTCGCGAGGTCGTCCAGCCAGCCAGCGACGTCGGGATACTGCGGTCCGTCGAGCGGTTCGGCACCGGCCAGTTCAGCGGACAGCGCCTGCCCCAGCAAGGCGAACCCATGCCGGTCCATAGCGAGCCCAGGCAGGGTCAACCGAACACCACTGTCGGTTACCGTCGCGGTCCAGGACGGTCCTGTCCCGACATCCTGCACCGGCACGGCCAAGCCCGGTGGTACCGGGAACCGGGTCCGCAAAATCTCCCACCGCGCTGTCAGCGCATCCAGCGCCGTCAGCACAGCCTCGGGCGAAACCCCCGTCACCACATAGTCCGCGACCGCTTCGCCGGCGCCCAAATCCCACAACCGCCGCTGCACCGGGGAGATGGGATAAATCTCGCTCACAGCCGGATCCGTCGCCGCATGCCAGCCACATCCGCGACGACCGGATCAGGCTGGGCCAACAGACCGGATAACGGCGTATCCGCCGCCGCCGCCATCGCCGTCAGCAGCGCCGCAAACCGAGCCAGCAACCCACCGACGGCACTGGCTCGTAATGCCGCCGACCGGTACAGCACCGTGCCGGCCGCCCCATCCCCGGCACCGACTAGATTGACCAGAAGATCGAACGGAATCGCCCTTGGAGGCGATTCCGGCCATTCCACCGCACAGCCAGCCAGCGTAACCGGCACTGCCGGTGCCGGCTGCCACGTTATTTTCGCTCGGATCGGCGGCAATCCCGCCAGCACACGATCCGCCGAGGCATGCTGGTGCGCGAACACCCCCAGCGTTGCCGCCCGTACCCGCCCCATCAGTACCCGCGGCGTCGGATTCCCCGAGAGATCGAGCCGCAGCACCACCTGGTTGGCGAAAAACCCGATCAATCCCTCGGCCGCCGAGTGCCGCCGATCCGCTACATCAGTCCCAAGGCAGATATCGGTCTGTCCCGTTGCCTCATGCAGTGCCACCGCCAACCCCGCCGCCAACGCCATGAAACGCGTGGCCCCACAGTCCCGCGCCAGCCCTGCCGCCGCCCCATCCAACGCCACCGACACCGCCACGGCATCCCCGGTCGTCTGCTCCGGCCGAGGCCCATCCCCCGGCAGGCGCAGCCCCTCCATCCCTCCCAGGCGCCCGCGCCACCAGGCCAGCGCCATCCCTGTATCCTGGGCATCCATCCAGGCCGCCACCTCGGCATACCGAGGCACAGGGGGCAGGGCGGGGCGGTCATCCGCCAGCAGCGCCGACAACTCCCGCAGCAGCACTCCGATCGACCAGCCATCTGCCGCGATGTGGTGCATCGCCAGCGACAGCACCCAAACCCCCACGCCCGAACTCGCCAGTCGCGCTCGGAATGGCCGATCCATCGCCAGATCGAACGGTCGAGTCATGAACGTGGCGGCATCGGCCAACGCGTCTTCCAAGGTTCCTGCGTCCGTCTGCTCCAGTCGGAAATCCGGTGGGTCGATCACCTGCATCGGCCAGTCGATATCCTCGACAAACCGGGTCCTCAGCGGCTCGTGCCGCGCCGCGATGGCAGCCAACGCATCGGCGATAGCGCTGGCCTTCAGGGTCCCGCGCAACACCATCGGGCCACCCATGGTCCATCGCGAGTCACCCCCCGACAGCCGATCCGCCACCCATAACCGCCGTTGCGCCGCCCCCAGCGGTAACACCGCGCCCTTCCGCAACACGGGCAGTGGCGCCGCCACTGGCGCTCCGCCGAGCAGACGCGCCAATCCTGCCGGCGTAGGTGCCGCGAATAGCGCCGCCAACGGAATGTCCCGTCCGGTCGCATCCCGCAGCCGAGCGGCCAATTGCGCCGCCAACAGCGAGTGCCCACCCAGCGCAAAGAAATCCGCCTCGCGGCCTACCTCCTGCAAACCCAGCAGAGCCGCCATCGTCGCGGCAACCGTCTCCTTCAGCGGGTCCGCCGGTCCCGTATCCACGTCTTCCGGCAGACACAACGCCCGCCGATCCAGCTTCCCGTTTGGTAATTGCGGCAGCGCCGGCAGCAGCATCACCCGAGACGGCACCAGCGCTGCCGGCAGGCGCTCGCCCAATGCCGCCCGCAGTGCCGAGGCATCGACTCCGTCCGCCACCACCCAGGCCGCAAGCACTGGCCCCGCCGGACCCTCGACAATGCTCGCCGCCGCCTCGACGACACCGGGCAGACGCAGCAGGGCCGCCTCCACCTCCCCCGGTTCCACCCGCACGCCATGCAGTTTGGCCTGACGATCCGCTCGGCCCACCCACTCCAACATTCCGTCCGCCCCAAGCAGACGAGCAACATCGCCGGTGTCCAGTGCCCTGCTACCCGGAGGCCCGAACGGATCGGGACGAAAGCGTTCCGCCGTCTGCCCTGGCTGCCCGAGATAACCCCGAGCCAATGCCGGACCCGCCAGCCAGAGCTGCCCCGGTGTATCCGGCCCGACCGGCGCCCCCCAGCGATCGGCAAGCCAGGCCCGCACCCCCTCGATCGGCCGGCCAATCGGCATCGTCTGCCCCATGCCGTTCGCGGGCACCCCGTCCAGCACGATTGTGTCGATCGTTGCCTCGGCCGGCCCATACAGGTTGACCAGCCGACACGCCGGCAACCGCCGCGTCACATCCTCCACCAAGCCTCGAGGCACGGCCTCTCCGCCCAAACACAGCCGGCGCAGGCTGCCGCACGCTGCCTCGAACCCCGGCTCCCGCAACAACGCCGCCAGCACGCTGGGGACCAGTTGCAGTACCGTCGCGCGGGACTCCGACACCGCCCGCAGCAATGCCGCCGGATCCCGTTGCGCCCCTTCCGGCGCCACGTACAGCGTCGCCCCGGCGCGAAACGCCGCGAGATACTCCCAGACGCTGGCATCGAACCCCATCGGCGTCTTCAGCAGCAGCACATCGTCCGCTCGCAGCGGCAGCGCCCGATCCATCCACGCCATATGCCGAGCCAACGCGTCCCGAGGCACCACGACCGCCTTCGGCGTCCCCGTCGATCCCGAGGTGAACAGCGCATACGCCGCCGCCAGAGGATGCGGCTCCGCCCAGTCCCCGGTCTGACCCGTCAGCTCGCCACCATCCAGCGGCAATGGCCGCGCGTCCGTGGTCGCCAGTGCCTGCGTCCCACCGGCATCCGCCAAGATCAGCCCGGGACGCGCCGCCGCCAAAATATCCGCCAGACGGGAAGGCGGCAGCCCCGGCTCCAACGGCAGCCACGCCGCCCCGGCGCGTAGAATACCCAGCAGCGCCACCACCTGAGCCACGGACCGGCCGGCACACAGCCCCACCAGCGTCTCTGGCCCCGCCCCCCGAGCCATCAGCCGCGCTGCCACCGCATCCACGCGCCGCCGCAGTTCGGCCCCCGCCAACCTGCCATCCGCTCCCACCAAAACGCCACGATCGTCCGGATCCCAATGCAGTACCGGCGGCACCACACCAGGCGCGGCCCCAACCAGCACCGAGGGCCGCGTAACCACCGGCAAACCCGACAGCCGTGTGCCAGGTGCCGCTACGAATGCCGCCAGCACGCGATCAAAAGCCGCCAGCAGGTCCGCGGCCTCAGCCTCACCCATCCGGTCGGCGCGGTACTCCAGTGCCGCCTCGGACAACCCGGCATCCAGCGCCAGTGTCGTATCGGCTTTCGCAGCGGGCGCGGGCAGCACCACTTCCTCCGCCACCAGCCCTTGCAGCCCGCCGCTCGGCCATGGCTGGTTCTGCAACACGACCAGATGCGGCAGCAGCGCGTCCGCCCCGCCGCCAGCTTGCCCAGCCGCCCCCACGATCGCGTCGAATGGAGCACCACGATGGGCATGCGCTATCTCCAGCGCCGCCATCATCCGAGCAACCAGTGCCTCTCCTGCCGGATCGTCCCGTAGATCCAACCGCAGCGGCAGGGTCTGCACCAGCATTCCCACCAGCGCCTCGGTCTCCGGATGATCGCGCCCCGCCAGCACGGTGCCCAACAGCAGATCGGGGGCGTCCGCCCGCCGCGCCAACACCGCCGCCCAAGCCGCCGCCCCCAGCACGAACGGCGTCGCCCGTAACGCCCGTGCCGCCTCCGCCAACCCCGCCGGCAATCGCCGTCGCACCACGCCCGGACCACCACGCCCAACCGTCGGCAGCGCGGGCGGCACCGCCTGCGCCAGCCAGTCCCGCCAGAACGCGACATCCGCCGCCGAGTCCTGCTGCCGCACCGCCCGAGCCCAGTCGTATACCGTCAGCCCGATCGGCGGCAGGTCGTGTCCCGCATACAGTGCCGCCGCTTCCCGCAGCAGCACGCCCACCGACCAGCCGTCTGCCGCCGCGTGATGCAGCACCAGCAACAGCACATGCCGGTCGGGGCCCGTTCGCCACAGGACAACCCGCAGGAACGGACCCGCGGCAAGGTCGAACGGCCGGGCGGCTTCCTCGGCCAGTTCGGCCTCCAGGTCGGTGGGAGCCTCGCCAATGTCGAACGGCAACGATGGGAGCGGGTTCAGCACGGCGACCGGACGGCCGTCCTGTTCGACGATTCCGGTGCGCAGGGCGACGTGACGGAGCAGCAGCGCCTCGAACGCGCGCCGCAGGGCGGCCGGATCGAGGCGTCCACGCAGCCGCACCGCGATTGGAATGTGCCACGCCGCGCCGTTTCCCAGCCGGGTCAGCAGCCAGACCCGCTCCTGCGCCGGCAGCAGCGTCGGCGGCGTATCCCGGTCAAGCTGCAAACCCGGTCCTGCCGCCTTCGGCAACCATGTCGCCAATCCCGCGACCGTCGGGGTCTCGAATATCGCCCGCAGCGACAAATCCACACCGAACCGCGCGCGCAGCCGGGCCAGCAGCCGCATGGCGGACAGCGAGTGCGCACCCAGCGCAAACAGATCATCGTCTCGACCCACCGACGCCAGACCCAGTACGTCCCGCACCAACTCGGCAACCGCCTCTTCTATGGCACCAACGGGCGCCATCCTGGCCGACTCCGCCCCTGACTGCTCGTCCATCGGCAGCGCCGCCACATCGACCTTGCCGGTCGTCGTGACCGGCAACCGAACCACCCGCCATATCCGCGCCGGGATCATCGCCGCCGGCAACACGGCGCGCAGGCCGTCCAGCGCCGTGCCGGCATCGATGCCAACCACCCACCCGAACAGCCCCATCGTGCCATCGACACCTGCCCGAGCCGCGACATGCGCGGCAACCACCCCGGGCAGCCCACGCAGGGCCGCTTGAACCTCCCCGGGTTCCACGCGGAAGCCACGAATTTTCACCTGCTGGTCGATCCGCCCCAGCAGGTCCACGGTGCCGTCCGGCAGCAGCCGAGCCCGATCGCCACTGCGATAGATACGGCTGCCCGCCGGCCCGTGCGGATCGGGCAGGAACCGTTCGGCGGTCAGTCCCGGCTGGCCAAGATAGCCGCGTCCCAACGCATCGCCGCCGATGAACAACTCCCCCGGCGCGCCGATCGCGACCGGATGCATCCGCGCGTCCAGCACGCGCAGCACCGTCCCATGTACGGCGCCGCCCGGCGGTCCGGCCACCGGCACGCGCCGCATGGCCGCAACATCGGCCGGCACCGCGTGCCACCCCGCGAACGTGGCCGTCTCGGTCGGTCCATACGCGTTCAAAAACCGTTCCGGCCGCACGATCGCCGCACAGGCGACCGGATCGAGTGCCTCACCGCCGATGCTCAACGTCCGCAACCCGGCGAACGCATCCGGCCGCGCCGCCGCCACCGCGTCGAACAGCGTCTTGGTCAGGAACATGTGGCCGACACTCTGCTCGACCAGCACCGAGGCCAGCGCATCGGCATCCAGCACCGTATCGGTCTCCAGCACTGCCACGGTGGCACCGTTCAGCAGCGCGCCCCACACCTCCCAACTCGCCGCATCGAACGCGGCACTGCCGGCCTGCGCGACCACATCGTTCGGCTCAATCGAGGCAAACGCCCGGGACAGCGCCAGACGCGGAATCGCCCTATGCGGCACGCCGACTGCCTTGGGCCGACCGGTGCTGCCACTGGTGGCGAACACACAGGCCAATGCCAACGGATGCACCATCGGCGAGTGAAATCGGGCACGCACATCCGCCGCCGGCAGCATCGCCATATCCAGCACACGATCCGCCCCGGCGGCTGCCAAAGCGGCATCCAGCCGCGCGGATGGCCAGGCCGGATCAAGCGGCAGATACGCCGCACCCGCCTTCAGGCACCCCAGCCAGGCCGCGACCATGGCGACGCCGCGTGGCAAAGCAATCCCGATGACCGCATCCCGCACCGGCCCCAACCAGGCCGCGATCGCATCACTCCAATCGTCCAATTCCGCGTAAGTCAGGCTGCGCCGGCCATCCCGTACCGCCACAACTCCGCCGCTCGCCGCCGCACGGGCCGCAAACAGCCGATGGATCGTCGCCTCGCCTGCATCCGGCCAGACCGGCGTGAGGGCCGCATGCAACGCGGCGTGATCCGCCGGCATGGCGGCAAAAGTCCCTTCGCTAACCGCGACCAATTCTTCCATCAACGCCGCGGCAATGCCGTCGTCGACAACCGCGCGGTCCCACTCCAGGCTCAGGACCAGTCCGTCCAGCCCCTCGGCGCTCTCCAGCACCAGATCGGCTTTTGGCGCCCCGGGCGGCAGCGGCAAAGGCTCGCCGATCCCCCCGCCCCCACGCCGATGCGTGAACAACAGCCTAGGCCGAGCCGCTGCCGGCTCACGAGCCGCGATCTCTCCCAAAGCCATCCCGGCATGGCTCAGCAGTGCCGTTGCCGCTGCCGCCCCCCGGCGCAGGGCCTCGGCCAGGGAAGAAACGCCCCGCATATCCAACACCAGCGGCAGCAGGTTGGCGAAACACCCCACGCAACGCTCGAAACTCTCGCCCCGGACCGTGGCCGGCGTGTGCAGCAGCAGGCGTCCATCCGCCGCATGCCGACCCAGCACAACACCCAGTACGCCCAGCAGCGCCCCGAACGGAGTCGCCCCTTCGACGCGCCCCGCCGCCGTCAACGCGTCCCATGCCGTCCGAGGCAACGTCGCGACACGCCGCCCACCGCCGCTGGCCGCCCGCAACGGTTCCGCTCCCAGTGCCAGCGGCGGCACATCCCGCAACATGTCCTGCCACCAGCGCAGCCGGTCATCCTGTGCCGGGGCGACGCGTTCCAACGCCGCATGATCCAGCATATCCGGACCGGGCGGCGGCAGCGGCTGCCGATGCCTGGCCTTCGCCGGCTGATGCAGCAGCACGGCCAGATCATCGGCCAGCACGTCCAGCGACGCCGCATCGCACACGGCGTGGTGCAGGCTGAGTGCGAACACCCATTCCCCAGCCGCCACCCGCAGCAACAGCGCTCGGCAGGGCGGTGCCACTGTCGGGTCCAGCGGTACCGCCGCCCACGCGGCCGTCCGTTCCCGCGCGGCACCCATATCCGCAACCTGACCCGTTTCCAGCGGCAGCGAGGCATCGGGTTCCACCACTTGCGCCGGCTCTTCCCCGACCAGCAGCAACCGCGTGCGCAAAGCGGGATGCCGGGCGGCCAGCGCCCCCAGCGCCGTTGCGATCAGATCACCCGGCGCCGGCCCCAGATCCGCGGACCCCAACCGAGCAGCCGCCGTCACCGCATACCCACGCCCGGCGGCATCGGCCAGCCAGATGGCACGTTGCGCGGCGCTGGCCGGTCCGATCCGCCGTCCCGGACCCAGGAACGCCAGGATCTCCGCCTTCGCCGCCATCAAACCCGCCCGCACGTCAGCCGCGAGCGGCACCGGAGACCGCAAAGCCAGCCGCCCCCCCTCGGCGCGCAGGATCGCACCGGCCGCCAACGCCGCTTCCAGCGCCGCGATCACAGCATCTCCTCGGCGAAACCAGCGACCGGCGGTGCCTCGGCATCACCCAGCCGCTCGGCCAGCACCGCGATGGTCCGAGACTCCAGCAGCAGTCGCAGCGGCAGCACGACCCCCAGCCGGACCCGCGCCGTGCCGCAAACCCGCAAGGCGTTCAGCGAGTCGCCCCCGAGCGAGACGAAATCGTCGTCGACGCCGATAGGTGCGATCCCTAGTTCGTCCTCCCAAAGCGCCACCAGCGCCGCCTCCGACGCGTTGGTCGGTGCCACCGGCGCGGCCAATCCCACCGGGCGAGGCTGCCGGGCGGCCGGCGGTGCGACGGGTGCCACCGGTGCGGTTCCCTGCCGTTCGGCCACCAGCGTTGCGACCGGCCGAGACGTCGCCAGCAGCACCGCTTCCCCCAACGGCGCCGCCAGCACCCGATCGAACAGCGCCAGCGCGGCTTCCGGAGACAAGCCGCCGGGCAATGCCTCGCCCGTCATTGCCTGATGCCGAGCCTCCCCCTGGATCGCCATGCCGACGCCTTGCCAGCGGTCCCAGTGGATCGCCACGGCCTCTCTCCGTCCGGTTGCGCACAGCGCCTCCGCCACGCCCGCCAAAGCGGCATTGGCCGTCGCATAGCCGTACTGGCCGAACGCACCGAACGCCCCCGCGTGCGACCCGCAGAGGACAAAGCGATCCAGCGGCCGGCCCGCCAGTGCCTCCGCCAGCGCCAGCGCGGCCATCGGCTTCACCGCCTGATGAGCAACCACCGCGTCCGGCGTCAGTCCTTGCACCATGCCGCCCTCGGCGAGCCCTGCCGCGTGGATCACCCCATGAAGCGCACCGAACCGGTCCAACGCCAGCCGCACCAACCGATCGGCCGTCCCCGGCTGCGCCAGATCGGCTGCCACGACTTCGGCGGCACCTCCAAGAGCGGCGATCTCAGCCACCGCAGCCGCCACCGCCGGACGATCCGTGGATCGCCCCGTCAGCACCAGCCGCGCCTGCGCCCTGCGAGCAAGATGCCGGGCCAGCAACAGCCCAATCCCGCCGGTGCCGCCGGTAATCAGCCATACCCCGCCCTCACGCAGCGACACGGCCTTCGTCATAGGCAAAGGTTGCCAATCCCGGACCCAACGCCGGCCATGCCGCCACGCCACCAATGGCACTTCGGCGCCCGCCTCGGACAACAGACGAGCAGCGGCATCCTCCGACCCGCCCAAATCGACGCATACGCACCGCAACGCCGGATGCTCGGCCATCAACGTTGCCGGCGCCGCTGCCAACCCGGCATGTTCGGGGTACAACCGTCGCTCGCCGCCCACGGCCACCGCCTGGCCGGTGGCAATCAGCAGCGTGGCGCCCTCGAACCATCCCGCGAGCCCCAGCGCCTGCACCCAGGCCGGCAACCCAACCACCCCCTGATCCTGCGGCGGCGGAGGATCACCCAGCGCCATGGCATGCAGCAGGTGAGCCGGCCGGAACCCGCGCGCGGCCAGCGCCGGGACATCCTCCGGCCGTTCGACCACCTCGACATCCTGCCCGGCCCGCCTCAGTTCCTCCGCCAGCGAGGCACCACGCCGGCCAACCGCCATCACCAGCCAGGGACCACGCGATTCAGCCGCCGCAACAGGTTGATTGCGCCACCCCGCGACCAAAAGCCGATCCGCCTCGGCCAGCCGGTCCGGTGCAGCCTCCAGCCAATGCCGCACCCGCTCGAACGGTGTCGCCGGCGCGGAAATACGCCGCCCCGCCGGTGGGGCCGGCCATGTGGCATCCGCTGGTCGCTCCGGCAATGGCTCACCAAACCCCGCCATCGCTTCCGCTACCGTCGCCGCAACCACTACCTGGCGCCAAACCTGCGGCATCCGCCCCCGTGCCAAGGTATGGGCCAGATCGCCCAAATCGACCTCCGGCCGCGCCTGCAACCAATCCCGCATCGATGCACTGAGTTCCGCCAAACCCTGCCGAGTCCGCGCCGTCAACACCAACGGGTGCGGCCCAGCCATCTTCCGGCGCGGTGACAGCGGAGGTGCCTGCTCCAGCACCACATGCGCATTCGTCCCGCCCAGTCCGAACGCGGACACACCAGCGCGCCGTGGCCCGGAACGCGCCGGCCAGGCCCGCGCCGCCCCTGCCAGCACAAATCCACTCGCCGCGAGGTCCGGATGTGGAGGCCCGGAATGCAGGGCCGGCGGGATCATTCCGTCCCGCAGCGCCAGCACCGTCTTGATCAGCCCGGCGACACCCGCCGCCGCATCGAGATGCCCGATATGCGCCTTGGCCGCTCCTAGCACCGGAGGCTCCTCATCCCCCGAGCGTCGGCCAAACGTCTCTGCCAGCGCCCGCAACTCGATCGCATCGCCCACTTGCGTTGCGGTGCCGTGGCCCTCGATATAACCGATCTCGCCCGGCGCCACGCCGGCAAGCTGCAACGCCAGACGGACAACCCTAGCCTGTCCCGTCATCCCCGGCGCCGCGAACCCGGCCCGAGCCCGGCCATCGTTGGTGACCGCCGATCCCAGGATAACGGCGCGAATGTCGTCACCATCCGCCAGCGCATCCGCCAGCCGGCGCAGCACCACCACACCGGCGCCGTCGCCTTTCACGGTGCCCTCGCCGGCGGCGGTGAATGGCCGGCACGTCCCATCCGGACTGGAAACGCCGCCGGGCTGGTGCAGGTAGCCCATGCGCAGCGGCACGGTCACCGACACCCCGCCGGCCAATGCCATATCGCACTCCCCGGCGATGAGTGCCTGCACCGCCATGTGGACCGCAACCAAGCTGCTGCTGCACGCCGTCTGCACCCCAACCGTCGGCCCACCCAGCCCGAGGTGATACGCGACCCGCCCGGTCAACAGATCCTTGTCCACTGCCGCTACGCCGCCCAGCCCACAGAGGCCCGATCCGGCCGCTGCCGCCAGCCAGTGAGTCGCCATGCTTGCCGAGGCGAACAGCCCCGCCGTCGCGCAATCCGGCCCTTGCGGTGCCCGTCCCGCATCCTCCAGCGCCGTCCAGCAGCATTCCAGGAAGACGCGCTGTTGCGGGTCCAGCATCGCCGCATCGCGTGGAGCAATCCCGAACAGCGCCGCATCGAACAGATCGGCGCCCTGCAGCACGCCGCGTGCCGGAACATAGCCGAACTCCGCGGCCATCCGGGGATCGCCGTCCCCCGGCATCAGCCGTTGGATGCCGTGCTCACTCTCAAACAGCATGCGCCGGAACGCCGCGATGTTCGGCGCCCCTGGAAATCGTCCGGCCATCCCGACAATCGCGATCGCACCAGGATCGGCGCCATCCTGTAGGTGCGAGGTCCCATCCATCACGTCGTCACCCGCACACCGCGGCCACGCGCCAGGCGTGCCCGCCCCGCCCGCCGTGCTTCCCCATCATCCGCCCGCTCTGGTGCCGGCTCCGCCGCGCCGTCGCGCAGCATCCCGGCCAGCAACCGGACCGTCGGATAGCGGAACACATCAAGCACGGCGACCGGCCGCCCAGCCTGAACCGAACAAGCCTCGGCCAGCGCCGGCACCATCAGCGAGTGGCCACCAAGATCGAACAAATTGGCCTCGACCGGCACATTTCGCAGCCCGAGCGCCTCGGCCCAGGCGGTTGCCACTGCTGCTTCCAGGGCGTCCACCGCACCAGCACCCGCAACCGGGACAACAGCGGAATCCGGCAGCGACCGACTGTCGAGCTTCCCCTGTGTCGTCACCGGCAACCGATCCATCGGCACCACCCGAGCCGGGATCATGTAACCCGGCAGCCGGCCTCGCAGCCCGGTAATCACTGCCAGCGGATCGACCTGTCCTACCACCCACGCCACCAGCACCCCGTCGCGGGCCAGCACCGCCGCGTCGGCGATGTCCGGCAGGTCCAGCAGAGCTGTCCGCACGTCCCCCAACTCGATTCGATGCCCACGGATTTTCACCTGTGCGTCCAGCCGCCCCAGATAGCTGAGTTGGCCGTTCGGCGTTCGCCGCACCCGATCGCCGGTGCGATACAAACGGCTGCCCGGCGGCCCCCATGGGTCAGGCACGAAACGGTCGGCTGTCAGGCCGGGCTGCCCCAGATAGCCCCAGGCCACCCCCGATCCGGCGACATACAGTTCCCCCGGGAAACCCGGAGGCACCGGTCGTCCGTCCGTTCCCAGCACGTGGCCACCCAGGTCGGGCAAAACCCGGCCGATCCTGCTGTTTCCCGCCGCCGCATCCGCCGCCGTCACCCGCAGCCGCGTCACATGCACCGTGGTCTCGGTGATCCCATACATATTGGTCACCACCGGCACCGCATCCCCACGCCGCGCGAACCAGCCTCGCAGCGAGGCGAAATCCAAAGCCTCCCCACCGAACACAAGCGTGCGCAGGTGCAACGGCGGCGTCCTGGCCGCCGCATCGGCTGCATCTAGTTGTGCAAAGGCTGAGGGCGTCTGGCTCAGCACCGTCACCCCCGCATCGCGTACCAGCGCCAGGACATCGGGCGGCGACCGGCGGACCTCCTCGGAGGCAAGCACCAGGCTGCCGCCGTGCAGCAGCGCGCCCCATACCTCCCAGACCGAGAAATCGAACGCCAACGAGTGCAGGCACGCCCACACATCGCTCCGGTCCGGCACCAGCACATCCCGCGCCGCCGGGAACAGCCGCAATACCGCCGTATGCGGCACGCCAACCGGCTTGGGCACGCCGCTGGAGCCGGACGTGTGGATGACATAGGCCAGGTCGTCCGGCCCGGTTTCCACGGGTTCAGCCGAACCATCCATGGCCAGATCGGTCCGTAGCGCCGGCCCGTCCCAGGGCAACGGTCCCGAGGTCACGGTCAATATGGTGGACGCCAGCAACACGGCGGCGCGGGCAGGGGGCGTCGCCGGATCGACCGGCACATAGGCAGCGCCGGCCATCAGAATGCCGATCAGCCCGGCGATGCTGTCGACATCGCGCGCCGCCAGCAGACCGACAAGATCGCCCCGCCGCACACCGCGCATCGCCAGACCCCCCGCGATTGCCTGCGCCCGGTGCATCAGCGTGCCGTAGCTCGTCCAAGCAATGTCCCGGCGGCCGCGCACGCCCACCGCCGGGGCTTCAGGGCAGGCCGAGGCCATCGCGGCGAACCGGCCGTGCAGCGTCCCGGTCACCTCCAACACGCCCCGTGCCCGCCCGATGGCGACCGCCGCGGCGACCTCGGTGCGCGACAGCAGCGGCAGGCGGTGTAGTGCGGTATCGGGCGCCGCTACCGCGCCGGCCAGCAGCGTCGAGAATGCACCGGCGACGGCACGGACGGTGTCGGCGTCGAACAGCGCCGTAGCGTAGGTCAGGCTGCCGGCGAAACCACCGTCCTGCGCCCACAGGCTTGGTTCCAGCTCGAACCGAGCAGCGGCGGCGGCCAGGGGGAAGGGTTCCACGCCCAGCCCGTCGAAGCCGGCCGCATCATAGGGCGGCTGCAACGTCAGCGTGGTCTCCACCAGCGGCGTGCGAGACGGATCGCGGTCCGGCCGCACTGCTTCGACCAGACGCTCGAACGGCACCGAAGCGGCGATCGCCCCACGCGACGCCTCGGTCATCTGCCGCAGCAGCGCCCGAAAACTGGGCCGGCCGCTGCAATCGGCGGCAACGACAGCGGTGTCGATGAACAACCCGACCATCGCCTCGGCCCCCGCCGGCCGTCCGGCCACCGGCACCCCGACGGCGAGCCGATCCTGGCCGCACAGCCTGTGCAGCAGCGTCACCCATCCAGCCAGCAGCACCGCGAACGGTGTCGTCCCCTCAAGCCGAGCCAGGTCCCGCACCCCGGCCGAGACCGCCGGCGGCAGGGCCAGTGGCACCGACGCTCCAGTGGCGTCGCGCACCGCAGGCCGAGGTCGGTCCAGCGGCAAATCCAGCGGCGGCACGTCCTTTAACCGGGCCGCCTCGCGCAGCGGTGCCGTATGGCTCTCCGGCGCGGCTAGCTGAGCTCGCCGCACGGCGGCCAGGGCCCCGTAGGACGGTCCGGTGTGCGGTGGCAGCGGTTTACCGGCCAACGCGCGCCCGAGATCATTCAGCAGCACGCCCATGCTGATCCCGTCCGCCACCAGATGGTGAACCGTCAGCACGAGCATCGCATCGCCATCCGGCAACCGCACCAGGCACGCGCGCCAGAACGGTTCATTCGCTAGATCGAACGGAGCCAGCGCCAATCGCTGCACCAGCGCCGTATCACCCTCCAAAACCCGCAACACGAACGGGGCAGGCGGCGCCTTACGCAACACCGGCCCGTCAACCAACCGTCGGCGCAGCACCGGATGGCGCGCCTCCATATCTGCCAGTGCCGCCTCCACCCGGCCGGCCTCGACACCGCCCCGGAACCGTAGCGCCACCGGCATGACATACGCCGAACTGCCCGGCGCCAGCCGATCGAGGAACCAAAGCCGTTCCTGCGCCGGCGCCAGTGGCCAATCCGCCGCCTCATCCACCGGTTCCGCGACCAGCGCCGGCCCAGCCCCGCGCAGCCGTTCGGCCAGATCGGCCAGCCGAGGCGCCTCGAACAGTGCCTTCACCGGCAGTTCGACGCCGAAACGCGCCTGAATCCGCGCCATCAACCGCATGCCCAGCAGCGAATGACCGCCGAGGGCAAAGAAATCATCGTCCCCTCTTACCGACCCGCGCCCGAGCAACTCCGCCCACAGCGACGCCAGCGCCCGTTCCGTCGCATCCTTGGGTTGCGCGGCTGCTTCCTGCCGAGGCAGCGCCTCCACCACCCGCACGTCAGCCGCCAGACCCTGCTCGGTCAGTACGGCGGACAATTGTGCCGCCATCGCCAAGCGGCGCCGCGCCCGCAGCGGGTCATTGCAGGCAGCCGCACCCGGATCAGGCAGCCGCAGCAGGAACGGATCGACCACGCGCCCTGGCGGCACCAGCAGAGCATCGAAGCATCCGGGATCATCCCGCGCGAACCCGGCCTCCAACGACCACCCCGCTGCTTCCGCCTGTTTCCGCAGAGCGTCGAGGTCGACTCCATCGCCAAACCGCCCATTTGGAATGCCAGCCATGATCATCGCCGCATCGCCAACGAAGGGCAGCGTCCCGGTCCATGCTGCCCGACGCACCTCGCTGGAAGCAGACTTCAACCTCAGCAACGCATCAAAGCGCCAATCCGTCAGTTCGCAGCCTGCCGCGCCGTGCTTCAGCAGCGCCACCACGCCTTCGAACCCCTGCCCACCCAGCCAGGCCGGGTCCAGCAGCAGTTCCGTCTCGTCCTCCATCCGCCGCCCACCCCGTTCGGCGAGCCGCCCCGCCAGCCCGAGATGGCGCAGATCGCCCAGGAACACTGTCCCACCCGGCGCCAGCCGTTCCCGAACCCCGTCCAGCACCCGCCGCAGGTAATCCGCCGAGGGAAAATATTGCACGACCGAATTCAACAGGATCAGGTCGAAGTTGCCGCCCAGCCCCTCGAAATCGGCGGCATCCCGCCGCTCCAGCCTTACCCGGTCGGCAATATCCGGATCGAGCCTGGTCGCAATCCGGGCCAGCGCCGGCGCGCTGGTATCGGTCGCGACATACAATTCGGTATCAGCCGCCAGACCATGCAGGATCATGCCGGTCCCAGCACCGATCTCCAGTACCCGCCGCCGAGGCAAGCCCCGCAGCCGCTTCAGCGTCGCGTCCCGCCAGGCCGCCATGTGCTCAGCCGGAATAGGCTGCCCGGTCAGTGCGCTCCGCCACCCATGGAACGGGTCCTCGGCTGCTTCCGCCTCCCCATGCAGCGTTTCATGCAGCGTCCGCCACTCCGCCAGTTGAGCCGCCGCCAGTTGAGCGGTCTCGCGTTCCGGGGCCTCAGCCTCAGGCGGCTTCGCCACGACGAACGCCATCGGCGGCGTTCCCGCTTGCACCGCGACAGCCTCAACCGCCGGCATCGCCGTCAATGCCCGTCGCACCGCCGCCTCCGCTGGCAACCGGCCCGCCAGGGTTCGGCGAGCGACCTTTCCAGCCGGCGTCAACGGCAGGCTGGGCAGCAATTCGATCCGGGACGGCACCATCGGTTCGGGCAGGCGAGCCAACAATTGCCGCCGCAGCCCCTCGGGCGTCGGCGATTCGGGGGCCAGCGGCAGGTCAGTGCCGCCGAACAGCCGCCGGTGCAGCCGCGTGCCGCCGACGCCGGCGGGATCATGCGGACTGTCCAGGACGGCCTCGGCGACGGTGTTCCCATCGCGCAGCAACCGCAGTGTCACCCGATAATCCGGGTTCAGGCCGTTGGCGCAACGCTGCCAGTCGCAGCCCATCAGCAACTCATCGCCCGCCCGAACCGCAACCGGCCCGTCGGGCAGCGGCAGTAGCACCGGCAGCCAGCTAAACTCGCCGTCCAGGGTATCCAGGCTGACCGTGTCGTCCAGATCGAGCGTCAGCCACGCCAGCAATCCGGCCATGCGGCCATCGCGTTGGATCGCCAGCCGGGTTGTCGTCGAGCCCCGGCCCGGATCGGGCGTCATGAAGTCCAGATTTTCGAATGGCCCCGGTGGCGCCAGCAGGGCCGACCGGTCCACCCGCCGCAGGCAAAGCCGCAGGTCGAAGCGCCGCCCCGCCTGGGCGAAAATCCGTTCCGCGTAGTGCGCGCCGGTCGGGGCAAATCCGCCTTCGTCCAGCACCGCATCGGGCACTTCCACGGGCGCGGCCAGCGTCAGACCGCGGCGCGGCAGCATGCGGATGCCGGGGAAGCGGGACCGGACGGCGTCGAGGATCGCAGCCGCACCTTCGGCCCCGCCGAGTGATCCGACAATCTCACTGACACAGATTTCCGGGGCGCCGAAGGGCGAATCCGGCAGCGCCAGTTCGCGCGCATCGCCGTGCAGCAGGGTGATGCGGTCGGTCAGCCCCAAGCCAGCGATGGTCGCCCGAGCCTGTTGGTAGGACCGTTCCAGCAGCTCGACCGCGAACACGTGCCGGGCACCGGCGGCAACGCATTCGCGGGCCAGCACGGCCTCACCGCCGGTGCCGACATCCAGCACCACCCGCCCCTTGACCGCCGCCGCGATCGCCGTCCGATACGGTCCCGCCCGGCGGGTGTCGCTGGCGAGCGCGTGGTAGAGCAGTTCGTCGTAGACGAAGAACTCGGCCACCGAGGGCCACAATTCGATCCCCGGCGGTGCCGGCACCGCGTACCCGACCAGCGTGTCGTCAACCGCCACCACCGCCGCATCGGCGATGCCGGGCAGGGTGCGCAACGCCGCTTCCACCTCGGCTGGTTCCACCCGCATGCCGCGCAGCTTGACCTGCGCATCGAGCCGCCCCAGCACTTCGATCCGCCCACCCGCCCGCCAGCGCGCCGCATCCCCCGAACGATACAGCCGGTCCCCTGGCGCGCCGTAAGGATCGGGCCGGAATCGTTCGGCTGTCAGGTCGGGGCGCCCGTGGTAGCCGCGCGCAACGCCAACCCCGCCGATGCACAGGTCTCCGACCGCGCCCTGGGGCACCCGCCGCTCGGCATTGTCGAGCAGGCGGACGGTGACCCCCGGCATCGGCCGCCCGACGTCGGGTATTCCGCTCTCGGCGGCGATTTCACCCTGCGCAGCGCAGACCGAGGCCTCGGTCGGTCCATACGCGTTCAGCAGTCGGCGTCCGGGCGCCCAGGCGGCGACAATGTCCGGGGTGCAAGCCTCACCGGCGGAGATGACCGTCCTGAGGTCGGGGAATCCTTCGGGCGACATCTCGCGCAGCAAGGCCGGAGGCAAGGTCGCATGGGTGATGCGCCGCCCGCGCAGCGTCCCGATCAGGTCGGGCCCCGGCAGCAACAGCGGCCGGGGTGCCAGATGCAGTTCGGCACCGCCGGCCAGGGTGGCGAAAATCTCCGAGACGGACGCGTCGAAGCCGGGGTTGGCAAACTGCAGCACGCGCGTGTCCGGGCCGGTCCCGAAAAATGCCCCCTGCGCCAAAGCTAGGTTGGCGGCGCCGCCATGCGCGATGGCGACGCCTTTTGGCGTCCCGGTGGAGCCCGAGGTGAAGATCAGATAGGCTAAATCATCAGGGGCGGGCGCGTCCGAACCGGTCCAGTCGTCCCCATCCAGCAGTGCCTCGACCGCCAGGTCGTCGCCAACGACGAATTTCAGCCCGCCGCGCTGCCGCAATTCCGCCTGCCGAATGGCAGGCAGCGCGGGATCAATCGGCAGCCACGCAGCACCGGTTCGCAGAATACCCAGCAGCGCTGCCAGCATCGGCGCGGTTCGGTCGAAGCGCCATCCCACGATGTCGCCCCGCCGCACGCCAAGCGCCCGCAACCCCGAAGCCGCCCGCCCGGCGGCCTGCCACAGCGCCGCGTAGGTCATCCCGCCGCTGGCGTCGCGCACCGCGGGCAGGTCCGGCCAACGCCGTACCGCATGCCGCACCAGTGCGCATAACGTGGTCGGTGGCTCGCTGGCCGGTGCCGTCTCCCAGGCAGCAATCCGCTCAGCTTCGCCCGGCGTCAGCAACACCGGCGCATCCAACGGCAACGAAGGATCCGTCAGCAGTGCGTCCAACAGCCGGGCATAGCGCCCCAGCCATTCATCCACCGTCGCCGCCGAGAATCGCCCGGGGTCATACGCCGCGAGCAGCTCGATCGACCCATCGACGACCCGAGCATGCAGTTCCAGCTCGAACCGTGCGGCGACCGGCCCCGAGTCCAAGGGCTCCGCCACCAGCCCATCCAGCACCGGCGGCGCCCCCGCCGGCGGCAATAACGCAAAAACCTGCCTGAACAGACCCGCGCCACCGGCTACCCGCTGCGCCTGGACGATCTGCTCGAACGGCATGTCCTGATTGGCGAACGCATCCAGGCACACCGCCCGAGCCCGCTCCACTGCCTGGGCGAAACTCGGCCGCCCGGACAGGTCGAGCCGCAATGCCAGCGCATTGACGAAGAACCCCACCAGCCCCTCGGTTTCGCCGCGCGTGCGGTTCGCCACCGGTGATCCCAGCGTGACGTCGGTCACGCCGGTCAGCCGGGACAGCAGCGCCGCCCAGCCGGCGAACAGCACCATGAACGGCGTCGCGTCCAATTGCGCACAAACTGCCGCCAACCGGGGTACCGCGTGCCGCAGCCGTCGCCCCGCGCCGGGTCCGGCCTTGCCCGACCCATCGAGCGGCAGCACCAGCGCCCGGGCGCCATCCAGCCGCGCCATCCAATGCGCCAAACCCTGTTGCAACCGCTGTCCGGAGACACGTTGCCGCTGCCAGACCGCATAATCCCGGTACCGCACCGGCAAGCCCGGCAGAGCCGCCTTTCGCCCCGCCTTCGCCGCATCGTACAGCGTCGCCAGTTCGCCCAGCGCCACCCCAGCCGACCAACCATCGAAGGCGATGTGGTGAATGCTCAGCAGCAGCGCATGATCGTCGTCGGCCAGCCGCAGCAGCCGAACCCGCAGCGGTGGTTCCGACGTCAGGTCGAAGGTTCGCGCCGCCTCCGTCTCCACCGTCAGCCGCAACGCTGCCTCCGGATCGGCCCCGCCCGTCAAATCGTCGATCGGCAACGCCACCGGCGCTGAGGGCAGCACGATCTGCATTGTCCCGTCGGCATCCTCGGCGAACACCGTTCGCAGCGGCTCATGCCGAGCCGCCAGCCCGTCCAGCGCCACCTGTAATGCTGCCACATCCAACCGGCCCCGCAGCCGCGTGGCCAGCGGCACCACGTAACCCGCCCCGGCATCGCCGCGCCGCTCCAGGAACCACAGCCTGGCCTGGGCAAAGCTCGCCGGTGCGCGATCGCCTGGCGGCGCGCACTGGCCGATTGCATCCGTTGCCTCTGTCGCTTCGGCCAGGAATGCCAGCAGCGCGGGTTTTTGATCCACCAACTGCGCCCGCAGATCGGCCGTCAACGCCCCTTGCGGCCCGCTGACCGCCAACTGCCCATTCTGCGCCCGAATCCGCAGCCCACGCTCCCGCAGCGCCGCGATCAGCCCATCAAGCGAGGATCCAATACGAGCATCGCTCACAGCAGCACCGCCGTTTCATCGGCCGAGGCATCCTCGGCGGCCCATTGCCGCATCTCCACCGCCGCCGCGAGGGCCGCGACGGTCGGCTGCTCGAACACCGTCCGCAGCGGCAGGTCGACCCCCGTCGCCGTTCGCATCAGCGAAACCGCCCGGGTCGCCACCAGACTGTCCGCCCCATTGACGAACAGATCCGAATCGACCCCCAACTGCTCCGCATCCAGTAGCTTGGCCCAGATCGCCAGCAACTCGGCTTCCAGCGGCGTGCGGGGCGCCAGCCCCACTGCAACCGCCCGCCCAGGCGCCAGAGCCGCCAACGCCACCCGATCCAGCTTTCCGTTCGCAGACAGGGGCAACGCCGGCAGCACGATCACGGAGCGCGGCACCATGTGCTCCGGCAATCGCCGGCGCGCATGTTCCAGCACCACCGTCTCCGACAGTTCCCGGCTGGTATCAGACGCCTGCGCCAACAGCACATCGAACCCCAGCGCCTCGGGAATGCTGTCCGGCCGCGCCACCATGCGGGAAGCCGCAAAACCGGACCGCCCCAACACGTCCGCCCAGGCGGAACGCGACAGCAGTGGATGCTCCGGCCGCAGGTCGCGGTCGGTCATCCGGTCGAACCCCTGCTGCAGCCCCATCCCGAGGTCATAGGCCGGATGAAACACCGTCTCCTCGATCGCCAGCAGCACGCCGCCCGGCGCCAGGGTCGCCGCCAGATCGGTCAGCATCGGCTCGATCCGCCGAGCATCGTGCAGCACACTGGCCGCCACGATGATGTCGATCGACCCGGGTGGAACCCCCTGCGCCGCAGCCGGGCGATCCAGGTCGAGCAGCCCGAACGACAGCCCCGGAATGCCGGAAAACGTCTCTGTCGCCCGATCCAGGAAGAACCGCGATATGTCGGTGAACCGGTATTCTGCTCGCCCCGCCGGCAACAACGGCAGCAAGTGCCGTGTCGCCGTGCCGTACCCAGCGCCTACCTCCAGCACTCGCACCGGCCGATCCGGGGGCAACTGCCTCAGCAACACCGAGAACGCCGCCGCCAGCGCCTGATGGCAGCCGCCAAAAATCCGCTCATACAACTCCGGCACCGCTGGATCGGCATACAATTCCGCCGAGTGAACCCGCTCGGTCAGCACCGCGGCCAACTGTTTCCCTGCCGGGTCGTCCTTCAGCGGCCGCGACGCCACCCAAGCCGGCCCCCGCCGAACCAACACCCCTCGCGCCCCCAACTGGGCCAAAGCCCGCTCCAGCCACGCCGTGTAACGCCCGGCGATCCCGGTGCGGCCCAGCAGCGCCGGAACCTCCCACCGCTCATCCGAACTCTGGAATACACCCAACGAGGCCAGCGCCGCCTCGGCGGAGCGGGCATAACGATCCGCCTCCGCCGACCACAGGACCTGGGTCGCTGCCGTCACCGGTTCTTCCGGCGCCGCCTTCAACGCCACCGCCGCGGCGTCCGCCAACGCCTCCGCCGGCAGCACCGACACCGCCGCTTCCCCCAACCGAGGCACCACGAACCCACACAGCGCCCGCCCGCCCGCGGCATCCTGCGTCACCGCGGCTGCCGCATGCGCTACACCGGGCGCGCCCGCCAGCGCCGCCTCCACCTCGCCGAGTTCCACCCGGAACCCGTTTACCTTGACCTGCCCGTCGCGCCGGCCGAGGAATTCCACCAACCCACCCGGCCGGAACCGCCCCATATCGCCAGTCCGGTACAACCGAACCCCCGTCTCAGGATGCGTAACAAACGCCGCCGCCGTCCGTTCGGCATCCCCCAGGTACCCGCGCGCCAGCCCGGCGCCGCCGATATAGATTTCGCCCTCCGCCCAATCCGGCCGAGGCGCCATATTCGGCCCCAACACATCGATCGTCTGGTTCTCCATCGGCCGCCCGTAAGGCACCGACGGCCAGGCCGGCTCGGCCGGCTCGATCTCATGCAGGATCGACCAGATCGCCGCCTCGGTTGCCCCGCCAAGCGACACAAGCCGCGTCCCAGGCCACCGGCCCCGAGCCGCATCAACCAGCGACAGCGGAATCCAATCCCCCGACAGCATCACCACCCGGGGCACCGGCGCCTCGCCGTCCGCCGCATCGAACCGCATCTGCAAAAGCTGCGGCACACTGTTCCACAGCGTCACCCCATGCCGCGCCGTCAGTCGCGCCCAGGCCTGAGGGTCACGTTCCTCGTCGCCCACCGGGATCACCACCGCACCGCCAGCCCCCGGCACGCCGAACAAATCCCAAACCGAGAGATCGAACGACAGAGCCGACAACGCCAGCACCCGGTCGCCGGGCGACAATGCGAAGCGTCGCTCCAAATCAGTCAAAGTGTTGGCCGTCGCGGCATGCGTCATCGCCACGCCCTTCGGCCGCCCCGTCGACCCGCTGGTATAGATGACATACGCCAGGTCATCCGGAGCCGCCGGACACACCAGCGGCGCTCCCGGCTCCGGCAACGCCTGATCGACCGCCAGATGCACGACGTCGTCTGGCCAGGCACCGCGATCCAACGCCGAGTGCGTCAACGCCACCCGCACCCCCGCATCCGCCAGCAGCAAATGCAACCGCTCCGACGGCAATGCCGGGTCCATCGGCAGATACGCCGCGCCCGCCTGCAACGCGGCCAGTGTCGCCACCGCCTGTTCCCAGCCCTTGCGCAGCGCGACGGCGACGATATCGCCTTGTCCCACGCCCAGCGCCGTCAGCCGCCGCGCCACCCCGCGCGCCCGAGCCGCCAGTTCGCCGTGCGTCAGCACCCGATCGCCAGCAATCACCGCCACCCGCTCGGGATACGCCGCCGCCGCCCGCAGCAACCCGGCATGCAACAGAGCCGGTTCCCGCCGCACCGACGTCGCGTTGTAGCGCGCGCGCCCCGCCTGCTGTGCCGCCGGCAAATCCCTCGCCGCCGGCCGATCCCAGGCCGACTCCTCACCCGCCAACGCATGCAAAATCCGCAGATACGCCCCGAACATCGCCTCGACGACGCCGTCGGGGAAAGCTCCCTCCAGCACGTTCCAGGTCAGCGCCAGATCGCCCGCTATCTCTGCCACCCCATGATCCAGCCAAACCTGAGGCGTCTGTGCCGCTCGGTAGCTCACCGGCCCGAAGCGTTGCAGTGCATCTTCCCCAGCCGCTCCGCCGGGCAAACCAAGTAAACTGGTAAACACCACTGGAAACAGCATGTCAGGCGGCCGGCCCTGACGTCGCGAGATCTCCCGCGCCAACGCGATCGCACCCGGATGCGGATGCTCCAGGTCTTCCCAAAGCCGATGCTGCAAGTTCGCGGCAGCGACGGCGAACCCGACCCCCGACCGGCAAGACACCGCGAGCAACAGCAATTCGGTGAAATCGCCCACCAGCGACTGCATTTCCGGATGCAGCGGCGGCCGCTCGAACCGTGTCAGGTTCAACGTAAACTCCGGATCACGGCTCCATCCTGCCAGCGCCTCGGCAAACGCCGTCAGCACCACGCTGTTCGGACTCAGCCCCCGCGCCGCCGCCCGATCCCGGATACGCGCCCAGACCGCCGCCTCCAGCCGATGCGACAGCAGCACGAACCGAGGCGTCCCGTTCCGCCGAACCGGCGCCATCGGCAGCGCCGGCGCCGGTGGCAGCGAGTCCAGCCGCGCCATCCAATAATCCCGAGACCGCGCGTAAGCCGGGCTCTCCTGTGCCGCCAACCGAGCCAGCACCACATCGCGAAACGACAGCGTCAACCGAGGCAACCCCGCGCTGCCGTCGCTGGGCAACCGCACGGCGTAGTCGTACATCTGCCGCAGCTCGATGAACATCAGGTTCAGGCTGTGCGCATCCACCACCAGCGTGTCGATGCCGACGTGCAATCGCCAGCCGTCATCATTTGCCAGCCGAGACGCCTCCAACCGGAACAGCGGCCAACGGTTGGACGGCGGCACTTCCTCAGCGAGGCGTTCGCGCACGCCGTCCGCTTGCGCGTGGCGCGGAATGACATACAGCGGCACATCCGAGAGAATCCGCTGCGTGCCGTCGCCGGCCACCACCGCGCGCAACATCCCATGCCGCCGCACCAGCGCGTTCCACGCCGCCTCGAACCGCTCGATATCGAGGTCTTTGGCATCCACCTCGAAGTAGACATGCGCCGCGGTGCCGCCCACCGCGAAGGCGCCGTCGCGGCCGATCCAGTAGGCCTGCTGCACATCCGTCAGCGGAAATGGCAGATGCCGCGACAATGGGTCCGGTTGCAGCGCGACGGTCTCGGCGGCCTGCTCCAGCCCGCTCAACCGTTCCGCCAGCGCCGCGACCGTGGGAGCCTCGAAGAACAGCCGCAGCGGCACCTCGCGCCCCAGCCGCTGGCGCAACAGGGCGCTGATCCGCGCCGCCAACAGCGAGTGCCCGCCCAGCGCGAAGAAGTCATCGTCCCGTCCGACGCGTTGCAATCCCAGCGCCTGGGCGAACACCTCGGCGACCGCCTGTTCGGTGGCATTGCGCGGCGCGGCAAACGCCGCCGCCTGCCGTGAGGGCACCGGCAGCGCCGCCCGATCGATCTTGCCCGCGGGCGTCAACGGCAACCGAGGCAGTAACACGAACGCATCCGGGATCATCGGCGCCGGCAGCACGGCCGCCAATGCCTCCCGCAACGCCGGCACCAGTCCAGCCACCGTCCCCGCCGGCTGGTTGGCCAACAAATCGGGCAAAACCGCCGGCCGCCGCCAGGACGGCATCCAAGGCGCGGGCGTCCCCGGTTCGTGGAACCCCACATCAAAGCAATCCGGATCAGCGCTGGGCGCCAACACACACACCACCCCGAACCGAGCGGCCAACGCCAGCACATCGGCGGGATCGACCGCGTCGATGGTCTCCTGCGCCGCGACAGCTCGCAGGGCCGCCGCCGGCATCGACGGCGGGGCCCGTTCCAGCGCCGTCGCCACGGCGATATCAGCGGTCAGTCGCGCATTCGGCAGCCCCATCGCGATCACGGCCGCTCCGCTGTGCTGCCGCCCCTTCGTCACGACGGGAAATGGCGCGTGCCCCCCGGTGTCTGCCTCACAACGCCGCCCCAGCAACTCCTCCAACCCCGCCAGTGTCCGGACCGGCACCGTCTCCACCACCTGCCAATCCGGCACCATCGCATGCAGCACCGCCGTGAACCGATACCGGGTCAGCTCATTATGCGCCGACCCCGATTGCAGCCGCAGTTCCGCCGCCGCGACACCCGGCAAACTTGAAAACAGTGCCGGATAGACCAGCAGTTCGGCTTCCTGCGCCAACCGCCGCTCCGCCGCGTCGCGCAGCGCGCCCGCCGGCGTGGCGTCCTCCGCCCGCGCCACTTCCGAGGCCAGCGTCAGCCGGCGGTGGTGCCGCAGGTCGCGCAGATCGGCCAGATGCACCACACCACTGGCTCGCGCCGTCCGCAGCGCCCCGGTGATCACCTCCCGCAGATACGCGAGATCGGGAAAATACTGCACCACCGAACTGAGCAGCACGCAGTCCAGCGTGTTCGGTTCGATCCCGGAGAAATCTGCCGCGTCCCGCCGCCGCAGTTCCACCCCCGGCAGTGCCCCCAGCCGGTCGAGCGCCACCTGGGACGCATCCGTCCCGATATACCGTTCGGTGTGTGGCGCGATCCGCCGGAGAAGCAGACCGGTGCCGCACCCTGGCTCCAGCACCGCGGCAGGACGCCGTGCCAGCACCTGCGTCACGGTGTCCTCGACCCATGCCCGCATCTCGGCGGCGGGGATCGGTGCGCCGGTGTAGGTGCTGATCCAGCCGGTGGTGTCGAATGCGGCCTCCACCGGCGCCGCGTCGCCATAAATCCGCTGATCGAACAAATCGGCCCAGCCGCGCAGATGCCCGTCGCGATCGGCACCCACCGGCACCACCCAGGCGGTCAGCCGCCGTTCCCCATCCGCACCTGGCTGCGCCGCGACCACCGCCTGCGCCACGGACGGTTGCGCCAGCAACGCTGCCTCCACCTCGGCCGGTTCTACCCGGAAGCCGCGGATCTTTACCTGCCGGTCCATTCGCCCGAGGAACTCGATCGCGCCGTCCCAGCGCATGCGTCCCCGGTCGCCGGTGCGGTACAGTCGCCCGCCCGGTTCGACCGACAGCGGATCAGGTCGGAAGCGGTCGGCGGTCGCCCCCGGATGGCCGTGATACCCCCGCGCCACGCCTGCTCCGCCGACGCAAATCTCTCCCGGCACGCCCGGGGGCACCGGACGCCCCGCCGCATCCAGCAGATGCACGCGGGTTCCCGCCAGCGGCCGGCCGATCGGCACCCCACCGTCCAGTCCGGAGGCGTCGGTTACCGCGTGCGTCAGCGCGAATATGGTGGTTTCCGTCGGGCCGTAGCCGTTGCGGAACACCGCTCCGTCGCCCAGAACCGCTCGCACCGCCTCCGGTGCCACCACATCGCCACCCGCCAGGATTTGCCGCCGCTTCCGCAACGCCTCGGGCTGCGCCAGCGCCATTTCGCGGAACAGCCCGGCCGTCAGCCACAGCTGGGTCACTGCCTGGCGATCCAGAAACCCCGCCAGTTCCGCCAGCGTCAGCCGCTCGGGCGGAGCAATCGCCACGGTCCCGCCGTTCAGCAGCGGCCCCCAGATTTCGAGGGTCGAGGCATCAAATGCCAGCGGCGCATACTGCAGCACGACCTCTCCAGGACCGGCCGACATGAAGTCCGGCTCGACGCAGCGGGAGGCGATATTCCCATGCGTAACCGCCACGCCCTTGGGCACCCCGGTGGTGCCGCTGGTATAAATCAGGCACGCCAGCCGGTCGGGAGACAGGGGCAAAGTACTCTCCGCCATTGTCGTAAGCGCCGCCCTGTCCGTCTCTGTCCTATCCGTCATGGCCGGGACACGCCCGGCCATGACGGTGAAAGCACCGTCATCAGCACCCAACACCACGACTGCCCCGGCATCCGCCAGGACCGCCTCCCGCCGAACCTCCGGCATCCCCGGATCCAGCGGCAGATACGCAGCTCCCGCCTTCAGCGCCCCGAGCATGGCGACCACCGCCTCCGGCCCACGCTTCAGCGACAGCGCAACGACCGCCTCTGCTCCAACTCCGGCGACCACCAGCCGCCGCGCCAAATCCTCCGCCTGCCGATCCAGTTCCCCATACGTCAGCGCGAACCCATCCCCGACCAGCGCTAAGGCGCCAGGATCAGCAGCCACCATCGCCGCGAACCGCCCCGGCAGATCGCACCGCACCGCCGCCGGACCCTCCAGCGACGCCGCCCGCCCCCCGGGAGGCGTCAGCGGCAACGCCGACAACCGCGTTGCCGGAGCCGCCACGGCTCCCTCCAGCAGCGCCAGATATCCGGCGATCCAGGCCTCGATCGTCGCCCGCTCGAACAAGTCGCGGTTGTAGGCGAAGAAGCCGGTGAAACCGCCGTCCTGCGGCCACAGATGCAGCTCCATATCGAACCGCACGGTGATGTCGGGTGGCGGCACCACCTCCACCGCGATCCCCGGCAAGTCGAACCGAGGCACCATCGTGTCCCCGGCCTGCACCACGAAAATCGTGTTGAACACCGGGTTGGAGGACAGGTCGCGCCCTGGCGCCAGATCCTGCACCACCCGCTCGAATGGCAGGTCCTGATGTGCGAACGCCCCCAGGCAGACCTCCCGCACCCGCCCCAGATGCGTCGAGAACCCCGGATCGTCCCCGCAATCCGCATCCAGCCCCATGGCGTTGACGAAGAAGCCAACCAGCCCCTCCGTCTCGCCGCGATTGCGATTGGCGATCGGCGCCCCGACGACAAACCGAGCCTGCCCCGACAGCCGATGCAGCAACGCCTGGAACGCCGCCAGCAGCGTCATGAACGGCGTCGTCCCTTCCGCTCGTCCCAGCGCCGCGATCCGGGTCGCCAGGCCGGGATGCACCTGCACCGGCAGCGCCGTGCCCCGGAACGTCTCCCGCATTGGCCGAGGCCGATCCAGCGGCAGAACCAGCGGCGGCACGCCCGCAAGCCGTCCTCGCCAGTAGTCGAGTTGCCGGGCCTCCCGCGCGCCGCGCATCAGTTCCCGCTGCCAGCAGGCGAAATCGGCATAGCGCAGCGGTAACGCGGCCGGGGGTGCCGCTCCGAGCGCATGCTGTCGATACAGGCTGCCCAACTCTCGTACGATCACCTGCAACGACCAGCCATCGGCCGCGATGTGATGAATCGCCCCCAGCAGGACGAAATCGTCTGCCCCCAGCCGCAGCAACCGCATCCGGAACGGTCGCCCGTTGGCGAGGTCAAAAGGTGCCGCGATCTCTGCCGCCTGCAATCCCGGCAGATCGGCGTCGGCGGCGTCCTGCACATCCAGATGCGCGTCCGGTGGCGGCAACACAAACTGTCGAGGCTCGCTGTCGATCTCGCGGCAAGCCGTTCGCAGCGGTTCATGCCGCGTTACCAAATCGACCAGTGCCGCGGCCAGCGCCGGGATGTCCAACGCCCCGCGCAACCGCAGCGCCACCGGGATCGTGTAGGCGTATCCCGCCAACCCCAGCCGATCCAGCAGCCACAACCGAGCCTGGGCAAACGACAGCGGCGCCAAATCCGCCGGCGCCAGTCCGGCCCGCGGCGGCTCGGGTGGCGCGTCCGCCGCCTCGATCGCCGTCGCGACCGCCGCCACGCTGGGTGCCTCGAACAGCGTCCGCAGCGGCAGTTCCACGCCCAGCACCGCTCGAATCCGCGAAACCAGTTGCGTCGCCAGCAACGAGTGCCCGCCGGCACTGAAAAAGTCCTCATGAATGCCAACGGAGGGACGCCCGAGAACCTCCGCGAACAGACCGGCCAGTGCCTCTTCAATCGCAGACCGAGGCAAATCGATAGCCGCCTCCGGCGCCGGCAAGGCAAACCGATTGACCTTGCCGTTCGGCAGCAACGGCAGCGCTTGCAGCGGAATGATCGCTGCGGGTCGCATATAATCCGGCAGCCGCTCGCCAAGCCGCGCACGCACCGCGACCAAACCGTTCCCGGATGGGTCCGCCACCACAACATGCGCGACCAGCGCGCCGTTCATCAGCCCGACCGTGGCCGCCCGCAACTCTGGCCCATCCATCAGCGCGCGCTGGATTTCCGCGGGCTCGACCCTGAACCCGCGCAATTTGACCTGATGGTCGGACCGTCCGAGGTAGCGCAGCGTCCCGTCCGCCCCCAGCCGCCCGCGATCGCCGGTCAGGTAAATCCGCGTGCCCGGCGCGCCATTCGGGTCAGGCCGGAAGCGTTCGGCCGTCAGGTCCGGCCGCCGGCGATAGCCGCGCGCCAGTCCCTTTCCCCCAGCCGTGATTTCTCCCGTGGCACCAGGCGGGACGGGGCGCAGCATGGAGTCGACAATATGCACCCGCAGATTGGGCAGTGGCCGCCCGATCGGCACCGGGTCCTGATCGGGCGTGACGATGTGGCTGGTCGTGACGTAGGTCTCGGTCGGGCCGTAATGATTGACCAGGCGTATCCCGGGCAGATCGGCCAGGAACGCGCGCAGCACCGGCGTCGCCAACGTTGCTTCGCCGGCCGTGTGCAACTCGCGCAGGCTGTGGCCGGCATTGCGCCGGGTCAGCGCCTCCATGGTCTGGGACAGTGGCGTGAACGGCA
This sequence comes from Acidisphaera sp. S103, assembly GCF_009765975.1. Classification (GTDB taxonomy): domain Bacteria; phylum Pseudomonadota; class Alphaproteobacteria; order Acetobacterales; family Acetobacteraceae; genus Rhodopila. The sequence goes on along the minus strand of NZ_LMUJ01000064.1, from coordinate 222,219 downwards.
TGAAAATCCGCTCCACACCATTGCTCTCGATGAAATCGGCGAGTTGTTCGGGGTCGCGACGCTGCTCAGCGTCCACCAGCAACAAGGTGCCACCCAGCGCCCAGGTGGTGAATGCCTCCTGAAAGAACACGTCGAACGCCTGATGCGTGAAGCCCAGAGTGCGCCGGCCGCGATCACCCAACTGCGTCGCATGCCAATGCATGACGTTGGCAAACACGCGATGCGTGACCTCGACGCCCTTCGGCAGGCCGGTCGATCCCGAGGTAAAGATGATCGCCGCGATATTGTCCGGCAGCGGAGCCCGAATCCGTACCGGCGGCCCGTCCGCCGTAACCGGGTCCACCAACCGAAGCCCCCGCAAATGCTCGGCCAATCTGGGCTCCACGATCCCAAGCGTCGCGCCAGCCGCGGCCAACACCGCCGCATGCCGCGCCGGCGGATTTTCCGGGTCCAGCGGCACCACGCAGGCGCCCGCCTTCAGCACCCCCAGCATCGCCGCATGCAGCCACGGCCCGCGATCCAGAGCCAGCACCACGGGCACATCCGGCCCGGCGCCTTCGGCAACCAGTGTCCGAGCGATCCGTTCGGCTGTGGCATCCAGATCGGCGTAGGTCAGCCGCGTGCTGCCAGCCTCCAGTGCCGGCGCATCGGGCATGCGCGCCACCGTCGCCTCGAACATAAGATGCATCGGCGGTGGATCGTCGCCGGTATCGGTATCGTTCAGCGCCGCCAGCCGCGCCGCTTCCTCGGGCAACAATGATGCCAGCTGAGAAATCGGTGCGTCCGGCGAAGCCGCCGCCGCGCGCAGTACCGACGTCCAGCGCGCCAGCAGCCGCGTCACGTCGGCGGCGTCCAACGCCTCGACATCGCGCACCGCGATCCCGGCACACCGGTCGCCATCCAGCCAGCAATGCACCTCCAGGTCGAACCGCGCCGCCAGCCCGGCCAGATCGAGCGGCGTCACCGCCAGACCCGGCAGATGCACCCGAGGCTCTACCGCCGCCGTGTCCTGCACCGCGAACATCGTCGCGAACAGCGGCGTCCGGCTCAGCGCGCGCGTCGGCTGCAACGCCTCCACCACCCGATCGAACGGCACGTCCTGATGCGCCAGCACCGAGGTCCAGGCTGCCCGCATCCGCCGCAGCAGCACGCGGAACGACGGATCGCCGGTCAGGTCCGCCCGCACGACAAGCGTGTTCACCAGGAACCCGATCAGCGCCTCGCTGCCCGGTTCGGTGCGGTTGGCGACCGGAATCCCGACCGAGGGATCTTCCTGCCCTGCCTCCCGCCCCAGGGTCAGCAGAAACGCCGTCAGCAGCACGACAAACGCCGTCG
>NZ_LMUJ01000064.1:114871-220729 GCF_009765975.1 Acidisphaera sp. S103 | reverse complement strand
CCGTTCGCCCCACCCCCGCCAGCGCATCGCGCCAGAAAGCCAGTCCCGCCCGATCCTGCCGTAAGGCCTGCGCCGCAACCAGGTCAGGCAACTGCACCCGTAGCGGCGGCAGCATCTCGCCATCATAGGACCGCCCGAGTTCGTCGAGGAAGACCGGCAGCGACCACCCGTCGAACGCGATATGATGGAATGCCGCCAGCAGCGCATGACGTTCGGCACCCAACCGCACCAAGCGAGCCCGCAGCAGCGGCGGTGCGGTCAGATCGAAGTGCCGCCGGTTGTCCTGCGCCGCCAGTTCGGCCAGCACAGAGTCAGGATCGGGCATCGCCGACAGATCGGTGACCGGCATCGCGAACAGCACCAGCGCATGCACCACCTGGTACGGTTGCCCGTCGCGTTCGACAAACGCGGTGCGCAATGCCTCATGCCGATGCACCACCGCCTGCAACGCCAGCCGCAACCGTTCCGCATCCAACGGTCCGTCGATCCGCAGGTTGACTGGCGTCACATAGCCATGGCCCGCCAGTCCGGCCCGCTCCACGAACCACAACCTGGCCTGGCCGGGCGACGCCGGCAGCCCTTCCGCCGGCCGTGCGACGGGACGCGACAGATAAGTAATGATTTCGTCACGCCGGGCGCGCAATTGCTCGATCGCCGCCGGGTCGAGCGCGCCCCGCGGCGCGTTGTAGCGCAAGCGGCCGTCGGCCAGCGTCAACTCGATTCCCTGGTCGCGAAGCCGGGCAACCAACGCGGCCACGTCCATTGACTGTGAGGGCAGGGGGGGTGTTCGCGATAAATCCGATGCGACGTTCAAATCTCACCCTCCTCACGCCCTGCCCGCAGCGCATCGATCTCACCCGCCAGCCCGGCGACCGTCGGTGTCCGAAACACCGCATCGAGCGCCAGACGCATGTCGAAACGATCCCGCAACCGCGACACCAGCCGGCTGGCCAGCAGCGAATGCCCGCCGAGGGCGAAGAAATCGTCGTCCGCGCCGACCCGGGGCGCGCCCAGCAGATCTCGGTAGAATTCCGCCACCACGTCCTCGGTCGGTGTCAGCGATCGCATTCCGACGGGTGCGGATGCTGTCACCGAGGCGGCGAGCGCCCGCATATCCAGTTTCCCGGCGCTGGTCAGCGGCAGCCCGGGGACGCGATGAATGGCGGCCGGCAGCATCCAATCCGGCAGCAGCGCCGCCAGATGCACCCGCAGTTCCGCCGCGTCCCAGGTGGCCAGCGGGGCGGCGGGAATGGAGGCCAACGTCAGCGGATCGGCGGCGATCGGCTGCATCGGGATCAGTGCCGCCTCCACACCGAACCGGAACAGCGCGTCGAGGGTCGTACCCTCGCCATGCGCGACCGCCACTTGCCAGCCCGGCGGGGCCAGCCGCCGCAAAGACGCCGGTGTAAAGCCAACCCCCGCCGCGCCAGGGCGAGCCGCCCCACGCAGCCCCGCCACCGTTCGTGCCAAGCCGGCCAGCCACGCATCCGCCAGCCCGCGGAACCCGACCGGCGTCCCGTTCCGCAACATCGCGGCAATCGCCCCCGCATCCAGGCCTTCGCCCCGATGCCACACGTCAGGCGACCGATCGGCCGCGGCGGGACCCCCGCTGCGGGTGAGGACCACGGTGTATCGATACCGCGTCAGTTCGTTATCTGCCTCAAACAACTGGGCGGACACAGCGACCTCGGATATCTCTGGCATCTGTCCAGCCAGGGCGGCGAAAAACGCCGGATCGAGGTGCAATTCCGCGTCGGCGCGTATCCCTGCCTCTGCCTCGGCAAGCACCGCGTCGGCCGGCGTGGATCGGGCCAGGGCGAAATCGATGTGAAACAGGTCCCGCCGGCGCAAGTTACGCAGATCGGCCAGCACCACGCGTCCACCGGGCCGAACCCGCGCCAGCGCCCCACGCAGCACACGCACCAAATACGCCGCATCCGGGAAATACTGGACGACGGAACTCAGCAGCACGCAGTCGAAATCGTCCGGCATGCCTTCCAGGTCGTCGGCGGCCCGCTGCTCCAGCCGCACATTGGTCCAACCGAGCCGATCGAGCTGCGTCTGAACGCTCGCTTGTGCCGTCTTGCTGATCTCGCAACCGATATAGGCCTCGACCCGCGGCGCGATCGAGAACAGCAGCATGCCGGTGCCGTGACCGATCTCCAGCACCCGCCTTGGGCTGCCGGCCAGCGTATGATCGACGATTTCTGTGGCCCAGGCGCGCATCACCGGTTCCGCGATCGGCTCGCCCGTCGCGGTGTTCCGCCAGCCGGCGGTGTCGAACAGCGGATCGGCCGAGGTGCCGGTTTTTCCGTAGATACGTTCGTCAAACACCGCAGCCCAGTCGGCGACCCGCCCATCCGCGTCCGTCGCGGCGCGCGGCACGGCATAGGCGACCAGCCGCCGGCCGGCGAGACCGTCCTCGACCGCCACGGCGGCGTCCGCCACGCCGGGATGGCGGCGCAACGCGGTTTCGACCTCGGCCGGTTCGATACGGAACCCGCGAATTTTGACCTGCCGGTCCACCCGTCCGAGGAACTCCACCGAACCGTCCAGGCGGCGGCACGCGACGTCGCCGGTGCGATACAGACGCGCCCCAGGCGGCCCCCAGGGATCCGGCCGGAACCGGTCCGCCGTCAGTCCCGGCGCGCCGATATACCCCCGGGCCATGCCTGTTCCGGCTATCAGCAACGCGCCGGGAATGCCGAACGGTGCTGGTGTCTCCAGGTCTCCGGTTTCGACGATGTGCAGTTCGGCACCGCGGATCGGTCCGCCGATCGGGATGGTCACCGCGTTCTCCGCGACCGCCGTCACGTTGTGCCAGGACGCGAATGTGGTGGTCTCGGTCGGGCCGTAGACATGCAGCAGCCGGCCGGGCGGACCGGCGATCAGGATGCGGCGCACCAGGGCGGGGTCGCAGGCCTCGCCGCCGAACAGCAGGGTGCGCAGCCCAGCGAAGCCGTCCGGCGCGTCCTCCGCCACGCGATGCAGCAGCGCGGTCGTTACAAACGCAACCGACACATCCCCATCCCGCAGTGCCGTTGCCAGCGCCCCAGGCTCCAGCACCGCCGAACGCCCGATCACCAGGATCGTTCCACCATTCAGCAGTGGCCCCCAGATCTCGAACGTCGCGGCATCGAATGCCGGGCTCGCCAGGTGCGCCACCCGATCGCCCGGTTCGATCCGCACGTAGTCGGTGTCCAGTACCAGATGGGCAACCGCCGACTGCTGCACCGCGATGCATTTGGGCACGCCGGTGGACCCGCTGGTGAACGCCAAATAAGCCAGCCGTTCGGGCCCCAATCCGTCGGCGACAGGACCAACCGAAGCCTCCGTCTGGTCCGCGAGCGCCGCGTCATCCAATATCAGGTGGGCACTCGCCGCGGCCATCGCCGCCTGCCGCCGCGCCGCGGGCCAAGCGGGGTCCAGTGGCAACAGCGCACCGCCGGCTTTCGCGACCGCCAGCGTGGCAATGACACTCGCCGCCGAACGCGCCAGGCACATCGCGACAGGCGTTTCCGCCGTCACCCCCAGCCCGCGCAGCCTCAGCGCCAGCGCGTTGGCCCGACGATCCAGGGCCACGAACGACAGCGTGGTCCCGCCATCCACCACCGCCACGGCGCCGGGATCACGCCGCAGGGCAAGGGCGAAGAGATCGGGAAGGGTAGGGGCCGTCGGCATCACAGTGCGGCCTGAGGTATCCCTCCCCGTGTCATGGCCGGGCTTGGCCCAGCCATCCACGTCTTGGGGTGGTGATCCCGGTAAAGTCTTGGGTGGCCGGGGCAAGCCCGGCCATGACACGGAGGGCGGGACTGAGGGCATGCTCGGCCACGACGCGGCGGGAAGTGGCGCAGTGTAAGAGCCATCCCCCAACCCAAGCCGCATCGCCGGCGCCGATGGTGCCGCCACCGCCGACTCCAGCAGCGCCGTGAAATGGTCCGCCAGCAGCGCCATCCGGTCCGCGTCGAACCGGTCCGCATCGTAGATCAGCCCGCCCAGGATTTGGTCGCCGTCACGCCAGGCATGGCATTCCAGGTCGAACCGGGCCGTCGTTTCCGTCGTCGTCAGTGCGCCCACCCGCAACGAGGGCGACAAATCCGGCAGCCGGAACGGCGCCTGCCAGGCGAACATCACCTCGAACACCGGGTTACGAGCCAGCAACCGATCCGGCTGAGCGCGTTCCACCACCTGCTCGAACGGAATGTCCTGCGCTGCCATCGCCTCGGTCACCGAACGCCGCACCCGCGTCAGCGACTCCACGAAGCTCGGTTTTCCCGAAAAATCCGCGTCGATCACCAGGGAGTTGACGAAGAACCCCAGCAGATCCTCGGTCGCCGCGCCGTCTCGTCCGGCAATGGGACATCCGACCAGCGGATGCGCCGCCTGCTCATGACGTGCCAGTAACAACAGGAAACCGGTCAGCAGCAGCGTGAACGGCGTCACCCCCTGCGCCTGGCCAAGCGCCAACAGTCGAACGGACAATTCGGGAGTCAACGCAAACCGCTGGATGCGTCCCTGACGAGGCCGCCCGGCCGGCGGCACCCGATCGCCTCGCAGCTTGAACGCCGGCAGCGCCGCGATCCGAGCCGCCCGTTCCGCCAGCCGTGCCTGCTGCGCTGCCAACCGGGCTGGACTGCGCTGCCACACGGCGAAATCCGCATACTGCACGGGCAGCGGCGGCAGCGGCGATTCCAAGCCGGCGAGGCAAGCCGGGTACAACGCCGCCAGATCACGCCCGAGCACGTCGACCGACCAGCCATCGAACGCGATATGATGCACGGCAATGGCCAGCACATGCCGCTCGGTTCCCGTACGCCACAGTCTGGCCCGCAACATCCGCCCCTCGGCCAGCGGGATCGCGGTCGCGGTGAATGCCGTGGCTGCTGCCATCGCTGCCTCCGGATCGGCGTCATTGCAATCCAGCGGCACGGCATAAGCCGGCCCCTCTTCCTGCAGTGGCTCCCCGCCCCGTTCGACGAACCGGGTCCGCAGCACCGCATGCCGGCGCACCACCGCTTCGAGTGCCGCCCGCAGCGCCGTGGGATCGAGCGGTCCCTCCAGGGTCGCCACCAGCGGGATCACATAGCCGCTGCCGGTATGCCCCAGATGATCGAGGAACCAGATCCGCCGCTGCGCGAACGACAGCGGCAACGGCCCGGTCCGCGGTGCAAGCGGTATACCGCCCACCGCCTTTTCCCGCAGCAGCCGGCTCAGCAGGGCGCGTCTGTCTTCCGTGGCAGCGCTCATTCCGCTGCCTCCGACAGGACGCGCAACGCGGCCTCCACCTCGGCATCCGACATCGCGGCCACCTCGGAGGAGATGCCTGCCGGCTCCAGCAACGTGGCTACTTCCGTGGCCAGAGAGGCAGCACTCGCCTCGCCAACCAGGTGAACCAGCGGCAGATCGACACCCAACCGGTCGCGCAACCGGTTGCGCAGGGCAATCGCCATCAGGCTGTCGAAGCCGAAACCGGCCAGTGGCGCGTGGGTATCCGGCAGTGCGGCCATGCCCAGCACCTGCGCCGCCAACAGCGCAACGGTTTCGCCCAGATCAGCGGTCTCCGGCAGCACAAACCCCGCCGCCCGCGCCGTCACCAAATGCCGCAGCAACGGCATCGGACCCCGGGTCTCCCCGAACGCTGCCCAGTCCACCGGCAGCACCACCGCCTGCGTGGCATCCTCGGCCAGCAGCCGCTCCAGCACGCTCAGCGCGTCGTCCGTCCCCAGGCCGGAGACGCCCGTCATCGAGACACCCCCGCGAGCGGCGGCAATCCCCGTCTCCCGCCATATCCCCCAATCGATTGACAGGGCATGCAGGCCCAGGCCGCGGCGATGCCACGCCACCGTATCCAGCACCGCGTTCGCCGCCGCGTGATTCGCCTGCCCGGCATTCCCCATCACCCCGGCAACCGAGGCAAACAGCACGAAATGATGCGGCGGCAGCCCGACCGTGGCCCGGTGCAGGTGCAACGCCCCCGCCGCCTTCGGTGCCATCACCTTGGCCAGCATCGCCGCATCCATGTGCCGCAGTGCCGCATCCGCCACCACCCCGGCGGCATGTACCACGCCCGCCAGACGGGTGCGTTGCGTGATACCCTCGACCAGACCAGCCACCTCGGCGGCTACCGAGACATCCGTTCGGGGCAACGCCACCGACACCCCGCGTTCCCGCAACCGCTCCACCAGCGCCAGAGCCTCAGGCCCTGGTGCCGAGCGTCCGGCTAACACCAGATCGCGCGCACCCCGATCCGCCAGCCACGAGGCAACCGCCAGCCCCAGCCCGCCACGGCCGCCCGTGATCAGCCACGCCCCGTCCTTCAGTGCCAGCCGTTCGGCCGGCTGGGGCCAAGGACGGCGGCGTAAGCGCTGAACATACCGGATTCCACCGTGCCAGGCCGTCCGGTCCTCGTCATCCTCCGCTGCCAGTGCCGCGACCAAGGTGGCGGCAGGGTCGGGATCGGCCGGATCGAGGTCGATCAGCCGGCAAGCCCCGCCGTCTTGCTCCAGACCGGCAACCAACCCGAGACCCCAAAGCGGTGACCCCGCGAGACGCGTCCCATCCCGCCAGCCACAGGTCGCCAGCCAAACCCGTCGATCCGTCGCCCCTTGCAGCAACGCCAGCGCGTCTGCCGCGGCAGCCTGCATCCCGTCTGCCGTATCCGGCCGCCCGAGCGCCCGCAGATCCAGCACGACGTCGCCATCGGCCAAATCCCGTCCGCCGATGCGATCGCGAACCGCCCGAACCACGTCGCCATCGCCGAGCACCGCCACCCGTTCGGATAGCAACGGCCGCTGAGCCACGATCACCGCCTGATCCAGCAACAAAGCCTCCGGCGACCGCAGCACCGCCGTGTCCCTCAGCCCGGCCGCGTCCACAGCCGCGCGCCAGGCCTGTACCGGCAGCAGCGGATGATCCACCCGCAGCGCATCGTCGAAGCGCCACCAGCCATCGGTCAGGCCGAACGTCGCATCCACCCAGGCCGCCGGCTTGATGCCTTCCAACAACGCCAGCCAGCCGCCCGGCGCCAACAGTCCGAACAGATGCGACAGCGCCGCCGGTATGTCGCGGCAGGCGTGCAGCACATTCGCCGCCACGATGATGTCGAACTTGGCACCGCCGAATCCTTGCGTCGTGGGATCCCGCTCCACATCCAGCACCTCGGTGCGAACCTGGGGGAACCGAGCGGCCGCCCTGGCCAGTAAGGCCGGCGAGACATCGGTGAACACGTACTCGGTCCCCGGCGGCAACGCGGCCAGCATCGAAGCTGTCGTGCCACCGGTGCCGGCCCCAACCTCCAGCACGCGCAACCGGTTCGACTGACCCGCCGTCGCATCGCGCAGCAACCCCGCGAGCAACCCATTCATCCGCCGCGCTGTCGGCGCTTCGGCATACAGCCGCCCCGCGCTATCGTCGGCGAATAGCGGCGCCAGCGGATCTATCTCACCCCGCAGAATGGCCGGCAGCGCCGCCCCGCAGCGCCGTAGCAGAGCGAACTCGGTCGCGGCCTCGGGATGGGCAGCCGCGAGCCGTTCCCCCAGCACATCCGCGGGAACCGCCGCGGCCTGCCCCAACGCCCGCAAATGCCCAGCCGCCCGCATTCGGTTCGGAGCCGTCACTTCGCCCGCCGCTTCCGCCGCGAACGCCCGAGCCAACCGGTTCAGGGCGTCACGCGCCGCGGCAAGATCCGGCATTTCCGGGTCTGCCGCGGGCACACCCGCAATCGCATCCGGCCGAGGCAGCCGGATCGGCTGCGCCGGTTCCCAAACCGGCTCATACAGCCACCGTTCCGGTGCCAGACTGTCGTAAGGCACCGGTTTGGCAAGAACGTCCAAAGCCGCCTGGCGCAGTGTGGCGGCAGCCTCGTTCGTGCGTCGAGCGGAGAACAGCAGGTAGCGGGCACCACCCTCCCGCAGCAGGCGTCCCAGCCGCACGAAGCCGCGAAACGCTTCCTGCACGGCCAAACGACGGTCCGGCGGCAGATCGGCGCCAATCCGATCCACGTTCGCGTCGAAATCATCATCATGCAGGAAATCGGCGACCGCCTCGCTCAGGCAGGTGGCTGTCTCCAGCCGCAGCCCGGCACTGGCCAGCCACCCCGCCCAGTCTTCGGCCGCCGGCAATTCCGACAGAGTCTTGCCATCGGCAATGGCCGTTCCCGCCGCCATCAGATCGGCCAGGACCAGGTGTCCCCCCGGTGCGATCACCGTCTCCAGGCGACGGAACAGCGCCCCCGGATCGGCCATGTGATGCACGGCTTCAAAACCAACGATCAGATCGAACGACCCGTCCGGCGTCTCGCGCGTCGAGTCCCGGTGATAGACCGCAACCCGGTCATCCACCCCGCGCGCCGAGGCCAGCCGGTGTGCGACCTCCGCCTGTTTGGCCGAGGCCGTATGACCCACACCCCGCAATCCGGGAAAACGCCGGGCCAGGGCAACCAGATCGCCCCCATACCCGCACCCGAGGTCGAAAACCCGTTGCACACGCGTCAGATCGACATCCCGGAACGCCAACGTCCGCATCCGCCGCTGCGCCGCCAGCATCAGCTCCAGATGGTCCGGATTCTGATCCGGATCGCGAATGGTTTCCAACCAGGAAAACCCCGGCACGACCGCCGCGAACGGCGCATAGGTCAGATGCAGGTCCATCGCCGGATCAGCCAGCCCGCGCGCTGTCAGCGCCGCATAAGCCGTCGTCAGATCATCATAAAATGCCCCGACATCAGCCGCTCGGTTGTCGCCCGACAGCCACGACACTGGCTGATCAACCCAGTAACGAACCCGATCCCAGGTATAATTCGGCAGCGACACGATCCGATGCGGTTCCGGTAGCACCCGTGCCCAGGCCGGCTCCACTCCCCGCACCCAAAGTGCCGCCGTCGCCCGTTGCACCGCGACCGGATCGGGGACGTCCGGCGACAACCCCGCCACCGTCGGCAATCTCGGCCGCAACCGTCGCGCCAAACCCGTCAGCGTCGGATGCGGCCCGATCTCCATCGCTACAGGCTCGTCCTGGGCGGTCTGTTCCACCGCTCGCACAGCATTGTCCAAAGCCGCGGCGAACCGCACCGGCTGGCGCAGATGCCGTGCCCAGTGCGACGGCCAGTCGACCTCGCCCAGTATTTCCCCGGTCAGGGTGGATGCCAATGGGATGCGCGGTGTCGCGTGCCGAATGCCTGCCGCCAGGGCCGCCAGTGGTACCATGGCCGGCTGCGTCAGCGGCGAGTGATACCCTTGCCCCCCGGCCAACCGCTCGGTGGTATGCCCCGCCGCTGCCAGCGCCTCGCACAACGCCGCCAATCCCTCGGGATTGCCCGAGACCGTGCTGCCCGCCGCCCCATGCAGCGCAGCCAACCCCACCTCGGCCTCCAGCCCCGCCGGCAATCCCATGAGCACGGCGGTGACTTCGGCTTCGGAGGCGGTCGTCGCCGCCATCCCTCCCGGCGCCAGCGCGTCGCACAACTGCCCCCGCCCGGCGACCAGACGTGCCAACCCGTCCAGATCGAGCACACCGGCGACATAGGCCGCCGCGTATTCCCCCAGCGAGTGCCCCAGCACCGCTGCCGGCACCACCCCGCGCGCCCGCCACAGTGCCGTCAGGGCCACCGCGAGCGCGATATGCGCCGGTTGCGCCAGGCTGGGCCGCCGTAGCCACGCGGCCGCCTCCGCCCCGTGCAGCACGTCATGCAACCCGGGCGTCCCGTGTGGCAGATACCGCGCGAACGCCGCGCAGACGCCATGCCACGCCTCGGCGAACGCCGGGTCCCCCAGCAACCCCCCGCCAGCCCCCGGACGCAATGCCCCCTGGCCGGTGAACAGCCACAGCACTGGCGCCGGGGCGGAGACCGCGGCTCCACACTCGATACCCCATGCCGAGGAAGAGCCATCGCGTCCGGTCGGGGAAGACCCCCCACGCAGCATCGCCGCCGCGTCAGCCGCACTGGCTGCCACCACCGCCCGCCGCCACGGCAGCGCCGCTCGACCGGTCGCCGCCGTCCAACATGCCGCAGCCCAGTCGTCAGCCGAATTCGTCGAAATCCGGCCTGCCTCGGCTCCACCGATCGAGGCCAATTCTGCCAGCCGTTCCGCACTTGCCGTCGCCAGCCCCGCCAGCGACGCCGCACTTCGTGCCGACAGCACGAACACGCCCGTCCGATCAACGGCGGCATCAGTCTGGCCATGACGGCCGTGCGGCATATCCGCCAGGGCGACGACACCTCCTCGCGCCAATCCTGCCGGCGCTGCCCCCAACACCGCGTGCGCATTGGTCCCGGAGAGCCCAAACGAACTCACCCCCACCAGCGCGTCCGCTGCCAGCGGCACCATCTCCCCCGGCAGCGCCAGCCCGCTAGACCCCCAATCCACGTGCGGCGTCGGCTGTCCGGCGAACGGATGTGGCGGCACGACCCCGTGATGCCGCACCAGCGCCGCCTTGACCAAGCCGACCAGCCCGGCCGCGCTCTCGGTGTGCCCCAGATTGGTCTTCGCCGATCCCACCAGCAGCGGCGCCTCGCGACCCCCGAACACCGCAGTCAGTGCCCCCGCCTCGATCGGATCGCCCAGCGGGGTCCCTGTGCCGTGCGCCTCGATATACCCGACCGAGGCCGCAACCGCCCCGGCATCCGCCAGCGCCGCCCTGATCACCGCCGCCTGCGCCGGCCCGTTCGGCACCGTCAGCCCGCCCGAGGCTCCATCCTGCCCCAGCGCACTGCCTTGCAGCACCGCCCAGACCTGCCCGGGACTGGCCTCCGCCAGCCGTCCCAGCACCACCACGGCGCAGCCCTCGGCCCGCCCATATCCGTCCCCCAGCGCCGAGAACGCCTTGCACCGTCCATCCGGGGCCAGCATCCCCGCCCGTGACAGTCCCACCGAGTTGGCCGGCGTCAGGATCAAGTTGACTCCGCCCACCAGCGCCAGTTCGCACTCCCCGGCACGCAACGCCCGCAACGCCAGATGCAGCGCCACCAGCGAGGAGGAGCAGGCGGTATCCACCGACACCGCGGGGCCGGTCAGTCCCAACGCATAGGCAATACGACCCGAGGCCACCGAATGCTGCGTGCCGGAGGCATGATAGGCATCGATCCCGCGCAGCCCACCTGCCGCCGCCAATTGCCCGTAATCGGACCCGCAAATGCCGACATAGACGCCCACTCGTCGGCCGCGCAGCCGCAGCGGATCGATCGCCGCGTCCTCCAACGCCTCCCAGGCGCACTCCAGCAGCAGCCGCTGCTGCGGGTCGAGGCCTACCGCCTCCCGAGGGCTGATCCCCCAGAACGCCGCATCGAACCCGTCCACCGGCCCCAGCCAGCCGCCCCGCAGCGACCGCACCGTCCCCACCCGAACCCCCGACGGATCATGCAGATCGGCCAGTGTCGCCGCATCCACCCCCCACCGTTCCCCAGGCAGCTCCGACGTCAGGTCCGAACCGGATGACAACGCTGCCCAGAAACCCGCCGCGTCACAAATCCCACCCGGCAACCGCAGACCTATCCCCAGCACGCCGATGGGCGGGCGTTCACCCCGCCGCAACGACGCGACCTCCGCCTCGAGTTGCTCGATCCGCGCCAGTGCGCGCCGCATCCGATCCGCCTGAACGCTGGTCGAACCGCTCATCGGGCCAGCGCCCCATCCAGCCGCATATCCAGCAACGCCCCCAGCGCCGCCTCATCCATCGCTTCGAGGTCAGGCTCCGCGTCGTCGCCGGCCAAATGCGCCACCAGCCGCTCCACCGTCGGATGATCCAGGGCGATGCTGGACGCCAGCTTCCGCCCCAGACCGTTCTGCAACCGGTTGCGAAACTCCAGGCTGGTCAGACTATCCATGCCCTGATCGAAAAACGCCCGCCGAGGGTCCGCTGCCCCCGGTCCCGGCAATCCCAGCACGGTCGCCAGAGCCAGCCGCACCTGTGCCTCGATCGCCGCGCGACCAGATGGCGGCGCCTTCGACGCCAGCACCGCTGGCCGCGCCTCACCTTCAGTCCGAACCGGCTCTGCGACCTCGGCGAAGAACGGATCCGCGCGCCGGCCGGCCAGCAGCCGCTCCCAGTCCATGCGCCCCACGACGACATGCGGCAGCCCCGCGCCCAGAGCGGCACCAAACGCGGCAACCCCCTCTGCTGGGCTCAACGCCATCAGCCCGCGTGCCGCCAGATGCCGCTCCACCGCGTCCGTCACCGCCGTTCCGGTCCCGGCCCAAGGCCCCCAGGCGATACTGACCGCCGGCAACCCCAGCGATTGCCGGTGCTGTGCCAACGCATCCAGCGAGGCATTCGCCGCCGCATGCGCCGCCTGTCCGGCATTGCCCAGCGTCCCCGCCGCACTGCTGCACAGGACAAACAGGTCAAGCGCCCGGCCCCGAGTCAGTTGGTGCAGCGCCCAGGCACCCGCCACCTTGGGTGCCAGCACCCGCTCGAACACCGCCCAATCGCTACTGGAAAGCAGCGAATCATCGACGACACCCGCCGCATGCACCACCCCGCGCAACGGCACCGGGCCGGCATCGATTTCATCCAGCAGCCGCTCCAGCGCCGCCTGATCGGTGACATCCAGCCGCACTACGCGCACCGAGGCAGCGGCGGTCCGCAGTCCCTCCACCTCCGCCGCCTGAGCCTCGCTCGCTGCTCGCCGCCCGGCCAGCACCAAATGCCGCACCCCACGCGCCACCAAGTGCCGACCCATCAACAGTCCAAGCCCGCCAAACGCGCCGGTCACCAGCACCGAACCCTCTGTCACGCCGGCCGTCACCACCAGCTTGCCCGGATACCGTGCCCCTTGCAGTCGCCGCAGCGCCCGCGTCGAGCGATCCACCCGCGTCACCGGCAGCCGAGGCAACCGCCCCTCCAACACATCCGCCATCACTTCGGAAAATACTGACCCCAGCCGTTCCGGAGCCCGGTCGATCTCGCCCGCCAGGTCCACCGCGTGGAAGCGCACATCCGGCCGCCGCCGGCCCACCTCGGCCGCGTCCACCGCATCCACCCGCCCGAGTTCCAGAAAACAGCCGCCCTGGGTCAAACACCCCAACGAAGCCAGCCCCGCTGCCCGGCCCAACGAGGACAGCACCACATCGACCGGCCCCACCGCTGCCAGTGCTATCGGATCGCGTGAATCAACGATCCGTGTCACCCCCAGCCCGCGCAGGAACGCATGCTTGCGCCGCGAGGCCGCCGCCACGACCTCCGCCCCCGCCTCCCGAACCACATGGACCGCCGCCAACCCGGTCCCGCCCGCCGCCGCATGCACCAAAACACGCTGGCCAGAACGCAAACCCGCAAGATGCCGCAACGTCCAAGCCGCCGTCAGATAGGCCACCGGCAGACCCGCCAGACCGGCATCGGCAACCCCGCTGACCGGCATCGTCAACGCCGCCGACGCCCGCACCTTGGGTCCGAATGCCCCCGATGCGATCGCCAGCACCGTGTCCCCAATCCCCAACCCGGAAACCCGAGGCCCAGTCGCAACAACCGTCCCCATCGCCTCGATCCCAGGCGATGCCGCCGGGTCTGGATAGGCCCCCAAATGGATCAGCAGATCACGGAAATTCACCCCGGCGGCTGACACCGCCACATCCACCTGCCCAGGCCCGGGCGCCGCATCATCCAACCGTCCAACCGGCAACGGCCGAGGCGCAACATCCCGCACCAGCCGCGCCACAAACCGCCGTCCGCCGCGCCAGGCCACCTGGGCCTCTTCACCCGGCGCGCCAATCAGCTCCGCCAGCGCGTCAACCACCGACCCATCGCCGTCGACATCCAGCAACCGAGGCGCCAGTTCCGGATGCTCCAGCCGTAACACCCGACCGAGGCCCCACAGCGCCGCCTGAACGGGGCAGGGCGGTCCATCAGCCCCGGTATCGACCGCGCCTCGGGTCACCAGCCACAGCGACGCCGAAACCCCGGCCTCCACCAGCACCTGCACCAGCCGCAACGCCGGTGCGCAGACAAACGCCTGCGCATCCAGCGGATCCACATCCCCCGAGACCGTCAGCGCCCCCAAATGCACGACGCCTGCCACCGGAGACGCGGCCAGTGCCGCCCGCAAAACCCCCGCATCGGCCCGAACCGGCACCACATCCGCCGTTGCGCCACCAGCCCGCAACCGTTCCGCCAACGCCTGCCCCGGCCCGGCGTCATCTCCCAAAATCAGCCAATGTCCCGCCACCGGCCGAACCCGCGCCAGGATGATCGCCTGCCGCCACGGCGTATCCCCCGCGTCCAGCACGCCGATCGAGTCGAATCCCGCCTCCTCCAGCAACCAAGACCAATCGGCCGGCGGCAGCATCGGCGGCTTCGCGCGCAGTTCCGGATCGGTGAAGCGCCACCATCCCTCGGTCAACCCGAACGTCAATTCCCCCCAGCGCGGTGGCTCGGTGCACTCCAACAACGCCAGCGTCCCGCCCGGCGCCAGCAACCCCCGCACATGCCGCAACGTCGTCCGCAAATCCCGCGTCGCATGCAGCACGTTCGCCGCCACCACCAGGTCAAAACCCTCGGCGCCCAAGCCCTGTGCTGCCGGATCGCGTTCGATATCCAGCGCCGACGTCGAAAACCCCGGCCGGCCAAACCGAACGGCCGCGTCACTCAGCAGCGCGCTTGAAACGTCGGTGAACACATACCGCGCCGAGGCCGGCAACAGCGGCAGCAGCGCCCCTGTCGTCCCCCCGGTCCCCCCGCCAATTTCCAATACCCGAGGCCCCGCATTCCCACCCAGCAGCGCCGCTGCCGCCTCCGCCAACTGCGCCGACAACGGCGTAGCCCACATCGAGTCCCGATGCACCCGCGCCGCCCCGCCGTTGCCGAACAGCAGCACAAGCGGATCCGCCACCCCACGCAACACATCCGGCAGCGCGCGACCGCACACCTCCAGCAACGCCGCTTCCGGTCCGTCGCCCCCCGATCCCGCCAGGCCCTCCGGCCAGGACACCACTCGGAACCCGCCGTCGCCAAAGCGTATCGCGCCGTCAGCCTCCAGCATGCCCAAAAGCCGGTCGAACAACGCCTGATGGCGCGGCACCACGCCAAGCACGGCCGCGCCCGGAATCAACGAACCCGCACCCATTGGCACACCCAGCGCCGCCAGCGCCGCTGCGGCATGTCCGGCTGCCCGCCGCTCCAACCCGTCCAAAACCGCTGCATGCCCGCCCAACGCAGCCAGCCGGTCCGCGAGTGCCGATGCTTGATCGGCTGCAACAGCACAGGGCAGGGGAGGTGCCATCCATTCCCGCCACGTCACCGTCCAGGCAATGTCCGCCAGCGGATCGGAGGACCCCCGCGCCCGCAGCCGCAGTCCATCGACACGGCCGAGCGCCTCGCCGTTCGGCGTCCAAACGCTGAGGTCGGCCAGAATGTCGGCGCCGTCCGAGGCCCTGCTCCGTGCCTGCACCCGGAAAGCCGCCGGTAGCGGCCCCAGCGCCACCTGGCCGACCGTCGCCGGCACAAGCAGCCTCGCATCCGGTGCCAGCAAAGCCGCCGCCTGCAAAGCGGCGTCCAGCCGCAGCATTGGTGCCAGCGGCCCTGCCGCCTCGACCTCAATTTCTGCCGTGATGCTGCCGTCCTGGTGGGCATAGCGCCGCAGCCCGCGATAGGGCTCTGCCAATTGCAGCCCGGATTCCGCCAACGCGGCATGGAACGGCGCCGCATCGATAACCGCGTCCACCGGCCGATTGTCATCTGCAAGTAACAACGAGGCCCCCGGACGCAGCCGCCCGGTCGCGTGGCGCGTCCATCGCGCATCCGGCGCCTCGGCCTCAGCCGCCGGGGCAGCGTGGATTTCCCACGCCGCGCCCTCATCCTCGAGGGTCATCTGGAATTGCACCGCCATCGGACCGGGCAGCCACAACGGCCGCTCAAAGGCGGCGTCCGCGATGGCGACGGTAACCGACGGCCAGCGCAACATTGCCGCTGCCTGTGCCATTGCCAGCATCGCCGCCGCCGGCAACACCGGCTGCCCATCGATGCAATGACCGGCCAAGATCGGCTGCCGCGCCGGCTCGAGCCGTGCCAGGAACCGCCAAATCGTCCCCGGCCCGGGCTGGCGGTCGCCGAGCAGTGGATGCGCCTGCGGACGTGCCGTCGCGTCCGGCGTCGGCTCTTTCCAGTAACGTGTTCTCTCCCACGCATACCGCGGCAATGAGGTCAGCCGATGCGGCTCCGGCAACGCCCGGGTCCAAACCGGCTCCGCCCCCCGCGTCCAAAGCATTGCCGTCGCCCGCTGCACGGCGACTGGATCGGGGACATCCGGCAGCAACCCCGCCACCGTCGGCAATCCCGGCCGCAGCCGCCGTGCCAACCCCGCCAGCGTCGGATGCGGTCCGATCTCCAGCGCCACAGGCGCGGCCTGACCGGTCTGCCCCGCCGCTTGCACGGCGCTGTCCAGCGCCTCGGCAAACCGTACCGGCTGGCGTAGATGCCGTGCCCAGTGTGTTGGCCAGTCAACATCGACCAACACCCCGCCAGTCAGCGTCGACACCAACGGGACCCGCAGCGCCTTATGCTGGATTCCGGCTGCCAGAGCAGCCAGCGGTGCGACCACCGGCTCGGTCAGCGGTGAGTGATACGCTTGCCCTCCCGCCAGCCGGTCGCTGGCATGGCCCATCACCGCCAACGCCTCGCACAACGCCGCGAGTGCCGCCGGGCTGCCCGAGACCGTGCTGCCCGCCGATCCATGTAGCGCCGCCAGCCCGACCGCGTTGACCAGTGCCGCCGGCAGTTTTGTCAGCGCGGCGGCGACCTCGGCCTCGGAGGCGGTCGTAGCCGCCATCCCGCCCGCCGCCAGCGCCTCGCACAACCGCCCGCGCCCGGCGACCAGACGCGCCAGTCCGTCAAGTTCGAGCACCCCGGCGACATAAGCCGCCGCGTATTCCCCCAGCGAGTGCCCCAGCACCACCGCCGGCACTAGCCCCCGCGCGCGCCACAATGCGGCCAGGGCCACCGCGAGCGCGATATGCGCCGGTTGCGCCAGGCTGGGCCGCCGTAGCCACGCGGCCGCCTCCGATCCGTGCAGCACGTCGTGCAACCCGGGTGCCTCGGTCGGCAGATACGGCGCGAACGCGGCACAAGCGTTTTGCCACGCCTCAGCGAAGGCTGGTTCGGTGTTCAGCAACCCGCCTGCGGTTCCCGGCCGCAACGCCCCTTGGCCAGTGAACAGCCACACCAACGGCGCTGGGCTGGAGAACGCCCCGCCATTCTCCACACGCCAGGCCGAAGAAGAGTCCGCGCCCCCGCCCGGCGAAGAGGCTTCCCGCAGCACTGCCGCGGCCTGCGCCGCGCTGTTCGCCACTACCGCCCGCCGCCACGGTAACGCCGCCCGCCCGGTCGCCGCCGTCCAACATGCCGCAGCCCAGTCGTCAGCCGAATTCGTCGAAATCCGGCCTGCCTCGGCTCCGCCCATCGAGGCCAGTTCTGCCAGCCGTTCCGCACTTGCCATCGTCAGCCCCGCCAGCGACGCCGCACTTCGTGCCGACAGCACGAACATTCCCGGACGCCCCGCCGATGCGGCAGCGTCACGCCGATCGACATCCCGGGTCACAACCGCAAGGGCAGGGGCATCTCCCCGCGCCAATCCTGCCGGCGCTGCCCCCAGCACCGCGTGCGCATTGGTCCCGGAAAACCCGAATGAACTCACCCCCACCAGCGCGTCCGCTGCCAGCGGCACTATCTCCCCCGGCAGCGCCAGCCCGTTGGATCCCCAATCCACATGCGGCGTCGGCTGTCCGGCGAACGGATGTGGCGGCACCTTCCCGTGATGCCGCACCAGCGCCGCCTTCACCAACCCGACCAGTCCGGCGGCTCCCTCGGTGTGTCCCAGGTTGGCCTTCGCCGACCCTACCGGCAGCGGCGCCTCGCGCCCCGAACCGAACACTGCCGCCAGCGCCCCCGCCTCGATCGGATCGCCCAGCGGGGTCCCGGTGCCATGCGCCTCGATATACCCGACCGAGGCCGCAACCGCCCCCGCATCCGCCAGTGCCGCCCTGATCACCGCCGCCTGCGCCGGCCCGTTCGGCACCGTCAACCCGCCCGAGGCTCCATCCTGCCCCAGCGCACTGCCTTGCAGCACCGCCCAGACCTGCCCTGGACTGGCCTCCGCCAGCCGTCCCAGCACCACCACGGCGCAGCCCTCAGCCCGCCCATATCCGTCCGCCATTGCGGAAAACGTCTTGCACCGCCCATCCGGCGACAGCATCCCCGCCCGCGAGAACCCCACGGAGTAGGTCGGCGTCAAAATCAGGTTCACCCCGCCGACCACCGCCAGTTCGCACTCCCCGGCACGCAACGCCCGCAGCGCCAGATGCAATGCCACCAGCGAGGACGAGCAGGCGGTATCCACCGACACCGCCGGCCCGGTCAGCCCCAGCGCATAGGCAATCCGCCCCGAGGCCACCGAATGTTGCGTTCCGGAGGCATGATAGGCGTCGATCCCGCGCAGCCCACCTGCCGCCGCCAATTGCCCGTAATCGGACCCGCAAATGCCGACATAGACGCCGACCCGCCGGCCACGCAGCCGCAGCGGGTCGATCGCCGCGTCCTCCAACGCCTCCCAGGCGCACTCCAGCAGCAGCCGCTGCTGCGGATCCAGACCTACGGCCTCCCGTGGGCTGATCCCCCAGAACGCCGCATCGAACCCATCCACCGGCCCCAGCCAGCCGCCCCGCAGCGACCGCATTGTCCCCGCCTGGCTGCCCGAGGGATCGTGCAACTCGGCTAACGCCGCCGCATCCATCCCCCAGCGGTCCGCCGGCAGTTCCGACGTCAGGTCCGAACCCGACGACAACGCCGACCAGAAACCGTCCGGATCGCTGATCCCACCAGGCAACCGCAGGCCTATCCCCAACACACCGATGGGGGGACGCCGATCGGCTTCAGCCGCATCCAACCGCGTCCGCAGCGCGCTGATCGTCAGCGCGGCCCGTTGCAGCGCCCGATCGTTCATTCCGCTGCCTCCGAAAGCCCGAGCCGCTCGGCTTCGCGCTCGATCAGCGCCAGCGCTTCCTCGTCGTCCATTGCCTCGACAGGATCGGGCTCGCCGTCGCCCAACAACCACGCAACCAGCGCCTCCACATTCGGATGATCGAACGTAATGGTCGCTGGCAAGGGCCGCCCGAGGCTCACCTGCAACCGGTTGCGCAACTCGACGCTGGTCAGGCTGTCGAGGCCCATCGCGAAGAACCCTTGCCGAGGATCCACCATCTGCCCAGGCGGAACAGCCAGCACCGCCGCCAGATGCCCGACAACATGCGCCGTCATCGCCTCCCGGCGGTTCTCCGGCGACGGGTCAAAAGCAACGGCATCGACCCGCGCCCCCGCCAACTCGTCCCACGCCACATCCATCACCGCACCATGCGCTACGCCGGCCCCCATCAGGTGCCAAAGCGCATCGAGGCACGCCTGCGGCGGCATCGGCCGCAGCCCGCGAAACGGATTGCGCACCGCGACCGTCCCGACCTCTGCCCAGGCTCCCCAGTCCACGCAAAGCCCTGGTTGCCCACGTGCCCGCCGACCGGCCGCGACCGCCGCCAGCACCGCATTCGCCGCCGCATGCGCGGCCTGCCCGGGATTGCCCAGTAATGCCGCCGCCGACCCGAACAGCACCAGCACCTGATCGCCGTCCAACAGCCCGTCCAACTGCATCGCCGCCACAGCCTTCGGCGCCAGCGACCGCCGCAACGCCGCCGCATCCAGCCGATGCAGCGTCGCGTCCTCCAACACCCCCGCCAGATGAAACACCCCGCAAGGCCGCACCTCACGGATCAGCGCCGTCAGAGCCGCCGGATCGGCGACATCGACTCGCATGGCGTCAATCCGAACCCCGTCACGGCGAAGTGCATCGAGCGCCACCGGATGACGCCCAACCAACACCAGATGCCTGGCCCCGCGCTCGATCAGCCCCTTCGCCAGCCGCAGCCCCAGCCCGCCAAACCCACCCGTGATCAGCCAGGGACCATCGACACCGGGATGCCATGCCGCAGCCCCCAGCGGAGACCCATCCTGCACCACCCGTGCGGCAAACCGCTTCGATCCCCGCAGAGCCACCTCGACCGCCGCCCCGGGATCGCGCAAATACCCGGCCAGTTGCGCCGCGTCCTCGACATCGACCAGCCGCAAATCGAGCCCCGGCTGCTCCAGCCGAACCACCCGGCCCATTCCCCACACCGCCGCCTGCTCCGGCGTCGCGACCCGATCCCCCGGCACCGCCGCCACGGCCCCCTGCGTCACCAGCCACACCGGTCCCGGCGGCCGAGGCAGCGCCACGATCCGTTGCAGCACAGCCAGCGCATCGGCAGGGTCGTCCGAGGCGCAAACCAGCACCCCATCTGCAACCACGTCCTCGCTGAACCGATCCGCCCCAAGCCCGGCCATCGCGTGGGCCAACCGACCATCACCCGCTACCAGCCATCGAGGCGCCACCTGCCGCCGCGCCAACACCAGCGTTTGCGGAAACAAGCCAATATCGGGAGACGGCAGCACCGCCGGCTCGAACCCGGCCTCCCGCAACACGCGATCCCATGCTGCCGCATCCAGCAGCGTCTCTTCCCGGGGCGCCGGTCCCTCAAGATGCCGGCGCCATCCATCCAGAAGCCCGAACGTCAGGTTCACCCAGCCACGCGGGGCGGACCCTTCCAGCAGCAACAGCATCCCGTCCGGCCGAAGCATCCCGGCGATCCGCCGCAGCGCCCCCGGCAAATCCCGCAGCGCATGCAGCACGTTCGCCGCCACCGCCAGGTCGAAACGCTGCCCGTCCACCGGCCCGACGTCGCGATCCAAATCGACCACCGCCGTCCGTAAACCAGCAAACCGCGACGCCGCCGAGGCGGTAAATCGCGCCGACACATCGGTGAACACATACTCACACCCCGGCAACGCCGGCAGCAGAGCCGCCGTCGTCGCTCCCGTCCCGGCGCCAAACTCAATCACCCGCAGCCCCGGCCGAGCCAACGTCGCCACCGCCTTGGCCGCCAGCCGATTCATCGCGGCAAAATCCGGCGCTTCGGCATAAACCCGCGCCGCCAGCGCCGAGTCCCCATCGGGGAACAGCAACGCCAGAGGATCGGCCCGCCCTTGCGCCACCGCGAGCAGATACGGACCCGTCCGAGCCAACAGCGCCGCCGCCGGATCATCAGCAGGGCCAGGCAAAGCCGGCACCCGCAGGACCCGTCCTGCCTGGTCGAGCGCTCCCACATCCCGCAGTGCCGCCAAGAAATCGGCAACCAGCGGCCCACGCGCCGACAGACGCCCCATCGCCGCGTTTAGATCCAGCGCATCGCCCGGTATCAACGGCTTTCCGGCTGCGGCAAAAGCAGCGGCGGCCCATCCGGCGGCCGCCTCATCCAGACGATCCGAACCGCTTTCCGGCACCGACAGCGGCGCCACCAAAACCGAGGGCGCCACTGCCGTCGGCGCCGCCACCGCCTGCCAGTCCAGCCGATGCAGCAGCCGGGCGTTCGCCTGTCCCGCCCCCCCTTCGAGCAGCGCCGCGCGACTGATCCGGCGGAAGCGGAAACCGCGCGCCTCCAGCACGGCCCGCCCGCTCGCGTCCACCAGCCACAAATCGGCAATCCGCGTGATGGCATCCGGCTCATCCGCCGCACGCCGCCGGACGATCGCCCGGCAACGACCTACAGGCGGGTCATGCAGCACGATGTGCTGAACCCCATGCGGCACGAACAGCGCGTCATCCCGAGCCAGCGCCGGCGTATCGAACCACACCCCCTGCACCTGGAATGCCGCATCAAGCATCGCCGGATCGATCGCCAACTCACCTGGCACCGCGTCGGCCAGGCGACCCACGGCGACGTCTCCCGCCACCTCCGCCGCCAGCAGCCCGCGCATCGCTGGCCCGAACGTGTAGCCGGCCGCCGTGAACCCCGCATAGAACGCATCGCCGCCGATCCGCACCGCACCCACCGGCTCGGCCGGCGGAACCGAACCAGCAACGACTTCGAGGCGTCCTTCCAAGTGCGTGGCCCAGATCGCGTCCGGATCGGCCTCTTCCGCCACCGTCAGCAGCCGCACCGAACTTGGCCCTACCACGACCTGCGCCAGTCGCGCGCCGGAGTCCGGCAGGATCAGCGGCGAGGGAAAAATCAAATCCGCCAGCGCCGCCGGCCGGCCAAGCTGCCGCAGCGCCGTCAACAGGATCGCAATATGGCTGGCCGCCGGCACCACCACGCGCCCATGCAGCCGATGATCGTGGAAGAACGGCGCCATGCCGACTGTCAGGCGAGCCTGCCATCGCGCCTCGTCCGCGCCCGGCAGCCGCACCCGCTGGCCCAGCACGCCACCGGTCGCGACCGGGGCAGGGACCTCGACCGTCCCCGGCAAATCCACCCAGAACCGCTGCCGAGCCAACGGCGTGGCCGGCAACGCCGCATCCGGATACGGCCCGCGATAAATCGCCCGCCAGTCCAGCACGGCCCCATGCCGATGCAGTGCCGCCAGCGCCTCGGCCAGCGAATCGCCGTCCGGCACCAACGTCGGCTCGCACGCCGCCATCCCGCCTGCCCGAGCCAACCCGCACAGCACCGGCTGCGGTCCGAGTTCGAGCAACACGTCCGCCCGCATCCCGACCATCGCCTCGGCAAAGCGCACCGGCGCGCGCAGTTGCCGCACCCAATAGTCCGGGTCCGACAAATCCGCGTCCATGTCGCCCGTCAACGTCGAGCAAACCGGCAGCCTCGCCGGCTGCAACGCCACCTCCTCCAGCACCGCCGCGAACGGCGCCATCGCCGGTTCCATCAACGGCGAGTGGAACGCGTGGCTGACCCGCAGCGGCATCGCCGTGATCTCCGCCGCCGCCGCTCGCGCGGCGATCGTC
The DNA here is from genome assembly GCF_009765975.1 of Acidisphaera sp. S103. GTDB lineage: Bacteria > Pseudomonadota > Alphaproteobacteria > Acetobacterales > Acetobacteraceae > Rhodopila. The sequence continues at coordinate 197,922 of NZ_LMUJ01000064.1, read as the reverse complement.
GCCACCGCCGCCGCCGTCCCCGAGACCACCGTCGCCCGAGGTCCATTCAGCGCCGCCAGCCCTGCTTCCCGCGTCAACCCGCTCAGCAGCCCGTCCGTCGTCGCCGCGTCCGCCCGCAACGCCAGCATCGCGCCACCGGCCGGCAGCGCCTGCATCACCCGCCCGCGCAACGCCGCCAGCCGAAGCGCATCTTCGAACGACAGCACGCCCGCCGCATGCGCCGCCGCGATTTCCCCTACCGAGTGCCCCAGCACCACCGCCGGCCGCACCCCCCAGGCCTCCAGCAACGACAGCAGCGCCAACTGCACCGCACAGATCGCCGGCTGCGCATTGCCGGTGTCGTCCAGGTCGTCCGCCGTCAGCAGCGCGTCCACCGACCGTCCCAACAACGGCCGCAACACCGCATCCGCCCGATCCAGCGCCGCTCGGAATGCCGGCTCGCGCGCCGCCAACGCCAGTCCCATGCCGCGATACTGGCTGCCTTGCCCAGTGAACAGAAATCCCACCCGAGGCTGACCGACGCCGGCGGCCAGCGACTGATTCTCCGCTAACGCCGCCAGCCCAGCCCGCAACGTCGCGACATCGCGCCCGACCACCGCTCCGCGCACCGGCAGCATCCGTCGCCGCGATGCCACCACGCACAAATCCCGCGGCTCGGCACCATCATCGAGCCCTGCCGCCCAAGCGGCCGCCAGCCGCCGCAACCCGGCCACATCGCGCGCCGCCAGCGGCATCACCACCGTCGTCCGATCCGTGCCAACCGGGGTCACCGCGGGCGCTTCCTGGACCACCAGATGCGCGTTCGTTCCGCTGAACCCGAACGCGCTGACCGCCATCCGCCGAGGCCGTCCCGCGCTTCCTGGCCATACTTGCGTCCCGTCCGCCAGGCGCAGCGGCAGCGGCGCCACTGCCGCATTCGGTGCACGCAGATGCGCGATCCCTGGTACTCGTCCGGCCCGCAACGACAGTATGCACTTGACCAGCCCGGCGATCCCCGCCGCCGCCTCCGTGTGCCCGATATTCCCTTTACCGGCCGTCACCAGCAGCGGCGCCCGGCGCCCGGTGCCGTAAGCCTCCGCCAACGCCGCCGCCTCGATCGGATCGCCCAGCGGCGTTCCGGTGCCGTGCGCCTCGACAACATCGACGTCGGCCGCCGCAAGCCCCGCGTCATCCAACGCCGCCGCGATCACCGCCCGCTGCGCCGCCCCGCTGGGCGCCGTCAGCCCATTGCTGGCGCCATCCTGGTTGATCGCACCACCGCGCAGCACCGCCAGCACGCGATCCTCGTCGGCTCGCGCTTGGCCGAGCCGCTTCAGCACCACGATCCCGACGCCCTCCGAACGAGCATAGCCGTCGGCCGCGCTATCGAACGGCCGGCACCGCCCATCCCCCGCCAGCATCCCGGCATCCGCGAACGCCCGCGTCAGGTCCGGCATCAACATCAGGCTGACACCACCCGCCAGAGCCATCTGGCTCTCGCCGCGCCGAAGGCTCTGGATCGCCAGATGCACCGCCACCAACGACGAGGAGCACGCGGTATTCACCGCCAGCGCAGGACCACCAAAGCCAAATGCATAGGCCAGCCGCCCCGCGGCGATCGCGTTGCTCGTCCCAGTCGCGAAATGACCGTCCGGACGCACGCCGGCGCTCAGCAGTCGCCGCTCCCAATCCTGCGCGAACAATCCCAGGAACACCCCGGTTGGACTGCCCCGCAGCGCCTCAACATCAACGCCCGCATGCTCCAACGCCGCCAGCGAGACCTCCAGCAGCAGCCGCTGCTGCGGGTCCATACCGCGCGCCTCCCGCGCCGAGATCGAGAATGCAGCCGGATCAAAGTCGGCAACGCCATCCAGGAAGCCACCCCGAGCGCCGGTATCCGCCCAGCGCTCCGCCGGCACTGGCCCGGTCGCGTCAACCCCGGTCTCCAGCAACCGCCAATAAGCATCGGCGTCCGAAGCCCCGGGAAACCTGCAGGCCAGGCCGATGACCGCGATGTCCTCTCCCCGCGTCGGCGGGATCGGCACCGTGACCGGCGGCAGCAAGGCAGGCACCTGCACGGGCGTCGAAGCCGCAACCGTCGGCACCCCCTGTGCCAGCTTCGCCGCGATCTGCGTCACCGTCGGATGGTCGAAGAAAAACGATGCCTCCAGCCGCAGCCCCAGCCGCCGATTGAGCAGCGTCCGCAGTTCCAGCAGATCGGCCGAATCCAGCCCCAGATCGCGCAAAGCCCGAGCGGGGTCGAAACGATCCGCCCCACCCCGCATCACCGCTCGCACGCAATCCGAGACTTTTCCCAGCACCTCCGACACGTCCGGCCCCGCCGAGGCCGCCCCATGCCCGCCGCCAATGTCGTAAGCAATCAGCACCCCATGCCCGGCGTTCGCGGTATCGGCCGGCCGAAATCCCAGTACGACCCCCACGACCGAGGCACCTCGTCCCACATGAAACCGCAGCGTTGGATCGGCCGGCAGCCCATCCGCATCCCGCGCCGCCATCCAGGCTGCATAGTCCCCGCGACCGTCCCAATCCCGGCACCGGGTCAACCCCGCCACCGCCTCAACCCCTGGCGTCAGTGCCGCCCATTGCAGCGCGAAATCGGCCAGCGCGTCCCCCAGCCCCCGATCCTGCGCCTCCGGCCGCACCATAAGCCCCAGTAGTTGCAGTACCGGCCCATCCGCTCGGTGCAGATCATGCAACGATTCCCACCGAGCCCCACGCAGCACGTCCAGCGAGGCCACGCGTTGCACATGCAGCGCCCCGACCACTGCCCCGGCTTGTTCCGCCACCAGAATGCCGCGCGGCCGGCCCAACCGAATCCGCAACGTCGCCGCATCGTGACGCAGGGCCTCGACCGGCCAACACGCTTCCTCCAGCGCCAGCAACGCCGGCAGGTCGGCCAGCCGCCCCGGCCGTACCCGCCACGGCCGCGGCCGCAAATGCTGCAACTGAATCCGGGCAAACGGATGTACCCGCGGATATTTTCGGAATGCCGCGCTCGAACCGAACAGCCCGGCCTCCGCCGCTGCCAGCACGAAACTATCGGACTGCACCAACTGCTGGCCGGAAAACGCGTGATACGCGTCGAAATGCGGGCTTTCCGTATCGTCGCGCGCTCGCGCCGCGACCGCCGGCGGTAGACGATGTACCTCCAGCAGCAACAGCCCGTGCGGCCCGAGCACCTCGCGCCAACGTGCAAAATGCTCCATCAGGCTTTGCATGGCGCAACCTGGGGGCACCAGCGACCCATTCGGCGCCACCACCGTGCAGGCATCGCCGTCCGCCGCGCGCGCCGTCCAATCGCCCAGCGGCGCCTTGGCCGGCCGGTCATGGTCCAGAAACGATCGTAGGTGCAGGACCCGCGTCGGGTCGACGTTCCGTGCCGTCAGGTCGGCAACCAGTCGCGCCGGGTCGGCGATGTCGCCCTGCATCAGCAGATGCGGCAATCCGTCCAGCGTCAGGCTGGTCGCCTCCAGCGATTCCGCGTTGAAATCCACGCCCACCAGCAGCAACGGATGCGTATCGAGATGCTGCCCGCGCCGGCACCGCTTCACCACATTCCATGCCCGCCGCAGCAACGTGCCGTCACCGCAGCCCATGTCGACCAGAGCGGTCGGCTGTGCATCGAGATCGACGGCATCCAGCAGGTCCGTCAGCACCGTTTCCAGATCGGCGAAATAGCGGCCATGTTGGAAGCCGCTGGACACGACGTTGGCGGTGCGGTCGACATGCCGTTCCTGCCCCGCATCATCTCGCCGCATCACGCGCGCCGGGTCGCCGAACAGCATTTCCGGCAACGCGCGCAACAATGCCGCGTAGGATGCGGCCGTGCCCGTCACCTGACCGCGTTCGGCAACGAACGTCCCCAACGCCGTCGGGCGGCCGGCCCGATCGGCCCATCGGAGCGCAACGAAGCAGTCTCGCAATGTTCCGGTTGCCGTACCCGCGCGCAAGGCCGCGCAGGCCGATCCATTTATTAAAGGTACCGCGATCGCACCTGACAAATGGTCCGCCAACTCCCCGCCAACGTCCCACTGCCGCGCGATCAACGGTACGAAACGATCCAGCAGGTCGGATGCCGCCGAGCCTGGTGACGACCAGTCACAGGCATAGGCACCCAGCAGATCGTCCGGAACCGCATCCGGCCGCGCCCCCGGCAGCAGGATCAACCGACCATCTGGGGCGATCTCGAGCCACCCAAGCGAAGCGAGCAGATCGATCGCCGCGGCCAGATGACCGGTGTTCGCGCCCAAAACCTTGGCCAGTGAAGTGCAAGTAACGCTATCGTGAGAACATTGCTCGAAGACGCCACGACGCACGAACGCTCGGATTACGGGCACCGCCACGAAACCATGGGAATAGCGTATCAGCGTGTCGAGCAATGCAGGCGCTCCAGACAGAAGAAGTCCATGGCCCGAAGGCCGGCGAATGGACCGGGTTCGACCGGGGGTCAGTCGGGCGCGATGCTCTCCATGGCGCGTCGGAGACTGAGCGGTCGCATGTCAGTCCAAACTTCGTTGATATATGATAGACACTCGGCTTTTGGGCCGGTTTTCCCGACGCGGCGCCAGCCCGCCGGCGGATCGCTGGCGGCGGGCCAGATCGAGTATTGCTCTTCGTGATTTATGACAACATCGTAAGAGGTTGTATCCTCGTCCTCATCCATCCCGATGTCCCCCGATGTATTTCCTGACAAACCAGCAGCACCGGTCATCCCATGTCAAGCGATATTGAAAGCAAGCTAACGGAATCCCGATTATCTTTCGAACCGTGATTTAATCTCATCACGTGGCGTTAAATTACCATTCTTTTAGTGTGAAATGGCAGTCTGGAGTCACGCTAGACTAACGCTCTACACCGAAAGATGAAAAACAGGCATAATGTTAAAAAATGAGAACGAAGCTGTCCGCATGAAGGCCGAAACGACACGCAGGGGCTGACCCGGTGGACGGTTCGTTGGAATGGACCTATCCGCTGCGAGAACGATCACGCCAGTGCCGGGCAACTGACCCCGAGCGATTTGACTTTAGAGATTTTATACATGTCTCGATCGCGGTGCCGTTGCATGATGTACCAAATGAGGTGAGCCGAACGAATTTTCTGGATCGGTGCCCGATGTTGCTTGGATGCCTGGAATCCGGTGAGAAAAATCGTAAGGGTGTGAAAAGTGGATTCACCCGATGATTTGTCCATTTGTCACTTGCTTCGTCTATATTTAATTGATCGTGTCTCAGTAAGACGGTGCGGACGGCAAACGTCGACGAAGTGAAGCCTGCAAGACACTGTCTGCCATGACAGTGACTGAACTTGAGGTAACCCAGAGGCCATGATTGATCGTAAAAAGCATGGTTTGTTCCCGCTTTTCACGCGATCGTCGAAGCGGTGGGGTCCGTCCAGGTATCGATTGCACGATCCACTTCATGACGAATCTGATTCAATATATCAAGAACAACCTCCGCCGCACTTGAATGCTTGACCGCGCCGCGACCGCTCGGGCATAAGGCCACGGTGAATGCTGTGAACGGCGAACGTCCGAGGTCAGATATAACATGGCCCGCAACCCACGTGTCCGGAGAGCTGAGATGAGCGAAACCTCCACGAACGAGCCACCGCCGGGCGATCCCAAAGTGGTCGAGACCCCGGCGGAGGCACCGGAGCGGGCAACGCTGGCGTCCGGCGTCGTTCGCCGTATGTCCCTGTGGTCCGCCGGCGCGGGTGTGATCCCGGTGCCCGGTGTCGATCTGGCGGTGATTGTCGGTCTGCAAGTGAAGACTGTACGGGAACTGGCGTTGATCTACGGTGTGCCGTTCGACGAAGTCCGCACCAAGGCCATCGTTGCCTCTCTGATCGGCGGTTTGCTGCCGTTTAATGCGGCAGTCGGCGTCGGCGGCCTCGCCAGCACGCTGTATAAGGCGATCCCCGGCGTCGGCGCCGTTCTCGGCATGATCACCATGCCCGCTGCTGCTGCCGCCGCGAACTACGCTCTCGGCCGCCTGTTCATCGAACATTTCGAATCCGGCGGCACGCTTCTCGACTTCAATGCCGAAAAGATGCGGGCGCGTTTCCGGGCCGAAATGGAAAATCCGCAGACGCGTCGCGCTGCCGCCTGAGGCGGCGGGAAAGGGTCAATGGGGGTATCGCCTGCGCTCATCGCTGTCGGCTACGGACTGGTATGCCTCGCGGTCGGACTGTGTGGGCGCTATCGGCGCGGTGGATTCGTCCTGACGACGGTACTCGCCGTGGTGCTGACGCCGCCGATCGTGCTAGCGGCGCTCTACCTCCTCGGCCCCAAGGTCCCTACGCCGCGAGTGTCCACGTCCCAGCAGTCGCGCTGAGCCGGTATGGCACTCCTGGCCCTGCTGCAAGAGCAGTCCGGTCGGCGCCTCGTGCGCCTGGCCGTGCTGTCCGGCGTCGCCGGTCTCGGCAACGCCCTGGTTATGGCGGTCGCCAGCCACACCGTTTCCTCGGGTGAGGCGACCCACCGGCGGTTGGCGCTATTCGTCCTGGCGGTGATCATCTACGTCATCGCCCAACGCGGTGTCGTCCGCGGCTCCGCGCGTGAGATCGAGCAAGTCGTCCATCATCTGCGCATGCAACTGCTCGACCGCGTCCGCAACGCCGACTACGGCGCGCTCGGCCGGTTACAGCCCGCCGAGGCCTATGCCGCCGTCACCCGCGACACCCAGGCCATCAGCCAGGCGGCGACCGCGCTGACCTTGGCATCGCAGGCGGCGATCCTGCTGTTCTTCACCCTGATCTACCTGCTGTGGCTGTCGCCGCTGGAATTCGCCGTCCTGGGGGCAACCGGGGTGCTGCTGGCGATCTTTACCTCATGGCGCACCACGCAGGACCGAGCCGCCCTCGATTCCGCCGTCGGTCAGGAACGGATGCTGCTGGCGGACGTCACCGGCCTGCTGGACGGCTTCAAGGAGGCGAAGGTTTCATCACGCCGCCGCCACGCCCAACTGGGCGGCATCACCGCTGCCAGCGACGTCATCGCGGACGCCAAGGCCGCGGTCGGCGGACGCGCCGCGGCCGGCGCCGTGGCGGTGCAGACCGGCGTCTACCTTGCCCTGGCCCTGCTTGTGTTCGGCCTGCCGCTGGTGACGGTGATCGATCCGTCGGCGCAACGCCAGACCGTGACCGCGCTGCTGTTCGCCGCCGGCAGCATCAGCCTGCTGGTGCAAGGCATCCCGATCCTGTCCGCCGCCGACGAAGCCGCCGAAAGCCTGGCCCAACTGGCGGCCCGCCTGCCACCGGAACAGGCCGGCCAGGCACCATTGCCCAATGGCCCGGCCGAGCTGGAGGTCCACGCCGCCACCTACACCTGGCGAGACGCCGCCGGCCGGCCGCTCTTTCAGCTCGGCCCCTTGGACCTTCGCATCGCCGCCGGCCAGATCGTGTTCATCACCGGCGGCAACGGCTCTGGCAAATCCACGCTGCTGAGGTTGATCAGCGGCCTGCTGCTGCCCGAAACCGGCACGGTATCGTGCCGGGGCGAGACGGTGACCGCCGACAACCTGCAAACCTACCGCGACGGCATCGGCGTCATCCCCTCGGACCCGCATCTGTTCCGCCGTCCCTACGGCCTGGCCCGCGATCCCGCCCATGTCGCCGCGCTGCTGGAGGACTACGGCCTGACCGGCAAGGTCGCGCTGCTACCGGACGGATCGTGGGATACCGTCGCCCTGTCTGGCGGCCAGCGCAAACGTCTCGCCATGGTGTCGCTGCTGCTCGCCGCACCGCCGATCGTCATCCTCGACGAATGGGCGGCCGACCAGGATCCGGCCTTCCGCCGCCGCTTCTACGAACACATCCTGCCGGAGCTTCGGACCCGGCAATGCGCGGTGCTGTGCGCGACGCATGATTCGCGATACTTTGCGGTCGCGGACCAATGCTACATCCTGCGTGACGGCCGTCTGATGCCGACCACACCGGACGGGCCGCCACGATCGCCGGAGGCCGCCGCTTGAAGTCGCTTGCCTGGTTGGACGACTACCTGGAACGCTATGCGCTCAACATCGCGCTGGCGTTGCTGCTGGTCTTCGTCGCGGTGGCGGGCATCCTGCCGTTCACCGTCTTCACCGTGCGGCCGGGCGAGGTCGCGGTGATCTGGAGCCGGTTCGGCGGCGGCACCGTGACCGACTACGTCTATCTCGAGGGCACCCATGTCAAATGGCCCTGGAACATCGACTACATCTACAACGCCCGTACGCAGACCGACACCGGCGACTACAGCGCGCTGTCGTCCGACGGCATCAACGTCGTCGCCCAGGTGTCGTTCCTCTACAAGATCGTGGTGCCGGACACCGGTCTGCTGCACAAATATGTCGGCCCGAATTATCTGAACGTGTTGGTCAGGCCGGTGATCGGCGCCGCGCTTCGTTCCGTCATGAGCCGGTTTTCCACCGAGACGCTATACGGCCAGCAGCGGGATGAGATCCAGCGGCAGGTCGTTGAATCCGTCAATGCCCTGGGTGCCGGAATGGTGCCGGCCGGCGACCAGACATTGCGCATGGTCCTGTTGAGCAACGTGCTGATCCGCCGCGTCACCCTGCCGCCCGATCTGCAGGCATCGATCGACCGCAAGATGATCCAGCACCAGGCGGCGCTGGAATACGTCTACCGGCTCGACCGCGAACGGCTGGAGGCCCAGCGCAAACGCATCGAGGCCACCGGTATCCGCGACTTCCAGCAGATCGTCGGCGCCAACCTGACCGAACCCTATCTGCGCTGGCTGGGTATCGACGCGACCTTGCGCCTGGCGCAGTCGCCCGGCAGCCGTCTCGTGATTGTCGGCGGCAAGGACGGGTTGCCGATCATCCTGAACCCATCGGGCGATTCACCCGCCGCCGGCGCGTCCACCAACGCCCCGACAGCCGGGACCGACCCCGGCAACGCCAACCCCGGCGAACCGGCCGCGCCCAACCTGCCCGGCGGTGGCGGCAAGGCCGATCCGGCGCCGTCCCAGGGTGCATTGCCGTCGCTGCCGACCGAGGGCATGTCGCTGCCATTCTCAACCCACGTGCCGTCCGATGTCCCAACACGCCATTAATGCCACGACCGAACGCTGGATCGTGACGGACCCGCGCCCAGGCCAGCGGCGGCTCCGCCTGTTCCTGCTGCCGCATGCCGGCGGCGGCGCCAACACCTACCGCCTGTGGCCGGCGATGATGCCGCCCGACATGGACGTCCGGCCCGTCCAACTGCCGGGGCGGGAACGGCGGTTTTCCGAACCGGCGATCGCTCGCATGGACACGCTGCTGGATGCACTGGTGCCCGCGCTGCGTCCGCTGCTCGATCGTCCCTTCGCGCTGTTCGGCCACAGCATGGGGTCGTGCATCGCCCATGCCCTGGCGCTGCGACTGGGTGACCTCGGTCTGCCCCAACCCTTCCTGCTGATCGCGTCGGGGCGGGAGGCACCACATCTGCCCCGGCGCAAGCCCAGCCTGCACACCCTGGCGGAACCGGAATTCCTCGAGGGGTTGAAGCGCCTGAACGGTACCCCGCCGGAGGTTCTGCAAAATCGCGAACTGCTCGATCTGGTGCTGCCGATGTTGCGGGCGGATTTCACCTTGGTGGGCGAATACCGGCCGGCCGCCCCGCCGCCCTTGGCCTGCCCGATCGTGGTACTGGGCGGCGAGACCGATGCCGAGACGACGCCGGAGGGACTGGCGGCCTGGTCCGCCTGCACCACCGGACCGTCGCGTGTCGCCACGCTGCCCGGCGGCCATTTTTTCACCGATACGGCGCGCGCCCAGGTCGTGGCCCGTGTGACCGAGGCGCTGCATCAATACGGCCGGGATGGCTGATCCGTGACCGACCCGGCGGAGGCCAGGCGCCCAGTGTCGCGGCTGTGGCAACTAATCGGCCCGGAACTGCGCGCACGCCCAAGGCCGCTGCTGCTGCTGTCAGCCATTGCCGGCCTGGCCAACGCCGCGATCCTGGGCGTGCTCGGCACCGTGGGCCGCGGTGGCGCCAGTCATCCGCTGGGCCAGCTTGCGCTGCTGCTGGGCGCCGTCGCCGTCTACGCCGTCGGCCAGATCCGCGTCGCCAAGGTCACTGAACGGGAAGTCGAGGGCATCCTGTCCCGCCTGCGGCTGAACCTTCTGGACCGCGTCGCCCGCACCGACCTCGCCACCTTCGAGCGGTTCGGCCGGGCCCGTCTGGTCAGCGTGCTGGCGGGCGATGTGCAGACGATCTCGGCTGCCGCGGTGCCGGTGGTCAGCGGTGCCCAGGCGGCGTTGCAACTGCTGTTCGCGGTGATCTACCTATTCCTGCTGTCCACCACCGCCTTCGCCCTTGGTACGCTGGGGGTGACGCTGGCCGCCTTCGCCTACCTGCGCCGGCTGCGCCTGATGGGCGCCGCCTTGGCCGAGGCCGGCAAGCAGGACCAGGAAACCCTGGAAGGACTGGAGGACGCGCTGCGCGGATCCGCCCAGTTGAAACAGAACGCCGCCATGAGCATCGCCTTACGCGCCCATGTCGACGGCATGAGCGCCCGAGCGGCTGGCACACGGCGGCTGGCGCAGGAGGGCATCGGCGGCATGACGCTGTTCGGCCAGATGATGTTCTTCCTGCTGCTGGGCGCGATGATCTGGATCCTGCCGCGCTATGGGCTGGGCGGCCCCACGGTGGCCAAGGCGACCATGGTGCTGCTGTTCGTCCTGGGCGCGATCGGTAACCTGTTGCAAGGCGTAACGACGGTGGCGTTCGCCGAGGCCGCCGCCGATCGCCTGCTGACCCTGCAACACCAACTGTCACTGCTGCCGGTCGAACCCGAACCGCACGCCGAACCCGAAGCCGAACCACCGCCACCTGAGTTCGAAAGCCTCGCGCTCCGCGGCGTCACCTTCCGTCACCAGGCAGCCGACGGCAGTCCGGGTTTCGGTATCGGCCCGATCGACTTCGAACTGTCGCGAGGGCAGGTGATGTTCCTGTCCGGCGGCAACGGGGCAGGGAAGAGCACGCTGATCAAGGTGCTGGCCGGCCTGTATCCGCCGATGGCCGGCGTGGTCGCGCTGAACGGGCGGACGCTGGCACCCGGCGACATCGCGCTGCGCGAAATGATGGCCGTGGTGTTCTCGGACTTTCATCTGTCGCCGCGACTGTGGGGCGTCCCGCCGGAGGACATGGCGCGCGCCCGAGACCTGATCGCCTCGGTCGATCTGGAGGGCATCGTCACCGTGCGCGACGGGGGGTTCAGCACCACCGCGCTGTCCACCGGCCAGCGCAAGCGCCTCGCCCTGGTCGTTGCCCTGCTGGAACGCCGACCCGTGCTGGTGTTGGACGAATTCGCCGCCGACCAGGACCCCGAATTCCGCCGCCGGTTCTACCGGGAAATCCTGCCCGCGCTGCGGGCCGAGGGCCTGACCATTCTCGCCGTGACCCATGACGACGACTACTTCGACGCGGCGGACCGCCGGTTGGTGATGGACGAAGGGCAGTTGCGGGAAGTCACACCGTCCTTATCCGACCAGGTCGGCAACGGATAGTTCTGCCCACTCCACATCCGATGGCGCGCACCCCGCTGCCAACGCCAGCCAATGCGTGCCTAGCCATTCGGTGCGCAGCCACCACGTCGACGCCGCGCCATAGCCATCCGGCATCGCCTCCACACGCAACGGATTGCCCCGCAGCACGACTTGTTGCAGCGGCAACGACAATCCCTCGCCAATGGCCTTGGCCAGCGCCTCCTTGGCGACCCAAAGCTGCAGCAAGCGCCCACGCCGGTCAGCGAACCCATCGAGATCGGCGACTTCCTCCGGCGCCAGCGCGAGCGACGCGAGAGCGGCCTCATCCGGATCGCGGCCGGCAGCCTCGACATCCACCCCAACGTCCTGTCCCTGCGCCAGAGCGACCGCCACCATCCCATTGGTGTGCGACAGGCTGAACCGGATATCGTCGCACGGCGGATCAAGATGCGGCTTCCCATAGGCATCCGCCACGAACCGCCACGGCCGAGCACCCGCCTGCAAGTCCAACGCATGCCGCAACAGCGCATGCGCGACAACATACGTCCGCCGGTCCCGATCGAAGGCGAAATGGGCGGCACGCGTCCGTTCCGCGTCGTCCAGCCGATCGAGCAAGCCCGCGACGTAACGGTCGTCATCCGCAGAAACAGCAGTCAGGAACAGGCCCAGTTTCACGCCGGCGGCAGATCCCAGCCGATCCAATCGCAGAACGCTCGTCCCATCACCAGCTCTAGGTCACGCCCGGACAGCCAGGGCAGTTCCTCCGTAAACAGCGTGACGCATTGCCGCCAGGAGCACGACATCCGAGTGATATCCGTCCCCCAGAACATCCGCTCCGGTCCGAACGCATCGAACACGCGGTGCAGGTGCGTATGAATACCCCGGAACGGATATTCGTCGATGGCATAGCCCGCCTGGCCCGTCGCCTTGACGGCGATGTTCGGATACCGCGCCAGCGCAAGCAATTCCGGCTGATACCGATAGGACTCCGGTGCCTTGGTGGCGCGCGGAACGCCCAGATGGTCGATGATCAGTTTCAATCCTGGATGCCGTTCGGCGATCTGCCCGACCAGCGGCAGGAACGTCGCCGCCGCCAGCGACACCGGCACGCCGGCTCGCTCCGCCGCCGGCCACAGCCAGTCGAGCGTGCCGTCGGTCGGCCAAGTCCGCTCATGCGGCTGCACGAAGTAGAAGCGCAAACCCAACATGCCGGGCCGGCTTTTCCATGTGTCCACCAGGCGTCGGCTTTCCGGCCGTTCCACCGGAAACCACCCCAGGATGGCGAAACGATCCGGATTCGCACGCACTGCCTCGACCGCCAATTCATTCGAATCCGGGTCCCACATCGGCGGCTGAATCACCGCTCGGTCTACCCCCGCCTCATCCATGCCGGCGAGCGCTTGCTGCATGGAAAACGGTTCCTGCCGGTGATGCGCCGGTGGCGTTCCCTTTTCCCAGATGTGGATCTGCGCATCGACGATCAGCATGACGCTACAGATACTTCGCCGGACGGATCATTGCTCGCCACATATGCGCCACCGGGCTGTTGTCGAACCCCAGCCCCTGTTCCGGCTGGCGGAAATTCCGCCCGATCACATCGGTGAATTCCTCAAGCTCCACCACGACATTCGGATCGAACGAGTAGATATCGTGCACCGTGATCATCCGGCCCGACATATACCATTTATGGTTGCGCATCCGGTTGTAGTCATCCTCGACATACGGGTCGGGCTGATAGTCGGCGCCAAAAGCCTTGATGTAGGCTTGCGGATACTCATAACCCACCGACGCATCGGGATAGAACCGCAGCACCTGGTGCGCCCTGATGGCCCAGGTCACTTCCTCATCGACATAGGGTTCCACCAGTTGCGCACCCCAGTAGCCATGGTCGCCGCGGATGAAGCCGATCGTCGAGATATCATGCAGCAGGCAGGCCAGCACCATGTTGTCCGGCAGCCCGGCCTTGACCGCGTGCCGAGCACTTTGCAGCAGGTGCGCCGCCGGTCCAAAGCGGTATTTGAAAAAGTCCATCAGGGTCGGCTTTTCCGGCATTGCCGGCAGCCGCGGGTCGTCGCCCATCAGCACCCGCGCATTCGGGTTCTTGGCCATCAGGGCATTGGCATTGGCCGGCGGACCCATGTCGCCCTCGGCCATGCTGTAGAGCCGCGACTTGATGACGATATGGTCCAGCTCCCGGCTCATCTTGTCTTCCAGGGCATCGGCGCGCTGCGAAAGCGTTTGGGTATCGTTCATTGGCTGTCTCCCTGGACGACAGAGTAGCTTGGTGAGGGAAGAAAGGCCAGGGCGCCGCCCTGGACCCGCCAAGGGGCGAGGCCCCTTGGAACCACTACTTTGGGATTGGGGTGGGGAGGGGCCGACGTCGATGTTGCAACAACCGAGTTGGCCCCTCCCCACCCCAATCCCAAAATAAATGGATTTCAAAGGCTCCGCCTTTGACGGGGTTCGAAGGGGCAGCGCCCCTCGCCTTGCTTCCCCGACCCGACTACCCTGCGCCGGAACCTGAGAGGAACCGGCACATGGATAAACCCCGCATCGGCTATATTGGCCTTGGCGTGATGGGTGGCGCGCTCGCCCGTCGCCTGGTGCGCGAGCACAAGCTGACCGTTTTCGACCTATCCCCGGAACGGTGTGCGGCGTTTGCCGCGCTAGGCGCGACGGTGGCCGCCTCGCCGGCCGAGGTGGGGGCTGCATCCGACATCGTGCTGACCTGCCTGCCCACGTCGGCACAGGTGAAAGAGGTGATTTTCGGCGACAACGACGGCCTGATCCGCGGCCTGCAGCCGGGCGCCCTGATCGCCGATCAGACGTCCGGTGCCACTGTCGCCACACGTGCCATGGCGGCTGATCTGGAGAAACTCGGCATCACCCTGATCGACGCCCCGGTCAGCGGCGGGCCGCAAGGCGCCGACGCCGGAACGATCGCCATCATGGTCGGCGGTTCGGCGGAGCAGTACGCCCGCGTCGCGCCGGTGCTGTCCGTGATCAGCCCGAACACCGCGCATGTCGGGCCGCTGGGCGCCGGCCACACGTTGAAGGCGGTGAACAACATGATGTCCGCCGCCAACCGGCTGCTGGCGTTTGAAGCCGTGGGCATCGCCGCCGCCAACGGCCTCGATCCCGCCATCGTGGTGGACATGATCAACAAATCCTCCGGCCGTAACAGCGCAACGTTGGCGGTATTCCCGAACAACATCCTCACCGACAATTTCGAGGCCCGTTTCACGATGGCGCTGATGGAAAAAGACGTGGCCCTGGCAGCGGAACTGGCCGGTGCCAGTTTCGCGCACCTGACGCTGACGCCGCTGATCCTGCGCAATTATCGCATGGGCATCGAACGGTTCGGCCGCAACGGCGACATCCACGAAATGCTGCGCTTCTATGAGGAAGCGGGCGGCACCAAGATCGCAAAGAAGCAGCCGTAAGCCACAAGGAGGAAACACCATGAACCTAACCAACAAAGTCGCGCTGGTCACCGGCGCGGGGCAGGGGATCGGCCGGGCGGCGGCGATCGCGCTGGCCGAGGCCGGTGCGCATGTCGTCGTCGCCGACATCGCCGGCCAACACGCCCACGCGACCACCGAAGCCATTACCTCCAGGCAACGCCGCGCGTTGGCGGTGCAGGCCGATGTCGGCGACCTGCAAGAGATCGACCGCATGGTGCGCGAAGCATTGGCGGCGTTCGGCCAGATCGACATCCTGGTGAACAACGCCGGCGTGACCCGCCGAGCGGACATCATGGACGTTACGGAGCAGGATTGGGATCGCATTCATCGCGTCAACGCGAAGGGCGTCTTCTTCTGCCTGCAACGTGTCGCGCGGGAGATGATTGTTCGGAAGGGCGGCCGCATCATCAACATCGCCTCGATCGCCGGGAAGGGCTATGTGGGCGCCTCCAACGCCGCCTATGCCGCCAGCAAAGGCGCCGTCATCAGCATGACCAAACTCGCGGCCCTGCAACTGGCAAAACACGACATCACCGTCAACTCGGTCTGCCCGGGCGTGACCCGCACGGCGCTGTCCGACGCTAATCTGTCCGTGCGCGCGCAACAGGAAGGCGTATCCATTGAAGAAATGGAACGACGCCGAGCGGCGTTCGTGCCGTTGAATCGGGTGAACGACCCCGAGGACATCGCTGCCATGGTCGTCTTCCTGGCATCCGCCGGCGCGCGCAACATCACCGGCCAGTCCTTCAACGTCGATGGCGGCCTGATCCTGGATTAGTCTGGTCGGGCGGCGAAACTTTGGTCAGGGTGCGAACAGGAGAGAACGCACCCATGACCGAAGACCAAGATATCGTCGCCGTCGCCAAACGTCTGGCCCCCGCCGTGCGGGACGCTCGCGACCAGGCGGAACAACTGCGCCAGACGCCGCCTGCCCTGGCGGCGGAGATCACGCGGGCAGGCATCTACCAGATGTACCTGCCGCGCTCGATGGGCGGCCCTGAAACGCCGCCTTTGACTGCCTTCCGCGTCGTCGAGGAACTGTCGAAAGCCGACGGATCGGTCGGTTGGTGCGCCATGATCGCCACCGCGCTGTCGATGAATACCGCGCGCCTGCCGGCCGAAGTCGGGCGAGACCTCGCCGGCACCCCAGCCGACTACCGCGGCGCCGGATCCGCTCGTCCCGGCGGCCGAGCGTGGGCGGTACCGGGCGGCTATCGCGTTAAGGGCCGTTGGAATTTTGCCAGCGGCATTCAGAACGCGCGGTGGCTATACTGCACCTGCATCATGATGGACGGTGACAAGCCGGAGCAGACGCCAACCGGCACACCGGTCCTGCGCGCGGTGTGGGTGCCCCGCGAGTCCGTGACTATCGTCGACACGTGGTCCGTCATGGGCATGCGCGGCACCGGCAGCCAGGACTTCACCGTCGACGACGTCATCGTGCCAGCCGCTCGCAGTTGCCCGTCGGACTCGCCGCCCCTCGAAACCGGCCCGCTCTACAACCAGCGCGCCTGGTACGTGCATCTGTGGACACCGTCCGCCGCGAACGCCCTGGGCATCGCCCGCGGTGCAATCGACAGCCTGGCCGAAATCGCCGCCATCGAGGCGTCCACCATGTCCGCCAACCTGCTGCGCGACCGATCGATGGTGCAAACCCGCATCGCCGAGGCCGACGCCATAGTCAACGCCGCCCGAGCCTACGTCTTCGACGCCGTCGGAACGCTGTGGCAAACGCTATCCGCCGGCGAGACCCCATCGGATCACGCCATCGCCCAGGGCAGGCTGGCGATCGTGCATGCCATGCATGAATCCGTTCGTGCCGTGGACAAGGTTTTTCACGCGGCGGGTACCAACGCGATCTACACCCGCCTGCCGCTGGAATGCGCGTTTCGCGACGTCCACGTCGCCGTGCAGCATGCCGCCGCCCTGCCGCTCTACTTCGAATCTGCCGGCAAGGTGCTGCTCGGTTTGCGTCCCGGCGACCCCGGCTGGTGACAGCCAGGGTTGCGCCAAGGCGCAAGCCGAACCACCATCGGCAAAACGACAAAGGGAGAGCGGCGATGACGTCACGCGTACCGATGGTTTCGTTGGAACGTGCCCGAGAACTCGGCGACGCCATGGGCCTGCCCGCGCGCCGCACCCAAAGCGAGGCATTCCGCGTCGTCGCCAACAATCCCGGCGTCGCCAGGGTGGCCTTCAGCCAGTTGATCCAACTGCTGGAGAACAACAAGTTCGATACGCGCCTGCGCGAACTGATGATCATGCGGATCGGCTGGGTCACCGGATCGGCGTACGAATGGACGCAGCATTGGCGCGTGGCCACTACCGCCGGCATCCCGCCCGACGACATCCTGGCCGTGCGCGACTGGCAAAATTCCCGCCGGCTGACCCCGGCGGACAGGGCGATCCTGGCCGCCACCGATGAATGCCTCGCCGGCAAATCCATTTCGGACGCCGCCTGGTCCGAGATCGCCAAACACGTCACCGATCCCGGCCAGCAGGTGGAATTCATCATCGCCATGGGCAACTGGATGGCGTTCTCGATGCTGTTTCGCAACTTGCGCATCCCGCTGACGAGCGACCTGACCCCCTGGCCACCCGACGGCCTGGCATCCCCAGCGGCGTAAAAGGGCATTCCCAACAAGAAACGACGGCAGGAGTAACCCATGGACGAAGAGACTCGCTTGTCAGCCGATATCGACTCCCAGCCCCTGGTCCAGGCCGCCGCCGCGATGCGGCCCATGCTGCGCGACTACCATGAGGAGATCGAGCGCGAACAACGCTTGCCATCAGCACTGGTCGCGCAACTGCACGCCGCCGGCTTCTACCGGATGGTGATCCCGCGCGCGCTGGGTGGCCTGCAGGTCGATCCGCTGACCTATCTGCGCGTCGTCGAACTGCTGGCCGAGGGCGCCGGCTCCGTCGGCTGGAACGTCTGCAACAACAGCATCGGCCAACTCGTGACGCTCGGTTTGCCCGACGAGGGTGTGCAGGAAGTCCACGGGTCCAGCCCGTCCATCATTGCCGGCACCGCCGTGCAGGGCGGCGGCGAGGCAACACCGGTGGAGGGCGGCTACCGCATCAACGGCCATTGGACCTTCGGCACCGGCTGCCAGGAAAGCGCCTGGATGCTGGGCAGTTTCCAAATCCTCGACGACGGCCAGCCGCGCCGCCGCCCCGATGGCGCTCCGCTGTTCTGGCGCGGCGTCTTTCCCCGTGCCGAGGCCAACGTCGTCCCCGGAAGCTGGGACGTGACCGGCCTGCGCGGCACCGGTAGCTTCGACTGGAAGGTGGAAAATGTCTTCCTGCCGGAACGCCGCACCATGGTTCATGCCGGCGTGCCGCTGGACAACCAATGGGCGCGCTGGCCCGGCATCACCTACGCCCTGCCCAGCCAGGCTTGGGTCGGCCCCCACCACAGCTCTGTCATCACCGGCATCGCCCGAGCCGGCATCGACGCGCTGCTCGAACTGGCCGTCGAGAAAATGCCCCGCGGGCGCACCGGCCGCCTTTGCGACAATCCGCAAGTCCAGGACGCCGCCGGCCGAGCCGACGCGATGCTGAACGCCGGCCGCATCTACCGCAGCGCGATGATCGCCGAACTGTGGAATACCATCGCCGCCGGCCGCGAAACCACGCTGGAGCAGCGGGCCCGCTGCCGCTTGGCGGCCGTCTACGCCGCCGACAACGCCCGGGACGCGATGGATTTGGTCTATCGCCACGGCGGCAGCACGTCCTTCAAGCGCGAGACTCGCCTGGCCGAATGCTGGCGCGACCTGCACGTCGTCGGCCAGACGGCCACGATCGCGCCGGAGTGGTATCCGATCGGCGGCCGGGCGTTCCTCGGCATGGACCCGGGGTCTCGGCTACGGTAATTGTCTTCCAATAACAGCCCCAGTCGTGCTGGCGCCGTAGCGAAGTGTTGTCGATCTCTATGTTCTCCGGCGTTGTTCGGATGAAAACGCGACAATGTCCGTCGGACGCCGCCTGTATGCCGGACATTCTGTTTAAGCTACCCTTCTCCGACGCATAGACAACGAAGGGGAGGAACGCCATGCAGATCGTTGACGCCCAAATCCACACCTGGGGAACCGGCCTCCCCAGCAACTTGTCGCACCGGCAGATCACCCACTTTACCCCCGCGGAGGCCATCGCTCTGATGGACGAGGGCGGGGTGGACGCCGCCGTTATCCATCCCCCTGGCTGGGATCCCAACGCCACCGAAATGGCCGTTCAGGCCACCCGGGACTACCCCGGCCGCTTCGCCATCATGGGGTCTCTACCCCTCGATCAACCCAGCTCTCGCACCCGCATCGCCACCCACAAAAATCAACCCGGCATGCTGGGTCTGCGTTACACCTTCCTGCACGACCCCGCCCGCCAGTGGCTCGCCGACGGCACCATCGACTGGCTCTGGGCCGAGGCCGAGAAAGCCGGCATCCCCATCGCCATGCTGGCAACGGACTCCCTGACGGACATCGCCCGTATCGCCCAGCGCCATCCGGGCCTGCGCCTGACCATTGATCATCTCGGCGGCCGAGGCGGCCTGACCACCCTAAAAGACGCCGAGGCCATGACCCACATACCCGCGCTGCTGGCCCTGGCAAAATTCCCCAACGTGGCGGTCAAAGCCACCGGCGCGCCGGGCTATTCCAGCGAACCCTACCCGTTCCCGAAAATGCACACCTACCTGAGACAAATTTACGACGCCTTCGGTCCCCACCGTATGTTCTGGGGCACCGACATCACCAAAATGCCGTGTTCCTGGCACCAATGCGTAACGATGTTCACGGAAGAACTCCCCTGGCTCAACGACCAGGACAAAAAACTTATCATGGGCGGTGCGCTCTGCGCCTGGTGGGGCTGGAATCGCAGCGCCTGAACAAAGCAAAAGGAAACGATCCCAATGGCCCAAAAACCCATCGCCGTTGTCGTCGGTGCCACCTCCAAATGGCAATCCGACGGCCGTAACACCAAGCTGGCGCACGGCAAGACCCTGGACGACAGCCACCTGCCCGTCGGAGTCCGCTGGGGCATTGGCGGCGCCATCGCACAGAAATTCGCGCAGGAAGGTTTCCGTGTCGTGCTGACCACCCGCGCGCGAGCCAACGCGGCGGCGCTGGCCGATGCCATCAAAACGCAAGGCGGTGACTGCATGATCGTCGAGATGGATCTTGTTTCCGAACAGTCCATCGCATCGGCGTTCGCCACGATCCGCCAGGAGGCCGGCGATCCGGACGTGCTGGTTTACAACGCCGGTTACCTGGAAGGCCGCGATCTGCCGCCGGAGAAAGAACTGCTCGAATACATTTCGGTGGAAATGCTGGACACCGCCATGCATATCGCCAGCCGGGGCCCCTTTCTCGTCGCCAAGGAAGTGCTGCCGGCGATGCGGAAGCGCGGCGCAGGGTCATTTTTCTTCTCCAACAACTCCAGTTCGCTGCGCGGGCGCAAGCGGCTGACGGGACAGTCGCTGTATTATCCCCGGGTGATGATGCGCACGCTGGCGCAGGTGCTGACCGAGGAATACTCCGAACACGGCGTGCATGTGGCGAATGTGGTGATCGACGGCACCATCGATTCGCCCGGCACCAGGGCGCTGCCGAAATCGCAGAAGCAGCCTGATATGGTGATGAACCCGGTCAAGATTGCCGAGGCGTTCTACTACCTGCATACCCAGGACCGGTCCTGCTGGACCCATGAGCTGCAACTGACGCCGTTTCCGGCGAAACCGAGTTACTAGAGCGTTTTGTTTGATCGCATGATTCACGCGCTCTGGACGTTCCGCCCAGCGCGATCATGCTCTAGAAGACGCCGTCGGGGGAAACAAAAATGGACAACCAGGTCTTCGACTATATCGTGGTCGGCGCGGGATCGGCGGGATCGGTGCTGGCCAACCGCCTCAGCGCCAATGGCAAGCACAAGGTGCTGGTGCTGGAAGCCGGACGGGAGAGCCATCCCTGGTCGCGCATTCCGGTCGGTTTCGCCAAGCTGATCGAAAACCCGGCTGCCAACTGGCTGTATTCGTCGGAGCCCGACGCCGGCACCGGCCAGCGCCGTGTCCCCATCCCGCGCGGCAAGCTGCTGGGTGGATCGTCGTCGATCAACGGCATGGTATTCGTGCGTGGCCAGTCGCAGGACTACGACACCTGGGCGCAACTGGGGAATCGTGGCTGGAGCTACCGCGAGGTGCTGCCGATTTTCCGCGACATGGAAAGCTACCAGGGCGAGGCGGACGACGAATATCGCGGCCGCGACGGTCTGCTGAAGGTCACCGAAAGCAACGAATCCGGCCCGCTGTACGACGCCCTGATCAAGGCCGCCGGTCAGGTCGGCATCAACTACACCAAGGACTATAACGGCGCGTCTCAGGACGGCATCGGCATGACCCAGGCCACCATCCGCAAAGGCCGCCGCATGAGCACGGCGGTCTGCTACCTCGACCCCGCCCGCAGCCGTCCGAACCTGACGATCCAAGCCAACGCGTTGACGGAATCCCTGCTGCTGGAAGGCAAACGCTGCGTCGGGGTGCGGTACACGCTGAACGGGCAATCCGTCGAAGCGCGGGCGAACCGGGAGGTGATCGTCAGCGGCGGATCGATCAACTCGCCGCAATTGCTGGAACTGTCCGGCATCGGACAGCCGGACCGACTGCAAGGCCTCGGCATCGAAGTCCGGCACGAGTTGAAGGGCGTCGGCGAGAATCTGCGCGACCATTACGCACCGCGCATGAAATGGGCGGTCTCGCCCGGCCTCGGCATGACCTACAACGACAAGGCGCGGGGCTTGGGTCTGGTCTGGCAGGCGCTGAAATACGGTCTGACCCACAAGGGCTTGCTGGGTCTGCCCGCCGCGCCGATCAGGGCCTATATCCGCACGCGGGCGGGGCTGGATGCGCCTGATGCGGCGATTTCGTTCGTGCCGTTCCTGGTGGGGGCGAATTTCCAGCTGGCGAAACAATCCGGGATGACCGCCATCATGAACATCCTGCGTTCGGAAAGCACCGGCAGCATCCACGTATCTTCGAAATCGCCGAACCGGCCGCCGGCGATTCGTTTCAACTTCCTCAGCGCGCAACTGGATCGGGAGGTTACCCTGGAGGCGATGCGCATCACCCGCCGCATCATGGACGCGCCCGCCATGCAGGGTATCGCCACCAGCGAAATCACGCCCGGTATCAATATCCAGTCGGATGATGAATTGCTTGACTGGACCAGGAACAATGCCGAGACCACCTATCATCCCGTTGGCACCTGCAAGATGGGATCGGACCCGATGGCGGTGGTGGACGACCAGCTTCGGGTGCATGGCATGGAAGGACTGCGCGTGGCCGATGCCTCCATCATGCCGACGCTGACGTCCGGCAATACCAACGCGCCGTCCATCATGATCGGTGAGAAGGCATCGCGGCTGGTGCTGGCAGCGGCGTAGTTTGTTGACTAAGCGGGCGAGCCGTCCCAGGCTGGGTCTCGATCGCATGCATTCAGGAAGGAAAAACCCATGTCCGCCGCAACGCAAATCACCAATCTCCGAGAGAACAAGCATGGTTTCTCCCCGCAGGAATGGGAAGCCAGGCTCGATCTCGCCGCCGCCTATCGCCTGGCCGCCCGCTTCGGCTGGCACGACATGCTGGGCAATCATTTCTCGCTGCGCGTGCCCGGAACGACCGATCAGTACCTGATTAATCCGCTGGGCCTGTTCTTCGAGGAAATCACCGCGTCTTCGCTGGTGAAGCTGGACACCAAGGGCAATATCCTCAGCGACAGTCCGCATGGCATCAACAAGGCCGGCGAAGTCATTCACGGCGCGGTCCTGGCCGCTCGGCCGGACATCGCTTCGGTGATGCATCTGCATTCGTCCGCCGGCGCCGGGATTTCCGCGCAGAAGGATGGGCTGCTGCCGATTTCGCAGAACGCGCTGATCCTGATGAGCCGCGTGCGCTACCACGACTATGAAGGCCCCGCGAGCGACGACGACGAACGCCGCCGCCTCGTCCGCGACATCGCCGACGGCAGCATCCTGTTCCTACGCAATCACGGCACCCTGACCGCCGGCCGCACCATGGGTGAGGCGTTCGTCCTCCTCGGGCGCGTGGAGCGGGCTTGCGAAATCCAGTTGGCGGCACAGGCCGGATCGGGCATCCACTTCCCATCCCAGGACGCGATCGACCGGACCAGCGCCATCGGTGCCAAGATGTACAGCGAGGGCAGCCGGTCGCCCGGTGCGCATCTGGAATGGGCCGCGTTCCGCCGCAAGCTGGATCGTGAGGATCCGGGTTACGCGGCGTAGGATCACGCGTGGCGGCGGTCGAAGCCGCCACGCCTTCCGCGAGGAGTCCCCATGACAGACAGCAAACCCCGCCGAACCCATCTGATCGCCGGCGGTTTCCCACCCGGTTCGGCCGCCGGGCATGACCACGATTATGCGCGATTGCGTCTGCTGGAATTGCTCGCGGAGGCGAACGTTCCGGCGTCGGTCGGCAACGATTTTTCCGATGTCGAAAAATGGCTGCCGGTCAGTCGGTTGCTGGTCACCTACGTGGCTGGTCCCCATCCCGATGCCGCGCAGTGCCGAGCAATCCGGACCTGGCTGGAATCAGGCGGTCGTTGGCTGGGCCTGCATGGCACCAGCGGCGGCCGTGCGGAGCGGGTCGAGGGGGTGCGCCAGCGCCGCACGGTGAAATCGGAGCACCACGCGCTGCTGGGAAGTTTCTTCCTGACCCATCCACCGTATTGCGGGTTCCGTGTTGACGTCAGCGACGTCGATCATCCGCTGACCCGTGGGATCGGCGGTTCGTTTCTGGTCGAGGACGAACCGTATTTCATCGAACTGCAAGACCCGGGATCAACCCGGATATTGCTGACCGCGGAGTATGGCCCCGACGCTGTGTCGCCTGCCATCGGCACCCTGTATCCCGCCGATACGTCGCTGCAGCCCGACGGCCGGACCCGTGTTCTCGGCTACACGCGCGATGTGGGTCAGGGTGGTGTGACGTACTTTGCGCTTGGGCACTGTCATAGCCCAGCGTCCCGTCAGGCGCAGGCGGGGGATCCGACGCCGGCCACACTGCGGGGTGCGTGGGATACCGACGCCTTCACCACGCTGCTGCGCAATGCCATTTCTTGGGGCACCGCGTAGCGTCAGAGGCACATCGTAACGTATACGTTATGGGTGAGACGCGCCCCATAGGCATCAGAATGGCGATGCCGGGAAAAAGAATTTGCCAACCGCCACCCTCTCACTGTGATGGCCCGGCGAAGTCCGGGCCATCCGCGCTTCGTCCGTCGATGCGAAGGTGGCCGGGACACGCCCGGCCATCATGGTGACGGAACGGTGGTACCGCTCTAACCGACGGGATCCAGCACCACCACGGGGATTTCCCGATCACCCGCTTTGACCTCGTAGTCGGCATAGGGCGGAAAGAAGGCAACCGCATCCTTCCAAAGCCGAGCGCGTTCCTCACCAGAAGTCGTCCTGGCATGCGCCTTCATCTTTTTGGTGCCGACCTGGATATCGACCTCCGGGTTGCTCTGCAGATTGCGGTACCAACCGGGATGTTCCGGCGCGCCGCCCTTGGAGGCGATCACGAAGTAGCTCTTGCCGGTTTCCCCGTAGAACAGCGGGAAAATGTAGGACTGTCCTGACTTACGCCCTTTCGTGATCAGCAGCAGTGATGCCACCGTCAATTCGCCGATGTCGGGACGGGTCATCTTGTACATATGCCCGTCGGTGCCGCCGCTGGCCAGATAGCGGTCGGTGTGTTCCTTCATCCATTGCGGCAGGTTGGGTGCGAGTATTGCATCGGCCATCGCCATATCTCCTACTACGTTCAGCTTCGCCGACCATAGTCGCTCCCCGCCCATCGGCCAACCGCCCCGCTTTACGGCACGTCGCGCCACATTTTCGGCCGTGTACGCACGGGGTCCAGCAACGACCAGTCGCCCTGTTCCAGCACGTGTCCCTTGGGGAACGGCGGTCGGGGTTCCATACCGAGTGAGTGGATCACCCGGTCGTCGCGGTAGTAGCATTGCAGCACCGACCGCGACAGGGCGGCCAGCGGCGCGCCGGCTTCGGCCTGGAACGATGCGGCCACCGCTTGGCGGCGTGTTTCGTCGAGGTCGGCGAACGGGCTGCCTCCCAGCGCCGCGAGCCTGCCGAGCGCCAGCCGCACATCAGCGAAATCGCGGCCCAGGGACGCCACAATGTCGGCGAAGATGGCGGCGTCGTCGGCGCCGGGCACGTCAAATTCAGCATTGGCCGGGATCATCACGCCGGCGACACATCGCAGATCGCGGGTTTCCTCGGCCGAAAGGGTTATTTCGTTCTGCATATCCGCCTCAATCGAACAGAGTGGCCAGGCGCTTCTTCATGCTGTCCGCGACATACAGCGCCAGCGCCTGGATGGTGGAGGTAGGGTTCACGCCGCCGGACGTGACCCAGATGCTGCCATCGACGATGAACAGGTTCTTCACGTCGTGGCTGCGGCCCCACGCGTTAACGACGGAACGTTCCGGATCATCCCCCATGCGGGCCGTGCCAAGCAGATGACCCGGACTGTTGAGCGCGACACGGGCCGCGTGCAGGTTGGTAGCGCCGGCGGCGGTCAGGATTTCCTCGGCTCGGGCGATGCCGTGTTCCATCATGCGGCGGCAGTTTTCGGCGATGACGTAGTCGATCCTCGGGGCCGGGATGCCGTGGCTGTCCTTCAGCACCGGGTCGAGCGTGACACGGTTGTGCTCCTCCGGCAGATCCTCGCAGGCGATGCCGATTTGCAGCCGCTTGTGAAACAGTTTGCGATAGGTGCTGTGGTGGTCCTGGCCCCAGGGCAGGCGTCCGGCGGCGGCGCTGGTGATCGCTTCGTTGACGATACCGGTGCCGCGGGTGAACTGCAGCGTATAGCCGCGGACGAAATCGCGGTTCGGATCGGTCTCGTAAAACTCCTTGCTCCATATCGACAGCATTGGCGCTCGGTCGCCATCCACCCGTTCGTCGACATAACCGAAGACCTGCGGCCACGGGTGCAGCATCAGGTTCTTGCCGACCAGGCCGCTGGAATTGGCCAGCCCGTTGGGGAACCGGGACGACGCCGAATTCAGCAGCAGCCGAGGTGTACCGATGCCGTTGCAGGCCACGATGACAACTTCGGCGGGTTGGAACTGCTCGACCCCGTCGGCATCGTAATAGATCGCACCAGAGGCCATACCATGTTCGTTGGTGGTAATCTCCCGCACGCGGCAACGGGTCCGCAGTTCCACCCCTGCTCGTATGGCATGTGGCCAATACGTGATGTCGGTGCTGGCTTTCGCGCCCTGGGCGCAACCGGGGGTGCAATGACCCAGGTTGATGCAGGGCGCTCGGCCGTCATACTCGGTGGTCGCGATGGTGGTGTCGGATGGCCACCAGTGCCAGCCCAGCTTGTTCATCGCCTTGGCATAACGGGCGCCGGTCTTGCCCAGCGGCAGCGGCGGCATCGGCGGC
The DNA here is from genome assembly GCF_009765975.1 of Acidisphaera sp. S103. Lineage (GTDB taxonomy): Bacteria > Pseudomonadota > Alphaproteobacteria > Acetobacterales > Acetobacteraceae > Rhodopila. Next base: position 171,509 of record NZ_LMUJ01000064.1, on the reverse strand, counting down.
TGATGCGGCGGATAGGCGGGGTCGCCGGCCAGGCCCGAAACGCCCATCATGCGGTCATTCTCGGCGAAAAACGGCTCCAGCGTCGCGTAGTCGATCGGCCAGTCGTCGGCGACTCCATCCAGCGTGCGCACCCGGAAATCCGACGGGTGCATGCGCGGATAATGCGCCGTGTACATGACGGTCCCACCGCCGACGGCATTGAAGTTGGCCACCTTCATCGGGGAGTTGTCATCGTTCACCGGGTAATCCGTGTCCCGCGCCCGCCGGTTCGGGCTGATATCGAAATCGGCGTATCGCCGAGCCTCCCAGTCCCGCCCGTTGCTCGGGAAGTCGGACGGTTTCATCCAATCGCCCTGTTCCAGGCACAGAATGCGCATCCGCGTGTCGGCCAGGCTCCACGCCGCCGCGGCGCCGGACGCGCCGGAACCGATGATCAACACATCCACCATTTCGTTCATGCGGCGGCCCCTGCCCGGCAAATTGTTATGGGCGGAAGGATGCCTCCAGAATCGCAAAAGGTCGAGACGGTTGGCCAGACCCGCGCCGCATGCGTTACAGTCGTCCCGACGACAAGGGAAGCACCGCCGTGCGGACACCGCTCGAATTCGGATGGTTTTTGCCCACTTGGGGCGACACGACGTGTTATGGCGACCGCGAGGCGTTCATTCCGCCATCGGCGGCGTTGTTCGACCGTGTGATGCTCGCCGCCGAGGACGCCGGGTTCGAGTATTTCCTGGTTCCCGTCGATGCCGCCTGCTGGGAAGCCTGGATCAGCGCGGCCATGGCGGTGGCGAAGACCAAACGCATCACGGCGCTGGTCGCCGCCAGGCCCGGCTATGTCAGCCCGGTGCAACTGGCGAAGATGGGCGCCACCTTCGATCGGCTGTCCGGCGGCCGTCTGGCGGTGAACCTGATCGCCGGGCAGAGCGAGGCCGACGCGGCGGCCGAGGGCATCGTTATGGCCAAGGAAGACCGCTACGCGCTGATGGAAGAAGACGTCTCCATCATGAAGGCGCTGTGGACCACGCGCGGGCCGGTGCATTTCGAAGGCCGTTTCCACACCTTGAAGGGCGCCCGCATCTCACCCCACCCGTCGCGGGTGCCGCGGTTCTACCTCGGCGGCGGGTCGGCGGAGGCGTGGGCGCTTTCGGCGAAGCATTCCGACGTCCATCTGTTCTGGGGCGACACGCCGGACCGCATCGCCGACAACATCACCAAGATTCGCGGCATGGCGGCTCGGCATGGAAGGGCGGACACCATCGGCTTCGGCATGCGGCTGCAGATTCTGTGCCGCGAGACCGAGGCGCTGGCATGGGACGCCGCGCATGAACTGGTGCGCGGCGTGACCGAGGCGCAGACTCGTTTCATTCGCACCCATTATGCCGGCTCCGCCGCCAACCAGCGGGTGCAGCAACTGGCGCAAGAGCATGGCGACCTGATCGGCCCGCATCTGTGGACCGGGGTGACCCGGGTGCGGCCGGGGGCTGGGATCGTCGTGGTGGGCAATCCGCGTCAGTGTGCCGACACGCTACAGCAGTTCATCGACCTGGGCTGCACATCGTTCTGCCTGTCCGGCTACCTGCACGATGAGGAAGCGACGCGCTTCGGACGCTGGGTGCGGCCGCTTCTCGCCGAACGCAATCCAGACCGCATGCATGCGGCGTAACGGTGGTCGATGCGGACTCTTCGCCCGGCGGCCTGAGCATCCTCACGGCCTGAACGGCCTCCATCGCCCTCACAGCGCCCGCAACGACTCCACCACCACGCGGTCCAGCACGATTCCTTCCTCCCGCCGCCGGGCACGCTCGTGAAATGCACGTTCGGAGGGGATGCGTATCCCGTCGACGCCCGAAGCGAGCGGCGTTGCCTTCATGCGCTCCACCAGCTCCGACATCTGGCCCGCGAACACGCCGGGGCCCAGCAGGATAGCCGGGTCGATCGCGATGAACAGGAAGCCATAATCCTGCACCTGCCCACGCGGGATCGCTGCGCCGGCAAGCAACCCCAGCGCCTGTATGGCGAATGACAGCCCGTAACCCTTGTGGCCGGCGAAGGGCACGACACCGCCCTTGACGACTTCGTTGGCGTCGGCGGTGGGTTGTCCCGCCGCGTCGAACCCCACGCCGTCGGGGATCGGCAGCCCGAGCTGGGCGTGCAGCAGCACCTCACCCCACATCATCGATGCGGTACCGATATCGTAGACGACAGGCTCCCCCTCGCTCGGGAACCCGATTGCGATCGGGTTGGTGCCCAGCGCCGGCCGTGTGCCACCCGGCGGCAACACCCGCGGTTTGGCACTGGCTGTATGGATGGCGACCAGCCCCGCTCGGGCAATCATTTCGACATAGTATGCGTTGCGGCCACTGTAATAGCTGTCGGACACACCAATGACGGCGATCCCGGACACTTTCGCCTTGTCGATCGCCATCTCGGCACCACGATACGCGGCGACGTAGCCGACGTTGTTGCCGCCATCCAGCAAAGCCGAAACTGGCGTCTCGCGGATCACCGTCACCGGCCGGCGCGGCTGCCGCGTTTTCTCGTCGCCGGCGATGGCAAGAATACGGGGCAGGCTGGCAAAGCGGTAGCCGCACAGCGCGTTGTCGATAAGCTGGTCGGTGATGATCGCCGCCTCGTCCTGAGGATAACCAAGCCGGCACAACGATTCCTCGCCGAGGGCACGCGCCTCGTCAGGCGTCATGCGCACCGTGTCCGGGCCGTCCGCATCGAGCAACGCAGGCTGCTGGGCCATCTCTGATGTTCTCCCTAAATAATGATGCACAACGCGGCCGGCAGGACGGCGCGGATCCGGCTGCCCGGCATGGGTAAGCCGGGTGAGGCAACAGCATCGGCAATCAGCGTCAACCCGCAATCGGCCTGCAACGTGAAACGAACGCGATCGCCCAGGAACACGGCGTCACGCACGGTCGCGTCGATCGCGTTGCAGGCCGTCGCGTCGGCGGGCAGCAACTGAACATGGTGATGGCGAATGACAAGGCGCGACGCCGAACCCGCATTCCAGTTCGCGACATGAATGCGCACGCCGCCGGCAATGCCGACCTGCTGCCGAGCGCGGTCCTGTTCGACGATCGGCAGTGCGTTGGCGCCGCCGATGAACTCAGTCACGAACATGTTGCTGGGATTGTCGTACAGCGCGCGGGGCGTCCCCTGCTGCACGATGCGGCCGGCCTGCATGATGCAGACCCGGTCCGACAGCACCATCGCCTCGGTCTGGTCGTGGGTCACGTACAGCGCCGTCGTGCGGATGCGGCCATGGATGTCGCGCAACAGCGTGCGCATGGCGTCGCGCAAGCGGGCGTCCAGGTTGGACAGCGGCTCATCGTACAGAATGACATCGGGATCGGCCACCAGGGCGCGGGCCAGCGACACGCGCTGCTGCTGCCCGCCGGACAACTGGCTGGCGTAGCGGTCGGCGAAGTCGGAGGCTGGCAGTTCCACCAGATCCAGTATCCGCCCAACACGGGCCTTCTCGTCGGCGCGCGAGACACGTTGCACGCGCAACGGAAAGGCAACGTTCTGATAGACCGTCCGATGCGGCCAGACGGCATAGCTCTGGAACACCATGCCCATGTTGCGCTTGTGTGGCGGGACGAACACGCCCGGCCCGTTCATCACCCGGCCGCCCACCTGTATCGTTCCCGAATCCGGCCGTTCCAACCCCGCCAACATCCGCAAAGTCGTTGTCTTCCCCGAACCGCTCGGTCCCAGCAGCGTCAAAAACTCCCCTGCCGCAATCTCAAGGTCCAAGCCCTCGACCGCAAAAGCAGGTCCAAAACGGCGATTGAGGCCGGCGATACGGATCGCGGTCACTGGCTACTCCGACCGAGCACGGATGTCGGCCCCGAACAGCCAGCGCAACAACATCACAACAAGTCCAACCGCGACCACCTGCACGATCGCCAGCGCGCTGGCGGTGCCGTAGGAACCATCGTTCAGATAGTTCCACGTCAGAATCGGTACCGTCACCGAGTCAGCGCCATACAGGATGACACTGGCGCTGATCTCCCGCATCACGATCAGGAACACCAGAAGCCAGGCCGATGCGATCGCCGGCTTCAGCAAGGGAAGATCGACGAACAGGAACGTCCGTAGTGGCGTGCCGCCGGCGATCGCGGCGCTTTCTTCCAGCACCGGATCGATCTGCATCATGCTGCCGCCGACCGTACGAACGGCATAGACCAGATAGCGCACCGTGAACGCCAGCAGCAGGATCCACAGCGTCAGGTAAAGTGGGGTCCGGACATACGCCCACAGCATGCCGACGCCGAACACCGTGCCGGGGATGCCGATCGGCAGTGCCACCAGATAGTCCAGCGCCGACAGTCCAGCGGATCGGCGACGAACCAGCAGCGATCCGATCAGCAGGCCAAGTCCCGCACAGATCGTGGCGGCACCGAACGCCAGCCAGGCCGTGTTTTGCAGGCCGAGGAGGAAGTCTCCGGCAGCGAACAATTGCGTGAAATTGCCAAAACCTAGTGCCGACAGATCGACCGATGCCGTCCGCACCGGCAGCAAGGCGCGCAGCAGCACAGCGGCCAACGGCAACGCCACACCAATCGCGAACAAGGCCGCGCAGATAACCGTCAGCACCATCCCACCACGCCCCAGCGCTGTCGGCACCGCTCGGTAGCCACGCGCGGTCACACTGATGAACCGGCCGGCATGGCGCGTCAGCCGGCGATAGGCGTACAGCCCGATGGAGGACAACACCAGCAACAACGTACCCGCCGCGGCCGCTCCCGGCAGGTCGCTCGGATATGTGCTGGTGCGCTCGAAAATCGCATAGGCGAGCGTATCGAAATGCACATGTGCGCCCAGAAAGCCGGGGATAGCGAATTGCTCCAGCGCCAGCGTGAAAATGAACAGGGATGCGGCGCCAATGCCCGCAAGCATCAGCGGGAACGTCACGAACCCTAGGCGCCGCAACAACCCCGCACCGGACATCGCCGCCGCTTCCTCCAGCGTGCTGTCCAACGCCCGAAACGCACCGGCGCACAGCAGGAACGCATAGGGCGCGAAGTAGAACACCATGACGAAGGCAATGCCGCCATAAGAATACACATCGAACAGCGGTGCATGTGCCCCGGTTACCCCCGCCCATGCCCGGTTCAGCAGCCCGGCGCCGGGGTCGGCCAACACCGTCCACCCGATCACGCTGACCAGCGGCGAGTAAAGCAGCGGGACCAGGAACAGCAGTTCCAGCGTGCGGCGCCCCGGCATGTCCGTACGCGTCACCGCCCAGGCGAGCGCGACACCCAGCGCGGTCGCCACGATCGTTACAGGGATGGCGAGCAGGATCGTGTTGACAGTGGGTGCCTGGGTCCAGCCACCGGTGAAGATCCCGCCCCAAGCTTGCGCCATCTTCGCCAGAGTGAAGGCTGCCCGCGGCGCACCGGGCGGGCGGGTGCGGAACGCGCCATAGATCACGGCGAGAACCGGTGCCAGCACCAGCGCGGCGGATACGGCCAGCACCACACTCATGCCAAGACGGCGCGGCAATGGTCCAAAAAGGTCCAGGTTGGGCGTTACCGTTGCCAACCCAGTGCCTCACGCATATCCGGGATCAGGTCTTCGGAATTCTTGACCCAATCGTTGGTGTCGGGAATCCAGCGGATCTGCTCCGGGAAGGGTCGCCACCAATCCGTTTGTTTCAGTTTGGCCACCGCCGTCCGCTCATCCGGAATACCCTGCAGAGTTGGTTTGGCCTGTGCCAACTCCATCGTGCGGGCGCCTTCCGGCGTGAAGAACCAAGCGGTGAACAGCCGCGCGGCGGCCGGATGCGGCGCGTGGCTAGAGATGCACAGATAGGTGTTGGCGAAGGTGGGGGCGATCTCCGGATAGGTCCATTGTGTCCGGTCACCTTTCAGGAAGGTGATCATTGCGATCGACTCCCAGTTCGGCACGTACACCGAGATCGCACCAGCCGCGAGGTCTTCACGGCCTTGCGCCGAACCGGGGTACAAGCGCGGCTTCTGCTCACCCAGCTTGGCAACGAAGTCACGGCCGTATTGCGGCAGCCGATAGAACATCAGATACGTCGCCAGGGGCACACCGCCTCCCGCCGGCTCGTTCATTCCGATTTTGCCCTTCAGCTTCGGATCGAGCAGGCCATGCCACGTCTTGAACTGCTCCCGAGCCTGCGCCAAGGGGATGTGGTCGGGATTGTAGGATATAACGATCTCGGTCCATTTCGGACAGTAACCAAGTTCCGGGATATACGCGCCTTTATCAAGCAACGGCAGTGCGTCCGGCAGCGTGAAACGAAGATAGAACCCTTCCTCCGCGAGATCGGACATGCCGGCCGGATCGGCGGAGTAGTTCACGTCCATGACGTGCCGGCCGACGCGTTCCTCGGTCGCGAATTGCTGTGTGCCCACCACGCCGACCTTGCGATCCACCTGAACCTTGATGCCAAACCTGGCCTCGAAGGCGGTGGCCATCTGCGTCATCTCATCCACTGGGCTGCTGTAGCGCACGACGACGGTGCCCTCGCGCTTCGCGGCGTCGATCAGCGTCGGGGTGACGGTGACCAATTCGACCGTGTCGGCGGCGCGTGCCGCGGTCAACGGTCGCGCAACCGCCGCACCGGCCGCCGTCAGCAGCAGGCGCCGGCGTTGGATGGACGTTTCCAATCCCGTGTGTAGCGGCATGACGTTCGCCCCGTGATTTCACCCAGGCTTTCCAAGAACGCCCTGGCTGTCAATAGTTGGACGACGGTAAAGTAGCGTGGCGATGGGACGAAGCCGGATGACAACGAAAACAAGGACACGCGATCCGGAGCGGACGCGCCGCCGGGTGATCGACGCGGCGGCGAAGGAGTTCGCCCAGCGCGGCTTCGACGGCACCACCCTATCCGGCGTGGCGCGCCGCGCTCGGGTCAGCAAGCAACTGATCCATCACCATTTCGGCGGCAAGGAAGCGCTGTTCCAGGCGGTTCACGACAGCAAGTTCCGGCCCGCGATACACTGGCGGGAGACGCTTCCGGAGAACCCGGCGGACTTGATCGCGACCCGGTTCGAGAAACGCAAAGGTGACCAGGATTACCTGCGCTTTCTCGCCTGGGAGGCAGCGAGCGCGCGCAATCGCGTCGTCCCCGGCGAGGAGGATCGGCGCCAGCGTCTCGCCGCTTACGGCGAAGCCATCCACGACATCCAGCAACAGGGTGGCCTGCCCGCCGACATGGATTGGCGGCTGATCCAACTGGCCACGCTCAGCCTGGCCACCTATCCAATCGCGTTCACCCAGATCACCCGGCTGGTGACCGGGAAGGACGCCAAAGACCCGGCGTTCCAGGCGGAATGGGCCGAGTTTCTCCGGGTGGTTGGCCGCAAGCTGTTCGGCTGCTGATGCTGCTGCCGCGATCACCGCGGCGAAGGCTTGCCTTGCCGACGCCGGCTTAGCGAATCTCGGTTCCTCGCGTTTCGGGGCAGATCAGGATGACGCCGATCGCCAGGATGAAGGCGACGATCGTCGTTGCCATCCCAGCGGCAAATCCCTGCGCGCTGGTGGCAAGAGCCCCGATCAGTACGGGTGCGATCAGCCCGCCAATGCGCCCGCCGTTATAGGCGAGACCCATCGCCAGGCCACGCGAAGCGGTGTTCGACATCATCTCCGCGGTGAATGGTCCCATGCCGGCGAAGATGCCGGTGATGCCGAACCCCGTGAAGAACATGGTCGCCAACAACACGCGCGGATCGGCCTCCAACACCAGCACACCCACGGCGATTGCGCCGATGACAAGGAAGCCGATAAAGGTCGGCCGGCGGCCAAGCCGGTCGACCAGCGCCGCGAAAACCAGGAACCCGATCAGCGATCCGAACTGCTGCGACAGCACGAAGCCGAGGCCCCGCACAAAATTCAAATGCTTGACGCTGACCAGAAAGGTTGGCGTCCAGGTGAAGACACCCCAGTAGATGTATTGCGCGAAGAAAATGAAGCTGAAAGCCAGCAGCATCCCGCGCGCATTGCCGCCGCGGAACAGATCGGCGATCGACCCAGACTTGCCTGTCGATGTCGCTCGGGCACGCCACACAGGCGATTCCGGCGTGCGCAGGGCAACCGGAAGCAGGATCAGCGCCGGCAGGAAGCCAAGACCGTAGATCACGCGCCATCCGCCGTGGTTCAGCCCGCCCATCAGGCTGGTGATCAAAGCGGTGACGCCGATCGCCAGCATGGAACCGAGCGGCAGGCCCATCTGCATCAGGGCGCCACCTTTGCCGCGATGCTTCGCCCCCCATGTCTCCGCGACCAGTGCCGCACCGGACGTCCATGTTCCACCCATGCCCAGCCCGCCCAGGAAGCGCAATGCCGCGACCCAGGTAGCCGAAGGTGCGATGGCGGTGAGGCAGGTGAACAGCGAGTAGACAAGGATGCTAAGATACAGCGTGCGTACCCGTCCGATGCGGTCGGCGACCCAGCCCATGACGATGCCACCGACGATCAATCCAGCGGCGAGAATGCTGCCGATGGTGCCGGCTTCAGCGTTCGACAGCGCGAAGGCCGCGATCAGCGCGGGTATGGTCAGCGACAGAACGAACGAATCGTAGACGTCGAACATCCAGCCGAGACCGGCAAACCACAGCACGCGCCAGCTTTGTGGTGTGATCTCGCGATACCAGGAAGTCGCGGCGATGTTATCCGCCGTGCCGGCCGGAGGTATCCAATTGCCTGCCACGTGTCCGTTCTCCTTCTGCGCCGCCGTCGAGGCAGCTTCTTTCCGATTGAAAGACGATCGACTGCGGCCGGATGCTGTGCCGTTTGATGAGTCGGTGCAATCCGGCCGGGTGCAAAGATGGACAGGGCCGTCACGCGCGATAGACTGTTATCCGACGACCGCGATCCGGCCGGTAGAAGTCGGCAACGAAACAATAGGAGCGGACCGATGAAATTTGGGATATTCTACGAACTGCAGTTGCCGCGCCCGTGGCATCCGGGCGATGAATTGACCCTTTACCAAAACGCGCTCTCGCAAATCGAACTCGCCGACAAACTCGGCTACGATCACGCGTGGCAGGTGGAGCACCATTTTCTTGAGGAATATTCTCACTCCCCCGCGCCAGAGTCCTTTCTCGCCGCCGCCAGCCAGCGGACCAAAAATATCCGGCTGGGTCACGGCATCTGCCAACTGACCACCAACCATCCGGCCCGGGTGGCGGAGCGGATCGCGACCCTGGACCTGCTGTCGAACGGACGATGCGAATTCGGCATGGGCGAAAGCGCGTCGGAGACCGAGCTGGAACCGTTCGGCGTGAAGATGGGCGACAAGCGGGAAATCTTTGAGGAAGCCGTGCGGGCGATCTTCCCCATGTTCAAGGACGGCGGCAGCGAGCATCACGGCAAGTATTTCGACATGCCGTTGCGCAATGTATTGCCGAAACCGGCACAAAAGCCGCATCCCCCGCTCTGGGTGGCATGCTCGCAACTGGATACACTCGCCAAATGCGGGGAATGGGGCATGGGTGCGCTCGGTTTTCAGTTTGTCTCGGCCGATGCCGCGCATGCCTGGGTCCATGCTTACTACAACGCCTTCGTCAAGCGGCAGAAGAAGCTCGCCGACTACCAGGCAAACCCCAATATCGCGCTGGTTTCGTTCTTCATGTGCGCCAAGACCGATGAAGAAGCCCGGCAGCGCGCCGATGGCGACACATTCTTCCAGTTCTCATTGAAATACTATGGTGCGAGCAGCAGCCGGCAGCGGCCGCCACCGGGCACCGTCAACATGTGGGACGAATACAACAAATGGAAAAACGCCAATCCGGAGGCGCACGCTTCGGCGTTGCGCGGCGGCCTGATCGGTTCGCCTGATACCATTCGGAAGAAGCTGCAAAAGTTCCAGTCGTCAAACATCGACCAGGTCGTGTTGCTGAACCAGGCTGGAAAGAACACCCACGAACATATTTGCGGGTCGCTTGAACTGTTCGCCAAGGAAGTAATGCCGGAATTCCAGGCAGCCCATCCGACACTGTTGAAGTGGAAGGAACAGGTGCTCAATCGGCAGATCGACCTGGAAGAAATCGATACCGCCGCATTCAGGGAACGCTTCGGCGGCAACATGGCGAAAATCAAACCGGTGGTGCCCGCCACCATCGCGGCCGAATAGAAGAAGATGCAACCGGAGGATACTGTCATGGCTGAAAGCAGCACCGACCTCGACTTCCTCGCCGGCGTTCGGGTTGTCGATTTTACCCAGTTCGAAGCTGGCCCGTCCTGCACCGAAGCACTCGCCTGGCTGGGTGCCGAGGTCGTAAAGATCGAGAACCCACGCACCGGCGATCCCGGCCGCCGCCTTCGTCCCGGTCAGCCGGATGACGATCCGTACTACTTCCACATGTTCAATGCGAACAAGAAATCGATCACGGTCAACCTGAAATCCCCGCTTGGGCTGGAGATCGTGAAGGATTTGCTGCGCAAGGCGGATATCTGCGTGGAAAACATGGCGCCCGGCACCATCGAGCGTCTGGGCCTGGGTTACGACGAGGTGAAGGCGCTCAATCCACGCATCATCTTCTGCCAGATCAAGGGCTTCGGCACCGGCAGCCCGTACGAGAAAAATCTGGCGTTCGACATGATCGCCCAGGCGACCGGGGGCACCATCAGCGTCACCGGGGAACGCGGCCGTCAGCCGGTGAAGCCCGGCATCTCGTTGGGCGATACCGGCACCGGAATGACCATGGCGATCACCATCCTCGGCGCGTTGCGCAAGCGTGACAAAACCGGTGAGGGATGCCGGCTGCAGGTCGCCATGCAGGATGCGATGCTGCATTACATGCGCACCAATTTCTCAACCCAGGCCAAGTTCGGCAAAGCCGTCGAGCGTGACGGCACCCGTTCGGGAGGCGGCACCAACGGCCCATCCGGCCTGTATCCCTGCGCACCCGGTGGCCTGAACGACTACGTATGGATCATGACCAGCCGGGGCAATCCCGAACACTGGTCGCGCCTGTGCAAGGTGATGGGCCGCGAAGACCTGATCGACGATCCGCGCTTCAACACGCCGACATTGCGGGTCAAAAACGACGCCGAACTCGACCCGATCATCCGGGAATGGACGCAGACCCGGACCAAGCATGAAGCGATGGCGCTGGTCGGCGGCGCCGGTATCCCCGCCGGCGCGGTTCTGGACACGATGGAGTTGCAGAACGACCCCAGCTTCGTCGAACGCGGTATCATGCAGACGATGGAGCATCCGACACATGGCGGGTTCAAGATGCCGGCCTGGCCGGTGCGGGTGAACGGCAAGCCGCCGAAGGTCAAGGCGTCGCCGATACTGGGGCAGCATACCGGGGACGTGCTGCACGGATGGCTGGGGCTGTCGGCCGCCGAGGTGGAGAGTCTGAAGGGCGAAGGGGTGCTGTAGGGCAGGGCGTCTGTCCCCGCCGCGAATTGCCCGCGTCCCACGGGATGTGTCACGCTGATTCAAGCGTGGAGGTGCGGCCCGCGCCTGCCCGGAGGCAAGAAGGATGGCGGCGTTGACGATTACCGAACAACTCGGGCGGTTTGTTGCGGCCTCGGGGCGCGACAGCATACCGGGCGCCGTGTGGCACGAAGGCAAGCGGTCACTGTTGAATTTCATCGGCTGCGCGCTGGGTGTTGCCGCCACCCCACCGGTCGAGATGGCCGTGCGGGTGCTGCTGCCGCTGTCCGGCGCCGATCGGGTCACGGTCATCGGCCGCACCGAACGCCTCGACCCGGTCAGTGCCGCCTTCGTCAACGCGATCGGCGGCAACCTGCTCGATTACGACGACACCCACCTGCGCACCGTCATCCACCCGACGGCGCCGGTCGCGCCCGCGGTACTGGCTTTGGCGGAGCAGCGCGGACTGTCCGGTGCGACGCTGCTGCACGCCTTCATCCTCGGTGCCGAGGTCGCCTGTCGCATCGGCAACGCGGTATCACCGGGTCATTACGCACGCGGCTGGCATATCACCTCCACCTGCGGCGTTTTCGGCGCCGCTGCCGCCGCCGCGAAACTGCTGGGTTTCGATGCCGAACGCACCGCCCACGCGTTAGGCATCGCCGCCAGCCAGTCGGCCGGGATTGTCGAAAACCTGCCCAGCGCGGCCAAGAACGTCAGCGTCGGCAATGCCGCCCGCAACGGCCTGTTCGCCGCGCTGCTGGCGGAATCCGGCTACACCGCCGCGCCATCCGCCATCGAGGGCGCATTGGGCTGGGCCCGGGCAATGGGCGACGAACCGGATGTCGCCACCGCGACGGCCGGCTTGGGCGAACAATGGGAACTGGCGGCCAACACCTACAAACCCTATCCAGCGGGGATCGTCATGCACGCCGTGGTCGATGCCTGCCTGGCACTGCGCCGGGATCACCGACTGACCGTGGCCGAGATCGCCGGCATCACCGTTTCCGGCGACCAGCTTCTGCTGGACCGAGGCGATCGCACCGTCGTGAACGACCGCGACGCGCGTGTCAGCATCCACCATTGCGCCGCCGTCGCCTTTCAGTTCGGCCGGGCAGGGCTGTGGGAATTCTCCGACGCCGCGGTCCATGACCCGGCCGTCGCCGCACTGCGGGCACTGACGCGAGCGGAACTGGACGCCAACAGCCCGCGCGGCGCCGCCACCGCCACCGTGCGCACCCATGACGGCCGCGTGCTGACAGCAACCGTCACACACGCCAAGGGCAGCACCGCCGACCCTCTGACCGACGCGGAAATCGAGGCGAAACTGCGTGACCTCGCCCACCAAGGTGGTTTCACCGGTTCGGTTGACGCCGTCATCGGCTCGGTCTGGCAACTGGACACTCTGGCGACCATCGCCCCCCTGGTCGCCGCACTCCATCCCGCAACCTGAGGACCATGTCATGCTGGCACAGGCCGAAGATTTCCGAGCGGAGGCGAACGAACTGCACACCCTGCTCGCCACGCTCGACGAAAACGACTGGCAGCGCGCCACCCTGTTCAAAGCCTGGACGGTCAACGACATCGTGCAGCATCTGCACGACAGCGACCTGATGGCGGCGGCGTCCGTCGCCGGTCCCGAACCCTTCACCCGCCTGAGGATACAAATCCAGGCCGCACGCGACGCCGGCCTGACCCGAGTCCAGGAAGCCCGCCAGCGCCTGGGTTCGCTGACCGGACGACGCCTGCTCGAACGCTGGCACGCCACCATGGCCGATCTCTGCGACAGCCTCTCCGCGCTGCTCCCCAATGCGCGTCTGACCTGGTACGGCCCCGACATGGGGGTGCGCATGTTCGCCACCGCACGCCAAATGGAGACATGGGCGCACGGCCAGGCGATCTACGACCTGATGGGCGCGACACGCCAGGCAACGGACCGGCTGCGCAACATCGTCGAAATCGGCGTCCGCACCTACGGCTGGACCTTCGCCAATCGCGGCCAATCGATTCCCGGACCCGCGCCCTACGTCCGCCTGAACGGCCCATCCGGCGCCGTCTGGGAATGGAACGATCCGGCACCTGGCAACAGCGTCGACGGCGACGCGCTGGACTTCTGCCAGGTCGTCACCCAGGTCCGAAACATCGCCGACACGAGCCTGAAAGTCACCGGTGAACCAGCCCGCACCTGGATGAGCCTCGCCCAGTGCTTCGCCGGTCCACCCGAAAATCCCCCACCCCCAGGAACCCGCTTCACCACCCCCCAGCGTCAGCAATAAGGACTTGCGGCGAACCGGATCGTTTGACGAGAGCCGTCACTCTCTCATCGTCATGGCGGGCCTTCGCTCCGCGGACCTAACCGTCGCCCACCGCCTTGCGCCGCGGCACCATGGCGGTCACACGGTCCAGCCCAAGATGATCGCGTAACGTCTGTCCCTGGTAGTCCAACCGGTACAGACCGCGCCGCTGCAGGATCGGCACCACCAGATCGACGAAATCCGTGAACGCGCCTGGGAAATACGGTGGCAGGATATTGAACCCGTCCGCCGCCATCCCAGTGAACCATTCTTCCAGCGAATCGGCGATGCTCTCCGGCGTGCCGCACAGCACCCAGTGACCCCGAGCCGCCGCCGTCAGGTTGTACAGATCGCGCAGGGTCATGTTCTCCCGTCGCGCCGTTTCATACAGCACGGTGGAAAACGTCCGGCTGCCCTGGAACGGCGGCGGAGGCGGCACCGGTCCATCCAGCGGATGCCCGGACACGTCATAACCGATCCGGCTGGCCACCAGGGTCGCCGCATTGGTGGGCGTCAGCCACGCCTGCAGCGTAGACAACTTCTCCCTGGCCTCGTCCTCGGTGGCGCCAATGATCGGCATCACCCCCGGCAGCACCGCCAGCTCATTCGGCGACCGCCCATACTGTGCCATGCGCCCCTTCAGGTCGGCATAAGCCCGCTTGGCCGAGTCCAGATCCTGCACCACCGAGAACACGACATCCGCCGTGCGCGCCGCCAACGCCAGCCCCGACGGCGACCCGCCTGCCTGGATGATGACCGGATGTCCCTGCGGGCTGCGAGCGATATTGACCGGCCCCCTGACCTGGAAGAACTGCCCCTTGTGGTCGAGCGTCCGGACCTTGCTTTCGTCGATGAAACGCCCGGTGGCCTTGTCGGCGACGATCGCGCCATCATCCCAGCAATCCCACAGCCCCCTGACGACATCGACGAATTCGTTGGCGCGCTGGTAGCGCAACTCGTGCTCCAGGTGCTCCTCGCGGTTAAAGTTCAGCGCCGCCTTCGGGTTCGAACTGGTCACCACGTTCCACGCCGCTCGGCCACCGCTGAGATGGTCGATCGAACTGAACAGACGCGCGACGTTGAACGGTTCGGTAAAACTGGTGGAGACCGTCGCCCCCAGCCCGATATGCGTCGTCAACGCGCTGAGCACCGAAATCAGTGAGGTCGGCTCGAACCGGCACATGAAGGACGGATGATCGGTCGGGTCCATCGCCATCGCGTCGGAGATGAACAGCAGGTCGAACTTGCCGCGTTCGGCGATCGCGGCGATCTGCTGGATCACGGGAAGATCGATGTGGCTGGCGGCGGCGCCCTCATAGCGCCAGCCGGCGGTATGGTTGCCGGTTCCCAGCACGAAAACGCCCATATGCATCTGTCGGTTGGTCGCGCGCATCGATCGATGTCCCCCGCTTCTCCGATTAGCGCTCAGCCTATAACCGCCGCTGCCTCCCCGATAGTCCTGGACGGGGAACGCCCTATCGATTCTTGCGGAGCGGCCGCAGAAACCGAGGCCCAGTCTCCTGGAACCCGGTGGCCAGGCAGAATGCGTGCAGTGTCCGTTCCTCCGGCGCCGCCAGCAGTTCCAGGGCACCACAGCCGGCAATCCGAGCGGCCTGTGCCGCGGCTTTGATGAGCAGCCGGCCGATCCCCCGTCGCCGGTCGTCCGGGGCTACCAGCAGCATGGTGATCTGTGCCGTCGGCTGCGCGGCATCCAGCGTCCGGTACCAGTGCAGCAGCACCACCCCGGATGGAGGCCCCCATTCCGCCGCAATCAGTGCCGCGCCAGGCCCGTCCCGCATGGCCTCCAGCCGCTCCGCCATCACCCGAGGTGCGATGACATGCCCAGCCGCGTGCAGCAATTCGCACAAACCCTGCGCGTCCGCCCCACCAGCCGCTCGGATTTCAAGCCCGTAACGGCTTTTCAACCTCCGTCTCCATCGCTCCGCACACGTGATTCGCTTGTCATTGACGACCGGCCGGCCAATGATGCCTTCCCAAAGGGAGGGCGGCAAATGCGAATTGGCTTTGTTGGCACCGGCACCATGGGAACCCCGATCGCCGGCTGCCTGATCCGCGCCGGCCACACGCTGACGGTGCATGACCGCAACCCGGACGCTACCGCCGCCCTGTGCGCCCAAGGCGCCATCCACGCCGAAACAGCCTTCGCCGCGGCCCGAGACAGCGAGGTGGTGTTCACCTCGCTTCCCGGTCCGACGGAATTCGAGGCAGCGATGTTGACGCCACAAACCGGTATCCTGGCCGGTCTGCAACCGAACACCGCCCATATCGACCTGACCACCAACGCACCCAAAACCGTCGCCCGTGTCGCCGAGGCCTGCCGGCAGCGCAGCGTCGAACTGATTGACGCCCCGGTTAGCGGCCGTCCACCGGCGATGACCATGATGGTCGGTGCCAGCGACGCCGCCTTTGCGCGGTATCATCCTCTGTTCCAAGCCATCGCCGCAAATGTCTTCCACGTCGGCCCCAGCGGTGCCGGCGCCACCGCCAAGCTGGTGACGCAGTACCTCGGCTACACCAATTTCATCGCCTCCATCGAAGGCATGCTGGTTGCCGCCAAGGCCGGAATCGACCTCGACATCCTGGCCCGTATCGTGCCGGTCAGCGCCGGCCAAAGCCGCACCTTCGACAACATCCCCCGAGGCGTGTTTCCCGGCACTTTCGCCGCCGGCGGCACACTCGACATCGTTGCCAAGGATATCGAACTCGCCTGCCAGTTGGCCCGCGACGTTGGTGCCCCGGCGGCGCTGGGCGCACTCGCGTCCGATCTCTACAAACGCGCCCAGGCGTTCGGCTGGGGTCAGGAAGGCTTCCCCGTTGTCGCCCGCGTGCTGGAAGCGATGGCCGGCACCGAATTGCGTTCCCCGCCACAGGGAGGCAAACAATGACCGACGATCGCATCGCCGGACTGCTGCTGACCCAGGAGATCGCCAGTTTCCTGTACGCCGAGGCGGAATTGCTCGATGAACGCCGGCACGACGAATGGTTGGCATTGCTGGCCGACGACATCCGTTACTGGATGCCGATGCGACGCAACGTCAAATACGGCGACACCACCCGCGAGTTCACCCGCGAGGCCGAAGACATCAGTTGGTTCGATGAAGGCAAGGAGACCCTGGTCCGCCGGGTGCGTCAGATCCAGACCGGCATCCATTGGGCGGAGGAACCGCAATCGCGCATCACCCACATGGTATCGAACGTGCAACTGCTTCAGGTGACGCCCAACGCCGCCTCGGCACGAGAGGTCATCGCCAAAAGCCGGTTCCTGATCTACCGCAACCGTGTCGAAACAGAAACCGACATCCTTGTCGGCAAACGCGAGGACACGCTGCGCCGTTCGGACGACGGCTGGTTGATCGCCCGGCGGAAAATCATTCTGGACCAGAATGTCCTGATGACGAAGAACCTGACGTTTTTCTTTTAGCTCAACCGCGTGGTTCGCGCCTTCCACGGTCACGCGTGAAATGGGGGAACAGCGATGCCGATGAACGCAACGCGAGGCTACCATTCCGGCCTCGTCGACCTGACCTCGGGGCAGATCAGCCGCGAGATCTTCGTCAACGAAGACATCTACGCGCAGGAACAGGAACGTGTTTTCGCCCGCTCCTGGCTGTTCGTCGGCCACGAAAGCCAAATCCCCAACAATGGTGATTTTTTCGTCTCCCGCATGGGCGAGGAGTCGGTGATCCTCTGCCGCGATCGCTCCGGTGCGGTGCGCGTGTTCCTGAATTCATGCCGCCATCGCGGCATGAAAGTGTGCCGCTACGACGACGGCAACGCCGCGGTCTTCACCTGCCCCTATCACGGCTGGAGCTACGGCACCGACGGCGCCCTGGTCGGCGTGCCGTTTTTCCGCGAGGCCTATCATTCCGAACTCGACAAGACGAAATGGGGTCTCGTTCCGGTCGCCCAACTCGCCTGCTACAAGGGCACCGTCTGGGCCAACTGGGACGCCTCGGCCCCACCGTTCCTCGAACACCTCGGTGAATTCCGCCGCTTCCTCGACCTGATCCTCGACGGCTGGGATGGAAGGGAAGGGCAGGCGGAACTGATCGGCGGCGTGCAGAAATGGATCATTCCGTGCAACTGGAAGTTCCCGGCGGAGAATTTCAGCGGCGACACCTACCACAACATCTCACACCGTTCGGTCGACCTTGTCGGCGCCGGCCCAAGCGGCCGCAGCCGGCGCGATTACAATGAGCTGAACGTGGCCCGCAAGCTGCACGTCGCGCTGCCCGATCGCGGCCACCAGACAATCACCTACGCGCTGCCGAAAGATCACCAACCACAGGCCGCCTACCAAAATTCCCCCGAAGTGGCCGAGTATTTTCGCCATTGCGAGGAAGAACGGCGGCGCCGACCCGGTAGCAACAACCGTCTGATGGGCGCGCCCGGTGAGATCTTTCCCAATGTGGCGCTGCTGCCCCGGCAGCCACGCACGCTGGCAGTTTGGCACCCGAAAAGCGCACACGAAACCGAGGTCTGGCGTTTCTTCTTCGTCGACCGCGACGCACCGCAACAGGTCAAGAACTTCCTCCGCGATTACTACATCCGTTACTCCGGCCCCGCCGGCATGACGGAACAGGACGACATGGAAAACTGGAACTACGCCCACGCCGCCAGCCGAGGCGTCATCGCTCGGCGCTACCCTTACACCTACGAAATGGGCATGGGCCACGCCGTGGAAAACTACGAGTGGGACGGGCTGCAAATCCCCGGCCGGGTGATCGACCTGACCAAAGCACAAGCCAGCGAGGAGCCCATGCGCAACCTATATCGCCGCTGGGCCCAGTTCATGGAAGCCGACAGTTGGGACGAACTGATGCCATGGCGGCATGAAACCGCGGCGCAGGCGGCACAATGAGCGATCCGATCAACGTTCGCGCCCTCGCCGTCGGCACACGTGTCATGCT
This sequence comes from Acidisphaera sp. S103, assembly GCF_009765975.1. Lineage (GTDB taxonomy): Bacteria > Pseudomonadota > Alphaproteobacteria > Acetobacterales > Acetobacteraceae > Rhodopila. The sequence goes on along the minus strand of NZ_LMUJ01000064.1, from coordinate 152,910 downwards.
GGGCAGCGGCGCCGAAGTCGAAATAATTGTTAATCCGGAAGACGGCGTCTGGCTGTTCGCGCGGTACCTGTCGTCGGCTGACGATCCGGCTATGGTCGGGACGGAAGACATGATCTTCGCGCAGGACGTCGTCGAGATCCGCCCGTAGCCTCGCGATTTTGAGATCGCCCTCTCTTCCGGTTAGTCTCGCCGCAACCCGAACGGAGGAAACAGTCATGCCCCAGGTCGCCGAAGCTAAAGGCCCCTACCGAGGCACCACCCGCCCCGATGACGTCGCACTGAACGCCTGGCTGGCGAAGCGTCCGGCCGAGACGGCACTGGAACCCGATCTGCCGATCATCGATCCGCACCACCATTTCTGGGACCAGGCGCATCGCGGCCACTACCTGCTGCCGCAACTGCTGTCCGATATCGGTGGTGGCCACAACATCGTCTCCACGGTCTTCCTGGAATGCCGAGCGATGTATCGCAAGGAGGGGCCGCGGGAGATGGCGGCGCTGGGTGAGGTCGAATTCGTCAACGGCATCGCGGCGATGAGCGCATCCGGCGGCTACGGCCCCTGCCGTGTCGCCGAGGGCATCATCGGCGGCGGCGACCTGACGTTCGGCGCCGCCAAGGTGCGCGCGCTGCTGGAAGCCGAGATCACCGCCGGCGGCGGACGTCTGCGCGGCCTGCGTCACGGCGTGGCCTGGGACGACCACAAGGCGGTCGCCGACTACGCATCCCGCGCGGTCCCGCTGCATCTGGTCATGGACAAGACATTCCGCGAAGGCTTCGCCCAACTCGCACCACTGGGATTGAGCTTCGAGTCATGGCAGTATCATCCGCAACTACCGGATGCGATCGATCTCGCCCGTTCCTTCCCCGACACCACCATCATCCTGAACCATGTCGGCGGTATCCTCGGTGTCGGACCCTATGCCGGCCACCGTCAGGAAAACCTGACCACCTGGCGCAAAAACATCCAGGAACTAGCCAAAAGCCCGAACGTCTACTGCAAGCTGGGCGGCCTCGGCATGATCTCGGTCGGTTTCGACTTCCACGAGCGTGACATTCCACCCTCGTCCGAGGACCTGGCCGCGGCATGGCGGCAATATATCGAGCCCTGCATCGAAGCCTTCGGTGTCGAACGCTGCATGTTCGAAAGCAATTTCCCGCCGGACAAGCAATCCTGCAGCTACACCGCGCTGTGGAACGCGTTCAAGCGTATCACCGCCAACGCCTCGGCCAGCGAGAAGACCGCGCTGTACAGCGGCACCGCGGCGAAGGTCTACCGGCTGACCACGCCCTAAGCATTCGAAAGGTTCAGCACATGGACATCTCCGGCAAGACCGCCATCGTCACCGGCGCCGCTTCCGGCATCGGGCTTGGCATCGCCACCGCGCTCGCCGAAGCCGGCGCCAACGTGGTGATGGCCGATATCCAGAAGGAAGCGGTGGAGACCGCCGCCCACGGCCTGTCCGGCACCAACAAGCGCGTCATGCCGGTGCGGATCGACGTGACCCAGGAACAATCTGTCATCGATGCGCTGGCGGAGGCGGAACGCAATTTCGGCAAACTTCATATCGCCTGCAACAACGCCGGCGTGCCGACACACGGCACTAAACTGGTCGATGTGCCGGTCCGCGACTGGGAATTCGTCATCGGCGTGAATGTCTGGGGGATCATCCACGGCATCCGTCACTTCGTTCCCGCCATCCTGAAGCACGGGGAAGAAGGTCACATTGTCAACACCGCCTCGGTCGCCGGCTTCCAAAACCGCCGCGGCACCGACCAGGGCCCGTATTCCATGAGCAAATACGCCGCCGTGTCGCTGTCCGAGGAACTGGAGCACGAATTGGCGGGAACGCCGGTCGGTGTCTCCGTCCTGTGCCCCGGCCCGATCGCCACGAACATCGCCCGCGGCGCTCGCAACCGCCCGGATCATCTGGGCGGCCCGCAAGTGCGCGACAAAGAGGAAGCCTCATTGGCCGAACGTCTCGCGGCCACCGGCCTGGACCCACGAAAAGTGGGTGACCGCGTGGTGGACGCGATCCTGACCAAGACATTCTACGCGTTCGTCAGCGCCGTGCCCGCCGACGTGATCAAGGCGCGCCACCGCCGTATCGAGGACGCGCTGAACTCCAAGTGGACGACCCATTACTGAGCGCCGAACGGAGACAATCCATGACGATCATCATCGGTGAAGGCGAGTACCGTTACGAGGTCATAGAGAACTGGGGCAGGCTGCCGGATGGATGGCGATACGGCGAAGTCGCCGCCGTCGGCGTGGACAGCAAGGACAATGTCTACGTGTTCAGCCGCGGCAAGCATCCGATGATCGTGTTCGATCGGGAGGGCAATTTCCTGCGCTCATGGGGTGAGGGTCTGTTCGCTCGGCCGCACGGCGTGCATGTGGCTCCGGACGACACGTTATACTGCACCGACGATGGCGATCACACCGTCCGACGGATGACCACGGACGGCAAGATGCTGTTGCAGATCGGCGTCCCTGGCGAACCGGCCCCGTATATGAGCGGCGATCCAATGAACCGCTGCACCCATACGGCGCTGTCACCGCAAGGGGACCTCTATGTCGCCGACGGCTACGGCAACGCCCGCGTCCATAAATACGATCCCAACGGCAAGCTGCTGTTTTCCTGGGGACAACCAGGCACCGATCCAGGTGAATTCAATATCGTCCACAACATCTGCTGCGATGAGGACGGCTGGGTCTACGTCGCGGATCGGGAAAACCATCGGATCCAGGTGTTCAACGGCCAGGGCAAGTTCGAGACGCACTGGCACAACATGCACCGTCCGTGCGGACTGTGCATGACGCGCGGCCGCAACCCCATCGCCTATATCGGTGAGAGCGGACCCAGCATGGCGGTGAACGTCCGGTCGCCAGGCATTGGCCCCCGTGTCAGCCTGTGGACTTTGGATGGAAAGCGGATCGCCAGGGTGGGCGATGCCTCGCGGGAGCAATCGAGCCAGTTTACGTCACCGCACGGCGTGGCCGTGGATTCACGCGGCGACATCTATGTGGGGGAGGTTGCCCGGACCGCGATGAAGAACAAAGGCACCCCGATCCCCGAGGATCAAGACATCCGCTGCATGCAGAAGCTGGTGAAATTGGGGTAGGAATCCCTCCAGTTGCGGCCATGGGGCAAGCGTCTTATGGTCGCGACAAGGCGCGAAGGGGCAAACCCAAGCGGCATTCTTGCCGATATACGTGCCAATCAGGGGGATGAACGCGTGGCTGCTTGGTCGAGACGGCAGGTCGTCAAAATTTTCACGGCCGGAACGGCGTTGGGCGTCAGTTCCCTTGCACACGCTGAAACGCCGTTGCGGAAAGCGACGCTGACCGTCGGCGGCCAGGGTCTTTTCTTCATGACCCCGTACTTGGCCGTGGATGGTGGTTTCTTCAAACAGCAGGGCCTCGACATCACCATTCTTGATGTCGGATCGGGTACGCGGCAGGCCGCCTCGATCCTGGGTGGCAGCGCCGAAATGTCGACGCTCGGCATCGAACAGAACATGCAGGCTGATGCGCGCGGTGGCAGTCTTGTCGCCGTGTCCTCCTGCTTCAACGCCTTTCCCATGAGTATCGTGCTGTCGCGCAAGGCCGTGGAGAAGAACGGCTTCACCGCCGGCCTTTCTCTCGGCGACAAGGTCAAGCGCCTGCACGGCCTGCGCCTCGGTATCAGTTCTCCCGGTTCCAGCACTGAAGAATTCGTTCGCACGCTGTTTCTGGCCCGTGGCATGACCCCGGAAACCGAGGTCAGCCTGCAGCCGGTCGGTGGCGGTGCGCCGATGCTGGCGGCGCTGGAGGCCGGGGGCATTGATGGCTTCGTCTGGGGACCGCCGTTTTCCACCACCGCGGTCGCCAAGGACAACGCAATGGTTGTCATCGACGCCATGACGGGCGAAGTGCCGGAATTCACCAACTATGCGTATCTGTGCCTGTCCACAAGCCGGCAGACGCTGGAAACCAAGCGGCCGTTGCTGCTGTCGGCCGTGCGCGCATTCGCGGCCACGATGACATTTGCCCATACCCAACCGGACAAGGCCGCCGCGGCCATACGCCATCGCTTCGTCGAAATGGATGACGGTGCATATCGCCAGGCGTTCGACCTCTTCGTCAAAGGCGTGCCGATGGTGCCCGATATTGAAGAAGCGCGGTACACCAAGACCTTGTCCACGCTGAACGTCAGCCTGAAGCCATCGCTGTCGGTGCCGTACTCGCAGGTGGTGACGCCCGACCTCGCGCATGAGGCGATGAAGGGGTAGCACAATGGCGACCCAGGCGCTGGCGGCCGGCGACCGTATGATCGGCGTGTGGCGCGTTGTGGTCGCCTTGTCGATCCCACTGGTATGGGAAGCGGCAGGGCGGCTCTCCGGGTCCCCGTGGGTCAGCACGCCCGGCCTTGTGGGACTGCGCCTGCTGGCCTGGGCCTCCGACGGTCTCGTGTTCCACATCACCACGACGATCGAGGAAATCGCCACCGGCCTCGCCCTGGGCTCCACATGCGGCGTCCTGTGTGGCCTGGCGCTCGGACGTATGCGGGTCCTGGCGGGTATATTGCGGCCGATCATCGTGGCGCTTTACAGCGTGCCGCTTATTTCGCTGGCGCCACTGTTCATCATGCTGTTCGGATTGGGGCAGATGCCGCAAATCGTCCTGGTGTCCATCGTCGTGTTCTTCCTGATCTTCTTCAACACCTTCGCCGGCGCGGAGTCGGTGGATGAAGACCTGATCCGCGCCTTGCACCTGATGGGGGCCAGCCGGACCGAGGTGTTCCGCAAGGTGATCGGCCCGGCCAGTGTCGTGTGGATCATCGGCGGGCTGAAGGTCGCGCTGCCCTACGCCCTGGTCGCCGCGACCACGGGGGAGATGCTGGGCAGCCGCGGCGGTATCGGCTTCCTGCTGAACAATGCGGCACAGCAGTTCGACATGACGTCGCTGTATGCGGCCCTGGTGATCCTTATGGCCCTCGGCATCCTGACCAGCGGGTCGGCCACCAGGCTTGAAACCTGGCTGCTGCGGTGGCGCCATGCAGCGCAATAGCGCCGCCGAGGCGGCAACCCCGAAGATCCAATTACTTGGCGCCAGCCGCGACTTCGAAGCGCGAGGCCGCCGTGTCCAGGCCCTGCAGCCCATCGATTTGTCCGTGAAAAAAGCCGAGTTCGTGGCCTTGGTGGGCCCCAGCGGGTGCGGGAAATCGACCATTTTAAACATGGTGGCCGGCTTGCTGGGGCCGACGCAGGGCAGGGTGGCCTATGATGGTCAGCCTATTGCCGGCCTCAATCGCAAGGTCGGCTACATGACCCAGAAAGACACGCTGCTGCCCTGGCGCGACGTTGCATCCAATATCGGCGTCGCGCTGGAGCTGAAGTGCCGTCCCATGCCGCGTGCCGATGCCGCCACCAAGGTTGCGCAGATGATCGAACTCGTGGGACTGAAAGGGTTCGAACATCATTATCCCAGCGAACTGTCCGGCGGCATGCGCAAACGGGTGGCCTTGGCGCGGACGCTGATCTACGAGCCGGAAACGTTGTTGATGGACGAACCGTTCGCGGCACTCGACGCGCAACTTCGGCTGGTGATGCTGGACCAACTTCAGTTCCTGACGCGGCTGCGGAAGATGACGGTCCTGTTCGTCACTCACGATCTGGGCGAAGCCATTACCCTTGCCGACCGCGTCGTGGTCATGAGTGCCAGGCCCGGCCGCATCCGGGCGATCCGCAATGTGCCGATCCAGCGGCCCCTGGACGTGTTCAAGGCACGTTTCTCGCCGGAGTTCGCCAGCCTGCATGAGGCGCTGTGGGATGAGCTAAAAGATGAGGTGACGAAAGGAACCGACCTATGAAGCCCCGCCGGCGGTCCGGCTGATGTCCGACCTCGCATTGACCGCCAGGATCGGCTTCGCCGAACGCGCCCGGGCCGTGTTCGACAGCACGCCGGGCCGCATCCTGGCGCGTATTGGCATCCTCGCGGCTCTGCTCGCGGCGTGGCAGTACCTGCCCGGCCCAGGCATGCGTTTCTGGGCGAGCGATCCCCAATCCATCGTCATGGCGCTGCTGGGCTGGATCATCGATGGCACGCTGTGGCACCAGTTATTCGCCACGCTGACGGTCATGAGCACGTCCTATGCATTGGGCTGTGCGATCGGTGTGGGCCTTGGCCTGGTGTTCGGCCTGCTGCCCCGGCTCGACAAGGTTATGTCGCCCTTCATCTTCGCCGCCTATTCACTGCCGAAAATCGCCTTGGCACCCCTGTTGATCATCCTGTTCGGGATCGGCGTGCTGTCGAAGGTCGTACTGGTTACCTTGGTCGTCTTCTTCCTTGTCTTCAGCAGCACGATCGACGGCGTCCACAACATCGACCCCGATTTGCCGCGAGCGCTGCGGCTGATGGGAGCGACACGCGCCGAGATCATTCGCAAGGTGCTGATCCCCGCCGCGCTGCCGTGGATCTTCACCAGCATGCGGATCGCCGTGCGCTATGCGTTTTCCAACACATTGCTGGCGGAACTGATCGCGTCCAACAGCGGTATCGGTTACCTGATCGCCTACCATTCGGGCATCTATGACGCGGCGGGAACCTACGCGGCGGTACTGATCCTGGTGATCCTGAGTGTCGCGCTGACCGAGGTGCTGACGCGGATCGAGAAGGGAATGTCGCGATGGCGGGCTTAGCCGGCCGCGCGTAAACAGGACATGCTGCGGACGGGGACGATCCCGGCCGGTATCCGATCGCGAAGAAGCGTGAGTCGCGACCCCGCCCGTCACTCAGACAAGCTACCCAGCCCGCGCGACCAGCATCGTGTGACTATCCTGCCGCAAATCCATTGTGGCTCAATCTGGCCTGGAACAGGGGGCTGATGATTTCGTCCCCGGGAACCACCGAGGATTGTCATGCCGCCTGAAGCAAACCCGCGATCGTTTCCTGTCCGCATCAGGGTTGGCAGCGACACACCATCGGCCGATGTGTTTGACCGCCGCGAGAAGACCCGCGGACACGCCCGAACTCTGCGCCGGCGATCGGGTCCGCCGCGCCGCAACGCCATTCGAGGCCCGGTAGAAACCGCGTCCCCAGCGTACTGACCAGGGCACATCGCCCGATCACCAGGAGAGCAACGATGAGCGATAGATTCGATGAAGACCTGTTGGACGAAATGGCGGAAGAGCCCGAAGGCAAAGGCGGTCACAGCGCCTTTGACGAATTCGAAGGCGCCGACGAACTGGAGGCATCCGATGAATTCGACGACGTCAACGAATTCGATGACGACGGATTCGACGCTCCCGCGGAGTTCGAAGCCATGGACGAATTCGACGAACTGGACGACCCGGGCGACACGTTCGACGAGGAGTCGGCGGACGAGCTGGAAGAAGGCGTCACTGACGCGCTGGAGGCAGCCGATGCCGACGAATTCTGGAGTGGGCTCGGTAGGGCCCTGAAGAAGGTCGGCGGCGCCATCGGCAAGGGTGCCCGCTGGGTGGCACCGCTCGCCAAGATGATTCCCATCCCGCAAGCCCAACTCATCGGCCGCGCCGCCGACATCGTCGGTAAGGTCATGGCCGATGAAGCCGACGAAATGGATGGGTTCGACGATCTCGCCGATTTCGCCGACGATGAAGAGGCGATCGATGCGCTCGCCCCCGCCATTGCAGGCGTGGCGATCAAGTCGGCCTTGAAGCATCATACGGCTGCTCTGCCGCGTCCGCAGCGCCGGGCGCTGGTGAAGACCGTTACCGCTGCAACCAAGCATCTGGTGCGCAAGCACGGACCGAAGGCGGTGCAGGCGATGCCGGCCATCGTCAGCCACGCTCGGAAAGTGATTGCTCGCAAGCGTCTACCGGTACGCCATCTGCCACGCGTGGTTGCCCAAACCGTGAAGGCGGCGGCTCGTTCGCCACGGGTGTTGCGCAAACTGGCGCAGACCACGCACCGCATGCGCCTGCGCCCCGGGCGGCGTCATCATCGGGGCATGGCCCGCGGGATGGGCCGGAACCGGTTCCGGACGCACCGGACGGGTACCGCCATGACGGGTACCGCCATGGCGCTCGGTACTGCGCGCCACAGCGGCCTGCGGGCGTCGGGTGCGGTCTGCCCGAGCTGCGGACGGCGGCGCACGATGCGGTTCCATGGACCGATTCACCTGACAATCACGTCGGGCTGAGTAAGCAGACCACCAATGTTGGGGGAAGCCGGTGCAACAGCCGGCCGCCCCCAACGACCCCGCCGCCTTCCGAACACGCCGACATGCGACCCTGCATGTCGCCCGGCCAGTAGGACGTCCAGCCATGGGTGCGAAGGCAATCCTCGAAGTCAGCGCGTTCCTGCGGGAGCGGATCATCGGGCTGACAGCCCGAGCCCGCCGCCTTTCGCGGATCGACTATGACTCCGTGGGCATCCGGCCGCAGGACCTGCCCTTTGCTCCGTCCCCCGACCATTTCAAAGCAGCGAACGATCGCCTGACGTCCATCGATCACGAAATAGCCCGCCGTGTGCGGACCGTGCAGCGTGAGTGGACGAGCACAAGGCCGCAGCGCGTCCTGATCGATATCGCCCTGGTCGAGCGCGAGATCGATCGCGCCCGCCGCGCCTTCGGCATGTTCTTCGAGGTGTTCAGCCAACGCGGCAGCACCTATGCACCGGCCCTGGCGGCGCACGACGTCATCGCCCGCGACTGTTACGACGCGGTGCGACAGCACGCGCCACGCCTGCTCAGCGGCAAAGCCCTGGCACCGGTCACGTACATGGAACATGGCTACTCGCCGGCGACGATGCGCCGGGGTGTGGTGCTGACCCGGCTGCTGGGTGAATCGAACCCGTTTCCGGTGATTCGCATCCCCTGGGATCGCGACAACCCGTGGGAGCCGGTGTTCGTCCATGAAATCGCGCACAACCTGCAAGCCGACATGGGAATCTGGTACGAAAACAAGATCGCCGTCACCAAGCGGGTGATGACCGTATCAGGCGATCCTCGACTGGCCGTGATTTATGGCCGCTGGCACAAGGAAATTTTCGCCGACCTGGCGGCGATGCTGCTCGGCGGGCCGGCGGTGGCCTGGGGCATGGCGCTGTTCCTGGCGCATCCCGCGCCGCGCGCGCTGACCTATCGGGCCGGTGCCCACCCGACCGGATTCCTGCGCGTCCTGCTGTTGGTGGAAATGCTGCGCCGCATGGGTTTCACGACGGATGCGACGCGGCTCGATCGCGTGTGGCGAACCCTGTATAATCCGCGTCGGTTCCATCGCCTGCCCGAACGGCTGCTACGTAGCACGGACAAGCTGATGCCGCATATTGTCGATGAGATCGCCTACCAGACACGGCGAAACCTGGCACACCGGGCGCTGGCGGATATCATCCGGTTCCGGCGGGAGGACCAGGACGCGATCCTTGCGGGAAAGCGGCATCTGGTTGAGGGCCGCCTGCCGGACCGGTCGTTGCCGCCCCGCTATCTGGTCAGCGCCGCCAGCTACGCCTTGCAGACCGGCCGGCTGCAGCCTCGATCACTCTCGACGCAGTTGGTCGGCCGCCTGACTGAAGACCATCCGTCCGCCCCCGTCACCATCAGTGCCGCGCAAGCGGCGCTGGCATCCTGATCCGCGAACCCAACGAAACGAGGTAGGTCATGTCCCTTTCCCCGAACAGTTACTACAGCGGAGGCGGGTCCCACAGCTCGTCGCTCAACGGCGCATCGCATGGCCAGGGTGGTCAAGGCGGCCATAATAGCCACGGCAGCAACGGGCATGTCGGCCTCGCGCTGGATAATATGCTGCGCAACCACCTGAAGGTGAGCAATCCACGGGACGCCAGGCAGATCGCCGAAGGGCTGATGTCCTATTATCAGGATCTGCCGCAAGCCGCCGGACTCCGGCAGGAACTGATGGGTCTGCCCAGCCTGCCGCCCGCTGCGATGCTGGCGCAGCAGCCATCGCTGGCGGCGCAGTCCAGTTCGTCGGACACCGAATTCCGCATCGCCAACGGCGACGTGGAGAAAGCGCTGATCGACCTGGCGAGCAACCCGCTGACTAACGACATAACGCCTGAAATGCAGGGCTGGGGCGACTCGATCCGGGCCGCCGTCATCCAGGGCCATGCCGCCGCGAGGCAGGGGTTGGACCCGACCCAGCGCGACAAGGTGATCGCGGTGCGGCGCCAGCTCGGCGAATACGCACGTATGGCGCGTTTCGTCGGGTCGCTGTCGCCCGGCATGACTCAGAACTTCCGCCGGCTGGGACGCGCGCTGGATGAGGTTGCGGCCGTGCTGCTGGTGATGCTGGGCGAATCGCTGGCCAGTGTCGGCTTCGCGACCGGGTATTACTTGCTGCAAGTGCCGGTACCCGAACTGCAACAGCGGCGCGACGCGGTGATCTACGCACTGCGCAACTTCAATGGCGGCTCACAACAGTCGGTTACGCCGAATGACTGGCCGCGCGGCATCGACGCCTATCGCCGGCTTTATCTGTGGCTGGAGGAGCAGGGCCAGGGCGATCTGCGGTCGCTGCTGTTGGAAAACGAAATCGCCCAGACCATGGATGGGCTGATCACACGGGCACACAATGGCACGTCCGACGGCTTGCGGGCTTTAGGGGTGACAGCGCAGCTCGATATCGAGCGGTTCCGGCGCATGGCGATCGTCGCGCCCGGCGCGATGTCGCGGGAGGACGGGCATTTCGACCGTTCGCCGCCGCTGGAATCCTATCTGCAGGCTCTGGAACTGTTCGCCGAGACTTTCCGTCCCGCCGGCGGGCTGCGCCTGCTGCGCATCGCCCGGCCGCCGATCCTGCTGTACGGCCTCTACAACATGAACCAGTTGGAAGACGACAACAGTCTTTTCGACCTGATTTCGGTACGCGGCACCCTGGCGACAATTTTCGACGGGTTGTTCCCAAGCAACAGCGCGCGCGGGGTGCAGCCACAGGTGTTGCTCGACATGCTGCTCCTGGAACTGGACCGCGGGATCGACTTGCTGGCGCTTGGTTCATTGACCAGCGAGGGCGGCCCGACCGAGTGGCGGGCTATGGCGTTCTGGTCGATCATCGATGTGATTTACAAACTGGTGACGGGCGGCTCTGCCAACTTCGCCGGTGGTCCCATCAACGAATATGCCGTACCCGGCTCGAAATTACAGGCCGATCTGGCACAGATCCGGGCCGACTACGCAACCGCGACCATGGAGGTCAAAGGTCTGGACCGGGCGTTCACGCGCTACTACCAGATCCCGTCAACCAAAGTGCCACCGCCGCTATTGGATGAACGGCAGAGACGGGGCCTGGCGGAAGAACTGCGCGTTCAGGAAAGCCTTGAAGAGCGCTGGGAAAATCTGGTGCGCACGGTGTCTTTGGAGGCCGGCGATCAGCAATACGTGTTCCGGCTGCTCAAGCTGGTGATCCGGCAGGCGGCTTACGAGGCCAACGTCGGCAAACTGCCGCGCATGGCGCCGGCCCTGCCGCAGCAATACGAACAGAGCCTGGATATTATCGCGAGGAAAGTGTGATGAGCGATTCACTCATTGTCGTAGGGAGCGGCAGTTCCAGCGCAGGCGGAGCAGGCACGCCACCGCCTGTGTCGTCCCTGGCCGCGCTGATCGTGCCCGATGTGTTGGGCGATCTGAGGGAGCTGTTGGATCGCCACGAGGTCCGCGGCACGCTGGTCGGGATTTCGGCCATCAAAGCGTTACTGCTGGCGGAACTGGTCGGCGAAGTAAAGGCTATCGAGAAAAACATAAAGAAATATGTCGACTATATCGTTCCGGGCGCGGCGGCAGGCAGCAAACATTCGGCAGCCACATCGCCGACAGGAGGATCGTCTGGTGCGGCGACCCCGCTTGGCGGAGCTGTTGGCACGGCGGCTCCGCCGGGGGCCGCCAGCCAAGGCACCGCTGGCGCAGCAGCGGCCGCCCAAGACGTCGCCGCGGAGCACACGGTCAGTCCGTTCATCTCCGACTTCGGGGAAATGCTGAAACCCTTTGTAAAAATGCCGGTCGAGCAATTGCACGCGGTAGTCGATAGCCAGGAGAAGGCAATCGAGAAAGGGGCTGCCGGGATCACCGAACTACAGACCGCGAAGTCCGCCAGCGATGCCAGGATTCAGGCATTGGAAGCGCATGTCCTGCGGCTTGATGCCGCGCATCGCGGCCTGTCCGATCGTGTCGTTGAAATGGGCTTCGAACTGGGCGAATCGGAAGCCGCAACGGAGGCGCTGGGAGAAGCCGTGCGCGAAGCCGGTTCGCCCGTCATCGTCGTGGTGGAAGAGGGCGAGAATAGGGACCCCGACGAGCCAGTCCGGACAACCCAGGCCCGCCCGATGCGACAGGCCGGCAACCCCGTCCGCAAGGTGCAGGCTCGGAAGAAGAAGTAAGCGCCATCAGCGTGGCGAAGTAATCGGCACCATCAGTCTAGGAGCTGTTCGATGACCATCCAGCAAACGGAAACGATCCAGCGACTCTGGGACCGCTTTATCCGCGACCAGCTCGCCAATGTCCCGCCCGAAGACCGTCAGGCGTACGCGCAGCAGTTCGAGGAGCGCTTTGCCGACTTGTCGGAAAAAGGCGCCGAGGCCCCGGGCGGCGGCGACGGGTTCCTCGACATGATCGGTGTCGGTCCGAAAGGCCCGGTGGGCTTCGAGGAAATCGCGTACCCGTATCTGAAGCCGGACTTCGACTATAGTTACGTCTCCAGTCAGTTGCACGCATCGGCGGAACTGTACTTTATCTATCAGTATGAACGCTCGAAAGTATTCCAGGTGGTGAACGTGCTGCTGCGCCTGTTCCATTCCGGCAGCATCAAGTTGACCCGCGGACCTGGCGCCAAGGGGCTGTACCTGTTGGAAAAATGGCAGCCGCAACGATATTCGCTACGGCATCGGGAAGCAGCGTATCGCCGGGCGTTCAACTATGGCGGCAACGGAAGCACGCAAGGCGTGGTCAACCGGAATTTCCATCGCCAGCTCGTCGGGTTCATGGGCGCGGTCGCACAATACCTCCGCGATCTGCGGATCGGCGACGTCATCCGCGGCGGCCAGCAGATTGGAAACCGAGCATTCGGCAGCGTCGCGACGGTGCAACGGCTTGGCATCGATCTGCGCTATGCGCTGAACCGTGCGACTTACGGCAGCATCTATGCACTGTCGATGGAAACCGGGCATTATCTGAAGCAGGTGCTGACGCTGCTCGATGCCCCCGATATCAAGAAGGCGTTCGATGCGAATACGCGGTGGAACGTGGTCGAGGCGGTGTCGCAACGTTACCTGGGCGGCATGGCTGACATCTCGCAGCGCGCCAAGATGGCCGAGAGTGGGCGGCGCATCCTGCTGTTCGTCGCCGACCATGATTTCAAGACCGGGATCGACCCATCACTGTTCCAGACGGAGATGGGGCAGATCGGCCAGCATGCCGAGGCGTGGCTGGCGGCCTACCGCATGACCCCCGAGGGCCGCGGTTTCGTCGGCGCGCCACCCCAAGTGCAGCACGATGTGTTCGGGACCAAAATGCGGCGGGAACTTCAGCCTGCGTTCGCCGATCTGTAACCGGGTCCAGCCCGGAATGGTCACACCCTTGAGGGAGCGGCGCGCATGGTCCGGAGCCTGGAGCCCGACTTATCGGTGCACATCAGCCGCCGGCGCTGGCGCTGCGTCGTCGACCCCCATCTTTGCCTGTCGCATGATGGGGCGGCCTTCATACGCGGGCTGGCTGGCCACGCCGAGATCTGGTTGGGACCCGAGTTCCTGAACATCCTGGACAGTTGGCTGCTCTACGACCGCGAGCCGTCCGCATTGATGTGGTCCAAGGGCGGCAGTCCCGATGCGGATGAAGTGCGTCAGGCCCTGCGCATCTGGCAAGGATTGCGCGATACAGCCGGGCCAGGCAGCGGGCGGCTGTGCTGGGTGCGCGACGCAGTGCGGGAAAGCTGTTTGCCGCCCGGCATGGATGAATCGCTGGTGCCGCAGTGGGAAGCCATGGCGGAAGCGCTGGACGGGCGTCTGTCCCGAGCGGTGGAGGCCAGTGGGCCGATGGTCGCGGCCACGCGCGATGCGGCCGCGCTGACGGCGTTGCTGCCGGGGTCGGTTCTGCTCTGCCGCGGCGGCCAGGGTGATCCTCCACTGTGCCACCATCTGAAAGCGTGGCACCTGCCGTGCCGGCGTTTGGAACTGGTCGACGACCTGGTCTCGATCGAGCGCGGCCTGCTGATGCAGATGCTGGTCGAGGCCGGGCTGGCCGGATTCCTGTGGGGCGGCCTGCGTCTCGTCGTCGTGCATATCGTTGCCCCCGGACACAGCAGGCTGCCGCTCGGGCACGACTTCGCCAATGGCGGGGAAGATGGCGGTTTCCTGGCTGAACTGGAGCCCAGGCCGGTCAAAGGGGCGTGGGAAGACGCCCTCGCATTCTGGTACGATCTGGCGGGGGAGGATTACCGTGGCAAATGGTCGCATTGAACCGCTGCGGCTGAACGCGGGTGAGTTGGTCATCCAGGCGGTGATGGGACAGATCGCCCATCCGGTCGGCCGCGCGAACCCTTACAGGATCGGCCAGGATGGCGTGCCCCGGGTACTGCCCGGCACCGGCGGAATCTCGCTGAATTGCCGGATTGGCGATCCCTGCGTCGGTCTCGCGGCCGACCATGTGGAGCCGGGTGTGTCGCTGCACAATAACGGCCGCGAAATCATTGGCGCCGCAAATGGTCCGAATATGGCTTTGTTGACCAGCGCCTGTGTTGGTAATCCGGCGCGGGTGGTCAGCGGTCCGGCGACGGGCGCGGTTGGCATGGTGACCGGCAAGCATGGCGGTGCGGACCATGTGCTGGTCGATTTCGATAAAAAGACACTGTATCGGCTTAATATTGGTGACAAAATTCAAATCTATTCTTGTGGCATGGGACTGCAATTACCTGACTTTCAGCAAATTACCGTCACCAATTGTGCACCAGGCCTGTTACGGCGTTGGAAGCCGCGCGCGCACGATGGCGTGCTGGAGGTGCGCGTAACCCACATGGTTCCGGCCGCGATCATCGGATCCGGGCTTGGCAAAAACAATGTCTGGCGCGGCGATTTTGACATTCAGCTATTTGATCCGCCAACGCGCAGGCGCCATCGTTTGGATACGCTACGGTTTGGTGACCTGGTCGCGGTGCTGGACAGCGACGCGCGCTTCGGTGCCGCCTGGCGCGGGGGCCACATAACGATTGGTGTTGTGATCCACAGCGACAGTACGACGGCCGCCCACGGACCTGGCGTGACACCGCTGCTGACCGGCCCGGCGTCATGCCTGCGACCCGTCCGCGATAGCGACGCCAATATTGCCTATATTTATCAACGCCGCGCGGTCCTTCCACCACGCGCACGGCAACCGCTTGCCGGACGTACTGTGTCAGCCAAACCGCCTGTCCGTCAACAGGTTTCAACTTTTCGTGAAAAGATGGCCTTTACTTGATTGGCGAGGACATTTGATCTTACTAGTTACACAACGGGTTCGACGCCAAGAAAATGTTTTCGGTTGATACAACCTGTTTCAGCGGACATTTTTCTTCTGTTCTCTGTTGTCGCCGTAAATAGGTGGAGTTGCATACAAATGGCCGAGCAGTCCACTGCCAACGGCTTTATGTCTGCCCGAAATGGCCGTGACAAATCCCATATTCGTCAGGTTGGGCGGATTGAACTGGGCGACCGCCAGTTCATCGTAACGCTGGCATCGGACTTGCACGCCGATGCGGAGCATACGCAAATCTGCCGATTTGAACTGGGTGGATTGGGATTGATCGTTATCGAGGAGCAGCACAAGGACGAGGTCGTAGACGATGTGGTGGCCCGCCTGACGAGCCGGGAGCTTGAAATCGCCATCCTGGTGGCGCAGGGGCATGCGAACAAGAATATTGCCTATCGGCTGCGGATCAGCGAATGGACGGTGGCAACATATCTGCGCCGGATATTCGCCAAGCTGAATGTCGAAAGCCGGGCGGCGATGGTATTTCGGTGTGCTCCACTGATCACAGCGTCACTTGAACCGGCACGAGGGCGCAACGCGAACTATGCGAGGTGACCGTTTTAGTTGGATTCGGACTGTTCATCTACAGTAAACGACGAATACTAACAGTGTAGAACCGCCGCCAAGGCCGTGTGAGTACTGGCCGCTTCATCGGGTCAGGCTTGCGCCATCATGCCGTTGCCGCCGGAAGGTGGTTGCGTCGGGGGTGTCTTGCCGACGGACCAGGCCTCATGGCCGCGATCATCGTTTGCCGAAGTAAAGCGCGGGATCGGATGCCCGCACGCGTGCTTCCGGCAGGCCGAGTTCGCGACGCACAATGTTGGTGCCCTCCACCAGCGAGACGCATTTGTAATAGGCGATGCGGCGACTAAGCCCCTCACGCCCGAAACCGCAATCCGTGGTGATCACCAACCGCTCCGGCGGAATGAACTCAAGCGCTCGGCGGATCAGGCCGGCCACGTATTCCGGCGGTTCCACAACAGTGTTGCAGTGGTTGACAACGCCGATGCCGATCTTCTTGTCGGTCCCGTATTTGCCGAACAGATGCAGGTCCTTGCCGTCGCTGCTGGCGCATTCGAAGGTGATCACATCGGCATTGAGCTGCAACAAATGCGGCATCGCCCGTTCATAGCTTGGCACTTCCCAGTAGACGCGCTGCTGGTTCGGATTGCCCCAGCAGGTATGCGCCCAGATTTCCGCGTCGACACCGGCAAGCTGCCGGTTGAAGGCCTCGGTCAGGAATTCCAGGTCGGCGTCGGTGCAATCGGGACGCAGCGAACGGCCGTGATGCGGCGGTTCCTCGACCTGGATCAGCGGGCAGCCCGCGGCGGCCAGTTCACGCAGTTCCGCGTTCATGATATCGCACAGATCGAGAATCATCGCCTTGTCGTCGACGTAAAACTCATTCCAGAGCATGCTGGCGAGCGCCGGCGCACAGATGGCGCCAAACTTCACCGGACGATCCGTCAGGCGCTGGGCGACCTGCCACAGCGCCGTGTATTCCCAGGGACCGCGGGTCAGTTTCCCCGACACGATGCTGGGCTGATACGCCTCCTGCACCTCCCACAGGATTTTACCCGGGCGCAGGTCATGCCGGCCCATCCAGCCTCGCGACGTATCGCGATGCCCGCTTATCCCACCCAGGCGCTCGATCGGGTAGAAAAACCAGGACTTGCCGCCGACAGCCAGGTCGAAGCGGCTGTCGCCGTCGGTCACGATGTCCAGCCCGGCGGCTTCCTGCGCGTTGATGACCGCGGCGACGGCGTCCAGGTACTGCTCTCGAAACAAAGATTCGCCCAGGGCTGATTTGAACGATCTGCCGTTCAGGCTCATGTCGAACCACAGCGGACGCGGATATGACCCGGTGATCGCGGTCGGCAGCACCAGATTACTGGTCGTTTTCAGCATTGACGTAGCTCCCTGTATCGAACACGCCGTCTTTCGCTCGCGAGGCATGGTTTGCACCGCGCACCGTGACTGTCAACTCGCCGAGGCGGCTTGCGGATTTGGGCACGCTGGCACATTATGTTTGGCAAATGATAAGGACATTTTTGACATGACCAGTAAAAGCAAGATCCGCGTCGGCATTGTCGGTGTGAATGCCGGACGGGGCTTTGCCTCTATCGCGCACGTTCCGGCCCTGAAAGCATTGCCGGATTTCGAAATCGTGGCCGTCGCCACCACTCGCCAGGAATCAGCCGATGCGGCTGCAAAACATTACGGTGCTCGGCTTGCCTTCGCCGACGCCGCGCAATTGGCGGCACATCCGGACGTCGATCTGGTGACCGTCTGCGTGAAGGCACCCGACCATTACGCACCGGTCATGGCGGCGATCGAGGCCGGCAAACACGTTTACTGTGAGTGGCCCCTGGGCCGGAACACCGATGAAGCGGTTCGCATGCACGCGGCGGCGGACAAAGCCGGCGTCCGCCACGCGATCGGTTTGCAAGGCCGGGTGTCGCCGTCAATCAGCTACGTCAGGGACCTGATCGCCGACGGCTACATCGGGCGCGTCCTGTCCGGCACGATGTTCGTCAACGCGGCGAACTGGGGCGCCACACTCGGTGAATCATATCAGGCGGATCGGAATAACGGCGCCAATCTGATGACGATCACCGGCGGGCACAATCTGGATGCGCTGTGCTACTGCCTGGGAGAATTCCGGCAACTCGCGGCGTTCGTGGTCAGCCAGCGCGATAAGATCGCCTTGGCGGGTTCCGGCGAACTCATTACGAAGACGTCGCCGGATCAGCTTGTGGTCAGCGGCATTGTCGGCGATGGCGCGGCAGTATCGTTCCAGGTACGCGGCGGCATGGCCCGCGGGCTGGAGTTCCTGTTCGAAATCCATGGCGAAACCGGCGACCTTGTGCTGGAAGCGACAATGCGCGCATCGACGCAACGGCAGGAATTGTCGGTGCGCGGCGCACGTGGCGCCGGCACGCCGCTGGCCGAGCTGCCAATTCCCGCCCAATATCGCTGGGTGCCGGACGCGACGCCACGCGAATCACCCTACAACGTCGCGCAACTCTACGCCGCATTGGGGACAGCCATTCGGGAGGGTAAGCCGTTCGTCCCGGGGTTCGATGCGGCGGTCACCAGGCATCGCATGCTGGACATGATCACGCGAGCCTCGGAAACTGGACAGACGCAGATCGCCTGACACCGCGCGGGCCGCACTTGCGGTCGCGCCGCCGTCTTTCTAGGATCACACAAACCCCTCCAACAGGAGCGTCCGACCATGCCACAGTCACAAGGAACCAGCTTTAACGCCG
Organism: Acidisphaera sp. S103; assembly: GCF_009765975.1. GTDB lineage: Bacteria > Pseudomonadota > Alphaproteobacteria > Acetobacterales > Acetobacteraceae > Rhodopila. The sequence continues at coordinate 134,165 of NZ_LMUJ01000064.1, read as the reverse complement.
ATCCGCTAACCATCATCGTCCGGCACCAATTGTGGGATGCCAACGTCGAGGATCACACCGACCAGGGTGTCTCCATCGACGTGGCCGCCGATGTGGACGGCAAGCAAACGCCACTGCTACGCTTCAACTGCTTCGACATCGAGAGAAGCTATGTCTACGGCCCGGAAAATCCCGAGCTGATGACGCCCGGCCGTGTTGGCGGCGGCATGGGCGTGCATTGCCGGATGGACCCGATCACCGATGGCAATCCCATCGGTTGGACCGTCCGGGTGCTGAGCCAGAAGCTTCCCAAGATGCTGGAACGGGCGGGATACAAAGAGATCGCGCAGGCAACCAACCTCGCCGCGGTGCAGCGCATTCTGCCCGACATCGAGGCCTGCGCCCGGGAAACGTTCATCAGCAAGCGCAACACGGTCAAGCACAACCGCGGCACGGACATCTATGAAGCCGGCAACATCCGGTTCGGCCTGGAGATGCGGCGCCAGCGGAACGGTGACGGCGGCCTGGCACTTCACGTCCTTGCCGACGTGGGCGGATCGAAAGGCAAGGCCTATGTCGAGGAGACGGAGGTTCTGGCGTTCGACTGCTTCTGGCAGGGCGCGCATTACCATTACGGTCCGCGCAACAAGAACCATCGGACCAACTGGGACCTGACCATCATCGACGATCCGCTGGACTGGACTTTCGAGCAGATCGAAAACCGCAAGCTCGGGCCAATGATCGAGCGCGCCGGTTACCCGGGGATCGCCGCCGACCTGGACCTGGACAAAATCGCCTCGGTCCTGCCGGCATTGAAGAAGCGCGCCTTCGAGATGTACGCGGAAGGCGAGCGTCTGACCGGCCACAAGGGCTTGCCACTCGAATTCACCCCCAACCTGGCCGCCGAATAACCCGCTGTGCGTGATGGAGGGTTCGGAAGCCCTCCATCACGCACGGAATTTCTCGACGCCCTTCCAATCGATTTCCACACCGAACCCCGGCGCTTCCGATAAGCACAGCAAGCCGTCGCGCACCTCGGCCCCGCCCTGGTAAATCGCGTGATGGATCGGATGCCGCGAATTGTCTCCGTGCGATTCCGCGGCAAACGCGGCATCGCCGAACGCCGACACCAGATGCCCGTGCAAATAACCCACCGAGTGCGGTGCGATCAACACGCCTTTCTGTTCCGCATAATACGCGATACGCAACGACTCGGTGAACCCGGCATGCCGGGTGGAATCGAATTGAACGTAACGGATCGCGCCGGAGTCAATAAAATCGCGAACAGTGTATCGGTGCCACTCCCGCTCACCATGCGCCAGCGGAATGGGCGACGCCGCGGCCAGGCGCTGGAAATCGGCCGGCTGCAGATACCAGTGCAACGGCTCCTCCAGCCAGAATATATCGTAAGGTGCGACCGCCGCCGCGAACTTGATACAGCCCGCCACGTCATACGGGGCATTCATGTCCAGCATGAACAGCACATCGGGACCGATCGCCTCCCGCACCGCCCTGATCCGCGTGACCTCATCCGGCAGTGACAGGGCCCCGCATTTCAGCTTGACCGCACGATACCCGGCAGAAACAAAACCCGAAAGTTCCTTCGCCGCGGCGTCAAGCGGTTCGCCTTCCAGATAGTATCCGCCGGTCGCATAGGTAAATACTTCAGTCCGCGTGCCGCCGAGGACACGAAACACCGGCAACCCGGCTGCCTTGCCCTTGATATCCCACAAGGCGATGTCGATCCCGCCGATCGCCGCCATGACCTGCGGCCGCTGGTTGCGGGGCAGGGGCGCCGGCATGCCGTCCCAACCGCCAAGCCCACCGGGACGTGGTGACGTCAGCGAAAACAACTTCGTCCAGATTTCCGTGTGGCCAAGCGGGTCCATTCCCCGCACCACATCGGCGAACATCTTCACCAGATCGCAGATGACGGTCTGCGGGCTGCCGGCGATCTCGCCGAACCCGGCGATGCCTTGATCGGTGCGGACCTCCACAAGAACGATCAACGAACGATCCATATTCTCGTGCGCCGTCCATCGGCCTTGCGGCAGCGTGGCGGACAGCGGATGGGCGATGATGTCAGTGATTTTCATAACGATTCCTCCAACCTAGTCATTCCGCCAGCGCCTGATAGACCAGCGCATTGATCAGCACCCGAAACCGCCGCTTCTGCTCGCCGGGCACCTGAGCCATGAACACCACCGCAAGATCCTCCGCCGGATCGGCCCACCACAGCGTCCCATAGGCGCCGTTCCAGTAAAATTCCCCCGGGCTGCCCATCAGGGTGCTGACCTTCTCCCGAACCGCGACCGTCAAACCAAAACCATACCCTTCCGCATTGGGATCAAGTTCGGCGATCCGGTTCTCGATGTCAGGGGTCACACGGTTGGTACGCATCGCTTCAACGGTTTTGCGGCCCAGGATGCGCGTTTCGCCCAACACGCCGCCACCCAACAGCATCTGCGCGAAACGCAGGTAATCCAGCGCGCTCGACACCAACCCCCCGCCGCCGCATTCGAACCGCAATGCCTGGGTGCGATCCGGCACCACCTGCGCCGCGCCGGTATCGGGATCGCGCGGCAGCGGACGGGCGAGGCGCGCCACTTTGTCCCGCGGCACCTGAAAGCTGGTGTCCACCATACCAAGCGGTTGGAATAACCGCTGTTCCAGGAACGCACCCAGGGTCTGGCCGGAAATCGCCTCCACGACCAGGCCGATGACGTCGATGGAAAGCCCATAATCCCACACGGTCCCCGGTTGATACAGCAACGGCGCCGCCGCCAGCCCATCGAGAAACGAAGCCGCATCCAAACTGGCGCCCGCGACGTTGGAAGATGCCGGGTACAGCGCATGCACCGCCGTCGTGCCGCGTCCCCCATAGGTCAGGCCGGAGGTATGACGCATCAGGTCCTGTATCGTGATTGATCGCTCGACCGGCACCGTTTCGATCGGCCCGCGTCCGGCAAGGACGCCTTCCGTCAGCATCGCGACGCGCCGGTCGCCGAGTTGCGGCAGGAACCGCTCGATCGGATCGGCCAGCCCTAGGCGTCCTTCCTCCCACAGCATCAGCCCGGCCACGCCGGTGACCGGCTTGGTCATGGAAGCCATGGCGAACAAGGCATCAAGCGGCATCGGGGTGTTTCGATCCGGACCCAGGGAACCAACCGCCTCATGGAAAACCAGATGCCCCCGCCGAGCGATCGCGATAACCGCGCCAGGCAATTGGCCGGCTTCGATTTCTCTGTTGAGTGCAGTAACGATCCTGGCTAGCCGAACGGACGACATGCCAACCGCTTCCGGTTCGGCGCGAGGCAACGCGGGTTTGTCGGTCATATCGTGTCTCCCGGTTCCTCGGGTGTCTATGCCTGGAACGCCGTAAGCCTGTCGGACAGCGGCGACAGGGTCAATCCAGCGACACCGAATGGACGAAAACGACGCGATGCGGTAGCCCTGCGGAACACGCGCAACGACAGGGGAAGTGTCACGGACTCTTCATCGATCCTTGGCGCCGCGGGCCGTGCTGCAAAGACGTGTTAAGGTGGAACGATGACCAATTGGATTGAGACCTATCGCGGTGCGGTACCGCCCTGGCAGTGCGACGTCACCGAACATTTCACGGTCGCCTATTACTTTGACCGGCTGGAAGAGGCGGAAGCCAATCTCGCCGACGCACTCGGCATCAACCATCTCTCGCACCGAGGTGATGTTCCCCGCCGGATCAGCGCCCGCTTCGCCCGCGAACTCCGTGCCGGCGCCAGCTTCCATGTCGAAAGCGCCGCGCTCGGCCTCGAGGACGGCTTGCGCCTCGGCCATCGTTTTATCGATTCGACCAACGGTGAGGTCGTGACCTGGTTCGATGAACACTGGGACCTGTCCGCGGCCCCACTGACATCGCAACAACGCAGCACCGTCGAATCCCGCATCGCGGGCTGGAACGGTCCGGCTGCCGAACCCCGGTCCGATCCCGCCACGACAGACGGTTTCATCCCCACCGCACGCGGACGGGTCAAGGCCGGCGACGTCGACGCGTCTGGCCATTTCGCCCTCGGTGCGATCGTGCATCGCTTTTCCAACGCGTCTGGTCAGTTCGGCGCCGCCATCGGCATGGACAGCACCTTCATGCAGCAGCAGCGGCGGGGCTTTTCAACCTTCGAACTGATTTTGCAGATCTCTGGCGTCTTGCGACTGGATGTGCCGTACCTGGTCCAGACCGGCATTGGTCACTTCGGCGGCTCCTCGTTGCGCATGATCCATCGCATGGCCGACCCGCGAACGGACACCGAAGTCGCGCGGCTCAGCCAGTTCGGCGTGAATCTCGATCTCGACGCGCGCCGTCCCGCCCGTTGGCCAGAGGAAATCCGCCAACAAGCGGCCGCGTTACTCGGATCCAGCAGCTAGTGTCCTGCCCCAGAAGTTCGTCGCATTTTGCGACGGATTTCTGGGATCGGCAGGCCACTGAAAACAAAGAGCTAGTGTCCCGAATCTGAAGTTCGCCCGCTGTGGCGAACTTCAGATTCGGGGCACTAGCGCGTGGTCGCCCTGGGCGGAACGCCAACAGGGCGTGAATCACGCGATCAAACAAAGAGTTAGAGCGCACTGACCGTTCACAGTCAGCGCGCTCTAGAGGAAATCGCGCACCCGCTCGATGTCCTCCAGCACACTGGAATGCGACACCAGAAGCACCTCATCGAAACCAATCTGCTCGATACGCTTCAACCGCCGGCGGGCCTCGTCCGGCGGACAGGCCAGGGAGGTTGTTACCTCCTTCAGGCTGGCGGATTCGGGCCGGTCGCCCAGGTCGACAGCGACGTTGGCAAGCACGGCGTTGGTGCCGCCGGCCTCGCGGTAGATCTTCATACCCAACTCAAGGTCGTCCCAACTGCTGTAGCGGCCCGAGGGCGTCCACCCCTGGCATTCCTGCGCGGCGAAGGTGATCCAGCGCGGACTGCGCCAGGCGCCCATCAGGATCGGTGGTCCGCCCTCGCAGCCCGGCCACACCGACAGGGTGCCGCCTGAGTTGACCGCTTCACCGCGCCACGCGTGCCGCATGGTTTCCAGTGAACGCTTCATGATGCCGAAGCGATGGTCATAGTCGTAGCCCAGAAGCTCGAAGTCCGCGCGCGTCGAGCCGCTGCCCACGCCCAGCCGCAGGCGGCCACCGGATAGGGCCTGGACGGATTGGACCCGGTGGGCGAGCTCGATTGGGTTGCGCAACGGGAGTTGCAGCACGGAAATGCCGAGTTCCACCCGTTCGGTGACGGCGGCAACGACCGATAGCTCAATCAACGGATCCAGGGTGGCCCGACCTCGGCCCAGCGAGTCGCCGACCCATATGCCGGGGAAACCGCCGGCTTCGATGCGCCGGGCATAATCGGCCATGCGAGCGAGTAGCCGGTCATGCGGTTGAACAGTGGGATCGGGACGGATCATGGTGCTGACTTTCATGGCCGTCCTCCGGTCATTGGTGACATGTCTTGATTTCCTTCCGCCCGTGTTGGGCACGACACGTAGCGTGCCGCAAATCCGGCCGCGGGTAAAACCGCGGCGGCTGCCAATCGGACTATTCCTCGGGTTCGGTGGTAAACAGCAACGGATAACCCTTGCGCCGACCGGCGTCCGTCGCGTTCGTCGCCTTGGCTTCCGCCACATCCTTTGTGTAGACAGCGACCACGCACGCGCCGCGCCGATGGGCCGTTACCATCACACGGTGGGCCTGGTCTTCCCCCATACGAAATTCCGCCTTCAGAACCATCACGACGAATTCCCGGGGCGTGAAGTCGTCATTGACCAAAATTACTTTGTGGAGACGGGGACGCTCGACTTTTATGTCGGTCTTGGTGTCGGAGTGGGTGGTGATGTCAGGCATCGGCGGCACCGTTCCTTCAGGCGTGAACCGAATGTCGTGGGTCGATCGTGGTCATGCAAGGCTCTACAGGGTCACCATGCCCATCCAGAACATGGTTTTGTCGCCAACTTCGACTTCGTATGCCCGCTGGAAATGCAGCCGTCCGTCCTCGGTTATGCGAAAAACGGACAGGCCGGCGGGTATTCTGCGTATCCCGCTGCCCTCGCGGACCGACATGGCCATGATATGTGCGGCGACCAGCAGACGGCCCGACGGATCGATATGAAAAGTCCGGCAATGGATGCCGCCCGTGTCGATATGCTGGATCGCGGTCGGCTCCCCGGTCGCCGGGTCGATCGCGTAAACCACCAAGGTGTTTTCACCACCGGCGAACACCTTTGCCCCCTCGAATTCCGTCGTATCCGACGCTCGGTTGACCGCATACACGAACCGGCCGTTGGGATGGACATGGACGGTGCCCGCCAGTTGCCGCACCCCGCCCACGCCGGGCGCTGCCAATGTGGGCTTGGTGAAAAGCGGGGCCGTGGACAACAAGCCGTTTTGAATACCAAACATCGCCAACGCGTTCTGCCGCTCCAGCGACACATAAACCCAAGGCTGGGACGGATGAAAATCCAGATGACGGGGTCCGAAGCCATAGCCGCCGTTGGGGGCGATCGAGACCTCATCGCTCAGCAGGCCATCGGCATACCGGAAGACCTTCAGCGCACCCGGTTCTTCCGGCTTGCCTTTCGCGGCACTGTGGCCGCGAGTGACCAGAATGACGTGCTTATCGTCAAGGGTCGCGCGCACCTGATGCGGGTAAATGCCGGGATCGACCGGTTCGGCCTGCTGGATTTCATCGCCCGGCGTGGCATCGGCGTTGATGCGGTAGACGCGGAAGGCACCGGGATTGCTGAAGGCCGCCAAAATGTGCGTGGACGCGATATCGGTGGCCATATGGATCGGCCGTGTCGGCAGCGGTATCGGCGCGCCATGTGGCGCCAGCACGCCAGACTCCGGATGCACTGAATACGCGGTGACATGATGGCTGTTGCCGACCGGCCCCATCCCGGATGCGCTGTTGCTCGACGCGACATATAGATAACGTCCCGAAACATGCGGCCAGGCGTATTGCACGTTTTCCGCGACGGTGACCGACTCCTGCCGCAGCAGTTCGGCGCGATCGACATCGACGGCGTATCGAGTCAGTTCCGGCCCCACGCTGGCATACAGAACAACGGTTTCAGCCATTACATATCACTCCTTATGCCGATGCCGCTGATGGTGCCCGGTCAATCACATCCGCACCTGCCCTGATCGGCCGCCGGGTCATGGTCATGCTGATGATCATACCCGCTATCAGCAACGCACCGGAAATCACCCAGGCGGCGTCATAGTGTCCCGTGCTGGCGATGACATAGCCCGTCACGATCGGGGCCAGCATGCCGAAGGCATTGCCGCCCACCACCAACACGCTGTTCGCCGTTCCCGCATTCGACGACGACGGCAGCAGATCGGTCAGCAGCGCGGCGTTCAATCCGGTTGCCGCCGAGGTTCCGGTCAGTGAAACCGTGACCAGGACGAGAATAAGCCAAATGTTGGTGACCAGCGGTGTCAGCAGCACGACGGTGGACACCAGCATCATCCCGGCCACCATCAAGCGCCGTTGGCCGGTCCGGCCGTCTCGGCCGCGCAACAGACGATCGCTGAGCGCCGCTATGGCCAAGCTGCAGATCACGGTGACGGCAAACGGTATCGCCGAAAACAACCCTGTCTTGAGGATCGTCAGGTGGCGCGTGAGTTGCAGGTAACTCGGCAGCCAGGTCAGGAACAGGTAGTGCGAATAGACGCAGGCGCCCTGTGTCAGAAGCAGGCCCCACATGGTGCTGCTTGCCAGAAGCGCCCTAAGGCCGCTGGGCCGGTGGTCGACCGGTGCGGGCGCCGGGTTGCTCGCGGACGACGACGGCTTTCGGAACCACATCAGCGACGCCAGCAACCACAGGAAGCCGATGCAACCCAGGGCAACAAATCCGCCGCGCCATCCCAGGGATGTGGCGAACCAGCCGAACAGCACCGATCCGATCGCCGGCCCGGCATAGCCGCCGCTGATGACCAGCATGCTTGCCAAACCATACTCGCTGGCTGGCACCCATTCGCGAACCGCTCGGCCTGCCGCGGGAAACGCACTGGCCTCGCCGGCACCCATGGCCAGACGCGCCCCGAACAGCCACGCCAGACCGGGCGCGAAGCCGGTCAGCACAGTGGCGGCCGACCACAGCGCGATACCGATGCCACCGACGGCGCGAATCCCGATGCGATCCGTGATCATGCCCCACGGGATCAGGCACAACACGTAGCTCCACAGGAAGCAGGAGAACAGGAAACCCATGCCGACAGGCGAGATATGGAATTCCGCCGCGATAGGCGCCGCACCGATCGAAAGCGCGATGCGATCCGCGTAATTGATCGTGATCAGAAAGAACAGGAGCAGATAGAGCGTCAGCCGACCCCGTGCCAATGTCGTCTCCTCCCGTGTTTACCCGCCCGGCGCGCCTTGGGCTTCGACGTAAAGCGCATAGACCGACTGGCTGGCGGTCATGAACAGTCGGTTGCGCTTGCGGCCGCCAAAGCACAGGTTGGCGCAACGTTCCGGCAGCAGGATGCGACCGATCAGGGTCCCATCCGGTGCGAACACCGCGACCCCGTCCTGATCAGCGCCGCCGGAGAAGCCACACCAGACATTCCCCTCGGTGTCGCAACGGATACCGTCGGCATAACCCGGCGTTCCGTCGAAAAACACGCGTCCGTTGCGCGCCGTCCGGCCATCTTCGGCCATGTCGTAGACATGCGTCGTCTTCCGGCCCGAAGGCGTATCGACGACATACAGCTTGGACTCATCCGGCGAGAAACACAGTCCGTTCGGCCGCTCCATGTCACCCACAGCAATGGTCATCTCACCGGTCGTGCCATCGATCCGATACACCCGGAACGGCAGGTCCTGCGACGCCTTGTCGCCCATGTAATTGCCGCGAATTCCGGCGCCGTTGTCGCTGAACCAGATGGAATTGTCGGATTTGACGATCACGTCGTTGGCGCCGGTCAGTCTTGTGCCTTCGAAATGATCGGCCAGCACGGTGACGCTGCCGTCGTATTCGGTGCGTGTCAGCCGCCTTGTCCCGAGTTCGGCACTGATCAGGCGGCCGAACCGATCGCGCGTGTTGCCATCGGGGTGCCCAGCGGGCTTGCGGAGCAGGCCAGCCTGGCCGGTTTCCTCATCCCAGCGCATCAGGCAGTCATTGGGAATGTCGCTGAACACCAGTTGACGCAGGTCGCCGAACCAGGCAGGGCCTTCCGTGAACCGGCATCCCGTCACGATCCGTTCGATCGCGGCATGACCCAGCACCAGCCGTTCGAATCTTGGGTCCAGCACAACGATGTTCGGGTCTGGATAACGGATCGGCGCCGTCGACTCCCACCGGCTGTTGTCTTTCGTCATGATCTTCCCTTTTCTTCTTCAAATCGAATGGCGGTGCTGCCTCTTCTGGCGGGGTTGCCGAGCATCAGCATCATGATCGTGCTGCAGGCAAGGAAGCCGGCGAGCACGAGCAGCGCGATCGTGTAGCTGTTGGTGGCTTCCTTGACGCGGCCGATCAGATAAGGGCCCGCGAACCCGCCAAGATTGCCGACCGCCACAATAAACGCGATGCCAGCCGCCGCCGCTCGGCCGGTCAAGAATGTCGCGGGGACGGCCCAGAACGTCGCTTGGAACGAAAGTGTACCAACAATCGTCAGGGTCAATGCCACCAGCGACAATGTTGGCGAACCGACACAAGACGCGATCGCCAGGCCCACCGCCGCCAACAGCGTCGTTGACGCAACGTGCCATGTGCGGTCGGTGGCCCGGTCGGAACTGCGCGCCCACAGGATCATCGCAACCGCGCCGAACACATACGGGATCGCATTGATCCAACCGACCTGTGCGTTGTTCAGGCCAAAGCCCTTGATGATTTGCGGCAACCAGAGTTGCACCCCAAAGCCGCCGATGATGGAACAGAAATTGATCCCCGCCAGTGTGATGACCCGCCCATTCGCCAGCGTCTCCGCCAGCGTGAAGCGATGAATCTGTTCGATCTGCCGACGTTCCGTGTCGAGCCGATGTATGAGTTGCTGTTTTTCCTCGGGGTCAAGCCAGGGCGCTTGCTCCGGGCGATCGACCAGGACGAACAGGCAGGCAAGACTTAGAAGAATGGCAGGTACGCCCTCCAAAATCAGAAGCAACTGCCAACTTCTAAGGCCGCCGATCTCGTGCATTGACAGAAGACCCCCGGATATCGGTGAGCCGATAATGCTGGCCACAGGGATTCCGACCAGAAAGGTGGCGGTGGCCTTCGCGCGCCAATCGCCCGGGAACCATTGGGTCAGGTACAGGAAAACACCCGGCACGAAGCCGCCTTCCGCTATGCCCAGCAGAAATCGAGCAAGACCAAACGTGATCGGCCCGCTGACAAAGGCCGTTGCGGTTGAAATCACCCCCCAGGTCACCATGATGACGGCTATCCAGCGCCGAGCTCCAACGGCCTGAAGCATAAGGTTGCTTGGGATCTGAAACAGGAAATAGCCGATGAAGAACAAGCCGGCGCCCCAGCCAAACTGAGACGGACTCAGGTTCAAATCCTTGTTCATGGCGAGCGCCGCCAGGCCAACATTCACCCGGTCAAGATAGTTGACCACATAGCAAAGAAAGAGAAACGGCAGGATACGCCAAAGCACCTTGCCCAGCGTTTCGGCTGATACGGTGCCGCTACCCGGGAACGCTCCCGCGGCAGGTTTCGCCATCGCTTCTCTCCCGGGCAACGGCGATATTCCTCGCCTGCGATTGGATCATCGCCTGCAAGCTTCCATGCCCTGCCAACGCGGTCAACACAGCGCGGTCGGTCGCTACCACTCATTGCGTTGGACGAACAACTCCTCCAGGTTCAATAAATCAGGACGGTATCCCAGAACGCACACTTATGCGCGGCAGCGAATTGCGCACCCGTGATCGTGGATGATTTCGGCACGTTCTCGGAGAAGTAGACCTCCGAATTGGCGGTGAAGCGCGGCCATGGTTGGTCGCCCTTCAGGTTCGGGTTGCCCGCGTACATGAAGTTCGTCCAAGCCGCCACCAATTGGGCCGACAAGGTGCGTTCTGTCGCGTTGAGTTTGTGCGGAATCCCCAACGGACCGCCGTGCCAGTCGGCAAACAGGAACGGAATGTCGATGGTGTGCGCTGCGCCATGCGCGAAACTCAAAGGCGGAAAATACCACGGCGCGGTCTTGTCGGCGAACTCATAAGCGTAAAGCGGAACATACGCCGAGACGTGGCGGTTGAGGAACGGATGCCGGCACACATTCGCATCGGTGCCCACCGCGACCCACGCCGAACTGGGATTGGGGTAAGCGCTGAGCGGGTATTGGGCCAGCACTGCATCAGGCGTTCCGGCGGCATAGTCGGGTGGCCCCGCCCCGGGTCCCGCCGGGCCGCCATAGGTCGATTTGATGAGGCTGACATATTGATCGGCGGATAGCGGGCCGAAGAACAACTCGTTGATGCTGGCGGTGAACGCGCCTTCATCGGCGACACTGCCGTTCATGATCGGCATATGGTTGAACTGGCCGGTGGACCACGCGGTGTCGGCAGGGATCGGCAAGACCTTACCATCCACCAACAGCCCGTTCACGTATGGCCCATTCGCCGCGGCGGTGCCTTGCAGCGACAGGATTTTCTGCACGGTCAGCGCGCGCAGGCACGCGGCGGCTGCATCGCCGCCGCAACCGGCGGCGGCCGCGAAATCGGAGCCTCGCTTCTCCGCCAAGGCGAGCGGCGCGACCGTCAGCAGCGGGCCGCTCTCGAAGATCGCCCGATGAAACAGGCCCTTGCTAGCCGGTGAGATCACCAGCGCAGCGGTACTGGTGGAACCTGCGGATTGTCCGCCGACGGTGACGTTACCGGGGTCGCCACCGAACGCGGCGATGTTGCGCTGGACCCAGCGTAGCGCCGCCTGCTGGTCCATCAGGCCGTAATTGCCGAAGTCATGGCCCTCGGCGTCCAGTGCGGGGTGCCCGAGATAACCCAGCAGACCCAGCCGGTAATTGACGGTGACAACAACAGTGGGACCGGCTGGTCCACCCTTCACCAAGGCGCTGGCGTCGTAGTCGTTGCTTTCACCATCGAACAGGCCGCCACCGTGAATCCACAGCAGGACGGGACGTTTCTTGCCACCCGCCGCCGCCGGTGCGAAGACGTTCAGGTAAAGACAATCCTCGCTGACGCTGACCGGGCCAGCGAATACACCCAGTTCGGTAATCTGTGGACAGGTATTACCGAATTTCGTCGCATCCAGCGTTTGCGTCCACGCCGGATGAGGCTGTGGCGGCTGCCAGCGCAACGCACCCGCGGGCGGGGCGGCGAAGGGAATGCCCAGGAATATGTTCATGCCGTTTCGGGTCAGGCCCTGAACAGGCCCCTCGGTCGTCCGCATTTCCGGCCCGGTTCGGTCCGCAGCCGCAGGTCCCACCACCGTCAGCAACAAGCCCATCAGCAGCGCGGCCAGTCGTACCGCGTATTGTCCGGATCGCATCATCATCGTTTCCACTCCAGATGTTTTTATTCTGTGGAGTCATGCGCTCGCGACAGGCTAGGCACCTTCCCGTCCAGTTGGCAAGGTTGTCGGTCCAATCATCATATTATATCCGGAATGACAAGGGTTGTTTCCGGCCCGCGGAATCCGTCTTAACATCGCCCTCGCCAGGGCCGATGATGCCGGACAAACCGGAGGATACCGCCATGACCCAGGACTGGACAAAGCTGGCCGCCGACCTCGAGCGCCTGTTGAAGCTGCGCAATCCGCCGTTTGGCATGAAACTGTTCGAGCGAGCCGAAGACATGGAGGCGATCCCGCGCATCCGCCGGCCGAAAGCCGTTCACGCCTTCGATCAGGTGGTGGCGCAGGCCGCCAGGCTTGGCTGGACCGTGGGCGTGACCGCCGACAACCTGGTAGGCGCGCAATGCCGAGCGGTGATCGGGCTGGGGAATGCGAAGGATGATGAGTGGAAATCCGGCCAGCGGATGGTCGGGGTGTGGTACTCGACACCGGACGATGCCGGCGCACACCAGGCGGCGATGAACTGCGTGGCGGACGGCAAATATCAGGCGATGGTTGTCTCGCCGCTGGCGGCCGGCCGGCTGAACCCGCCGGATATCGCGCTGTTCTACGCGACGCCGGGGGCGATGATGTATTTCATCAACGGCCTGCAATGGTCCGGTTACAAACGGTTCGACTGGAGCGTCGTCGGTGAATCCGCCTGTGCGGATTCATGGGGCAGGGCGCTGAACACCCGCCAACCCAGCCTGTCGATTCCCTGTTTCGCCGAACGGCGCTACGGCGGCGTGCTGGACGATGAGATGCTGATGGCCTTGCCGCCGGAGCAACTGACCCAGGCGATCACCGGCATGGAGGCCCTGTCGAAGAACGGCCTGCGCTATCCTTTCCCGCAATACGGCATCCAGCAGGATGTGCGCGCCGGCATGGGGGTCAGCTACGCCGATCGCAAGCCGCCGGCGTGAGGTCAGGGGCGAAGCAGGGGACCGACTTCCTCGGCGAGAAGGTGCAACTGTTCCAGTGCAAGACTGTTCGGCATCCCCGGCCAGTGAATCGAGGCGACGAGGTGATTCACCCCAAGACGCTGATTGAGCCGATTGAGTTGATCCGCGACTTCAGCGGGTGAGCCCAGAAGGAAACGATCCTCCAGCAAGGCGTCGAATTCATGATCGAAATCGTCGCCTGCCGGCATCACCTTGTCCTGCCCCCAGGCGCGATAGGCTTTGTATTTTTCCTCCAGGTAAGGCTGGGCGCGGCGGATCGCCTCGGTTCGGGACTTCGCCACGAAGACCTCCCGCCGCATCGGCACTTCGATTGGGAACGGCCGCCCATATTCGTCCAGGGCACGCTTGTACAGGTCCATCTGCCGCTCGATCGTCGCCAGTGTGTTGTGCGGGTTGATGTACCAGCAATCGCCCATACGGGCGGCCCGGCGGATCGCAACGTCGGCATTGGCACCGATCCAGATCGGCGGAGTCGGCTTCTGCAACGGTTTGACAGAGCAGGTGGCGTGGTCGAGTTCGAAATCAGAACCCTTCATGTCGACGAAATCCTCAGTCCACAGCCGCCGAATCGCCGTCAGGCATTCCTCGAACCGAGATCCCAGCCGGCCGCGCGGCACGCCGAACGCCTTGAATTCGACGTCGCGGTAACCGATCCCAGCGCCGAAAACGAGTTTACCGCCGCACAGAACGTCGAGCGTCGCCAGTTGTTCCGCAAGGTCGAGCGGCTTGTGCAACGGAACCAGCACCAGGCCGCAGATGATCCGAAGCCTGGGCGCGATCGCGGCGCAATAGGACAGGAACGGGATCTGCTGCACGGAGGAGAACGGGTGCGCGCTGAAATGCGAACCTTTGACGATGCCGTCGAAGCCTAGGCGTTCGGCACATCGCACAAGGTCCAAATCGTCGCGCAAATGTTGTGCCGTATCCCCGGGGGGATGCTGGCCGCGAACGATCATGCTGAGCTTCATCGCGCTGTGTCCCTCGGTCGGTGTTGGGGAGTGTCTGGATACCTTCGGGATCGGTGTCAAACAGGACGGAAGCGGACTACGGGGTCAGAATGGGTGAACGACGCATCTTGTCGCCCTCGCCAGCGATAACGACGGCCGGTGTCGCGACATCGCCGCCCGCCAGGTAGTTCTGAAGGCCCCCGCAAAAATAGCTGTTGCATACATCGGATCTCAACGATCGATTCAGTGTGCAGCCTTGTTTGCCATGAAATATGCAGGATCCCTGGTAGGCATCCGCCGGCACAAGGTCGACAAACAGCCGCAACACCGCGCGTGCATTCAGCGCCGGATTTGCCCGCCGCACACGCAACAGCGTCGGTTCATCCAGAAAGGCGTCATCTTCACCGTTCTTGCAGCACCAGCCTTTGCACAGACCACAGGCGGTGCCGGCAACACGCGCCGCGAAGCCCTCTGGTTCCGGGGATGCGGGCGACGTGGAACGCCCGGTCTCCTTCATCCGGCGTATTGCCCGCAACGTCACGATAAGGTGCCTCCGCAGCCGTCGAACCCGCTCCGGCGGCGTCTGTATCAGCACCTTATCGCTACGCGGCACCATCACCGGCAGGTGGTCGTCGTCCGTCTCGTTACGAAAATCCTGCCGTCGCATACTGGACCCCGTCTATTCCGCCAGGGATGCCGCCACCCGGCTTGGCGCTCGCACCGACATCAGGACCACGATCGCGGCGATGAAAGTGCATGCCCCCAGGAAGTAGAGACCACCCGAGAAACTGCCGGTGGTCGTCTTTACCCACCCCAGCATCGTCGGCCCTGCGATCCCGCCCAGATTGCCCAGCGCGTTGATCAACGCAATGGCGCCGGCCGCCGCCGTCCGGCTCAGAAACAGCGACGGCAGCGCCCAGAACAACGGGCGTGACGCGTTAAGGCCAACCGAAACCATCGCCATCGCGATCAACGACCAGGCCGAAGCACCGAACAGTCCGAGCCCGACGAGACCAACAGTGCAGACCAACAAAGCAGTGGCGGCGCTGCGCCGGCGGTCGGTCGAACGGTCGGAGTAAAAGCCCCAGACCACCATGCCGATCGTGCCGACGATATCCGGTATGGAGGACACGAACCCGGTTTGCAGGTTCGACAGGCCCCAGCCCTTGATGATCTGCGGCAGGAAATACACCACGCCATACGTCGCTGTTCCAATACCGAAATAGACCAGCGACAGCGCCAGCACGCGCGGATCGATCAGCGCCTGCCACAGGCTGAGCCGGCTGTGCGCGTTCTCAACCTCCTGCCGTTCCCGGTGCAGCGTGTCCTCCAGCCATTGTTTCTCCTCGGGGCGCAGCCAATTTGCCCGAGACGGCCGGTCGGTCATGAACGCCAGCACGACGAAGCCCATCAGCGCCGCCGGAATGCCTTCCAGCAGGAACATCCATTGCCAGCCGGCCAAGCCCAGCGTGCCATTCAGTTCCAGCATGCTGGTCGCCAGTGGTCCGCCGATCACGCCGGTCACCGGGATTGCGAGCATGAAGGCGGCGATAACGCGCGCCCGATAGGCGGATGGAAACCAGAAGGTGAGGTACAGAATCATGCCGGGGAAAAACCCGGCTTCGAAAAAGCCCAGAAGAAAACGGACGACCAGGAAGCTGGTCTCACCACTGACCAAGGCCATCGCGGCGGAGGCCAGGCCCCAGGAGATCATGATCCGGGTGATCCACAGGCGCGCGCCGACGCGGTCGAGCAGCAGGTTGCTGGGGACCTCGAAAACGAAATACCCGATGAAAAAAATCGAGGCGCCCAGGCCGTAGACATAGGCGTTGAGGCCTAGGTCGCGGTTCATCGTCAGGGCCGCGAAACTCAGATTTATGCGGTCGATCAGGCATACGACATACAGCAGGAAAATGAGCGGCAGCAGCCGTTTCGCCACTTTTCGTATCGTTATGGTCTCGATTTCAGGCACGCGGTTTCCTCCGTTCGAAGCGGCGGACCCGACACCGTGTCCGCCGTGATGGGAATGCTACAAGGATCCGCAGGAGAATCACGGGGTGGCTGACCGTGATCAAACTGTCGTGCAGCACGTTCGAGTGATTTTGTGACAACCTTCGCATCCACCAGTCGACAACCGGTCGACAGTTGCCTTTACAGAGGGTGGATCGCTTCACCGCTCACGGCAACCTCTCAGGTTGAAACGTGGCCGGGCAGCGTCGCGGCCATCGCCTGGGAGAGGGCGTCCGATCTCACAACAGCACCCGCAAATCGTCCGGTGCCGGAACAGATATGTGGCAAAACCCATTGGGGTATGCTGCGGCCCGGGCGATCTGTCCGCACCCGATCACGCGATGATGGAGACCGTCATGCTTCGCACCATTACCACGGCCGGAAGGGCCGTGTTCTCGGCCAAAAGGCTGCATCGGCTGTCGCACGCGCTGCCCGGGGGCAGGCGTCTCGCGGCACTGATCCGCAATCGTTCGTCCCGGAATGCCGCGCACTTCCAGGATATGTACGACGCGGACCCCGACCCCTGGCACTTTCGCACCAGCGAATACGAGCAAGCGAAATATCGCAAAACGCTCGAAGCGCTGCCAACCCGGCGCTTCGGTTCGGCGTTTGAGATAGGGTGCTCGATCGGCGTGCTCACACATCTGCTGGCACCGCGCTGCGATGCCCTGTTGGCGGTCGATATCGTCGAACAACCACTCCGCGACGCGCGGGCCGCATGCGCCGATCAACCGTGGGTCCAGTTCCGCCGGATGCAGGTGCCGGACGAATGGCCCGAAGGCAATTTCGATCTCATCGTGCTGTCGGAAGTATTGTATTTTCTATCACCAAAAGACGTTGCCAAGGTCGCTGACAGGGTGCGCGCAAGTCTCGATGCGACGGGGCTCGTACTGCTGGTGAACTGGCGAGGGCGCTCGGGTGATCCCTGCACAGGGGACCAGGCGGCCGATCTGTTCATCCAGCGCACGGGGTTGGAACCGCGCGTGCAATACCAGGAGGATACGTATCGACTGGACCTCCTGGGGCATCCTCAGGCCGCGACACGGTTTCGTTAGCGTCACTTGAACAGGTCTGATACCCGCCGTATTTCTTGCTGGCACTATCGCCCGGCGCACTTCGTTTGAAAGCGTTGCGGCGAAGACTTGATTTGATTTCAGATGGAGATACCGCGATGCTACGTCTGCCGGCGCGGGTTCGGCGTTACCTGCAGCCCATGGTACGCGTGGGCGCCGTGCTCGATACGTTGCGTAATCTCCCTGTGGCCGATTCGCGGACAGTGGTTGGCGACCAACCCCTGCTGGTCCTGGCGCCGCATCCCGACGACGAAAGTCTGGGATGCGGCGGACTGATCGCGGAGCACCATGCGCGCGGCCACGACGTGCATGTTATGGTGTTGACCGACGGTACCGGATCGCACCCTCACTCGCGCGAGTATCCGGCTTCGCGGCTCTCCGCACTGCGAATGCAGGAAGCGCGCCGGGCGATCGCCGCCCTCGGGCTGCCGGAAGATCGGATCGATTTCCTTGGCCTGCCCGATGGACATGTATCGTTGCGCGGCAAGCAATTCAACGACGCGGCAGCACGTATCGCACAGTATGCCCGTTCGCACGGTGTGCGTGCTATCTGCACGACATGGCCGCATGATCCACATTCAGACCATCAGGCGGCCTATCGGCTGGGACAGCATGTCGCTCGGGAGATTGGCGCAAGGCTCCTCGGCTATCCGGTGTGGACCTGGACCTTGCCGCCCACCGGCTGGCTTCCGGTTATGCCGTTACGGGGGGCTCGTGTGGACATCGCCCATCATCTCGCGGCCAAGCAGCGCGCGATCGCCTGTCACCGGTCGCAGATCACCGATCTGATTCAGGACGATCCGACAGGGTTCCGCATGTCGCCTGCCTTCCTCGCGATATTCGACTGGCCGTTTGAGGTACTTATCGATGCGTGACCATGCAGAATGATCCGCTGCAAGACGGGCCGATCCGCGCATCGGTCGTCGTCCCCGCGTACAATGCGGAACGTACCATTCGCCGGGCGATTGCCTCCGCGCTCGCACAGACCGAGCAGCGGTGTGAGATTCTGGTCATAGACGACGCCTCCAGCGATGCCACCGCGGCGATTGTGGAGAACTTCGCCCAGCAGGACAGGCGGGTTAGCCTGTTGCGGAACACCACCAATCTCGGGCCGTCTGCATCGCGCAATCGTGGGCTCGCTGTGGCGCGCGGTGACTGGGTCGTGCTACTCGACGCCGACGATGAAATATTGCCAGAACGCATCGAGACCCTGATCGCGCTCGGCCAGCGACATGAAGCAGACCTGGTTGCCGATAATCTGCTGATCTGCCCGGAAGACGGCACCGAACAGCCCGAACCAATGATCTCGGCTCGGGCGTTGCCAGCGGGTAAATTCCTGTCCACCGCCGCCTTCATCGCCGGCAACGTCGGCAGCAGATGGACCCCGCGCGTCAGCTACGGGTTTCTGCAGCCGATCATGCGGCGCGACTTTCTGCGGCAGCACGATCTTCGCTATGACGAGCGAAATCGGTTCGCCGAGGATTTTATGCTGTACACCGCTTGCCTTTTACGGGGTGCCCGATGGTGGCTGACGCCGCAGGCAATGTATCGCTACTGGGTGCGTGCCGGATCGTCGACGGACGTTCAATCCGCCGCGGATCTGCAGCGTATCCGATCGATGGAGCAAAAGTTGCTGCGTGACGAGCCACGCGTTGCGTCCGATCCCGAACTCGCACGTGCGCTGCGCCGCCACTTGGCGGTGATCGATCGTTTCTACCTTTATCGGGCATTTACCGACGCCGTGAAGGCGCGAACGGGCGCAAGAGCGTTCCAGCTTCTGTTCGAGAGT
>NZ_LMUJ01000064.1:4658-114769 GCF_009765975.1 Acidisphaera sp. S103 | reverse complement strand
TGGCGGTGACGCCAGGGGTTCATAGATCACCCGCCGTTCTGTTGTCGCGCCACGGCTTTCTCGATCATGCTGGCCGTAAGGGCCAGCAACGTCAGGCAGCACGCCGTCTCGGTCAATGCGGTGACCCACAGCGTGCTCACCGCTGTCAAGCCTGACCACCACGGGACCAGCACGGCGATGACCACCAGCACCAGGCGGCAGGCCTGCCAAACTGCCGCCATGGCCTGATGCTCCAGCAATTGCAGCGTGCCGGAAACCGGATGCAAAACAATTTGCAGCAGGTACGCCATGCTCAGCGCGCGCAGATAGGGAATGGCATTTGCCCATGTGGCACCGAACAGCCGCGGAAACGCCCAACCGGCAACCAGGTTTGCAGCCAGTATCCACGTCGTGGCGAGCAGGAATTGCAGCGGCACCACCTGTTGGAAGCGGCGACGGAGTTGCGCCGGGTTCTGCGATGCCGTGCGCCCAGCTTCTCCGGTGAAGACCTGCAACAGCGACGTGCTGATGATCATCATCGGCCGCATGACGACCCGTTCCGAAATAAACATGAAACCGGCGATTGCCGGCGAGTAGCATGCGGCAAACAGGACGAACAGGATCATTCCGCCACCCGCCTCATCCAGGAGGCGGGCCCAGGTCGAGAACAGCGGGAACGCGATGTAGCGCCGGCCAACCGCGGCGATCCGTCGCCAGGTGACCTGCCGCAACCATTCACGTCGGCCAAGCACGAAGCGGAAAAACAGCAGCAGCGTGCCACTGGACTGGCCGATCACGTAGCCGATGATCAGGCCGGGTGTTCCCGCACCCAGCACGCCCAGCAGCACTTGCGAAACGGGTCCGCTCAGACCCTGGGAAATCCGCGTCCGGGCAATGCTGCTGAACGCACCGGCGCGTGTCGCCACCGCCAGCATGATGTAGTAGCCCCCCAGGCAGACCAGCCCGACCGGCAGCAGGTAGCGATAGGACGCGAGTGAGCCGAGCGACAGCAGGTCCAGAGCGTGCAACGGGATCAGCCAACTGACGATGCCGACCAGCCCGGTGGTCGCCGCCAGCACGATGCCGCACAGTGCCAACAGGTTTGCACATTCGCTGTCGGCAAGGCAGATCGGAATCGCCAGTTCGAATCCAAGGCTGGCGATCGTCGTCAACAGGCTCAGTACCGAGTTGTAGACGCTGAGGCGCCCGAACTCCTCGGGTGTGAAAAGCCGCGTGAGGACAGGCGAAAGCAAGAGACTGACCGCCTGGCCGGCCATGGTCCCGGCCAGCATAACAGTGACATTACCAACGAAACTTCCTCCTGACGCCGGTCGGCGCAATTCGCGGAGATGCCCCTGGACCCTGGTCGGCAGCCAGTCGACCAGCACCGCATAACTCCGCATCACGCCACCCACCCGGACACGAGGCGCAGCGCGAACCCATCGTCGCTTTGCCCTTGAAAGGTCGCGGATGCAGCTTGGCGGCAGGGTACTGCTTCAGCCAGCGTAACGCCTGCCTTAATCCGATATGGCAATATTATTCCGGTCACCGAAAGAGAGTTTGAAGGTTCTGCTGAAACACGACCAGGAAATGCGGTACCGCGACGCGCCTGCGCTGAACGGTCCGGGTCGGCCGCCGCGGGTGATGATAGACCGGCCACGGCGCCGAATACGTTGCCTCTTGCACCGGATTTTCGGGAGTCGCCCCGAATGGTTGCGTTGCCGTTGGCTGAACGGCGGTTGCCTGCAGTGTCTCCACGGGTATGGCGCCTTGAATGTCCGCGGGCGGTGGGTCTACCGTTGCCGTATCGGTATGGTTGTCGGCGATTTCGGATTGAACGGCCGCAAGGTGCTGGCTGGCCTGCTGCTGTTGGCCCAGCGGTTCGGCGGTTGCCGGCAGCGTCTCCGCCGGTATCACGCCTTGGGTGTCCGCCTCTTGTACCGTGACGGTATCCGTGTGCCTCTTGACGATTTCCGAACGAACGGCCGCAAGCTGCTGGCCGGCCTGTTGCTGCTGTTGACCCAGCGATTTGACCTCGCCGGCAATCTCGGTAAGGCGGCTGTCGGTCGCGTTGCCACGATGGTTGCCGATCATGCCAGTGGCCCCCGCCGCCAACCCCACCGCGACGCTTACCGCGGCAACTGATGCGAAGGCCCACGTCGCATAGGTCGCCTTCCGGTTCGCCGCATAAGCTTCGCGCAGCAGATCGTCGGCCCGTTCCGATGACGCAACGGCAATCGAGACAAGATCTTCAAAATATTGTTTGGCCGCCGGGTCGGCGTTGGCCAGCACAATGGCAGGCGGCCTCAGTTCGGGCCGCGTCACCGGCGGCTGAATGGCCGGGGTTTGCGCCGTTCTGGCGTGGCCGCGCGTTCGCTTGACCAGCGTGGGGTCATCCCGCGTGCATTGCAGCAAGAGTTGCGCAACAACATCTGCCGGCGGTCGAGCGATGTCGTCAGGCCTCACACGGATCATCTACCTTACCCCGTTGATCAGTTTGGCGGAGCGATGGTGGTCAACGCTCGCCGCGAACCGCGGACAAATCCCTCCTGCCGGCAAAAGCCATGGCGCGGCCCGTTGAGTCCAGTCACGTCTGATGGCGCGAACTGGCTAATGGGATCGTTCGACATGACTATTCTGTGAGGTGCCAATTGGCGGAAAATATAGTCGTCCGGATGTCAAGTGATACCAGCCATCACATTGATCGCACCTCACGCGGACGTGCGATTTGTCATTGTCGGCGCCAAATTCCCACAAGGAGTTGTGATCGATCTGACGGTCCCAACACGCGTGTTCGTGCCATCAGTGGCAGGATTCATGCGTCGCCTCATTGGTGACGATATAAACGATTAGGTGATCCATGACTCCGATTTTGCGGTTGGGGTCAAAAGCCCAACGGCCGCCTCGCCAATCCCGCGTCCGGCAACACTGAAAGGAGGCCAAATGTACCGGTTCCTGCTTCCCGCTTTCGTAATGATCAGCGCGATCGTGGTTCTGTTGGCCGGGGCGCTCGGTGGCATTCCATCCCTGCCGGACCTGGCCGGCGAATGGGTCGCGTACTTCACCAGTACCGCGCCGGAACACACGACCCCGCCCGCCAATGACAGCACGCACGTGGCGTCAGCGCCGCCTGCAACGACGCCGGCGGCACCAACGCAACCGACGCCAACCGCCCCGGATGATCAGGCGAGCCAACGCCCGGCCCCCGATACGCTGCAGCAGCAGGCGACCGAGTTGCAGCGGCAGATCGCGCAGCGCTCGCGGGAACTCGCCTCGCTCAACAGCAGTGAGGACCAGGCACGTCACGAACTCGATGCATTGCATCAGCAGCGACAGGCGGAGCAGGCGACCATATCCCAATTGCAGGCCCGGCAGAAACAGGTGGCCGCCGCTGCGCCGCAATCCGCGCCTGCACCATCAGGCAATCCCCCGGTGCAGGCAGCGCCCGTGCCGCCGCGCGCCATAGCGCAGTACCCTCGGCGACAAGCACAGCCCGCATCGGCATCGCCGCGGCGCGTTGCGCCCTATCCCGACCAGACTCAAACGCCACGGGACGACCTGGAGAATGCGCGCGACCTTCTGGTGTCCGGCCGGCCGGCTGACGCGCGGCAGTTGCTGGTGTTGGCACAGGCGCAATCGGCGCTGCGCCCCGTCACGCCCGATCAGCCGCATGCCACGGGCGGCAGTCTGACCGCGACCCGGATCAGCGACGCGATTCGCTTCCTGGATAGGGGAAATACGAAATACGCGCTGCAAGCGATCAATATGGCGATGGATGGCAACACCACCGCGACCCGAGCCTGGCCCGCCTACCCGTCAGCCACGTCCCAAGGTAACCACTATCCGCCCCAACCTGTGTACCGCTGAGTCGGCAGGGCAGGGCGCGGCGCTATACCAGCGATGCGGACAACAAGTCCGACAGACTCACCGCACCCGATCCGTGCAGCGTTGCAACGCTATAGCTCGCACCGCCGGCGATCCCGCTCGGGTCCACCGTGATCGTCGCATCCACCTGGTCGGGCGCGGCCACTTTCACAAAGTTGCCGATTTTCGCGAGATTGCCGTTCCACGCGGTGGCCGCGAGCATCGGGCGCAGATCAAGCGTATCGTTTTGCTGCAGAACATACCCATAGATATCGTCGAAGCCCTGGCCGCCTTGGGGCAGCATGATCCGGTTGTTGCCGCCGCTGTCTTCAATCTGGTTGGTGCCGGCGCCGGCATTGACCACGTTGCCTGATCCCGCGATCCGAATCGTGTCGTTGCCTACCCCTGTGGTGATCGTGTTGCCACCCTGGAACGCCATTACGGTCTCCGTTCCATTGACGGCAGTCAGCACGTCACCTGTGCCACCGATGAAGAAGACGTGGTCGCCCGAGCCGGCGTTGATGCTCGTGCCGTTGACTGCGATGTTGGAATCCGTGTCGGTCGCCGCAATATCGGCCAACGGTACCGGGGGAGGGGCAGGGGCCGCGGAGATCTCGGTGATTGCGATGCTTGTGCTGGCCTCGATGCCTGCCTGATCCCATACATCGATCAGTACGGAGTCCGTGCCGACACTCCCCTTTGCGGTATAGCCCAGATGCTGAAGATCGGTGTTGATCTGCGCGAGCGTCCCGGTGACAGACAAAGCGTGCGTGCCGGAACCAGTGATCTTGCCGCCGCTGGCACCTGTCAGGGTGACGATGCCCGTGCCGGCACTGACATTCAGCACCAGGCTGCCGGGGTTGCCCGCGGCGAATGCGTCGGCGATCGAAACACCGCTTATGGTAACGGAGGAACCGGGCGTGACGTCGTCGTTCGCCGGCGCGGTGATCACCGGGCCGGACGGCGGTGGCGCTTGCGGTGATGTCGAAGTCGACGTGGATGCGGCCGCGGTAACGGCAACATCGAAGCTTTTGGTGCCCTCGAGACCGGCCTGATCCCAGACATCGACCGTTATCACGTCGTTTCCGCCACTGCTCCCCGCGGTGTACGACAGCGTCGCGAGCTCGGCGTTGATCTGTGCCAACGTACCGGAGACCGAGATGGCATGCGTGCCGGACCCGGCGAGGTTGCTGCCGCCTGAGGTCATGGTGATCAGACCTGTGGATGCGCTGACATTCAGTGTCATCGTCCCGGGGTTGCTGGCGGCAAAGCTGTCAATCACCGACACGCCGGTTATCGCGATGGTGGCGCCCGTCGCCGCGGCTTCGCCGCTGGGCACGGTGAAGGTTGGACCGCTTGGTGGCGCTGTCGTCTGGCCTGATGTCACGGCCCCTCCGCTGCCCGGCACGATTTCCAGCAGCACCGGATGGTCCGGCACCGACACCTGAAGCGTCGACACGTTACTCCACGACGCGATCGAGCTGGTTCCCGTCAACGGATCGAACTCGATCACCGTCGCGGCCGTTATGCCAAGATTGACGGTGATGGTGTGGGGCGCGTTCGCGGTTTCGGTCTCGTTCCAAAGCGACAGCCAGAACTGGCCGTTCGATTTCTCGATCAGAACCGAGCTGTCTCCGGTCTGCGTGCCGCTCAGGGTGTAGTTGAGCGATCCGGGCGTAAAACTGCCAGTGCCGGTATCGGTCAGCAGTGTCGTAAGGTTGTGCAGTGCCGTCGCCGCGGGGCGCGGCGTGCCATCGGCATTGAACAGACCCCAATCGCCCGAGGCATCGTCGTACAGCCCATAGAAATACATCCCCGCATCGCCGTCCTTGGCACCATCCATGGCCGCATCGAGGACATATTTCGCGATCGTCTGCTGGTCGAATTCGGTCGTTTCCCAGCCAATTTCGGTGGTGATCACCGGCCGCGTCGACGCCGCCAGGCCAGCCAGCCCATTCATGCGCTGGATTGTGTCGTCCGGCAGTTGTCCGGGGTTTGGGTAGGTATGTGCATTGGCGTACCCGGTATAAGCCGACAGATCGCCGACCACGCCGTAGTCGCCCTGCCAGTTGTTCGCCGCGGTCCACCCGGCGCCAAAACTCATGTTAATGACAGGTAAATTCAGTTGCTGACCCAGCGCGTACACCTGTTGCTGGAACTGCGCGGTGATCGACAGTGTATTGCCCAGGGATGCGGGATACGAGTCGTCTTCCTCGTCGCCGCCCTCGAGCGACGCAAGAATGCCCTCCTGGGCGAGTTGCTGCACGAACCCGAGGTCGGCCTGCATGCCTGCCGGCGACGTCTCCGCGATGTAGTCGTCGAATTTTGCCCCTGTCGCCTGCGCGACCTGCAGCCACGTCTGTGCGTCGGTCGCGACTTCCGCGCTGTCGCGAATGATCTTTACGCCGAGGTAATCGATGTCACTCTCGACCGTGGTAAGGTTTTGATAGCCATAGTCTGCGAAATCGATGTGGGTATTGATACCGAGCGAACCAACGAACGCGGTCGCTGAAATTGCGATTGCCATACAAATTACTTTCTAACGAAATGGTCATGCCCCGTGGGGCCCGCGGATTGCACGAATTCGAACGATGCCGACCGCATCTTTGCAATCGGCATCAGGATGCTCGTTACGCTGGGAGGGCGCTTTCTGCTTGAGGTGAACCCGCAACGGTTTATCTCACGGAGAATTGAGCAAGTCAACAAAATTTGATGGAGATATTGTGCTGGAACCCAAGTACCGATGACCGCGTAATATAGTACTCGCCCTGGTTATATTAGGCCTCCATCCGCACTGCAATTATGATACAATTGGTCGCGTCGTCTAATTTTTACTCTTTCTCTCTTATTGTAATGTTTCCAACGACGCGTAACGTTTATTCGAAAGCCGATAGGCCGCACACCATAACGGCCATCGTAAAGGGTTACGTAAACCCGCGCACATGAATGCGTCCGTCATTGATCGCCGACCCGGCGCGGTACCGCTCTGGCCTGGCACGATGGTTGCTTCCGTCCCTTGTTAGTGATCGGAGAGCGGCCCGAGCCCATGCACCACGCTGTCACCTACACATTTCGTGGAAGTTTGTGCTGATGCAGCACCAAGATTGTCAGGCGTCGGTCGTCATCCCGGTTTACAACAGTGCCAGCACACTCCGCCGTGCCGTGGCATCGGTACTCCGCCAGACCCTGGAGCAGGTCGAGATCCTGATCGTCGACGACGCGTCGCAGGATAATTCCCTGGCATTGGCGCGCGAACTCGCAACGACCGACAGCCGCATCCGCGTGCTTGCCTTGCCCGCGAACCGTGGCAAGTCAAATGCCATGAACGTCGCCATCAGCGAGGCACGGGGCGCCTGGATCGCGGTGCTCGACGCCGACGACTGGTACGAACCAGAACGCCTTGTGACCCTTGTATCCGTGGCGGAATCGCGAGGCGTCACGTTGGCGGCTGACAATCAGTATTTTCACGACGCCGCGGCTGACCGCATTGTGCGCACTGCTTTTCCGCTCGCCCAACCGGAGCAACCATTGAACCGGCGGACGTTCGCCATCGGCAGCGACCCATACGCCGGTTTCGACTATGGCATGTTGAAACCAGTCGTCCGTGCCGAATTCATCCGCCGCACCGGACTCGCCTATCGCGAAAACACCAGGCTGTCCGAGGATTTCCTGTACCTGGTGGAATTCTTCGCCGCGGGCGGTACCGGCGTTCTTGTGGCCGAACCATTGTATCATTGGATACAATCCTTTGGTACCGTGTCACGCCAGTGGACCACGACGGGTGCCGGCCCCTGGCGCTACGACTTTCTGGCGGCGTTGACTGCCTATGATGATGTACTCAGCGAATTGAATGCCGAACGGGATCGTGATCTTGTGCGCCTGTTGACCACGCGCATGCGCGCTTTCAAGCACCTTCATCACATCGACAAGATCAACCGCATGCGCGCATCCGGATCGCCGCTCATGGCGGTTCTGGGCACGGCCATGCGTCACCCCTCCGTCTGGCCACGACTCGCGCGCCGCGTCTTCCGTTCTACTTGACGCGATCACGGCCCTGCGAGCCAGTGTTGCGGGCCTTACGGCAATGCGCGGGACAGTGACAGCCCGCTACGTAAACCGGCACATCGCATCCACGGTGTCTGCAAAGAGTGCTGTCCCACACAACGGCACTTATGACCGATGATACAGCTCTGGCATGCGGTTTGCGTCAGCGATCGCGGCGCATGTCGGGTCGCCAGGTGGCAACACAGATCTCTTCCGACTGTCGAGGCGAAGGAGGTGCGATGTATCCGGTGAAACAATGGGAACGGGAATCCCCCCTGGCATCCAAGGTGGATACGCGTGCCCGTGGCTCCGCCCGCTCTCGTCGCGGCGTGCATGGCTGCACCGCCACCGTGATCGGCGCCGACCTTGTGGCATTCGCCGTGGCGACATTCGTTGCGTTCGCGGTCGATGTAGTACCGCAGTCGCCGCCATCCACACGCGCCATTGAGAACCTCTCGGAATTGGGAGCGGCTTGGCACGGCTGGGGCACATTGCTGGTCCTGGTCTGCTTGCTTGGCTACTTCGGCGGCCGCGGGCATTACACGTCCCGTGTTCCATTCTGGACACAACTGGGCGACGTAGTCGTCGCGATCACCGTCGCGTTGGCCTGCGACATCTTCCTGACCATCGCGATATACGACCGGCCAGTGCAGCTTGAGGGTTTGCTGCGCTGGGTCTTGTTCTGCCCTTGCCTGCTGATGGTGCGGGCGGGCGCGCGCCAGTTTTTGCGCGCCGCGGGACTGTGGACATTGCGAACCCTGATCGTGGCAGGTCCCACCGAAATCGAGTCCGCTCGGGCTGCCCTGACATCGGATCCTGCACTCGGCTACAGCCTCGTCGGCAGCGTCTCACCGGAGAATGCCGCCGAACTGCACGACGATGAGTTGCTGCATATGGTGGCCATGTACGGGGCCGACTTTGTCGTCGTGTCCGTGGGCGGTGGCGATCCCGAGGCCGAACGTTCAGTGCTGGGCGCGCTGCGTCGCGCCGACCTGCCCATCGCGTTGGTACCGTCCATGGAAGAGCTTCCGGTGATCGGCCTTCGCCAGCATTACTTCCTGGGTCACGACATCGTCATGCTCGTGAGCCAAAGTAATCTTGCACGTCCACTCGCTCGGGTTCTGAAATGGACCTTCGACCAGATCGCCGCTGTCATACTGGTGATTCTGTTCGCGCCGCTGCTTTGCTCCCTCGTGCTTCTGCTGCGGCGCGATGGCGGCCCCGCCTTGTTTCGCCATCGTCGTGTCGGCGCCGGCGGGCGCACCTTCGATTGCATCAAATTTCGTACAATGGTTGTCGATGCCGACGCAACATTACGGCGGGCGATCCAACAGGATCCCGAAGTCGCGGCCGAGTGGGCTTCGACTCAAAAATTGAGCAACGACCCGCGCGTAACGCCAATTGGCCGGTTTCTTCGCCGATCAAGCCTCGACGAACTGCCGCAGCTACTCAATGTGCTGCGCGGAGAAATGAGCCTGGTCGGCCCCCGGCCCATCGTGCAGGCCGAGGTGGCACGCTACGGCAGCGACATCGAGCATTATTACGCCGCCAAGCCCGGTCTGACCGGTCTATGGCAGGTTAGCGGCCGAAGCGACATTTCTTACCCCCGCCGCGTGAAACTCGATGTCTGGTACGCCAGGAATTGGACCCTGTGGCACGACATCGCCATTCTCTTCAAGACCATACCCGCCGTGTTTCTGCAGCGCGGAGCGCACTAGGGATGGCGCGTGCACAGCCTGCTCACAACTGCCCAATTCTCGTTACGCCGGAGGTGCGATAGGCCATGGACAACAGTCCCGCGCGTGCGTCATTCAATGAGTCACGGTCGCGTGCTCCATCATGGTGCGGCCCGTTTCCATTGCGTCGCGCCTTGATCGTTGTGGTGGCCGCGGCGATTCCCGGTTGCAGCCCGGTTCCATCCCTGCCACCGGCGCCCCCCATCCCAGCGCCGAATAACAGCGACATGAGCCAACTCACGCCCTATCGAATTCAGGTCGGCGACGTCCTGGATGTGAAGTTCATCGCGGATCCCGAGTTGAACGAGGAAGTCACCGTCCGTCCCGACGGCCACATCTCCACCTCGGTCGTGCATGATGCTGTCGCCGATGGCCGCACCGTGCCGCAACTGATCGACGATCTGTCAAGAGACTACGGGCACGAACTGAAAAATCCCCGCCTGTCCGTCGTCGTCAAGGCGTTTGCACCTACGAAGTTCTATGTGGGCGGCGAAGTCACCAACCCCGGGGAATTCGTCAATGTCGGACCCAACCTGACGCTGACGCAGGCGCTTGCCCGCGCCGGCGGCTTGAAGATGATGACCAGCGACGAGGACAAAATCTTCATCATCCGCCGGGGACCCGGCAATGTCCCGAAATTCTATTCAGTCCGCTATCAAGATTTGATGTGGGGCAAGAATGCTGCCTCCGACGTGCAACTCGCGCCGTACGACGTGGTTTATGTACCGCGCGCCGGCGTGGCCGAGGTTTACAAATTCGTCGACCAGTACTTGCTGCAATTCGTACCGGTTTCGTGGGGATTCTCCTATGTCACGGGCGGTGCGACGTCCAACGTAACGCCGATAAAGTGAGCCACGCGCCCATCCTGGAGTAGTTTATGGCCTATCAACCATCATTACGGGATATAATCGCCGCATACTTGCGGCGGAAGGCGCTGTTCATGATGCTGTTCGGCGGCGTCAGCCTGATCGGTGGACTCTACCTCCTGGTCAAGCAACCGGAGTATCTCTCCGGCGCGTCCCTTTTGCTGCATTTCGACAGTCAGGCTGTTCCCGACATCGATCAGAATCTGAAGGCCACGCAGCTTGAAGGCTCGAACGAACATCGCGAAATCCTCTATTCCGATGCCGATATTCTGCACAGTCCCGCGATCGTCCGCGACGTCGTCCAGAAGATCGGGCTCGCGCGCCTGTATCCTAAGATCGCCAATGGGCCAGGCGATGAGTCGCGTAAGCTGGATCTTGCGTCGCGGGCTTTCTCGTCGAACCTCGTTGTCGATGTGGGACTGCAAAGCGACGTTCTGAACGTAAGTTTCCTGCACTCGGACCCGACCTTGGCGCGCGATGGGGTCCAAAGCCTGATCGACCGGTTTTTCGGGCAAGAGGCCGAGGTATACGCCAACCCGCAGTTAGAATTTGCGGAATCCGAAGCCAAAGCCAGCAGGGATAAGTTGACGGCAGACCAGAATGCGCTTGCCGGCTTCAAATCCAGCCACCAGATCGCCGACCTCCAGCTGCAGGTCACGCAACTATTGAAATCGCAAGCCGACGTCGAAAGCCGCTACAACATAGCGCACGGTCGGTTGCTCGAATCTGAAAAGCAGCGGGATGCACTGCAACAATTGCTGTCGAGCGTACCGCAGAATGTCACCAGCTCAGCGATGGGTGAGCAGTACCACACGGTAGACAGTGCTGAATCTGAACTCGATGATCTGAAAGCCAAGCGCAGCCGGCTCGCCAGCGTCTATCTGCCTGGCAGCGACGTCTTTCAGCAATTGGATGCGCAGATTGCATCTCTGTCGTCGGCAGCCAAGGCACGCAGCCGAGAGGCACGCAGCAGAAGTGCCAGTGAGCCGAACGTCGTCTATCAGAATGTCAAGACAGACTATCTGCGCGCATCCGCCGCGGCAGACAGCAACCGCCAGCCGGAGCAGGTGCTGCACCAGCAACTCGACCAGATCAATCAGCATTTGTCCGATCTGGAAGCGGCACGAAATCACTATGACGACTTGACGCGTTCCGTCCAGATCATGAGCGATACGTATCGGACGTTGGCCATTCGCTACGAAACGGCACGCGTGGAAGCCAACCGTAATGCTCAGAAGATTTCGGCAGCCGTGGTGATTTCCGCGCCCATGGTGCCCAATGAACCCGCTCGGCCCAGGCGCAAGCTGATCGCCCTGGCAACACTGGTCGCTGCCCTGCTCGTTGGCATAGCCGGCGTGCAGGCAGTCGAAGCCTTCGACGATCGCCTGCATGCACCAAGGGATGTGACGCGGGCACTCCGTCTTCCAGTGCTCGCGACATTTACCGGTAACGGCTAGGCGTCGTAGCCAGCCGACGCCAGACCGCAGTCTATATGGAACGGGATGCGCATGAATTATTCAAGCGTCGAGGGGCCGATCTTGGAACGTAACGTACCAGAGTTGATGTCCCGTTTACCGCCTCGGGTGGCCGCTGGTTCGCGGCTGCATGGCCTCGAACCGGGAGAACTTGTGAAATTGCACCATTCTCTCGCGGAGTCGCTCGACTGCACGCACGGCGTCATTGCGCAGTTCGTGGCACCCGAACCGGATGCAACGATCGAAGCCGTGGTCTACGATCTTGCCTACGTCAGTGCTGCCTGGCTCGACAAGCGCGTGTTGTTCGTCAACGGCACCGGCATGCGGTTTGATATGAAGGAACACACCGCGGTGCGCCGGCAGGAACCCGTACCGGCCAGAGAATTCGACATCGACGACATCGAGGCTTCGATAACCCGCGTGGTCGGTCTGGAACTCTATCAGTTGACGTTCCCCAGCATGCAGGGCGCCTTGAACCTGGCACCCACCCTGCGTCGCATGCCCGAGTTTCTCGATCGGCTGCGCGACAGCTTCGATATGGTCGTCATCGCTTCGCCGCCCGCTTCCGCCGCGCCGATGGGCGTTCTGTTGTCGCCCTTCGTCGACGGCAACATCCTTGTGCTGGAAGCCGGACGCACACGTGCGCCGGTCGCAATGGAGCTGCGCGATTCACTCAGTGCGTCCGGTGGTGCGGTGGTTGGCACGGTGTTGACGCACTATCAATCGCCCATCCCGCGCTTCCTGCGCCGTTGGCTGTGATCGACGATGCATATCCTCGTCGCCAATAACATCTATCCGCCGATCATGGCGGGTGGTGCGGAGCTGATCGTTGCGTGGCTGAGCGAAGGTCTCGTCGCGCGTGGTCACCGGGTGACCGTCGTTTCCACGTGCGGGCCGGAGATGTCGCCATATCCTGTGGAAACCCGGAACGGCGTGACGATCCTTCGATTTTTCCCGCCAAACGTCTATTGGAATTTCGACCGCGGTGGACAAAAGCCGTATCGCCGGATGCTTTGGCATTTGCGCGATGCCTGGAACGTTGAAGCGGGGCGGACATTCCGAACGATCCTGGATGAAGCACCGCCGGACGTGGTGCATACCCATCTGATCGACGGGTTTTCGGCGGCGATCTGGCGCAGCGCGCGACGGGCCGGCGTGCCCATCATTCACACCGCGCACGATTATCACCTGCTGTGCCCTCGCGCTTTCCTGCTGACGAAAAACTGGCAGATCTGCCGGCGACCCAGCGTGGCGTGCCAACTCTATCGCGCCTGGCACCTGCGCACGGCGCGCTATGTCGATCTGTTTGTCAGCCCGTCGCGGTTTTTGCTCGACCAGCATCAACGCGCCGGACTCGCGCCGCGGCAAACCGCCGTCGTGCGCAACGGTATCCCGCTGCCCCCCGAGGCTTCCAACCGCCAACCCGACAGCCGACGAAGTTTTCTGCTGCTGACCCGTCTCACCGAGGAAAAGGGCATCCGTGTCGTGTTGCAGGCGGTTGCCGCATTGCCCGACACGCTCGACTTTGAACTGGTGATCGCCGGCCGCGGTCCGCTGGAAGCAGACGTGCGTCAGGCCGCGGCCCGCGATCCGCGCATTCGTTTCGTTGGCTATGTGACCGGAGACGCCAAGGCGGCATTGCTCAATGCCGCGCACTGCCTGTTGATCCCGTCGCTGTGGTACGAAAACGCACCGGTCGCGGTCATCGAGGCCGCGGCGTACGGACTCGCGGTCGTTGCCAGCAGGATCGGCGGGCTACCGGAACTGGTGCGTGAAGGTCATACCGGGCATCTGTTCGAACCGGGCGATGTCGAGGGTCTTGCCGCGGCCATGCGCCGTGTGCTTCGCGGCGACGCCACACTGCCCCATCTTGCGGCCGAGTCCCGAACGCTCGCGCAACAACATTCCGTTGATCGCATGGTGGATGCTTATCTCGATTGCTACCGGACCGTGGTGGCAACGAATCGCTCTGACGAGGTGGCACATGCGGCATAGGGCAGGGCTGTCGTTGCTGCTGGCCGTGCTGGCGTGGCCGTTGTCGGCGGCCGGCCAGCAGCGGTTTCCATCAGATAGCGGCATATTGAACGTCCATGATTTCGGCGCCAAAGGCGATGGCCGCACTGACGATACCGCCGCGCTGGTCGCCGCGATCGCCGCGGCCGGCACCGATACGGGGGCATTTTTCTGGCGTACCCGGATCGTCTACCTGCCGCCCGGCACCTATCTCGTGTCCGGCCCCCTGATCAAGCGGTATGCCAACGGCAAGTTTGGCTCCGGAATGATATTGGAGGGCGAATCCGAGGCCAAGACCACGATCAAACTGGCCGACAACGCCGCGGGTTTCGGTGACGTCAACGCACCGCGCGGCGTCATCATGACGACCGCGAAATTGCTCGACGGCACGCCCACCAGCGGTGGTAAGGACTATACGAACAAGGGCGAAGGCAACGATGCGTATGAGAACTTTGTCGAGCACCTGACAGTCGATGTCGGCACCGGCAATCCCGGGGCAATCGGCATCGATTACCTTGCCAACAACATCGGTGCCATTCGTGACGTTCGTGTGATCGCGCCCACCGGTCATGGCGCGATCGGCATCGCCATGCAGCGCAAGTGGCCAGGTCCCGCCTTACTGCAGCGCGTCGAGGTGCAAGGTTTCGATACCGGTATCGCCGTCGCCAACACCGAGTACGGCATCACCATGGACCATGTAAGGCTTTTGCATCAGCGCAAGACCGGCCTTGCCAACGACAGCAACAGCATTTCCGCCGCTGACCTCACGATCGACGCCGCCGGTACCGCAGTCGCCAATACCGCGCCAGGTGGGATCGTCACGCTGACGAATTCAACCTTCCGGCGGGCGTCAGAGGGTGCCCAGGCGATGTCCAACAGCGGTGTGATCGTCGCCCGCGACGTCTCGCTCGACGGCTTTTCAGCCCCACCGAACGCGGCCTCCCCGTTGACCGGATTCTGGCAAGGCCAAAGCTGGCATCCTGAACAATCATCGCCGGCCCCGTCTCTTGCCGACGCTCCGCCGCTGCCGGCCGATCCGGTGGCAAGTTGGGTCAACGTATTGCATTACGCGAAGCCGTCGCAGCCCGCGCCAAAAGATATTACCGACAGCCTGCGCCAGGCCATGGCGACCGGGGCCTCGACGATCTACCTGCCATACGGCCGCTACACGATCAGTGACGGTATCGAGATTCCGCCGACGCTCCGCCGCATCGTCGGCATGAATGCGTCGATTACGGTCACGCCGGATCGGAAGCCCGAATTCGCACGCGACACCGGGATGTTTCAAATCAACCAACCTGGTCCGCCACTGGTCATAGAGCGGCTGGCGTTCGACATGACCAACCTCGGCGACCAACTCGCGGTGGGCGTGACCGCGCGACGTGACGTTACGTTGCGTGACATCGTCACCGCTGGCACGTCGCTGCTGGATCGCAACGCCGGCGGTGGGCGCGTGTTTATCGAGGACGTCTGCTGCGGCAGCATGCGGATCGCCGGACCGGCACCGGTGTTCGCCCGTCAGTTCGATACCGAGGGCGGCGATACACGTATTCTAAACGAAGGCAGCCCGCTGACGATCCTTGGCCTGAAGACCGAGGGCGATTGCACCGTTCTCGACAATCGCGACGGCGCCGTCAGCAACATCCTGGGCGGGCTGCTCTACATCGTCAGCGCTGCCGACCCCAAAGTGCCCGCATTCCGGAATAAGAATGCCACGCTGCAAGCGTCCTTCGCGGAAGAAGCCTTCGACCCCAACAAGCGATACACCGTTTACGTTCAGGACGGGCCGCACGACAGACTGGCCGCCACCTACCCAACGCGAGGCTACGGGCGCCTCGTGCCATGGCTAATGACCAACCATTAGCGGACGGATCTCGCGATATGGATCAGGTGCGGGACTTTCTGGGCTGTCGGGTGCTTCGATGCACACCCCCTGCTGATGGGTAGCCTCTCGCGCGCAGTCCGCTTGATCCGCGTAAATGCAGCTCGAGACCGTTCCGGAGGTGAGAAGACAATAGTGACCCAACCCGGTGGAAACATGAACTTCGGCTGGATTGACCGTGCAGCTTCCCCCCATCTGCGCCGCGCGTGTGTTGCACGCGGCAGGATCGGTGTAGATACATTGCGGTGGGATCGCCTGGGTCTGGACACAGTATGGCGACGCCAGCACCGGAAGCGGGACACCCAGCAGTACCGCCCCAATCAGCATCGCCGTGCCGCCGCCATTTCGTCTGTTCATTGCCTCGAACCCTATCGTATTTCTCGCTGGTGCCGCCCAGCAAGCGCTGTGCCATCAAATACGAACTCGTTGCGGTAGCGACGGGATGCAGGCACTCTTCACATTCTGCGGGACCGCCTATCTGCTGATCTATGCCTTCGAAGGCGTGATCCGCTACGGCCTCTACAGTGTAGGGCATGACGACCTGATCCTGCTGCGCGATGGGCTGATTATAGGGCCGCTCTTGCTGTTGCTGGTGATGCAGACATTTCGTCACCATATCCATCCGGCGTTCGCTATCTTTGCCGGCATCGTCGCCGTGCACGGGGCGATCGCCACATTCAACCTCGGCACCACTCTTCCGGCGATATACGGCACCAAACTGCTGGTTAACGTCCTGTTTGGATTCATTGCCGGCCGGCAACTGACCCAACCGTCGCGGCGCATGTTGCTGTTGCTCGTTGCAATCTGGGTGATTTCGGTCACCGGGGTCATATTGGACAAATTTGTCTATACCTTCCCATGGATGGGGCTGGAAACCCATGTCGGCGGCATCCAGGTGGACGTCTCCCGCGGCTGGGACATCGACAGTGGGCCCGATAAACGGGCCGCAGGCTTCACCCGCAGCTCGATTTCCGCCGCCATGATGTTGCCGATCCTCGTGCTGATCATTGCCCCAAGGGTCAGAAGTTTGCTGATTCGTTTCGTGCTTCTGGCGACGACGACAGTTGCGGTCGCGCTCACAACGCAGAAGGGTGCGATGGTCGCGGTCGCCGCGGTCAGCCTGATCCTGTGCGCACCGTACTGGAGCCGCTACCGGTTGCTGTGCATCGCGTGCGTGGCATTCGCCATCCTGGCGGTCGCGCTGCCGGTGATGTCCACCGGCCTGCTCATCCCGGACAGTGGTGGTGTGTTCAGCCTGGCATCGTTTGCGATGCGGATAACACTGACCTGGCCCGACGCATGGCAGTGGATATCCAACAATCAGGTGTTTCCGTTCGGCGTCGGCCTTGGCGGTATTGGAGGCGCGCAACGCTTCTACGCCGCCAACTTCGTCAATCCCTCCGACAATCTGTTTGTTTTCCTCTACGCGAATTTCGGCGTGTTCAGCCTGCTGTATCTCGGTTGGATCGCAACGATCGGCCGG
The DNA here is from genome assembly GCF_009765975.1 of Acidisphaera sp. S103. Classification (GTDB taxonomy): domain Bacteria; phylum Pseudomonadota; class Alphaproteobacteria; order Acetobacterales; family Acetobacteraceae; genus Rhodopila. Next base: position 97,427 of record NZ_LMUJ01000064.1, on the reverse strand, counting down.
CGTCTGCCACGAAACGTCCAGTCCATGGCAATCCCCGCGCTGGCGATCCTTGCATTCAATCTCGGGTACGGTGCGGCACTGTCGATGCTGGAAGACCAGGTTTCGGCCCTGTTCATCGGCGCGTCCGCCGGAATGCTGTGGCAATTGCACCAGGTGGCCCGCGCCGGCCAATGGAGCAACCCATTCTCTGGAGAGCCGATCGACCGCGGGCCGTCGATCGCCAAATCGTTTCATGACGGTACGGTGAGGGTCAATTGACACGCGCGACTGACGAATCCCGGAACAATTTCACCCTGTTGCGTCTTCTATTGGCGCTCATGGTGGTGATCGGTCATTTCAAGTTGCTGTCCGGCACGGCCTATCCATCGTTTCCGTTCAACCTGGCTGACGCCGCGGTCGATTGCTTTTTCGTGGTCAGCGGTTTCCTGATCGCCGGCAGCTACGAACGTTGTCATGGCCTGTGGTCGTTTTACGCTCGGCGGGTATTCCGGCTCTACCCAATGTATCTTTGCGTTGTGCTGATCCAGGCCGTGATCATGATGGCGCTGCTGCCGGGTGGCCCGTTCAGCGCGTTGCGATCGACAGTGCGATACCTGGTCACGAACGCGCTGATGGCGAATTTCCTGCAATACGACATTGGCGGAGTCTTGTCGGGCCTCAGCAATCCCGGAATCAACCCCAGCCTGTGGACCCTGAAAATCGAGATCGGTTTTTACCTGATCGTGCCGCTGATCTACGTCGCAACCCGGCGCCTGGGCTGGTGGGTCCTCGCATTCATCTTCGTCGCGTCGGTCGCCTACAACGTGTTGGCCCTGCACCTCGGAGATCCACGGATGGCCAAACAATTGCCAGGACAATTGCAGTTTTTTGTCGTCGGCGTGGCGCTCTACCTTTACGGACAGCGACTGCGCGTTGCCGCCTGGGTCAGTGCGGCAATAACCGTGGCGTTTCTTGTCACCTGGACGCTGGTGGTACCAATCCCCCCTGGCATTCGGCCTTTGATCGTGGGCGCATTCGTCTTCAGCTTTGCCCTGTGCACGCCGGTGATCCGGTTGAAGTCGGACCTGTCATACAGTGTCTACCTGCTGCACGGACCGATATTGCAAACCCTGATCCTGCTTGGCCTGTTTCACGACACCCTGCCATTCCTGTCCGGCATCGTATGCTCGGTGCTCGTGCTTGCGTTCATCATGGAGCGCCTGGTGGAACGGCCAGGCAATGAATTTGGCCGGCGTCTCGCCATGCGCCTGGGCCGACGTGTTCCAGCGATGCCGAGCGTGGCCTGAACCATGACCGTTCGTTCTGTCGTGGTACTCAATGATTTCTGCCATGTGCAGGGGGGTGCCAGTCGCGTTGCCATTGATGAGGCCGTGGCACTGCGGCAATCCGGCCTCGACGTCACATTCATTGGCGCGGTCGGGCCGGTTTGTGAGGCTCTCGATGCCGCCGGCGTCAGGACCATCTGCCTCAATCAGCCCGAACTCGCGCACGTCGCACAGCATCCGCTCGTCGCGTTGCAAACGCTGTGGAATCGAACCGCCTGCCGCGCTCTGCAATCGCTGATGCCGGCGCTGGATCCGCGACAGTCGATCGTGCACCTACATGGTTACACAAAAGCATTGACCACGGCGCCCGCGTTGATCGCAAACCGAGCGGGTTTACCGGTCATTTGCACGTTGCATGATTTTTTCGCGGCCTGTCCCAATGGCGCGTTCTTTGATTATCGCCGCCAGGAACCGTGCCGATTGCGCGCGCTGTCGAAGTCCTGCGCATTCACCGCCTGCGATAAGCGGCACCCCATGCACAAAGCCTATCGCGTCGTGCGCGGCATTGGGCAGCGCCACATCGCGCACTTTCCCAAATCGGTGCGGGATTATATAACGCTCTCGGGACAATCAACCGATCTGCTCAGGCCGTACCTGCCGCCGGATGCACGGTTCCATCCACTCGCCAACATAATCGACGTCCAACGATCACCCAAGGTAGACGTCGGCGCAAACCGCACCCTTCTGGTGGTCGGGCGTCTCGACGCGGAAAAAGGCGTCCTGCTGGCGGCTGAAGCCGCACGGCGCACCGGACTGCCGATCGTCTTCGCGGGCGATGGACCGTTGCGCTCCGCTATCGAGGCAACCGGCGCTCGGGTCACCGGCTGGCTAACGCCGGAAGGTGTTCGACACGAAATGGACCAGGCGCGTTGCCTGATCTTTCCCAGCCTGTGGTACGAAACATTCGGACTCGTTGTAACCGAGGCCGCCGCACGTGGCGTGCCCGCCATTGTCAGTGACATCGCGGCACCGGCCGAACGGATCGTTGACGGATCGACCGGTTGGGTGTTCCGTAGCGGCGACCTCGACAGCCTGATGCGTTGCGTCCAGTTTACCCGGGATTCCGATACGGTACAAGCGGTCGGAACGGCCGCCTACAACGCGTATTGGGCCAAACCATCCGATCCCCGCCGGCACACGGCGGCACTGACCGCCATCTACGACGCCGTAATCGCCGATAACGCGCCCACAGGTGGACAACCGCACAGCGCGTTGCATGTCGCCAGCAACTGTTCGTCGGTCATGTCGCGGCATTGAATGAACCTTGTGTCCTCGGCCATCGCATTGACCACAGGCAACGACTCAGCCGAACCAAACCAACAGACGACGCCGCACGCCTGTATCAATGGCAGGTCGTCGATGTGATCGGTGAACAGGATCAGCGGCCGACCGCACCAGCCGATGTCATCTAGGAACGCAACGACCCTCTGCCGTTTCATTGTACCGCTATTGGACGGCTCACCAGCCGAACGGCCGGACCGCGTCGCCAGTACGTGACGGAACCCCAGGCGTCGTCCAAACGCCTCGGCGTAATCGGCTGCCGCCGCGGTGGCGAGCACCGCATCCAATTGGCGTTCCACCATCAGGTCGAGGCATGGTCGCATGTTGGCGCGCACCCGGCCTAACAACATCGCCTCGAAGTGGCTCGCTAAGTCCGGGCCGCGGCCGGCGTTTGCCGCCTGCCATGCTGCCTGAAGACAGCGTTGGAATTCGTCATGGCTCAGTCGCCCGATCTTACGCCTCAGCAACAGACTTGCGGCGCGCAGCGACAACAGCGCGCGGCGTCTCGCGCCAACCCCGCGCAGCCGTCCGGTCATCAGGAACAGGGTCCAAAGCGGAAAGCTGTTGCAGGACAGGATCGTGTCATCAAGGTCGAAGATCAGCACCGGCATCGGATCAGGCGACTGCATCGAACGACCATGGGAAACGGCACAGCGTGTCATGGAACAGGACGTAGTCCGGCGCCGTGATGGGCTGTTCCAGTGTCTGGGTAATGACGGCGCTGCGAATCTCGGTTCCGGAAGGACACACGGTGCGAACAAGCCGCAGCACCGTTGCCAGCGTGGCGCCGCTGTCGATGGCGTCGTCTGCTACGAGAATACGCGATTGTGATCGCTGCTTCGCAAGCCAGGCGGCGATCACACCGATTTCGGCATGATCGACCTGTTGCGGACGCGCCTGGTGCGTGCGCGGCGCGATGAACAACCGATGTTCGATACGCCGCAACAGGTCCAGTGCCGGACGCGGCAACGCGGCCAACGCCGTGCGAAGCAACGGAACGCGGGCTTTTGCGCCCGTTGCCGCGCGTCGGCAGGTGACCGGCAGCACAGGCAACGGCGCGGATGCGGCACGGACCATGGACTCCGCGACTTGCAATCCACCGGTGCGGATACCCACCACCAATGTCGGCTCATAGTCCGCTTCGACCATTTGCATGAGCTCGGCACACGAAGCATGGAATTCGGGTAACCGCAGTGTGCGCAGCGCCGGCCCGAACCACGAACGGTTCCCGTCGACACGGGTAAACTCTGGATTTTGTTGGATTTGCGCCACATTGCCCTCGATGTCGATGATGACAACTCGGGCGGCTGCAAAATCGGCGCCGATGCAGGGGAACGCCGATCACAACCTGTTGACAGTCGTGAAGAGGCGCGTGATAGCGTGCCAGCCGACGCAAAGGCTGGAGCGCATGAGGCCTGAATCAGTAGGAACACCAGTCAGGAACCCACATGTGGCGGCTGACGCCAGGAAAGCGGTCGAAAAGTCCGCCTCCTGGGACGTGCGGGATGATGGGGCAGGGGAAGCCATGTTGCGGCGCCGTGCTAGGCGCCTGGCACTGCTTTTCATGGTCTTGTCCGGTGTTTTTATGATCGCCCTCGCGGTGGGCGCGTGGCTTTTGCTCCGTGGCTGACCTTCGCGTGTGCCACAACGTCTCCCGTGACGTGAAGGGGTGCGTCGCGAGTCACACTGAGTTGCTTCGCGTGTGGAGGCAAAGCGTTGCACGATCAAGACGTCGCGGGATTGCTGCTTGATGCATGAACGTTTGGCGCATAAATTGCTTAGTATGCCCTAGGTGAGGAAATCTACTTCGGTACGCGATATGCAACGCATGAGTGACCACAGCACTGATCTTGGTTCTGCCCGGCAACGGCGATGGCGCCGTCGAGGGGCCAGCATGCCGCCGTCCAGAAGCCAGGCGATTCCATCCCTGCCAGCGCCGACGTTTCTCGCGCTGACGCCGGAGGAGCGTGTGTATCTGCAAACCTGGCGGAAGCTGGCGCTGCCCGCCGGGATAGACATGGTGGAAGACCTGATGGCCCGGCCGTGGCCGTGCGCGGTCGCCGATAGTATCTTGGGCATCTTCCGGTTCGGCGAAGACACGGCCGCTTGGATGGTCATCGGCCAGGATGGGACCTGGGTCGTCGCCCGTTGCGACAATGGCACGATTTCACAGCAATACGGCACACTCGCCGAAGCCTTGTCGCAGATTTATCCGCTCGACGACCCCGCCTGATCCCGGCGATCGTTCGGATCAACCCGGCCTGGCGTCGCCTTGAACCCGCGGGTCAGCGATATCGCGTGACGGTGCAGCATGCGATACAGCGTCACCCGCGAGACGCTCAGTTCACGCGCGGTCTCGGCAATATTCTCCTGCGTGCGTTCAAGTGCGCCAATCAGCGCCAGACGCTCTCCCTCCGACCCTGGCAGCGGTCGCGCCGACACCGGCGGCACGGATGGCATGCGATCCGGGTCGGCCAGTCCGACCAAGTCGGTCGCCGCGATGACCGGGCTATTGCTCATCACGACCGCGCGACGAATGACCGACATCAGTTCACGCACGTTCCCGGGCCACGGGTGCTGGCACAAAGCGTCGATCGCGTCCGGGGTGAAATCGATTATGTTCCGATTGAACTGACCGGCGGCCTCCCGAAGAAAGTGGCGTGCCAGCGGTTCGATATCGCCCGTCCGCTCACGCAGTGGCGGCAGCGATAGCGTCAGGATGCCAAGCCGGTAATACAGGTCCTCACGAAACCGGCCCTCCGCCATCGCGGCCCGCAGGCGCACATTGGTCGCCGAGACAACGCGCACGTTGACGTTGGTCGCTTCGCGTGCGCCGACCCGAACGATTTGCCCCTCTTGGAGAAACCGCAGCAAATGGGCTTGCAGATCCATCGGCATGTCACCGATCTCATCCAGGAACAGGGTTCCCCCATCTGCGTGCTCGATCTGCCCCTTGGTACGGGCGGCCGCACCGGTGAAAGCACCCTTTTCGTAGCCGAATAACTCCGATGCGATCAGGCTGGATGGAATCGCCGCGCAGTTGATCGCGACGAAGCGGCCGCCGTGCCGTTTCGAGTTCTGATGAATCGCACGCGCCGCCAGTTCCTTGCCGGTGCCGCTCTCGCCGGTGATAAGCACGGGTTCATCGGTCTGGGCGTAACGATCCAGCATCTCGTTCACATGACGCATGGCGGCGCTGGAACCGATGATGTCCGAACCGCCATCCGTGGACGTCGCATGCGCAGGCACCGCACCGTCGTCGGTTGCCAGTGAAACGGTCGCGTGCAATCGGCTCAGGAGGCTGTGATCTTCAGCCGCCCATTCCAACAGCAGTTGCGCAAGACGTTCCACCGGAACGCGCGAAAGGTCGCCCAGCGTCACCCGCATCATCAGTGAAGCCTGTGTTCGGTTATGATCGTGCATGAGAGCGTCATGTCTAACACAGAGAATCGGGCCGTTTGGTGGCGCGTCGTGAGTCAATTCTCGGTGTCTGACACAATGCTCACAAACCCACGCTTTTGCGGTCCCGCCGCCTGAGACGCCGGCAGATTAACGTCCCGTAAAGGAATTCAATGCCGCGGACCCCCAGTCAGGGTGGATGCGGTCCGAACCCGCCATGCTGCTGTTGGAGCCAATAACGACGGCTTGACCGGTTGCGCCCGGCACATTGGGGTCTCCCGCAGCCGCCGACCCCTGCTGAAGGCCTGCCGCGGTACAGGAGGCCGCCGACAGGACGACTGCCATCAGCAACACCCGCGTTGGAAAAAGCATCGGAAATTCCTCGGCACATGCCCGGGGCGATCCCGGGACGCCGTAAGACGTGGGTGCCCGGGTGTGGATGTCCAGTGGTCGCGCCTGACAGCCGAGAAGCCGGTGCACAGGTCTGGCCGCGGGGAAGGCGCCGAAGAGCGACGACGCTTGCTGGTCGGTCTCGGCCATCTCGACAGCGCGATAAAAGCCGTGCGACCTCTTACCCCTTGAAATCAAGATACTTTGAAAAAAGTCAACCATTTGTGAACGTGCGGAAAGCGTAATGGCCTATCGTTAACAGTCACGATCTTTTAGGTGTTTGCTCCAAAGCGGTGCGCCGGATGAGGCCCCCCAAGCGCACGACAAAGGAGCTACCAATGGAACTGCAGACGGCTGTCTCAGCGGACGTCGCCTCCTTTAACGGCCATCTGGGTGGCGACATCGACAGCAACCAACTGCTCTCGGCACTGCAGGCGATGCGCGGGGGGGATTTCTCCGTCCGGCTCCGCAGCGACGGCACCGGTTTTTCCGGCAAGATCGCCGATACATTCAACGAAATCGTCGCTGCGAACGAACGCATGGCCGATCAACTGAAGCTGGTCGGCCAGGTCGTCGGCAAGAACGGCCGCACCCGGCAGCGGGTGAAATTCGGCACCTCCGTCGGCGCCTGGGGCGATATGGAAGAGTCGGTCAACACGCTGATCGACGACCTGCTCTGGCCGATCACCGAGGTGACCCGCACCATCAGCGCCGTCGCCAAGGGCGATCTCTTGCAGACGGTCCCGCTCGAAGTCGACGGCCGCGGGCTGGAGGGCGAATTCCTGCGCTCCGCCAACATCGTTAACACGATGATCAAGCAGCTTGGCGTGTTCACGTCGGAAGTGACCCGCGTGGCCCGCGAAGTCGGCACCGACGGCAAGCTGGGCGGCCAGGCCCAGGTCAGTGAAGTAACGGGCGTCTGGAAGGACCTGACCGAGTCAGTGAACTCCATGGCATCCAACCTGACCGCGCAGGTTCGCAACCTCGCCGAGGTCACCATCGCCGTCGCCAACGGCGACTTGTCCAAGAAGATCACCGTCGACGTGCGCGGCGAGATTCTACAGTTGAAAGAAGCCATCAACACGATGGTGGATCAGCTGCGCTCTTTCGCTTCCGAAGTCACCCGCGTCGCCCGCGAGGTCGGCACCGAAGGCAAACTCGGCGGCCAGGCTCTCGTCCCGGGAGTCGCTGGCACCTGGAAAGACCTGACCGACAGCGTCAACGCGATGTGTGGCAACCTGACCGACCAGGTACGCAACATCGCCCAGGTGACCACGGCAGTGGCGCGCGGCGATCTGTCGCGCAAGATCACCGTCGATGTGCGCGGCGAAATCCTGGAGTTGAAGGACACCATGAATACCATGGTGGATCAGCTCAACTCCTTCGCCTCCGAAGTCACCCGCGTCGCGCGTGAGGTCGGCACCGAGGGCCGCCTCGGCGGCCAGGCGCAGGTGCCAGGTGTCGCCGGCACCTGGAAGGACCTGACCGACAACGTCAACTCCATGGCCTCCAACCTGACCGGCCAGGTGCGCAACATCGCCGAGGTCGCAACCGCCATCGCCCGCGGCGACCTGTCGAAGAAGATCACCGTCAACGTCTCCGGCGAGATCCTGCAGTTGAAAGAAACCATCAACACGATGGTCGATCAGCTCAACGCCTTCGCCTCCGAAGTCACCCGTGTGGCGCGTGAGGTCGGCACCGACGGGCGCCTGGGTGGCCAGGCGAACGTGTTGGGGGTGGCCGGCACCTGGAAGGACCTGACGGAATCGGTCAATTCGATGGCGTCCAACCTGACCGCGCAGGTCCGCAACATCGCCGAGGTCTCCACCGCCATCGCCAACGGCGACCTGTCGAAGAAGATCACCGTCAACGTCTCCGGCGAGATCTTGCAGTTGAAGGAGACCATCAACACGATGGTCGACCAGCTCAACCGTTTCGCCGGCGAAGTCACCCGCGTCGCCAGAGAGGTTGGCACCGAAGGCCGCCTCGGCGGTCAGGCGCAAGTGTCCGGTGTCGCCGGCACCTGGAAAGACCTGACCGACAGCGTGAACTCCATGGCAAGCAACCTCACCGGCCAGGTCCGCAACATCGCCGAAGTCGCCACCGCCGTGGCGCAAGGTGACTTGTCAAAAAAGATCACCGTCAACGTCTCCGGCGAAATCCTGCAGTTGAAAGAAACCATCAACACGATGGTCGATCAGCTCAACGCCTTCGCCGGCGAAGTCACCCGCGTCGCCCGCGAGGTCGGCACCGAAGGCCGTCTCGGCGGCCAGGCCCAGGTGTCGGGCGTCGCCGGCACGTGGAAGGACCTGACCGACAGCGTGAATTCCATGGCCGGCAACCTCACCGCCCAGGTCCGCAACATCGCCGAAGTCGCCACCGCCATCGCCGGCGGAGACCTGTCCCGCAAGATCACCGTCGATGTGCGCGGCGAGATCCTTCAGTTGAAGGAAACGCTGAACACCATGGTCGATCAGCTCAACCGCTTTGCCGGCGAGGTGACCCGCGTCGCCCGCGAGGTCGGCACCGAAGGCAAGCTGGGCGGCCAGGCCCAGGTTCCGGGTGTCGCGGGCACCTGGAAAGACCTGACCGACAACGTCAACTCCATGGCCGGCAACCTGACCGCCCAGGTCCGCAACATCGCCGAAGTCACCACCGCCGTCGCCCGAGGCGATCTGGGCCGCAAGATCACCGTCGACGTGAAGGGCGAAATCCTCGAACTGAAAAACACCATCAACACGATGGTGGATCAGTTGAACGCCTTCGCCTCCGAAGTCACCCGCGTGGCGCGCGAGGTCGGCACCGAGGGCAAGCTGGGTGGCCAGGCCGTCGTCCCCGGCGTCGGCGGCACCTGGAAGGACCTGACCGACAACGTCAACTTCATGGCGTCCAACCTGACCGGCCAGGTGCGCAACATCGCCGAGGTCGCCACCGCCATCGCCAACGGCGACCTGTCCAAGAAGATCACCGTGGACGTGCGCGGCGAAATCCTGCTGCTGAAGGAAACGCTGAACACGATGGTGGAGCAGCTTCGGTCCTTCGCCGCCGAAGTCACCCGCGTCGCCCGCGAAGTCGGCACCGAAGGCCGTCTCGGTGGCCAGGCCGTCGTTCCCGGCGTCGGCGGCACCTGGAAGGACCTGACCGACAACGTCAACCTGCTGGCCGCCAACCTGACCACCCAGGTCCGCAACATCGCCGAGGTCACCACTGCCGTCGCCCGCGGCGACCTGTCGCGCAAAATCACCGTGGACGTGAAGGGCGAAATCCTCGAACTGAAGAACACCATCAACACGATGGTGGATCAGCTCAACGCCTTCGCCTCCGAAGTCACCCGCGTCGCCCGCGAAGTCGGCACCGAGGGCAAGCTGGGCGGCCAGGCGCAAGTCCCCGGCGTCGCCGGGACGTGGAAAGACCTGACCGACACCGTCAACGTCATGGCCGCCAACCTGACCGAACAGGTGCGCGGCATCGTCAAGGTCGTCACCGCCGTCGCCGACGGCGACCTGAAGCAGAACCTGACCATGACCTCCAAGGGTGAGGTCGCGGCGCTGGCCGAAACCATCAACAACATGACCAACACGCTGGCCACCTTCGCCGACCAGGTCACCACCGTCGCCCGCGAAGTCGGCGTCGAAGGCCGGCTCGGCGGCCAGGCCAACGTGCCCGGTGCCGCCGGCACCTGGAAGGACCTGACTGGCAACGTCAACCTGCTGGCCGCCAACCTGACCACCCAGGTGCGCGCCATCGCCGAGGTCGCCACCGCCGTCACCAAGGGCGACCTGACCCGCTCGATCCAGGTCGAGGCCCGCGGCGAGGTGGCGGAGCTGAAAGACAACCTGAACACGATGATCGACAACCTCCGCCTGACGACGGAGCGAAACACCCAGCAGGACTGGCTGAAAACCAATCTCGCCCGCTTCACCAATATGCTGCAGGGCCAGCGCGACCTGGCGACCGTCGGCCGCATGCTGCTGGCAGAACTGGCGCCGCTGGTGGAGGCCCAGAACGGCGTCATCTACCTGGTGGATGCCGATCATCCGGATGCGCGTGTGACGCTGAAACTACTGTCCTCATTCGCTGACGGCGGCGAGGAAGGCCATGCGCAACGCCTCGCCTTCGGCGAAAGCCTGATCGGCCAATGCGCCGCGGACGGAAGGCGCATGCTGATCGCAGACGTTCCCGCCGATGCGACACCGATCCGTTCCGGACTGTTCAGAGCCACCCCGCGCAGCGTCTACGTGCTGCCGGTGTTGTTCGAGGGCCAGGTCAAGGCGGTCATCGAACTCGCCACCGTCGGCAGCTTCACCGATCTGCAGCAGGCGTTCCTGGAACAGCTCACCGGCGGCATCGGCATCGTGCTGAACAGCATCGAAGCCACCATGCAGACCGAGGGCCTGCTGAAACAGTCGCAACAGTTGGCGATCGAACTGCAAACCCAGCAGCGCGAATTGCAGCAGACCAACGAACAGCTCGAACAGAAGGCGCAGCAGCTCGCCGAACGCAACGTCGAAGTCGAACGCAAGAACCAGGAAATCGAGCAGGCCAGACGAGCGGTGGAAGAAAAAGCCACCGAACTCGCCCTGACATCGAAGTACAAGTCCGAATTCCTCGCCAACATGTCGCACGAATTGCGCACGCCGCTGAACTCGATCCTGATCCTGGGCCAGCAGTTGACGGATAACTTCGACGGCAACCTGACGTCACGCCAGGTCGAATATGCGCGCACCATCCACGGCGCCGGCACCGATCTGCTGAACCTGATCAGCGACATTCTCGATCTGTCGAAGATCGAATCCGGCACCGTCTCCGTCGACGTTGAGGAAATTCCCCTGGTCGCGCTGCAGGAAACCGTGACGAGGCCGTTCCGTCACGAAGCCGAAAACAAAGGCCTGTCCTTCGAAATACTCGTCGAGCCGCAACTGCGCACGATCACCACCGATTCCAAACGCGTGCAGCAGGTGCTGAAAAACCTGTTGTCCAACGCGTTCAAGTTCACCTCCCAGGGTGGCGTCCGCCTGCGCGTCTTCACCGCGGCGACGGGATGGACTGCCGACAACGCCGTCCTGCGGCAGGCGCCATCGGTGGTCGCGTTCGAGGTCAGCGACACCGGCATCGGCATTCCGGCCGACAAACAGCGCATCATCTTCGAGGCATTCCAGCAGGCCGATGCCTCGACCAGCCGCAAATACGGCGGCACCGGCCTGGGTCTGGCGATTTCCCGCGAACTTGCCAGCCTGCTGGGCGGCGAGATCCAGCTTCGCAGCCAGCCGGGCGTCGGCAGTACCTTCACCCTGTTCCTGCCCCTGACCTATGTCGGACCGCGCGCGCCCGTGCCGATGACGGCAACCGAACAATCTGCCGCGGCCGAGGCATCGGTCGAACTGATGCGGGTGCTGGCGCCGGAACTGGTTCCCGAACGGGTGCCCGATGACCGGCTATCGATCGGACCGGGTGAACACGCCTTGCTGATCGTCGAGGACGATCCGCATTACGCGCGCATCCTGGCCGACCTGGCACACGATCACGATCTGAAGGTGCTGGTAGCGTCCCGCGGTGCGGAAGCGTTATCCCTGGCACGCGAGTACCAGCCTTTGGCCGTGTCGCTGGACGTGTTCCTGCCCGATATGCTGGGCTGGACCGTGCTGAACCAGTTGAAACAGGACCCGGCCACCCGGCACATCCCGGTGCAGATGCTGACCCTGGACGAAGACCGCCAACACGGCCTGGCACGCGGCGCGTTCAGCTTCATCAGCAAGCCGACCACCACCGTCGGCCTGGAACAGGCGCTGGACCGCATCACCGCATTCACCCGCCCGCGCCGCAAGCAACTGATGATCGTCGAGGACGACGCCGGCGAACGTCTGGGCATCAGCGAATTGCTGCGCGACGACGACACCGACATCGTCACGGCGGCAACCGGCGAGGAAGCCATCGCGCTGATGACCGGCTCGCCGCCCGATTGCGTCGTGCTTGATCTGCGCCTGCCCGACATGACCGGCTTCGACATCCTGGAACGGATCAAGGACGATCACCGTCTCGCCGACATGCCGGTCGTTGTCTTCACAGGCCGCGAACTGTCGCCCGAGGAAGACGCCACGCTGCACACCATGGCCCGCAGTGTCGTGGTTAAGGGCGTTGAATCGCCGGAACGCCTGCTCGACGAAACCTCGCTGTTCCTACACAGGGTTTTCGCCGACATGCCGGCCGACAAGCAGCGCATGTTGCAGCGCCTGCACAGTTCCGACGAAAACCTCATCGGCCAGAAAGTGCTGCTGGTCGACGACGACGCGCGCAACATCTTCGCGCTGTCCAGCGTGCTGGAACGCCGCGGCATGCACGTCCTGACCGCCACCACCGGGCGCGAGGCGATCGACCTGCTGGATCACACGCCCGGTGTCGGCATCGTGCTGATGGACATCATGATGCCGGAAATGGACGGCTATGAAACGATGCGGGTCATCCGCCAAAAAGCCGACTTCCGCCGCCTGCCGATCATTGCCCTGACCGCCAAGGCGATGAAGGGCGATCGCGAGAAGTGCCTGGAAGCCGGTGCCTCCGACTACCTGGCGAAACCGGTGAATACGGAGCAGCTTCTGTCCGCGCTGCGCAGTTGGCTACATCGGTGAGTACCATGGAAAAAGTCAATATCCTTCTTGTCGACGATCAGCCCGCCAAGCTGCTCAGCTTTGAGGTGATCCTGGAGGAGCTTGGCGAAAACCTGCTGAAGGCCGGGTCAGCTCGAGCGGCGCTGGAGATACTGCTGAAGACCGAGGTCGCGGTTGTATTGACAGACGTATCGATGCCGGAAACCGACGGCTTCGAGCTGGCGGCGATGATCAGGGAGCATCCGCGTTTTCGTCGCACCGCGATCATCTTCGTGTCCGCCATTCACCTGACCGACCCTGACCGGCTGCGCGGCTATCAGGCCGGGGCAGTGGACTATCTACCCGTACCCCTGGTCCCCGAATTGATGCGCGCCAAGGTCAAGGTCTTCGCCGAACTCTATCGCAAGACGCGGGAACTGGAACGCCTGAACGCCGAACTGGAAAACCGCGTCGCCGAACGCACCCGCGAACTGGCCCAGACCAACGCGCAATTGGAACAGCGGGTCGAGGAACGCACCCGCGAACGTGAGGCCGCGCTCGCCAAGGTCCACGAAATGCAGAAGATGGAAAGCATCGGCCAGTTGACCGGCGGCGTCGCGCACGACTTCAACAATCTGCTGACGGCGGTCTCGGCCAATCTGGAACTGCTGAGAAAACGAATTCCGGACAACCCCGCCCTTCATCGCCTGATCGACGGCGCCCTGGCCGGCGCCAGCCGGGGCGCGTCGCTCACCCGCCGTATGCTCGCCTTCGCCCGCCGGCAGGAACTGAAACCGGCCCCGGTTCACCTGCAGACCCTGCTGGAGGGGATGAGCGACATGGTCCGCCGCTCCCTCGGTCCACAGATCGACGTCAGCATCGATATTGCACCCGGCCTTCCATCGGTCATGGTCGATCCGCATCAATTGGAGCTGGCGATCCTCAACCTCGCGCTCAACGCTCGGGATGCCATGGACGGCGAAGGCCAGCTTACGATCTCCGCGGAACGTGAGGCCACGGCGAACCCGCTCTCCGGGTTGTCGTCGGGCGCGTATGTCAGCATCACCGTCACCGACACCGGAACCGGCATGGATGAGGCGACGTTGAAACGCGCGACAGAGCCGTTCTTCACGACGAAAGGGGTCGGAAAAGGGACGGGTCTCGGACTGTCGATGGTGCAGGGCTTGATGATGCAGTCAGGCGGAGCCATGCAGATCGACAGCCGGATGGGACAAGGAACATCGATCCGTCTCTGGCTTCCGATGGGGGACGTGATGCACCTGGATGCGCCGCGCACAATCACGGTCAGCAAGCCGTCTTCCCCTATTTCGAGACAGATTTTGCTCGTTGACGACGACCCGTTGGTCCTGACCAGTTCCGCGGCCATGCTGGAGGACCTGGGCCACCGCGTGGCCACAGCCGAATCGGGTATGGCGGCGCTCCAGCTTCTGGCGACCGGTTTGGAAGTGGAGCTGCTGATCGCCGACTACGCCATGCCGGGAATGAACGGACTCGAGCTGTCGGCGACCGCCCGGCATCAGCGGCCCGGTCTTCCGATCATCATCGCCTCCGGATTCGCGGAACAGACGTCGGCCGAGGGTCAACCGTTTCAGCGTCTTGCCAAGCCCTATCTGCAAAGCGAACTGGCCGCCTGCATCGAGGAAGCCTGGCGAAGCAAGGAGATTTTCCCCGTCTCCGGGGCCGAAAATCATCGGTTTTCCCGGGATGTCGTGCTCGACGTGCCCGCGGCTTTGGCCGGCCAGGCCAGCCGGACATAGAGCATGATCGCGCTGGGCGGAACGTCCAGAGCGCGTGAATCATGCGATCAAACAAAACGTTCTAGGGCGACCATCCGACGCCATGCTCGGGACACCACGAAGTGGCCGTTACGGCGGCGATCCTGCCGTCTGTCAGGGCGCTTTCACGGTCGGATAGATGTCCGCCCCGTAGAATTTACGGAATGTTTCGATCTGGTCAGGCGGCGGCGGGGCATAGACGCATTTCTTGGAGGTGAACCGCCCGCCCATGATGCGGTTCAGCTTCACCGCCGCTTCGCCCAGCTTCACCAGGTTGGTGATGCCGTTGAGGATCGGCACGCCATCCTCGGTTTCATAAACCCCGGCATGCGCCAGCAACGCCATCACCACGCCGCCGGCGGCGATCACCACCTCGGCGCCCGCTTCGGTATTCTTGCGGGCCGCCTCATTGAACTGTGCCAGGATGCGAGCCTGCGCCTCGGGATTGTCGAACCCCGGCCCAAGATCGGTGATCCGCTCGATCCGCATGCGGTTCGCGCCGACGAAGCGTTCGCGCAGTCCGTAGCGCGCCACGTTCTCGATAATGCGCGGGGTGAATTTCTCGTTGATCGTCACGAACGAAAAATTCGCCCCCATCATGCACGCCATGTGCATCGCTGACTCGCATAATCCCAGCACCGGGATATCGGCGATCTCCCGCGCCGCGTGCAGGCCGGGATCGGCGATGTTGCCAATCAGGAATGCATCGAAACCTTCCCGCACCGCGCGATGCACGTTCTTCAGCACCTCCCCGGTTTCCAGATATTCCAGGTAGCGGAACTGATCGCCGGTGCCGCCGATTTCCGTGATTCCGGCTACGTGGATCTCGGTATCGGGGTCGCGCACACGATCGAGGATCTCGCGCAGCACGCGCGGATAGCCGCCCCATTCCGTTTGCCGGGACATGCTTTGATACCACAGCTTCATGCGTGCTTCCTCCGAGCCTGTAAGTTTTTCGCGTGATTCACGCCTTCCGGCCTTCGGCCTCAGGCGATCTCGCTTTCAGTTCCTTGATCAGCGTGTAGCCGATCGTGGCCAGCGTCAGCAGCACCAGGGCCGCGCAGATCGGCCGTGTCATCGCCTGCCAGATGCTGTTGTAGAGCACCGTTGCCTGCAGGAAGTAGGTCTCGATCGGCCCGCCCAGGATCAAGCCGAGCAACAACGGTGGCAACGGCACGCGCAGCAGGCGCAGCGCGAAGCCGAACAGCCCCGTGGCCAGCGCCACGTAAACATCGAACATATCGCCGTTCACCGCGAAGGCGCCGACCATCGCGAACACGATGATGATCGGCGCCAGGATCGCCAGCGGCGCGCGCGTGACACGAGCAATCAGGCGGGCGCAGGTTAGAGCGAAGATCAGCATCAGCGTGTTGGCAACAAATGCGCCGGCGAAGATCGTGTACAGCACGTCGCCGCTGCTTTGCAGCAGCATCGGCCCGGGGATCATCCCGTGCATGGTCAGCGCCGCCATGACGATCACCGCGTCGACGCTGCCCGGAATCCCCAGCGTCAGCGCCGGCACCAGCGACGAGAACACCGCCGCGTTGGCCGCCGTCTCCGGCGCCAGCACGCCGCGAATGTCGCCGCGGCCGAACTCATGTCCGGGCTTCGCGGTACGCCGAGCCTCACCAAACGCAATGAAACTGGCGATGGTGGGTCCGTGCCCGGGCACCACGCCCAGGAACACGCCCAGCACGGCCGATTTGGCGATGGTGAACCAGTGCGTCGTCCAGTCCGACAGACGCAGCAGGAACGTGTCAGGCTGATCCAGCGAGGCCAGGTTCACCGCCACCCGCGTGCGCCGGTGCAGCACCATTTCCAGCAGCACCGGGACCGTAAAGAATCCCACCAGCGTCGGGATCATCGGCAGCCCATTGATCAGGTCGGGCGTCACCACCAGCCGAATGTCGCCGCTCGGCGCGGTACCGACACTGGCGATCAGCAGTCCGATCAGCATGCCAATGGTGCCACGCACCAGTGAGCCGGACGCCAGCGACACCACCGCGGCCATGCCGAACAACGCCAGTCCGAACATCTCGGCCGGCCCGAATGTCAGTGCCATCGCCGCGAGCGGTGGCGACAGCAGCATCAGCGCGGCCGCCGCGGCGAACCCGCCGATCGTTGCGCCGACAATAGACGCCCGCAGTGCCCGGCGCGCCAGGCCACGTTGCGCCAACAGATGCCCCTCGATCGCGCAGGCCGCGGCCGCGGCGTTGCCGGGAATGTTCAGGCAGATCGCCGCGATCGATCCGGCATACACCGCCGAATTCCAAATCGCGATCAGAAACAGCACGCCGGTATCGGCTCGGAATACGAAGGTCAGCGGCAGCAGCATGGTCATCGCGGTGGCGCCGGACAGGCCGGGGATCGCGCCGAAAATCATGCCGATCGTGACGCCGAACACCATCGCGGCCAGATTGCCCAGCGTGAAGACGTGCAGGAAGCCTTGCGCGATCAGATGCTCCATGCCGACCGCGTGCTCCCCCTGCGTGTTGTCGTTCGTTGGCCGCGCAACTATGGTAGGCGCCGACCGAAGCCTGTCAAATCGAGGCACCGGTTGGGCTGGGAGGGCCGGATGCAAAGAAGAAGCCTGCTGCTGGGCGTCACGGGTGCGCTGGCCGTGTCCCACATCGCCCGCGCGGACGACTATCCGTCCCGTCCGGTCACCATGATCGTGCCCTATGGCCCCGGCGGCGGCGTGTCGATCAACGCGCGCGCCCTGCAACCCTACTACGAGAAGACGCTGGGCACCCGCGTCATCGTGGAGAACCGCGAAGGCGCCGGCGGCATCACCGGCTATACCGTGGGCGCGTTCGCCAAGCCCGACGGCTACACCATCACCATGGTCAGCCCGGCAATCACCGCGTCGCCCTGGCTGGTGCCGAACGTCCGCTTCACGCCGGACGATTACGCCTTCATCGGCCAGGTCAGCTTCGTGCCGAACATGCTGGTGGTGAACGCCGACAGCGCGTTCAAGACCCTGAAGGACCTCGTGGATGCGATGAAGGCGAAGCCAGGCGAAATCTCCACCGGGATCGAGGCAAGCTGGCCAAGCTCCAGCGTGTGCGGAGCCTTGTTCCTGGCGCTGTCCGGCGCCAAAGCGAAGGTCGTTCCCGGCTTCAAGGGCGGCGCGGAGAAAATTGCCTCGGTGCTCGGCGCCCATCTCGATTTCTCGGTGAACAACACGCAGGAGGTGATGCCGCTGTACCAGGCGAAGCGGATCCGCGTGCTGGCGATGGCGGCACCGGAACGATCCGCTTTCTTTCCGGAAGTTCCGACGTTCCGCGAACTGGGCTACGACGTTACCACGGGCGTGTGGCGTTCGATCGCGGTGCCGAAGGCGACGCCGCAGCCGGTGCAGGACAAGCTGGCCGCCGCGCTGAAGCAGGCGATGGCCGATCCGGCCCTGAAACAGGATTTCGCCAAGGTCGAACTGACAGTCGACTACCTCGATCCCGCCGCGACGCGGGCCGCGGTGATGGCGGAATACGCCGAGTTCGACAAGCTGTTCACCCAGCTTGGCATGAACATCAAGCACAAGGCCTAGGAACGTGCTGCGTGCGGCGGGCGGCCTGATCATGGGCGTGGCGTTCGCCATCGGCTTTCTTGCGACGCTGGGCATGGACGGATCGTTGCACTACCCGCTGGCCTATTCGCAGGTGCTGATCGCGGCCATCGCGCTGCTGTTGCTGACCTCGGCAGCGAACGACTGGCGAACCGCGCGGGCCGGGGCAGGGGGCGTCGGCACCCCCGCGGTCGTGCCCGACACGGCAGGCGGTCCGGTCGTCCTGTGGGTCACGATCGCCCTGTGCACCGCCTATGTCGCGTCATGGACGCTGGTCGGCTTTTTCCCCGCGACGTTCGTCTATGTCGCAGTGCAGCTTTGGCTGTTGCGCCAGCGGTCCTGGGGTATTCTGTTCGGCGTGCCCGCGACGGTGACATTGCTGGTCTACGTGGTGTTCGCCAGGCTGCTGACGCTGCCATTCCCCGTGGGGGCTTGGTTCGGCGGA
This sequence comes from Acidisphaera sp. S103, assembly GCF_009765975.1. Lineage (GTDB taxonomy): Bacteria > Pseudomonadota > Alphaproteobacteria > Acetobacterales > Acetobacteraceae > Rhodopila. The sequence continues at coordinate 78,642 of NZ_LMUJ01000064.1, read as the reverse complement.
TAACAAACCATACCCGGCAAGAGGACAAACCGATGCGACTGCGTGACAGAGTGGCGATCGTGACCGGTGCGGCCGGCGGTCTTGGCAGCGCCATCAGCGAACGCTTTGCGCAAGAAGGCGCGTCGCTGTGCCTCGCCGACCGCAACAGCACCGCGGCGACGGCCGCGGCAGTGCGCTCACTCGGCAGGGAGGCGGTCGAGGTGCTGGCTGACGTGACGCAGACTGCCTCGGTCAATGCCATGGTCGCCCAGGCGCTGGTGGCGTTCGGCCGGATCGACATCCTGGTCAACGTGGCCGGCGTCAGTTCGCACGGCGCCGCGGCGACACTGCCCGAGGCGGAATGGGACCGCGTACTGAACCACAATCTGAAGAGCGTCTTTCTGTGCACCCAGGCGGTCGTGGCGCCGATGCGCGAACGCCGTTACGGGCGCATCGTCAGCATCGGTTCCATCCTGGGGAAGAATGGCGGCAATCCCCGGCCATGGATTGATCCGTCGGAACAGGTGCGCGCCGGCAATGTCGCCTATGGCGCGTCGAAAGCCGGCATCCACGCAATGACATTTTACTTCGCGAAGGAACTGGCGGCCGACGGCATCACCGTCAACGTGGTGGCGCCGGGACCGATCGCGTCACCGATGACGACCAACTTCCCCGACACGCTGCGTGGCCTGATCCCGGTGGGCCGGATGGGCACCGCCGTGGAGGTGGCCGACGCCGTGACGTTCCTGGCCGGCGAGGCCGCAAGCTTCGTCACCGGCGAGGTGTTGGACGTCAACGGCGGCGCCTGGTGCGACTGAACCGGAAAATCGTAACGGATAAACCCAGATCATGAGCACGGATGACCTGATCGATCCACGCGGCATCCTGGCTGGTCAGCCAGTGCGGCCGGCACCGCGCCTGACCGGCCTGGAAGGGCGGCGTGTGCTGCTGTTGGACAACGGCAAACTGGGTGTCGGGGCCTACGCCGTTGTGGCCGACGCACTGCGTTCGGGCGCGGCGGAAGCCGCCTGGGCACACGCGACGATCAACATGCTGCGGGTCGACGACGCCGATGTGGACGGTATCGCGGACAACCTGATCGCCGCGCACCAGCCGGAGGCCTGCATCCTGGCCTTGGCCGATGCCGGCGTCACAGCGCACACCGCGCTGCTGAGCATCGCCCTGGAACGGCGCGGCATTCCAACCGCCATGCTGGCCACACCGCTCGGGGCCGGGCTGGCAAGGGCGATGTTTCAAGCGCGTGCCCCGGGGTTGCAGGTGGTCGTGCTGGACCTCGTGCGGACCGACAGTCCCGAAAAGGCGGTGGCGCTGATCACGGCGACGATGCCGAGCATTCGCGCGCTGCTGACCGGCAACGTGGTTGCGACAACCGCGGAACAGGCGTCGCCCTATCCCGCCGAGGCCGTTCGGCAATGGGCCAGTGCGGCCTCGGATATGGCATCGTTCCAGGACTGGGCTGAACAGGCGGAGATCGGTGATGGGCTGCCGTTGATCCCACCAACCCAGGCGGCAGTCACGGCACATCTGGCGACCGTCGAGTCCGACCCGGATGCGGTGGTGTATGGGCCGGCGCTGACCTCGGGGCGCCTGTTGCGCGTGCGTGACGTCGCCGCCAACGCCGTCATGGCCGGCTGTCCGCCGCGCGGCTTTCCGGTCGTGCTGGCCGCGCTGCGCGCGATGGCCCAGCCAGGCTACCGCCTGTCGCAGGCCGCGATCACCACGCATCCATCCGGCAACGCGATCGTTCTGTCCGGGGTCGATCCGGCAGCTTACGGGCTGTCGGCGGGTGCCGGCTGTCTGGGACCAGGGCATCGCGGCAACGCCTGTGTCGGACGTGCCGTTGCACTGAGTGTCCTGCACCTGTTCGGCGCCCGCCCGGGTGAGGCGGACCTGACCATCTTCGGTTCGTCGGCGGAATTTACCTATTGCACGGCGGAGGCCCATTTCGGGACGCCATGGCCGTCCCTGGCGAGCGAACTCGGGGACGGAAAGCCGGGCGTGTTCGTGCTGAAAGCGGAAGCACCGCGCAACGTCCTGGAAAACCTGCTGCTGACGCCGGAGGCTCTGTGCGAGGCGATCGCCGAGGCGTCGGTGTCACTGTGCTCCAACAACAGTTTCATTCCGGGCGAGCTATTGGTCTTCCTCAACCCCGAACACGCCGCTGTATTCACTGGCGCCAACTGGACGCGGCAGGACCTTGCGCAAGCGATCCACAATATGGCGCGCATTGCCCGGCAGCTTGTCAGCGGGCGGGGCGTGGGTGCAATCCGGCCGCGCTACATGGACGCACTGACGCAGTTGCCGGTGACACGATCGCCCGCCGACGTCCATATCGTGGTGGCCGGGGGCGCCGGGCCGCAGTCCATGGTGGCGCTACCCTGGGGCTATTCGCGCGGCCAGTGGCAGGCGTTGTAATACCGGGTCAGCCGCCGTTGCGCAGCCGGCCGATACCGTAAAAATCGAGCAATTCAAGCACCCGCTCGCGCGGCGGCCTGGCGCCAAAATACCCGCGCTTTGCCGGCGCCAAACCGCTCGAGCGCCGCAGATCGACCGCCGTTTCCGCCGCCTTGATCGTCGCCGCAAGGGCATCGATCACCGGCACGCCGTCCACCTCCGATACGCCGTGTCGCGCCAACAGCAGGCAAAGCGGCGCCTCGCCGGGGATGATGGCATCGGCGCCCTGGGCGATCAGGCGGCGTGCCGCCTGCCGGAAACGTTCCAGCAGGTCGTCGGCGTTGTCATAGGCCGCCAGCACATCGTTGAACGTGAAACCGACATCGTGTGCGCCGGCAAAACGATCGCCCAGCCCGATGCGGCGGGCGTTGCGCTCGATCATCGGGATCATTTCGCGAATGAACAGCAGCACGCCGCAGCGCCGGCCAACCATCACGCTCGCCGTCATGGCACTTTCGCCATAGCCGATGACCGGGATGTCCACCATCGCGCGTATATCCTCGATCGACGGTTCGGGCAGCGTCATCAGCGCGAAGGCGTCGTAACCCTGCCGCTCAGCCTCCAATGCGCCCAGCACGAATTGCTGGCTGTGCAGTGTCTGGAAGTAGGCGTACTGGATGTCGTTGCCCGGGTAGTTGGTCTGGTACGTGTCGGGGTGCATGCCGTGCATGACCACCTCGGTGTCCGGCCGCGCCAGTTTGCGGAAATGCTGCGCAAGCCCGTCCGCGTAGGCCGGCAGTTTTTCCAGCACGGTGAAGCTATGGTGCCAGATTCGTATGGCCATCGATTTGTTCCCCAATCTCTTCGACGCTCGGGATGGTCGACACAAGTCCCCCCCCCTGAGGTTCCACCGCCGGAATCGAACGCTTAAACTATCAATCCGCCGCCTGGGCTTCCTGCCGTGCGGTGAAGGCCGGCATGATCTCATGCGCGAAGCGCCGCAGGCTGCGCCGGCCGCGTTCACCGCCGCCGGACCCGCCACCGTTGATCAGCACATATCCCACACCGGCCGCTTCCAAATCCTGCAACCGCCGCGCGATCTGATCGGGGGTGCCGTAAATCGCGCTTTTCAGGTTGACCTCAACCGGATCGCCACCGGCGCGATCGGGGCCACCCAGCACTGTGCCGTCCGGCGTGGTCGCCAGCTTCAATTGCCGTGTCCGGTTCGCCAGCCGGCGTTGCAGCGCGTCCTCACGTTCCTGTTCGCTTTCCGAGACAAAGAACGCCCGCGTGACCCCCACCCGCATCGGATCCCAGCTTTGCCCGGTGGCTTCGACGGCTTCGCGGAATACCGCGATGTTGTGCGCGACATCCTCCGGTGAGGCATATTGACCCAGCAACAAATTGAACCCGCGTTTGGCCACGTCGCGGATCGACCGGTCGCTGCCCGCGCCCATCCACACCGCCGGATGCGGTTTGCGAAATGGCGGCGGCTCGACGATCACATTGTTGAACGTCCAATACTTTCCCTTATGCGAGAACGGTTCTTCCGAGGTCCAGGATTTCAGGATAACCCCGATCGACTCTTCGAACTTCTCCCGCGCCTCATCCATCCCGACATCGAAGCCGAGAAATTCGTTGTAACGGTACCCGGTGCCGATACCGAAATCCAACCGTCCGCCGGACAGCAAATCGAGCGTCGCCGCCTGTTCCGCGAGCAAAACCGGATTGTGCCAGGGCAGCACGATCACCGCGGTGCCCAATCGCAACGTCCGGGTGCGCGCGCCCAGCCAGGTCAGCAGGTTGAGCGTCGCCGAGACCTGGCCAAAGCCGGTAAAGTGATGCTCGACCACGAATGTGCCATGGAAGCCCAGCGCTTCGGCTTCGACATTGTATTCGATGAAGTCGCGAAAGCCTTCCGAACTGTCGAATTCACCCGTGCCACGCCGCGCCGCCGCGCTGCCGAACAGACCAAACCGCATTACGTTTTCCTCCTGCCTTCCCTCAGCGCAGCGTAAACGCGGTTGGCCGACTCGCCAAACCGAGCGTCCGCCCCTATTTTGCGCGGCCTTGTACGGGAAGCGACCATGGAAATTGGCTGGTACCACGAATTTCATCGTCAGACGACGAATCAATCCGATGCCGACGCGTTCGCGATGGGCCTCGACCAGGTGTGCCAGGCGGAGGACTGGGGCCTGGACGCCGTCTGGCTCGCCGAAATCCACCAGCAAGCCGAACGCTCGGTCATGAGCGCGCCGCTATCGGTGCTGGCCACCATTGCCGGACGCACGACGCGGCTGAAGCTGGGCACCGGGGTGCAGGTCCTGCCGCTGACCCATCCGTTACGCTTGGCCGAGGAAACCGCCACGGTCGACCAAATCAGCCGTGGCCGATTGTTGATGGGCGTCGGCCGCAGCGGCAATCCGCGCGCCTATGCCGCCTATGGCGTGCCCTATTCCGAAAGCCGCGACCGGTTTTACGAGACGCTGGAAGTGCTGAAACTGGCCTGGACGCAAACGAGTTTCTCGTTTCACGGCAAGTACCACAACTTCGACCAGGCCCGAGCCGTGCCGCGTCCGTTCCAGACGCCGCATCCGCCGATTCGTATCGCCGGCGCATCCGAGGACACCTTTCCCGTGCTCGGCGCCCTCGGCTATCCGTTGTTCGTCGCCGTGCGCAGCGGCTCGCTGGCCGCACTCGCCCCCGATCTGCATGCGTATCGAGAAGCCTACACGGCGGCAGGCCACACCGGAAAAGGCGAGGTGCATCTTCGCCTGACGCTGCACGTCGCCGAAACCGACGCGGAAGCCCAAAGCCAAGCGTATGATAGCATCATGGCCGGCTACCAAAAACTGGTGTCACAACTGGAAGGTTCACCCAATGCCCGCCGTCGTGCCGAACTGGAAACGGTGCGGACGCTGACCTACGACGATATCATGCGCGACAAGGTCGTCATCGGTTCGCCCGATACCGTGGCGGCACGATTGTCCGAGTTGCAGGACGAGCTCGGGATCGACGGAATCCTGGCCGAATTGAATTTCGGCGCCATCCTGCCAACCGACCATATGATGCGGTCGTTACATCTGTTGTTGCAGGAAGTGCGCCCGCGGATGCGCCCGGTCAAATGACCGCAGATGCCCATCCTGGCCCATCGGCGATTGACGTCAGCGCCAGCCAAGGGCGGGCGCGACAAGGGTCAGAATCGCCTCGATAACATGGGCATTATAGGCGACACCCATCTGGTTCGGCACGGCCAGCAACAGCGTATCCGCCTCGGCGATGGCCTCGTCCTGCCGCAGTTGCGTGATGAGGGTATCCGGTTCGGCTGCATAGGTCCGCCCAAAGATCGACTGTGTCGACTCGTGGATAAATCCAATCGAATCCTGATCCTCGCCGCTGTGCCCAAAATACGCCCGGTCAAGATCGTTGACCAACGCAAAGATACTACGGGTGACCGAGACGCGCGGTTCGCGCGCATGGCCCGCCTCCTTCCAAGCGGCACGGAACGCGCGTATTTGCGCGGCCTGCTGAATGTGAAATGGCTCCCCGGTCTCGTCATTTTTCAGCGTCGACGCTTGCAGATTCATGCCAATCGTCCCCGCCCAGACCGCCGTCGCATTAGACCCGGATCCCCACCAGATCCGGTCCCGCAACCCCTCCGAATGGGGCTCAGGGCGTAACAATCCCGGCGGATTCTGAAACATCGGCCGCGGGCTTGGCTTTGCGAAGCCCTTGCCGCGCAGCACATCGAAAAACACTTCGGCATGGCGCCGTCCCATATCGGCGTCACTCTCGCCCTCCGCCGGGCGATAGCCAAAATAGCGCCAGCCATCGATCACCTGCTCCGGCGACCCCCGGCTGATCCCCAACTGCAAACGCCCGCCGGCGATCAGGTCGGCCGCCCCCGCGTCCTCCGCCATGTACAGCGGGTTCTCATACCGCATGTCGATCACCGCCGTGCCGATCTCGATGCGCTTCGTCCTGGCACCCACCGCCGCCAGCAGCGGAAACGGCGAGGCCAACTGGCGCGCGAAGTGATGGACGCGGAAGAACGCCCCGTCCGCGCCCAGTTCCTCGGCCGCGACGGCCAGGTCGATGGATTGCAGCAGCACATCGCTCGCGGTGCGCGCCTGCGATTGCGGTGAGGGCGTCCAATGCCCGAACGACAGGAAACCGATCTTTTTCATAGGGACACAGCCTATCGATGTTTCGGCGCCAAGTCAGCAGGTCTTGCGCCACACTGCCTCCCAGAGAACAATGCCCCCCGAACCAACAAAATCGCACCAACGGGAGAAAACGCCATGGACCTCGGACTGCACGGCAAGCATGCGATCGTGACCGGCGGCAGCCGCGGCATCGGCAAAGCCATCGCCCGCGAACTGGCGCGCGAAGGCGTCGATGTCGCCATCGTCGCCCGCAACAAGGCCGATCTGGAAGCAACGGCACGCGAACTGGCAGCCGAGACGAACCGTCGCATCCTTCCTTTAGCGGCCGACGTCACCAGCAAGGAGCAAGTGGATCGCATGGTCGCCGAGGCAGCCCAGCAACTCGGCGGCCTGCACATCCTGGTCAACAGCGGGTCCGCGCCAGGCGGTTCGGCCACCGCGATCGGCCCGATCGATACCATCGTCGATGAGGATTTGCTGCAAGACTTCAACGTGAAATACGTCGGCGCGCTACGCTGTTCCCGCGCCGTCATTCCGTTCATGAAGAAGGAAGGCTGGGGCCGCATCATCAACATCAGTGGTGCCAATGCCCGTAATGCCGGCAACCTCAGCGGCGGCGCCCGCAATGCCTCTCTCGTGCATCTGACCAAGACGCTGGCGGTCCAAATGGGCCGGCACGGCATCACGGTGAACTGCATCCATCCCGGCACGACCCGCACGGAGCGCACGCCCAGCCTGCTCGCCGCCCGAGCCACCCAACTGGGCGTGTCGCCGGAAGAAGCGGAGCGGCAGGACTTCCTGCCTGACTCGCCGCGTGGCAACGCCATCTGCCGCATGGTGGACGCGTCGGAAGTTGCATTCGTCACGGTATTCCTGGCCTCCGAAAAGGCCTGGGCGGTCTCCGGCGAACTTGTCGCCGCGACCGGGGGCGCAGGACGGACAGTTCATTACTGAGCCGCACGGAGGTTCGCATGACGACGATTGAAGCAACAGCCTCCGTAGACCAGGCGACCCTCGACGCCTTGCGCGAAGGCGTCGCCGGCGTGCTGGCGGAGCAAAGCGGCAGCACCGCCGTCCATGCATTCATCGACGGCAAGAACACGCTGGATCGGGAATTGTGGTCGCAGGCCGCGTCCCTCGGCTGGCTTGGCTGCGGCATTCCGGAGCAATACGGCGGCCTTGGCCTGGGCTGCCACGGCCTTGCCATCCTGCACACCGAACTCGGACGGCAGGCCGCACCCGGGCCATATATTCCTACGCTGTCCGCCGCCCAGGTCATTGCCGAACACGGCGCCGAGGCGGTCCGGACGGCATGGCTGCCGCGTATCGCCTCCGGTGAGATCAGTGCCGCCGTCCCGACCAACCCGGACGCGGCGGCCCTGACACGTTCCGGATCGGGCGTGTCGGGCACGCTGCGCTGCCTGGGTGCGCCCGACGCCGCGTTCGTTCTCGCACCCGCCGGCGATACCTGGGTCATCGTCGAACTTGCCGGCGCCGAGGTAAACGCAGTCCCGATGTGGGACCGCACGCGGCAGGTGATCGACATCCGCATGCAAAACGCCAAACCCGCCGCCTTCCTGGAGAACAGTGAAACGCTGATCCAAGCCATGGCACTGGCCGTGGCGGCCGACAGTTGCGGTGCTGCCCGTTCGGTCACCGACCGAACCATCGCCTACATGAAAACCCGCGAGCAGTTCGGCCAGCCGATCGCCGGGTTCCAGGCGCTGAAGCATCGGGCCGCCGACCTCGCCACCAAACTGGCGGTGATGGATGAGACACTGGCCCACGCCGTCCACCGCACCGCCACGAACGAACCCGACGCCGATATCTGGGCATCCCTCGCCAAGGCCGAAGTCACCGAGGCCTTTGTCTTCATCGCCACCGACTGCGTGCAACTGCACGGCGGCGTCGGTTTCACCTGGGACTACGATCCGCAGATCTTCCTGAAGCGCGCACGCCTGAACGAGGTACTGGTCATGCCGAACCCCGCCCTGCGCGACCGGGCCGCCGCCGGACTGGCTGCCGCGACGCGCGCCGGGCATTCAGCGTTGGAGCTGGGGCTATGACAATCCTGGACGCACAAAACGATCTGCCGGCCTTCCGCCAGGCAATCCGCGATTGGTTGGCCGAGGTGGTGCCCCCCGACTGGAAGGCCCGCATGGCGCGTGCCGACAATGACGAATTCATCGCCTTCCAACGCTGGTGGATGGCGGAACGCAGCAAGGTCGGCCTTGCCATTCCGCATTGGCCGGTCGAATACGGCGGCGCCGGCCTGACGTTACGCCACCTGATCGTCATCGCCGACGAAATGGCCAGGGCGGACGCCCCACAGGCCCGCATGTTCACTATCTCACTGATCCACCTCCCCGGCACCCTGTTCCCGCACGGGACCGAGGCACAGAAGCGCCGCTATCTGGCAGGCGTGGCCAAAGGCGATGTCTGGTGCCAGGGATTCTCCGAACCCAACTCCGGCTCCGACCTCGCATCGCTGCGCACGCGAGCAGTTCGCGACGGCGATCATTACGTGATCAACGGTCAAAAAATCTGGTCCTCGTACTCGATGTACGCCGACCGCTGCATCTTGCTGACCCGCACCGATCCGGACGCGCAAAAACACCGCGGCATCACCTACTTCATCATGGACATGCGCTCCCCCGGCGTAGAAGTGCGGCCGATCCGCCAGGCCAACGGCCGTTCCGAATTCGGCGAAATGTTCCTGACAAACGTCCGGATCCCAGCCGAGGACATGATCGGTCGAGAAAACAACGGCTGGCGTGTCGCACAGGCCACCCTGGCCTCAGAACGCGGCGTAATCGCGTTCGAAGGCGCGGAACGGCAGCGTTATGAGGTCGAGACGTTCTATCGCAAAGCCCTGGAAAGCGACGCGGCCTGGCTGCACGACGACCAACTCCGCCGCGAATTCATGAGTTTTCTTGCCGAAATGCAAGCAGGCCGCCGGCTATTGCGGCGCGTGCTGGCGGAAAGCGAAACCCCCGAAGCCTCGGCCAGCGTCTTGCCGTCGATCGTGAAACTGTCGGCCACGGTGCTGCGGCAGCGGATCTGTTCCTTCATGACCCGGATCGCCGGCGTCGAAGGCCAGGAATTCGCCATGCTCGCGGAAGAACCATTCGGCAGCCCGATGTTCGATTTCCTCAGCGCGTTCTCCGGCACAATCGCTGGCGGAACAAACGAAATCCAACGCAACATCGTCGCGGAACGTGGCCTCGGGATGCCACGGATATGAAGGAGAACCCATGCGTCTGAAAGACAAAGTCGCCGTCATCATCGGTGCTGGGCAAAGCGCGGGCGAAACCCTGGGCAACGGCCGAGCCACCGTGTTGCGTTTCGCCCAGGAGGGTGCTCGGATTTTCGCGGTGGACCGCGATCTGGCGTCCGCCGATGAAACCGCCGCGATGGTTCGCGCGGAAGGTGGCGAATGTGAAACCGCCCGCGCCGACGTGGCGCATGAATCCGAATTGAAGGCTGCCATCGAAGCCGCGCATGCACGCTTCAGCCGTATCGACATCCTGCACTACAATGTCGGCATCTCGGTGGCCGGCGGCGACGCACCGGTGACGGAAATCACCGAGGACGCGTTCGACTTCATCAACACCGTGAACCTCCGCGGCGCGGTCATGGCCTGCAAGCACGCACTGCCGATCATGCGCGCACAGAAATCCGGCGTGATCCTGATGATTTCGTCGATTTCCGCGTGGGAAAACTACCCGAACGTCGCCTACAAGACGACGAAAGCCGGCATGATCGCCTTCACGCAGCAACTGGCGATCCGCAATGCCGAATTCGGCATCCGCGCGAATGCCATCCTGCCGGGCCTGATGGCGACACCGATGGCCGTCGATGTGCGGTCCCGGACCATCAACAAGCCGCGCGACGAAATCATGCGCGAACGCGATGCCCGTGTCCCCCTGCGAGGCCGTCAGGGCACCGCCTGGGACGTCGCCAACGCGGCGTTATTCCTGGCGTCCGACGAAGCCGATTTCATCACCGGCGTATCACTGCCGGTGGATGGCGGCATGCTGGTGGACATCGCCCCCGGTCGGCGCAACTAAGTATTCATGGTTCAATAAGTGCTTCGGCATCCGCACAACCGCCCCGTCCCGTCATAGCGGGCGAAGGCCCGCTATCCACGCCTTTTTCGAGACACACACTGCAAGTCGTGGATGGCGGGCCTGCGCCCGCCATGACGATGAGGGCCCGGCGGCACTCGCCGGTCGTTTCACGCGTACCCGTAATGACTACGCCAAGGCAAACCCTTCATACCCCCGCGCCACCACGTCCTGGCAAATCTCCCGATACCGCACCATGCCACCAGCGTAAGGCATAAACACCCGCGGCTTGCCCGGAATGTTAGCGCCCAAATACCAGGAATGCGTCGCCAGCGGCAGCAGAGTCTTGCCGGCGACATCGTTGACCTCCGCCACCCATTTCTCCACCGCTTCGGGGCGGGCCTCGATCCGTTCCAGGCCCTTCGTCCGCATATGCGCGATGCAATCGGTGATCCAGTCCGCGTGCTGCTCGATCGCCACCGGCATGTTGCACAGCACGGACGGACTGCCGGGACCCGTGATCGTGAACAGATTGGGGAACCCCGCGATCTGCAGCCCGAGGTAGTTGCGCGGCCCCGCGTCCCACACGTCTTGCAACGCCACGCCATCACGCCCACGAATATTCATCCGCAGCATCGGACCGGTCATCGCATCGAATCCGGTCGCGAAAACGATGATATCCAGCGGATATTCGGCTTCCGTCGTGCAAACCCCCGCCGGCGTAATCCGCTGGATCGGCGCCGCCTTCACATCCACCAGCGTGACATTTGCCCGGTTGTACGTCTCGAAGTAATTCGTATCGATCGGCGGCCGCTTCGCCGCATACGGATGATCGATGTCCGACAGGATCGCCGCCGTCCTGGGGTCCTTCACGATCGAGCGGATCTTACGCTTGACGAAATCCGCCGCCGTGTCGTTCGCCGCCTTATCCACCATCATGTCCTTGAACGCAGCGCGGAACTGCAACCCACCACGCTCCCACGCGGCCTCGTAAATCGCCTCGCGTTCCTCCGCCGGAGTCTCGACGGCCAGGCGTTCCTCGATCCGGAACCCCATCCCGTTCAGCGTCTCTCGCGTCACCGCCCTGATCCCAGCCGCGTTTTCCTTGATGTAGCCCTGGAATTCCGATGTCAGCGGCGCATTACGCGCCGGCACCGAGTAATTCGCCGTGCGCTGAAACACCGTCAGATGCTCCGCCGATGCGGCGATCACCGGCGCCGCCTGGATGCCGGTCGAACCGGTGCCGATCATCCCGACCCGCTTGCCGGTGAAATCGACCCCTTCATGCGGCCATTGTCCCGTGTGATACCAATCGCCAGCGAAACTCTCCAACCCCTCGAATTTCGGGACATTCGCCGTGGACAGGCAACCGACCGCGGTAATCAGGAATTTCGCGACAAACGTCTCGCCGGCTTCGGTCCGCACCCGCCAGCGGTTCGCCGCCTCATCGTACTCCGCCGCCACAACACGCGTATTGAACTGAATATCCCGTTTCAGGTCGAACCGATCCGCGACAAAGTTCAGATACCGCATAATCTCCGGCTGACCCGGATACCGCTCCGACCATTCCCATTCGCGCATCAACTCGGGTGAGAACGTATACCAGTAAACATGACTCTCGGAATCACACCGGGCACCGGGATAGCGGTTCCAATACCATGTGCCACCCACGCCGGCGCCCGCCTCCAACGCCTTCACCGACAGGCCAAGGCGATCACGCAGGCAAAGCAGTTGGTAAAGCCCCGCGAACCCCGCACCAACCACCAGTGCGTCGAGTTCGGTGGCGCCCGTGATGTCCGTCATCATCGTTGTCACTACCTTCCATCTCCCACTGCCCGAAATTAGGCTCCGGATCAGGCGCGATATCAAGCCGCCTACGGATTCTGATCCCAGTCCGGATCGCTGCTCGGGATCAATGGATTATCAGGTGATACCAACAACCCCTTGCCCGGAACGAAGTTCACCTCCAGCCGGATGCCATCGGGATCCTCGAAGACAAAGAAGTAATACCCGGGCGCGAAGTCGCCCTCCACAGGTCCACGATCGATACGCCCGCCGATCGCACGCACCTTGTCGGCGGCGGCATCGACATCCTCGCGCGACCTGGCCCGCAGGCAAAGATGGTGCAAGCCCACACGGTTCTGGACGAACCGCTCGTTCTCATGCTCCGGCGCGCAACGCTGGATGCCGATCGCCGTGCGCCCACCCACGTGATACAGGAAATTGTTGCCGTCGTAGACCTTCGTCATGCCCAGGAAGGGCAGCAGTTCGCCATAGAACGCACGCGCCTTTTCCCACTGGCTGACCGTCAGGATCACATGCGCCATACCGTTGACGTCAATCATCGATCATCGACCTTTCATGCCCTGTCGCTTGACCATATCGCGCAACCCGTTGGTAATCGCTCCGACAATCTGATCAAGAGCAGGAGACATACCATGCCGTCCGTCCACCCCCAGGTCCAGAAGGCCCGCGATCTCCTGCCCCTGATCGGCGCCGCCTCGGCCGAAAACGACGAAATCCGCAAACTCACCCAACCTGTCGTCAGGGCGCTGATCGACGGCGGGTTCTTCACCATGCTGAAGACCAAAGCCGTCGGCGGGATGGAGCTGAAACCCTCGATCTTCGCCCAGGTGACCGAGGCGATCGCCAGCGTTGACGGATCGACCGGGTGGGTGGTCTGCCAAAGCAACGGCTGCTCGACCACCAGCGCCTATCTCGACCCGCACATGGCGCAGGAGATTTTCGGTCGGCCGGACGGGATCGTCGCCTGGGGCCCACCCGGTTCGCCCTACGAGGCAATACCGGTCGAGGGCGGCTACCGCCTCACCGGCAAATGGCGCTTCATGAGCGGCAGCCAGAATGCGACCTGGCTCGGCGCGCATGTGCGGGTTGCGGGCACCAAGGAAGTGAAGACCTTCCTGTATCCGAAATCCAGCGCCACCTTCCACGACATCTGGCACACGCTGGGCCTGCGTGGCACGGCCAGCAACGAGTACTCCATCGACAATCTTTTCATTCCGAACGAACTTGCCATCTACCGCGACGATCCGCGCGACCGCCGGTCCGATAGCCCACTGTATCGTTTCAGCAGCAACCAGCTTTACTCCATCGGCTTCGGTGGCGTCGCGCTTGGCATCGCCCGCGGCACGATGGACGCCTTCCTGGCCTTGCCGCAGGAAAAGACCCGCCGCGGCGCCAGTAAACCAATGGTCGAAAACAACGTCGTCCAATCGCACGTCGCACAGTCCGAAGCGCGCTGGCGCTCCGCCCGCTATTTCCTGCACGCCGCGGCGGACGAAGCACTGGAAACCATCGAGGAAAAAGGCGCGATGGCCCTGGATCAGCGCACCCGCCTGCGCCTCGCCTCCACCTGGGCCATCCAGTCGTCACGAGAGATCGTCAACACGCTCTATCACGACTGTGGCTCGATGGCGGTGTTCGAGGACAACCCGTTCGAACGCCGCCTGCGCGACATCCACACGGTCGCACAACAAGGCCAAGGCCGGATCCTCCACTACGAAACGGTCGGCCAGGTCATGCTCGGCCAGGCGCCGGAGAACATCTACTGACCGGAAGCCCCCACAGAAGCCATTGTGCTTTCAAGTCGCGTGTTGCAGAAACAAATCTGGCAACAACGCTTACCTGAAAGATGTGCGCACCGATGGCAGGTCGTGCCCATATGTCGCTCGCCCTGCTGTACGGTGCCGCGGGATCGCATCCGGCGAGCTGGCTGCATCGCGGATCACGCCTGGCCCCGCCCACGGACCTGGCCGCTTACACAAACGTCGCCCGCACAGCCGAACGCGGCCTGTTCGACCTGTTTTTCATTGCCGATACCCCCGCCGCCCGCACCGATAACCTGCACGCCTGGTCACGTTTCCCGTTGTTCATGAACGTGCTGGAACCGGTGACCCTGCTGACGGCACTCGCCGGCGCGACCACACGGATCGGCCTGGGTGGCACCGTTTCGACCAGCTTCTCCGAACCCTACAACGTCGCCCGGCAGTTCGCCTCGCTCGACCATCTCAGCGGCGGCCGAGCCGCCTGGAACGTCGTCACCTCGGCCAACGACTATGCCGCCCGCAACTTCGGCCACGCCAAACTGGCGCCCCACGCGGACCGCTACCGGCGCGCTGGTGAATTCGTCGATGTGGTGCGCCAACTCTGGGATAGTTGGGACGACGGCGCCTTCGTGCTCGACCGCGACAGCGGACTGTATTTCGACCCGACCACCCAACACCCGGTCCATCACCAAGGCACCTTCTTCAAGGTCGACGGCGCCCTGAACATTGCCCGCTCCCCGCAAGGCCATCCCGTCATCATCGCCGCCGGCGCCAGCGACACCGGCCAGGATCTCGCCGCCCGCACAGCGGAGGTCGTATTCTCCTCCAACCCCTCGCTCGACGATGCCAAACGCTTCACTGATGGACTGAAAGCACGCATGGCCAAATTCGGCCGTGAACCGTCCGAACTGAAGGTCCTGGCCGGACTGCCGATCGTGCTGGCGGAAACGGATGCGGAGGCCGCCGACGACTACGCCCGGCTGCAGGAACTGGTGCATCCCGATGTCGGCCGCTTCCGGCTGGGCATGGACCTGGAAACCGACCTGTCCGACCTGCCGCTGGATCAGCCGATCCCGGAAGACCGCATTCCCAAAAGCGCCAATTTCCACAAGGGGTTCTTCGACGACATCCTGCGCCTGATACAAGACGGCAAGCCGACATTACGAGACGTGTATCTGCGCTACGAACGCGGCCGCAAGACCATCACCGGCGGGCCGAAGCGCATCGCCGACCTCATGGAGGAATGGTTCGCCGGCGGCGCCGCCGACGGCTTCATGCTGCAATTCCACATCATGCCGCGCGGGCTGGACCTGTTTGTCGATCGCGTGGTCCCGGAATTGCAACGCCGTGGGCTGATGCGGACCGCCTATGCCGGCGCCACGCTGCGCGATCATATGGGACTGCAACGCCCGGACCGGGGCGCCCGCATCCCGCAACCCTCGGAGTGAACCAGCCTTGAAACGCATGCTTGCACTGGCGCTGGTCGCCATCCCGGCTCTCGCCTGGGCCGCACCACCCACCACCGTCGCACCCGAGAAGCTGTCCTGGGGCACCAGCCCGACATTCGCGCCGTTCGAATTCCAGCGCGACGGCAACGCGGTCGGCTTCGACGTCGACCTGATGGCCGAATTGGCTCGGCGGATCGGGCTGCAGTCGGCCATGCTGGGCATGGACTATGCCGGCATCATTCCCGCCGTGCAGGCACAACGGATCGATGCGGCCGTCAGCGGCATCTACATCACACCGGCTCGGCAGGAGGTACTCGACTTCGTCCCCTATCTGCTGATCGGCGGCCAGATGGTCGTGCAAAAGGGCAACCCCGCCCATCTGGCGGGCAAGGACGCGCTGTGCGGCCATCACATTGCCGTCGCCGTGAACACGCTGTACGAAAAGACCGCGCACAGTCTCAGCAATGCCTGCACCGCCGCGGGCAAACCGGCGATCAATATCCTCGCTGTCGGCAGCAGCGCCGTCGTCGCACTGACCCTGGCGCAGGGGCGGGCGGAGGGCGCCGTCAGCTCCACTTCCGTGATATCGGCGATGATGAGCAACGCGCCCGACACGTTCGAGCCGCTGGGTGAACCGTTCAATGCCAATTCCAGGCTGGGTATCGGCATCGCCAAGACCAATCCGGGGCTGCGCGATGCGCTGACGGTGGCGCTGAAGGCCATGCATGATGACGGCTCTTACGACGCATTGATCAAGAAATGGGGCCTCCCGGCATCAAGTACCATCTTCTGAATGGCATGGCGGGATCCCGACACCCGAGCTGACGCGCCATGACGTTTCGGACCGACGTATTCCTGCACGACCTGTTCGGCTACGACCTCGCCGGCGCCGCTCTGGTGACGCTGTGGATCAGCGTCACGTCGATGGCGGTCGGTTCGGCGATCGGCCTGACGCTGTCGTTGATGCAGCAATCGCGGTTCCGGGTGCTCCGCTATCTGGCCTGGACGTATCTGTGGCTGTTCCGCGGAACACCGGTGCTGCTGCAAATCATCTTCGCCTTCAACGTCCTGCCGAGCTTCGGATTGATCCTGTCCGGCCCGGCTTGTGCCGTTGTGGCCCTGGGCCTGCACGAGGCGGCCTATCTGGCAGAGATCTTCCGCAGCGGCCTCGGCGCCGTTCCCCCCGGCCAGCGCGATGCCGCGAGGGCGCTGGGCATGTCGGAATGGCGGGTCATGCGCCTGGTGGTTCTGCCGCAGGCATTGCGCATTGTCATCCCGCCTGTGGGCAACCAGTTCATCGGCCTGCTGAAACTGTCTGCGCTGATCAGCGTGATCGGCGTGCGAGAGTTGTTGTTGGCGGCTGAACAGTCAGCCTCCGCCACGTTCCGCTACCTGGAGGCACTGTCGGCCGCCGCCGTGTACTATCTGGCGTTTACCACGGTGCTGATGGCGCTGCAGCATGTGCTGGAGCGCCGATTCGGCCGTTCCGACCGGTTGGCGGCGGGGATAGCCGCCGACGGGTGACGCTGCCTTTGCGTTGTCTCGTGCGCGAACGGTCCCGCCAACCTGGCAACACAATCCCGGGGCGCGTCGCGGCGTAACGCGAAACCTTGATCTAGATCATAAATCTCGATCAAGGACACCGCCGTTTGCGTGTGTAATGTCTTATTCCTCAACACTTTGGCGACGACAGGGCATTCGGACCTGCCTGACCGGAGTCTGGTTCGAGGCACGGCGGTCGGGATGGTCACGATCGGCGCCCGTGTCCGCTGCTGCCGGGCCGGCAGGCCTGGATGATCTTGAATCGCTCAGGGAAGGACTGCCGAAACAATCTGAAAATGGAACCATTCGACGAATCGTTCCCATCGATCCTGATTGACGATCCAGTCGACGGGGGCGGCTCGTTACACCGTACGATCAGTGGCCGAAATCAACGAAAAGCCCGCAAAGCAGGGCACCAAAACACCACAGGGAGAAGCCGCATCATGCCCGCATCCACGACCTGGTCAGCTAATCCAGCCGGTCCACCCAGTTTAACGGACGACCAACATCGCGCCCAACTGCGGCGTGCCGTCCTGGCCAGCACCATCGGCACAACGATCGAGTGGTACGACTTCCTGCTCTACGGCACGATGGCCGCACTTGTCTTCGGCAAGCTGTTCTTTCCCAAATCGACGCCGATGATCGGCGTGCTCGAATCGTTCGGCGTGTTCTTCGTCGGCTTTGTCGGGCGGCCGATCGGCGCCGCGATCTTCGGCCATTTTGGCGACCGGATCGGCCGCAAGGCAACCCTGATCGTCACCCTGCTGGTGACCGGCATCGCGACAGTTGCTGTCGGCTGCGTGCCATCCTACGCCAGCATCGGTGTCTGGGGCGCCGTTCTGATGACGGTCATCCGCCTGGTTCAGGGCATCGGCGTCGGCGGCGAATGGGGCGGATCGGTCCTGCTGGCGATGGAATGGGCTCACACGGACAAGAATCGCGGGTTCCTGTCGTCGTGGCCGCAGTTCGGTGCACCCGCCGGTCTGTTCCTCGCCAACTGCGCCGTGCTGGCTTTCAGCTGGTTGTCGGGTGACCAGTTCTTCGTCTGGGGTTGGCGAATCCCGTTCCTCCTCAGCGCCGTCATGGTCGTCGTCGGGCTGTGGATCCGCCTCGGCATCATGGAAACGCCAGTTTTCCAAAAGGTGATCGATGAGGAGCGCATCGAACGTGCACCGGTGTGGGAAGTGCTGAAGCGCCAGCCCAAGCAGGTCCTGCTCACCGCCCTCCTGCGCATGCCGGAGCAAGCACCGGGCTATATCGTCGGCGCCTGGATCTTCAGCTACGGCACACTGGTGCTCGGGTTCTCGCGCAACTTCCTGCTTGTCGCGGTCATCACCCAAACAGTCCTTGGGTTCCTCTGGGTCACCGTTGCGGGACACCTGTCGGACCGCATCGGCCGCAAGAACATGTATATGCTCGGCGCCCTGTTTATGGGTGTCTTCGGCTTCGTCTACATCGCCATGCTCAATACGCAGATACCATGGGTCGTCTTCCTCGCCGTCGCGCTCTCCTTGGTGCCGGTCATGACCCAATATGGGCCGGAGGCAGCACTGATCGCGGAAAGCTTCACCCCGCGACTGCGCTACAGCGGCTGCTCCCTCGGTTACCAGCTTGCCTCGATCATCGCCGGCGGTCCGTCGCCGTTCATCGCGACGTGGTTGTTCGCCACCTACCATTCGGCCTGGCCGATCGCGATCTATATCGCCATCTGTGCCATCATCGGCATCGTCGCGACGGCGCTGCTGACGGACTACACGAACAAGTCTATCGCGACCGAGTACGCCGGCGTCTGAACCACGACGCGATGGCGGGACGAGCCTGACCAGGCTCGTCCCGCACGGCATCAGGCCAGCCTCTTTGACGCCATCGGCGCCTACCCCCGGGACCATGCCCGCGGAGACCGGCGAACATCATGGTAGCATCGAATTGATATCCGGCTCCTGTCCGCGCCCGCCGTTTCCCGGCAGACTGGCCGGCAGGGGGGAAACATGAAATCAGACCTAACGGATACGCCGCACCAGGAAACCGCGGCCACCGGCAGGCGAACGTTACTGCACGGGGCATCGTTCGCCAGCGCCATCGCCCTGCTCGGCAGCGCGCGCGCCGCCGCCGCTGCCGAGGCACAGCCGTTCCCGTCGCACAAGCGCTGGCGGCTGGCCTTCGTCAATCATGTCACGACCAATCCGTTTTTCGTGCCGACGCAGTATGGCATTGCCGACGCGTGCGACATGTTCGGCTGCGACCACCAATGGACCGGTTCGGCCAATGCCGACGTGGCGGAAATGGTGAACGCCATCAACGCCGCGATCGCCGCCAAGGCGGATGCGATCGCAGTGCCCATCGTCGATCCACATGCCTTCGACCAACCCGTGACGCGAGCGCTGCAGGCGGGTATCCCGGTGTTTTCCTACAACGCCGACGCCCCGCCCGGCAGCGCCAACAAGCGCCTCGCTTATATCGGCCAGGACCTCTATCAGGCCGGCGTCGCGATGGGCCACCGAATCGAGAGCCTGGTGGAAGGCGGCACCGTCGCACTGTTCATCGCCACCCCGGGCCAGCTCAACATCCAGCCCCGCATCGACGGCGCGCAGGACACGCTGAAGAAGTCGGGCAAGAACTACGACATCCAGGTCATCGCGACCGGCGCGACGGTGAACGAGGAGCTTTCGAAGATCAAAGCCTTCTACCTCGGCCACCAGGACCTGAAGGGGATGTTCGCCGTCGACGCCGGCAGCACCCAAGGCGTGGCCGAAACGATGCGACAATACCAACTGGCGGCGAAGGGCGTACACGCCGGGGGTTTCGACCTGCTGCCGCGCACGCTCGACCTGATCAAGGCCGGCTCGCTCGATTTCACCATTGATCAGCAGCCCTACCTGCAAGGCTTCTACACGGTGATGGAGATGTTCCTCTACCTCGCCTCCGGCGGTCTGGTCGGCCCGGCGGATATCAACACCGGCCTGAAGTTCATCACCAAGGACAGCGTTCAGCCCTACCTCGACACCTCCACCCGGTACGAAGGTAAAAGCGACAAGCCGGCAATCGTGCCGCGGTCGGGTCCAATTGCCGGTTGAAGGGCAGGGGGGATGAGCCCCAGAACAAGCCCCAAAGGCGGTCTGGATGCATTCCTGCGCTGGAAAGAAACCAGCATCCTGATCGTCGCGCTGATCCTGGCGGCGTATTTCGAATACGCCAACCGGGACTTCCTGCTGACCAGTGCGAGCCTGGAAAACCTCTCCCAGTTCATCGCCCCCGCCGCCATCATCGCATGCGGCGAAATCGTGCTGATGATCGGCGGCGAGATCGACCTCTCCGCCGGCATGGTGTTCGCCCTCGCCCCCTTCGTGCTCTACTTCGCCCACGACGCCGGGGTCCCCTTGGGATTGGCGTTCCTCCTCGGCCTGTTGGCCGCCGGCGCGGTCGGCCTGATCAACGGCGTGGTAACCGTGCTGCTCGGAGTTCCATCCTTCGTCACCACACTCGGCACGCTGTTCCTGATCAACGGCCTGACGCTGACAATCTCGCGCGGCACGCCGGTGACGCCGCCCGAAGCGCCCGGCTTCCAGGCCGTGATGGGCGGATGGGGCTACAGTGAGATCCTCTGGGCCTGCGCCGTCGTCGCAGTCATGCACCTCGTGCTGCGCCACACACGATGGGGTCTGCATACCATCGCCGCTGGCGCCAATCCGATCGGCGCCAGCGAGGCCGGCATCCATGTCGCGCGCCTCAAGATCGGCAACTTCGTCATCGCCGGTGTCCTGTCAGGGTTCACCGGCCTGCTGGAGGGGTTCCGGATCTCCAGCTTCGATCCGCAGGCTGGCGGCAACCAGATCATGTTCCTCGCCGTCGCGGCCGGGGTGATCGGTGGCACGCCGCTGGCCGGCGGTTCCGGAACCATCATCGGCGGCCTGATCGGCGCCGCGGTGCTGGGCGTGTTGAACGACGGGTTTACCCTGGTCGGCATCAACGCCTTCACCTTCAACATCATCCTGGGCGCCGCCATACTGGGGGCGATGCTGTTCAACATCCACATGACACGGCTCGCCCAGACCGGAGGGCGCCGATGAGTCCCGCGCCAACCGATGCGCCCGAAGCATTGCGCGCGGAAAACATCGTCAAGACCTTCGGCGCGGTGACCGCCCTGCAAGGGGTTTCGCTGTCTTTGAAGCAAGGCGAGATTCTCGGCATCCTAGGCGACAACGGCGCCGGCAAATCGACCCTGATGAAGGTTTTCACTGGCTATCAGCCGCCGACCAGCGGCCGGTTGTTCATCCATGGCACCGAGACATCCCTGCGTTCCGTAGACCACGCCAGATCGCTCGGCATCGAATGCGTCTATCAGGACCTCGCGCTGGCGAATTCGCTCAGCGTGTACCACAACCTGTTCCTCAATCGCGAAATTCTCCACCCGGGACCGATCCGGCTGCTGAACAACCGCGCTATGCGCCAACGTGCCGCCGAATTGTTGCACGATATCGGGGTGCACATACCCTCGGTCGATCTGCCGGTGGAACGCTTGTCCGGCGGCCAGCGCCAGGCGATCGCGGTGGCCCGAGCGGTGAACTCCAACGCCCGCATTCTGCTGTTGGACGAGCCTTTGGCCGCCATGGGCGCCCGCGAGGCCGGGCTGATCATCGACCTGATCCTCCGGCTCAAGCAAAAGGGCGGCATGGCGATCGCGATGATCATGCACAACTACGCCCAGACGTTGGAGATCGCCGACCGCATCATGCTGATGCAGCGCGGGCGTGTAACCTATGAGAGCCAGTCCGCCGCCACCTCGGTCGTGGAACTCATGGAAATCGTTCGTCGCGAATACCGTGAGATGCGGGCAACGTAATCCCTCAGCCGGTGCCGGCCCTATTCCCGCTGGTCGCGGCCATACAGCAGCAACAATGCGAGGATAACGACCCCATAGATGATGCTCCGCCCGTAATCGGGCATATTGAGCGCCAGCAATACGCTGACCAGCGCGGTCAGGCTGACAGCCCCGGCCGCGGCACCCAGATAGTTGCCGCGTCCACCCAGGATGCTGACCCCGCCGATGACCACCGCGGCGATCGACTGGAACAGGTAAGGCGTGCCCATGCCCAGCGACGCCTGACCGCCAAAGCCGACCAGCAGGATACCGGCGAGCGCGGAAAACAGCCCGCTCAGCCCATAAAGGCAGACAGTGGTAAGGCTCACGTTGATGCCGGCCAGGTAGGCGGCACGCGGATTGTTGCCGATGGCATAGGTGATGCGGCCAAAGCGCGTCAGGCCAAGCACGAATGAAACGATCAGGATCACCACCAGCCAAAGCCACAGGGCCGCCGGGACGCCCAGCCACACGTCATGCACCGAAGCGGCGATGACCGGAGGCGCATAGGAGGCACAGGCCCCGCAGGTCATGCCGCCGGTCAGGCCGAGCGCCAGGCCCTCGATGATGCCGTTCATGGCGAGCGTCATCACCACCGCCGGCACGCCCAGCCAGACGACGCCGACACCGTTGGCGAAGCCCGCCACCAGGCCCATGCCAAGCGTCAGCACCACGGCATAAGCCGCTCGGCTGTCCTGCCCCAGCGAGGACGTCGCCAGCAGGATCGCGGCGGCGTTCAGGACCCACGGCACGGACAGGTCGATGCCGCCCACCAGGACGACAAAGCATTGTCCCGCCGCCACCAGGCCGACGAACGTCGCGACCAGAAGAATGGACGTGATGCTGCCGAAGCTGGCGAACCCCGGATGGACAAAGGCGCCGATCACGAACAGCAGAACCGCGGCCCCGTACGCGGCCAGGACGCGCAACGCATCCGGCGACAGGGACAGGCGCTTCATCGGCCACCCCTGACAAGACGGCCGATCAGGGCGCCGAACACGACGGCGATCACCAGAAACAGACCCTCGTAGAACGACTGATAAAGCGGATTGATATGGGCGAAGAACAGGATGTTGACGATCATCGTGGTGATGAAGGCGCCGCAGATCGCGCCAACCGCGCTGCCCCGGCCGCCGAACAGGTTCACCCCGCCCAGCACCACGGCGACGATCGAGGTCAGCGTGTAGTCGTCGCCCGTGGTCGCATCGCCCCCGGTGGCGCTCGCGGCGAGGAACAGGCCGGCCACCGCATACAGCATGCCCCCGATCGTGTACGCAATGATCTTGGTGCGCAGCGCTTTGACGCCCAGGGCGATCGCCGCTTGCTCATCGTTGCCGATCGCGAAGACATCGACACCCAGCCGGGACCGCCGGAAACCCATCCAGCCAAGCGCGGCAAGGGCCAGGAAGCAAAGCGCCGTCGGTGCATTGGTGTTGACCAGGAAGGCGGTATAGCCGGCCGGAATCGACCCGCCGGGTGTCGGCAGGACGCGAATGGCAAGCCCCTGCAGGATCGACAATGTCGCCAGCGTCACGACGATCGGCTGCAGCCGGCCGAAGCCGACGATCAGGCCGTTGATCAGCCCCGCTACCCCGCCGGCCAGGACGATCAGCACCGAGACGACGGCCATGTGCCAGACGCCGCCGGTCAGGAAGATCGCGGCAAGCGCGTTGGTCAGGTCGATCACGCCGCCGACCGAAAGATCGATACCGCGCGTCAGGACGACGATCGTCTGCCCGATCGCGGCAAGCGCCAGCGGCATGGTGTTGTTGACGGTGGAGGTGATCTCGAAACTGCCCGGCAACCGATCCTGTTGCACAACGAACATCGCGGCGAAGATGACGATGCTTGCGGACAGGATGGCAACGGCCAGGATCAGCCCAATGTTTTGCCCGACCACGTGGGCCAGCACCGGGCGCCGCGTTCGGCCCCGCGGCGGTTCGGCGGCCTCAGGCGGCATCGCGCATCGCCGCGGCAACAATCGATTCAGCGGTCAGTTCGGGCCGGTTCAGTTCGGCCGCGATACGGCCACCGCGCAGGACCAGCACGCGGTGGCAAAGATGCGCCAGTTCCTCGGTATCGGAGGAATAGAACAGGATCGCCTTGCCCTCTCCAGCCAGCCGGACCATCAGTTCGCAGATTTCATGTTTGGTTGCCACATCGACCCCGCGGGTCACGTCGTACAGCAGCAGAATCCGAGATTCCGCCAGCAGCCAACGGCCGACCAGCACCTTCTGCTGATTGCCGCCCGACAGCGCGCCCACCGGCTGCATCGGGGTCGGCGTGCGGATACCCAGGCCGGATATCATCTCGCGGCTCATCCGCATTTCCGCGCCGCCACGGATGACGCCAAGACGGCTGATCCGCCGCAACAGGGGAAGCGACAGATTGTCTCGCACCGGCAGCGACAGCAGCAATCCCTCGGTCTTGCGATCCTCCGGAACCAGCGCAATGCCAAATCCGGCTCGGATCGCATCAGCCGGGTTGGCGATGCGGACCGGTTTGCCGCCGACGCTGATACGGCCGCGCCGCAGCGCCGGTGCGCCGAACAGCCCCAGGAACAACTCCCGGTGCCCCTGGCCGGCCAGCCCGCCGATGCCCAGGATCTCACCCGCGGCCAGCGAGAACGCGAACTCGGTTCTTCCGTCCAGCGACCCGTGTGCAAGCGCCAGGGCCGCCGGCGCGCCGTCCGGCACCGGCGGCAGACTGGGATACAGCGCGTCGACACGGCGGCCGGTCATCAGCGTGATCGCCTTGGCCTCGTCGATCGTGGTGAACGTGCCCACCTCCTGGCCATTGCGAAAAATGGTGATCCGGTCGGCGATCGCGGTGATCTCATTCCAGCGATGCGACGTGAAGACGATGCTGGTCCCCTGGTCCCGGAGTTCCCGGATACGGGCGAACAGCCATTCGACCTCGCGTTCCGCCAGCGAGGACGTCGGTTCATCCAGCAGCAGGATGCGCGGCCGGCGGATAATCACCCGCGCAATCTCGATGATCTGCCGTTCCGCCAGCGACACCTCCGCGGCGAGGGCCCTCGGATCGATGTGGTGGATGCCCAATCCGGCGAGCACCGCCTCGGCCTCCCGGGCGAGGGCACCGCGGCGGATCAGGCCGATCGCCGAACGCGGTTCCCGCCCGATCAGCAGGTTCTCGGCGACGCTCATCCAGGGCAGCAGCGTCAATTCCTGGAACACCGTGCCGATGCCGTGCCGCGCCGCGTCGGCGGTGCCGGACAGGCGCACAGCACGTTCGTCGAGCATCACACTGCCCGTGTCAGGCGGCAGACGTCCGCCCAGCAGCTTGATGAGCGTCGATTTCCCCGCCCCGTTCTCACCGACCAGCCCATGCACCTCGCCGGCACACGCGGCAAACGAGGCGCCACGCAGCGCGTGGACCCCACCAAAAGCCTTGCTGACCACCCGAACGCCGACGACCCCGGCAGCTTCGGCTGGTGCTACCGGTGCCTCGCTCATGCCGTGGGCAGGCGCACGTCGAGACTCCCCGGACAGGGCGTGCCGTTCAGCGCGGCGTCGGGACACAGCTTCACCACGGCATCCGCACCGCTGTCGGTGAAATCGGCGAAGAAACTGTCCGGCAGATCGGGGAACACCGTCTCACCGGCCTTGACCGTTTCGCTGGTGACAAAGGGGAACGGGATGGTCACGTCCTTGCGCGGATGTGTCTTCTGCAGGATGCCGAGCGCCAGTGCCAGCGAGACCAGCACAAGGTACGGCGGCTGGCCGATCGACAGCCCGTCCACCTTCTGGCCCTGATAGCCGATCATGAACTTGCGGAAGCCGTTCTCGGCCTCGCCGGCCGTGGGAGGCAACGGCAGCCGCTTGGCGGCGATGAACGCTTTCAACACGCCATCCGTTCCACCCTGGCACCAGATCCCATCGATCTTCGGCAGGCTGGGCAGGATCGCCGACGTGTTCCGTTCCGCGGTGGAGGAATCCCACATCCCGGTATACCGGTTCACCACATGGATATCCGGATGCTGCTTCCAGACGGACTCGGCACCAGCGTTCCGCTGCTGATCCACGAACGTGCCGGCTACGCCGGTGACCATGATGACATTGCCCTTGCCGTTCATCTTCTTCACGAGGAATTCAGCCAGCGTCTTGCCGAAATTGAACTGGTCCGTGTTCACCTTGATGACCGAGGGTTCGGTGACGACGTTGTCGAATGAGACGACAAGGATGCCGCGGTCCGTCGCCTGCTTCAAAATGCCGTTCAAGCCTGTGGGTGAGGCCGCATTGACGATGATCGCATCGACCCGCTCGCCGATCAGGCCGCTGATCTGCTGTGCCTGCTGGCTGACGTTGTTGCCCGAATTGAACCACGTTCCAGTCACCTGGTTCTTGTACGGGTCCATCTGCAGCGACGCCTTGAAGAGATTCTCCATCTCGATGCGCCACTTGTTGCCGATGAACGAATTCGACAGTGCAACGGTCAGCTTCTTGTCCGCGGCGCGGGCGCCAAACGGCAGGCTCGCCGCCAAAAGGCCGGCGCCGGCAAGCAAGGGGCGGCGGGTGATATCCCGGACCATGAAATCCTCCCATATTGTTTTTTATGCGGATCGGATGAACACGAACCGCAGGAGATCGTCTAGCATTGCGGTGCGCCCGACGGCAATCGCGGCCCTGCATTGATTTGGCCGGCGCGGTGGCATCTCATACGGTCTGCCGCCAAGAGGAGGAACAATGTCCAACGAACCCACCAGCCTGCCGCTCGGTCATCTGCCCGGGACGCGCTATCCGGATCACCGGATCGAAGCGCTGGACAAGCGATTTCCCAAACAGGGGAACGCCGCGATCGAACGCATCGCGACCGGATTCCGCTGGGCCGAAGGGCCGGTCTACTTCCGCGACGGCGGCTACCTGCTGTGGAGCGACATTCCAAACAACCGGATCATGCGCTGGCTGGAGGATGACGGACATGTCAGCGTATTCCGAACGCCATCGAACCATTCAAACGGCAATACCCGCGACCGGGAAGGGCGGCTTGTCACGTGCGAGCACGATTCCAGGCGTGTGACCCGGACAGAACTCGATGGGCGCATCACCGTGCTGGCCGATGGGTTGGAAGGCAAAAAACTGAATGCTCCCAATGACATCACCGTGGCCTCGGACGGTGCGATCTGGTTCACCGATCCCGGCTACGGGATCGACGGCGAATACGAAGGCCACAAAGACACGTTCGAGCTTCCCGGAAATGTCTACCGGCTCGACCCCGCGACCGGCCGGCTGACCGTGGTCGCGGACGATTTCGTCAGGCCAAACGGGATCGCCTTCTCGCCGGACGAGAAGGTTCTTTACGTCGTCGATACGGGAATCACGCACGGAGGACCATCACATATCCGTTACTTCGATGTAGATGGGGGCCGCCTGCGCAATGGCCGTGTGTTCGCGGAAAATTTCGCTCCGGGGATGACGGACGGCCTGCGCGTCGACGCCAACGGCAATGTCTGGTGCAGCATGGGATGGTCCGATCCGGCCGAGGACGGCGTGCGTTGCTACGCCCCGAACGGCGACCTGATCGGTAAAATCCATTTGCCCGAAGGCTGCGCCAATCTCTGCTTCGGCGGGAAAAAGCGAAACCGGCTGTTCATGGCCGCGAGCACGTCGATCTACTCGCTGTTCGTGGATGTGCAGGGCGCACAGCGCCCGTGACCCGGCTGCCAATCGCCTGGAATTGCGCGCCGAACGATGCCATGGCCTGTGTCAGCAGCGCGGACGCGGTCAGACCGGATGACGAACCATACGGCGCCGTCACATTCGCCATGTCCGTGGCATCCAGTGTCGGATTGTTCGCCCCGAGTTCGGGGAACATGATCGATCCCAGGTCGGAACTCGGGCCGAGACCAAGCGCGTTGCCGATTTGCTGCATTGCCGCCTGATACAGCGTCGTATCTGTGTCAGAATAAGTCAGCGCACCGCCGGTTCCCGCCACAAGAGCGGTCTGTGCGGGGTCGCCTGCTCGATCGCTTCCTGATATTGCGCCTGAATCGACCCGGTGAGCGGATTGTAACTGCTGCCGGCGCCCGTGGCGAAGCTCCAGGTGACCACGGTTCTGCTCCACGCGACGCTTTCGAAAGGCGACGGCGCTGCCACGGTCGCGGGGGAGGCGGCGGCCGCGATCGCTTCCGTAGTCCGTTATATAATCGTTGCTACCGTGAATACTGTCATCGCTTCCCTCTATCGTCAGGCTCGTGTCGTTGTTTATATATATCGTCTCATCGCTTCCATAGATCGCATCGCCACTGCCGGTCACGGTCTCGTTCTGGCCGCCGGCGAGCTGGCCGGCGTGCTTCGCGGCCTCGGGGCAAATGTGCCCCGACACTCCAAACGGACCATCGGCGGTGCGCCACCAACGGTCCAATCTCGGTCACGAATGAAACGTTCAACAACAGCCACGCCACCGCGGTGCGATGGAGGGCGTCACACGATATCCCTCGGCCAGATTCCGACTTTCTGGCCGAGAGACTCGTTACGGCTACAGCCTGATATGCGCGGCGGCGGTCAGGCCGGCTCTACCAGGAACCGGTGTTCGCCATGCCGGTCCAGGGTTCGGCGGGCGGCAGTGCGTCGCCGGCCTGCAGCAATTCCAGGGAGATGCCGTCCGGCGTGCGGATGAAAGCCATACGGCCGTCACGCGGCGGGCGATTGATCGTCACGCCACGGGCGATGAAAGCGTTGCAGGTGTCGTAGATATTGTCCACCGCATAGGCGAGATGCCCGAAATTGCGGCCGCCGGTGTAAGGCTCCGAATCCCAGTTATACGTCAGTTCCACCGGAGCCGTTTCATCGCCCGGGGCAGCGAGGAACACATTGGTATAGCGGCCCTTTTCGTCCGCGCGGCGGCGGATCTCGCGCAGGCCCAGCACCTCGAAGAAAGCGATCGTGTCGTCCAGCGAACTGACGCGGATCATGGTGTGCAGATATTTGGTCATGTCGTGTCCTCAGGTCAGGGATGGGAAGGGCGGGCGCCCGGGTTATGCAAATCGGCTGACACCATAATCCGAAACGTCTGCTTGGGAAATCAGGGAGATACGGTGGCGCTGCCACAGCCGGGGCGGGTGCTGCTGTCTCAGCGCGCGGTCCGGCGCGCCATGCTGGCCCGCGCCGACGCATTGCGCCCCGGATGCCGCGAGCTCGTTTGGTATTTGTGGTGATGAAGGAGACCGGCAGGATCATGGACGGATGTGTTCAGGCAACCCTGCGGCTCGCCGTGCTCGCGTCAGCCACGCTACATACCATTGCAATCCGAGCCCGAACCGGCGTCCCCCGAATCGAATTGCGAGAGATCGCGTGCAAGGCGGTGCGTGTGATCTGCGGACACTGATCGGTAAGGTCCGACTCTCATTGATTCAGCGCCAGCGGACCGCTGACGAACCGGCTGCCCCGAACGTAGAATCGCAGCAGGCTGTCGGCCGCGCGGGTAATGCCGATCCGTTTGCCTTGCCCGATTTCGTCCGGCGCCTGACCGTCGGTTCCGATCCACAGCGGGCCGACCTGGCACAGATCGATCCCATCCAGCCGGCGATCGATCTCCAAGGCCGAACACAGCCGGCCCGGACCCCGAGCCAGGTCGCGCATCCGTTCGGTGCCCCGATTTCGCTGCATAAGCGCGATGCCACAAGTTGGCTCGATCGCCCTGATCAACACGCCCGCGCCTACGCCGGGCGCCTCGCTGGAGACGTTCAGCATGAATGAAATGCCATACGCCAGATAGACATAGGCGTGCCCATGCGCGAGGAAAAGCGCCCCATTGCGCTTGGTCATGCCGCGATAGGCATGGCCCGCGGCGTCGCCGATATCATACGCCTCGGTCTCGACGATACGTCCGCCGGCCACACCGTCGGCCAGCGTCCGCACAACCAGTTTGCCAATCAGAAAACGAGCAAGACGAACCGTATCGACCGGAACCTCCGCTCGGTCCAACACCCGCGCGACCGCCGTCATTCCATGCGTTCAACCAAATGCACGCGCGAGGGGCCAGGCGGAAACGCGTCGCCAAAGTATTGCGTCTCGCGGGCCACCTTGCCATCCAGGAACTCCATGACGCTCACCGTATAGGATGGGCGGCCGTCGTACGTGATGACGAATTCCGAGACCCACAGGTCGTCCGAACCGACGATGCGACGCACCGTGAAGCGCTTCGCATTCGGCTGCGCGGTGCGGGAGGCCTGGATATTGCGCCGGCCCCTGATGCGTTCGCCCGATTGCGGGTACTCCAGAACCGCATCCTCCCGGTAAATGTCGTGTTCCACCTCGAAGTCATTGGCGTCCGAGGCGGCCCAGTGCCGATCGAGTGCCTCTCGAATCCCATTCCCGTCCATGCCAGCCACTCCCATGTATTGAGTTTGCCAGGACAACACCAAAAGCTCTCTCTATGCGCGCCGCGGATTTATACAGCATGCCATGGCCGACACGCTCCCCGATATCATCGCCGAACGCCTCGCCGTGGTCTTCTGCGGGATCAATCCCGGCATGACCGCGGCCGCCGAAGGACATCATTTTGCCGGAAGAAACAATCGCTTCTGGCGCGTGCTTCATCTCGCCGGCTTCACGCCGGCGGAAATCCGTCCCCAGGACGACCGCACGATCCTGCGCCACGGATATGGCCTCACAGCGGTCGTCGACCGGCCGACGGCTCGGGCGGACCAACTATCGGCGCAGGAATTCATCGCCGCCGCCACGCATTTTGAACAAAAGATCGAACGCTACGCACCACGCTTCGTCGGCTTTCTCGGCAAAGCGGCCTACGCCGCGCTATCCGGCCGAAGAGACATCGCATGGGGACCGCAGCCCACCGCCTTCGGCAATGCCGCGGTCTGGGTTCTGCCCAATCCCAGCGGGCGAAATCGCGCCTTCACCCTCGATCAACTGGTCACCGCCTACCATCAGCTTTATCTGGCGGCCGGCCAGGGCCGCCCTTCGGTCTGAACTCACTCACCGCCCACGATCGCGTCGGCAATCTTCTCCGCCACCATCAACGTCGGCACATTGGTGTTCGCACACGGCACCACCGGGAACAACGACGCATCCACCACCCGCAGCCCCGGCACGCCGCGCACCAGCCCGGCCGGATCGGTCACCGCCATCGGATCGTCGGCGGACCCCATCCGGCAACTGCACGACGCATGCCACACGCCGATCGCCGCCTGGCGAATGAACGCCTCCAGCTTCTCGTCATCGCGCATCACCTCGTCGAACCGGAAACCCTCCACGACATAGCGATCGATCAGCCAGCTTCGCAGCGCCGCCGGCCCGTCCAAAAACCGAGCAATCACCTGCGTCGCCAGACGGTTTTTCGTGTTCACCACACCGATCTTGCGCACCCGCTCGCTATAGCTGGCCGGAAACGGATCGGTGGTAACCGAACGCAACGTGTCGCTGAGGTGCAGGGCACCCAGGCGGCGGAACCCCTCCATCAACCGCTCCACATCGCGGCTGTCGGACAGCAGCTTGAACGCCACCACCGGTTCGGCGTCGGGATCGGGCGAAGCAAGCTGCACACGCCCGGCCTCGGAGTAGGTTTTGTTCACGAACAGCACCAGTGAGGCGATCTGCTCCCCCACCGCGTGCCAGGCCGACTTGCTGGCGCAGGCGACGAACATGTCCCCCGCCGGCGCGCCCCGCAGCCCGGACGAATAGCGCATCGCCACATGGATATGCCGTCGGGTCCGGTCGTCCATCCGAGCCGGCCGCTTGATGAAGGAGGCAAGCGCAACCGACGGATGGTCCATCAGCCTCGCCCCCACACCGGGCAGGTTCGCTCGGACATCGATACCCAGCGCGCGCAGTTCGCCGGCAGGGCCGATCCCGGCCCGCAGCAGATGCGCCGGCGTATGGATGGCGCCGGTGCACAAGATCACCTCCCGCCCGCGATAGTCGACCGCCCTTCCGTCCACCGTGGCGCGGACGCCGACGCAAACCGGCCCGTCGAACAGCAGGGCGCGCACCGTGGTATCGGTGCTGATCGTCAGGTTCGCCCGTGCGCGGGTGGTCCGGTCCAGATAGCCGACCGCAGCGGACGCCCGCTGTTCGTTCTGGTTGGAGATGGTGACGGGGAAATACCCGTCCTGCCACGCGCCGTTCTGGTCGGGCAGGAACCGGCTGCCAGCCTGCTCGAACGCCGCGGCGGTGGCGTGCGCATGCGGGCACCAGTGGTCGCGCGGAATGCGGCGGATCGGGATGCGGCCGTCCTTGCCGTGCAGAGGGCCGTCGAAATCCAGGTCGCGCTCCACTTTGCGGAAATACGGCAGCACGGCGTCCCAGCCCCAACCCGTCGCACCGCG
Organism: Acidisphaera sp. S103; assembly: GCF_009765975.1. Classification (GTDB taxonomy): domain Bacteria; phylum Pseudomonadota; class Alphaproteobacteria; order Acetobacterales; family Acetobacteraceae; genus Rhodopila. Next base: position 46,295 of record NZ_LMUJ01000064.1, on the reverse strand, counting down.
CGCTTCCCACTCGTCATAGTCGGTCGGCGCGCCGCGATTGGCCATCTGGCCGTTGATCGAGGAGCCACCGCCCAGCACCCGCGCCTGCTCGTATTTGCGCAGCGGCGGCAGGTCGGTGGGGTTGTTATGCGATACAGGCTGGGTGCGGACCTTCAACGCGGTCCAGTGGAAGCGGGGGTCGAAATAGGCGACGCCGGGATAGCTGTCGGCGATCTCGGGCGGGATGTTGTCTTCCGGCATGTCCTGCCCGGCTTCGCACAGCAGCACGGTGTGGCTGCTGCGCGCCGACAGCCGGTTGGCCAGCACCGATCCGGCGGACCCGCCGCCGACGATGATCGTATCGTAGTCCATTGCCCAGTCCCGATTGACGTTTGTTCTCGATCGTAGCCCCTGGCCGATCGGTGTCCAATCGCCCGCACCGGGCGTCCGCGATCCCGCGCACCATCGCACGGCCCGCATCGGCCATTCGCGCCGGCAACCGCTGAAAGCGCGCGGCCGAGACCCCATCTACCATCGGTCGTCGCTCTATCCGGGAGGATCCTATGCCTGAAGCCAAAAAGGCCCGTGCCGTGGGTTTCAATCACGTCGCGCTCGAAGTCGGTGACATCGAGGAAGCGCTCGCTTTCTATGCTCGCATATTCGAATTCCGGCTGCGTGGGAAAACCGAGGAGATGGCGTTCATCGACCTCGGCGATCAGTTCCTGGCGCTCCAGCGCGGGCGCCGCCAGCCGCCCGACGATGGCCGCCACTTCGGGCTGGTGGTCGATGACAAGGAGGCCGTCCGCCAAGCTCTGCACGAAGCCGGCGTCGAGGTCGTGGCCGGGCCGTTCCTCGACTTCCGCGACCCCTGGGGCAATCGCTTCGAGATCGTCGGCTACGACAACATCCAGTTCTCCAAGGCACCCAATGTGCTGCGCGGCATGGGGCTGACGTATCTTGCCAAGAACGCGAAAGCGATCAAGGAACTGACCGACAAGGGAATGACCCCCACCGCCATTGAGGCCGACTCGTGATTCGTCATGACCCGACTGGTTCATCATGGCCCGACGTCGGTTGAGCCCCAGTCGATCCGTCACGGCCCGACGTCTGTTAATTCGTCATGGCCCGGACTGACGTCAGTCCGGGCCATCTGCCCCAGTAAAGTGCTGGATCAAAACACCCAAACGTCGCTGCCCCAAGACAACGCCGACGCATCAACATCAACACCCGTCGTAATGACCCCCGGCTAAGGGCTCGCCGGGGAATAAGCGAATTGTCCGGCGAACGCCGCCGTCCTCTCATCGTCATGGCGGGCGAAGGCCCGCCATCCACGCCTTGCTGTGTAGGTCTCGGGAAAGGCGTGGATGGCAGGCCTACGCCTGCCATGACGGGACCGGGCGACAGTGCCAACATCGAAGCATTTGTTTATGCACGAAGCCCAAGACCCACACCGCCGTCAGGCCCCCGATCCCCACCCAAAAGCCACCCGAACATCAACGCGCCGACACCGCCACCCGGCAGAAGGTGGCGGCGATATGGCTTCCAGCCCGCAGCGTGCCACGCAACGAACCAGCCACTTTCGAATGGCCGCCGCCGCGACGGCGATAGGGCAGGGGCACCTCCAATATCCGCAATCCGGCGCGCGCCGCCCGCATCTGCATCTCGATATTCCAGCCATAGGTCATTTCGCGCAGCTCGAGGCGTCTCAGTGCGTCCCGCCCGATCGCCCGAAAGGCGCACATATCGCTGTACCGCACCCCGTACAACGCGCCCATGCCGAAGCCGGCAACCCGGCCGGCAAGAACCTGGTGCCACAGCATCGCGCCGGGTTCGCGCGCCCCCCGGGTCCGCGACGCCAGCACCAAATCGCGCGTGCCATCCAGCACCGGCCGCGTGATCGCGGCGATCAGATCGCCCCGGTCGGCACCGTCTCCATCCATGAAGGCGATCGCGGTGCTGGCGGGATGTGCGGCCTCCGCCCCCAGCGCGCAGGCCCGGCCATAGCCGCGTCCCGCGTCGATCACCCGAGCACCTGCCCCGCGGGCGATCTCCGGCGTCCCGTCGGTGCTGCCGCCGTCGGCGACGATGATGTCGAAGCGATAGGCCGCCGGGATCTCGCGGATCACGGCACCAATCGTTTCCGCCTCGTTGAAGGTCGGAATAACCAGGCTCAAAGGCTCCATCGCATCCCGCAATTCTGGCACGGCGCCGGCGGCGCGTCGGACAGCAGACTGGTGCGGAACGCCCGATACGCCGGGCTGTTCCAGATATCGAGCAGGTCCTGCTGCGTGGCGTCGCCCAGCGTGTAGTTGCTGTAGCCCCGGACGGAGAACGGCGCGATACAGCAAGGCAGCGCCCGCCCGTGGGCGGTGAAATACATCAGCGACCATGGCCGCCGGCAAGCCGCCCAGGCCCGATCGTCCTGCCGTTTCAGGCTGAGTCCCGGCTCAGTCGCCCCCGAGGCATCAAGCGTCACCCCCAGCGGGGCAGCGAGTGCCTGCGCTGCCTCGATCGCCTGCCGTTCCTCATCCCGCATGCTCTCGAACAGCGAATTCCCCGCCATCGCCTTGCCGTAGCCGCTCTCGTCGAACACCAGACGTTGCAGATGCACCTCGGTGACGCCCATCCGAGCCGCCAGCCGCACGAATTCCGGCAGTTGATCGACGGTTTCCTTCAGGCCGGTCAGCCAGAGCGACACGCGCGGCGTGGTCGAGCCCACTTGCTGCTGATAGGCAATGAATTTGCCGACATCGCGCACGATGCGGTTGAAGAAGTCCTTGCCGCGAATTTTCGCATAGGATTCACGGTCGGCGGCGTCCAGCGAGACGCGCAGCTCGTCAAGCCCGGTGTCGATCAGCTCCTGGAACCGTTTCGGCTGCATCAACGTCCCGTTGGTGTTGAACAGGACGTAGGTGCCGCGCGCTTTCAGATAACGGATCATGTCCGGCAGGGTCTTCACCAGCATGGGCTCACCCACGCCGTGCATCACCACGCGCGCGATATCGGGTACCTGGTCGACGATCCGCGTGAACAGTTCCCAGCTCATGTCGGCTGGCGGCTCAAGTTCCTCAAAGGTGCGCGGACAGGTCTCGCACAGCAGGTTGCAGCGGTTCGTGACCTCCAGATACAGGCAAACCGGTGGCTGCTCGGCGATCGAGGACCGGTCGGCGCCGATCTCCTCGAAGTATCGGCGCGGATTTTTCAGGGCAGTCGTCGTGAACATGCGGTGTCTCCCATGCCGGCGCCGTGCCGGCGTTTGGTCATCAGCCAGGGCCGGATATCCGCCAGCAGCAGAACGATGGCGGGGACATAGATCAGCGAGGGCCAGAAGAAGCGGTCCCCGGGAATCGGCTCGTCGAACAGCAGAATTGGCACGGTTGCGAGCCAAAGCAGCGCACGTGACGGCGCGACAACGGCCGGCAGCGCGAGCCAGGCGAAATACCAGTGATAATGCGGACTGGTGGCGACCATGGCAGCGGCGGCTAACAGCGCCGTGTCGCGGCACAGCGCCTGCGCGTCGTTCGCCGGCACCGGCTGCCGCAAAATCGCGGCCACAAGGGCAATGAAGACCACGACGACGCCGGCGCCGTAGATCAGCGTGGCATCCGAAGGCAGCCTCGTCAGCGTGCCGAGACCGGCCAGCAGCCAAAGCCCCGTTCCGCTGTCCAGACCCTCCTCCTGGCCGTACGAAGGAAGGAAGCCGACCACATGCCAGCCGGCGCCGCTGTAAAGGGCGTAGCATCCGCCGATCAGCACCAACCCGGCCAACGCCGGCCGCCAGAAGCGTCCGCCGCGCAGGAAGGCCGGCGCGACGACCAGGGGAAACAACTTGACAAGGACCGCGCCGGCCAGCGCCGCGCCAGCCCAGCCATCCTTGTGCCGAACCCGCAGCAGCAGCGCGAGCCCCAGCAACCCGACCGCGACCGCATCCACGTGGCCGTCACTGGCGAATGACCACAAGGCGAGCGGGTTCCAGGCGTAAATCAGAATCCGCTCGCGGGGCAGCCCGGCCAGCGGCAGCAGCCGCAGCAGGCAGACGATGCCCAGCGCCTCAAAACCGACCATGGCCAGCCGCATCCCGGTGACGCTGCCCCATATCCGTCCGACCGCCGCGAAAACCATTTGTGCGACCGGCGGATAGATGGTGCGCGCGTAGCCGGCGCGGTTGATGCGGGGATAGATGACGTCATCCCGCAACGACGCCAGCGCGGGGTCCGCCGGGATGTAGCGGTACGGATTGATACCGGAGGCCTGCACGCGGCCGTCCCAGACATAGCGGTAGATGTCGGTGGACAGGATGGGGGGCGCCGTCAGCAGCAGCACGCGAAGCGTCACCGCCACGCCCAGCACCACCCAGACGGTGCCGCGCGGCCAGGCACGGCACAGGATAAGGCGGACCGCCCCGAAATAGACCGCGACGGAAACCATCAGCAGCCCGGCCAACACGTCCATGCGCCCGATGCGGGACACACCCGAACTCGCCGGGATATCAAGCAGCAGGCCGCACGCCGTCAACACAAGCAGCGCCCCGCCGAACCCAACCAGCAGACCGAATGACAGCCTGCCCTTCATGCGGCGCAGGGCGAATGCGAGAACGCGTGCAGCCCCAGCGCCGCGATGGCATCGCGCGTCCATCGCGCGGCATAGCCCTCGTTCTCTCGCACCAATCGCTCCAACGCGGCGGCGTCATCGATATCATACCAAACCGGCAATTCCACGAGATCGAGACCAAGTTCGGCGATCCGGGTGCGCGTGGTCGCGGCGACGGAACTGCTGCTCCATGCGATGTCGGCGAACAGGCGGGCATGGGGCGCCCGCATCCCCAGCAGGTAGTAGCCGCCGTCGTCGCAAGCGCCCAGCACCACGCGCCGCTCGTCGCCGGTCAGCAGAGCCGTGGCCGCGGTAATCAGGATGTCGGTTGGCAGGGTAGGGGTGTCGGAACTCAGGACGCAGGCCGCGGCATGGCCCGCGGCGAACAGGTGCCGGATCGCGTGCAGCAGGCACCGGCCAAATCCATCCACGCCCGAAGGGGCCGGCAGGGAGCCATCCGCCAGGACGCAGGGCGTTCCCGGCGCCAGATGCGGGATCAGGACGTCCTCCGAACCCCACGGAGCATAGGCGGCATAGCCGGCAATCGGCGCCGCCAGCCTGGCCCTGGCGATGTTCTCGGTGGTGTCCCGCAAAAAAGCCCCGCTCAACTGAGCGGCCTGATCCGGAAGCAGCGGCGGGCAAAGACGCGTCTTCGAGTGGCCGGGCCGAGGCGACTTCGCCATGACGCCGATCGCGCAACTCACTGGCGAACCAGGCACCACATCTTCCGGCCTGCGTGGTTGGCCATTCATCGAAGTTCTCACACCGTGTCCCCTCGCGGCTGAAAAAGAGCACATCCCGGCTTCGACACCCGCAAGCGGCAGGTCGCGAGGCCAGGCTGCGAACTCTTCTTTCTGCGGGACGCCCGATAAGGTTACAGCGTCCCGCCATTTAAGCGATGATGGTTCGATGACGGCGAGACCGAACGGAGACCGGTCAGGTATCAGTGCGAGGGTTTGGCGAGGCCGACCCTGATAATCGTGTCGTCCCCAACGTCGGTGGTGCCGGCGGGCAAGAATGTGGGAAATTGCCGGAGTTGCTTCGGCGTAAAGGCAACGATCTCCATGTCCTGGCCAAGCAGCACCATGGCGTCCACGGGAACGGCGATCGGCCGGGCTCCCAGGCCCAGGAACCCGCCGAAGTCCACCACGACCATGATCCGGCCATCACCGTCGCGAACCAGGCGGCGAACGCGCCCCAGAACGTCCTGGCTCTCGACGGGACGCAAAACCTCCCGTCCGAGAAGATCGCCGACGCGGACTGGTTGCGGAAATCGCATGGCGGCGGAAGCCGGCAGGCTCATGCCCGGCGGCGGCGGCATGCCCCCCGGCGTCGTGCTCTGCGCATGCACTGCGTCCGCGCTCGCAGCCAGAAGGCACCACGCAAGCAGGATGCGGCTCGGTGCCATGCGTCTCACAGGCCCGCGAACCACGAAAAGCCCTTCGTTTCCCAATATCCACCAGGATAGGTGTTGGTGACCTCGATCGCCGTGATCCATTTGGGGTTCTTGTAGCCAAGCTTGGTCGCCATGCGCAGGCGCACCGGATACCCGAACGGATCGGCAAGCGGATCGCCGCCATATTGGGTCGCCAGCAATGTCTGCGGATGCAGCGCCGTCGCCATGTCGATGCTGCTCGGATAGTCGTCGGCCGTCTTGAAGGCGACGTATTTGGCGCGCAAATCCGCGCCCACACGCTCCAGGAAGACCCGCAGCGGCACGCCGGTCCAGCCGCCGATATAGCTCCAGCCCTCGACACAGATGTGCTTGATGACCATCGAGCTCCGCGGCAGCGCCTGCAATTGCGACAGCGTCCACGGATGCTTGTCGGCGATCAGGCCGGACAGGTCGAGACGCCACGTCGCGCCGTCCACCGGCTTCACATCCATCACGTCGTAATAGGCGTTGAACTTGGGCGGTCGCAGGATCATCGAGGCCGGATAGGTCGGCGCCAGCCTGTTCGGATTGAACAGCAGCGCCTGCACGTCGTCCGTGAGGCGAGACAACGCGAGCAGCGCGGATTCAACCGCCTCGGGACGCTTCACGTCGCATCCCGTCAGCATGACGAGCGCACCCAGCGACAGCCCGCCGCGGATCAGCCCACGCCGTTCCAGCGTTCGGACCAGCGGCTTATGATCGTCGAGGACGGCGGCATCCGGAACGGCGTCCGGCCGGAACGGCGATCTCATGTCGCATGACCCCGCTGCGCATGGCCTTTCCGAATTCGGCTGCGCACGGCCAGATGCGGGCCGCCCGTCACCATCGCCCACAAGGTCCTCGGAACCAGCAGCGCGAGAGCGACATGCACGACCAGGAAACCGACGATCACCGCCATCCCCGCGAAGTGCAGCACCCGCGCCGTCTGGAAACCGCCGAACAGCCAGACGAGACCGGAGAACTGGACCGGCTTCCAGATGGCGAGGCCGGTGACGACCTGGCTGATGCCGGCCAGGATGACGACGATGTACAGCAGCTTCTGCACCGCGTTGTAGACGGTGATGTCCTCGTGCGCGATCTTGAAATGCAACGTATCGATGACGGTCCGCACCACGTCGGACGGCCGGATCGGCAGCAGCTTCTCCCGCAATCGTCCACTCGCGAAGCCGTAGATCAGATAGATCAATCCGTTGATGCCCAGGAACCACATGCCGGCGAAATGCCAGTTGAGGCTCCAGGCCGCCCAGTCGCCCAGCCGCCAGAACGGGCTGAAATGGAGGCCGCGGATAATCACGTCGTCGTCGTAGATGCCCCAGCCGGACGTGATCATGACCAGCATGACGATGGCGTTGATCCAGTGCATGACCCTGATGGGCAACGGATGCAGACGGCGTCCGGCTTGTGGCGGCGCGGCAGGCATATCCGGGGTCTCGTCTTTGACTTGGCTCATGAATTCGATCTCGACATGACCGGTGACGCGTAAGCGCCTGGGAAACGACGGCATCACGGCTGTATCGTCACCATCGTGACAGCCGCATCAGGATGGCCCGCCCCAGGATCGTCACGATCGAGCATCCAACGGTGTACCAGACCGCGATGTAGAGCGGATCATCCGACGGACAGGCGAAGACGAACACGAACGCGCCCCAGGCGGCCGACGCCAGGCCGGCGGCCAGCGCGGTCCCGCCGCGGTCGGTCGGCGCACCGCGTCGTATCAGCACGCCCAGCGCGATGGCCGGCGGGATCGACAGAGCGATCATCTTCCAGACGCACTGCAGGCCGTGCACCCAATCGAGACGGCGAACCAGGTCCCCCAGTCCGTTCCCGGAGGCGTCGATCAGCCACCCGCTGGCAATGATCATGACGATGCAGATCAGCATCCACCGCAGCCCACGGCGGGGCGATCGGACGGGATCGGCAGACAAGATCGCCACGCCCGCCCCAAGCACCGCGATCAGCCCCAGGCTGGCGAGCTTCCACCAGAAGGACGGCGCATCCATCGCCATCGGCATGTCCGGGCGCATGAACCCCATGCCCAGGAACGCCGCGACCTCGACGACACCCAGCACCAGCAGAAGCAACGCCTCCCGCACGATGTTCCGCCGTCGCACCGGGCGAAGATCCTGGCTGAGACGGTCGACCAGGGAGTCAGTCCGCATCGCCGGCCGCCTTGATCATATTGGTGAGATGCTTGATGCCGCGGTGAATGTTCACCTTGATGAGGGAGACCGACTGACCCGTCGCCCGAGACGCCTCCTCGACGCTGTAGCCCTCCAGCTTGACCAGCCGGATGGCTTCGGCCTGCGGCGCCTTCAGTCCGGCCAGCAGTTGCCGGAACGTCGAGCCGGCGATGACGGTATCGCCGTGATCCGGCACCCCGATCGTCTCGTCCAGGGGTTCGGCCGCTTCCGCCTTCAGCGAACGCAGCCGGTCGATCCATTTGTACCGCGCGATCGCGGCCAGCCAGGGCCCGAAGGGCCGAGCGGGATCATAGGTGTGACGCTTCTCGTGGATCGCCAGCAGGACGTCCTGGACCGCATCTTCCGTCATGGCAGGCGGCAGGCGCCTTGCGTAGTACCGGCGCAACCACGGCGCCAGTTGGGCGAGTAACGTCCTGTACGCATTGGCATCTCCCACCTGCGCGGCGGCCATCATCCTGTCCCAGTTCTCGCCGGGCGCATCGCCGCTCACGATCGGGGCCATGGCGGCCGGACCCGGTTCGAAAGCGGCCATTGTGCTCGACACATGCTCATCCCGTTGGCTTCGAACACCATGTTCGGCGGCAATCGGGGTTCGGTTACAGGCGTGGATGGTACCGCGCCAAAAAAACAACGGCAGACCCTCACGTTTCTGTCCCTGTATGTGACGGCGATTCGGATCCCGCCCGCGCCCTGCGATCGAGGAGGGTCCAAAGGCGATCCGGCACCTTAGAATCCATGGATAAAAATAGCGAGGCCCGCAACCGGATATGACCCTGGGAACGGCCCGCCTCGCGTCGATCGCCGCCCGTCTGCGACACCGCGAACATAACATGCGCGCAGATGATGCCCACATAGATCCACGGCCACTTCCCGAGAGCGGGTTACCGACGGGCCGCCGGTAATTCGATTTTATTCCCGTAACGTGCGACGGGGTGTCGTTATGCCGATGGGTGTAACCGACGCCCCCTTCCACCCGAATGGAAACAGCAGAGGCAGGCAGGTCCGCCATATCCTCTATTCGGGAGCGTAACATGCGTTTTTGGCTGGCCGCCGCGATCGCGGTCCTGATGCCGACCCTCGCGGCCGCTCAACCCGCCGCTCGGCCGGTCGTGGGCGAACTGTTCACCTCGGAAGGCTGCTCATCCTGTCCGCCCGCGGACGCTCTGGTCGCCGAACTGGCGCGGACACGGCCCGACCTGCTGCTGCTGACCTTCCACGTGACTTACTGGAACAACCTCGGTTGGCACGATCCCTACTCATTCGACGCCGCGACACAGCGGCAGCGCCACTATGTCGCACGCGGTGTGTCCCCCGAGGTCTACACCCCGGCGCTGATCGTGGATGGCAAACGCGACGCGGTGGGGTCTGATCCGGCGGCGGTTGACCTCACCCTGCGACAGGCGGCGGCAAACCAGGAAACCGCCGCACGGATCGACATCCAGCGCGGGCCAGAGGGTCTGACCGTTTCGGTCGGCGCCGGCACCGGCAACGGGACGTTGCTCCTGATCGGCTACGATCGCTTGCACCGGACCGCCGTCGGCCGCGGCGAAAACGGCGGACGCACGCTGGAGGAAGCCAATATCGTCCGTTCGATGTCCACCCTCGGCGCGTGGTCTGGCACGCCGGTTCACCTGCAGGTGCCTTCCCCCGCCGGACAGGATGTCGCCGTCCTCCTGCAGCGCGACGACGGACACATCGTGGGCGCCGCGGTTGCCCGTGCGCCCTCCGGTTCATCGTGATCGGCGCCGTCGCTCATTCCTCGACAGTTTCTCTCCGGGACCACCTGACCATGCACATGGATGATCGAAGCCTCTGCGTTATGCCGCCGATCCTGCGCGCCAAGCGCTACCGAGCACCCTCGGCCTTCACGCCGGAGAGCCTGTTGCGCGAGGCCCGCCGCCAGAAGGACGTGCCCGACACACCGGTTCCCGCGATCTGCATCCTCGATCCGGACGGCGACATCGTGCGCTACCTGCGCGCCGCGGACCGAACGCGGCCTGTCCCAGGCTGGGCCTGCTACCACAGCGCGATGGACCGCTTCGATCACGGCGGCCGCGAATACGGGATCGTCGGCTGCGCCGTCGGCGCGCCATACGCCGTGCTGGTGGCGGAGCAATTGTTCGCCTCCGGTTGCCGCCTGCTTATCAGCATCACCTCGTCAGGCCAGGTCACCACGCTGGGTCCGCCGCCCTACTTCATCCTGATCGAGCGGGCACTGCGCGACGAGGGCACCAGCTATCACTATCTGTCCGCCGGGTCGGACTACGCCGAGGCCGATCCGGTCCTGCTGTCGATTGTGCAAGGCGCGCTGGAAAAAATCACCGATCCAGTGGAGCGCGGTGCCACCTGGACGACCGACGCCCCCTACCGCGAGACACAACAAGCAATCGCCGCCGCTCGGGCCGAGGGCATCCTGGCCGTCGAAATGGAGGCCGCCGCCCTTTACGCGTTCGCCGAGGCGCGCCGCAAGCCGGTACTCTGCTTCGCGCACGTCACCAACCAGATGGGCCAATCCGGCGATTTCGAGAAAGGCGAGGCCAACGGCGCGACGGCGTCGCTCGCGCTCGTCGACGCCGTCGCCGAGGCTTATCTGGGCGCGCGGACCTGACGCGGCCGGCGCTTGGCATCGTGGTGCGGCCGTACTAAAACGGGATACGGTATGATCAGTCACGAAACGATCGCCATTCCGTTTTGAAGGGGCAGCGTCATGACGCCTTTCGCTGAGATCCTTGCGCTGGCCGCGGAGCGGAAAGGGGGCGTACCGGCACTCGAGCGGATCCTCGCGGCGACCGCGCCACGGTCGCCGGCTGAGATCGCATCGACACCCGACGATCGAATTCTGGCCGAAATGACACGGCGCATCTTCTACGCTGGATTTTCGGCAAAGGTGATCGACGACAAGTGGCCAGCCTTCGAGAAAGGCTTCAACGGATTCGACCCCAAGGCCTGTGCATTCATGTCGGAAGAGCATTTCGACCGGTTGATGCAGGACCGGGGAATCGTACGCAACGGGGCAAAGGTCAAGTCGGTTCAGATCAACGCCCAATTCCTGCTGACGCTGAAAACAAGCCACGGCAGTGCCGCCCAATTCTTCGCGAACTGGCCGGATGCGGACTATGTGGGTCTCTTGGATGTCCTGAAGAAGCGCGCCAGTCACCTCGGCGGGGATGCCGCCGGCCGGTTTCTTCGGGCAATCGGCAAGCCGGCCTTCATCGCAACACCCGATATGGTGGCAGCGCTGGTTCGCGAGGGCGTCATCGACCACCCGCCGACCGGCAAGCGGGACCTTTCGACCGTGCAAGCCGCGTTCAACCGCTGGTCCGAGGAATCGGGCCGGGATTTGACAGCCATCAGCCGCATCCTTGCCATGACCGTTGACTCGCAACCAGGTCCGGCGCCGCATCGGAAATCGCGAACGGTGTAACCTAATCGCCCTGTCTTCCGAACAAGGTCACGGAAGCATCTTCGGAGGCGTGACGATGACCAAACGACGCGAATTGCTCGGGATGACAGCCTTGGCGGGTGCCGGGCTCTATTTCCTGTTGCCTCGGCATCGGGCCGCGACCGCGGCACAGTCCGCCGTCTTTCCCGTGATGCACACCGACGCCGAGTGGCGGTCCCTCCTCAGCCCGGCAGCTTACGACGTACTCCGGCACGAAGGTACGGAACGCCCGTTCTCCAGCAAACTTGACTTCGAAACGCGCGGCGGCACGTACGACTGCGCCGGATGCGACCTGCCGGTCTTTTCATCGGCAACGAAATACGACAGCCACACCGGCTGGCCCAGCTTCTGGCAGCCGCTGGCGAATGCGGTCGCGGAAACCAATGACACCAGCTTCGGTATGGCCCGCACCGAAATCCACTGCGTCCGTTGCGGTGGACATCTTGGTCACGTGTTCCGCGATGGCCCGGCGCCCACTGGTCTTCGCTATTGCATGAACGGCGTCGCGATGACCTTCAAGCCAGCCTGAAAAAATGGAGCGACCTAAAATGTGGAATTTCCGGACTCTGTTACGCATGTCGGCCATTCCGGCGGCCGCTCTGCTCGGCGTCTACCTGCTGGGTCCCTCCGGCGGCACCGCCGCCCAAGGCGCCGATCTCAACCAGAAATTGCCCGCCCCGCTGGTGGATGAGACCCCATCCGGGTCCGGCACCGAAACGCTGACCCTCGCCGGCGGATGCTTCTGGGGTGTCCAGGGCGTGTTCCAGCACGTCCGTGGCGTCGTCAACGCCGTATCCGGCTATGACGGCGGCACCGCCGCCACGGCGGAATACGAGGTCGTCAGCAGCGGCACCACGGGGCACGCTGAATCGGTGCGGATCACCTACGATCCCCACGTCATCTCCTATGGCCGTCTGCTGCAGATATTCTTCTCGGTCACCACAGACCCGACACAACTCAACCAGCAGTATCCGGACCGGGGGACGCAGTACCGGTCGGAGATTTTCACGGCAACTCCCGAACAGGCCCGGATCGCCAAGGCGTATATCGCCCAACTCGACCAGGCCAAAATGTTCCCGAAGGCGATCGCGACGCAGGTCGGGCAGGATACCGGCTTCTACCCGGCCGAGGCCTATCACCAGAACTACCTGACCCTGCACCCCGACAGCCCATATATCGCGGAATTCGATCTGCCGAAGATCGGGGCGTTGCAAAAGGTCTTCCCCGCGGACTACCGGCCCGATCCCGTTCTGGTAGCCAAACGGAACTCCTGAGGGGGTATCATGTTTCTCATCCTCGCCGCCTATCTGGGCGGGGTGCTCACCATCCTGAGCCCCTGCATCCTGCCCGTGCTGCCGTTCGTGTTCGCGCGGTCCGATCAGCCCTTCAGGCGAAGCGGCCTGCCAATCCTGGCCGGCATGGCGATCACCTTCGCCGCGGTCGCCTCCCTCGCCGCCGTCGGTGGCGGATGGGTCGTCGAGGCCAACTACTACGGCCGCCTCGCCGCCATCGTTCTCATGGCGCTGTTCGGTATCACCCTGCTGCTGCCGCGGCTCTCCGAGAGGATGACGCGCCCCATCGTGGCATTGGGCGCCCGCCTGTCACAAACCGCCGGGAATGAAGGGGCGACCTTCGGCTCCTCGCTGGTCCTGGGTGTAGCCACGGGCCTGCTATGGGCGCCGTGCGCCGGTCCGATCCTCGGGCTGCTGCTGACGGGCGCGGCCCTGAACGGCGCCAGCCTCGGCACGACGTTCCTGCTTCTCGCCTATGCCGCCGGCGCCGCGACGTCCCTGGCCGTTGCCCTGCTCATCGGCGGCAAAGTCTTCACCGCCATGAAACGATCGCTCGGCGCAGGCGAGTGGATACGCCGCGGGCTCGGCATTGCCGTCCTCGCCGGCGTTGTCGCGATCGCCACCGGCCTCGACACCGGATTGCTCGCGCAAGTCTCGCTGGCGAGCACGAACGGGGTGGAGCAGGCGCTGGTCGATCGCCTTCATGCAACCCCGAATACCCCGGTCATGAAAGCCGGCCCGACCATGATGATGGCCGCGGCACAACCGCCCGCCGCGTCGCTGCCGGTCGAAGGCCAACTTCCGTCTCTCGCCGGCGCGGTCGATTGGCTGAACAGCCCGCCGCTGACCGCGGAATCGCTCCGCGGCCATGTCGTCCTGGTCGATTTCTGGACCTATTCCTGCATCAACTGCCTGCGCACGCTGCCCTACGTCGAGGCATGGGCCAAGAAGTACCATGACGAGGGCCTGATCGTCATCGGCGTTCACGCACCCGAATTCGCCTTCGAGCGGAACATCGACAACGTCCGAGCCGCCGTGAAACGCCTTGGCATCGATTATCCCGTAGCGATCGACAACAACTATGCGATCTGGCGCGGATTCAACAACGAGTATTGGCCGGCGCATTACTTCATAGACGCCGATGGCCGCATTCGTTCCCATCATTTCGGCGAAGGCGATTATGCCGAGTCAGAACACGTGATCCAGCAGCTTCTGCGTGAGGCCGGGCACAAGGACATCGCCTCAGGCACCGTCTCGGTCGCCGGCAAAGGTGTCGAGGCCGCCGCGGACATGACCGATGTCGAATCCCCGGAGACGTATATCGGCACCGATCGCGCCGAGAACTTCGCCTCCCCTGGCGGTGCGGACCAGGGCCAGGTCCACCCCTACACGGCGCCCGCGACGCTGGCGCTCAATCGGTGGGCGCTGACCGGCGATTGGCGCGTTGGCGGCCAGGACGCCGTCCTCACGCAACCCGACGGCGGGATCACCTATCGCTTTCACGCGCGGGACCTGCACCTGGTCCTCGGGCCTGCTCCGGATGGCAAGCCGGTAAAGTTCCAGGTCCTGGTCGATGGCCATGCGCCGGGCGACAACCATGGTGTCGACACCGACGCCGACGGCAACGGTGTCATCAACGCGCAACGGCTATATCAGTTGGTTCGTCTCGCCGGCGGCATCGGCGACCACACGTTCGAGATCCGCTTCCTCGATCCCGGCGCGACGGCCTACTCGTTTACGTTTGGCTGACCCGATGCCGCCACCGCACGGTGGCGCTCCGCGAAGCGGTCAAGATCAACCGCCGTGCACGATGCTTACGCATGAAAGCGCAACAATCGGCGGCGGAGGTTGGTTTGGCGGAACGGGCAGGGGACGCGGCGGTTCTTCGATGGGCGGCACCTCCTCCGGACCCGGATCGGGAATTTCCGGAGGCTGGCCTGGCGGTTTCACAGGATCGGATGCGGCCACACCACGGCTCGCCTTCTCCGGCACTTTCCCCGGCCGCCACGGCGGATCCAGGGTCTTGTCCGCCGCCTCCGGACCACCCCGCGTCTCGCTCTCCGGTCCGACCGACCGCCTGCGAGGATCGCCCAACGCCGGTTTCCCTTCCGTCTCGGCAGCGGGATCGGCAGCAGGAATATCGTCAGGCGCCATGGTACAACTCCTTCGTTGCGATAGCGTCGCCGCACGCCAATACGCCAACGTACCAGTTGAATTCCGCTGGGCGCGTCACGCTCTAATACCGGCCGCCGCTGTGGCCGACTCTCAATCCGTCATGGCCAATTGATTCGTCATGGCCTCAGTCCATTCGTCATGGCTCAGTCCATTCGTCATGGCCCGGCGAAGTCCGGGCCATCCGCCCCAGTAACGTGCTGGATCAGTTGTCCCAGGCCTAACGCCAGACCCATGTATCAACGGCAGCCGGTACAACGCGCCGCGCGTGCTCGGGTTGCCCATGATGCACCTGTCTTCATCGGTTCGGCATAGCGTAAACTGCCTGCTTTCCCACATGTCTCACAGAAAGTTCAGGCTTGGCTCTCAGCCTTCCCGATCCGCGAGAATGCCAGATTAAGCGCTCTTAGCTGCGCTTCGCTCAGATCGTCCAAATTGAGGAATTCTTGGCGAGCCTCCGGCAAACTGCGAATGATTTCGTTCAATTTGGCGTTGATGATGTCCGTGTCCCGGTTCTGGCTCCCTTGGATCACGAAAACCATGAGGAATGTCACGGCACTGGAAATTGTGTTCATCACCAGTTGCCAAGTATCCGACCAGTGAGCGATAGGGCCCGAGATTGCCCATGCCATCACCAGCAACGTCGCGATCACAAACGGAGCGATATGGCCTGTCCTGCGCGCGGTTGCCGCGGAAAATCTAGAAAAGGCACGGGCAGTCACTGAAGTCGGCACGCTTCGCTGCCGGCTCACGCTGGGTATCTCTCTCATCCTTAAAGTTCCTTATCGAAATCAAGGTTTGGCCGGGCATTCGGCATGACGATCGCCGCACTTGGACAGGATGCGCCGAATCTTGTTCCAGCAGGCGTCCGGGTTCGCGGCAACATTGCGCCACAGCTCTCGCCATTGCAGGTACCGAGGGGGACAATTCCGCAAGTGCCGCATTGATGCGTCCATATGCTTTCGCGCCGGAACGGATCCACAAAAACTGGCACTTCTTTTTCAACGCACGTCCCGATTTGCCGAAGGCGCTGGTCGTGGGTCGCGAGCGGGCCTTCCTTGCCTGGCTGTTTCAAGCAAAGGCCCATAATCCCACGGCAATCGACCCACCTGCTCTCGGCGTATACGTCCGCTGCTATTCAGCGCCAGGGGCATGGCGATGTGGCGTCGCCTACTACTTAGGGCTCGCCGGGGAATAAGCGAATTGTCCGGCGAACGCCGCCGGCCTCTCATCGTCATGGCGGGCGAAGGCCCGCCATCCACGCCTTGCTGTGTAGGTCTCGAAAAAGGCGTGGATGGCAGGCCTACGCCTGCCATGACGGGACTGGGCGACAGTGCAAACATCGAAGCATTTGTTTATGTACGAAGCCTTAACGGCCATCACGCTACGGTTTGGCGAGAATCCGTTCCAGCTCATCATACGCCACAGGTTTGACCAGGTGATGATCGAACCCCGCCTCGGACGCCAGGTTCTTGTCCCGCTGCTGGCCCCAGCCCGTCTGCGCGATAATCAGCGCATCCTTGAACAGATCGTCCTGGCGGAATGCACGGCAGACGGCGTACCCATCCATCACCGGCAGGCCGATATCCAGCAAAATCGCATCCGGCCTGAAATCGCGCGCCGCCTGAAGGGCTTGCCGCCCGTCATGCACCAGATGGTATTCGTGCCCGATCTCTTCCAGCATCCAGCCGACTGTCTGGGCAACCGCGATGTTATCGTCCACGACAAGCACCTTCAGCGGCCGGGTTGGCGCCGGTCGAGCGGCTATCTGTTCCGCTAAAGGCGGCGTTTCCACCTGGTAAGCCGCCAGCGGGATGCGGATCGTGAAAATGCTGCCCTGGCCTGTCCCGGCGCTCTCCGCGCGGACCGATCCGTCATGCATTGTGACGAGCTGCTTGACCAGCGCGAGGCCAATCCCAAGCCCGCCTCTCGCACGATCGGTATGGCTTTCCACCTGGGTAAACAGTTGGAACACTTTCGACTGCATGTCGGCGGGAATACCCAGCCCGTTATCGGACACGGCGATCACCGCCTCGTTGCCATCGGTCCGCAAGGACAGACCGATGCGGCCGCCTTCCGGCGTATATTTGGCCGCGTTGTTCAAAAGGTTGCCAACCACCTGAGCCAGGCGTGTCAGGTCGCCATCCAGCCAGATCGGCTCAGGCGGCACATCGACCGTCAGGGAATGCCGAGCGGAATCGATCAGCGGCCGGCTTGATTCCAATGCTGAACGAACAACGTCCACAGCCTGGATTCGCTCCTTGCGGAGTTCGATCTTGCCCTGGCTCACGCGCGAAACGTCCAGCAGGTCGTCGATCAGGTGGACCAGGTGCACCAGTTGCCGGTCCATCATCTGGCGAATTTCCACCGCCTCCGCGCTGTCGGGATTTTTGCGCAGGATATCCAGCCCGTGGCGAAGCGGCGCGAGTGGATTGCGCAGCTCATGCGCGAGGGTGGCGAGGAATTCGTCTTTGCGGCGGTCCGCTTCCTCCAGCGCGTCGGAGCGCGCTTTCAGTTCGTCACGCTGGATAGCGATCTGCTGGCGCTGACGATAAAGCTCGAAAAACACGTCGGCCTTGCTGCGCAGGATGTCGGGTTCGATCGGCTTGTGAATGAAGTCCACGGCGCCGGCCTCATAGCCGCGAAAGTGCCGTTGGCTATCGGCGTTGCCCGCCGTCACGAAGATGATTGGCACCCGGCGCGTGCGTTCGTTGCCGCGCATCAGTTCCGCCAATTCGAAGCCGTTCAGGCCCGGCATCTGCACATCGACCAGCGCCAGCGCGACGTCGTTTTGCAGCAGCAGTTCCAGTGCCTCGTCACCCGAACGTGCTTTCAGCAACACAAGCCCGTCGCGGCGAAGCAGGGCTTCGAGTGACAGAAGGTTTTCCTCCAGATCGTCCACCAGCAGAAAGCAAACGGGGCTCATGATCGGTGTCATGTCTTTTCAACGTCCTGTAGGTAGGCTGCAATCTCTTCGAGGGACATAACGCGGGCGTTTGGACAGGCAGCGATGGCCGCCGCGGGCATGGCCGAAGCATACGCGCCTTCGGGACTCTGCACGATGATGGTGCCGCCCGCGTCGGCGACGGCCCTCAGGCCTTCTGCCCCGTCCTCATTGGCGCCCGTCAGCACGATCGCGATCAGGTCTGCGCCGTAGGCATCGGCAGCGCTTTCGAACAGGACGTCAACGGACGGCCGCGAAAACAGGACCGGTGCATCACTGGATAGTGACAGGCTTTTGTCCGGTTCCACCAGCAGGTGGTAGTCCGGCGGCGCAAAGTAAGCCGTGCCGTCGCTGATCGGTTCTTTGTCCTCCGCCTCGCGGACCTCGATGTTGCACTTGGCCTGGAAGAGTTGGGCGAGAATGCCTTTGTTGTCGGGCGGCACATGGACGACGATGAGCATGGGCACCTCATAGTCGGCCGGCAGCGACGGAAGG
Organism: Acidisphaera sp. S103; assembly: GCF_009765975.1. Classification (GTDB taxonomy): domain Bacteria; phylum Pseudomonadota; class Alphaproteobacteria; order Acetobacterales; family Acetobacteraceae; genus Rhodopila. The sequence goes on along the minus strand of NZ_LMUJ01000064.1, from coordinate 27,745 downwards.
ATGACTGACAACGCCTCAACCGCACCCGCGGATGCGCCAATCACGATCGCTTCAGCCGATGTTCCCATCACTCAGTTCGCTTTTGATAGATTTTCTCTTCCCGCACGCAGTCCGCGAATGAATCCGCATGGTTGGAAAACCGCATGCTTTCCTTCGATCCGAGTCCCAAAAAACCCTTCCGTGTCAGCGAATCCTTGAAAAGGCCCAGCGCCCGGTCCTGCAAGTCGCGATCGAAATAGATCAGAACATTCCGGCAGGATACCAGATGCATCTCGGCGAAAACCGCGTCGGTCACCAGGCTGTGATCCGAAAACACGACCTGCCTGCGCAGGCTTTTATCGAATGACGCCTTACCGTAAGCCGCGCTGTAATAGTCGGACAGCGACGATTTCCCACCCGATTTCCTGTGATTTTCCGTGAACATCTGGATGCGGTCGAGGTCGTAGATTCCGGCTTCCGCTTTGCCGAGTGCATCCTGGTTGATATCCGTCGCATAGAATAGCGTGCGTTGCTCCAGACCTTCTTCGCGGAAAAGGATGACGAAGGAATACAGTTCCTCGCCGCTGCTGCAGCCGGCGATCCAGACCTTGAGCGACGGATAGGTACGCAGGTGGGGCACCACCTTCTCACGGATCGCTCGGAAATAGGACGGATCTCGAAACATTTCGCTGACCTGGATGGTCAGGTAACCCAATAGCCGGCCAAGCATCCCGGGATCGTGCAACAGGCTTTCCTGCAGCGCGGAAAAGCTGCGAAACCCCATCTGCTCACGCGCCTGTTTCAAGCGCCTCTTAACGGACGCCCACGCGTAATGGCGGAAATCGTAATGGTACCGTTGATATAGCCCTTCCAGCAGCAGTTGGATTTCGATGTCCTCGATTTTCTTTTCAAGCATTCGACTCTCTCATCGCGGCATCCAGACGCGCACAAGGGAGAGAAGCTTTTCAACGTCCAGCGGTTTCGCCATGTAGTCATTCGCCCCGGCGTCGATGCAACGTTGCTGGTCGTCGGGCATGGCTTTCGCTGTCAGCGTGATGACCGGTAGCGCTTTCCATTCGGGCCGCTTTCGGATTTCGCGCGTGGCGGTCAGCCCGTCCATCACCGGCATCATGACGTCCATCAGAACAAGATCGATCGCATGGCCGGGCAGCGTCGTGGATTTATTGAGGATATCAAGCGCCTCCTGGCCATTTCGGGCAATTTCGACACGGGCGCCGCGGGGCTCAAGGATATTGGTCAGCGCGTAGACGTTCCTGACATCGTCCTCGACGACAAGAATGCGCCGCCCTTCCAGGATGGCATCCCTGTTCCGCGCCTTGCGAATCATTTTCTGTTGTTCAGCGGGCAACTCCGAAACGACCTGGTGAAGGAACAGCGTCACCTCATCCAGCAGCCGCTCCGGCGATTTCGCGCCCTTGATGATGATCGATCTCGAGTAACGGCGCAGCCGCTGTTCATCGTCCGGCGACAGCTCGCGGCCGGTGTAGACGATCACCGGCGGGAAGGAATACGCGTCCTCGCGGCTCAGCGTCTCCAACAAGGAATAGCCCGAGGCATCGGGCAGGGAGAGATCAAGCACCATGCAGTCGAATGTTTGCTGCCGGAGAAGCTCAAGGCATTCGGCAGCCGTTCCCGCGGTCACTGTTTCGACGTCATGCGACGTCAGCAACTTTCCGACCGCGGCGCGCTGGACATCGTCATCCTCGACGATCAGCACGCGATGCATGCGCTGGGACAGTCTCGCTTCCAGTTTCTTCAGCACATCAACCAGTTCGTCGCGTTTGACCGGTTTCAGCATATAGCCGACGGCGCCCAGCGACAGGGCGGTTTGCGCGTGATCGCCCGCCGACACGACGTGGATCGGAATATGCCGGGTCAGGACATCGCGTTTCAGGCGGTCCAGCACGGAAAGCCCCGACTGATCCGGCAGACCCACATCCAGGACGATCGCGCTCGGCATGTAGTGTTTCGCGAGGTTCAATGCCTCCTCGGCGGTGCCGGCGATCAGGGATTGGAACCCCATCTCGCGCGACAGGTCACGCAGAATACCGGCAAAGGCCTCATCGTCTTCGACAACCAGTAGAATGCGCTTGGTGTCCGTCAGCGTATCGCGGTCATCCTCCACTTTGCGCGAAACAGGCGCTGGTGCGGACGCGGGGGCCATCGCCCGCTGCACGACAGGATCGGTTTGGATGCTGATACTGGGCTCGCGCGGCGACACCTTGGCCGGATCATAGGACTCCGGGATCACGATCGTGAACGTGCTGCCTTCGCCTTCACGGCTCCGCAACGCGATGGATCCGCCCAGAAGGCGCACCAACTCGCGCGATATCGAAAGACCCAGGCCGGTGCCGCCATATTTGCGGTTGATTGTTCCATCGGCCTGGCGAAACGCCTCGAACACACTTTGCTGCTGTTCCTTCGATATGCCGATGCCCGTATCCGTCACCGAGAACGCGATTCGTCCATGGCCCGACCGGTGGATCGCCAGTTCGACCTTGCCTCTTTCGGTAAACTTGAAGGCGTTGGACAGAAGATTCTTCAGCACCTGTTCCAGCCGCTGGACATCGGTATCGATCGCCGCCGGACATTCCGCGGCGATGTCGATTTCGAATGCCAGGTTCTTTTCCTGCGCGATGGGCTGAAAGATCTGCTGGATATCCTTGCTGAGGCGTTCGAGCGACAGCATCTCGGCATTGATATCCACATGTCCCGCTTCGATCTTCGACAGGTCGAGGATATCGTTGATCAGGTTCAGCAGGTCGTTGCCGGACGACTGGATCGTCTTGGCGAATTTGACCTGTTCATCGGTCAGGTTGTCTTCCGCATTGTCCGCGAGCAACTTGGCCAGGATCAGGGAAGAATTCAGCGGCGTGCGCAATTCATGCGACATGTTGGCCAGGAAATCGGATTTGTATCGGCTCGCCTGCTCCAATTCCCGCGCTTTCAACTGCACCGCCGCGGTGGTTCGCGCAAGATCGTCACGCTGCGCTTCCAATTGTTGGGCTTGCTCTTCAAGCTGTGTGTTGGTCTGTTCCAGTTCCGCCTGCTGCTGCTCAAGCCGAACCTGCGATTCTTTCAGTGCTCTGCTCTGCTCTTCGAGTTCCTCGTTTGAGACGCGCAACTCCTCGCTTTGAACCTGAAGCTCCTCGGACTGGCTCTGGGTCTCTTCCAGCAGCTTTTGCAGCTCGGCGCGATAGCTTGCGGAACGAACCGCCACGCCAATGGATTCCGAGGCCCGATCCAGAAGGGCCAGGGTGTCTTCGTTCACCGGGTTGATAAAGCCGAGTTCGACGACGGTGTTGACCGCGCCATCGACACTTGCGGGCGAAATCACCAGGTGCCTGGGTTTGTCCTGGCCAAGCGCCGAGGCGACCGTCAGATAGCCGTCGGGCACATCCCGGATGATAAAAGGCCGGCCTTCGACGGCAGCCTGGCCAAGCAATCCCTCCCTCGGCCTAAACCCTTCGGGCATGTTGGCATCCGCAGGAACGCCGTATGTCGACACCCGCCGATAGGCGTCGCCATCGCCGACAAAGACCGCGCCGGCGTGCGCATCCAGGTACCGCGCCAGGAATCCCAGAATGTTGCCACCGATCTGCTCCGAACGCTGATCGCCTAGCATCGCCGAGGACAGCCCGACCTGGCCCACCCGCAGCCAGTCCTGCCGCTGGCGGGCGATCATCGCCCTGCGGATCAGGAAGCCGACGATCGCGGTCAGAACGATGCCCAGCAGGCACGACAGGACACTGCCGGCAAACGCCGTCTTGTAGGCGTCCCTCATTTCGACGAGCCGTGTTTGGCGCAGCTCGGCTTCCTCCTGACCCATGGCCCCGAGTTGGGCGCGGACCGTGTCCATTTCGACCTTGCCACGATCGGTCTCGACAACCGACAGAGCGGCTGCGGCGCCCTGCGCACGGCGCAAATCGATGGTTTGCTTCAGCTCCGCGAGTTTGGCACCGATATGCAGCTTCAGCGGCCCGATCCTGTTCTGCTGTCTCGGGTTGTCGCGCGTCAGCTCGGACAGCGCGTCGAGCTGTGAGGTGACCGCCAGCAGGGCTGCATTGTATGGCTCAAGATAGTGCTCATCACCGGTCAGCAGGAAACCCCGCTGTCCGGTTTCCGCGTCCTGGACGGTGGACAGCAATCCATCGAGGGTCGCGACAATCTCATGGGACCGAATGATCCCTTCATTGTCCTCCCGGAGGGTCCGGATATTGAAGTAGGCGACTGCGCCACTGATCAGAAAGAAGACGAGGGCGGCTGCGAGGCCAAGCGAGACGCGTGGGTCCATCCCCGATTTGCGCGTCGGGGTGGTGGGTACGGCCATCTGGTTCATCAGGACTCTCGTCAGCGTTTCATCAGGGCGGTGGGGCAGGCAAAACCATTGAATCAGAAACCCTTGTACAAATTTTGGAACGCGCGAGCCAGTAGGCTCGCATCAACATGTGCTGAACCTCTTGCTTCGTTATCGCTCGGCGTCTCTTGGTTCGTCATGCCCCGGCGTCTCTTGATTCGTCATGGCCCGGCGCCAGTCAGTCCGGGCCATCCGCCCCAGTAAGGTACAGGATCAGATGGCCAGGACGTCGCTGGCCCAAAACGAGGCTGATGTGTCAACATCATTCGCCTGACGCGGGTCCGCGCACAGCCCGGCCTTCCCCTACCCCCCGGCGAGAATGGCAGCCGCCGCGTCCGCGAACACCTGGCATCCCAGGACGATGTCCGCGTCGCTGGTGTCTTCGGCGTAATGATGGCTGATTCCGCCAATACTGGGCACGAACAGCATGGCCGAGGGCAGCACCTGCGACAGGATCTGCGCATCGTGGCCGGCACCGGAGGGCATCGGCTGGTGCAACCCCGGCGCATGCCGCTCCGCCGCAGCGGTCAGGGCAGCCTGGAATCCGGGGTCCATCGCACTGGGTGCGGTGGTGCTGCGATAGGCCACGGACACCTCGCACGGGCCTTTCGCCGCTTCGGCCAGCAATTCGGTCAGGGCAGCCTCCAGGGCGTCCAGCGTGGCCGGGTCGGTATCGCGAAACTGGAACACCAGTTCGGCGCCCCCCGGCACGATGCTGGCCGCGCCCGGGTCGAGCTTGATATCGCCCGTCGTCCACACCGTCCGAGGCCCGGCGATCCGCGGGAACCGCTCTTCGATCGCAGCGACCAGTTTCACCAGTGCAACACCGGCATCCTTGCGCACCGACATGCGCGTGGTGCCGGCGTGATTCTGCTGGCCCTTGAACAGGATGCGGAACCGGCGGCTGCCGACGATGGCGGTGACGATGCCAAGGCGAAGATGGTGGTCCTCCAGGTCGGCGCCCTGCTCGATATGGGCTTCCAGGTAGCCGAGATACCGTGCCGTATCCACCGTCTGCCGAGGCCGGCCGGAAAATCCCGCCTCACGCAACGCGTCGCGCAGGGATGTGCCGGTTTCCCGGTTGGCGCAGGTGTCGATTTCCGCCTCGGTCAGCAAGCCGCAGAACGATCGGCTGCCGAGGAAAGAGCCGTAATGGCCTTCCTCATCCGCCCAACTGCCGACGTCGATGCCGCGCCCCAGACAGCGGGCGGTTTCCAGCCCGTACAGCACGCCCATGACGCCATCCAGCCAGCCGGCGTGGTTCTGCGTCTCCATGTGGCTCCCGGTCAGCAGTTTCCGTCCTGGCGCTGGATCGCGCCCATAGATGTTGCCGATGCCGTCGATCGAGGCGTCCAACCCGGCCTCGGTCAACCGGGCGGCGAGCCAGTGGCGGGCATCGACGTCCTGTGGCGAGAATGTCGGGCGGTGGACACCGGTCTTGTATTTGCCGATCTCCCGCGCCGCGTACAGGTCGCGCAACAGACGGTCACCATCGATCGCAGGCATGCTCGGGCTCCATTTTATCGGCGTGGGCTTCGGTGGCCATGCGCCGGGCCTCTTCCAACGACCAGCCCGCGGTCACACACCCCGGAAAATCCGGGAACGCGACACCGAACTCGCTGGTGACGTCCTTACGCAAAGGGGCGATGTAAGCGCTCATGGGATTACCCCAGTTTCATCACGCGGAACCCGCCCGGGGCCGTCCAGCACGCGGCATGGGGGCAGGGGCCCCCATGCCGCGTGTGGGTTACTTGACGGAAGAGTACGGGGTCGGGCCGAGGATGTAGTTGGTAACCTTGGCAACGATGGCGCCGTTTTCCTCGGTCTTGGCGCGCGCGGCGTGCCATTCCGGGTCGGCCTGGAAGGCATTCCACTTCTTCTCGCGGTCGGCGAGGGATTCCCAGGCCAGCATGTAGTACAGCGTCATGTTCGACTCGCCGATCACCGTGGTCCAGAAGCCGGCCTGCTTGATGCCGTGTTTCTCCCAGATTTTCAGGGTGATGGTGCTAAAGCGCTTGTTCAGGTCCGGCAGTTTGCCGGGGACGCATTCATAGATCCGCAGTTCGTAGAGCATGGTTTCCCTCCCATGGGGTTGAGACCCTTGGAGTGTGCGGCGGGCGCGACGATGGGGCAAGAAGGGGGGTGAGAGGCGATCCCGCCCGATCGGTGCGTGTCATTGCCGAGCCGCAGGTGGTTTCAATTCATCACAGCGTTTTTGCGGCCGGGAAGCCGATGGTATCGTGGCCCGTATCAACGCTAATTCAAGCGTGAGACCCGTGGGGAGTTATTCCAACCATTACCGCGCATCGTTCTCTTGCGCCTGTGGCCATCAGTGGTCGGCGTGCCGCGCCCCATTCGCCTCAGGCGCATGACATTGGAGGGTGATTGTGATCTATCTCCCATGTTCTGTTGATAGAAGATGGGGTGAGTTTGGTGGGTAGCGAGTTACCGTCTTCCATTGAGCGCAGTCGCGTGATCGAGAATGCACGTGCCGGTTCAGCGTTAGACGCTGCCTATGTTGTTGCCGACTTCAACAGACGATGTCGCATGCTACGGGAGGAACTAATTGATCTGGAGAAAACTATCAGCGGATTGGTACCAAGCGAAGTCGAGACTGTGAAACGTAAAGCCAATGCGTTGCATGCTGACGAGGGATACTTTGGCGAGAGGCATTGGACTGATAAGAAACGGGAGGAAATCTACAAGGAAATGCGAGATCGGCATCCTGGATTCGGGCCGTCTTCGTACGAACTTGCGTTGCATCGCGGTATCATTGCGATGCGGTAATGCGGCTTGCTTCATCGGCTCTCTGGTCGAATGCCCGGACTGAATCGTGGCACGCTTCGCTCGGGTCAGCCGTCGAAGGCACGGGACATCTCACCAGAGCCATTCCCCTCAAGTCGTTGTACCATAGGGTCTTTCATCATATGGATGATTGATGCGAAACCGTTAAGCAGGGCGGGGATAGACAGCATGGATGCGGGTAAAGACGCGGGTGACGCCCGTTGGTCCCTTCTGGAAGGCGAACGGATCATCTGGTCGGGCCGACCTTCTACGGGCTGGCTGTTTACGGCAGCGATTTGTTTCTGATCCCATTCAGTTTGTTGTGGGGCGGGTTTGCTGTCTTCTGGGAGGCAGATGTGTTCAGGTCGAGCGCACCGCTCATATTCCGCCTATGGGGTATCCCGTTCGTGCTGATGGGATTGTATTTCATCGTCGGCCGTTTTGCGCTCGATGCCTGGTTACGGGGGAAGGCACGTTATGCGGTCACCAACCGTTGAATTTTGATCGACCGATCCGCGCCGTGGGGCAATTTGATTGCACTCAGCCTCGATCGCTTGCCAGAGGTCCAAGTGAGTCAAAGGTCGAATGGGCGTGGGACAATTCGATTCTGAATAGTAACGACTATTTGGGGCAGAGCCGCGGCAGGTTCGGGAGCTGGTCGTCAGCGCTCGACCCAACGCCGCAGTTTATTGCGATCGACGGCGCACAATACGTGTTCGACCGGATCCAGCGAGCTGTCCGGGGCGATATCTGAACCCGTTTGTCCTGTTTTATTCTGACCTCAACACCTAGGCGGAACGTCGGATCGAAGGCGGATCGGAGGCCGCGACGGGTAGCGGGTAGGGCAGGGTGGCGGCGATATCGACCTCCAGCAGGTATGGCCTGTCCGCAGACTGGAGCAGCGGCAGTTCGGCGTCGCCGTTGGTCCAGCGGCGCAGGGTTTCTGGGTCGTGCCACTCCGGTGCCCACCAGCCGGTGCCCAAGCCCGGGTGATCGAGCGGGATCGGCGTTGCCTGGATGGTCAGGCCGCGCAGCAGGACGCCCAGGCGGCGGTCGTCGGCAAGCCAGGGTGTGGTGTCGGACGGGATCGCGGTGCGCGAGCGCAGGCGGACCTGCCGAGCGTCGGTGGGGATGATGAAACTGTGTTTGCCTTGGATGACGGCGATCGGGGCTAGGCGGCGGCCGTCGACGAACAGGTGCAGGGCAGGGTCGTCGGTGGCTGGGGTTGTGTCCGCTCGGGGCCAACCGCTGGCCGCCGCTCGGTCCGCCAAGGCGCGCCACAGCGGCTCGATGCGCGCGGGATCGCCGATGAACGGGGCGCAGGATCGGGTGACGCGGCGGGCCTGGTCGTTGGTCGGGTCGGGGTGCAGCAGCAGCGGTGCGCCGGCGTTCTCGAACATGCCGCGGTTGCCGGTCTCCAGGTAGGATTCGACCGGCAGGGCCTCGGCCAGCAGGATGTCGTGGGTTGCCAGTTCGACATGGTAATAGGTGACCCGGCGGCGGGTTTCGTCGCGCTGGATGCTGGTCCCGTTGACCAGCAGGCGGACGGGCACCAGCGCGCCATCCAGCAGCACGGCGTGTTCGGGGGACAGGTACAGGTCGCGGGCGGGCAGGCCCTCGCCGAAGGCATCGGTGCGGATGACGATCGGCTGGACGCGGCGTGGTTCGGGGTGGCGGGCCAGGTCGAGCGTGCGATGGCCGATCCAGCTTATCGGGCGTGACGCTCCGGACAGGGTGATGATGTGGTCGCCGATGGCGAGGCGTTCCACCGGCACGTCGCCGCGGCCGGTGCGGATCATGGTTCCGGCCACGAAACAGGGTGTTTCGGTGACGGCGCCGGTGGGGCTGACGGCATAAGTGTCGCCGGTGTAGCTGACGCTGGGATCGAGGGTCAGGAAGACGGGCGGATTGCCGGAGCGGTCGATTTCCAACGTGTTGCCGTTGACGATCTCGGCCGTGGTGCCATCGGTGACGCCGGCCAACTGGATGGTGTCGCCGAAGGTGAAGCCGTCGATCTGGCCGGCGAAGGCGGTGGGGTTGGCACCGAGGAGATCGTTGGTGCCGGAGAAGACGATGGTCTCGGTGGATGCGACCGCGCCCGTCACGTTCAGTGTGCTGCCGGTGTCGATCGTGACATCGCCGGTGCCGGTCAGGCTGGCCAGCGTGACGCTGGACGGATCGATGATGAGGGCGCCGTTGTTGATGAACGCGCCGTCGTCCAGAAGGTATGCGCTGGACAGGGCCAGGGTGCCGTCATTGGTCAGGGTGGCGTCGGCGGCCAGCGTGTTGGTGCCGGTCAGGTCCCAGTAGGCGCCGGCGTCCAGCGCCACCTGGCTGAAATCGACGAACTGCGTGCCCAGGCCGGACAGCGTTCCGGCCGAGGCGGCGGACGCCAGCTCGAGCGTGCTGGCTTTGGCGGCGCCGACGGCGTTGCCGCCATTGACCGTGCCGGTAAAGGCGGCGCCGGGATCGACGATCAGCCGGTTGGTGTAGCCGGCGGCGAACGTCACGGCGTTGCCGCCGGTGCCGATGATGACGCCGGCGTTCGTCACGGTCATGCCGCTGTCGTTAGCCTGGATTCCGGTATGGCCGCTGATTGTGCCACCCGAAACGTTGGTGACGTTGCCGCCGTTGAGCAGTTTGATGGCGGTCCCCGACGCGGTATTGGCCACGATGCTGCCGGCGTTGACCACTGTGATCGAGCCGTATTTGGCGTAAACGCCGTAAAATCCGCTGATGGTACCGCCGGCCTGGTTGGTGACGCTGCCGCCCTCGACCAGGTCGATGGCTTTGCCATTCGCCCCATAAGCCGCGATCAGGCCGGCGTTCACGACGGGAACAGCCGAATTGAAGGCGACGATCGCGTCGTAGGCAGCGCTGATGGTGCCGCCGGCCTGGTTGGTGATGCTGCCGCCGGCGGTGAAGTAGATTGCCCTGGCATTGGTGCCGTAGGACGCGATGCGGCCGGCATTCGCCACGGCGACCGCCGTGTCGAGAGCAACGATGGCGCCATAACCGCTGACGGTGCCGCCGGCTTGGTTGGTGACGCTGCCGCCGCCGGTGAAATAAAGCGCCTGGCCGCGATAGTCGTAGGACGTGATGAGACCGGCATTCGACACGGTCATGGGATCGCTGAAGCTGGCAATACCCTGGAGGCCGCCGGTGATCGTCCCCCCGCTCAGGTTGGTGATGCTGCCGCCCCCGAACAGGGCGATGCCCTGGCCGCCAATCTGGCCGCCGGCGATGAGGCCGTAATTGGTTACGGCGATGGCGGTGTCGAAGCTGACGATGGCCTCGACGCCGGCGCTGATCGTGCCGCTGGCCAGGTTGGTGATGGTGCCACCCGCGAAGAGGGCGATCGCCTCATCACCAATGCCGGACGTCGCAATGGTGCCGTCATTGGTGATGGCGACGGCGGTGTTGGCGCTGAAGATCACCTCGGAGCCGTCGCTGCTGATCGTGCCGCCGCTCAGGTTGGTGATTGTGCCGCCTGCGTAGACGTCGAGGGCTTCGCCGATGGTGCCGAATATGGCACCGCTGTTCACCAGGGTCAGGGCGCCGCCGTTGAAAACGCCGGTGGCGCCGGTGATCGTGCCGCCGCTCTGGTTGGTCAGATAGCCGCCGGCGGCGAAGACGACGCCGGTCTGGCTGTATCCGGCGATGCTGCCGCTGTTGATCACGGTCGCCGCGACGTTCTTGGCATAAACCCCGTAGGTTCCGGCGATCGTGCCGCCGCCCTGGTTGATGACGGCGCCGCCGGCGCCGAGGTAAACGCCGATGCCCGCCGCGCTGTTCAGCGGGGTGGTGCTGGCATCGATGGTGCCCGCATTGACCACCGTCACCGCGGCCGTGATGGCGAAAATCGCGTCGTACCCGTCGATGACGCCGCCGCTCTGATTGGTGACGCTGCCGCCGGCGTTCAGTTCGATGCCGTCACCACCGCCGTAGCTGGTGATGAGACCGGCGTTCACCGCGGTCAGCGGCCCGTTGGCATAGACCGCGTCGGCCGGGCCGGTGATGGTGCCGCCGGCCTGGTTGTCGAGCGACCCGCCGGCGAACAGGGCGACGCCGTACAGGTTGTAGCCCGAGATGGAGCCGGCGTTGATCACCGTGAGCGGGACGGATTTGCCGTAAACGCCGTTGCTGCCGGTGATGGTGCCGCCGGCCTGATTGGTGACGGCGCCGCCGTCTTCGATGACGACGCCGGTGCCTTTCGAACCGACCGCCGTGACGGTGCCGGCGTTGACGACGGTCGCGGCGGCGTAGTTGGAGATGATGCCGTCGAAGCCGGTGATGACGCCGCCGGCCTGGTTGGTGACGTAACCGCCGCCGTTGAGGACGACGCCGTAGCTTGTCCCGCCAACACCGCTGATGGTGCCGGCATTGATGACCAGCAGGCTGCCGGGTTTGCCGCCGTAGACCCCGTCGTAGCCGGTGATCGTGCCGGTCGCCGCGTTGCTGACGGCGCCGCCGCCAACGAGTTCGACGCCGCCCGCGTAGTGGTCGGCTGTACCGCCGGTGATGCTGCCGGCGTTGATGACCGTTACGGTGTGTTTTTCACCGCCGTAGACGCCATCATAGCCGGTGATATAGCCACCGGTCTGGTTGGTGACGATGCCGCCGTCGAGCAGGGCGATGCCGCCCTGCAACGCACCTTCCGCACCGCCCAGGATGCTGCCGGCGTTGACCACGGTGGTGCGGCCGCCGCCGTAGACTCCGACAGCCCCGCTGATGGTGCCGGTGGCCTGATTGACGACGGTGCCGCCCGACAGCAGGCCGATGGCGCCGTCGTAGCCGGCGATCGTGCCGGCATTGACCACCGTGAGGGTACGTTGCGATCCGATCGCTCGGGAGCCCTCGATGATGCCGCCGGCCTGGTTGGTGACGACGCCGGTCATGGCGAGATTGATGGCGTAATAGTTCCCCGCGATCGTGCCGGCATTCACGATGGTCGCTGTGAGCGTGTGGGATTGTGCGCTGTAGATCGCGTTGGCACCGGTGATGGTGCCGCCGGCCTGGTTGGTGATGGTGCCGCCGCCACCGAGGTAGATGCCCGTTGCGCGAGAGTAGGTCTGGCTCGCGTAGATGGTCCCGGCATTCACCACGGTGACCGGGCCCTCGCCGTCGATCGCGGTGGCGTAGCCGGTGATGATGCCGTTGGTCTGGTTGGTGACGACGCCGCCTGCATTCAGGGCGACACCTTCCTCGGAACCGGCGATCGTGCCGTCGTTGACGACGGTCGTGGCCCCGTAGAGGGAGATGACGCCGGCGGCTCCGCTGATGGTGCCGCCGATTGCGTTGGTGACGGCACCGCCGCCGGCGAGGAAAACGCCCACGGAATAGCTGGCCTCGACGACGCCGTAATTCACCACGGTCACGGCGACCGTGCCGGCCTCGATGCCCACGTAGCCGGCGATCACACCGCTGGCCTGGTTGACGACGGTGCCACCGGCCAGAATTTCTATGCCACCGCCGGAGACCCCGACGATGCTGCCGCTGTTGTTTACATACAGCGGGCCGCCGTAGCCGCCGTCAACTCCGCTGCCGCCGGTGATGGTGCCGCCGGCCTGGTTGACGACGGTGCCGCCCGCGGCCAGGTCGACGCCGGTGTACAGCGGGGACGCCGTGGCGGCGGATATGACACCGGCATTCAGCACGTAGAGCGGCGCGGTGCCGTAAACCCCGTTATAGCCGGTGATGGTGCCGCCGGCCTGATTGGTGACGTCGCCGCCATCGACCGCCTGGACACCGCCTCGATCCATGCCGGTCGAGGCGACGACGCCGTAGTTCACCACGGTGACGGGGCCGCCGGTGTAGATCGCGGTGAAGCCGGAAACCGTGCCGCCATATTGGTTGGTGATGGTGCCGCCAGCCTGGAGTTCGATGCCTTTTCCGTAGGTCCCGATCCCGGCGATGCTGCCGGCATTGACCATAGTGGCTGGATCGGAGCCGGCAAAGATTCCGGCGTAGCCGGCGATATAGCCGCCGGCCTGATTGGTGATGACGCCGCCGGCGGTGAGTTGGATGCCGTAATGGACGGATCCGGTGATGTCGCCGGCATTGACCACGGCGACCGGGGCGGTGGCGTAGACGCCGTCGCTGCCGCTGATGGTGCCGCTCGCCGCGTTGGTGACGGTGCCGCCGGCATAGAATGCGACGCCGTCGCCGCCCGAACCGATGGCGGTGATGCTGCCGTAATTGACGACCGTTGCCGGGGCGTTATCGGCCTGGATGCCGGAATAGCCGGTGATCGCGCCGCTGGTCTGGTTGAGGACGTAGCCGCCGGCTTGCAGATCGACAGCGGTCTGGCTGGCGCCGGTCGAAGCGATGTAACCGGCGTTGATCAGGGTGCTTTGCGCCTCGGCGTCGATCGCGTCGGAGCCGGTGATCGTTCCGCCCGTCTGATTGGTGACGCTGCCACCGTTCTCGAGGTAGATGCCGTCGCCCGAGCCGTTGCTGCCGATGCTGCCGGCGTTGATCACGGTCGTGGCGCCGGTTCCGACGATGCCGTTGTTGCCGGTGATGATGCCGCCGGCTTCGTTGGTGACGCTGCCGCCGCCACCGGCGAGGAAACTGATTCCGCCGCCGGAGGTACCGGTGATGGTCCCGGCGTTCACCACGTTCAGGTAGGCAGCGGAGTCGACGCCGAAATAGCCGGTGATGACCCCGCTGGCCTGGTTGGTGAGGCTGCCGCCGGCGCCCATGTCGATGCCGGTGCTCATGATCCCGGTGATGTCGCCGTAGTTCACGACCGTCGCGGAGACTCCGCTGGTGGCGATCCCATTGCTGCCGGTGATGGTGCCGCCGGCCAGGTTGATGATGGTGCCGCCATCGCCCAAGTACACGCCTTCGCCGTAGTAGGTCTCTTCTATGGGAAAGTAGGCCGCGGCGATGGTGCCTGCGTTGATCACGGTCAGGGCGCCGTGGTGGCCGCCGTAGACTCCCTGGTATCCGACGATCACGCCGCCGGCCTGGTTGGTGACGCTGCCGCCGTCGAGCAGGGAGACGCCGGCGTTGGAAAATACTGAGATGGCGAAGGGGATATAGGTGGCGATGACGCCTGCGTTGACCACGGCGACGGCGGCGGCTGACCCGCTGTAGACCCCGGTATAGCCGCTGATGATGCCGCCGGCCTGGTTGGTGACGCTGCCACCGTTCTCCAGGTAGATGCCGTCGCCCGAGCCGTTGCTGCCGATGCTGCCGGCGTTGAACACGGTCGTGGCGCCGGTTCCGACGATGCCGTTGTTGCCGGTGATGATGCCGCCGGCTTCGTTGGTGACGCTGCCGCCGCCGCCGTTTAAGAAACTGATACCGCCGGCGGCGGTACCGGTGATGGTCCCGGCGTTCACCACGGCCAGGTAGGCGACGGAGTCGACGCCGAAAGCGCCGGTGATGGCTCCGCTGACCTGGTTGGTGAGGCTGCCGCCGTCGCCCATGTCGATGCCGGTGCTCATGACTCCGGTGATGTCGCCGTAGTTCACGACCGTCGCGGGGACTCCGCTGCTGGCGATCCCGATGGCACCGGTGATGGTCCCACCGGTCTGGTTGATGACGGTACCGCCGTGGCCCAGATACACGCCGTTGCCGTAGTAGGTCTCTTCTATGGGAAAGTAGGCCGCGGCGATGGTGCCGGCGTTGACCACGGTCAGGGCACCGTCGTGGCCGCCGTAGATCCCCTGGTAGCCGAGGATCACGCCGCCGGCCTGGTTGGTGACGCTGCCGCCGTCGAGCAGGGAGACACCGGCGTTGGAAAATACTGAGGTGGCGAAGGGGATGTAGGTGGCGATGACGCCGGCATTGACGACGGCGGCGGCCGCGGCTGCTCCGCCATGGATGCCGGTGTAGCCGGTGATGGTGCCGCCGGCCTGGTTGGTGACGCTGCCGCCGGCGAACAGGGAAATGCCGGCGCCGTTGGACGCATAGATGCTGCCGGCGTTGATGACGGTCAGGGCGGCGTGTTCGGTGGCGATCCCGCCCTGGCTGCCGCCGATCGTGGCGCTCGTCTGGTTGGTGACCGTGCCGCCCCCAAGCAGGTAGATGCCGTAGGACGACGGCGCCTGGATCGTCCCCTGGTTCAGGACCTGCCAGTTGCCACTGTACTGAACATTCAGGCCCTGTTGCAGCAGGCCCGTGGACGTGATGGTCGTGGGATCATACGAGGCCGACGAAAGCGTGACGCCCGAACTGTAGGTGGTCGCGATCGTCTTGCTCATCAGTCGGTCCTTCAGGCTTGTTGCGTACCGGGATGGCGGCGCACCGTGGGTGCCCCGTTTCCAGGGAGCGTGGTCAAGGTGTGCCAGCAAGATGGCGCGCAACGATCCGGTTCGGAGCCGTCATGGCTCCGGCGGTAATTCGCCTGTATGTCTCATCCGACGCTCAGCACATTGCCAAATGTGACGAAGAACGTTTGAAAATACAAACTGATTCGGAAGAGTTATTTATTTGACGTGAGTCAATCCGGTTACGTAGCAGGTTGCGGAGGGTTGGGGCGCCTGGCCTATGCCGCGGCCTGTCCGCCGGCGAAGGCAAAAGACGGGTACCGGGTCGTGCCGCCGAGGTGCAGCACAAGTTCCACCGCCCCATCGAAGCCCTCCAACAACGCCGCCGGCAGGCCGGCGTCGCCGTCGGTCCAGCGCAGGTTGTTGTCAGCCTCGAACGCGTGGAAGCCGTCCGTCAGGCGTGGATCGTGGGCATCGATCGTCCGGACCCGAGCGCCCTGGCGCAGCATCACGCGCCGCAAGGCGATGCCGAGGCACCGCGGATCGCGTGCGAAGCCCAGTTCCTGCGGCGCGCCGGCTTGGGAGACGATGCGCACGGCGGCACGCGTGTCCGGAAGCGAGAAGACGTGGGCACCGTCCGCACGCAGCGTGGCGTCCAGGCGCCTGCCGTCCACCAGCAAATGCAGGTCCGGATCGTCCGTCAGCGTCACGCCGGTTCGCGCGCCGCTGCGATCGAGCAACCGCCGCCAGATCGCATCCACCGCCGGGCCGCCGGTCAGCACCGGCGCGCAGGCTGGCATCGACGGCTGGTCCCAGCCGGCGTTGGCGTTCCGGAACAGCCACCGGTTGCCGTCGTCGCGGTAACTCTCGGCCGGACTGCCGTTCGCCAGCAATACGTCATGGGCGTCGAGTTCGATGTGGTAGAATTCGACCTCGCGCTTGTGGTCGTCCCACTGGATCGACCGGTGGTTGACCAGGAACTCCGCCGGGATCAGCACGCCGTCGACGAACAGCGAATGGCCCTTGGTGATGCGCAGGTCGTAGTACGGCACGTTGTCGGCGAGGGCGCTCTTGCGGACGACGATCGGCGTGGCGGCGGATCGGCGGCCGGGGCTGACCACCACGCGCCCCGTGCCGATCCATGTGATCGGGCGGGACGTCCCGGACAAGGTCAGGACCCGGTCGCCCACGGCCAGGTCCTGCACCATCGTCTCCCCGCGTTCGGTGCGGATGCGCGTGTCGCGCAGGAAACAGGGGATCTCCGTGGTGATGGCGCCGCCGCCGCTGATGGCAAATTGGTCGCCGGTATAGTTGGTCCCGGGATCGAGTGTCAGGTAGACGGATGGATTGTCGGTGCGTTGGATCGCCAGCGTGTTGCCGTTGACGATCCGGGGCGAAAATCCATCGGTCACACCCGTCAGGTCGATCGTGTCGCCGGGGATGAATCCGTTGATCTGGCCGGCAAACGCTGTCGGGCTGACATCCAGCAGGTTGTTCGTGCCGGAAAAGACAATCGTTTCGCCGTTGGTCACTGCACCCGTAACGTCCAGCGTGCTGCCGCTGTCGATCGTGACGTATCCCGATCCGGTCAGGCTGCCGAACGTCACGCTCGACGGATCGATGACGATGGCGCCGTTGTTGATGACGACGCCGTTATCGGCAAAGCTTGAGTCGGCCAGGGCCAGGGTGCCGGCATTGGTCAGCGTCGTGCCGGCGGTCAGCGTTTCGTTGCCGCCGACGATCCAATAAGCCCCGGCGTCGATCGATACTTGACCGAAATCGACAAACTGCGTGCCCAGGCCGGACAATGTCCCGGTCGAGGCGCCCGATGCCAGTTCCAACGTGCTGACCGCGGTGGCGCCGATCGTGTTGCCGCCATTGACCATGCCGTGGAACACCGCACCCGGGTCGATCGTCAGCAGGTTGGTGTAACCGGCGCCGAAGGCGACGGCAGTGCCGCCGGTGCCGACAATGCTGCCGGCGTTCGCCACCGTCGCGCCGGCGAACTGGCTGTCGATACCCACCGAACCGGTGATCGTGCCGTCGGCCTGGTTTGTGACGCTGCCGCCACCGGTCAGGTAGATCGCCTCGGCCGAACTGCCGTAAGCCGCGATAACCCCGTTATTCGCCACGGCAACGGCGGCGTGGTAGGCCGAGACCCCCTCGGCCTGTCCGCTGATCGTCCCGTCGGCTTGGTTGGTGACGCCGCCGCCGCCGCCAAGCAGGATGCCGGCCCCGAACGTGCCGTATCCGGTGATGAAGCCCGCATTGGTCACCGTCGTCAGCCCGCCGGACGCGAAGATCGCCTCGTATTT
This sequence comes from Acidisphaera sp. S103, assembly GCF_009765975.1. Lineage (GTDB taxonomy): Bacteria > Pseudomonadota > Alphaproteobacteria > Acetobacterales > Acetobacteraceae > Rhodopila. The sequence continues at coordinate 10,070 of NZ_LMUJ01000064.1, read as the reverse complement.
GCCGTGGATGGCGCCGCCGGCCTGATTGGTGACGCTGCCGCCTACTTTGAGGTTGATACCCTCATCGCTGGAGCCATTTCCCTGGATGACGCCGTAGTTGCTCACGGCCAGGGCCGTGTTATAGGCGATGATCCCCGCGAACCCGCCGCTGATGGTGCCGCCGGCCTGGTTGGTGACGCTGCCGCCGCCGTCGAGATTGAGGCCCTCACTGGCCCCGTCGATGAGCCCGCCATTCACCATGGTGAAGACGGCGCCCGCATGGACGGCTTCGCTGGCGCCGGTGATCGTGCCACCGCTCTGGTTGGCCAGGTAGCCCCCCGAGAAAAAGGCCACGCCGAATTCGTTGAACCCGTAGATCGAGCCGGTGTTGATCACGGTCAGCGCGACGGCCTCGCCGTTGATCCCGCTGCCGCCGATGATCGTCCCGCCGGCTTGGTTAATGACGGTGCCGCCGGCCGTGATGACGACGCCGGGACCGTCGAGACCACTGCCGATGATACTGCCCGCATTGATCACCGTGGCGGCGGCTGTGCTGGCGGAGACCCCGTCGTACCCGGTGATGACACCGCCGGCCAGGTTGGTGACACTGCCGCCCGCCAGCAGGTAGATGCCGCCGCCCGTGCGGCCGGTGACATCGCCGGCATTGACCACGGTCAGGGCGCCGTCTTTGGCCGAGATACCAGCGGAGTTGCCGCCGATATACCCGCCGGCCTGATTGGTGACCGTTCCGCCGTCGAGCAGGTAGACGCCGTATCCCGCCGTCCCCCCCTGGATGGTGCCGTAATTCGCCACCTGCCAGGGGCCGTCATAGGTCACCCGAAGGCCCTGTTCCAGGTAGCCTGTCGAAGTGATGGTCGTGGGGCTATCCGAAGCCGACGAAAGCGTGACGCCCGAACCGTAGGTTGCCGTTAACGTCTTGCTCATCGGTCGATCCTTCAGGCGAGAGCGTGATGACCGGAGGCGGAATCGCCGCAGGTCTGAATCACGTGATCAAACAAAAAAGTTAAAGCTGGATGGCTGCGCACAGGCGAAGTCATCTTGCTCCGGTCGCATGCCCGCCGGGTGACGGGACGTGGCAGGCGCCCTGTTTCCACGGGCGGTGGTCGAAGTGTGCGGGTGAAGCCGTTCGGAGCGACCCGGTCCGAAGCCGTCGCGGCCCCGCCGATCATTCGTCCCTGCGTTCCACCGGATGTTCGGCATCTGAGGTCATGTGGCAAAAATATCTCGAAGGCAACTCGATTCGGGCAGGCTTTGTTTGATGCAAATCAATTCGATTGCGCAGCGGTTACCCATTGCGTAGCAGCCGCCTGGTTACGTAATGGTTGCGTGGCAACGCGCCGGGCGCGGGCCGCCAGGTTCATGCCGCGGTACGTTGGCCGGCAACGGCAAAGACGGGGTATCGGGTCGACCCGTCGAGGTGCAGCACCAGCTCCACCGGGCCGTCGAATCCTTCGCGCAATTCCGCCGTCACGGTGGCATCGCCGTCAGTCCAGCGGACGCCGGTCTCGGCCTCGAAGGCATGGAAACCGTCGATAAGCTGAAGGTCAGGGACCTCGATCGTCCGGAACCGGCTTCCCTGGCGCAAAGTGATTCGCGTCGGGGCGACGCCGAGGCAACGCGGATCGCGTCCCTGGCCTGGTTCCGGCGGCGCGGCCGGGCGATCACGATTCATTCACCGAAGGTCCTGGCCCGCCCCCCGCACAGACCAGCCCCGCCGCGCTCGGCCGCGTCATCCGGTTGCCCCCGCGGCGGCAGAGCATTAGAACCCGCTGCTTACTCCTTAGAATCCGCCGGGAACACGTCATGCCGCTCACCGCCGACCGCCTCGACCGCATCCAGCCCAGCCTGACCATCGCGATTTCCACGGTGGCACGCGGCATGATCGCCGAGGGCAAGAACGTCATCAGCCTGTCGCAGGGCGAACCGGACTTCGATACCCCCCGCAACATCAAGGACGCGGCGATCCGGGCGCTGGAGAACGGCGAGACGAAATATACCGACGTGGCCGGCACCCAGGCGCTGCGCAAAGCGGTGGCGCTGAAGTTCGCCCGCGACAGCGGCATCGACTACAAGCCGGAGGAAATCATCATCTCCACCGGTGCCAAGCAGGTGCTGTTCAACGCCATGCTGAGCACACTGAACGCCGGCGATGAGGTCATCATCCCCAGCCCGTGCTGGGTCAGCTATCCCGACATCGTCACCCTGGCGGACGGCAAGCCGGTGCTGGTGCCATGCGGCCAGAACAACGGCTTCAAGCTGCGCGCCGAGGACCTGGAAGCGGCGATTACCCCGAAGACCCGCTGGTTCATGCTGAACAACCCCTGCAACCCGACCGGCGCCGCCTACAGCGCGGAGGAGCTGAGGTCGATCTGTGACGTGCTGATGCGCCATCCGCATGTCTGGGTGCTGACCGACGATATCTACGACAAGCTGGCGTACAACGGCTTCAAGCCGGGAACCATCGTCGCGGTGGAACCTCGCCTCAAGGACCGCACGCTGACGGTGCATGGCGTATCCAAGTCCTACGCCATGACCGGCTGGCGCATCGGCTTCGCCGGCGGCCCCGTCGCACTGATCAAGGCGATGGACAAATTGCAGAGCCAGTCCACATCCAACCCCAACTCCATCGCCCAGGCCGCCGCCGTCGAGGCATTGACCGGCCAGCAGGACACGGTGGAGGAAATGCGGAAGGTGTTCGAGCAGCGCCGCGACATGGTGGTGGAGATGCTGAACAAGGCCCCCGGCCTGAATTGCAGTACACCGGATGGCGCCTTCTATGTGTATCCGTCGATCCACGGCTGCATCGGCAAGACCAGCAAGGGCGGCGTGCTGATCAAGGACGACGAAACCTTCGCCCTGACGCTGCTGTCTGAGGAAGGGGTCGCCACCGTGCATGGTGCGGCCTTCTGCTACCCCGGCTACATCCGCATCAGCTATGCCAATGCGACCTCGGAACTGACCGAGGCCTGCACCCGTATTCAACGTTTCTGCGAAGGTCTGCACTGATGCCTGGTTTTTCTTCGCGGCTTGGCCGGGTCGCCTTGGCGGCCAGCGTGCAGATGACGATCAAGGCGCGCGAGCTGAAAGCCGCCGGCAAGCCGGTCGTGACCCTGACCACCGGCGAGCCCAACTTCGACAGCCCGCCGCACGCCATCGAGGCCGCGCACCAGGCGGCGCTGAAGGGCGACACCAAATACCCGCCGCAGGACGGCACCCGCGTGCTGAAGCAGGCGATCCAGCGGAAATTCAAGCGCGATTCCGGGCTGGATTATGCGCTGGACGAAATCGCCGTCTCCAACGGCGGCAAGCAATGCCTGTTCAACGCCATCATGGCCACCGTGGACCCGGGTGACGAGGTCATCATCCCGGTGCCGTCGTGGATCGCCTACGCGCAGATGACCCAACTGTGCGAAGGCGTGCCGGTCCTGGTGAACTGCCCGCAGAACAACGGCTTCAAGCCCCGCGCCGAGGATATCGACGCGGCGATCACCCCGAAGACCAAATGGCTGGTGCTGAACAACCCCAACAACCCGACCGGCGCCTGCTGTTCGGCCGCCGAAATCGCCGAAATCGCCGTCGTGATGCGCAAGCACCCGCATGTCTGGATCCTGTCCGACGACATGTATGAGCATCTGGTGTTCGACGGCTTCCAGCACGCCACCTTCGCCCAGGTCGCACCGGACCTGAAGGACCGCACGCTGACGGTGTCGGGGGTTTCCAAGACCTATGCGATGACCGGCTGGCGGATCGGTTTCGCCGGCGGCCCCAAGCCCCTGATCAAGGCGATGACCGTGATGCAGGGCCAGGCCACCGCCGGCACCTCCACCGTCGGGCAGGCCGCCGCGGCCGCGGCGCTGGACGGCCCGCAAGATGGCGTCGACGTCCAGATCGAGGCCTACAAGCGCCGCCGCGACGTGGCCGTCGCAATGCTGAACGCGGCCAAGGGCATCAGTTGCCACAAGCCCGAGGGCGCCTTCTACGTCTTCCCCAACGTCGCCGGCTGCCTGGGCAAGACCACCACCGGCGGGCGCGTGCTGCACAACGATGAGGACGTGTGCCTCGCCCTCCTGGAGGAACACTACGTCGCCACCGTCCACGGCGCCGCCTATCACATGAGCCCGTTCCTGCGCATCAGCACCGCCACCGCGGACGACGAACTGCTGGAAGGCCTGAAGCGCATCCAGACATTCTGCGAGGGGTTGCGGTAGGCGAAACGACATGGCTGGGCATCCATCGTCATGGCCCAGCGTGGAATGTATCCGTCATGGCCGGGCGCGTCCCGGCCATCCGCGCTTCGTCCGCCGGTGCGAAGATGGCCGGAACGCGTCCGGCCATGACGGTGAGAGTGCGCCGGTCGACACTCACCGCGACCGGCCATGAATCTCGACTGGCTGATCCGCTCTGGCCGCGACGCCGATGGCCCTGCTGTCATCGCACTGATCTGGGCATGCTGGTCGGCCTACCCGGGCGTCAAGATGGACGTGGATCTGGAGATGCCGGAGCTGCACGCCCTGGCCAGCTATTACGCCGGCCACGGCGGCGCGCTGTGGATCGCCGAGGCCGGCGGGTCGGTTGTTGGCATGATCGCCGTGCGTCCTGCCGGCGATGCGGCGTGGGAAGTCTGCCGCGTCTATGTCGACCCCGCACGACACGGCTCAGGGCTGGGCCATGCGCTGCTCGACCTTGCCGAACGCCATGCCATCGCGGCGGGTTCGGAACGGCTGGTGTTGTGGAGCGATACCCGGTTCGACCGCGCACATCGGTTTTACGAAAAGCGGGGCTATGTCCGGTCGGGTCCGCTGCGGGTGCTGGAGGACATCTCCAACTCGCTGGAGTTCGGCTACGCCAAGCCGGTGAACGGCGTGCAGGCGCTGGATATCGCGGCCGCGACTTCGGCTGAGGCCCGGCTGGCCGATATCCTGATCGCATGCGTCGCGGCGGGGGCGTCGGTGTCGTTCCTGCCGCCGCTGTCGCGGGACAAGGCGACCGCGTTCTGGCATCGGATGGCGAGCGACGTCGGCGCCGGTAAGCGCGTACTGCTGGCCGCATGGCACGACGGTGTGATGGTGGGGACCGGGATGCTCGACCTGGGGACGCCGGAGAACCAGCCGCATCGGGCGGAAGTGCAGAAGATCCTGGTCCATCCGGATGCGCGCCGCGGCGGTCTCGGGCGCCAAATCATGCGAGCGCTGGAACAGGCGGCGGTGGCGGCGGGCCGGTCCTTGCTGACGCTGGACACCCGCGCGGGTGAGGCCGGCGAGGCGCTGTACCGGGCCGAGGGCTGGCGGGAAGGCGGACGACTGCCGGGGTATGCGCTGAGCGCGGACGGTTCGGCGCACGATACGGTGTTGTTCTGGAAGCGGGTCGGGGCAGGGTAGGGGCACCCGACCTGTCTGAGCGTCGCGCCGTGCT
>NZ_LMUJ01000064.1:0-4514 GCF_009765975.1 Acidisphaera sp. S103 | reverse complement strand
GGCGGCGGTGGCCTGCGGCCAGTCTTGACCGCCACTCCGCTCGGCGCGAGGTAATCGTGCAGGCCGGGGCGGAGAAACGGCGCTTCAACCGAACCAAGAAACGTCGGTAGGGTTGGCGGGCTTCGGGCGGCGGTTGGATTTTAGACTTGGAGAGTAACGGTCTGGCCTGGTTGGGCTGATGCGCTGCGATCGCTGATCCAGCGATATATCTGGTCGGGCCACGAAGTCGTGATTCGGCGCGTCTTCGTAGCCCTCCGTGGTCCTCCGATCTTCTCCGTGATAAAAATGAGGAAAGAGCGGACGAACGCGCGGGTTCCGCCTTCCCCGCGTCCGCGTAGCCGCAGGACAGCCAAGGGGACTGACAGCATGGCAAAGAGCGCGACGACCAAGAGCGAATCCCCCTCCGACCTGATCGACGCCAGGATCAAGGAACTGGGTGACTGGCGAGGCGCCGCCCTTGCCAATGTCCGCGCGCTCATCAAACAGGCCGTCCCCGACGTGGTCGAGGAATGGAAGTGGCGCGGCGTTCCGGTGTGGTACCACGACGGCATGATCTGCACCGGGGAGACGTACAAGGCCGCCGTGAAGCTGACATTCGCCAAGGGCGCCGCGTTGAACGATCCCTCCGGCCTGTTCAATGCCAGCCTCGAAGGCAACACCAGGCGCGCCATCGACATCCACGAAAATGACGCGCTCGATGCCGACGCCTTCAAGGCACTGATACGTGCCGCCGTCGCGCTGAACGGCACAAAGGGCCAGTAGCGGAAACCGCCGCTACTTCCGTCCCCGCCCCAGCCAAACCACCTCCACATCCGACCGCGGCTGTGCTCGGCACGCCAGTATCTTGCCCTCGGCACGCTGGGCCTCGGACAACGCGTTGTCGCTGTAGGGCAACATCGAAACCGCCCCCACCCGCAGTTCGGAGATACAGGCCGCGCAGTTTCCCGTCGCGCAGCCATACGGATAATCCACCCCAGCCCCGACAGCGGCATGCAGGATCCGTTGGTCCGCCGCACAGGCGATCGTCGCCCCGGTGTTGGCGATGGTGACCTGGAACGCCATCACGCGGCCTCCGCCCGGCGCGTGGGCATCGCCCGCACCGAGGTGAACGCCGGATGAAACCACACCACCGACGGAAAACGAGCCAACGCGTAGCCATACAAGGCCAAACCGATCGCCGGGACGTCGCCAAGCACCTCGGTCGCATGGATCGCGTGATCGCTCATGGCCATCCCCTGGCCAGGCGCCACGGTGACCGAACCGACCTCCTCCACGGTCGCATAGCCCTCACGACTCGCGTCATCGGTACGGCGGTAGAATTTATGGATTTCCCGGCCGGAAATCGCCGCGTTCACGCACCAGATGCCATGGTCGTGCGGCGCGGCTTCCTTCCCCGGCAATCCGATGGTCAGGTACAGCCCCATGCCGTCGCCGTCCTCCAGCGCCAGCACGTGATTGCGCCCCTGGGCCGCCGGCATGGCGAACGCACCGCGCGGGAACAGCGCCTCGCCCCGGTTTGCCAGCCCGACCAGCAGATCCTTGATTTTCCCCAGTGCCGCGTCACCGGTGCCCTCGGTGTCGACGATGGCCCTGGCGCGCCGAAGCAGTGTCTCGCACGCCTGTGTCCGCCGCTTGCTCATCGCCGGTTCCCTCCTGTTTGAGCCTATCATTGCGTAATCCTACCGCCCGGCGCTACTCCCATCCGCATGAGTAAACGGTCGCAACAGATCGACACCGTCTTCCGCCAGGGCCAGCAGCTTCACCGGATCGGCCGGCTGGCGGAGGCCGAACAGATCTACCGCCAGGTGATCGCGGCGATGCCCAGGCACGCCGATGCGCTGCACGCCCTGGGCGCCCTGGCGCTTCAGGCCGGACGCCCGGCGGTCGCCGAGACGCTGCTGGACCAGGCGATCGGCCTGAAACCGGCCGCCGACTTCCAGGTCACGCGCGCCCACACACTGCTCGCCCTGAACCGCCCACTGGATGCCGCCGCCGCCATACGGCCGGTGCTGCGTGCCCGTCCGCACAGCGCCGAGGCCCATCAGGTGCTGGGTCATGCCCTCAGCGACGCCGACCAACCCGGCAACGCCATCGATGCCTACCAGGCGGCCCTGCGGCTGAAGCCGGCGCTCCCCGACGTCCTCAACAACCTCGGCATGGCCCTGCGCCAGGCGAACCGGCTGGAAGAAGCCGAACAAACACTGCGCCAGGCACCCCCGGAACCCGAATCCCTGGTGAACCTGTCCAGCGTGCAGAAGGAACGCGGTGCCTTCGCCGATGCCGAGGCCACCTTGCACCAGGCCCTGCGCCTCGCCCCCGACAGCCCCGTGCTGCGCTACAACTGGTCGCTGCTGATGCATCTACTGGGGCGCACCCCGGAAGCCTGGGACGGGTGGGAACAACGCTTCCGTGCCGGCGCCATCCCACCGCGCGCCTTCAGCCAACCACAGTGGCAAGGTGACCCACTCGGTCACCGCCGCCTGCTGGTCCACACCGAACAGGGCCTCGGTGACGTCATCCAGTTCGTGCGCTACCTGCCGTCGATCGAGGGCAACATCCTGTTCGAGGCCCCGCCGCGCTTGATCCGCCTGCTGTCCAGCAACCCGGCTCTGCCGCCGATGATCCCCGACGGCGCGCCCCCCCCAACCATCGACACCGTGGTCTCCCTGCTCAGCCTGCCCGCCCGCACCCACTTGCCAGCCGCCCAGCCGCCATATCTGTTCGCCGAACCGGATCGCGTCGCCCATTGGCGCGGCCGTATCGGCGCCGGCGGCCTCCGTATCGGGATCAACTGGCAGGGCTTCCCAGGCCGCTTTGAGGACAAGGGCCGGTCGTTCCCACTGGCCCTGTTCGAACCGCTGGCCGCTGTCCCCAACGTCCGCCTGATCAGCCTGCAAAAGGGCGAAGCGGAGGCACAGATCGTGGCGGCCGGCTTTCCGGTCGAAACCCTGGACGGTCTGGACAGCGGGCCGGATGCGTTCCTCGACACCGCCGCCGTCATGGCCAGCCTGGACCTGATCGTCACCTCCGACACGTCGATCGCCCATCTCGCCGGTGCGCTTGGCCGTCCGGTGTGGGTGGCTTTGCGGTTCGTTCCGGACTGGCGCTGGATGCTCGACCGCGCCGACAGCCCCTGGTACCCGACCATGCGGCTGTTCCGGCAAAGCCGGCACGGCGATTGGGCACCCGTGTTCGCCGCGATGGCGCAGGCGCTGCCGCGATGACCAGTCCGTTGGTTCCGGTCTCCTGGGGCGAACTGCTCGACAAGATCGTCATCCTCGAAATCAAATGTCTCCGCCTGCGCACCCCGTCCGCTCGGGATAACGCCGCTCGCGAACTGGACCTGCTGCGGCGACCCGCCTCCGTCGCCACCGGCGTGCCGGAACTGATGGCGGCATTGCGGGCGGTCAACACCAAGCTGTGGCGGATCGAGGACCTGATCCGCGAAAAAGAAGCCGCCGGCGATTTCGGCCCCGGCTTCGTCGCTCTGGCGCGCGCGGTCTACCACGAAAACGATGAGCGCGGCCGCATCAAGCAAGCCCTCAACCGCCGCCTGGGATCGGCCCTGGTGGAGGAAAAGCAGTATTCGGCGTATTAATCCCGCCATGACCGACTCGATCGCCGAAAACCTCCGCCGCGTCCAGGACCGCATCGCCAACGCCGCCATCGCCGCCGGCCGAGCGCCCGGGGACATCACCCTGGTCGCCGTGTCGAAGACCAAGCCGGCTGAAGCGGTCACTGCCGCCCTCGCCGCCGGCCAGATGGTTTACGGCGAGAACCGCGTGCAGGAAGCCGCCGGCAAGTTTCCGCCGTTGCGCGCACAGTATCCGCTCAGCCTGCACATCATCGGCGGTTTGCAGACCAACAAGGCGCGCGACGCCGTGCGCATCGCCGACGTGATCGAGTCCCTCGACCGCCCGAAACTGGCCGACGCGATCGAAACCGCGATCGCCCGCGAAAACCGCACCCCGAAACTGCTGATCGAAGTAAACACCGGTTCGGAGCCGCAGAAATCAGGCATCGCCCGCGACGACGCGGATGGTTTCATCAACGAATGCAAAGCCCGCTTCGGTGCAACGCTGACCGGCCTGATGTGCGTCCCGCCGCACGGCGAAGACCCCCGCCCGCACTTCACCTGGCTGGCCGACCGAGCCGCGCGCCACGGATTGCCAACGGTATCGATGGGCATGTCCGCCGATTTCGAGATCGCCATCGCCTGCGGCGCAACCTGGGTGCGGGTAGGCAGCGCAATCTTCGGCACGCGGTGATCATCAGAAGACTATCTCCGACCGCCGCCTCCATGACCCTGGGAGACCAACACTAACCAACGTTGTTGTTCAGCAATCGGCCGCCGCGCAACCGTTCCATCGACATCGTTGCGCACCCGTCCATCGGCATCGTTGCGCACCCGTCATGGCGGGCGAAGGCCTCTACAACCGGGCACCTTGGTAACACTTCAGACCGGGCACATGGGTAACAGGTTTCCTGATTTGTTTGCACCAATTGTCGCGCAT
>NZ_LMUJ01000062.1 GCF_009765975.1 Acidisphaera sp. S103 | reverse complement strand
GTTGCAGAGCCAGCGAATCGCAACCTGCGAGACCGGTCAACGTCTACAAAGACTTAACCCTTACCAGATTTGATTCCGATACCGTTTCCGGTCAGGTTCTTAGAGCTCAGATCAGGGGGGCCAGTAGCAGAGCGAATTCGTAACAGGCTCCCTGGACGGTTTTTATGCGCGAGGCTTACCGACGGGCGGCCAACTGACCATTAGGGATATTCCTGAGACCGCACACGAAGAGTCCTAAGAACGGCGAAGCACGATCGCATCGAACTGACCATTGAGGATGCGGCGGAAGCTGTCGCCGCGTTTGCGATTGCTCCGAAGACAATGTTTTCTGGAGATCAGCGCTAAAGATCCCATCAGCGACGAACGCACGACACAGCCAAAACATCTGACGGCGACCCGGACTCATCAACGCCCCAGCCGCTGCGATCGTGAACCCACCATCCGCTAAATTAATCATCATGCGCAAAGGACCCACACAAGATCATCGCAGCAGTCAAAAGAGGGCATCAAGTGTTAGATTCTATACACTAGTTGTCACTGGGCATCCGGTGGGCGAAGTCTGTTGCTCAAATAAGGAGCCGCGCCATGAGCAGCCGACGGGAATTCTTGATAGGTGGCACTTCTTTAGTGGCACTCCTGACAACACCGGCGCGTGCACAGTCGATCCCTCTGTCACCGAACTGGGCACGTGCGATACCCGCTGGCCCTGATGTGAGGGTCAAGATCACCGAGGAATACGCCAAGAGCGTCGGACGAGATGCCTATTTTTGGGCTTGGCCCATGGTGAATATCTATAATCGCCGGATAGCGTTCCCACACGTGAAGGAGGCAGTAAAATCAGGGCCTTTGCTCCAAGCGCCCCTTAATCAAATAGCCATGCCGACCGATTACGTGGACCCGGAAGAGCGGGCCGTCGCCTGCCCAAATCAGGACGTCGTTTACGGCATTGGCACGCTCTCGATATCTCGCCGGCCGTGGTACAAGTGCCTGACTTCGGTGATCGTTTCTGGGTGTATCAAGTCGTCGATCTGCGGACCGACAGCTCTGTTCAACTCGGCAAAATGTACGGCACGACATCAGGCTTCTATCTGTTGGTCGGCCCAAGCTGGAAAGGTGACGTGCCGAAGGGAATCACGAAGGTTTTTCGTTCGCCTTCCAACACCGGCATGATTGCGCCCCGTGTCGCACAGGAAGACACCCCCGAGGACAAACGCGTCATCCAGTCCGTCTTGCCCTCTGTCATGGTGTATCCGATCGCTGATTTCGATGGGAAGATGAAGAGCAAGGATTGGGCAAATATGCCAAGGGTCCCCGCACCGCCCGCAGGGGACGAGGAGACGCAGTGGGTGCTGCCAGAAAAATTCGTTGACGAACTCGGGGTGGTTCCTTGCCGATGCGCCACCGCTGCCGGGTGAGGAAGCCCGCTATGCACAAGCCCTGGCGGTGTTGGCGGCGGCCAAAGATAATCCGAAACTGAAGCAGGCGATGACAGAAGGGGCAACCGAAGCCGATGAGCGTTTTGTGAAGCCCTTTTCCAATTCCGCAATTACGGCCAACAGCTACCGTACAACTGGAGCACGATCTCAAACGAAGCTGCTTTCGGCACCGACTATTACACCCGCACGGCCGTCGCAAAGTCCAATATCCTCGTCAATTCACCGAACGAGACAAAGTATTTCTACCAAGACCTCGATTCCAATGGTGCACGGCTCATCGATGCCAACCGCTACACCGTAATTTTTGCCAAGGACGCGACACCGCCAGTGAACGGATTCTTGTTGTTGCTAATTTACAATGAGCATCACTTCTTCATCAAGAATGCGATCAATCGCTTTTCGGTGGGTACTAAAAACAAGGACCTTCAACTGGCCGCTGACGGCTCACTTACGGCCTATGTCCAGTCCGATCCTCCGACCGATCCTGCCCAACGCGCCAACTGGCTGCCCGCGCCCAAGGGCGATTTTTCGCTCTATGTCCGAGCTTATTGGCCGAAATCGGAGATCACCGACGGCTCGTGGACGCCGCCGCCTGTGATCCGAGAGAGCGGCTTCCCACCCAAAGCGGATGCGACGGGCATGACCCGACCCAGCCGCCAACTATCAGATCACGCCATCGCATTGGCACCCATTCCCCGCTTTCTACCAATTCGGACGCTGCCTCGGACCCAACGCTGGCGCGGATGACTGAACGCGACAGTCCGAGAGGAAATTGGCCATTCGGCGATGGACTGCCTATTTGTGCCGCCATATCTTGAATGCAGGAGAACCAAGATAATTGCAAGCAATGGCAGCAGGGTGGATGACGGCACCAAGCCGAGCAGTCGGCCGCCGATGAAACTGCCGACGCTCGATCCGGCGGCCATCGCCAGAACGAAAATTCGGGTTTCACTGAGAACTATAAAGCTCCCATCGCGGCTATAGCGGGCGAACCCCACAAGCATTGTCGGCAGGCTCACCGCGAGTGACAGGCTCCCGGCAATGCTTGATGTCCGAGCCGAATAGCAAGACGAGCGTCGGGATGAGCAGTTCGCCGCCCGCAACCCCGAGCAACGCGGCGAAGACACCGATCGCAAACCCGGCGACAACGCCCGCAGCCACCTGAGCCGAACCGGCGAGCAAGGCTCCTGAACCCGTCGTGTTGCGGCACAGAAGCAGGATAACAGCGACCCCGGCCAGCAGCACCGCGATGAAGGGTGCTGGGTGGCATCATCGCAGGACGAGCATGCGCACCCGCTCATAGGGGCCCGATCAAATCTGATCATACTCCTTCGCTGGGTTTGTAAGCCCGACGCGGCGGCGCGGATCTTTCACGTATCAATACGCCAAGTTGTGCGAGCAAGCTTTCGCCTCTCCATTGATAGGTCATATCTGACCGATATATCCACAATAGTAATCAAATATGCTCAAAGGCTCAGCGCCATCTCCGTCTGGTCGTTCATGAAGGCAGGCTCGTAGTCGCGCGCAAACGCACCCGATACACCCGCCCGACGCAGGGCTTCACGCCATCCATCTGATATGCGTCGCGCGACCTCTCGGATCATCTGCCGCGCGACAGGCTCGGGAATCTCGAAAAATTCGCTGGCTTCCAGCGCGAGATTGACCGACCGGTCATGCGCGCCGCCCTCCAGGATCGCCGTTTCAAGATGCGGGTCGCGATCCGGCGCCGGGTTCACGTCGAAGACCGGAGACAATCGCCAGCGGCCAGCCCCTACATAGAGGAAGCCGTGGTTCTTCAGGTGATCGTCCTTGTTGGACACAAGGATCGTGAAGATCAGGCGCAAGAAGAGCTCACGAAAGTCGGCTTGCGGGTCGGCGGCGTGGGCCCGCATGAAATCCACAATCTCCGAATAGGACCCAAGCTCCGTCCCGGTTTTACCCAATGCGGTGCGCGCCGAGATATAGGGAATCCGGGAGGTTCCACGGCGATCGAACCGCTGGATCAGCGCCACCGGAAAGGGAGTGTCGATCAGTTCCAACCTGGTCGTGGGGGTACGAATACCACAGGCCTCAGCCAGGCGAAGCGTGGCAACCTCGACGCGCTCGATCGGCTGCTGATCGTGGACGGAGGTGAATTTGGCCAGCCAGAACGTATCGCCGTCCCTGACATTGGCCTTCGGACGTGCTCCGCCGGTACCGCCCGCGCCAGCCAGCACCCGCAACTTTTCGGCGGAGATCTCCTTGCCCTGCTCATAAGCCCGCGCGATGGCCGTGATGGTTTCAAGATCGATAAGGCGCGGCACAGCATCGGCTGCCTCGCCGCAGATAATCCCCCCCTTCGCATCCAGAAATCGCAATGCACCTTGACGGCAGGTGTCGTCGGACAGCGTCAGATACTCAAATTCGTTGAGGCCATTGCCGTAGGCGCGTTCGAGGAGCCTGCGTCCCCAACTGTCCGGGGCCGCATCGGCGAATACGCCGAGCAGCGCGTCGGACATATTCCCAGGCTGGCCAGACCTATGGAAAGGACCGCCTTCCAAAGGGACATCCGGTTGCACGGCAAAGGCGCGCGGATTCTTTATCCAGGCGAGGTCATAAGCGAAGGTCGAGAACTGTCGTGGCCCGGTCCGCGTGAAGCGCAACTGACCAACCGGAGTGAGGCTTTCGCCAAGCGCGACCTGAGCGACAAATTCGGGCATCAGAAGGACGCACCTTCGGGATCGACAACGTCCTCTCCGTCGTGGGCCGCTCCAGACTTG
>NZ_LMUJ01000061.1 GCF_009765975.1 Acidisphaera sp. S103 | reverse complement strand
AGCTGTTTCCTGGCCTGGGTGGACGGGTTGCGTACTGATGTTCCGGAGGTCATCGCGATCGACGGCAAGACCTCCCGCCGTAGTCACGACCGTCGTAAGGGGCGCCTGCCGCTGCACACCGTGTCCGCCTGGGCGACGGTGGCCAAGGTTCCGTCGGCGTAGCCGATGGAAAGCCAGCGGAGGGGACGGGTCAGCGGCTGGTTCTCGGACAAGAGACCGTGGCGGAGAAGTCCAACGAGATCACCGCCATTCCGTTGCTGTTGCGCCGTCTGGAATTGAGAGGAGCCTTGGTCACCATCGATGCGATGGGAACGCAGAAAGAGATCGCCCAAACCATCATCGAGGGAGGTGGGGACTATGTTTTGTCGCTGAAGGAAAACTGGCCGGCGACGTA
>NZ_LMUJ01000060.1:378863-394872 GCF_009765975.1 Acidisphaera sp. S103 | reverse complement strand
CGGGTTCGGACATGGAAACCTCATGGTACGAGGCTCCCTAAAAATCGTATTTCAGACCGCGCCGGAATCCCACACCCCTTCAAGCGATTGCCCTGGCGTCTGTTCTCAAAGGAAACCCACGACCGGGCCGCACGCGGCAAAACGCCACGGCCATGAAGCTCCTACCCAGCCTCACACAGTGGTTGGGAACTTGCACTTGTCCAGTAGCGGATGCAGTACCTCCGATGCCGGCGTGGTCGCCAGCACCTTGTACAAATCCCATTCGCCGGTGCTTTCCTTCGGAGTCTTCACCTCCAGCAGGTAGCTCGGGAACATGCCCCGGCCGTCCGCCCGGATGCTACCGGCGCCGAACGCATCGTCATCTGTCGGCATCGATTTCATCTTCGCCACCGTGGTCCGGCCGCTCTTCTTCGCCGTGGCGCCCCCAAGCGCGGCCACCGCTTTCAGGTAGTGCAGCGTGATTGAATAGGCGCTGGCATGCCCCTGGCTGGGATAGTTGTTCGGTGTCCGCGGCAGCACGCGCTTGGTGAACGCCCGGGTGCGATCGTTCATGTTCCAGTAGAACGTCTCGCTGGTGATCAACCCCTGCGCGGTGTCCAACCCGATCGAGTGTACATCCTGCAGGAACATGATCAGCGGCGCGATCGTCATCTGCTTGTTCAGCCCGAACTCGTTCGCCTGCTTCACGCAGTTCACCGTGTCGGAACCGGCATTGGCCAGCCCCAGGACCTGCACGCCACTTGCTAGGGCCTGCTGCAGGAACCCCGAGAAATCCGTCGTCTCCGGGAACGGATAGCGCACCGCCCCCTTCACCGTGCCGCCCATCTGCTTGACCACCGCGGCGGTCTGCTCCTCCAGCGAATGCCCGAACACATAATCGGCGGTGACGAACGTCCAGCTTTTCTTGCCGGCCTTCACCAGCGCGCCACCGGTGGAATGCGCTTTTTCGTAGGTGTCGAAGCTCCAGACGATGGTGTTGGGGCTGCATTGGTCCGCGGTGACCTCCATCGCCGCCGCGCTGGCGTCCAGCAGGATCTTGTCCTTCTCCTTCGCCACCTGCGACACGGCGAGTGCCACGGACGATGTCGGCACGTCGATGATTGCGTCCACGCCGCCATCGAACCATTCCCGGGCGATGGAGGCCGCGACATCCGGCTTGTTCTGATGATCGGCGGAACGGAATGCCACCGAGAACCCGTGCGACTCGGCGTTGAACTCGGCGATCGCCTGTTGCGAGCAGGCAACCGATGTCGGGCCGGTGTTGTCGCGATAGGTGCCCGACAGGTCGGTCAGCACACCGACACTGATGACGGGCTTGGCCTGGGCACGCGCACCGACAATGGGCAAAGCGCCCGCGACAGCCGTCGAACCGAGCAGAACACGTCGGGAAATATTCATTTTGTTGCCCCCCTGAGAGCTTTTTTTGGTAGTATTGTATGATGGTCATAGCGGCGAATAGATGCGCTGGCAACCGCCACGACGGCGCGTTCAGGCGGCCACAGGCCCCGGACCGGTTACCCCCAGCAGGCGATCGAACTCCGCCACCGACAGCGTCTCTGCCCGCCGTTCGGGCGCGATGCCGGCGCGTGCCAGCAGCGCCTCCCCACCCAACCCGCGCAGCGATCCGCGCAGCATTTTCCGGCGTTGCCCGAATGCCGCCGCTGTCAGCGCCTCCATCCGAACGAACATCGCCGGGTCGGGTTGGATGGCGTGCGGGGTCAGGGAAACCACAGCCGACCAGACCTTCGGTGGCGGGGTAAATGCCCCCGGTGGCAGGCGCAGCACGATACGAGCATCGCAGGTCCACTGGGTCAGAACCGACAGCCGCCCGTACGCCGGCGTATCCCGGTCGGCGCAGATCCGTTCAGCCACTTCCTGCTGGAACATCAAGGTCAGACGCTCGAACGACGCGGCGTGGCGCAGCCATCCCACAAGCAGCGGGGAGGCGACATTATAGGGCAAATTGGCGATGATCGCCCGTGGCGCCGGCACCAGGGACGCGATGTCTACCGACAGCGCGTCGCCCTCGATCACCCGCAGCCGTCCGCCGGAGACCCCGATCAGTTCGGTCACCGCGCCGATCGCGCGCCGGTCCAGTTCGATCGCGGTCACGCTGGCGGCGGCCGAACCCAACAGGGATCGGGTCAGGCCGCCGGGCCCCGGTCCGACTTCTATGACATGGCGGCCTGTCAGGTCCCCGGCCTCCCGCACGATACGGTCGGTCAGATTGCCATCCAGCAGGAAGTGTTGGCCGAGGGAATGCCGTGCGGCGAGACCGTGCCGCGCGATGACGTCCCGCAGGGGGGGCAAGGGAAGGTCGGCCAACGGACGCGGGCCTGAAATCAGACCCCGTGATTATGGACGTCGATGGTGGCTTTCCGGCGCAGGTCGCGCATGGTCTGGCGGGACAGCATATCGATCCGCTCGTTGACCAGACGCTCCTCGATTTGCTTCGCCGTGACCTCACCTATGTTTTTCTGATCACGCGTGCACACGGCGATCACGGCGATGCCGTCGCGCGAGATCAGCGGTTCGGTGGGTTTGCCGATAGGGATGGTCTCCAATATTTGCCGGAAGGCCGGCGGATTGACACCGTCCGCGGCGACGTCGCCCGGATCCACCGGGTGATTCGGCGGATTGAGCGTCTTCGCGGTGGCTTCCATATCGTCGCAACTTTTGACGGTGGCCTGGATCGAGTGAGCCTTGGCCAAGGCTTGGCGTTGCTGCTCCGTGGGGTTTTGCGGATCGGTCAATGGTGTGGTGAAGGCGACGAAGGCCTGGCGTAGCGTCAGCATGGTCGCCAATTCCTGGCCGATCACCCGCTTACCCTGCAGCGTGACGACCGAGAAGCCGCCCGGCACCCGCACCGCGTTGCTGACCGCGCCCACTGGCATTTGGGTGACAATACGGGCAACAGCGGGGTCGATCTGATTGATCTGTTGCCAGCCGATCTCTCCGCCTTCGAGCGCCGACTGGGTCTGACTGAACTGCGCGGCGACCAGCGGGAACGACGCGCCGGCTCGTAGTTCGGTGATCACCGTCTCGGCGAAACGCTGGGCGTCGGCGGTGTTGTCGGGATTATCGACGGGAATGAAGATTTCCCCCAGTCGATATTCGGTCTGGCCGACCTGTTGCGCCGCCAGCTTCTGTTGTTCCGCCACCTCGGCCGGGGTGACGTGGATCTTGTCCACGACGACGTCTTTCAGCATCTGAGACCAGGCCAACTGGGCACGGATCTGATCGATCAGGGTGCGCGAACTGACGCCGTCGGAGGCCAGTTTTGCCCGCAGCGCGCCCGGCTGCATGTTATTGCGGGTCTCGATGTCCTTGATCGCGCCGGCGATTTGGGCGTCCTGGATCACGATCTTGCGGCGCTGGGATTCCTGGATGCGCAGCTTTTCATCGATTAACTGGCGCAGGATTTGCGGCCTCAGCCGGTCGATCACGTCCGATGAAATCGGCATGCCGGCGGAAATGGCGAACAGGCGGGCCCGGTTGGCGATATCGGCGTCACTGATCACGTCACCGTTGACTACCGCGGCGATCCGGCTGGCGTCGGCCAGCGGCTGTTCCCCCTTCGCAGGGGCGCCGGCAACGGCTGGTTTCGCGGGCACGGCGGCGACAGTTGGTTTCGCAGGCGTTCCAGCGGCGAAGCCGGCGGCCGGAGCCGCCAGCAGCAGGGCAAGCGCACCGGCGAGTCCGCACGCGAGGGGGCCGCTGCGTTGGCCGCGGCGAGGGGTCGGCATGTCAGGCACTCCCGATCTTATAGGGCGCGATAGCCGAATTGGCCGATCGTCTTGAACGTCAACAGGAACAGCAACTCGGTGGAGCCGTTATCACCGTTGATGCTCGTATAACGGCGGAACAACCGCAAATCAAAGATGAAGCATTCGTCCTCGTAGATCGCGTCGGCGCCGACCGAGACCATTTGGTTGGTCTGCAGATCGCGGCGGACGTTGCCGGTGAACTTGTAGTTGCCCCATTTGGACGACACCCCAAGGGAGACCTCGTTGCGGGGGAAATAATAGGTGTTGCCTACCGGCGGCGGTGCCGGCTGGTCGTAATAGGTGTACGGATTGAAATTGGTGTAGATATAGCCGCCCGACACGCGGAACCTGTCCACCCCTACGGACGTGACCGCATCGGCGAAGTGGGTCGCCAGGGTGCGGCTGTCCAGGCGCGTGCGGTACGTCAGGTCCAGCCACTTGGTCGGCGCGAACGTGCCGCGGGCGACGATGTCGGAGACCTGGTCGTGCAGCCCGGATGCCTCGGGGAACAGGTCGTCCTTGGTGGTGCGGTAGGATTGTCCGACCAACCCGTCGAACGTTGTGCCGCCCAGGTACCAGGCGCCGTGCAGCGCGACGTTGGCCCGTACGCCGCCATCCAGCCGGTCGATGCCGGTGAATCGGTTGAAGCCGAACAGGTTGGCGTCGGTGAACTCGAAATCCAGACTGTCCTCGTTCGGGATCTTGGTCAGCTGGCTGTTGCCCGACTGCGGTGCGACGACGATCTGGGCGATCGGCTCGATCAGTTGTGTGCCCCAAGCGCCGCTATAGCGGGCGAACGGCCAGCGGAAATCCACCGCCATCTGCGGCAGCGCGCGCGCCGTGTCGACGTTGGCGTAGGGGCCGTAATTGGGCAGCTCGTTGACGTCATTTGCATTGTACGCCGCGGCGTCGCCATGCAGCGTGATCTTCCACTGGTCGCCCAGCAAGCCGACGAACGGCCGCTCCCAGTCCATCGTCAGCGAGGCGCGCCGCGTGTTGGTGCCCTCGGCGCGGGTCACGTTGAACGCGCCCGCCGATAGCGAGAACCGGCCACCCAGCGAATCCGGCGTGCCGAAGAAGCTGTACTGGTAGCGCGGCAGCACGGTCGGCAACGTGCTGGTGTTGATCACGTCGTTCAGGCCCTGATAGAACTTCGTATCGAGGCGGGTGTATGATCCTACGCCGAAGCCTTCGAGGTACAACTGGCTGGTCAGGATGTTCTGATCGCCGGCCAGTCCCTCCGTCAGATGGAAATCGGTCACATACTGGGTGGAAGACGCCCGGTTGATCGTAAAACCCCAGCGCCAAGTGTCGTCGTAGTTGAACTGGCCCGTCGAGACGAGCGATCCCTGGGGCGTGTTATCCAAATATCCGGCCGACGTGTTAATCAGCAGCGTGCCGTCGTTGAAGCGCCGGCGATACTCGACATCAAGCTGCGGCCCCGCTTCCGTGGTCATCATTGGCAGGTAGGTCGCGTCCGACTGGTCGTCGATCACCTGATAATAGGGCTGGCCGTAGAAGAAGCCGATGTTGGACGAGGTCCCCATGATTGGCGGTAGAATCCCGGATTCTCGTTTCACCGAGGGATCGGCATTCCAGAAATACGGAAACCAGGCGACCGGGAGGCCGAACATCTCCAGCGTCGCATCCTTGAACTCGATCTTCTTGTGCTCCAGGTCCTGTACGGCGGAGGACGCCCGGATCTGCCACAGCGGCGGCCGGTTGGGGTTCTTGGCGCACAGGTTGCAGGTCGTGTACACCACCTTGGACAGTTCGTTGATCTGTCCGCCCGTGCGTTGCCCGCCGTTCGCCGCCAGTTTGCCGTTCTGTTGCAACAGCGCGCGCATGTCCTTGAGGATGCCGTCGTTCATGTTGTTCCGCATCTCGGCGTAGTCGGCGAACATCACCTCGCCGTCCGGTTCCAGCAGCACGACGTGCCCGATGCCGGCCGCCACCCCGGTGTTGCGGTCGAACGTGATTTTGTCGGCGCGCATCACGTGGCCATTCTGCCAGGCCTCGACATGGCCCGTGGCGGTGACCAGGGAATTGTCCTTGTCGTATTCCACCGAGTCGGCGGTGA
This sequence comes from Acidisphaera sp. S103, assembly GCF_009765975.1. GTDB lineage: Bacteria > Pseudomonadota > Alphaproteobacteria > Acetobacterales > Acetobacteraceae > Rhodopila. The sequence continues at coordinate 389,025 of NZ_LMUJ01000060.1, read as the reverse complement.
AGGTGACCGGTTCATTCTTGTTCAACTGCGGACCGGTCGGGGTGGAGGCCACGGGGCCGACCTTTGCGTGCGCCGTCGTCGCGCACAGGCAGCCCAGGCCGACGCACAACGTCACCGCCCAAGGGGACGTGAGCCTGGAGGACACGGCCCTGGAAGACGCGGCCCTGGAAGACGCGGCCCTGGAAGACGCGGCATGGACACCGGTATCGATCGGGAAAGCGAAGGCCAGGATTCGGTTCAATCTCGAACGGGGCAAGCGATCCATCCTCAGCCGTCTTCGGTGTGTAGCAGCAGCGCGACGGCGAGCATAAGGCCCGATGCAGCTGGCGCCCAGGCCGCCAGCACGACCGGCAACGCGCCGGATTGGCCGATCTCCTCAGCGATTTTCGACACCACGAACAGTGCGAACCCTGCTGCCACGCCGCTGCCGATCATCTGCGCCACGCCGCCGCGCCGAGCCGGCCGCATGGAGAAGCCCGCCGAGACCAGCGTCATGGTCGCGCACAGCAGCGGCAGCGCGAGCAGCGCCTGGAAATGCAGCCGGTGCCGCAGCGATGAGAACCCCGACCGGTCGAGCAGCGCGATAAAGCCCGGCAGCGCCCAGAACGACAGCGTGTCGGGTGACGCGAAACTCTCCTGCACGCGGTTCACCGTCAGATCCGTCGGCAGGTTGATCAGCCGCGGCGCCTCCGGCAATTGGTCGGGCCGCAGGGAACGGGCGTTCTCCAGCACCCAACTGCCGTTAACGAGCCTGGCCTGCGGCGATTCGATCCGCGTCAGCAGCTTGTCGGATCCATCCAGCCGGAACACGCTGACCTGGTGCGCGGTCAGTTGCTTGCCGTGCAGTTCTACCTGCTGGGCATGGATGATGGCGACACCTTGCGGCGACGTCTGGCGATCCGCCTGTCGCAACCAAAGCTGACCCCCATTCAGCGCCAGCGGGCCGCCGCCGGAACTCAGATAGGCGTTGTCCATCGCCTCGGCCCGAGCCAGCATCACCGAGGAAACCGGGCTGACGAGCGCGGTGGCGACGACGCCGAACAGCAGCGCGCACAGCGTCGGCGCGGTCAGGAACTCCCACGCCGAAATGCCGGCGGCGCGGGCGACGATCAGTTCGGAGGACCGGGTCAGCCGCCAAAAACACAATATGCCGCCCAGCAGCACCGCGAACGGCAGGATCTGCATGGCGACATAAGGCAGACGCAGCGCCGCAATCTGGGCAACCTGGCCGAAACTGACCTCCGGATGGCTGGCGGAACGCCGCAACAGCTCGATGAAATCGAACATCGCTACCAGCCCGGACAGCGCCAGCAGCATGCCGGAGATCGCGATCGCGAACTGGCGGACGATATAGATCGATAGGGTCAGGGCCGCCGTCATCCGGTCACGCTTCCGCCTGTTGCGTGCGGAACGGGCGAATCGACGGCCCGAACAACAGCCAGGCGCAGATGATTCCCGGCACCGTGGCATGCAGCCACATCAGGAACAGCATGCTGTTGTCGCGCGCGCCCAGGCTGCCGAAGGCCAGGCCGAACGCCAGCAGCAACACCATGCCGCCGACCGTGATCAGTGGCCGCGCGACGCCGCCATGGCGCCTGAACATCCCCCCCAGCGCCGAGAACAGCCCGACCATGGCATAGGACAGCGTGGTCAGCGGCGCGGACAGGCGCTTGTGCCCCTCGGCAATCCATTTCGGCCGGTCGCGCGCGAACGCCGGATGCGGATCGAACAGATCGTGCAAAGGCACCTCCGACATGTCCGCCGGACGGGTGGCCTCGTCCTTGGTGGCCTCGGCAAGGTCGATCTCATTCTGCTTGAACGTCAGCACGTCGAGCCGGCCGGTCTGATGGTCGATCTCCTGCCGGCTGCCATCGACCAGCAGCACCCGCGGTCCGTCCGGGCCGTCGATCAGCCGCCCGCGCTCCGCCAGGACGGTGGCGTGGGCTGTGGGATCGCGCGCGTCGTCCACCAGGATGCCGTGCAGGGTGCCGTCCTGGTCGCGCGACCTGATATACACCGTCAGCTTGTCTGACAGCGGCGTGAAAACGCCATCCTGCAACAGAAAAGCGGCCAGGCGATTGCGGATTTCCCACTGGAACTGCTTGAAATCGTTCAGTGAGGCCGGCACCGCCCAAATGCTGAGCCCATAGCCGATCACCGTCGCCAGCAGTGCCACCGTCAGCGCCGGCCGGGCCAGCGCCCATGGTGACAAGCCGGCGGCGCGCATTACCGTCAGCTCCCGATCCGTTGCCATGCGCTGGTAGACGAACTGGATCACGACATAGGTGGTGATCGGCAGGATGACCGCGATGAAACTGGGGATCAGCAGGCCAGTGAGCTGCAGGAACACAAGGAACGACAGGCCCCGGTTGACCACAAGGTCCACGAACCGCAGCGATTGGGTCAGCCAGACCAGCGCCGTCAGGCCGCCGGTGGCCACGACGAGCGCGATCAGCACCTGGCGGAATATGTAGATATCGAGGCGGGTCACCACCTTGCTGAAACGCATGCCGCTTTCTGAGGCAGGCTCCGGTGGGATGCAACCGTACTTTTTTTCATCCCCTCCTGGCCGGGCTATATAACCGAGGCTGGCCCGGCGTGCCGTTCGCCGCATTGTGACCAATGGACGCGCCAGGGCCGGCCCGGCGTCTGATTGCCCCGGGGTTTCGGCCATCCGGGCTTAGGGCGTCGCCACGATCTGGCTTTGTCCTTAGAGTATGATGCTCTAACCCGCTTTGTTTGAGAGGGCGATTCACGTCTGAGGTTGGTCAACCTCAGACGATCGCGGTCTAGCGCCGAGCCGGCGGCTCCCAGCAGGTTGTGCGATGACGGCAAGTCGGCGCTCACGCTCCGTGCCTGCCCATGATGCGCACGTCTTCGGAACGATCATCCACACCGGCGCCTGCCAGCAACTGGCCGAGGATACCGAACAGCACCGCGCTCGCCGCCAGCGCACACCACCAGGAATCCGTCACCACCTCGTAGTTAACGCTGGCGATGGTCATGGCGGAGGCAAACGCGGCGTAGGCGAACGGCCGCAGGGCGGCCGGCAGCTCGCAGATCCGCCACAGCAGCAGCAGGGCGAAGACCAGCCCCAGCGCGGCTCCGAGCACGCCTAGCTCGACCCACAGTTCTAGCCATTGGTTGTGCGGGTAGATGCCGCGCGCATCGACGTAGATGTAGCTGGCCAGTTCATCCGGACGGATCGGCAAGTGCGTGGCAGTGCGCAGACCCCAGCCGCCGATTGGGTGCTCGAACACCCGCGCGGTCATATAGTCCCAGATCTCCAGCCGGGCGACGCCGGAGGGTTTCAGGAACCGCGCCAGTTCCGTCCGCCGCTCGGCCAGCAGGCGCAATACCACTGGCAGTGTCACGACGAACGCCGCCACGCCCCACCCCAGCCCGATCGCAACCAGCCGAGGGGCAGCCCAGGCCAGCAGCAATACGACGACGCCGGCGACGACCGCAACTCGCCCCGCCAGGCTCAGCGTCACCGCCAACATCATCGCAATGGCAATGCCCAGCGCGGCCATCGACCACCACCGCCGCCGCCACCAGACATGTGCCAGCAGTGGCCATGCGATCAATACCAGATAGTCAAACCCGCGATTGTATTTCGTGGCCGCGTGGACACCAGGCTTCGTGCTGATGAGCGCCTCAAGCGGGTAACCCAGCCGGACGTCGAACCAAGCTATGCCAACGCCGACCAGGGTCGCAATCAGCAGCACATGGAACAGTGTCTCCATCGACTCTGGCCGGCCGTAGCGGCCGGCGCGGAACATTAACAGCGCAACCAGGACGCCGGTCAGTCCCGCAGCGGCGCGAATGCTTTCCCGCTGGTCGATGGACCAAATCACGCTGGCCCAGCACAGCGCCAGGAACAGGCCGGCGATCGCGGCAACCGGGCGGTCGATCGGCGGCAGCCCGCGGCCGGCGGCTAATCCGGACAGGAGCTGCACCACGGCCAAGCCGATGATCAGCGAGGAATAGGACGGACCCGCGGCCAGCCCGAGTGTCGGCAGTGCGGCGAACACCAGGACCGGCGCCGACCGGTCGATGCCGCGCTCGATCGTCGTGGCGAGTAGTGTCGGTGGCATTGGTGGCCTCTCTCGCTGGGCTGGTATGAAGCAGGCGCGGATCACTAGGCGAGGTGGGGGTCTGGCACAATGCGTCGGCCACGCCGATCCCTCCCGCGCATTCTGCAACCGGTGTCCACCCCGGTCCGGCGCCCGTGCCGCTGTTCGTCTGGGGATGCCACGAAGCGTTCACCCGGTCCGCGGCATGGCGCGACCGCCTCATTACGTTCTGATCGTTTGCGGCACGGCCAACGCCCTGATCGATGCGGGTAAACGCGTTCGCCGTGGCCGTGGGTCTTGGTTTTATTGCCCTGACCGGAAGCCGGGGACCGATGCTGGCGATCGGCGGGGCGCATGTGCTGTTGCTTGCGATGGTGCGCCCGCGCCTGCTCGCGATCGCGGTGGTGGCGGTTCTCGTTGTCGTTGGTTTGGTGGAGCTTTTGGTGCCGTCGGTCGAGGCCTCGGTCTGGCATGCGTTCGCCAACCGCAGCGCCTCCGAACGGCTGATCATCTGGAGGCTCTCGCTCAAGGTCATCGCCACCTCGCCATGGGTGGGATTAGGGCCGACGGCGCGCCCGGGTCGGGTGAACGAGGGTTTTCCGCATAATCTGCTGCTGTCCACGGTGTTTTACGCCGGGTTGGTCGGATTTGCCATGTTCCTGTCCCTTCTGGCCCTGGTTGGGCGAACCGCATGGCGGCGGCCGCGCGGCGTGGGCAGATTGATGCGCATCGCGCTGCTGGCCTACCCTATCCTCGCCGGGATGACCGACATGAGCATACTCATCAAGGGGCCGGCGCCGATGTGGTACATGGTCTGGCTGCCGCTGATCGTGTGCATGGGGACGGACAGGATCGCAGGCGTCGGGCGGCCATCACCGCCCACGGCACAGGGACGCCGGTGCGACGGACGCTCGGGCTATGTCGCCAACGGCTAGGGTCCGGACCCTGACCTATCTGATCGTTATGCGACCTCAACCAATTCCAGCGCTTCCCGGCTGGGGCCTTCGATCATGACGGCGCGCGTGTCGCCTAGTGTGTAGGGCTCTTCCAGGAATGTTACGCCTTCATCGCGCAGTTTCGTGGTCCAGGCGTCCAGGTTGGCCACACTCAGGGCGATGTGGTCCTGGAGTTGGCCACGGGGGCTGACCAATGGTGCGTCTCCCTGGTTGGCGTACCAGGTCAGGACGACGTCGCCGAATTCCACGCCGGCTCGCGGGGTTCGGTACATGCCTTGCTGCTTCAGGGCGGGCCATGTTTTGTCGGCGCCGCGTGGGACCTGACACGTGGTCTCGGTCAAGTTTGTTTCGGCGAAGCCGGGGCGCACTGGGGCGTTGAGGTGCTTTTGGTACCAAAGCAAGGCGCAGAACGGATGTTCCTGCCACATGTGGACGTGGTTGAAGCGTTCGGCGCCGTGGTTGCCGGCGAACTCGATCAGGGCGTTGTCGGGGCCGCCTTTCAGATAAATGAAGCCACCGCCACCGGGCGGCTTTGCGCCGGACCGCCGCGCGTCCTGGATTTGCGATTTGGTGAGACCGAGCGTGTTGCCAATGTTGGGCCAGGTGTCGCTGCTGATCAGGACGGAGCCGCCTTCGTCGGTGGTGTAGAGCGGTTGCAGTTTCACCTCGGGGCGGGTCTTGAAGGTTTCCAGTGTGGCGCGAGCGTCGGGGACGTGCCAGCCGAAGTGCCAGATGGCGCTTTGCGGTTCGGAGACGGGTGGGGTGTCGACCTTGTTGAACAGGATCATGCAGTTGTTGGGGGCGAGCAGGGCGGGAAGCCCGGCCCAGGTGCCTTTGGAACTGGTGGGGAATTGCCGCACATAGAAGTCGATGGCGGCGTCCGGATCGACCGAGTTCAGGTGCAGATGGTGGAAGCCGGGGGTGGTGAGCACGGGGCGAGCCTCCTTACAGCGTGTCGGCGCCGGGCGCGGGTTCCAGTTCGCAGGCGTTCACCGTCATTGCCAACATGCTGTAGTAGCCGATGGCGCTGGTGAGCTGGATAAAGGCGTCGTCGCCAAGGCGTTGCCGCATTTCCCTCGCGGCTGCGTCGGTGACGCGATGCTTGCGGAGCAGGTCGCGGGTAAATTCGATGACCGCCAGGTCCTCGGGCGGGATGCCGTCGGAGCGGTTCGCCTTGATCGCGGCGATCGTGGTTTCCGGGACGTTCCGCTTGCGTGCGCCACCGGTTTGGGCACCCCAGACATAGGCGGCGTCGAACTCGCGGGCGACGGTCATCGCGGCGAGGACGCGGACTCGCATGTCCAACGAGCCTTCAAACCGCACATAGGCGCCGAGATGGGCGATGCGGCCGGCGACCTCGGGGCTGTGCAAGAAAACGGAGAATGGGCCGTGCAGCGAGCCGCGGCTGCCGATGATGCCGTCGGCAATGGCGTGGTCCTTCGTCGCGAGCTGGTCTTTGCTGGTGATCAACGGAAGGCGGGCCATGGTGGTTTCCTCTTGTTGGTTGGAGCCAGCGTGAGCGGATTTGCGGTGGTTCGCAAGCTTGGGCAGGTGGTGTTCGATGTGAATTATTCGCGTCATGCGCGAGTGATTTTGCACGTGCCCAACCATTCATGCTAAATCCCATCGAGTCAGCAGGGGGAGACGGGTGGTGTCGGAAGCACGGGACGATATCGTCAAAGCGGTGATTTACCCGTCCATCGGCATAGCGCGTGTTGGCAACGCGCCGGCCGGTTATGTTGTCGGGCCGGAGGTGACCAGTCCCAAGCCTCTGGTGGCGGATACGGCGCCGGGCAAGAACCCGTATCGGGATGCCGAGGGACGGTTGTATCCGCAGGCGGCGCGGTTCCGCATTTACGGTGTCAACGCCGCTGGCGCGATCGTCAAGGAATTGACGGCGCCGGGTGCTGGCGCCGATATCGCCTGGACGGTGCATCTGGCGAACAAAAAGGCTGCCTGGTACGAATTTCAGATTGCGCTGGATATCCCGGAGGCGGCCTCGGCCGATCCCAGTACGTTACGAAATCCAGATGTGGAGGACCGTGGCTCGCTGGTGCTGGATGCCGGGGCGCACACGTTGCGTGCGGGGCAGGGTTCGGGACCGGTTGAGATGGTCGCAGGGCGGTTCATGCATCAAGGCGAGCCGGTCTATTTGGGCAAGATGTGGTGCGAAGGCGATGCTCGTCTGCTGGTCACCGGCGGCAGGGGGAAGTCCGCGTCGTATGACGGGAAGCCGGCGACGACCTTTGCCAACAATAATGGCTGGCACGACGATGTCTCCGATGGGCCGGTGACGGCGACGGTTTCGTATGGCGGTGTCGCGTTGCCGGTGACTCCGTCCTGGCTGGTGGTGGCGCCGCCGGATTATGGACCGCAATGCAAGTCGGTGCGGACGTTGTGGGACCTGATGCGCGATGTCGCCATTCAGACCGGAGCGTTGATTGCGCCGCTGCGGCCGTCGTTTACCTATGATATTTATCCGGTCTTCGAACGTTTGACTCGGCTGCAGTGGGTGAATGCCGGGTTCGCGGCGGGATTCGGCTGGAACGCTGGGTATGACTTTACGCGGGCGGACTGGATCGAGCGGCTGAATGACCCCGCGGCGGCCAACCAGGAAACGCGGCGGGTTTTGAAGAACTCGTTTCGGAACGATACGGTGGACGCGTGGTCTCCGGTGCCGTGGCCCTGGGTGTATGGCGATGCGATGAGCCTGCCGACCCCTGAGACGCCGCGGGCGTTTTCTTCGCTGAGTGTGACGCAGCTTACGATGTTGGAGCAATGGACGGCGGGAGACTTTGAGGACGATTGGGGTAAGGTTCCGGTCTATACTGAATTCGATCAGGTGCCGTTGGCGGAGCAGGGGGATATGCTGACCCGGGCGGCACTGGAATTCTGTCTCGCCGATGCGTTTCATCCCGGGTGCGAGATGACGTGGCCGGTGCGAACACCGAGCATGTTTATGGAACCGTTTCGGTTTGGACATGCGCCGGTGGGGTGGGTTGAGCCGAACCTCGGTACGACGCTGACCAGCCTCAACGTCATGGTGATCAATGGACCATTGTATCGACAGGTGCCCGGCGGGATCAGCCGATGGATGGCGGTGCCGTGGCAGACCGACACGGCGAGTTGCCAGTCCGGCTACGTCAAGTCGTATGATCCTAATCTGCCGACGTTCTGGCCGGCCAGGGTGCCGAACCAGGTGATGACGCGGGAGAAGTACGCGGTCGTGATGAATCCGGAGGCCTCGCCGCAGGATCGGTTGGCGGCTTTTGCGATTCGTTCTTCATGGCTGGATCCGCTGGGAACCGGCAGTTACGTCGAGCAGATCAACAACATGATCAAGGGCTTCGATCATATGGGCGTGGTCGAGGTCAATCCGGGACCGGCCGACGCGGAAGGAAAGGCGCTATTCCCGTCGGTCATCCAGGTGGAAGACCAGCATGTGCCGATCGAGTCGACGAATGAGACGGTGACGCGCCTCGCTGCCCATGGCGCCGGTCCAGGCGTCCGACCCGATCTGTCCGGCATCGATAAGGTCCATCGTTTCCCACATGGCCTTCGCCGTTAACGGAACGACGATCGACGCGGACGTTCTGGTGGTCGGTGCGGGACCGGCGGGGGCGGTGTGCGCGCTGAATCTCGCCCCGATGTGGCGTGTGCTGATGGTGGATCGGCGACAGGCGGCTGATGCCCGTATCGGGGAGTCGCTGGCGCCGGCGGCGCGCCGGTTGTTGACGGATATGGGGTTGTGGGGGGCGTTTCTTTCCCAGGGACATCGCCCGAACTTCGGAGGACGGTCGGTTTGGGGCGGCCTTGAACCGGTGGAACGGGACAATCTGCGCGATCTCGACGGGCCGGGTTGGCATCTTGATCGGACGCGGTTCGACGATTGGCTGCGGGCGGTTGCTGTCCAGCGCGGCACGGCAGTGCTGATCCCGGCGCGGCCCGGGACCATCGTCCGGGATGGCGGGTTGTGGCGGCTCGATCTGGACGTAGACGGGCGGCGGATGCCGGTGACGGCCCGTGTGGTGGTGGATGCGGGTGGCAGGGGTTCGACGGTCGCGCGTGGCCCAGGGGGCCGGCGGATCGTGGGGGACCGGCTGGTATGCGGCTGGTTGCACGGCCAGGATCGGCCTGATCGGCAGGCGGGGCTGACGTATATCGAGGCGGAACCTGATGGGTGGTGGTACACCGCACCCTTGCCGGGCAATCGGCGAGTTGTCGCGTTCCACACCGATTCCGATCTTCCTGCCGCTGGCGTCGCGGCAAACGGGTCCGCCGCCTTGCTGCGGCGCGTGTCGGAACGCGGCTTTCTGTCGGAGGTCCTGGCGGGCAGCGGCTTCGCGGCCGACGGAGTAGGCGGATTCTGTGCGGCCCACAGTGCCGAACTGGACCCTGCCGCAGGCGATGGCTGGCTGGCGGTGGGCGATTCGGCGCTCAGCTTCGATCCGTTGTCGGCGCAAGGTTTGTTCAACGCGCTATACACTGGTCTCGCGGGGGCGGAGGCGGGGGATCGGGCTTTGTCAGGGGATTCGGACGCTCTGCGGGGCTATGCGGCGTCGCTTTGCCCGGTTCGTGATGCCTACCGGACGCACCTGGACACCTGGTATGGGTTGGAACGCCGGTGGGCCGAACGGCCATTCTGGGAGCGGCGATTAAGACCCACCTTGCCCCCACCCCCCTGATACGTGGTAGACAGATTTCGGGAGATCGGCGGTGGACGGGCGCCTCGCCAACCCGGTCAGGTCCGGAAGGAAGCAGCCGCAACGGGTCACCGCTCGGGTCGTTTGTCGGTCTCCCACTTTTCCCCCCAGATGCCGCATATGGCGGTGAGGTGACCGCCCCGCATGTCCGGCCTGTTTCAGGACGATCCTGTCGAACAAAACGATGCCCCCCCGGTGCCCGAGGGGCCGGGGCTGTTCGGGGATGCCCTGCCGGTGGCACTGCCGGAGCCGGTGCATGCGACTCCGTACCGGGTGCTGGCGCGGAAATACCGGCCAACGACATTCGATGACCTGATCGGGCAGGAGGCGATGGTGCGCACGCTGCGCAACGCCTTTGCCGCGGGTCGGGTGGCACATGCGTTCATGCTGACCGGGGTGCGCGGGGTCGGGAAGACGACCACGGCCC
>NZ_LMUJ01000060.1:299206-378662 GCF_009765975.1 Acidisphaera sp. S103 | reverse complement strand
CCGGCATCCCGACGTGATCGAGATGGATGCCGCCAGCCGCACCGGCGTGGACGATATGCGGGAAGTGATCGAGGCGACTCGGTTCCGGCCGATGCAGGCTCGGACCAAGGTGTTCGTCATCGACGAAGTGCATATGTTGAGCCGCAACGCCTTCAACGCATTGCTGAAAACGCTGGAAGAACCGCCGCCGCACGTGAAATTCGTCTTCGCGACGACGGAAATCCGCAAAGTGCCGATCACGGTGCTGTCTCGCTGCCAGCGGTTCGATCTGCGGCGGGTGCGGATCGCGGAGTTGGTCGGGCTGTTTGGCCGGATTGCGGTCAAGGAAGACGTGACGATCGAGCCGGCGGCGTTGGAACAGATCGCCCGGTCTGCCGACGGGTCCGTGCGTGACGGGTTGTCGATGCTGGATCAGGCGATCGCCCAGGCCGAGGGTGCGATCACCACGGCCCAGGTCGTGGATATGCTCGGGCTGGCGGACCGCGAGGCGGTGTTCGAGCTGATGGACGCGGTGATGGGCGGCAAGCCGGTCGCCGCGCTTGCGATCACCGATCGGGCGTATGAGCGGGGCGCCGATCTGGGTGCGCTGCTGCAGGATTTGCTGGAATTGCTGCATACGGTGACCCGGTTGAAGTCGGTCCCGGCGTTGCGGGACAGCCATGAATTGCCGGAAGCGGAACGCACGCGGGGTGCTGAATTCGCCGATCGGCTGAGCGTGCCGGTACTGGCCCGGGCTTGGCAGATGCTGCTGAAAGGCGTGGGGGAGGTGGAAATCGCCCCCGATCGGCGCGCGGCAGCGGAGATGGTGCTGATCCGGCTGTGTCACGTATCCGACATGCCGACGCCGGGGGATCTGATTCGGCGGTTGACATCGGGCGGCACGCCTGGCGCGCCGGGGCCCGCGGCTCCGCCGGGTGGCGGCGGCGGTGGGGCGCGGGCTGTCGCCAATGGGGCGCCAATGATCTCGGCCGAACCGGTGGTGCAGGCGGGGCCTCGGCTGGGGACGTTCCGGGATGTGGTGGCCTGGGTCGGGGAGCAGAAAGAGGCGATGCTGCATGCGCATCTGCTGCACTCGGTGCATCTGGTGCGGTTCGCGCCGCCGGTGATCGAGCTGCGGCCGCAGGCGGAGGCGCCCCGCGATCTGTCGTCTAAGCTTTCGGCGCTACTGTCGGATGCGACGGGGACGCGCTGGACGATCGCGGTGTCTCGCGATGCCGGCGAGACGACGATTGCCGAACAGGGCAGTGCGGCAGATACGGCACGGAAGACGGCGGCAGCGGATCATCCGTTGGTGCGGGCGATCATGGCGGCGTTTCCGGGCGCGCGTATCGACACGGTGCACGACAAGACCGCGGATGCGTACGGGCTGCCCGCCTCGGTGCCGGATGTGCCCGATATGCCGGACTTCGCGCCGCCAGATGCAGAATATTTCGACGAAGAGCCGATGGAGATCGACCTATGAAGAACCTCGCCGGCCTAATGAAACAGGCACAGCAGATGCAATCCAAGATGGAGGAGATGCAGACCAGGTTGCAGGCTTTGGAGATCACCGGCGAGGCGGGTGCCGGACTGGTCAAGGTGACGTTAAACGGGAAGAACGATCTGCGGAGGATCAAAATCGATCCCAAGCTGATCGATCCGGTGGACACCGAGATGCTGGAAGACCTGATTGCCGCGGCGCATCGTGACGCCAGGGCGAAGATCGAGGCTGCATCGGCCGAGGAGATGCAGAAGGTGACGGGTGGGTTGCAGCTTCCGCCCGGGATGAAGCTGCCGTTTTGAGGAGCATCGCGCTCACCGTCATGGTCGGGCGTGTCCCGGCCATCCGCGCTTCGTCCGCCGGTGAGAAGATGGCCGGGACAGGCCCGGCCATGACGAGAGAGGGCGAATGGTGTGGGCGGCCCTGAAGTCGATCGGCTGATTGGTTTGTTGTCCAAACTGCCGGGCCTGGGTCCTCGCAGTGCCCGGCGGGCGGCGCTGAAGATGTTGCAACAGCCGGAGGCGCGGATGCTGCCGCTGGCCGTCGCGCTGACCGAAGCCGCCCGCGCGGTGCGGCCTTGTGCCGATTGCGGGAATATCGACAGCCAGGACCCATGCTCGATCTGCACCGATGAACAGCGCGACCGTTCCATCATCTGTGTCGTGGAGGGCGTCGGCGATCTGTGGGCGCTGGAACGTGCGCGTGTGCATCACGGGTTGTATCATGTGCTGGGCGGCACGCTGTCCGCCCTGTCGGGCATCGGGCCGGAGGATCTGACGGTTCCGGGGTTGCTGAACCGGATCGCCGAGGGGGATGTGGCCGAGGTGATCCTGGCGCTGGGATCGACGGTCGATGGCGCGGCTACGGCGCATTGGCTGACCGATCAGCTTCGGCCGACCGGTGTTGTCGTGACCCGGGTTGGGCAAGGGGTGCCGATGGGCGGGGCGCTGGACGTGCTGGATGATGGGACGTTGGCGGCGGCGTTGCGGACCCGGCGCGGGGTTTAGCGGGCGCTTTCCTCGGCCATGAGGCGATAGTGCTGCCCGGTCCGAAGCGGGGGGAGGGCCGCTCCGGACCGGGTTTGCGATTATGCCATTGCCGCGGCCACTTTGGCGACTCGCGCTTCCCGTTCCACGCGCGTGCTGGTCATCCGGGTCCGGACGGCGGCCAGGATTTCCGGACGTGCGGTGTCGGGGCTGCCGGACTCGAATGGCGGTGCGGGGGCGTATTCGATACCGAGCTGGATGCTTTCCGCGATGTCCTGGCCGGCGAGTTCGGCGACCATGGTCAGTGCGAAGTCGATCCCGGCGGTGACGCCGCCGCCAGTCATGAACTTGCCGTCGCGCACTACGCGGCCCTCGGAGGGGATCGCGCCCAGCGGTACCAGAAGGTCCGTCCAGGCCCAGTGTGTCGTGGCCTTTTTGCCTCGCAGCAGCCCCGCGGCGCCCAGCACCAACGCTCCGGTACAGATCGAGCCGACGAATGTGGCCTCGGTTGCCTGTGTGCGGAGGAAGGATAGAACCTCGGGATCGTCCATCAGATCCAGCACGCCGGTACCGCCGGGCACGCAGATCACGTCGAGCTGCGGGCAGTCTGCCAGCGTGGTGTCGGGCACCAGCGTCAAGCCGCCGTGGGTCTTGATCGGATCGAGCGTCTTCCACAGTACGTGGGTTTCGGCGTTCGGAAGACCGGCGAACACCTGCAGCGGGCCGGTCAGGTCTAGCTGGGTCATTGCCGGAAAGGCCAGCAGGCCGATGCGGTACTGGGTCATCCTGGTCTCCTGTTGGTGGACAAATGGATTCTCGCATGGCAGAGTTTGGCGGAAATGCCAAATTTCATGCAAATTCCGCCAAATCCGCGCCGGGTCGAGTTTCTGGCTTTTCCGGACGTGCAACTTCTGGACGTGACCGGGCCGTTCCAGGTTTTTGCCAGTGCCAATCGGCTGTTCACCGAAGCGGGTCAGTCGCCGCCGTATGCGCTGACGGTGGTGGCGGCGGTTCCAGGGCTGATTGCGTCCTCGTCCGGGTTGGCGCTGGTAGCAGAGGCTTTGCCGATGCCGGATGTGGCGCTGGATACACTGATTATTGCGGGTGGCATGGGCGTGAATGCCACACGCCGCGACCGGGCCCTGGTGGAATGGATCCGATGCCGAGCGGATGTTGCGCGGCGGGTGACGTCGGTGTGTTCGGGTGCGTTTCTGCTGGCCGCGACCGGGTTGCTGGATGGGCGGCGGGCGACGACGCATTGGTCTCGCTGCGCCGAACTGGCGGCGGAATTTCCGGCGGTGCGGGTGGAGGACGATCCTATCTACGTGAATGACGGGGCGATCTGGACCTCGGCCGGGGTGACGGCGGGGATCGACATGGCGTTGGCGCTGGTGGAGGCCGATCTGGGCCGCGTGGTGGCGACGACGGTGGCTCGGCATCTGGTGGTTTTCGCCAAGCGGCCGGGCGGGCAGGCCCAGTTCAGTGCCGGGCTGGCGCTGGCGGGTCGGGACGCGACATTCGATGGGCTGCATGATTGGATGAAACGAAATCTGCGCGGTAATCTGGCGGTGCCAGCGTTGGCGGAGCAGGTGGGCATGAGCGAGCGCAGTTTCTTGCGGCATTATCGGCAGGTGACGGGGATAACGCCGGCGCGCGCGGTTGAGCGGGTGCGGGTGGAGGCGGCGCGTCAGGCGCTGGGGGCAACCGGATTGCCGGTGAAGCGCATTGCCCGGGATTGCGGGTTCGGGTCGGAGGAGACCATGCGGCGTAGTTTCATGCGTATCCTGGCGGTGCCGCCGCATGTGTATCGGGAGCGGTTTCCGGTGTGAGGCGTAGCCATGGATTGTGTCGACGGTTTGGGGTCGTTTGGTCGAAGTCGTGGGTGACCGGGCCGTGATGCAAGGTCAACGCCCGGAGGTAGCTTGTCCCTAGGGGCCCCTGCGCCGCTTCATCGGGCCTCGGCGCTTTGACGGATCATAACCGCCGCCGCCTGGTCCCATCGGTTCCGGCGTCTGGCCTCGTTTCGGGCGCAACAATGCGCTGGCCATCGGCGGGGCTGGCAGGCCCAGTTCCAGTGCCTCCAGGCGCTTGATTTCGTCGCGGAAGCGGGCGGCTTGCTCGAACTCCAGGTTGGAGGCGGCGGCACGCATGCGCTTCTCCAGGTCGGCGATCGATGCTTTCAGGTTCTTGCCGACGAATTCCGCCGCGTCGGAGTCCTTGACCGGCGCGACGGTGACGTAGTCCTGCTCGAACACGCTCTCCAGCACATTGCCGATCTGCCTGCGGATCGAAACCGGGGTGATTCCGTTGGCCTCATTCCAGCGTCGCTGCTTGTTGCGGCGCCGGTCCGTCTCTTCGATAGCTGCGCGCAACGACCGTGTCATCGTGTCAGCGTATAACAGCACCCGGCCGTCAACATTCCGAGCGGCTCGGCCTATCGTCTGGATGAGGGAGGTTTGGGAACGGAGGAAACCTTCCTTGTCCGCATCGAGAATCGCGACCAGGGCGCATTCGGGAATATCGAGTCCTTCGCGCAACAGATTGATGCCGATCAGCACGTCGAACACGCCGAGGCGCAGGTCGCGGATGATCTCGATCCGCTCCAGCGTATCGATGTCGGAGTGCAGGTATCGCACCTTCACACCCTGTTCGGTCATGTAGTCGGTCAGTTCCTCGGCCATCCGCTTCGTCAGGGTGGTGACTAGGACGCGACCACCGGCGGCGGCTGCTGCCTTGCATTCGTGCAACAGGTCGTCAACCTGGTGTTCCACCGGGCGCACCTCGGTGATTGGGTCGATCAGTCCGGTCGGGCGGATCACCTGTTCGGCGAACACGCCCGCGGTGCGCTCCATCTCCCACGGGCCGGGCGTCGCCGAAACGAAGACCGTGAGCGGACGGAAACGTTCCCATTCCTCGAATTTCAGTGGCCGGTTGTCGACGCAGGACGGCAGACGGAAGCCGAACTCCGAAAGCACCGTCTTGCGGTTGAAGTCGCCGCGGAACATCCCGCCGATCTGCGGCACCGTGACGTGGCTCTCGTCGACGATCAGAAAGGCGTTCTCCGGCAGATATTCGAACAGGGTCGGCGGCGGATCGCCGGGTTCTCGGCCGGTCAGATAGCGGGAATAGTTTTCGATGCCGGCGCAGGATCCCGTCGTCTCCATCATTTCGATGTCGAAGGTGGTGCGCTGTTCAAGGCGCTGAACCTCCAGCAGTTTGCCTTGCGCGTTCAGTTCGGCGAGGCGTTCTTTCAGTTCGATCTTGATGTCCTGGATCGCCTGTGCAAGCGTCGGCCTTGGCGTTACGTAGTGGCTGTTCGCATAGACGGTGATTTCGTTCAGGTCGGTGGTTTTCTCGCCGGTGAGCGGGTCGAATTCGTGGATGGATTCGATGTCGTCGCCGAACAGGCTGACCCGCCAGGCGCGGTCTTCGTAGTGGCTGGGGAAGATATCGACGATTTCACCGCGTAACCGGAACGACCCGCGCACGAAGGCGGTGTCGTTACGGCGGTATTGCAGGTCGACCAGGGCCTTGGCCAGCTTGTCGCGGTCGATGCGGCCGCCGACTTCCAGCTTCGCTACCATTTTCGAGTAGGTCTCGACCGATCCGATACCGTAGATGCAGGAGACGGAAGCGACCACAATCACATCATTGCGTTCCAGCAGCGCCTGGGTGGCGGCGTGGCGCATGCGGTCGATCTGCTCGTTGATCTGGGCGTCTTTTTCGATATAGGTGTCGGTGCGAGGGACGTAGGCCTCGGGCTGATAATAGTCGTAGTAGCTGACGAAATATTCCACCGCATTGTCCGGGAAGAAGCTTTTCATTTCGCCATAGAGCTGGGCGGCCAGGGTCTTGTTCGGCGCCAGCACCAGGGTCGGCTTCTGCACCGCCTCGATCACCTTGGCCATCGTGAAGGTCTTGCCGGACCCGGTGACCCCCAGCAGGACCTGATCGCGGTCTTCGGCGTTGACGCCGCGCACGAGTTCGGTGATCGCGGCCGGCTGGTCGCCGGCCGGTTCGTATTGGGACACGACCTTCAGCCGCCTTGTCAGTGGCTTGGCGGCTTGCTTCTGCGGCATGAACAGAACGGGCGACGGGCGGAGAAGGGCTTGGGACATAAGGTGAACTCCTCGCCCCAATACATGGCGCGTCGAGGCCTCGGCGTCGAGGGGGCTATATCCCAATGGTCCGTGCGCTGGGCGTAACAATACGCCACAAGCTCATATCTGGCCGGATTGGGTTTCCGATTGGTAATTTTGTTACCAACTCTCGCGTTCGGGTTGTAGAACGCCCGCAGGGAGCAGCGTACCAGCGGCTTCAGGACCGGGATCAGGATGCTGAGATTCTCCAAGACGACCACCGGGTCGGTGCTGTTTGGGCTGGATGCCTTGCTGCTTCTGTTGGTTTGGCCGTTGGTGCTGTGGCTGTCCCGGCCGGATGCGCTGTCCTTGTTCGTGTTGCCGACGGATTCCCGGGGCCTCGGTTATCCGGTTTTCGACCTGCTGCTGCTGTTTGCGATGGGGCTGTACCGGCGGGATGCGATCCTGGAGGCTGGGCGATCACTGACCCGCGTGCCACTTGTCGTCGGTATGGGGGCGGTGGTGGCGATCGTGGTTTCGCTGATCCAGCCGCTGCTGCTGCGGTCCACTGTCATGCCGGGCGGACGCGACCAGGCGATGCTGTTCGGCCTGGCGGTCGTCACATTCACGTTCTGCGCGTTCCTGGCTCGCCTCGTCATCGACTTTCTAGTCCGCACCCGCGTTTTGCGGCGCCGCCTGCTGGTTGTCGGGGCTGGTCAGCGTGCCTGGGACCTGCTGCTGATGCTGGGGCGGGAAGGCAGCAGCCTGCACGATGACGTGACGCTGGTGTATGCGGTGGAGGAGGTGGTCGATCCACGCCTGCTGGCGGAACGGCCAGACCGGATCTTGTGTCCGCCGGATTTCAATGTTGCCGCGGTCGCCACCCGGACGGACGCGGATCTGATCATCGTCGCACCCGATGAACGCCGCGGCATGAACTTGGAGCGGCTGCTGGAATGCAAGAAGGCCGGTTTCCCGGTCATCCAGTACCTCAGTTTCGTGGAGCGGGAGATCCGCCGGGTCGACCTGAAGCGCATGGAACTGGGCTGGCTGGTGTACAGCGACGGGTTCACCTTCGGTGCCCTCGATCGCTTCCTGAAGCGCGTCTTCGATCTGGCGGTCAGTTCGGTCATGCTGTTGCTGACCATGCCGTTGATCGTGATGGGAATGATAGCGATACGGTGGGAAGGCCCGGGTCCAGTGCTGTATCGGCAGGAACGGGTGACGGTGGATGGCAGGGTGTTCCTGATCCTGAAGCTGCGCACCATGCGGGTGAACGCCGAGGCCAACGGTGCGGTGTGGGCGGAAAAGAAGGACAATCGCATCACGAAGGTCGGCAACTTTCTGCGCAGAGCGCGCATCGACGAATTGCCGCAGTTGGTCAACATCCTGCGCGGGGAGATGTCGTTCGTCGGGCCGCGGCCGGAACGGCCGATGTTCGTGAAGGAACTGGCGGAGAAGATCCCGCTGTACAATGAGCGGCACATGGTGAAGGCCGGCCTGACCGGTTGGGCGCAGATCAATTATCCCTATGGCGCATCGATCGACGATGCTCGGTCAAAGCTGAGCTACGACCTGTATTACGTGAAGAATTTCTCCATCCTGTTCGACTTCGTCATCCTGCTGCAGACCCTGCGTGTGGTGCTATGGCCAAGCGGGGTGCGCTAGACGGAGAGCGAAAGAACAGGAACAGCGCGATCAGGAAGTTCAGCGCGTTCCAGGCGACTCCGTTGGCGAAGGCCGCTCGGTAGGACCCGGTCAGGTCGTAGATCACCCCGGACATCCAGCCGCCCAATGCCATGCCCAGCAGGGTCATCATCAGGATCAGCCCGACCCGTCCGCCCGCTTCCTGCGCGGGGAAGTTCTCGCGCACGATGATGGCATAGCTGGGGACGAGTCCGCCTTGGAACAGGCCGAACAGGGCAGAGATGACGTAGAGCGAGGTCAGCCCGTCCATCATCAGATACAGCGTCAGGGCGACCATCTGCGCGAGCGATCCGATCAGCAGCGTCGCCAACCCACCGAGATGGTCGGCGAGGAAGCCGGAACTGATCCGGCTGACGATGCCGAACGTCAGCATCAGGGACAGCATACGAGCGCCCGAGGCCGCACCGTAGCCCAGGTCGCCGCAATACGCGACGATGTGGACCTGCGGCATCGACATCGCCACGCAGCAGGCGACCCCGGCCACCATCAGCAGAATTTGCAGGGCACGCGGCGGCAGCGCGATCCGATGGCGGGACATGGCAGGAATCGGAGCCCCCGCGGCACGCACCGGCGGACGGCTGCGTAGCAACAGCGCCAGCGGCGGCATTGCCATCAGGCAGGCGATGCCGATCACCAAATGCGCGGTACGCCAGCCATGGGCCTGGATCATCGACTCGATCAGCGTCGGCCAGATCGCGCCGGACAGATAGTTGCCGGAGGCGCACAGCGCGACGGCGATGCCTCGGCGCTTTTCAAACCAAAAGGAGATATTGGCCATCAGCGGCACGAAGGTCGCGGCGGTGCCGAAAGTGCCGATCAGCATGTAGGCGGCGGCGAACGAGACCAGACCGGTGGAGAGCGAAGCCAGGATGAAGCCGGCGCCTAGCGCGGCTGCACCGATCATCAGCGGCAGGACGATGCCGCGTCGGTCCGCCAGCTTACCCATGATTACCCCGCCGACGCCGAAACCGATCATGGTCAGGGTGAAGGGCAGGGTGGCGGCGCCGCGATCCGCATGGAAGTCGGCCTGGACGGCGGGCAGCGCGACCACGACGGACCACATGCCGACGCCGCCGATGGCGGACAGGACCACGGACAACACCAGGCGGAACCAGGCGTAGGGGGAGTCGATTTCTCGGCGGATCATGGTGTGTCCAGTTGGACCTCAGGTCTTCTCGAAGTCGATGCGTTCGACCACGGGCAAGCCTTGCAGGAACCGGCGCAGGCAATCGAGGGCCAATTCGACCGCGCCCAATCGGACCCATTCGCGGCCGCCCAGGATGCGGGAGCGGCGGAATTCCATCCGGTCGGCCGTGGCGATGCCGATCCAGATGGTGCCACCGAAGTCGATGCGGTCCGCGCCGTCGTCCAACTCGATCAGCACCACCAAGGCGTGGGTGGCGCCGGTCTGTTCGCGGGCGGCTTTGGCGACGGCTTCGGTGGTGTCCTGGTCGAGCTCCGGGGGAAGCGCGACGCCGAACAGGGTGTCCAGATGGCGCACCACGGTGCCGTGCCGAAAAACCTTTTCCGCGCCGGGCAGATGGGCGATGCGGGCGGCGATCTGGCCGGCGGTGAAGGTCTCTACCAGCGTCAGGGTGGCGGATTCGGCGGTCAGGGCGGCCAGGGTGACGCCTTCCAGCGTCTGGTCGTCCTCCGCCATGATGAAGTTGCCGAGGCGCTTCCTGACCTCGGCGGTGACGGGGGCCAGCTTGCGGTGGACATCATCCATGTCGGTGCCGCGCACCGTCAACTTGGTTTCAAGCTGCGGGTAGTGCGCTCGGAATCCCAGTTTGACGCCGCCGTTCGGGTCCAGCGCTTCCAGCCCGTTCAGCAATTGGTCCGCATGCGATTCGCCGATGCCGTAGGAGTGGAAGCGCTTCAGGTAGATCGCTGTCGGCGCGCCGGCTCGGGCCAGGATGCGGGGAATCACTTGTTCTTCCAACATCCGGCGCAATTCGCGGGGGACGCCGGGGGTGAAGAAGAAGCGGGCCTTTCCGATGTCCAGGGCGAAGCCGCAGGCGGTTCCGATCGGGTTGTCGATCATCTCCGCCGTGGCGGGCAGCATCGCCTGCTTGACGTTGTTGGGCGGCATGGTGCGCATGCGGCGGGTGAAGAATTCCTCCATCCGGGTCAGCCATTCCTGGTGCAGAACCAGTTCGACGCCGGCGGCCTGGGCGGCGATTTCCTGCGACAGATCGTCCACGGTTGGGCCAAGGCCACCGTTCACGATCACCGCATCCGCCCGGGTCGAGGCCAGCTTGAAAGCGGCGAGCAAGGATTCGCGGTCGTCGCCGACGGTGGTTTCCGCGTACACGGACAGGCCGACGTCCTCCAGCTTCTGCGCCATGTAGGAGAAGTTGGTGTTGGTGATCTTCCCGGTCAGCACCTCGTCGCCGGTGCAGATGATCTCAATGCGCATGGACGTCTCCCTTGGTCACGACAGCTTAAGGGAAGCGGGGGATGGGACAAGCGTGGGGCATTGACCAGAAATTAATATATTAGTATGTGAGCGTGATGTCAGGCATTGCCGAACGCCGCGTGAAACTGTCGGACCAGGCGTACGACGCGCTGCGGCGGATGATCGTGCGTGGCGAACTGGCGCCCGCCACGCGCCTGTCCGAACCGGACCTGACCGACCAGCTTGGGATCGGCCGTACGCCGCTGCGAGAGGCGCTGTTGCTGCTGGCTCGTGAAGGCTTGATCCATCTGCAGCCGCAATCCGGCAGTTTTGTTTCGGCTATCGATATCGAGCGGGTGCGGGAGGCGCAGTTCATCCGCGAGCACCTGGAATGCGGCATCATCCGGCAGGTCGCGGCCCGCGTCGATCGCCACGGCCTGGGCGATATCCGCCGCCTGCTGGAACAGCAGGACGAAGCCTGCGACGAGCCAGACCGCTTCTACGACCTGGACGAGGATCTGCACGCCACGTTCTGCCGGATCGCCGGCCGGCCGGGTGTGTGGCGGCTGATCCAGCAGAGCAAGATGCATATGGACCGCGTGCGGCGGCTCAGCCTGCCGATGGCGGACCAGATTCCTCGGCTGATCGGGCAGCATCGAGCGATCCTGGACGCGTTGGGGCAGGGCGATCCCGATCGTGCCGAGACGGCGCTGCGGGTGCATCTGCGTGAGGTATTCGCAACGATCGATACGCTTGGACTGGATACAACGGCGCGCTGAAGCGCTTGGATATGGGAAGGAAACGTTATGACTCGCTGGTTTGTTTGTTTCGCGATGATATTCGCTTTGGGAGGCGCGGCCGTCGCGCAGGAACCGCCCGCACCGGGCGCCAGTCCCCGTATCGATGCCATCCGCAAGGCCGGCGTGCTGCGTGTCGGCGTGCTGGCCAACGCGCCCTGGCTGGTGGAGAACACCAGCGGTGCCGGCGACCATTGGTCCGGCCCGGCCTGGCTGCTCGCCACGGAATACGCGAAGCTGCTGAAGGTCAGGTTAGAGCCGGTTCTGGTATCGCATGAAACGAAAATCCCGGTGCTGGCGGCGAACCAGGTCGATCTCAGCATTACCGCGCTGGCCGAGACGCCGGAACGCGTCAAGGTCGTGGACTTCGTCATCTATTCCAACACCAGCGTCTGCCTGTTCGGATTGGCGTCCAACCCGAAATTCGCCGCGGCGAAGACGGTGGACGATCTGAACAAGCCGGATATCACCATTGCCTATTTCGTCGGCGCGGCCGAGGAAGGCTGGGTGAAGCAGCGTTTTCCGCTGGCGAAATTGCGTGGTGTGACCAACTCCGGCGCGACGGCGCCGCTGGAGGATGTAATGGCGCATCGTGCCGATGCGGCGCCGATCAACCGGATCCCGTATGTCGCGATGGCTCGCAAGGTGAAGGGACTGGCAGCGCTGCCGCGTGAGAACAACTGCCAGGACAGCACGGAGAAAGCACAGCCGGTGGGTCTGGCGCTGGACAAGAACCAGCCGGTGTTCCTGGACTGGTTGCGTGCGGTCGAAAAGACGATACAGCCGCAACTGGCGGCGGATGAGCAGCGCGTGGCCACGACGTTGCAATAAACGATGTTGGGCGACCTGGATTTCAGCCCGCTGCTGGATAGCTGGCGCTATCTGGCTGGCGGGCTGGGCATCACGCTGGGGCTGTCGGCACTGACTGTCGTGTCGAGCCTGCTGCTGGGGGCGGCCGTTGGTTTCGCTCGGGTTTATGGGCCGGTCTGGGTCAGCCGGGTGCTGACGTTCTACATCGATTCCATGCGAGCCATTCCGGTGCTGGTGGTGCTGGTGTGGATGTATTTCGCCTTCCCGCTGGTGGCCGGCGTCTCGTTGCCGTCGTTCTGGGCGGCCTGGGCGGCGCTGACCTTGCATGTGGCCGCCTATGTCGCGGAAATCCTGCGGGCCGGTATCAAGTCGATCCGGCCGGGGCAGGTGCGGGCGGCATTGGCGTTGGGTATGTCGGGCGTGCAGGTGGTGGGCAAGGTGGTATTGCCTCAGGCGGTCATCCGGATGTTGCCGGCGCTGGGTTCCATTGTCTCGGTTGCCATCAAGGACAGTGCCATCGCCGCGACGATTGCTGTGCCGGAGTATATGGAGCGATCGCAGACATTGGCCGGGCAGAGTTTCCGGCCTGTCGAGGTCTTCACCACGGCGATGGTCGTTTATTTTGTTATTTTGTTTCCCGCGACCCGGGCGGTGGACATGCTGTATCGCCGCGTCGCGCATCTGGGCCGATCATGAGCTTCGATTGGGGCATCATCTGGCAGCATCGCGCCGAGCTGGCAGACGGCGTGGCGATGACGGTGCTGTTGGCCGTGGCCACTATGCTGATCGCCATTTCCGGCGGGATCGTGCTGGCGCTGATGCGCCTGTCGCCGTTGCGTCCGGTATCCGCCGCCAGTGCCTGCTTCGTGGAGTTCTTTCGCAATACCCCACTGATCCTGCTGGTATACTGGGCGTTTTATGTGATGCCGGTGGCGATCGGGGTGGAATTCTCGGCGTTCGCCACGGGGCTGGCGGCGCTGAGCCTGAACGTGTCCGCCTACAACGCGGAAACATTCAGAGCCGGGATCGTTTCGATCAGGCGGGGGCAGTCCGAGGCGGCATTAGCGCTAGGCATGAGCCGGTGGCAGGTGATGCGGGAAGTCGTGTTGCCGCAGGCGGTCCGGCGCGTGCTGCCGGTGCTGGCCAGCACCTGGGTGTCGCTGTTCAAGGACACGTCGCTGGTATCGGTCATCGGGGTGAGCGAACTGGCCTATGTGTCGTTGCAGATCCGGTCGCAGACCTTCCGCATCCTGGAAATGTTGACGGCGATGGCGGTGATTTACTGGCTGCTGGGTTATCCTCAGGCCAAGCTTGTCGATTGGATCCACCGGCGGTACGGAGTGTCCGAATGAACGAAGCCGTGGTTCTCGATTACCGTGATGTGCGCAAGAATTTTGGCAGCTTCGTCGCGTTGAACGGCGTTTCGATCCGCGTGCATAAAGGTGAAGTCGTGTGCTTGATCGGACCTTCGGGGTCCGGCAAGTCGACGCTGCTTCGTTGCACCAACGGGTTGGAAAAGCTGGATGGTGGCGAAATCAGCCTGGATGGCGTGGTGCTGCCACGTTCCGAGACCGGCATGCGGGATGTGCGCCGGCGCATGGGCATGGTGTTTCAAAGCTTCGAGTTGTTCCCGCACCGGACCGTCATCGCCAATGTCATGATGGGTCCGGTGACGGTGCTGCGTCTGTCTCGGGATGAAGCGCGACAGCGGGCGGAGGTGCTGCTGGAAAAGGTCGGCTTGTCGGAAAAAGCCGAGAGCCATCCGGCGAGTTTGTCCGGTGGCCAGCAGCAGCGTGTGGCCATCGCCAGGGCGCTGGCGATGCAGCCCGAGGTGATGCTGTTCGATGAACCGACCTCTGCTCTCGATCCCGAAACGGTGGGGGAAGTGCTGAACGTGATGAAGCGCCTGGCGGATGAGGGCATGACGATGGTTGTCGTTACCCATGAAATGAGTTTCGCGCGCCGGGTAGCTAACCGCGTGGTGTTGTTCGAGCGGGGAGCGATCGTCGAGGAAGGCCCGCCGGCGCAGATTTTCGATGCACCGACGGTCGCTCGGACTCGCGATTTCCTGGGTCATTTGGGGTGGCACGGATGAACGACCGTCTTTCCAATGCGACGCTGTCTCGCGTTGCGGTTGCCAAGCCTGGGTACGATCGGGCGGTGTTGCGGCCGCGGATCGTACATCTGGGGCTGGGGGCTTTTTTCAGAGCACATGGAGCGGTGTATACCGAGGATGCCGGAGGTGATTGGGGCATCGTCGGGGTCAGTCTGCAACGGCCCGACCAGCGGGACCGGTTGGCGTCGCAGGACGGCCTCTATACGGTGATGGAACGTGATGGCAGCGGCACGCGGGCCAGGGTGATCGGTTCGGTGTTGTCCGTGTTGGTGGCGCCCGAGGATCCGGGGGCGGTCATTGCGGCCATGGCGGCGGCGTCCGTTGTTTCGCTGACGGTGACCGAGAAAGGGTACTGTCACAACCCGGCGACCGGGCGGCTGGACCCCGCGCATCCTGATATCGTGCATGATCTGGCGCATCCGGATGCTCCGCGTTCCGCTGTCGGCTTCATCGTGGCGGGACTGGCGGTTCGACGGACGGCTGGGCTGAAACCGTTTGCTGTGGTGACGTGTGATAATCTGCCCGCGAACGGGCGCCTTTTGGCCGGGCTGGTGCGGGACTTCGCGGCGCTGCGCGATACCGCGCTGGCGGACTGGATCGCGATGAACGTTGCGTTTCCAGCCACCATGGTTGATCGGATCGTCCCCGAGATGACTCCGGCCGATGTGAAGGACGCGCGTGCCGCGATCGGGCTTACGGACGCGGCGCCGGTGTCGCACGAACCGTTCCGGCAATGGGTCATTGAGGATCGGTTCGAGGGTGCTGAACGGCCGGCGTGGGAGAAGGCCGGGGCGCAGATCGTCGCGGATGTAGCGCCGTTCGAGCATATGAAACTGCGGCTGTTGAATGGGGCGCATTCGGCGCTAGCATATCTCGGCTATCTCGCCGGGTGTGAGACAATTTTCGATGCGGTGTCCGATCCGGTGCTGAACGGTTTCGTGCGGCGGTTGTGGGATGAAATCCTTCCCATGGTGCCATCACCGCCGGATACCGATCTTCGGCGCTATATCGAGGATTTGTTGATGCGGTTTGCCAATCCGACGGTGCGGCACCGGACGTGGCAAATCGCGATGGATGGCTCGCAGAAACTGCCGCAGCGGTTGCTGGGCACTATTCGCGAGCGGTTGGCCGCGGGTCTGCCGATCCCGTCACTGGCGCTTTCGGTCGCCGCATGGATTCGTTACGTCGGCGGCGTCGATGAAAAAGGGCAGCCGATCGATGTGCGCGATCCGCTCGCGGTCCGGTTGCGTGCGCTGGCTGGTGGCGACGACGCGGTGACACGTGTTCTGGCCGTGACGGAGATCTTCGGCACCGATTTGCCGGCCGATCCGGCCTTCGTCGGGCCGGTGACCGAGGCTTATCGCCGCCTGCGCCAGTATGGCGCTCAAGTGGTGGCACAGTAGGGGGACGAAAATGGAACAGACATGGCGCTGGTTCGGGCCGGCCGATGCGGTCCAGCTTCACGAAATTCGCCAGACCGGGGCGACGGGCATCGTCACCGCTCTGCACGACATCCCCTATGGCGTCGTCTGGTCGCAGGAGGCCATTGCTGAACGCAAGGCGATGATAGAGGCCGCCGGACTGCGGTGGAGCGTCGTCGAAAGCTTGCCGGTCTCCGAGGCGATCAAGCTGGGAGACGGCGACCTGGAACCGCTGTTCGCGAACTATCGCGAGTCGTTGCGTAATCTTGCGGCGCAAGGTGTGGACTGCGTCTGCTACAATTTCATGCCGGTGCTGGACTGGACTCGGACGCAACTGGCCGTGCCGCTGCCGGGTGGCGGCACGGCGCTGCGGTTCAACGCCCACGAACACGCGGCGTTCGACTGCTTTATGCTGCAACGGCCGGGGGCGGAGGCTGAACATAAGCCGGAGGTACTGGCTCGTGCGCGTGCCTGGTTCGACGCGGCATCGGAGTCGACCAAGGACGCGCTGCTGGCCACCATCATGGCTGGGTTGCCGGGGTCATATCAGCGTTATGATGTGCCTGGCCTGCGCCGCGTGCTGGACGCCTATCGCGGTATCACCCGTGACGATCTGCGCGCCAGGCTGGCGGATTTCCTGCGAGCCGTGATCCCGACCGCCGCCGAGGTCGGTGTCCGGCTATGCGTCCATCCCGACGATCCACCGCGCCCGCTATTCGGCCTGCCGCGCGTGGTGTCGAATGAGGACGATATCGCGTTCCTGCTCGACGCCGTGGATGTGCATGAGAATGGGTTGACGCTGTGTACCGGCTCTCTGGGGGCAGGGCCGACGAATGATCTGCCGGCGATCGCCCGGCGGTTTGCGGGGCGGACGCATTTCGTCCACCTGCGGAACGTGACCAAGGACGCGGATGGGTCGTTCGAGGAAGCGACTCATCTGGGTGGGGACGTCGATATGGTCGCGGTGGTGACCGCGATCCTGGCGGAGCAGGGACGCCGGCGGGAAAACGGGGACGCCGACTGGCGCATTCCGTTCCGTCCGGATCATGGGCATGAACTGCTGGATGATGGGCAGCGGAAGACCCATCCCGGCTATCCGCTGATCGGGCGTCTGCGGGGATTGGCGGAATTGCGTGGGGTTATGACGGCGGTGGCTTCGTTAAGGGGCTACCCGGTTTGAAGTCGTGGGTGACCGGGCCAAGCCCGGTCATGACACAAGGTAAACGACTGTGCCTGATGCCCGTTTACCTATTCGGGCATCAGGCCTCGTCGTTCGTCTACCCAACGACCTCCGCCACATGCTCCGCGGTGAAGCCGAAATACTTCATTACCGCCGGGCCTTGTGCCGACTCGCCGAACCGGTCGATGCCGACGACCGCGCCCTCAAGACCGACATATTTGTACCAGCCGGTCGTGCTTCCAGCCTCCACCGCCACGCGGCGGATGCCGGGCGGCAGCACCGAATCCCGCCAGGCCTTGTCCTGCCGGTCGAACAAATCGGAACACGGCATCGAAACGACGCGGGCTTTGACGCCGCGCGCGGCCAGCAGGTCGCGGGCGCCGGTAGTGATGCCGACCTCCGAACCGGTGGCGATCAGCACGACGTCAGGCGTGCCGTCCACGTCCGACAGCACGTAGCCACCCCGAGCCACCAGGGCGGCACGATCCACGCCGCCGCTATGTTGGGGCAGATTCTGCCGGGTCAGCAGCAACACACTCGGCCCGTGCTGCCGTTCCAGTGCGTAACGCCATGCCGCGGCGGTTTCCAGCATGTCGCACGGGCGCCAGACATCCAGGCCAGGGATCAGCCGTAGGGAGGCAGCGTGCTCGATCGGTTGATGGGTCGGGCCATCCTCGCCCAGGCCGATACTGTCGTGGGTCAGCACGTAGATCGAGCGGATGCCCATCAGCGCCGCCAGCCGGATCGCGTTGCGGGCGTAGTCGGAGAACGTTACGAACGTGCCGCCGAACGGGATGTAGCCGCCGTGCAGGGCGATGCCGCTCAACATCGCGCACATGCCGAATTCCCGCACGCCGTAATGCAGGTAGTTGCCGGCCTTGCCGTGATCGATGGTGATGCAGCCCTTCCAGTTGGTCAGGTTCGATCCGGTCAGGTCGGCCGATCCGCCGAAGAACTCCGGCAGGAACGCGGCGAATGCCTGGATCGCGTTCTGTGACGTCTTGCGGGTGGCGATAGGATCCGTCACGGCGGCGGCCTCGGCGATCACGCCGTCCGCTTTCGCGGCGAAATCCGCCGGCAGGGCGCCGGAGACGCGACGCTTGAACTCCGCCGCCTCGGCGGGGAAGGCAGCGGCGTAGGCGTCGAACATTTTCTGCCACTCGGCCTGCCTGGCGGCGCCGGCTTCGTGGGCATTCCAGGCGGTGCGAATATCCGCGGGCACCTCGAACGGCGGATACGGCCACTCAAGCGCCGCTCGGGTTGCGGCGACTTCGGTGGCACCGAGCGCGGCGCCGTGGGATTGGTGGGTGCCGGCCAGTTTGGGGGCACCGTAGCCGATAATGGTCTTGCAGCAGACCAGCGTCGGCCGGCCGCAAGGGGTGACCGCTTCGGCGACAGCGACCTCCACCGCCTCGCTGTCCAGGCCATCTACGTTGCGGATGACCCGCCAGCCGTAGGCCTCGAAGCGCTTGGGGGTGTCGTCGTTGAACCAGCCGTCCACGTGGCCGTCGATGGAAATGCCGTTGTCGTCATAGAAGACGATCAGCTTCTCCAGCTTCATCGATCCGGCGAAGGAGCAGGCCTCGTGCGAGATGCCCTCCATCAGGCAGCCGTCGCCGCAGAACACGAAGGTGCGATGGTTGACGATCGCGTGATCACCGCGGTTGAACGCCAGCGCGAGCTGCTGTTCGGCCAGCGCCATGCCGACCGCCGTGGCCAGGCCTTGGCCCAGCGGTCCGGTGGTGGTTTCAATGCCGGGGGTCAGGCCGTATTCGGGGTGGCCTGGCGTCTTGGAATGGAGCTGGCGGAACTGTTTCAGTTCGTCCATCGGCAGGTCATAGCCGGTCAGGTGCAGCAGCCCATACAGCAGCATCGACCCGTGGCCGTTGGACAGCACGAAGCGGTCGCGGCCCGGCCATTTCGGATCGGCCGGGTTGTGGCGCAGGTGGTGGCGCCATAGCACCTCGGCAATGTCGGCCATGCCCATCGGCATACCGGGGTGGCCCGAATTCGCCTTCTCCACCGAGTCCATTGCCAGGAAGCGCAGCGCGTTCGCCAGCAACCGAGGTGCGGGTTCCGTCATGACCATCTCCTTCGCGTTGATGGCCGGTTTCTACCACTTGCGGCGGCCCTGGGAAGTGTTGCTCTGATCGTGCTTCATTTATCAGTGTGTTCCCGCGTATAGTTCGCGTGACGCCGCAAGGACACAGGCAGGACAAATGGCCGCCCGATCATCGACGATGGAATCTCGAAAGTTCGCCTCACCAGCGGTTAGGGCGTTGATGACCCAGCGCAGCTCGGAATTTGGCGGGTTGCTGCTGGGTCTGCTGGGGCTGGCGGTCCTGGTGGCGCTGGCGACCTATGATCCGCGCGATCCGTCGCTGGATACCGCCACGACGCGGCATGTCTCCAACCTGGCCGGGCCGGCTGGGGCGATGCTGGCCGACGCATTGCTGCAGGGTTTCGGGGTGTTCGGCGCGCTGCCGGGCATCGCCATGCTGACATGGTGCTGGCGCATCGCGTCGCGTCGCGGGCTGGGCAGCTTCGGCGGCCGGATCGCGGCGCTGCTGGCGGCCATGCCGCTGCTGGCGGCTTCCATATCGGTCGTGCCCATGCCGCGCGGCACACCATGGCCGGTGATGGCCGGGATCGGCGGCTCGATCGGACAGATCGTCTTCCACGCCGAGTCGAACGCTGGCCACATGCTGCTCGGCATCGTCGGGTCCGCGTCGGTGTGGCTGTTGAGCACCGCGCTGGCGATTGTCTTGGGGCTGCTGTCGCTGGGTCTGTCGCGCTCCGAATGGCGTAGCGCCGGCCACGCAGCCGGAGTCGCGGCCCGATTCTCGGTGTCGGGCGGCATCGGCGCTGTCGGTGTGATCTCGCGCGGTGCGGGCGGGGTCAGCGATGCCTCCGGGTGGCTCGTGAACCTGGTGAACCGGGGACCGGGACTGGCGCCGGATGCGCCGCCCGATCCGTCGTTGCGTGTGCCCCCGGTGGTGCGGGAAGACGGGCGGGAGGAACCCAGGACGCGCAACGCGGTCCAGGCCGAACAGACCGCCATCCCCGCGCCGCCGGTGCGTGGCGCGAAGCCGGCGGCGCCGCCGTCCCGCAAGCCGGAGCAGCAAAACCTGCCGTTGCAGGAAATCGGTTGGAAGTTCCCGCCGCTGGCGTTGCTGAAGGAACCGCCACCGCACGCCAGCACCGGCCCCAGCGAGGAATCGCTGCAAGCCAATGCCCGGCTGCTGGAGACGGTCCTGTCCGACTACGGTGTGCAGGGTGAGATCGTCGAGATCAGGCCCGGCCCCGTGGTCACGCTGTATGAACTGGTGCCCGCGCCTGGCATCCGCAGCGCCAGGGTCATCGGCTTGGCCGATGACGTGGCGCGCAGCCTGTCGGTGACGGCGGTGCGCATCGCCACGGTGTCCGGCCGCAACGTGATCGGCATCGAGGTGCCGAACAGCAAGCGCGAAACCGTCTATCTGAGCGAGATCCTGTCCAGTGAGGAGGTGCTGAAATCCGCCGGCAAGCTGTCGATGGCTTTGGGCAAGGATATCAGCGGCAAGGCGATCGTCGCCGACCTGGCCAGGATGCCGCATCTGATGATCGCCGGCACCACCGGGTCGGGCAAATCGGTCGGTGTGAACGCGATGATCTTGTCGTTGCTGTACCGGCTGTCGCCGGATCAGTGCCGGTTGATCCTGATTGACCCGAAGATGCTGGAACTGTCGATTTATGAGGGCATTCCGCATCTGATGGCGCCGGTGGTGACCGAACCGGCCAAGGCGGTGACCGCGCTGAAGTGGACGGTGCGGGAGATGGAGCGGCGGTATCGCGCGATGAGCCAGCTCGGCGTACGCAATGTCGGCGGCTTCAACGACCGCGTCGCCGAGGCTCGGGCCAAGGGCGAGGTCGTGACCCGCAAGGTGCAGACCGGTTTCGACCCCGACACCGGCCGCCCGACATTCGAGGAACAGCCGCTGGCGCTGGAGCCCCTGCCGTTCATCGTCGTGGTGGTGGACGAAATGGCCGACCTGATGATGGTTGCCGGCAAGGAGATCGAGCAGGCCGTGCAGCGGCTGGCGCAGATGGCGCGCGCGGCTGGTATCCACGTGATCATGGCGACTCAGCGGCCGTCGGTGGACGTGATCACCGGCACGATCAAGGCGAACTTCCCGACGCGGATCAGCTTCCAGGTGATCTCCAAATTCGACAGCCGGACGATCCTGGGCGAGCAGGGGGCGGAGCAATTGCTGGGTATGGGCGACATGCTGTTCATGCAGGGTGGCGGGCGGGTGACCCGCGTGCATGGCCCGTTCGTGTCGGACGATGAAGTGGAGAAAGTGGTCGCGTTCCTGCGTGAGCAAGGCGAACCGGCGTACCTGGATGATGTCACAGAACCGATGGAGGGTTCGGGCGGCGGCGGCGATGGCGATCCGATGCTGTCGGGGATCGCGGGGGCGAGCGACAGCGACAAGAGTCTGTTCGATCAGGCGGTCGACATCGTTGCGCGTGAGGGCAAGGCGTCCACGTCGTTCATTCAGCGGCATCTGAACATCGGCTATAACAAGGCCGCCAAGCTGATCGAGCAGATGGAGAAGGAAGGCATCATCGGCACGGCGAACCATGTCGGGAAGCGGGAGATTCTGGTGCGCCGGACGAACGACGATATGGATTGCTAGGCCGCTGCGTCGGGCACCGCGCCCGGCCGGTTGATGCAGCCAGCGGGGGCGTGATGATGAAGACGTGCTTTTGCGACCGCCATGACCGTGTCGACTACCTCAAGGTCTGTGAGGTAGCGCGGCGGATCGTCGACGACCCGCTGCTGATTGCGACTGCCCGGGATTTCGTGGAAACGGTGATGTTGGCCGATCCGCATCAACGCATCCACGCAGAAATGTGGCGAGCCTTGCTGCGGCGTTCGCCGGCCGAGATTGCCGAGGCGCTGGTCGAGGACACACCACGTGGTCAATTGCTGCGTGAAACACGTCCGGTGTTTGGCAAGGGCCTGTCCTCGCGGGAGGTGGTTGCGTTGCTGGAGGCAGCGGATGCTGCGGCGTCCTGACATCGATCATATTCTGCGTGCCGCGGCCGTTCTCAGCAATCACACACGGTTCGTGGTGGTGGGAACCGGCGCGGTGATCATCACCGCAAAGCATATCCCTGCCGCAATGATGATGACCGCGGAAATCGATTTGTATGCCGACGGTGTGGCCGACCCGGAACCGATCTCCGATCTGATCGACGCTACCATCGGCCACGGATCGATGTTTCACCGGACTTTTCACTATTACGGCGACGGTGTCAGTCCGGGCACCGCGATCATGCCAGCGGACTGGCGCACCCGAGCCACTGAATATGATGTTCCAGATGGCAGTGCGGTGGCGATCTGCCCGAGTGCAGACGATATCGCGGTGGCCAAGCTGTGTGCAGGCCGCGACAAGGATCGGGATTGGTTGCGTGCCGCCTTCCAAGCCGACGTGGCAAATGCCAAGCGCGTAGGGGCGTTGCTGCGAAAAGGTCTGCCCGAAGCAGCGCCTGATGTCAGTGAACTGGAGCGCCGACTGGCGGGACTGACTGCGACCCTACCGGAATAGCGCGGACGATACTTGAAAGCTGACCCTCTATTCCGACAGGATAGTCGGATGGAAATCCGTCAGGCCGTGATCGAGGACGCACCGGCTGCCTGTGACGTGCTCAGGCGGTCGATCGTGGAGCTTTGCGTTGCCGATCATCACAACGACCCGGCGATCCTGGATCGCTGGCTGGCGAACAAGCAGCCGGAGATCATTGCGTCCTGGATTGCGAAGCCGGGCAACACGGTGTTGGTGGCGGTTGGGGACGCTGCGATCCTTGGCGTCGGATCCGTCACCGACGCCGGTGAGATCACTCTGAACTACGTCTCCCCGGATGCTCGCTTTCGCGGCGTCAGCCGAGCGGTGATCGATGGGCTAGAACAACAGGCGATGAAGCAGGGCAACACGCGATGTCATCTGCTCAGCACCGAGACGGCGCGCGGCTTCTACCACCGGGCTGGCTACACCGAGGACGGGTCGCCCGTGGGGAAGTTCGGCTCGACTGGAAGCTATCCGATGTCCAAGCTGTTGGGGCGGACGAGCTGACCCTCGCCGGCAATGTTCGGCCGTTCGCGGCGGAACAGCAGGGCAATGGCATCGGCGACGGCGCGCAGGCGGGGTTCGTGGCGCAGGTCGTCGTTCATCAGGTAGCTCGTCTGATGGATCAGATCCGGTAGGACCTCCGACACGCGCACCAGCACCGGGTCCTGTTCGCCCAGCCACACCGGCAGCAGGCCCAGGCCGATGCCGCCGCGGACGGCTTCCAGCAGCATGAATGCGTTGTCGAACCGATGGGTCGCCGGGGCGCCGTCCGGACGCTGGCGTGCCAGCCATTGTTCGGCGGAAAAGTAACGATGGGCGGCCGTGAAGCCGACCCAGGCGCAGTCGTGATAACGGTCCGGCGAAAACGCCTGTTGCTTGTCCGCGACATAGGTCCGGCTGCCATACACCGCGAAGGCCATGCGACCGAGTTTCCGAGCGATGACATTGGCGGCGGTGGAGGTGTGATCGGTCAGCACCAGATCGGCTTCCCATCGGGCCAGGTCAGGCCAGTGCTTGTAGCCGATCTCGATTTCAATGTTGGGCAGCGCAGCGGTTAGCGCCGGCAAGTGCCTGATCAGGAACAACGCTTCCCATTCACGGGCCAGGATGCGGATTTCGGCGTGGCCGGGGCCGGCGCTGGCACGCAGATCCCCCGCCGCTGCTGCCATCCGGCTGGCGGCGGGCAGCAACGCCTGGGCCTGTGGGGTCAGGCGGTGCCCGTCGGCTCGCCGCTCCACCAGGACCACACCCAGCGATTGCTCAAGGGCACGCAGGCGGCGGCTGACGGTGGCGAGGCTGACCCCGGTGTGCCGCGCTGCTCGGGCGTAGCTTCCCTGGCTGGCGACCGCCAGAAGCAGCCGAATGTCGTCCCATTGCGGCAAAGCTTCCCTCGGATTGCTTGACCATCACAGCATGGCATCGGAAGGCGATCTTGCAAGCCGATACGGTCTGCCTGCTATCGGCAGGGGGTGCATTTCTGCAAATCCGGTTCGCCGCCGTGCGGACTGGTTCTGTCGGTGAAAGGGGCCTGTGATCGGCCGATGCAAAACACACTCCATAATGCCGGTCCGTGGCCGGCGGGGCTGCCGAAACTGTTGTCGTTCGACGTTTTTGGCACGCTCATCGACACAAATTTCGGCACCTATGCCGCCTACCGCTCGATCCTTGACGATGCCGGTGGGCGGGAAATGGAACTGCGCCCATTCTGGGCCTACTGGCAGAAGCGCAACATCGCTCACTACGGCGAGCCTTATCGGTCTTACAAGGAAATCTGCCGTCTCGCGCTTGAAGAGACCTTCGCGCATTTCGGCCTGCATGGCGCCGACGGATCGCTGATCGAGCGCTATTTCGAGGCTTATGCGCGGTTTCAACTCTACCCGGACGTGCCGCGCGCATTGGATGCCCTGGCGCGGCACCACCGGCTGGCGATCGTTTCAAACATAGACGACGATCTGCTCGGTGTTACGCCGATCGGCCGCCAGTTCGATCTGGTTTGCACAGCCGAACGGGCGCATGGCTACAAGCCCGATGGGACGTTGTTCCGGTATCTGCTGGATCATGCCGGCGTGCAACGCGAAGAAATCCTGCATTCCGGACAATCGCAATTCACTGACATGGTCGGTGGCAAGCCGCTCGGTCTGACGATCGCCTGGATCAATCGCCACGGGCTGGAACTGCATCCCAGCGTGCCGAGGCCGGATTTCGTTCTGCCGGAGGTCAGTTCGCTGGTACCGCTGCTCTATCCCGGCAATTACGTCTGAGCCGCTCGGTCCCACCAGGCGTCATCTTCCTGATGACGCCGGTCGAAGGGTTGACTAGGTTTGCCGCATGAGGGTGCCGCTGAAGCGCCCGTCAATGGGGGAAACCATGGCCAACCTGTCTCGCCGAAGTGTTCTGGCAGCCTCGGGTGCAGCGTGGGCGCTGCCGGGTATGGCGCGCGCCGACACGGTGAAGCCGCGCCTGACGGTGATCTCGCAGTGGTCGGCGGGCAGCGACGGGGCCGCGATCACCGCGCTGGGGAAGCTGTTCGAGCAGAATGGCGGCATCTGGCAGCATAACCCGGTACCGGGCTTCACCACTGAGATGATGAACAAGCTGCGGGCGGAGATCATGTCGGGCGATCCACCGGCGGCGTCCCAGCTCAAAGGGCCAGAGATCGCGGCCTGGTCGAAGATCGCGCCGACCGTCGATCTGGATGATGCCGTGGCGGCGGCGGGCTACGAGAAATTCGTCGCGCCGGAACTGGCCGCGCTGCACAAGCCGTATGGCCATTGGATCGCGCTGCCACTGCAACTCTACCGGATCAACACGCTGTTTGCCTCGAAGAAGGCGATGGACAAGGTGGGTGCCACGAAACTGCCGGCGACCTGGGCGGAGTTCAATGCGCTGGCGGCGAAGATGCAGGCGGCAGGGATCATTCCGCTCGCCAACGGCGGTATCCGTTGGGATGACGGTATGAAATGGGAGATCGCCCTGAACGGCATCAGCCCCGCTGCCTATCGCAAGGCGGTGATGCAACTGGACGCCGGCACCCTGATGGGGCCGGAGGTGCTGGCCGCGTTCGAGCAGACCCGCAAGCTGGCGGACTGGATGAACCCGTCGATCGCCGCGCAGAGCTGGAGCGTGCAGGTGGCGCCGTTCATCCGCGGTGAACTCGGCATGGTGCTGATGGGCGGCTGGGCGCAGGGCAATATCATCAACGGCGGCTTCACCTTCGCCGATTTCATGAGCGGGCCGGCGCCGCAGGATAACGGCAAGGCGGCCTACATCATGAATGCGGATGCCTTCATCCTGTGGAAGCAGAAGGCGCCCGATCTGCAAGCCGGCCAGTTGCTGTTCGCCAAGCTGGTGATGGAGCTGTCGACTCAGGAGATGTATTCGCACATCACCGGATCGATCCCGGTCCGCACCGATGCGGACCTCAGCGGCCAGGGTTGGTCGGATGCGCAGCGCAGCAGCGCGCAGGGGCTGAAAGATGCAGTGAAGGAAAACCAGGTGGTGCTGAGCCTGGCGCACAACATGGCACAGCCGAACCAGATCACCGCGGCGATGATCGATGTGCTCACCGAGTTCGTCCACAACAAGGACCTGAAGCCGAAGGAGGCGCAGCAGCGTCTGGCGGACGCGATCGACAGCGCGCGCTGATGCGGCCTGGCTGGTTGCGCCGGTCTTGGGAGGCTGTGGCGCCGGCGCTGGCAATCTGGCCGCCGCTGATCCTGTCGGCCGGGCATGTCGTGGCGTTCACGGTGTGGACGGCCTGGCTGTCGTTCACGCCCTCGACCCTGCTGCCCGAGTCCGGGTATGTCGGCTGGCGCAACTATATTGCCATCATGGCGACGCGGAATTTTCATGTCGCCTACGTCAACATCGTCATCTTCGGCGTCTGCTTCGTCGTCCTGACCAGCGCGTTGGGCCTGCTGCTGGCGATCCTGCTGGACCAACGGGTGCGCGGGGAAAACGTCTTCCGCACGATCTTCCTGTATCCGATGGCGGTGTCCTTCGTGGTCACAGGAACGATCTGGAGCTGGCTGCTCAATCCCGGCATCGGTATCCAGCGTCTGGTGCAGGGCTGGGGCTGGACCGGCTTCCGGTTCGACTGGCTGGTGGACCGGGACATGGCGATCTACACGCTGGTGATCGCCGGGGCCTGGCAGGCTGCGGGGTTTGCGATGGCATTGTTCCTGGCCGGTCTGCGTTCGGTCGATGCGGAGATCATCAAGGCGGCGCAGATCGACGGTGCCAGCGCGTGGCGGATCTATCGCCGCGTGGTGCTGCCGACCATGGGACCGATCGTGCTGGCGGTGATGGTCATCCTGTTGCAGATGGCGATCAAGACCTTCGACCTGGTACGCGCGCTGACCGGCGGAGGGCCCGGGATCGCCACCAACATGCCTGCCACCGTCGTCTACGACTTCATGTTTCAGCGGGGCCAGATCGGGCGTGGCGCGGCGGCGGCAATGCTGATGCTGCTGGCCCTGGTCGTCGTCATCGTCCCCTACAAGCTGCATGAACGCTGGCGGGCCAGGTCATGATCCGTGGCCGTTGGGTTCTCTATGCGGCGTTGCTGGCCTTGGCGGCGTTTTTTCTGACGCCGCTGGTGATCGTCGTGCTGACCTCGTTGCGGCCGAATGAGGAGATGGCGCAGCGCTCGCTGATCGGCTGGCCGCAGACCGTCACGCTGGCGAACTACGCCATGGCGTGGAGCCATTTCTGCATTGCCGAACGCTGCACCGGGGTCGCGCCGTATATCGTCAACTCATTGCTGATGACGGTGCCGGCGACGATCATTTCGACGTTGCTGGGGGCGGTGGCGGGGTTCTCGATCGCGCTATGGCGGTTTCCCGGTGATACCGCGGTGTTCGCGCTGGTGACGCTGGGGGTGTTCCTGCCGGAGCAGATGCGGCTGATCCCCTGGGTGATCGTGCTGCGCGACATCGGCCTGCCCAACACCATCGCCGGCCTGGTCCTGGTTCATGTCGTGCAGGGGCTCAGCTTTACCACGTTGTTCTGCCGCAACTACTACGCCGCCATCCCGCAGGACCTGATCAAGGCCGCTCGGATCGATGGTGCGGGGTTTTACCGCATCTTCTGGCGCATCGTGCTGCCGTTGTCGCCGCCGATCCTGATCGTCTGCACGATCTGGCAATTCACCGGCATCTGGAACGAGTTCCTGTACGGTGTCACCTTCCTGACCGGGCCGGAGCAGCCAATCACCGCGGCGATCATCGCCATCAGCGCCACCGTGACGACGACACCGCAGTACGGAGTCCAAAGCGCGGCGGTGCTGCTGGCGGCGGTGCCGACCCTGGCGGTCTACCTGTTCGGCGGAAAGTATTTCATGCGCGGCCTGACCGCCGGCGCGGTGCGGTAGGGGCAGGCATGGCAGGATTGACGGTACGCCAGGTTTCCAAGCGCTTCGGAGCAGTCGAGGTGCTGAAAGACGTCAGCCTCGATATCGAGGACGGTGCATTCACCGTGCTGGTCGGTCCGTCCGGCTGCGGCAAATCGACTCTGCTCAGCATCATCGCCGGACTGGAGACGGCAAGCGCCGGTGACATTGAAATCGGCGGCCGATCGATGAACGGCGTGGCGGCGAAGAACCGCAACATCGCCATGGTGTTCCAAACCTACGCGCTGTATCCGGCGATGACGGTGCGGCAGAATGTGACGTTCGGGATGGAATGCCGTGGCGTGCCGAAAGCCCGCCAGAAGGAAGCGGTTGAACGCGTCGCGCGCCTGCTGCAGATCGAACCTCTGCTGGATCGCCGCCCGGCGCAGCTTTCCGGCGGCCAGCGCCAGCGCGTCGCGATGGGGCGGGCGCTGGTGCGCGATCCGGCGCTGTTCCTGTTCGATGAGCCGCTGTCCAACCTGGACGCGCAGTTGCGGGTGGAGATGCGTGCCGAGATCAAGCAGTTGCACGCCCGCATCGGCACGACCTGCGTCTATGTGACCCATGACCAGGTGGAAGCGATGACGATGGCCACACGCATCGCGGTGATGAACCAGGGGAAAGTCCAGCAGTTCGCCGATCCCGACACGATCTACAACCGTCCCGCCAACCTCTTCGTCGCCCGCTTCATGGGCGCACCGCCGATGAATACGATGCAGGCTCGGTTGGAAGGCGACGGCGATGCGGTGCAGGCTGTGATCGGCACTGGAGACAACGCGGTCCGGCTGGCGGTATCCGGTGCCGCCGATCGGTTCCTGCCTTACCGGGGCACCGGCGTGGTACTGGGTATCCGTCCCGAGTGCATCGCGGAGCCACAACGGCGCTTCGGTGCCGATGATGCCCCGCCGACAATGATCGATGCGGTCGTCGAAATGACCGAACCGACGGGTGCCGAAACGATCGTGATGCTGGGCCTGGGCGGTCAGCGTACCATCGGTCGTGTCGCCGCCGATATGCGGCTGCCCGTCGGCAGTACGCAGCGGTTTTCCATCGACACGCGGAAACTATGTCTGTTCGATCCGGCCACGGAGCGTCTGATCGCGTGATTCCGGCGCGTCAGCCGTCATCGTACCTTGGCATAGCTGAAGCAGTCTCTCGGCTCTTTACTGATGGCTGGATGGACGAGGTACCGTCGCAACAGTCCCTCCCTGACCAATCCGGACTTTTCCATCACGCGGGCGGAGCCGATATTCTCCACGTCGCACACCGCGCTGATGCGGAAGATCGATGGCTGCGCCAGTCCCCATCGCACGATCTCGGTGAGGGCCTCGGTCATCAGTCCCTGGCCCCAGAATGCCCGAGCCAGCACGTAGCCGAATTCCAGGCGATGCCGGTCGACTTGTCGCAGGTCGAGGCAACCCCGAATCACGCTGTCCTTTCGTCCGACCATCACATAGGTGCGCGCCCGATGCGGCGGGGTATGGAGACAACTGCGAATATAGGCCTCGATATCCTGGCGGGTCCGGTGCGGCCGCCAGATCAGAAACTGAGTGACCTCGGGGTCCCGCGAATAGGCGCTGAAAATCGGCCCCGCATCGGCCATGGCGATCGGGCGTAACGTGAGGCGCGGCGTGCGGAAGGTGGCGGGAAGCATCCGCTTTCTATGACTCGGTTCGATGCTGATAGAAAGCGTTTGATGAACCGGCGGGATGAGGCGTGCCCGAAAATACAGGGAACATTTCAAACGATAGCAGCGATCTGATCAAAATATGACCTTACCTGGCCCTTTATTGCCTATTCTGTCCGGTGAAGGAGGCACCGATCATGCCAGCATCTCGTCCGGCTTTGGTCCGAACGGAAGCGTTCTGCGCGGCGTATGGCCTGCGCATTCCTGTGTTGGTCGCTCCGATGGCCGGTGCCTGTCCGGCGTCCCTGTCCATTGCCGTCGCCAACGCCGGCGGCCTGGGCGGTTGCGGCAGCCTGCTGATGCAGCCGGCCGCGATCAAGGCATGGGCGGCGGAGGTCCGAGCGGGGACGAATGGTGGGTTTCAGGTCAATCTTTGGATCCCAGACCCGCCGCCAATCCGTGACGAAGCGGCCGAGGCCGCGATCCGGACTTTCCTCGGCGGTTGGGGCCCCGCGGTTCCGCCCGAGGCGGGTAACACGACACCACCGGATTTCGCCGCCCAGTGCGAGGCGCTGCTGGAGGTCGGTCCCTCTGTCATTTCGTCAGTCATGGGGGTCTATCCGCGTGACTTCGTCGCGCGGATGAAGGCGCGGGGCATCAGGTGGTTCGCCACCGTCACCACGGTGCGGGAAGCGCTGGAAGCCGAGGCCGCGGGGGCCGATGCCATCGTTGCCCAGGGCATGGAGGCTGGCGGTCATCGCGGTGCCTTCGATCCGGCGTATGCCGAGGCGAGTCAGGTCGGGCTGTTCGCATTGCTGCCGGCGATCGCCGATGCGGTGAAATTGCCGGTGATCGCCGCCGGCGGGATCGCCGATGCCCGGGGTGCCGCTGCCGCGCTGCTGCTGGGTGCGTCCGCCGTCCAGATTGGCACCGGTTTTCTGCGCAGCCCGGAAGCGAAGCTGGCACCGGCCTGGGCCGATGCGATCGGCCGCACTCGGCCAGAAGAAACCGTGGTTACGCGTGCTTTCTCCGGCCGTGCTGGGCGCAGCATCACGACTGCATATGTCCGGGCGGCGGCCGCGCCGGATGCTCCGTCACCGGCGCCTTATCCCGTGCAGCGTGCCTTGACGCAGGCGATGCGCGACGCAGCGGGCAAGGCTGGTGACGTCGATCGCATGCAACTCTGGGCCGGGCAATCGAGCGGCCTCGCGCTGGCTCGGGCCGCCGGCGACATTGCCCGTGATGTTTGGGAAGGCGCGCGCGGCCTGCTGGGGTAGACGCAACCAGGTTGCATCGACGGGCGTTAGGCAAAGGGATGGCGGCGCTGTGCTGGCCACCGCAACCTTCAGTCCGAGGACCTGTGTATGCGTTTTCTGAACACCGCGATCATCCTGACGGCGGCGATCGGGCTGGCCGGCTGCGTTGTCGAGACACCAGACCATCATCGTCCCCCGCCGCCACCGCCTTTGGATTACGGGCATCCGCCTCCGCCGCCGCCCGATGGGCGCGGGCCACCGCCTCCGGGTTATCCGCCGCCGCCCCCCGGTGACTACCGGTAGGGCTGCTGGGCGATGACCATCGACGGCTGGTGGGTGGCGATCCCCACCAGTGTGTCGGTCACGTTGCGCACGACAACCGAACCATAGGCCGCCACCGCCAGGACGAGGCCGGCCCATACCAGGTGCCGAAACAGCCCCGTGCGGTCAACTCGCCAGCGCATAGCGGGGATGGGAGGAGAGCCATTCCTCTTGACTCATGATCGGGGCCATGGCTTCGGCGAGTTTTTCCTTGGTGGCTTCGGTCGCGCGGAGGAGTGGTAGCCGCACCTCGCTTGTCGCCAGGTTCAACAGCGCCAGCGCGGCCTTCAGCGGTACTGGATTACTTTCGGTGAACAGCGCGTCGTGCAGGGGCGCCAGCAGGTCACGGCCATGGGCAAAGGTGGCCAGGTCGCCCTTGTCCCAGGCCAGATGCATCGAGGCGCAAAGGGACGGCGCCACATTGGCGGTGACCGAGATGCAGCCGTGGCCGCCGGTGGCCCGATAGGCGGCGGCGGTGGCATCGTCGCCGCTGAACTGCAGGAACGCCGGCCCACACAACGCCCGCAGGCGCGGCGGACGGGCCAGATCGGCGGTGGCATCTTTGATGCCGGCGATCAGCCCGCGCTCGAACAGCGTGGCGACGGTCTCATCCCTGATCGCAACGCCGGCGCGGCTGGGCACGTCGTAGGCGATCAACGGCAGGTCGGCGGCATGCGCCAGCACGCGCATATGCGCGATGATCCCATCCTGGGATGGTTTGACATAAGGCGTCGGCGCACACAGCAGGGCGGTCGCGCCGCATGCTGCCGCGAGCTGGGCGATCGAAGCGGCTGCCTCGGTGCAGGAACCGCCGCAACCGGCGATCACCGGGATCTGGCCGCCGGCCGCCACGACGGCCATGCGGATCAACGCCGCCTGCTCATCAGGGCTCAGTGCGGCGGCCTCACCCGTGCTGCCGCAGGTGACCAGGGCCGTGGTACCGCGCTCGATCTGGCGTTGGCACAGGCGGACGAAGGCGCGCTCGTCGATTCGGCCGTCCTTGAATGGCGTGGCCAGGGCGGTCATCGAGCCGCCGAAGAGACGGGGTGTACGGTTCATGATGGCCTCCGAACATTGGCACGCAGCAGGATCAGACCGGGCAGGTGGATTGAATGCGGGGCGGAAAACCCGTTCAGCTGCAGGCGGCGCGCCAGGGCGACCGCGGCGGCCGCATGCCCGACGCCGGCGACCAGGCGGCCGTTCGGGGCGAGCGCTCTGCCGGCAAGCCGGATGACGTCATCGGGGGATGTGGCAAGCGGGACGAAGACGACGTCGTAGTTATCCGCATCGGGTTTGTCGCCGGGGTGGAGGACGGTCGCTGCCAGACAGCCTCGCCGGATCAGCCCGCACATCAAATCGAGCCCGTGATCGGCGACGATCAGCACGCGGGCGTTGGTCATATCCCCGGCCAATCGCCCGAGCGGGTCGAGGAGGTCGCTTTCCTTGGTGTCGGGCTGTGGCGGCGCCTGCAAGGGCGCGGCAACGGACGCTTGGATCATTCGAACAAATCCTCTCGGCTCGGGCGCCGATTGCATCGGCGCACTGCGCTTGGGTTTTGCCGGAAGCGGCTGCCGGCCCCCTATGGGTGACCGCCGATCTGGCGCCGAGAAGATTGGTCAGTCCGGCATAGAAGTTCGATGCATGCTGTCGAGGCGGCGAATATCAAAGCCATAGTGGGCGTCGCCAGCCCGCGTCTTTCCTAGGTCAGCGGCTGGCGGTTCGCCTGGGGGCGTTCGGCTGGGGCAGCGGACTTGCCAACTGCACCTTGCTGCCGTCGGCGAGGTCAGCCGGCGGGCTCAGGACCAGGCTTTCCCCGCCCACCAGCCCGTCGCGCAATTCCGCCGTGGTGCCGAAATCCCGGTAGATCGTCACCTTCTGGAACCGCACCCTGCTGTCGGCGTCCACCGTCGCCACTTGCAATCCACTCGCGTTGAACACCAGCGCCGCGTCCGGCACCACGATCGCCGGCGTCTGCCGCGGAATGGAAAATGCCACGTTCACGAACAGACCCGGCCGCAGAATGCCGTCCGGGTTGGGCACATCGACCTCGGTCAGCATCGAGCGTGACGCCGCCTGCAAGGCGACGGCACTGCGGGCCACGCGGCCCCGGAAGATGCGTCCGGGCATCTCCGGCACGGTCACCTGCGTCTCGATCCCGTCGCGGATGCCGACGGCGCTGCTCTGCGGCACATAGACGGCGATACGCAGCACGTCATCGCGGGCAATGCTGAACATGGGTGGGCCGCCGGCGCTGTCCTGGGTCAGCAGGTCGCCCTTGTCGACGTTACGTGCCGTGATCACACCGCCGAACGGCGCCTTCACCAGTTCGAACGCCGTCAGCGCGCTTAGCCGGTCCACTGTCGCCTGTTGCGCCTTCAGATTGGCCTGAGCGACCGCCACGCCGGCCACGGCGTTGGCGATCCCCGCGGCCTGCACCGACAAGTTCGCCGTCGCATTGTCGGCGGTCTGTTCCGGTTCCCATCCTTGCCTTGCCAAAGTTGTTTCGCGATACTTCGTCAGGTTCGCCAGCCTGGTGTTTGCCTGCGCGGATAGCACCTGCGCTTCCGCCTGCTGCACCGCCGCCTGGTTCTGGCCCAACTGCGCCTGCGCCTGGGCAAGCTGCTGGTCGAGGTCGGGGGCCTCGATGCGCAGCAGAAGGTCGCCGGCCTTGACATGGCTGCCGATATCGACCCGCCGCTCCGCCACATAGCCGGTGGCGCGCGGATACAGGTTGGCGACGTCGAACGCCTCGGTCTGGCCCGGCAAGGTCAGTTCGACGGGCGTATCGATCTTCCGCGCCTGCATCGTGCGTACCTGTGGAACGAAATCCTCTTGCTCCTTCTGAGTCTCCGCCGCGTTGGCGTAGGTCCGGAAGTGTTGGTAGCCGCCGACGCTCAGCAGCGCCAGGACGGGCACGAGCACGTAGAGCCCGATGCGCTTACGCGGTGGGGCAGGCGGTGTCCGGTCAGAGTCGGTCATAGGTAATCTTCCAGAGGTTTGGCCTCGCTGCCGCGTAAAAGCGCATAGAGGAATGGTACGAACAGCAAC
Source organism: Acidisphaera sp. S103 (assembly GCF_009765975.1). Lineage (GTDB taxonomy): Bacteria > Pseudomonadota > Alphaproteobacteria > Acetobacterales > Acetobacteraceae > Rhodopila. The sequence continues at coordinate 344,432 of NZ_LMUJ01000060.1, read as the reverse complement.
GTCGAGCAGGTTCCCACCGCGATTCCGCCCAGCACCGCTCGGGCCAGCGCGGCGTTCTGCTCGCTGCCCTCGCCGATGCCCAGTGCCATCGGCAGCAGGCCCACGAACATCGCGCCGGCGGTCATCAGCACCGGCCGCAGCCTGGTTTCGCCCGCGGCGATGGCGGCCTGTAACGCGCTGCATCCGGTGCTTTCCCGATGCTCCCGCGCGAAGGTCACCAGCAGGATCGAGTTCGCCGAGGCAACGCCGACACTCATGATCGCGCCCATCAGCGACGGGATGGAGAACGTGGTCTGGGTGATGAACAGGCTGGCGACAATGCCGCAGAACGCCAGCGGTAACGCAGCGAGCACGACGAATGGATCGCCCCAGTTCTGGAAGTTCAGCACCATCAGCAGATAAACGGCGACCATAGCAACGATCAGGCCGATACCGATATGCAGGAACGCCTGGTCCTTGCTTTGGATCTGGCCCCGTACCGCGATCTTGTCCGGTGCCTCCAGTTGTTTCTGCTGGTCGGCGACAATGCGGCCGAGGTCGCTTTCCACCCCGCCCAGGTCGCGGTCCTGCACCGCCGCATAGACGTCATAGGTCGGCTGCGTGTTGACATGATTGGACACCGTCTGCTCGCTGCCACGCTTCAGCGTTGCGACGTTGGACAGAAGCTGCAACGGACTGGGACCCGATGCCGAACCGGCCGAGATCAGCAGCGGCGTGTTGGTCAGCGACGTCATGCTGTCGTTCCGGTACTCCGGTGTCTGCACCCAGATCTGGTAGGGAATGCCGGTCTGCGGATCGGACCAGAAATTCGGACTGACCTGGAAGCTGCCGCTCAGCGAAACGTTCATGTCGGTGGCGACCTGCTGTTCGGTCAGGCCGAGTTCCGCGGCACGCTGGCGATCGACCTGGACAAAGAACTCCGGCGCATTGGTGATCTGCTGCACGTGGACATCGACCGCGCCGCGCACCAGCCGCAGTTTGCTGGCGATCGTCTGGGCGACCTGCAGATCCTTGGCCGGATGGCGGCCGTTAACCTGCACATCGATCTGCGCCGGCACACCGAAATCCAGGATTTGGGTGATCATGTCCGCGGCTTCGAAATAGAAGATCGCGTCCGGAAAGCGCTGGTGCAGGATTGTGCGCAGCCGCTTCTGATAGGCGAAGGTCGAGCCGTGTTCGGGCGCCAGCGTCACCAGGACCTCGCCGTCGTTATAGGCGACGAACGTGCCGTTGCCGAAAGCGAAGTTATAGTTCGACGCGGGCAGGCCGATATTGTCGATGATGGTCCCCAGTTCGTTGCGCGGAACGACCTGGCGGATCGTGTCCTCGACTTGCTGGAACAGGACTTCCGCCTGCTCGATGCGCATTCCGGGTGGCGCGCGCACGTGCAGCGTCATCTGTCCGGCGTCGATCGCCGGGAAGTAGTCCGTGCCCACGAACATGAACAGGACGGCGGCGCAGGCCATGATCGAACCCACCACGCTCAGGGTCATCACCCGGTGCAGCAAGACGGCGTGCAACAGGCCGACATAGCCCCGATGGAATTTTGTGAACCCTCGCTCGAACCCCGCTCTGATATGGCCGAACACGTTGGTCGGGGTGGCGTGGGGATCATGGCCGTGATGTTCGTGCTTCACCAGCACATCGATCAGGATCGGGACCAGGGTGCGCGACAGGACATAGGACGCCAGCATCCCGAACACCACCGCCAGTGCCTGTGGCGTAAACAGGAATTTCGGCGCGTCGGTCAGGAACGTCACCGAGACGAAGGCGCAGCAGATCGATAGTGTCGAGATCAGGGCCGGCTTGGCGATGCCGGCCGCGCCATACACCACGGCGTGCTTGAATTCCTTGCCTTCTTCCAGCAGCCGATAGGTGTTCTCGATCGCCACGGTCGCGTCGTCCACCAGAATGCCGACCGCCAGCGCCAGCCCGCCCAGCGTCATGATGTTGACCGTCTCACCCAGGGCCGCCAGCACCGCCAGCGATGTCAGGATCGACAACGGGATCGATACCAACACGATCAGCGTCGAGCGCCATGATCCCAGGAACAGCAGGATCATCAGCCCGGTTAGTCCAGCGGCGATCGCCCCTTCACGGATCACGTCGCTGATCGCGCCGGCGACGAACGTCGATTGGTCGAACAGCGGTGTGATTTTCATATCTTTCGGTGCCGCGGCCCTGATCCCCGGCAGCAACGACTTCACGGTGTTGACCACCGACAGGGTCGAGGCATTGCCGTTCTTCAGGATCGTCAGCAGCACCCCGCGTACCCCGTCCTGCCGCACGATATTCTGCTGCGGCGGTCCGCCGTCGCGGACGTAGGCGACGTCGCGCACCAGGATCGGTGACCCGTTGACGATCTTGACCGGTACCTCGTTTAGCGTGGCAATCGCCTCGGGTGTCGAGTTCAGCCGGACCACATATTGCTGCGTACCAAACTTCGCCAGACCGGAGGGAACCGTGATGTTCTGCGCGGTCATGGCGTTGGTGACATCGGCCGGAGTCAACCCGTACGCCTGCAAGGCGTGCAGGTCCAGATCGACCATGATCTGCCGCGGTGCGCCGCCGTAAGGCGATGGCAATGTCGATCCCGGCACGGTGGTCAGTGTCTGGCGGATGCGGTACTGGGCGTAGTCGTAGAGTTGCCGTTCATTCTCCTGGTTGGAACTCAGCGCCAACTGGATGACCGGAACTGTGGAGGCCGAGAAACGCATGACGACCGGCGGATTGATGCCCGGCGGCAGGGCGGCGCGCACCGAGTTGGTGGCCGCGGTGACCTGGGACAGTGCGAGATCGATGCTGACGTCCGGCTGGAAGTAGACCCGCGTAATGGTGACGCCTTGCAGCGTCGTGCTCTCCATATTGCGGATACCGTTGACGTTGTTACTAAGGGCGAACTCCGAATAGGTGGTCACCCGCCGTTCCATCGTCGGCGTGTCGAGACCCGTGTATGTCCATACGATTGTAACAACAGGAATGTTGACCTCAGGCAGCACATCCTTCGGCATCACGATGTATCCGCCGATCCCGGCGAGAAGGATCAGAACCGACATCACATAGAATGTGACTCGGAATTTAAGCGCGTAAATGACGAGACCCATACCGCATTATCAGTGGCGCGCGATGCCGCGCGCAAGTGCTGCGGTGCAGCAAAATCGTGTCAAAACGGTGGAATTGAATTAAATCCCGTTCAGGACACGGGATATCGTGACAAACCGCAACAGTGCCACTCGAATTTTTTCGATTGTAAATGCAAATTTAATTTTATCTTGACTAATACAGTCTCAATGAACAGTTTTGTTATAATGCATTTGTATTGACAATGCTGATAGCGATGTCAATCCGCCTTTGCGGCTTCCCGAGCCAGGATTTCGAAGGAATGCTTGCGGGTGGTGTGGTCGAAAATCTGCGCCGTTACCATCAGTTCGTCCGCGCCGGTCGAGGCGACGAACGCGCGCAGTCCATCCCGCACCGTGTCCGGCCCGCCCACAACCGCACACGCCAGCGCGTCGGCCAGCATCGCTCGGCCGTAGCGGTCGACGCTCGCCTCGAAGTCTTCGACCGGCGGTGGCAGCTTGCCGGGCCGGCCGCGCCGCAGGTTGAGGAACGCCTGTTGCTGCGACGAAAACAGCAGACGGGCCTCGGCATCGGTGTCGGCGGCGAAGACGTTCACACCCAGCATGACGCGAGGCGCCGCCAACCGATCCGACGGCCGGAAACGCTCCCGGTAGATCGCCATCGCTTCCCGCATCTGGCCGGGGGCGAAATGCGAGGCGAAGGCGTACGGCAAGCCCAGATGTGCCGCCAGTTGCGCACCATAAGTGCTGGAACCGAGGATCCAGACCGCGACATCCTGACCGGCGCCGGGCACGGCCTGCAGCGTCTGGCCGGGTTCGGTGGGCTGGAAATAGTGCATCAACTCGACCACATCAGACGGGAACTGATCCACGTCGCCCGTCAGGTTCCGCCGCATGGCGCGCGCGGCGATCTGGTCGGAGCCGGGCGCGCGTCCGAGGCCCAGGTCGATCCGGTGCGGATGCAGCGCCGCCAGCGTGCCGAACTGTTCGGCGATCATCAGCGGCGCGTGGTTCGGCAGCATGATGCCGCCGGCGCCAATGCGAATGGTATTGGTGGCCACCGCCACATGTGCCAGTGCCACGGATGTCGCCGCGCTGGCGATCCCCGGCATGTTGTGGTGCTCCGCCATCCAGTAGCGGCCGTAGCCCAGGGCTTCGGCGTGGCGGGCGAGGTCGACCGAATTGCGCAATGCCTGGCCGGCGTCGCTGCCTTCGGGGACCGGGGAGAGATCGAGAACGGACAATGGGATCATCCACACTACATAGTGTGGGATGCACGTGGACGGAATATCACGATAGGATCGGACCATGCACATTCCATTCGAAAACAGCTACGCCCGCCTGCCGGACCGGTTTTATGCTCGTTTGGATCCGGAGCCGGTGGCCGCCCCGAAGCTGATCCGTGTGAACGACGCTTTGGCGCGGGACCTGGGGATCGATCCTGATGCGCTGGCCTCACCGGATGGGGTTGCAGTCCTGGCTGGCAATTGCGTGCCGTCGGGGGCGGAGCCGATGGCTCTGGCCTATGCCGGACATCAGTTCGGGCATTTCGTGCCGCAACTCGGCGACGGTCGTGCCAACCTGCTGGGCGAAGTCGTGGGGCGCGACGGCATCCGCCGTGACATCCAGTTGAAAGGATCGGGCCCGACGCCGTTTTCCCGCCGGGGCGACGGACGAGCAGCGCTGGGACCGGTGCTGCGCGAATATCTGGTTAGTGAGGCGATGGCGGCGTTGGGCATTCCTACCACGCGGGCGCTGGCCGCAGTCAGCACCGGCGAGTCCGTGTGGCGTGAGACGATGCAGCCCGGCGCGGTACTGACCCGCGTCGCGGCCAGTCATATCCGCGTCGGCACCTTCCAGTATCTCGCCGCCCGAGGGGATGAGGCAGGTCTGCGACTGCTCGCCGAATACGCGATCGCTCGGCACTACCCCGATGCCGCGTCAGCGGCGGACCCGTTTCGGGCGTTCCTGGACGGTGTTGTCGGCCGGCAGGCGGACCTGGTGGCGCGATGGCTGCTGGTCGGCTTCATCCATGGCGTGATGAACACCGACAACTGCGCCATATCAGGTGAAACGATCGACTACGGGCCGTGCGCCTTCATGGAGGCGTACCATCCCGGCACCGTCTTCAGCTCGATCGATCATCACGGCCGCTACGCTTACGGCAACCAGCCACGCATCGTGCTGTGGAACCTCACCCGGCTGGCGGAATGCTTGATCCCGCTGCTGGCTGGCGGCGAAGAGTCTGCGAAGGAAGCGCTGACGGCGTTCGCGTCCCGCTTTGAGGCCAGCTATCTGGGCGGCCTGCGCCGGAAAATCGGTCTGCTGACGGAACAGCCGGGTGACGACGACCTGACGGGGGACTGGCTGAAACTGATGGCGGCGGATGGCGCCGATTTCACGCTCACATTCCGGCGCTTGTGCGCGGCGGCCGAAGATGCGGCGGTAGAGGCTCCGTTCAAGGATGCTGCCGCTTATGATGCGTGGGCGGTTCGCTGGCGTGCCCGGTTGGCCGCGGAGGTAGCGCCGGCGGCAACGATGCGTGCGACCAATCCGGCCTTCATCCCGCGCAACCATCTGGTGGAAGCGGCCATTGCCGCCGCGGTCGAACGTGCCGATTACGCACCGTTCGAGGAACTGCTGCGTGTCCTGTCCCGGCCCTACGACGATGACCCCACGTTCGAACGTTACACCCTGCCCGCTCGGGAGGAGGAGCGGGTGTTACAGACGTTCTGCGGTACCTGAGGGTAAGTGTCAGGCGGCGAAACCGCTACGCGCCAGTATGGCGTCGATCAATTCCTGGGTGGCCAGGGCTTCCTCCGCCGGTACCGCCGGATCGCGTCCGGTTACGATCGCATCCAGGAAGTCGGCCAGTACGGCGCAGTGCGCATCGTTGGGGAAATCCATGATGTTCGCGCCGCTGCCAGTGCGTTCCCCGGCATCCAGCATTTCCTGCCGTCCGTCGAGGTAATCCACTTGCAGGCTACCGCCGGCCAGCACAGCGGCGCCTTTCGTTCCGAAGATTTCGATACGTTCCGGCCGCCCCGACGGGAAGGCGGTGGTGGCAGCCAGCATGCCCGGTGCGCCGTTGCCGAGGCGGAACTGGGCGGTGACGTAGTCCTCGGTTTCCATACGATGCAGCTTGGTGGTGGTGGCCATCGCCGACACGACCTCGGAAACGCCGACCAGGGAGCGGAACAGGTCGATCGTATGGATCGCCTGGGTCAGCAGCACGCCGCCGCCATCACGCGCCAAGGTGCCGCGTCCGGGTTCGTCGTAGTAGGCTTGCGGGCGCCACCATGGCACCGTCACCCAACCCGCAGCCAGTTCACCCAGGGCGCCGTCTGTCAACAGCGCGCGCAGGCGCATAGCACCCGGCCGGAAGCGATGCTGCAGCACCACGCCGACGCGCAAGCCGGCGGCCCGGCCGGCGGCAACCAGAAGCCGCCCCCGTTCGACGGAGCGTTCCAGCGGCTTTTCCACCAGCACATGCTTGCCGGCGGACAGGCAGCGTTCGGCCAGTTCCAAATGCGCGCCGGGCGGCGTCAGCAACAGCACGGCCTGGACGGCCGGATCGGCGATTGCCCGGTCCAGATCGGTGGTGATGGGGAAGGGATAGCGGGAAGCCGCTGCTTCGGCCCGGACCTGACTGCGCGTGACAGCCCAGCGGACCTCCACCCGGTCGGCCAAGTCCAGCAGGCTTTGCGCGTGTGGCTGGGCCGCCGGCCCAAGACCGATGACGGCGATTCCAGTGCGGCTCATGCGACGGGTCCCGGGTTGGGCACGCCACCAGGCAACACGACGTGGCGGGCCTGCGCCTGTGCCTGCAACGCGAGGCGGCATACGGTGAACACATGCTGTTGCGGCATGGCGGTAGCCGAACGGTCCCGCACATCAGCGGCAAACGCTCGGAAATAGGTCAGTGGCTCGCCGGAACAGTCGATGTGGCGGGTGCCGGCGTTGTTGACCAGGAACAGATGGTCGGTGCCGGGGCGGCCCTCGACGTCGATGTATTTGCGCAGCTCGATCGTGCCCTCGGTGCCCAGCACGACCAGTCGTCCATCGCCCCAGGTCGCCAGCCCGTCCGGCGTGAACCAGTCCACCCGCACGTAGCCGCGCGCACGCTCACTGCTCAGCACGATTTCGCCGAAGTTTTCGAAGCCCAGCGCCGGCAGATCGCCGAAGCTGCCGGTCGTGCTGCTGGTTATTTCAGTGTGTTCGGATCCGGTGAACACCAGGAACTGGTCGATCTGGTGGGAGCCGATGTCGCACAAGATGCCGCCATGCGCGTCCTTCTCGAAGAACCAGGCCGGGCGAATCGCGCGGTTCAGGCGATGCGGCGCCAAATTGACGGTCTGGACTACACGGCCGATCTCACCGGCCTCGACCAGGCGCAGCGCGGCGCCGACCGCGGGCACCTGGAAGCGCTCCGAGAAGCAGATCGAGAAGATGCGGCCGGTTTCGGCAATGACCCGCTCCAGATCGGCAAGCTGGGCCAGCGTGGTCACGCCGGGCTTGTCCGACATGACGTCCTTGCCGTTGCGCATCGCCGTCATCGCCAGGGCCGCTCGGTCTCGTGGGATGGCACCGATGACGATGACGCCGATCGAGGGATCCTCCAGCAGCGTATCACGGTCGGTGACCGCCGGCAGGTCGGGGAACCGATTTTGGAAGCCCTGGAGCACGCGCGGATCGGAGGTCTCCGGCCAATAGCCAGCGCACGTCATGCCGGCGGCGATCAGCTCCTCTGTCATTTCGTAGACGTGGCGATGGTCGAGGCCGATTACGGCGAAGCGGGTCATCGGGTTACCTCTGTGGTATCGCGTGATTCACGCCTTCTGGCCTGCGGCCTCAGGCGATCACGGTCCAACAGCGTGCTACCAGTTCGCCGTCGCCGGATGGAGATTGAATGCTGAATGCCACCGCGGGGAACTGGTGGAGCCGAGGGGAATCGAACCCCTGACCTCCTGAATGCCATTCAGGCGCTCTCCCAACTGAGCTACGGCCCCGACCGGTGGAGGCAGGGGGTATAGCCACGTCGTTCCACCGGATCAAGGGCAAGTCTGCGGAAAAATTCGAAGATGTTGCAGCCAGGGTCAGCGCCGGCGGAATACCCAATACAGCGGCTGGCGCCCGGCGCGCAGGGCCTTGGCTTCGTATCGGGTCGATGGCCAGCCGTCCGGTCGAGCCGTTGCCGGTTCCTCGGTGTCGAACGATGTCTGTTCGGCCATCACGTCGCGCACCCAGGCTTGGTACGTGGGATCGTCACTGGCCACCCGCCATGTGGCCCCGGGCTTCAGCACGCGCGCCAGCAACGGCAGCGTCGCCGGGTGGACGAAGCGGCGCTTAGCATGCCGAGCCTTCGGCCACGGGTCGGGGAACAGCAGGAACAGGCGGTCGAGGCTGGCGTCCGGCAGGGTCCGCAGCAGGACGCGTGCATCGTCGGTCCACAGGCGCAGATTTGGGGGCAGCGGCGCTAGCGCCTCATCGCCTTCCGGCACCAGTGCGGACAGCAGGGAGCAGATGCCGTTCTCAAACACCTCGCAGGCGATCAACGTCGCCTCCGGATGCGCCCGCACTTGCGCCAATGCGTGTTCGCCGCCGCCGAAGCCGACCTCCAGCCACAGCGGGCCGGAGGGCAGAACTTCGGCCAACGCGAGCCGAGGCAGCGTTACCTCCAGCAGGCGTTCCTGGCGCGGCCGCAGCTTGTGGCCACGGGCGCGCCCGTACAGGCGATCCGGCGGTGGCTTGGCGGTTGTGGGATTTATCGGCCGAACGCCGCCTTCAGCGCCGGCACCAGATCGGTCTTTTCCCACGTGAAGGTGCCCTTTGCCTCGTCCGGCTCGCGACCGAAATGCCCATAGGCCGAGGTCGGCACATAGATCGGCCGGTTCAGGTGCAGATGCTCCCGAATGCCGCGCGGCGACAGGTTCATCACGTCGCGCAGCGTCTTCTCCAGCCGGGTTTCGTCCACGTCCTTGCCGGTGCCCTGCAGGTCCACATAGACCGACAGGGGACGCGCAACGCCGATGGCGTAGCTGATCTGCAGGGTGCAGCGATCCGCAAGGCCAGCCGCGACAACGTTCTTCGCCAGATACCGGCAGGCATAGGCGGCGGAGCGGTCGACCTTGGTCGGGTCCTTGCCGCTGAACGCGCCGCCGCCGTGCGGGGAGGAGCCGCCGTAGGTATCGACGATGATCTTCCGGCCAGTCAGGCCACAGTCGCCATCCGGACCGCCAATGACGAAATTGCCTGTGGGATTGACGTGGAATTCTTCCTCGCTGCACATCCAGCCGCGGGGCAGGACGCTTTCGACCAGCGGCCACAGCAGGCGCTTGATCTCGCGCTGTTCCAGACCGGCTTCGTGCTGGGTGGACACCACGACCGAGGTGGCACCGACTGGCTTGCCATCGACATAGCGCAGGGTGACCTGGCTTTTGGCGTCCGGCAGCAGCCCCTTCACCGACCGATCGCCGGCCTTCCGCAGGTCGCGGATCGTGCGCAGAATCTCGTGCGAATAATAGAGTGGCGCCGGCATCAGCGTGTCGGTTTCCCGGCAGGCATAGCCGAACATGATGCCTTGGTCGCCGGCGCCCTCATCCTTGTTGCCCGCGCTGTCGACGCCCTGGGCGATATCGGAGGACTGCGAGTGCAGGTGAACCGCGACGTCGGCGTTGGCCCAGTGAAAGCCGTCCTGCTCATAGCCGATGTCGCGGATCGCCATGCGGGTCAGGTGGGTGAGCAATTCCGGCGTGACCGTCTCCGGGCCGCGGGTCTCACCGGCGAGCACGACGCGATTGGTGGTGACCAGGGTTTCGCAGGCGACGCGGGAGTAAGGATCGGCCGTCAGGAAGGCATCCAGCACCGTGTCGCTGATCCGATCCGCGACCTTGTCGGGATGGCCCTCGGATACCGATTCCGAGGTAAAAAGATATTCGCCCGTGTCCCGCATGGGTTATCTCTCGCGTCTCGATAGGTTATGGCCAGCCAAAAAAGGCGGCTTTCGGCGGAGTGCCGAAGTCGGCGGTGTGTGACCGAAAGCGCCGCCAGGGTCAAGCTTCCTGGCCCGCCTTTAGGCCATGCCGAGGACGTCCATCATGGAATACAGGCGGGGCGGTTGCGATACCGCCCACAGCGCCGCCCGTACCGCGCCGGTCGCGAAGGTGCGGCGGTCGAAGGCCCTGTGGGTCAGCACGATGTGTTCGCTGCCGGCGGCGAAGATCAGGCTGTGTTCCCCCACCACCTGGCCGCCACGCAGGGCGGCGAAGCCGATGGCACCCGTCTTGCGCGCACCGGTATGACCATGCCGGCCGCTTTCCATCACATCGTCCAGCTTCACCCCTCGGCCCTTGGCGACCGCTCGGCCCATGCCGACGGCGGTGCCGGAGGGGGCATCCACTTTCTGGCGGTGATGCATTTCCACAATCTCGGCGTCGTAGGCGTCGGCGGGCAGGGCGGCGCCCATGCGCTCGGCCAGCGCCAGGACCAGGTTGACGCCAGCGGAGAAGTTGGAGGCATAGACGACCGGAATGCTTTGGGCCGCGGCCTGGACCGCGGCTTCGTCGGCGGCGGACAGTCCGGAGGTACCGAGGACCCATGCCTTGCGGGAGTCCACCATGATTCGGGCGTTGGCCTGTGCAGTGGCGGCGTTGGTGAAGTCGATCACGACGTCGCAGGTCGCGGCTAGAGCCGCGAGGTCGGGATTGGTCCGGCTGGTACCACCGGCCAGGGTGGCGCCGGCGGCGGCGATTTCCTCGGTCAGAAGCTGCCCCATGCGGCCGGTGATGCCGGCGATGCCGATGCGTGTGGTCATAATCCCGTTCCCCCTGGTCACCGAAGGTCAGAGCCTGTGGGCCGGCGGGCCGCTTGTCCAGCCGTCGTTGGACGCCGACCTGACGGTGTCACGCGAGCCTGATGCACGCGGCTATCGGACGGACATCAGGGTCGGCGGCGTAGAGGTCGCGACCCTTAATATCAAGGGTGAAACGTTACACCCGGACTGGAACGACACGATCTGACGCGGTCGTCCTTGGGCATCGCCTTACGGCAGCAGCACCGTGCTACCGGTCGTCTTCCGGGTCTCCAGCGCGGTGTGCGCCGCGCCGGCGTCTTTCAGGGCGAACGTCTGATTGACCCGGATTTTCACCGCGCCGCTGCCGACCACATCGAACAGGTCGGCGGCTACGCTCTCCAGATCGCTCCGTTTCGCCGTGTAGGTCACCAAGGTCGGCCTTGTCAGGAACAGGCTGCCTTTGGCGGCCAGCAATCCCAGATCGACAGGCGGTACCGGTCCCGAGGCGCTACCATAGCTGGCCATCAAACCCAGCGGCGCCAGGCAGTCGATGCTGGCCAGGAATGTGTCCTTGCCCACACTGTCATAGACCACGGGCACCATCGCCCCCCCGGTGATCCGCTTGACCTCGGAAACCAGCGTCGCATGCCCGATAACCGTGTGCGCGGCACCGTTCGCGCGGGCCAGTGCCGCCTTCTCCTCATTGGAGACGACCCCGATCACGGTGACGCCGAGGTGCTTTGCCCATTGGCACATGATCAGCCCGACACCGCCGGCCGCCGCATGCACGACGATCGTATCGCCGGATTTCACCGCATGGGTGCGGCGCAGCAGATATTGCGCAGTCATGCCCTGCAGCATCATCGCGGCACCCGTCTTGAAGTCGATGTTGGCGGGCAGCTTGACCAGGCGATCGGCGGGAATCGCTCGCTCCGTTGCGTATCCGCCCAATGGACCAGCATACGCCACACGGTCGCCGACGGCGACGTTGGTGACGTTGGCACCGACGGCCAACACCGTGCCGGCGCCTTCCTGGCCGATGACCAGCGGCAGGTTCGGTGCTTTGTACAAGCCTGAGCGAAAATACACGTCGATGAAATTAAGGCCGATTGCCTCGTGCTTGATCAGCGCCTCGCCGGGGCCGGGTTCGGGAGTCGGGACGTCTTCCCATACCATGACCTCCGGGCCGCCGTTGGCGTGTATGCGGATTGCCTTTGTCATATCGTGTCCCTATGCGGCGAGTGGTTCAGAGCAAAGTGCGATGTGGATTTTCCAAGGCCAGCAGCCAGCGCTTGGTTGGCAATCCGTCACCGCCGGAGTAGCCGCCAATGTGTGTGGCCGCAACAACCCGATGACAGGGTATGATCAGAGGGATCGGATTGTGGCCGTTGGCCTGCCCGACGGATCGTGCGCTGCCGCCCGCTTTCGCGGCGATATCCTGGTAGCTGCATGTCTCGCCATAGGGAATGCCGCAAAGCGCCTGCCAGACTCCGCGACGGTAGGCTGTACCGGCGGGTGCCAGCGGCAGGTCGAATTCCTTGAGATCGCCATCGAAATACGCATGGAGCTGCGATCGTGCCCGATCGAGGACCGGCGAAGATGCCTGATCCGGCACCCAGCCCCAATCCAGCGAGACGATCGCTCCGTCTTCCTCGAAGACGGTGATGTCTCCCACCGGCGTGTGAAGCGAAAGCTGCGGCACGGACAATGTCCCAGATCGAAGGCCAGATCGAAAGAGCGGATGCGAAACCGGCTTAAGGGGGCTGTCAAGAGTGGCACCGTCACAGCCGGTTGGCGCCTGGCACCCACAACACGTCGGTGGCGGCATTTTCGTTGAGTACGCGGGCGAGAACGAAAAGATGGTCGGACAGTCGATTCAGATAGCGCTGGACTGTCGGATTGACGCCGGTGACCGCCACCACCGTTCGCTCCGCCCTGCGGACGGCGACGCGTGCCATGTGGGCGAAGGCGGCCGCATCGGTACCGCCGGGCAGGATGAAGCTTTTCAACGCCGGCAGGGTCACGTTCATTTGCTCGACCTCGGCTTCCAGGCGCGTCACGGCGGCGTCGGTGACGCGTAGCCGGTCTTCATCGAGTCCGGGCACACACAGATCGGCGCCGACATCGAACAGATCGTTTTGCACCCGGGCCAGCATCGTGTCTTCGATCGCCCGGGATCGCGTATGGATGCGCAATACCCCGATGGTGGCGTTGGCCTCATCGACGGCACCCATCGCCTCGATCCGCGGATCGGCTTTAGAGATTCGGGTGCCGTCACCCAGGGATGTCTCGCCTTTGTCGCCACCCTTGGTCACCACCCGATCGATACGCACCATGAGACGACTCCTTAACGGGGTTCGAAAATGAACTCGAACGGAAAATCGAACGGGACGGCGTGCCCGTCCTTCATCGCCGGGTGGAAGTGCCATTTGCGGACCGCGGCGACGGCGGCCTGATCCAGTTGGTCCACCCCCGAGCTTTGCTGCACATCGACACCGGTGGCGAAGCCATTTTCCGACACGTGGATTACGACGACCACCGAACCGTGCTCGTTGTGCAGTTGTGCTTCGATCGGGTAGGTCGGCGGCCTGTTCTGGAACCTGTCATCAGGCGAGGCCGGCAGAATGCCCAGGCCCATCGCGAGCGGGTCAGTTCCGCTTTCGGTGCTCGTGAGGTCGAAGACGGGCGCTTCCTGCGGTGGTGGTGGCGTCGGTTGCGCCTCGATCGGTTTCGGGGTGGGGCGGGGGTCTACCTTGGCTGGCTGTGATGGCGGCTGTTTGGCCGGTGGAGGTACCGTTTCGTTACCATGCTCGGTGACCGGCAGCGCCGGAGTGACCTTTGGTGCCGGTGTCGCGACCGTTTGCGGTTCCGCTTTCGGTGCCTCGGTCTTCGGCGTCTCCGCTTTCTCTACGGGCGTCGGCTGGCGATCGATCGGCGAGCCCGCAACGCTGGCGCCGACGCCTTCTCGCTTCACCATCACCAGTTCGACGGTGCCCCGTTCCGTTGGCGCCGCTTCTCGCGGCAACACGCGCGGCAGGAATACAATAAGAAGCGCGGCCACGAGATGAAGGCCGACAGACAGCAAGACCGCAATCGACAGAAAGCGCCGGCGGGGCGATGCCAATGGCACCACCTGCAGTCGTCCAGCCGCGAACCCTCGTGCCGAAATCGTCTATCGTCCCGTCATGCTTAGGCGCTTATGGGGTTCCATGTAGCTGGACCAACCGGGTTTTGATACAAGGAGCATGCTGGTTTCGCGACTTCGACAAGCGCGGTAATCTGTATCCCGAGATGGAAACGCCACCCAAGGACATCATCGACGCGCTGGATCGGATGCACCTGCTGAAAGGTGCTGATCCGCGCGGGCAACCGCTGACCGGTGGCGTGTCGTCCGACATCTGGCGGATCGACCTGCCAGGCGGGCCAATTTGCATCAAGCGGGCGCTGGCGAAGCTGCGGGTCAACGCCGACTGGCAGGCGCCGGTGGAACGCAACCTCTACGAGGCGCGCTGGATGCGGGTTGCCAACGCGGTGGTGCCAGGTGCCTCACCCACACTGTTGGGGCAGGATGAGGTGACGGGCACGCTGGCGATGGAATATCTGCCGGCGGAGCGATATCCGCTTTGGAAAGCGCAGTTGCGGGACGGCGTGGTGGACGTCGGCTTCGCGGCCTCGGTCGCCCGTACACTGGGGCGGATCCATGCGGCGACGGCGGTGGATCCGTCGTTGGCGGCGGCGTTTCCGACCGATGGGATTTTCCACGACATCAGGTTGGAACCGTATCTGACGCAGACCGGGCGGGCGCACCCCGACCTGGCGGACCGGATGCAACGGCTGATCGAGACGACTCAGCGCAACAAGCGCGCGTTGGTGCATGGCGATGTCAGCCCGAAGAACATTCTGTGCGGGCCGGATGGTCCCGTGTTCCTTGATGCCGAATGCGCGTGGTGGGGTGATCCGGCGTTCGACCTGGCGTTTTGCCTGAACCATCTGATGCTGAAGTGCGTTTGGGTGCCGGCCGTTCGGGGGGGCCTGTTGGACAGTTTTCGGGCAATGACGGTGACGTACCTGCCGCTCGTCGGGTGGGAACCGGCGGCTGCCCTGGAAACCCGAACAGCGCATCTGCTGCCGGCATTGTTTTTGGCTCGGGTGGATGGGAAGTCGCCGGTCGAGTACATTACGCGGGAGGCTGACCGTGACAGGGTGCGTGTGGTCGCGCGCCGCCTGTTGGCCGATCCGCCCGATCGGCTGGCCGATGTAGCCCGAACCTGGAAAGAGGAAATTGCCGCATGACCGATACGACGATCGCCTACGTGCATGCCCGCAGGGTGTGGGATAGCCGCGGACGCCCGACGGTCGAGGCGGACGTGCTGCTGGAAGGCGGCGCGGTGGGACGGGCGATCGCGCCTGCCGGCGCCTCGACGGGATCGGGTGAGGCACTCGATCTGCGCGATGGCGGGACGGCGTTTGGCGGCTACGACGTCACCAAGGCCGTGGGCAACGTGAACACGATCATCGCCCGGGCCGTCGCCGGCATGGATGCGGCGGACCAGGAAGCGCTGGACGAGCGCCTGATCGAGCTGGATGGCACGCGGAACAAGACCCGCCTCGGGGCGAATGCGACGCTGTCGGTGTCGATGGCGGTTGCGCACGCCGCGGCCGGGGCGCTCGGGGAACCGCTGTATCGCCATCTGGGCGGGGTGGACGCGACGCTGATCCCGTTGCCGCAGATCCAGATCTTCGGCGGCGGCGCGCATGCGGGCCGACGGGTCGACATCCAGGACTTCATGATCATGTGCCCGGCGGCCGAGACGTTTGCCCAGGCGCTGGATTGGACGGCCGAGGTCTATCGTGCCGCCGGCAAACTGATGGAAGCGGCTGGCAGCCTGGCAGGGGTCGCCGATGAGGGTGGCTGGTGGCCGTCGTTTTCCAGCAACGAACAGGCGTTGGACACGCTGGTCTCGGCGATCGAGAAAGCCGGATTCCGGCCGGGCGAGCAGGTCGGTATCGCGCTGGATATCGCGGCGTCGGAATTCGGCGGGAAAGGCCGCTACAAACTGGCGCTGGATGGCAAGGACCTGAGCACCGAGGGCATGATAGACCTGCTGACCGGGTGGATCGGGCGATATCCGATCCTGTCGATCGAGGACCCGCTGGCGGAAGACGATTTGGACGGGTTCGTCGCGTTCTCGCGCGCGGTCGGTGGCAAGGTGCAGATCGTCGGCGACGATTTTTTGGTCAGCGATGCGGACCGGGTGCGCGATGCGGCGGCCAAGAGCGCGGCCAACACGGTGCTACTGAAGCCCAACCAGCGCGGCACCCTGACCGAGACGTACGATGCCAGGCGGGCGGCGGCGGAGTGCGGCTATGCGATGATCGTGTCGGCCCGGTCTGGGGAGACGGAGGATGTGACGATCGCGCACCTCGCCGTCGGCTGGACCGCCGGGCAGTTGAAAGTGGGCAGTTTTACGCGCGGCGAGCGCATGGCCAAGTGGAATGAGATGCTGCGGATCGAGGAAGCGCTGGGCGGCAAGGCGAAGTTTGCCGGTGGGTCGGTGTTGGGGCGATCCGCCGGATGAAGGTCGTCTTCCACGCCTCCGCCGGACCTGATCTGGCGGGCCGGCTGTTTCGGCTGCCCGGTCTTGATGTGTCGGTGTGCCGGGAAGACGATACCGATGCGCTGTTCCGGTTGCTGCCGAACTGCGACGTTCTCTGGCACGTGCTGCAACGCTGCACCGCCGAGATGATCGCGGCGGCTCCCGGGCTGAAGCTGATCCAGAAGATCGGGGTGGGCGTGAACACGATCGACCTGGAGGCGGCGAAGCAACGGGGGATTCCCGTCTGTAACCTGCCCGGGACCAACGCTCGGGCTGTCGCGGAGCTGGCGCTGGGTTTGATGCTGTCGGTGCTGCGGCGCATCGCCAGCTTCGATCGGGGGTTGCGGGCGGGTACGTGGACGGACGTCGCCATGCAGGACGGCCTTGGTGAATTGGGCGGACGGACGGTAGGGCTGGTCGGGTTCGGGGCGATCCCTCGGATTTTGGCGCCGATCCTGGCGGCGATGGGGTGCCGGGTGATCTACACGGCGCGCACCCGGGTGGACGATCCGGTCGCTGCCTACCGGACGCTGGATCAGCTTCTGGTGGAGGCTGACGTCGTCAGCCTGCATCTGCCGCTGGTGCCGGAAACCGAACATGTGATTGATGCCGAGGCACTGGGACGCATGAAACCCGGCGCCATTCTGATCAATACCGGACGCGGAGGCCTGGTCGATCCGGCGGCGCTGGTCGCCGCCTTGTCGTCCGGCCGGATCGCCGGTGCTGGCCTGGATGTTTTTGAGACCGAACCGCTGCCCGCCGGCGACCCGGTCCTGCTGCTGCCGAATGTCGTGGTGACGCCGCATGTCGGCTGGCTGACGACCGGGACGTTCGATCGCAGTTTTCTGCTTGCGGCAGAGAATTGCCGTCGGGTCGCCTCCGGCGATCCGCTGCTGAATCGGGTGATTTAGCGGCCCGCCGAGGATGCAACACAGCAAACGCTTGACCGCGACTGTCTTGTTGCGCATTTTCCCGCCCCTCTTCGGCGCCCATATAAGTGAGTGCCCTTTTAAGGATCAGGCTGATGGCCAAGTCGAACACCGTTCAGATCAAACTTGTATCCACGGCGGATACCGGCTTCTTTTACGTGACGAAAAAGAATGCGCGCGCGCAGACGACCAAACTGGAGCTGAACAAGTACGATCCCGTGGTCCGGAAGCACGTCCCGTTCAAGGAAGCCAAAATCAAATAGCTTCGGCGATTCGGGCCATTTCGACACGGTTCCGGCCATTCCGCTTCGCGTCGTAAAGTGCGGTGTCGGCGGCCTGTAGCAGCACCTCGGGCAAAGCGGCGGTGATCGAGGTGCATGCCACGCCGACGCTCACGGTCAACGGTATGCGCATACCCGCCGTCGCATTGAACTCGATCTCCTGGATTGCCAGCCTCAGACGCTCCGCGGCGGCGGCGGCTTCGGCCGGACCCGTGCTTGGCATGACGACGACAAACTCCTCGCCGCCATAGCGCGCCACGGAATCGAACACCCTGGTATTGACCCGCAGCGAGTCGGCGATCAGCCGCAGCGCCCGGTCCCCCGAGGCATGGCCATAGCGGTCGTTCACCGATTTGAAGTGATCGACGTCCACCATCAGAACCGCCAGTTGCCGTCCCTGGCCACTATCCATCAGGCTGCTGAGGTGACGCCGCAGATATCGCTGATTGTATAAGCCGGTCAGCGGATCGGTCAGCGCCATTTCAAGCGCCGTGCCCAGATCCGACCGCAACCGGTCCTGGTAGAATTTCCGGCGAACCTGGTTTCGTGCGCGAGCCCGCAGCTCATGCGGGTCGATGGGCTGTACCAGCCAGTCGTTCGCGCCAAGTTCGAACCCACGCAGGATGCGATCTTTCTCGCCTGGCTCACCGACCAGCAGCAGGGGTGTTTCGTGCGTCGCGTCGGACGCTCGCAGCATCGAAACCAGTTTCAGCGGATCTTCGTCCGCCAACGACAGGTTTATGACCAGAAGGTCGAAATTGACCGCGGCGGTCATCCTGGTCGCCTCGGTACAGCCGCGGGCATAGGCGGAAATCACGCCGTCACCAGCCAACGCGTCCTGGATGCTTTGTGCGCTTTGGTCCCAATCATCGACCACCAGCGCCCGCGCGCCCGCGATCGAGGGGATCAGCACCCGGTCGGTACTCAAGCCGAGGGCCCGGGCGGTATCGCCGCGGGCACGCCATTCGTCGAGGAGACGCTTAAGGCGCACCAGGCTGCGCACCCGCGCCATCAGCGTGTCGTAGTCAACCGGCTTGGTCAGGAAATCGTCGGCGCCCGATTCCAGGCCACGCAGCCGCTCCCCGGGTTCACCGAGTGCGGTCACCATAACAACCGGGATGTGCAGTGTGACAGCGTCGTCTTTCAACTGACGGCAGCACTCATAACCATCCATACCGGGCATCATCACGTCCAGCAGGATCAGGTCCGGCTGCCAATCACGGGCGATCTCGAGTGCTTCGAACCCGTCACGGGCGGAGCTGACCTGATAATATTCGGCGGCGAGCTTTGCTTCGAGCAAGCGCGTGTTCGCAGGCATGTCATCCACGATCAGAATGCGCGCGGTCATTCGGTGCCTGAACTTGCCTCTAGCTTTATGTCGTTAACGAATTGGTCACGATGGCGACAGCTTATAACCGACCCGCTCGCCAGATCAAAGGAATCCCCAAAAGCGGCATCGACACGGCCGATAGCGCGACGGAACTTTCGATTGTATCTAATTTCAGTGTTGTGCTCAATTTTCGCCAAAAATAATGAATAATCGCTGGATGCAGGAAATATCATAAAAATGGATAGCAAGCAGCGCGCGTTTGACTGAGGGGTTGCCTTGCGACGCAAGTTTCGCGGCTTTATCAATCACCAATTCCGGCATGTTCTTCCACCGATGCTTGGCGAATCCCGCCGCATGGGATCGATCGTTCCTTCTTAAGACATGTCCTGCCAACGAATCGTCCACTTGGCGGGGGTATGATCTCCCACGTAACGCTGACTTGTGGCATTCACGCAGCATGATCGGCGCTTCGTCGCCCTGAGGTGTCGAAACGCCGATCGCCCAGCGCGATCACGCCCTATCGTGGCTGAAACTGGGTTTTGCCGAACATGATTTCACGTTCCGCGTCGGTCATTTGCCCGCGGCGCTGATTTTCGGACAGAACTTCCACCCCGCGCCGCACGGCCGGACGGGACGCGATGACGTCGTGCCAACGCTTGACGTTGGGATAGTCGGCCAGGTCGATGTTCCGGCGCTCGGGATTCCGGATCCAGGGGAAATTGATGATGTCGGCCATCGTGTAGTCGGGACCGGCGAGGTATTCGGACTCGGCCAGACGCTTGTCCAGCACGCGGTGCAGGCGTTTCACTTCGTTGGTGTAGCGCTCGATGGCGTAGGGGATTTTTTCGACCGCGTAATTCGCGAAATGGTTGTACTGGCCGAACATCGGGCCGGTGCCACCCATCTGGAACATCATCCATTGCAGGCAGGTATACCGTCCGGCGGGATCGGTGGGGATGAGCTTGCCGCCGGTCTTTTCCGAGAGGTAGATCATGATTGCCGCGGACTCGAACAGCGTGAGCGGCTTGCCGCCGGGCCCGTCCGGATCGACGATGGCGGGGATGCGGTGGTTCGGCGTGATCGCCAGGAACTCCGGCTTGAACTGGTCGCCTTTGCCGATGTTGATCGGGATGACTTTGTAGGGGAGGCGGAGTTCCTCCAGGGCGATGTGGACTTTATGGCCGTTCGGCGTCGGCCATGTCCAGACTTCGATCATCGTCATCTCCCTTGATTGGTGCGTTAGACGCACCATCGCGCCTTGGCGGGTTCGGGTCAAAGGGCGGCGTCCGTGCCTGGCCGAAATTTGCATTCAACGTCGTCGGTGAACTCTGTCGGGCACCGCGATCGATGGGTGGCCTGCTCGCTGTCGCCATTGCGCGGTGCCCGCACGTTTCGATGATGGCCACCAACGGACGGTGGCGTCAGCGCCAAATTCTTTATCCGATTTCCCTGCCGAATGCCCCTTCCGCCCGCAGTTGCTCGATTGCCTCGCCTGCCAGCCCAAGCCGATCGGCGAGCACCGATACCGTGTCGGCCCCTAACCGGGGTGCGGACGTCGCCGCCACCCCGCCGCCCTCGGCCAGCTTGAAGGGTGTCCCGACCAGATCGCGGTCAACCCCCTTGGCATCCCGCGCCGTTACCCGCATGGCATTGGCTATGACCTGCGGATGCGTCATCACCTGATCCACGGTATGCAACGGGGAGCACGCGACATTCCGGGCCTCGAACCGTTCCGCCCAATAGGCGACAGGGCGGCGCCCGAACCGGTCCTCCAGCATCGGGATCAGCACGTCGCGTTGCTCGACCCGGGCGACGTTGCCGTGGAACCTGGTGTCGGCCGCCAGTTCCGGCCAATCCAGCGCCTCGCAGAACCGGGTCCAGGCCCCGTCGTTCGGCGCGCCCGCCAGCATGAATCCGTCCTGGCAGCGGAACGCCTGATACGGCACCAGATGTCCGCTGCCAGACCCTTGCGGCACCGGCAACACCCCTGACTGCATCCACGCGACCGCATGATACCCCAGCAGGGCCACCGCGGTTTCCAGCAGCGATCCCCGCACCCAGGTCCCTCGTCCCGTCACCGTTCGGGCCAGCAGTGCGGTGACGATGCCGGCGTACAGCGAAATCCCCGTGGACATGTCGATGAACGACACCCCGCAGCGAATTGGCGACCCACCGGCGGTTCCGGTGGTGGACATTACCCCGGCGAACGCCTGTACCATCAGGTCGTAGCCACGCTTGTCCGCCAATGGTCCCTCGGCGCCGTAGCCCGAGATCGTCGCCACGATCAGCCTTGGATTGCCCGCGCGCAACCGCTCCAGGCTGATGCCCAGCCGATCCGCCGTATCGGGCAGGAAACTATGGATCAGCACGTCGGCGTCCGCGGCCAGCCGCAACAGGATATCCCGAGCGGCTGGTGTCTTCAGGTCCAGCACGAGGCCACGCTTGCCACGGTTAACGGAGGCGAAATTGGCGCTGTGTCCGTCAGGCCCATGCGGCGGCCAGCCCCGATTTTCGTCGCCACCTGGACTTTCGACCTTAACCACGTCGGCGCCGAAATCCGCCAGCAGTTGGGCGCAATGCGGGCCGGCGAGAACGCGGCTGAGATCGACAACGCGGATGCCATCCAGGACTTTCATACGGTTGTTTCCTCGGTTTATGCCAAAAGCCTGCCGCAACGATGCACGGAGAAGCCAGGATGAGCGAATCGATGGAACGGGCGCACGAGACGATCGAGGAACACGCCCATCACTCCGACCCCTGGGCGCGCGGCGTGGCGATCCTGGTGTCCGTTCTCGCCGCGGTGCTGGCGCTGTCGGAGATTGGCGGCAAGGCGGCGCAAAACGCCTATCTGACGCATCACGTGGCACTGTCGAACGACTGGGCGTTCTATCAGGCCAAGAACCTGCGGTCGGTGGTACGGACCTCGGAGGCCGACCTGCTCGCCAGCCTGCCGAACGCCGCCGACCCGGCGATCATGGCTCGCATCAAGGAAGCGAAGGATTACAGCGCGCGGATGCGCGACGATCCGCAGGGCGGCGAGGGCATGAAGCAACTCGCGGACAAGGCCAGCGCGGAAGAAGCCGATCGGGATGTGGCGGAACATCGCTACCACAGCTACGAATACGCGGTGGGCGCGCTGGAAATCGCCATCGTCCTGGCATCCGTTTCGATCGTCACGCGGATGCGTGCGCTGACCTTTGGTGCCGGGGCCATCGGCGTGCTTGCCGCTGCCGGAGCACTCGCGGTCGCCATGCACCTGCTGTGAGCTTATTGACTTTTCGGGAGAAAAACTGTTTGTGAATCACGTTCCGATGAAAGTGATCCTTGACGATGCGGACGGGATTCGCCCTGCTGGACGACGAATGACCGAGTGGCTGTTCCACTCGATTTTGAACTACTAGCGTACCGAATTGGCGATGCGTGTGTGCTGTGCAATGGCTTGCGACGCGGGATTCTTTCATCAGGCACAGGCCTGTATCGATACGTTAACAAACTGTATCGCCGGAATTGCGGACTCCGCCATCGACATCGCCTTCGTCGCAATCGGTTTGACGAAGGGACAGCAGGATTGGCTGGAAGCGAGACAGGTACTCATCTTCAAAGGACTGCGGGAGCTGCCGTGTTTCGCCGGTGCGCCCGATCACGCCTATGCATTGACCTGCCGGCCCTATTTGCCTTGGATTTTTCCAGGATATGACGGGTAAGTGTGGATCGACTGCGATATCCGCTTTCTGCTGCCAACCGGCCTAGCGACCTATCTCCGGTGCCTGGCGGACCCACATGCGTCGGTCGCGATCGCCCAGGAAACCGAGGGTGCCTACTGCGTGAACGCCGACCCGAAGTTGGCCTACAATTATCACAACGGTCGTGTGACGCGCTTGCTGGAGGTTTACAATCCCGCGTTGGTGGAACAATGCCGGTATTATACGCCGTTCAACAGCGGGGTGTTCGCCGCCCGCCGCGATTCACCGATTTGGGGGCAGTTCCGCCACAACCTGCATCTGTCGCTCGCCGCTCGATATGACAGGATGCGGGAGCAGGACGCCTTGAACATCGCCATTCTGGAACCGGGACGGGCGATACGAATGCCGTCGGTCTGCAACTGGTTGTGCTCACTGGCGCTGCCGGTTCGGTGGGCGGACGGCACATGGCGCCATCCGCATGAGCAGGACCGGGTGATATCCGTCGCGCACCTGACAAATTCGTCGGACGTCATCGAGACCGACGCTGGCCCATCACGCTTCTATGACCTGTACAAGCGCATGGGCCTGACGGCCTAGTATCGCGCATCATAGAAGCGCGATACGCCGGTCTTGGCCGGACGTATCCGATTCACGCGGCGAGTCGTGGTCGCGTTGCGACTCACGGCTTCTTCGCGACCGGGTACTAGTTCTTTGTTTTCAGTGGCCTGCCGATCCCAGAAATCCGTCGCAGAATGCGACGAACTTCTGGGGCAGAACACTAGTCTGCAGTTCGTCCCGCGAGCCGGCGGAACTCCGCCGCCAGCATGTCCGGGTCCGGGTCGGTCAGCCAGACAGCCGGATGATCCACCGCATCCGCCAAAAGCTGCTTGTAGACCTCACGCGGGATCTCCGCCGCGCCGAACTGCGCCAGATGCGAGGTGACAAACTGCGTGTCCAGCAGCCGGAAGTCACCTAGCCGCAGGCGTGCGACCAGATGCACCAACGCGACCTTGGAGGCGTCGCGGGCGAAGCTGAACATGCTCTCGCCGAAGAAAGCGCCGCCAAGGGCCACGCCATACAGCCCGCCCACCAAGGTGCCGTCCTGCCAGGTCTCGACCGAGTGGGCGTGACCCATGCGGAACAACGCGGTGAACAGCCGTTCGATCTGCGGGTTGATCCAGGTATCGGCACGATCCGGCACCAGCGTGGCGCAACCGGCGATGGTGCCGGCGAAGTTGCGGTCGGCGGTCACGGTGTACAGATCCGACAGGACCGTGCGCAGCAGCCGGCGCGACAGATGGAATTCGTCCAGGGGCAGGATTCCGCGCTTGATCGGGTCGAGCCAGAACAGCTTGTCGCCGGCCCGTCCTTCCGCCATCGGGAACAGCCCATGGCGGTACGCGCGCAGCACAAGGTCCGTCGTGACTTCCACGGAGCGTCGGGACATGATCGTATAGTGCTGTCTTGGTAAGCGGATTGGAAGGGCGCGACGCGATGCTGACGATCAGGCACCTCGATCACCTGGTACTGCGGGTGACGGATTTGCGGGCCATGATGGCGTTCTACGCCAACGTGCTGGGCTGTCAGGTGGAGAAGGTGCAGGAGGCATTGGGCTTGTATCAGCTTCGGGCCGGCAGCGCGCTGATCGACCTGGTGCCGGTGGATGGGCCGTTGGGCTCGAAGGGCGGTGCGGCGCCCGGCGAGGAGGGCCGCAACCTGGATCATTTCTGTCTACGAGTTGAACCGTTCGACGCCGATGCCATCATCGCGCATTTGCGGGCGCATGGTGCCGATCCGGCGCCGGTCGCGTCCCGGTATGGTGCCGAGGGTCAGGGGCCGTCGATCTACGTGGCGGATCCGGAAGGCAACATCGTGGAACTGAAAGGACCGCCCGACCCGTAGCCCACGTCAGGGGGTGGCGCTGCCAGTCGGCTTGGCGTCCTGCGTCGTGGGCTTGGTGCCGTCCAATGCCGCGGCGACGGCTGGTGCTGGCTGGGCATCACTCGATGCCGGCGCAACGGTTCCGGGCACAACGGTTCCGGGTGCGACGGCTCCGGGGGTGGAAGACGTTGCCGGCTTGGTGTCATCCAGCGCCCCCGCGACGGACGCGGCGACCGCCGGTGCGGCCACCGTCCCGGCCGGCTGCGTCGTTTGCGGCACGGCCGCGGCCGGTTGCCCATCTGCGGCCTTTGCTTCGGCCGGTTTGGCCGTTGCCGCGGCAACTTCGGCCTTGGCCGCCGCTTTTGCTGGGGGTGACAGAAGCGGATCGGTGTAATCCGGCACGACCCGAGCCTGGTTCCCGGCGATTACCAGCACTTTCTCCCCGAGGGTCAGCGGCACCTTGTCCCTCTGGGTGACACTGACCAAATCGCCGGTCGTCTTGCGGACGATGTACTCGAAGGCTGTCGTGTCGGACGTGACGTGTTCGGCCGCCGATCCGGCGAGGCCGCCCACCAGCGACCCGCCCAGTGCGGAGAACGCGCTGGTCGGCCCGACGCCAACCTGGGCGCCGGCGATGCCACCGGCCGCGGCACCCGTCACCGTGCCGACAGCGCCCGACGCGGAGACCGCGACGTTGCGCACGCCGACGACGACGCCCTGCTCGACCTTGTTCTCTTTCTGCGCCGCATCGCTCGCATAAGTATTCGGCGAATAGCTCGGCCCGCACCCCGACAGGCCAGCCAGAACCAACGCCGGGATCAGGAAACGGAATGTCAAACCGCCATGCTCCTTCGTTTGCCGGCGCTTGGTAGCCGATGACGCGGGGAAAGTCACAGGTCTTTGCAGCAGGGCCATATCCGGGCGTAACATGGTGGCCATGACAAGCACCCCTCCCAAGCGTGATCCCGCGGCCAAACACGGCCTTGCCCGCAACACCGCCAACTACGGCGACAAGGATTTTGCGCTGTATCTGCGACGATCCTTTGCCAAGTCGATGGGCTACTCCCAGGCGATGCTGGATCGTCCGGTGGTGGGGATCGTCGATACCGGATCGGCGTACAACAACTGCCATCGGACCGTGCCGGAACTGGTCGAGGCGGTGAAGCGCGGTGTCCTGGGTGCCGGCGGGTTGCCGATGCCGTTTCCAACGGTGTCGCTGTGTGAGCCGTCGCTGTTCCCGACTTCGATGCACTACCGGAACCTCGCCGCGCTGGATACCGAGGCGATGTTGACCGCTCAGCCGATGGATGCGGCCGTGCTGATCGGCGGGTGCGACAAGACCGTGCCCGCGCAGTTGATGGGGGCGGCGTCTGCGGACATCCCGGCGGTGCAACTGGTGACCGGGCCGATGCTGGCGACTCCGTTTCAGGGGGAGCGACTGTCGGCCTGCACCGACTGCCGGCGGTACTGGGCGCAGTACCGAGCCGGAACGGTCAGTGAGGAGCGGATCGGGCTGCTGGAGGGTCGCCTGGCGACGACGGCGGGAACATGCGGTGTGATGGGCACGGCATCGACAATGGCGTGTATCGCCGAGACACTGGGCATGGTGCCGTTGGGGCATGGGACGATCCCCGCGGTACACGCGGATCGCCTGCGGGCGGCGGAGGAAGCTGGCGCACTGGCGGTGCGATTGATTGCGAACCCGATCAAGCCGTCGCAAATCATGACCCCCCACGCGATCGAGAATGCCTTGCGCGTGCTGCTGGCACTCGGCGGGTCCACCAATGCTCTGATCCACCTGACGGCGATCGCCGGGCGGCTTGGGGTCAAGATCGATCTGCACAAACTGAACGCGTTGTCGGATTCCACCCCGGTGCTGGTCGATCTGAAACCGACCGGTGAAGGGTATATGGAGGATTTCCACGCGGCGGGCGGGATGCCGGCGCTGTTGTGGGAATTGCGCGACCTGCTGCACCTCGACCCTATCGATGTGGCTGGTGTTTCGTTAGGCGAACGACTAGTCGAGCCGGCTTTCGTCGATCGGCGCTACATACGGGCTCGGGCCGAACCGGTGTCGCCGGTGGGCGGGATCGTTGCGCTGTTCGGGTCCCTGGCGCCGCGCGGGGCGATCCTGAAGCGGAGCGCGGCGACCCCGTCGCTGTTCGAGAAAGAGGCGCGGGCGGTGGTTTTCGATGGGCTGGAGGATCTGGCCAACCGCATCGACGATCCCGCGCTGGATGTAACGGTTGACGATATCCTGGTGTTGAAGAACGCTGGATCGTTGACGCCGGCCGGGATGCCGGAGGCCGGGTATCTGCCGATCCCGTCGCGGCTGGCTCGGGCAGGGGTCAAGGACATGGTACGCATGAGCGATTGCCGCATGTCGGGCACGGCGTTCGGCACGATCGTGCTGCACATTACCCCCGAGGCGGCGGCTGGCGGGCCGTTGGGACTGGTGGAAAGCGGGGACCGGATCAGGCTGTCCGTGAAGGATCGGTCGCTGGATCTGCTGGTCCCCGAGGCGGAACTGGCACGGCGGCGGGCGTTGTGGAAACCTCCGGCCAAGCCGAAGCGCGGGTGGGACAGGTTGATCGTGGATCAGGTGTTGCAGGCGGATGAGGGGTGCGATCTGGCGGTGCTGCGGGCGGAGGGGTGATGTGATAGGGTAGTTTTATTGAGCATTGCTCTTCGCGCACCGATGAGTTTGGAGGAATTCCTTGCGTGGGAGGAACGGCAGGAATTCGATGGATTCGAACCGGTGGCGACGACCGGCGGGACGTCGGACCATTCGGCGATCGAGCGTAACCTGATCTTCTCACTGACGGGCCGCCTGCGTGGGAAACCATGCCAGCCCTATACCAGTAATCTGAAAATCTTCGTGGCCGGGTCGATCCGCTGTCCGGATGCGTTTGTTGTGTGCTCGCCAATTCCACGTGGAACCTTGGTGGTGACAGAGCCGGTTGTCGTGTTCGAAGTGCTCAGTCCAAGCACGGCCAGCACCGATATTGGGGTGAAAAACGAGGAATACCGCGATACGCCGTCGGTCAAACGCTACGTCATGCTGGCGCAGGACCGTCAACTAGCCACGGTGTTCACGCGTGTCGGCGATGATTGGGTGGGACATATTGTCTCGGGCGATGCGATCCTGGGCATGCCGGAAATCGGAATCGACGTTCCATTGGCCGGACTATATGAACGTGTTTCATTCGACCAGACGGCTGAGCCAGACGTCCAGGCCACCGTTCGCCTTTAGCGCAAGAAGATACCCCGCGCGGCCGGCCGTCATCCACGGTTCCGCCGGCGGCGTAACGCAAGTGATCGTGTGTCTTCTCGTCCATGCCACCATCAACGGACACCACAATGCTCGACGGCAACACAGACGACACGATCCGGGACATCCTGACGACGACAAGCCGCATCGCACTGGTCGGCGCGTCGGCAAAACCGTGGCGCGCCTCGCACGAGGTCATGCGGTTCCTGCTCGACCGAGGCTACGACGTTACCCCCGTCAACCCTGGCCTCGCCGGCCAGACCATCCACGGCCGTAATGTCGTCGCCACCCTCGCCGAGGCGGCACCGCTCCAAATGGTCGACGTCTTCCGAGCCTCCATCCACGTCGCGGCGCTTACCGATCAGGCCGTCCAGCTTGGTGCCACGATCATCTGGATGCAGTTGGGCGTCATCGACCAGCAGGCCGCCGCCACGGCGCGCGCCGCCGGGCTTATCGTCGTCATGGACCGTTGCCCGGTTATCGAGGACCGCCGCCTCGGCCCCTTCGGCACCGTCCGTACAAAGCATTGAACCCAACCTTGATAAGCGCCACATTCCGGGCGTTCGGCCTATCCTGACGGACCCACCAGGGGACATCCCATGACGAACGAAGAACGCGACATCATCGGCCAGTTCATCGCCCGTGTCGGCGGCGCGGCCCAGCCCTCGGGTTTCGCGAGCGGATCGGTTCCCGCCACCCAACCGGCCTTGCCGCCGGTCGACCGGGACGCCGACGCCTTCATCGGCCAGTCATTCACCCAGTATCCGGAGGCGCGCTACCGCATCACCCAGCTCGCGTTCGTGCAGGAACACGCGCTTGCCGAAGCGCAGAACCGCATCCAGCGGCTGGAGTGGGAACTGCAACAAGCCCAGCAAGCCGCCCAGCAGACGCAACAATCCGCGGCGAAGCCCGCTGGCGGCGGTTTTTTCGGTAGCTTGTTCGGTAGCGCCGCACGGCCTCAGCCTCAGCAGGCCCCACCTCAGGGCGGCGATCCACGCTGGGGCGGCGGACAGGCGGCCCCTGGCTATCAAGGCGCCCAGCCACAACAGCCCTACTACCAACAGGCGGCCCCACCGCCGCCGCAATACCCGCCGAACTACCAGCAAGGCATGTTCCAGCAACGCGGCTCCGGTTTCCTCGGGTCCGCCCTGACCACGGCCGCGGGCGTCGCCGGTGGCATGGTCGCCGGTGAGGCGCTGATGAGCCTGTTTTCCCCACACCGGGGCTTCGAGGGTGGCGGCGCTTTCGGTGGTGGCGGCTACGGTGGCGGCCCGGGCGCCAGCCCGTGGGCGTCGCCACCCCCTCCGAACCAGGACTACGTCGACACCGGAAGCTGGGACCAGGGCGGCGGCGCGGCCCCCGCCAGCAACCAGGACTACGTCGACAACGGCACCTGGGACCAACCCAGCGGAGGTAGCGGCGGCGGCAACGATGGCGGCTGGGACAGCGGCAGCGATAACAGCAGCGGCAGTGACGGCGGTTGGGACAGCGGCGACAGCGGAAGCGGCAATTCCGACGACACTTTCTGATCCGCCGGCCCGCGGACGAAAAAAAACGGCGGTGCTTGTGGCACCGCCGAAGTTTAGGGAGGAAACGTCCAAGAAAGCAGTGCGCCTAAGCGCGGTCTGCGATCCAGAGAATGGCCTTTGCACCCGCAGCATGCAAGAGGTTTTTTGCTGCGCCGCAGCATTTATACGCCGAGCAGCCGATGTGTTGCATATATGCTACATAACTGAGCATGCCTCTATACATCCGCCCATACCGCACACCAATCAGGCAGCATCGCCCTGCGTTGCCTTCGCCAGGGCAATCACCGTGCCTAAACTATTGGCCATGTCGGTCGGGATCAGCACTGTCGTCCCCCGTTCCTTGTTCATCTCGTACAGCAAATTCATCTGCCGCAGCTTCAGCGCGTTCGGATCGCTGCCATATAGCTTGGCAGCCTCCAGTATCTGTTCCGCGATCGCCTGCTCCGCCGAGGCCAGTGTGACACGAGCATCCTTCTCTCGCTCCGCCTGCGCCTGACGGCTCATCGCGTCCTGCAGCTCTCGCGGGATCGAGACATCCTTGATCTCCACGCTGCTGGCGGTGACGCCCCAAGTGCTCGTTTTGCCGGTGATCGCCGCCCGCAGCAGCTCATCAGCCGTCTTCCGATCGGATAGCAGCCTCGACAGGTCGGTGGACCCGATCATCTCCCGCAGGCTGGTCTGCGCAACCCGCTCGATTGCCTGGCGGTAGTCGGCGATGCGGATGGCGGCGGCTTCAGCATTCTCCACCTGCCAGAACACGATCGCATCGACGCCCACCGCCACGGTGTCGCGGGTCAAGGCCTGTTCCGCGGTGATCGTGGTGGTCTGGATGCGCAGATCGATCACCTGGGCGACCGCATCGACGATCGGAAACACCAGATAGATGCCTGGCCCGGCGACCCTGTCGAAACGCCCGAGCCGCAGGATCACCGCTCGCTGCCACTCCGAGGCGATGCGGATCACACGCCCCAGGATCACCAAGACCAAGAACACAATGATGACGACGAACGCGAGGCTCATGGGACGTCTCCCCGATTATGCCGTCATTATACGCCATCCCGAAAGCCCGCGTAACATCGTCACGGTCGGGACGCGAACACATGGTGGTTGACGGGTCGCACCACACCTATATTGCTAAGCCAAACAGCACGCGGTCCGACCCCCTCGCGTCAGGCGGATCGGCCCGCCAATCACGGAGCCAACCACCATGGCTGACATCAACCCCCAAGTGCCGGTGACGGTGCTGACCGGCTATCTCGGCGCCGGCAAGACCACGCTGCTCAACCGCATCCTGACCGAGAATCACGGCCGCAAATATGCCGTGGTGATCAACGAATTCGGCGAACTCGGCGTCGACAACGATCTCGTCGTGGATAGCGATGAGGAAGTGTTTGAGATGAACAACGGCTGCATCTGCTGCACCGTGCGCGGCGACCTGATCCGCATTGTCGGCGGCCTGATGAAGCGGCGCGACAAGTTCGACGGGATCATCATAGAGACGACCGGTCTCGCCAACCCCGCCCCGGTGGCACAAACCTTCTTCGTCGACGACACCGTCAAGGCGAAGACCCGCCTGGACGCGATCGTCACCGTCGTGGACGCCAAGCACCTGCCCGCCCGCCTGGCCGACAGCCATGAAGCGGCGGACCAGATTGCTTTTGCCGACGTCATCGTGCTGAACAAGACCGACCTGGTGACGCCCGAGGAGCTCGACGCCGTCGAGGCCACGATCCGCAAGATCAACCGCTTCGCCATTATCCACCGGACGCAACGGGCCGAACTGCCGATCGCGCAGGTGATGGACCGCGGCGCCTTCGACCTGGCCCGCATCCTGGCGCTGCACCCGGACTTCCTGGATGGCGACGACGACCACGAACACAATGAAGATGTCTCCTCCATGAGCTTCGAGGTCGAGAAGCCGATCGACCCGGAGAAATTCAACGCTTGGATTGGCGTGCTGCTGCAGGACAAGGGCGCGGATCTGCTGCGGACCAAGGGCATCCTGTATTACGCCAACGAGGACCGGCGGTTCGCCTTCCAGGCCGTGCATATGATCGCCGACGGCGACTTCATCGGTCCGGCAAAGGACGGCGATCCGCGGGCCAGCCGCCTGGTGTTCATCGGCCGCAACCTGAACCGCCCGCAACTGCGCCGCGGCTTTGAAAGCTGCGTGGCGGATTAGACTCCCACCCTGCCGAAAAAGGCGAAGGCCTCCCTCACGGCAAGACGCGTAGAGAAACAGGACTCGCATGAGCCAAACCGCCGAAGCCACATTCCTGCTGCAGACCCGCGGCACCTTCCGCGCTCTTGACGCGTTCGTCGTCGGCGCCCGTTTCTCCCGCGACGGCCGGCGTGTCGGGTTTGCCCTGGGGGATGGGACCGTACATATCGCCGCCGTAGGTGGGCCGAGCGACCGGAACGCCGTGACCGTTCATGACGGGGCGGTCCTGGACTTCACGTCCGACCCCGCGGGCGACGGCTTCATCTCCGGCGGAGACGACGGCAAGCTTCGCCGTCTCACCGCCGACGGCGCCGTGTCCGATGTGGCCAGCTTCGGCGGGAAATGGGTCGAGCACGTCGCCACCTACGCGCTCGATAAGGGCAAGGGGCTGATCGCCGCGAGTGCGGGGAAGATCGTGCGTCTGTTCGACCAGTCGGGCCAACTGCTGAAGGAACTGTCCCACCCGTCCACCGTCACCGGCCTGGTGTTCGACGGCAAGGGCAAGCGGATCGGCGTCTCGCACTACAACGGCGCCTCGTTATGGTTCGTCGCCGCCAAGACCGACACGCCGCGCAGGCTCGAATGGAAAGGCAGCCACACCGGCATCATCATCCACCCGGAAGGCGATGCGGTGGTCACGGCGATGCAGGAGAACGCCCTGCATGGCTGGAAACTGCCCAACGGCGAGCATATGCGCATGAGCGGCTACCCCGCCAAGACCGCCAGCCTGTCGTTCACGCGCAGCGGCAAATGGATGGCCAGCAGCGGCGCCGACGCGATGGTGCTGTGGCCGTTCTTCGGCGGCGGTCCGATGGGCAAGGCACCGCTGGAACTTGCGGGCGGTGACGGCATCATCTGCACGCAGGTTGCCTGCAATCCGAACAACCTTGTCGTCGCCGGCGGCTTCGCCGATGGGTTGGTGGTGGTGGCGGATATCGATTCCTCCCGCGTGCTGCCGATCGTGCCGCCCGAACATGGGCCGGTCAGCACCCTGGCCTGGAGCCCGAACGGCGTGCTGCTGGCCGTCGGCACCGAAATCGGGTTCAGCGCGGTGATCGATTTCGCCAAACGCTGAGGCCCGGTGCAAGGATGTTCACTTCTCGTTCCTATGAGCGATGTAAGAACAAAGTAAGAAAAACGCCTCGAAGCACATGGGGCCTAAACGGTTGACGCGCATTTATCCTTGAAGCTCGCGTCATGGTCGGTAAGGCACATCAAATCGTATCCAGATTGCTACCAATGGTTGAATAACTTGACCAAGCCGTGCATCATGGGTGTATGCATTGCCAAACCTCTCTATTTTTCAACAAAAATTTAGGACTACTGCGGCTTTTTCGCTCGATCCGCGATTGCCGTGTTCATCGCGATTACACGCGAAATGACATGCGATTCCCACCTTATACAACCTATCGGCCGACCCCGGCCGACGTAACCGCCTGGGTTCGCTGCCGCTCAGCCATCCGCCGAACCACCCATGATATAGCCACCAACATGACGGGAAACGTCGGCCCATGACCACCAAGACCCTCCCCGATTCAACCTCCTCCTACTACACCTACACCGGATCCGGCGTCACGCTGGTCAACACGGGCGTCCAGGGCAAGCCGGGCGCCAGTGGCCTCAATTTCGGCTTCATCGTCAGCGGCAACAACGACACGCTGGTCAACGACGGCACCGTTTTTGGTCAACACGTCCCGGTTTACATCACTGGCTCCGGCGGCAGCGTCATCAACGCGGCGGGAAA
The DNA here is from genome assembly GCF_009765975.1 of Acidisphaera sp. S103. GTDB lineage: Bacteria > Pseudomonadota > Alphaproteobacteria > Acetobacterales > Acetobacteraceae > Rhodopila. Next base: position 311,094 of record NZ_LMUJ01000060.1, on the reverse strand, counting down.
ATACATCGCCGCCACCGAACCCGTTCAGGGCGGTGTCAATTTCTACAATTTCAGCGGCACCGTCACCAACTACGGCACCATCAGCGGCGCTCCCAATGCAACCAACGGCGAAGGGGGCAACGCCGTCGAGATGCGGCACGGCGGCCTCGTCACCAACTTCGGCACGCTGGAAAACGGCGGCGCTTTGTTCCGCCTCGCGCCCGGCACGCTCGTCAACACCGGCGTGATCCTCGGTAACGCCGCGTACGGCGGCGTCTATATGCAAGCCGGCGGCACCGTCACCAACCTGGCCGGTGGTCAGATCTCATCGAACGGCGCCACCGAGTCTTACCACGGTGCGCCTCCGTACGGCGTATTCATCCATGGCGCCGCTGGCACGGTCACCAACGTCGGAACGATCGACGGCGGATCCGGCAACGCGGTGTTGCTGTCCACCGGGTTCCAGAACCGGGTCATCGTCGACCCCGGCGCGGTCTTCGTCGGAACCATCAACGGCGGTACCGCCGTTGATGCCACGCTGGAACTGGCCTCCAGCGTCAGCCAGGGTGTTCTGAGCGGGATCGGCACCCAGTTCATCAACTTCGGCACCCTCGCCTTCGATCCGTCTGCATCCTGGCGGGTCAACGCCACGACATCCATCGCCTCGGCGACGATCACCGGCTTCGGCGCCACCGACACCATCGATCTGGGCGGCTTCGTCGCGGTCAGCGACACGTTCTCGGCCAACACGCTGGTGCTGACCAACGCCAGCAACGCCCATGTGACGCTGCACATGCAGGGCACGTTCGCCACCGCCAATTTCACCCTCGCCAATGACGGCGACGGCGGTACCGACCTCGGCTTCGCCACGCTCGCGCCCGCCGCCCTGGTCTACGGCCAGACGATCGACGAAACCGGCATCGTCGCGACGACCGAAACCGTCAGTGCCGGCGTCATGACCTTGTTCAACGCCGGCGGCACCGCGGTCGGCACCATCAGTGTCGGCACCAGCCTGGCCACCGGCGATTTCACGCTCCGATCGGATGGGTCGGGCGGCACCGACGTCATCGTGGACACGATCTTCGGCACCTACGAATCCGGCGTGACGCTGCTGACCAACCCCACGACCATCGCCAGCACCGCGTCTGTCAGCGCAACCACCGGTGCGGCCCTGTCCAATCCCGGCGGAGCCAACTGGTCCATCACCAACTATGGCTCGGTCAACGGCGCGACCAACGCCAACGGCATTCAACTGGGCAACGGCGACACGCTGGTCGGCGGCAGCACGATCACCAACGAAGCGGGTGGCTTGATTCGCGGCCGATATGGCATGCTGCTGTACAACGGCACCAACGACCTCATCGTCAACCTGGCAGGCGCCACGATCGCGGCAGCCGGAGCGACCGCCGACCGAGCCATCGATATGGAGGTCGACTCGGGCGTGGTGGTCAACGCCGGCCTGATCCTCTCCCAGACGGGCGGGGCATTTGACGTCGGCGTGGAACTGGATGGTGGCGGCTCGCTCACCAACACCGCGACCGGAACGATCACCGGCGGCTGGGGTGTGCTCGTTTCGGGGACGGGCACCGTCACCAACGCCGGCACGATCAGCGGCGCTTTCAGCGGCGAATTCGCCGTGGCGCTCGGTAGCGGCGATCGCCTGATCGTCGATCCCGGCGCGGTCTTCTCCGGTGCGGTCAACGGCGGCTGGATCGGCGGCAGCAGCACGTTGGAGCTGGCGTCGGCGGCCAGCGCCGGAACCCTGTCCACCACCAACTTCACCAATTTCAGCACGATCGATTTCGACACCGGCGCGACATGGACGGTGCAGGGTTCGACCACAGCACTGTCCGGGTCCATCTTCGGCTTCACCCTCGGCGACACCATCGACCTGACCGGCTTCGCCGCCGTCAGCGAAACCTTCGTCAGCAATACGCTGGTACTGACGAACGCCGGCGGCACGCACCAGACGCTGCACGTCCAGGGCAACCTTCTCACCGGCAACTTCGCTATCTCCAATGATGGCGACGGCGGCACCGACATCGCCTTCGGCACGGCGCCGCTGCTCTACGGCCAGACGATCGATGAAGCCGGCATCGTCGCCGTGACCGAAACGGTCAGCACCGGCGTCATGACGCTGTTCAACGGCGGTGGAACGGCGGTGGGCACCATTGCCGTCGGCGGCACCTTGAACAGCAGCGATTTCACCCTTGCGCCCGACGGGTCCGGCGGCACCGACGTCATCGTGTCCACCGTGTTCGGCACCTATGCCAGCGGCGTGACGCTGTTGACTAACCCCACAACGATCGCGAGCAGCGCCACCGTCAACGCCACCTCGGGAGCCGCGTTGTATGGCCCCGGTGGCACCAACTGGACCGTCACCAACTACGGAGCGGTCAACAGCACCACGGGCGCCAATGGCGTTCAATTGGGCGGCAACACGCAAATCGGGTCCGGCGCACTCACAAACGCCGCCGGCGGCGTGATCAGCGGCCGATATGGCATCCAAGTCTACAACAGTTCTGACGTCGACATCGTGAACCTGGCGGGTGGCACGATCGCCGCAACCGGAACGACCGCCGACCGGGCCATAGATATGGAGATCGGCGCCGGCACGGTCACCAATGCCGGCCTGATTGCCTCTCAACCGAATGGGGCGTTTGACGTCGGCGTCGAATTGGACGGCGGCGGCACGGTCATCAACACCGCCACCGGGACGATCGCGGGCGGCTGGGGCGTGCTCATGTCGGGCGCGGGCACCGTCGTCAACGCCGGCACGATCAGCGGCACTTTCAGCGGCGAATTCGCCGTGGCACTCAATAACGGCGATCGGCTGATCGTCGACCCAGGCGCGGTGTTCGTCGGTGCGGTCAACGGTGGCCGGATCGGCGGCAGCAGCACGCTGGAGCTGGCCTCGGCGGCCAGCGCCGGAACCTTGGCCGCCACCAACTTCACCAATTTCAGCACGATCGATTTCGATGCCGGTGCGGCGTGGACGCTGCAGAGTGCCACCACCGCACTGTCCGGCGCGATCGTCGGGTTCACCTTCGGCGACACCGTCGACCTGACCGGCTTCGCCGCGGTCAGCGAAACCTTCGCTAGCAATGCGCTGGTATTGACCAACGCCAGCAATGCCCATGTCACGCTGAACGTCCAGGGCAACTTCGCCAGCGGCAACTTCGCCTTGTCCGACGACGACGATGGCGGCACCAACATTACTGAGCAACCCTATCTGGCGTATGGCCAGACCGTGGACGAAACCGGCGTCGTCGCGACGACCGAAACGGTCAGCGCCGGCGTCATGACGCTGTTCAACGGCGGCGGAACCGCAGTCGGCTCAATCGCCGTCGGCGGCACGTTGGACGGCAGCGACTTCACCCTTCGATCGGATGGCGCCGGCGGCACCGACGTCATCGTGTCGACGATATTCGGCACCTACACCAGCAGCGTAACACTGCTGACCAACCCCACCACCATCGCCAGCACCGCCAGTATCAGCGGGACGGTGAGTGGCGTCCCCAGCCTGTTCGGACCGGCTGGCACCGCCTGGACCGTTACCAACGAAGGAACCATCCACAACGCCGGCACCAGCACTTACGGCATCAGCTTTGCCGGCGGCGGCACGATCACCAATGCGGCCGGCGGAGTCGTCTACGGCCACAACGGCGGGATCGCCATCTATGGCACCGGCGCCAGCGTGCTCAATCTCGGCCATGTCCAATTCTCGGAATATGGCCCCGGTGTCATCCTGAAGAACGGCGGCACCGTCATCAACGGGCAGGCCGGCGGGACGGCCAGTTCGGCATCGATTTCAGGGTACAATTACGGAGTCCAAATCCAATCCACCGGCACGGCCGGTGAAATCGGCAGTGTCGTCAACTACGGCACCATCGACTCGCCAGGCGGCAAGGGCGTCTCATTGGTCAACGGCGCGTTCGTCAACGGACCGAGCGGGGCGACCGGCGCGCTGGTCGATGCGTATGTCGGCGTCTGCATCACCGAGTCGGGGACCGTCATCAATTTCGGCTCCATCGCCTACACCGGCGGCGGAAACGGCAACTACGGCATCCTCATGGTGGGTGCCGGGACGGTCGGCAACGCGGGACTGATCGAAGCGCAAATCGGGATCGAGGCCCACGCCGACGCCTTCGTGCTGAATGCGGGCAGCATCATATCCACCGGCGGTACATCCGGCGTAGCGATCCAGTTTGCCGGCGGAACCAACCTGCTGGTCGCAGAACCGGGTGCGGTGTTCGTCGGCAGCCTCAGCGCGGCCGGCACGACGACGCTGGAGTTGGGATCGGGCGGCGCCGGCACGCTGGCTGGGTTCGGCGATACCGTCACCAATTTCACCTCGCTGGTGTTCGAAGCGGGCGCGCAATGGACCGTCGCCGGCGATGATTCGGATGCCGGCTTGGGTACGCTGGGTATCGGCGGCTTTACCTTCGGCGACACCATCGACCTGACGGGATTCGCCGCGGTCAGCAGCACCTTTGCCAGCGACACGCTGGTGCTGACCGATGCCGGCGGCGGGCACGACACGCTGAGCATCGAGGGCGCCTTCGTCAGCGGCAATTTCCATCTATCGAGCGACGGCACTGGCGGCACCGACATCGCCTTCGGCGCCCCGCCGTTGCTGTATGGCGAGACGATCGATGAGGTCGGGATCATCGCGACGTCGGAAACCGTCACCACCGGCGTCATGACCCTGTTCGCCGGCGCCAGTCCGGTCGGCACGATCGCCGTGGGCACCACGCTGGACACCGGCGACTTCACCCTGCGGCCGAACGGCCCCACCGCCACCGACGTCATCGTGTCCACGGTGTTCGGCACCTACACCAGCAGCGTCACCCTGCTGACCAACCCGACGACCATCGCCGGCACTGCCAGCATCACCGGTTCGGTCACCGGCGGGATCGGGGTCATCGGACCGTCCGGTACCACCTGGACCCTGGTCAACCAAGGCCTGATCGACGAAACCGGCATAGCCAGCCAGGGCATCAGCTTCGCGTCCGCCGGCACGATCACCAACGCCACCGGTGGTGTCATCGAGGCCACCAACGCCGGTATCCGGCTCAACGCCGGCGGATCGGTCACCAACCAGTCGGGCGGCACGATCAGCGGCAAATACGGGATCTACGGCCAGGGAGCCGCTGCCACGGTGGTGAACACCGGCAGCATCGTCGCCAACCCCACCTCGGGCTTCGCCGTTCTCCTGACGTCGGGCGGAACTGTCACGAACCTGTCGGGCGGCACGATCAGCGGCCTTTACGGCGTGCGCGCCTCGACGGACCCCGCCACGGTGGTGAATGCCGGCAGCATCGGCAACGGCTCGTCACTTTCGACGGGCGAGGCGATTGCGCTGCGACACGGCGGATCGGTCACCAATCTGGCCGGCGGCCAGATCATCGCCGGCCGGGAAGGGATCTACATCGGCGGCGCCGCCGGCACGGTGGTCAACGCCGGCACCATCAGCGGCGGATCGGCGGCCGGCTTCGGCATTATTATCGCGACGGCCGGTGCGATCACCAACCAGTCCGGCGGTGTGATCACCGGCCAATATGGCATCCGAGGCGATGAGGCGGCTGTTACCGTCATCAACGCCGGCAGCATCGACGGCAACCTAACCGTCGGTGAGGGTATCTATTTCAACAGCACCGGGTCGGTCACCAACCAGGCCGGCGGCATCATCACCGGGCTCAAGGCCGTCGAAGTGACCGGCGGTTCGGTCACCAATGCCGGCGCCATCGGCGGCAACACGACGCTGGCCACCGGGGCCGGCGTGGCGTTGATCTCCGGCGGGTCCTTCACCAACCAGTCGGGCGGGACCGTCACCGGTTTCGTCGGCGTCTACGGCAAGACCAGCGCCGCGACGGTGGTGAATGCCGGCGGTATCTACGGCAACACGATCAGCGGCCGAGGCGTCTCCCTGGCCGCCGGCGGTTCGGTCAACAATCTGACGACCGGCGTGATCACCGGCTTTGACGGTGTCTTCGCCGCCGGCGGCGCCACCGTGGTGAACGCAGGCAGCATCGGCGGCACCAACGCCGTGATATTCGCGTCCGGCGCAGCCAACCGGCTGGTGTTCGACCCCGGCGCCGTGTTCAGCGGCCTCGTCGACGGCGGCAACGCCATCGGCGCCACCGCGGCCAGCACGCTCGAACTGGCACCCAACGACGACGCCGGCACGTTGAGCGGCCTCGGCACCCAGTTCATCCATTTCGCCCAGGTTGTCGTCGATGCCGGCGCTCGTTGGACGCTCAGCACCGCCAACACCGTCGCCACAGGCGTCACGCTGACCAATGCCGGTTCGCTGACCGCCACCGGCACGCTGCAAAATGACGGCAGCATCATCGGCACCGGCGGCACGGCCGGCGACTACGGCATCGTCATCGGCGCGGCCGGAATCCTGAGCAACCTGGGCGCTGGGTCACTGATCCAGGGCTACGACGGCGTCCTGGTCGGCGTCGGCGGCACCGTGACCAACGCCGGCACGATCGGATCGACCCAAGGCGTCGACGGAGTCGCGCTGCGCTTCACCGGCGGTACCGCTCGGCTGATCGACGATCCCGGTGCGGTGTTCGCCGGCACCGTCAACGGCGGCGGCAGCGCAACGCTGGAACTGGCATCCGCCGCGAGCGCCGGCGTGATCACCGGCCTCGGCGTTTCGGTCACCAACTTTACCTCGCTGGTATTCGATGCCGGCGCACAGTGGACGGTGGCCGGCAACGATGTGCCCGGCGGTCTCGGTACGCTTGGGATCGGCGGGTTCACCCTCGGCGACACCATCGACCTGACCGGCTTCGCCGCCGTCAGCGAGACATTCGCCAGCAACACGCTGGTGCTGACCAATGCCGGGGGCGACCATGATAGCCTGAACATCCAGGGCGCCTTCGCCACCGACAATTTCCTGATCGGCAACGACGGCGACGGCGGCACCGACATCAGCTTCGTGATACCGCCGACCATCGCCGCCGGCGGCACCGTTACCTTCACCGGTGGCGGGCCGGCGGTCACGCTCGACAGCACGCTCAGCATCACCGATCAGGACAGCACCACCCTGGTCGCCGGCACGGTTTCGATCGGCGGCTTCCTGGCCGGCGACACGCTGAACTTCAGTAACCAGAACGGCATCATCGGCAACTTCGACACGGCCACCGGCACGCTGACGCTGACCGGTTCGGCGACGGTGGCGGACTACCAGGCCGCGCTCGACTCGATCACCTACGGGTTCGACCCGACCGACGGCGATCCGACGGACGGCGGCGACACCACGCGCACCATCAACTGGACGGTGAACGACGGAGCCGCCTCCAGCCCGTTGGCCACCAGCACGCTGGACACCGTACACGTGGCGCCCACGATCACCACCGAGGGCACCGTCAGCTTCACCGGCGGCGGCAATTCAGTAGCTCTGGATCCCACCCTGACGCTGACCGACGTGGATAGCGGTGGCCTGCTGAACGGCGGCACGGTCAGCATCGCTGGCTTCGTCTCGGGCGACATCCTATCGGCCGACACGATCGGCACGTCGATCACCGCCAGCTTCGACTCCCTGACCGGCGTGCTGACGCTGACCGGCAGCGACACCCTGACCGACTATCAGGACGTGCTGCGCAGCGTCACCTACAGTTTCAACCCCACCGATGGCGATCCTACTGGCGGCGGCGGCGATACCAGCCGCACCATCGACTGGCTGGTCACCGACGGCGCCACCACCAACGCTGTCAGCAGCACCGGCACCAGCACGCTGGACACCGTCCATGTCGGCCCGACGATCACCGCCGCCGGGACGGTCGCGTACGTCGCCGACGGCACCGCCACGGTGCTGGATTCCGCCGTCACCATCACCGACGTCGACAGCACCGGCACCGTCCACGCCGCGACGGTGTCGATCGGCAACGGCTTCACCCTTGGCGACCTACTGAACTTCACCACCCAGAACGGCATCATCGGCAACTACGACACCGCCACCGGCACGCTGACCCTCAGCGGCGATGCGACGATCGGCGACTACCAGACGGCACTGGACTCGATCACCTACACGTTCACGCCGGACGGCGGCGATCCCACCGCCGCGGGCACCGACCCCAGCCGCACCATCAGTTGGACCGTCAACGACGGAGTCGACACCTCCGCCGCCGCGTCCTCCACGCTCGATATCTCGCTGCCGTCCCCGGTGATCGACGGGACAGCCGCCGGCCAGGCCACCACGGATGAAGCAACGATCGATCCGTTCTCCGGCGTTTCGATCACCGATCCGAACAGCGGCCAAACCGAGACGATCACCATCACCGTCAGCAATGGCGGCACCCTGAGCGATGCCGACGGCACGCTGTCGGGCACCGGCCTGACCAAGACCGGCACCGGCACCTACACGCTGGCGGCCGGGTCCCCGACCGCGGTGACGGCGGAGCTGGATGCGCTGGTCTTCACCCCGACCGCCCATCAGGTCGTGCCTGGTGGCACGGTGACCACCGGCTTCACCCTCGCCGTCACCGACACCCTGAGCCAGAGCGCCACCGACAGCAGCACCAGCGTGGTGGCCACCGCGGTGAACGACCCGCCGGCCATCACCGGGGCCGTTGCCGGCCAGACGACCACCGACGAAAGCACCTTGTCGCCGTTCTCCGGCGTGGCCATCAGCGACGTCGATATCGGCCAGACCGAGACCGTGACGGTCACCTTGTCCGATACCGCGAACGGGGCCCTGTCCAACCTGGGCGGCGGCGGCTACGACAGCGTTACCGGCGTCTACAGCGTCACCGGCAGCGACAGCGCCGTCACCATCGCGCTGGATGGCCTGGTGTTCACGCCGACGGTTCACCAGGTGGCGCCCGGCGGGTCCGTCACCACCACCTTTACCATCGCGGCGACCGATACCGCGGGCGGTACCCACAGCAACAGCACCACAAGCGTGGTGGCCACCGCGGTCAACGACCAACCGGTCATCAGCGGTGCGGTCGCCGGCCAGATCACCACCGACGAAGCGACGATCGATCCGTTCTCCGGCGCCGGCATCAGTGACGTCGATTTCGGCCAGACCGAGACTGTCACCGTCACCCTGTCCAATGACGCCAACGGCACGCTGTCGAACCTGGATGGCGGCAGCTACGACAGCGGCACCGGCATCTATAGCGTCACCGGTAGCGATGCCGCTGTCACCACCGCCCTGGACAGCTTGGTCTTCACGCCCACCGCCCATCAGGTGGCACCGGGCGGGTCCGTCACCACAACCTTCACCATCGCGGCGACCGATACCGCCGGCGGCATCGCCAGCGACGACACCACGACCGTCACCGCCACCGCCGTGAACGACCCACCGGTCATCACCGGCACCGTCGCCGGCCAGAGGATGAGCGACAACGCCACTATCCGGCCGTTCTTTGGCGTAACGATCAGCGATCCCGACGTCGGCGCCAGCGAAACCGTCACCATCACGTTGACGTATGGCGGCACGCCGACGGACGTGTACGGCACGCTGTCCGGCGCCGGATTGAGCAAGATCGGCAACGGCATCTACACACTGGCCGCCGGCTCGCCGGGTGCGGTGACCACGGCGCTGGACGCGTTGATCTTCACCGCCATTCCAGACCAGGTCGTCCCCGGCCGCACCATCACCATCGGCATGACCCTGTCGGTCACCGACGGCATCGTCGGCACCCCGACGACCGATACCACCACGTCGGTGAATTCCATCGCCTGCTTCGCCGCCGGCACGCGGATCGCCACCCCGCGCGGCACCGTCACGGTCGAACGCCTGCGGGAGGGCGATGTGGTGCTGACGGTCTCCGGCAAGGCACGCCCCGTCCAGTGGATCGGCCGGCGCACCCTGGACTGCAACCGCCACATCGCGCCGGAGCGGGTGAAGCCGGTCCGCATCGCGCCGCACGCGTTCGGTGAGGACCGGCCGAGGCGCGCGCTGCTGCTGTCACCCGATCATTCGGTGTTCATCGAGGACGTCATGATCCCGATCAAGCACCTGATCAACGGCTCGACCGTGACGCAGATCGATGTGCCGAGCGTGACGTATTATCATATTGAATTGGAGAGCCATGATGTGGTGTTGGCGGAGGGATTGCCAGCGGAGACGTATCTCGAAACGGGCGGCCGTTCCGGGTTCGAGAACAGCGGCGGCGTGATCGACCTTCACCCCGATTTCGCACCGGATGAAAACCGGGTCGGCATGGTCTGGCGGAATTTCGCCTACGCGCCGCTGATTGGGACCGACGGGCAACTCGATCGTGTTCGGGTTCGGTTGACGTTGCAGGCTGTGATGCTGGGGCAGCAGGGCAGGGGCGAGCCACAACGGGAGAAGAGGGTGCGGAGGGCGGCGAGGCCTTGAATGCTGTCATCGTTACGTTTCACGCCACAGGAAACCATGCGTCGCGATTTTATCGCACTACGTGGACAACCATACCGAAATGACAACGTAGTGATATCGATATGTTGCAAATCCATATCAATCTTTCCCATGAGTTATCCCTCGATTGTGTGGACGTGGGCGCGCGCGCAGGTGCACTTGGATGCAAATACATACTTGCCAAAGTCACGGGAGCCGGCCCGTCTGTGCGGTAGAGATGCGGTCTGAGTTGTCAGTTCGGCATGGAATTGGGGTTCGATAATGGATTGGCGACTTACTTGGATCATCTTCGAAGGTATCAGGCGGCGCATAATGAGGTGAGCCGACTCAAAAGCGTGATCGTGGATGCCGGAATGTATCTTGATCGATACGCCTTCCGCTGGCCAAGAAGTCGGACGCAAACCATGGTACAACGCTATATGGCTGCCCAGCACCCAAACCGTGAGTGCGAAATTGATCCGAGTTCCTGGCCCCGCAGGTAAACGATCGCCCCTGTGGCCGCTGTGCGCGAGATTGCCGGCGAGCAAATCGCTATCTTACACAACCTCCTGTCGGTCGACGTCGCAAAGGTCGTCTCGGATCCCTCCTAAACGCAGCAGTGCAAAGGGTGTCCCTCTGGGAACGGTCCCAATATCCATAAACGTTGTGCGAATATAGGTACGGCAGATCGCGGCGGACCGCCGAGGGTGTCGGCATCAGCAGCCGATTGACAACGATGACGGATTTCCGTGGTTTTTGGGGCTGAAATCGACAGGAAACCGAGGGTTTCTGGTGGAGGGGGTTGGATTCGAACCAACGTAGGCGCACGCCAGCGGATTTACAGTCCGCCCCCTTTAGCCACTCGGGCACCCCTCCAGACCGGGAAGCGGGGACTAGAGCCAAACCCCTATCCCTGTCAACGCGCGCGTTCGAAGCCGCCGGTTTTCCCACGCCCATGCCGTCAGGCCCACCCATGACACCAACCATCCGGCACCCTTTCGTCGCCTCTTGACCCCACCGCCATTTTCCCCGCACCTCTCCCCCAAACAAAAACCGCCCGGGACGACGTTCATCCACACCCAACCGTAAGACCACGCCAGGATGAGCATCCAAGTCTCGACCCGCACCGCCCACCCCACCTGGCTGCCTTCCCTGCTCGGTCTGTTCATCGCCGTCGGCCCTGCCGCGACCGACATGTATTTGCCCGCCTTCCCGGCGGTGGAGGCCAGTTTCGGCACCGAACCCGGCACCGCGCAACTCACCCTCGCCACCTGGTTCGCCGGCCTCGCCGTCGGCCAGATCACCCAGGGCACCCTGTCGGACCGTTTCGGCCGCCGCATCCCGCTGATGGCTGGATTCCTGGTGTTCACCCTGGCCACACTCGGTTGCGCGCTCGCCCCCAGTCTCACGACGCTGGCCGTCTTCAGGGCCATCGCCGCGTTCGGCGCCTCCGCCGGCATGGTGATCGCCCGCGCCGTGGTGCGCGACCTGTCGGAGGGCCAGGCCGCCGCCATCATGATGTCCCGTCTTGTCCTGGTGATGGGCGTGGCGCCGGTCCTGGCCCCCA
>NZ_LMUJ01000060.1:251642-299002 GCF_009765975.1 Acidisphaera sp. S103 | reverse complement strand
CCTGCCGGAGACGTTGCCGCCGGAGCGTCGCCCCCGCCTCAGCCTCGCCGGGCAAGCCTCCCGCTACGTCATGATCGTCCGGGAAAAGACGTTTCTCACCCACGCGATCATGGGCGGCTGCAGCACGTTCTGCATGTTCGCCTATCTGGCCGGCTGCTCGCCGGTGTTCGAGGACGGATTCGGCCTCAACCCGTCGGAGTTCGCGCTGATCTTCGGACTGTGTGCGATCAGCCTGGTGATAGGCTCACAGGTGAACGCACGGCTGCTGCCGCGCTTCGGCCTGTCGTTCATGCTGACGACGATCGCGCGGATTTCGTGCTGCGGCACCATCGTGCTGCTGGCCGTGGCATTCAGCGGGGTGCATGTGTTGTGGGCGGTCGTGGCACCGCTGGTCGTCGTGATCGGCTGCCAGGGGTTCAACAACGCCAACACCAACGCCGGGGCGCTGACCCGCCATGCCGGGCACGCCGGCAGCGCATCGGCATTGATGGGGACGTTCCAGTTCAGCCTCGGCGCCAGTTCCGGCGTGCTGGTCGGCCTGCTGACCGACGGCACGCCACGAGGCATGGCGGCGCTGATGTTTTGTGGCATGCTGGGCGCGGTCGTCGCCGACCGGTTCCGTGTCCGTCCCGAGAGTATCCGCCCATGATCGTTGGCGTCCCCGCCTGTGCGAAAACCCTGGCCGACATGCCGTTCCACCAGACCCCCGCGCGCTATGCCCAAGCCGTTCTGGGCGGCGCAGGCGCTCTGCCAGTCCTGATCCCCCCGCTGGGCGACCCGATGCTCGGGCTCCTCGACGACCTGAGCGGGCTGCTGATACCAGGCAGCCCTAGCAACGTGCATCCAAGCCTGTACGACGGCGGCGACAGCGAGACGCCGGATTTCCATGACCTGGAGCGCGACCACACCACCTTGCCGCTGATCCGAACCGCCATCGCCCGCGGCATTCCAGTGCTGGCGATTTGCCGAGGCATCCAGGAACTGAACGTCGCGCTGGGCGGCTCGTTGCATCAGCGCGTCCATACACTTTCCGACCGGCTGGACCATCGCGGCGGCCCCGGCCCGCATGAGACTCGCTACGGCCCGAAGCACCCGATCGAGGTGACCGGCAGCCTGGCCCGCATCGTCGGGGCGGACAGTATCACGGTGAACTCGTTACATGGCCAGGCGATCGATCGCCTCGGCAACGGTCTGGTCGCGGAGGCGCACGCGCCCGACGGCACCATAGAAGCCGTTGCGATGCCGTCCGCCCCCGGCTGGCTGCTGGGCGTGCAGTGGCATCCGGAATGGGGCTTTGCGACCAATCCCCACAGTGTTGCTATTTTCGCGGCTTTCGGCGATGCGTGCCGCGAGTGGAAGCGTACTCGCGCGTGGCCGACCCGGCGCAGCGCGTGAACGCCCCGAAGCAACAACGTCCCAATAGGAAGGCGGCATAACCATGGATCTGCAACTGACGGGCAAGACGGTCCTGATCACGGGCGGCTCGAAAGGCATCGGCAACGCGGCGGCCGAGGTGCTGGCCGAGGAAGGCTGCAACCTTATTCTGGTGGCGCGCGACGCGGCGCTGCTGAACGAAACTGCGGCCGAAATCCGCACCAAGCGGCAGGTGAACGTGCGGACCATCGCCGCCGACCTGTCCAACGACGCATCCGTGCGCAGGGTCGCGCTGGAAGCCGGAGAGATCGACATCCTGGTCAACAACGCCGGTGCGATCCCTCCCGGTGATGTGCTGTCGGTCGACGATGCCAAATGGCGTCAGGCGTGGGACCTGAAAGTGTTCGGCTACATTTCCTTCTGCCGCGTGATCTACGCCCAGATGAAGGCTCGGCGGGCCGGCGTGATCGTCAATGTCATCGGCGCGGCGGGGGAGAAATTCCCCACCGGCTATATCGCCGGTGCGGCCGGCAACGCGGCGCTGATGGCGTTCACCCGAGCGCTGGGCAAGGGCGCGCCGGCCGACGGCCTGCGAGTGGTGGCGATCAATCCCGGGCCGGTGGAAACCGATCGCCTGGTGATGCTGCGCAAGGCAGAAGCCAAGGAGAAATGGGGCGACGAGAACCGCTGGCGGGAACTTAGCGCCGGCATGGCGTTCGGACGTCCGGCCAGCCCGCGTGAGATCGGCAACGCCGTCGCCTTCCTCGCCAGTTCGGCGTCCGGCTATACGACAGGCACCGTGCTGACGATCGACGGCGGCGCCTGAGTCACGATTGGCTGTCGTTTGGTGCGTGGTCTCGATGGGCCCGCACCAACGGCATCACAACCCCGGCTTGACCGCGAGCCGAACCGACACGTCGATACGCGACAGAAAAAGCGGAATCTTGTTTTTTTCGATGTACTGGTCGGTCGCGATCTTCGCGCCCCGGAACGCGCCATAATCGTCGATTATCAGGATACCCCCCGTTGAGATCAGCGGGTAAAGATGAACCAGTTCGTGATACGTTGAACTATACAGGTCGGTATCCAGCCGCAGCAGGCTGATTCGCTCAGGCCGTACACCGGGTAATGTGTCCTCTACTCGTCCCTCGACGAACACGAACTTGTCCTCGGGATAACCCGACGAGCACACCACATCCCTGACGTGATCCTGTGCCCCGCCGAAGCACCAGCTTCGCCCATCTTGTTGAAAACGCTGCCAGGTCGGCAGCGCCGGCAGGCCGTCCCACCTCGCGTCGATCGCGTCCGGCCGGGGCATGCCCGCGAACGTGTCGTACAGGTAGATCCGCCGCGACGTATCGCCGAAATGCATCAACGCCAGCGCCGCCAGCAGCACCGATCCGCCGGACCAGACGCCGCATTCCACGATGTCACCCGGAATCCGATTACGCACGATATACTCGATCGAGCGGTACAGTGCCCATGGCGCCTCGGCACCGGCGCCGAACGTCAGCGTGTGCGGCCGCACTTTCTGGGCGATTTCGGTAAAGAACGGATCGGAGATGTCGGGATACGCCCGCTCGCCGTGTTCGGTCTCGACTACCAGCATGGCTCGCTCCTCGCGACGGCGGCTCATGCGATCATAGGATAACCAATGCTAATGAACCGTTAACGGATCATCCCGCCCATTTTCCGCTGTTGCCATTCCAGTTCGAACTGCAAGGTTTCCGTTGGTTCGATCGGCACTTCCAGCCCCAACGCAAGCGCCGCGATCGCCATGGAACTGGCCGTCAGCAGCGCGATATCGATGATCTGCCGTGGCGAGAAATGAACATGCACCTCCTCCGCCACGCGTTGCGGCACGCGGCGGCCGGCGGTGATCTCGAATGCATAATCGCAGAGCGCCCGCTCCGCCGCGGTCATGTCCTTGGGAACGCGGCCGTCTCGCAACAGCAATATCTGGGCGTCCGTCACGCCTACGGCCCGAGCCAGCGGCGCGTGATGGGTCCAGGCGTAATGGACGTCTCGCACCGCGACCAGGATCGCCAGTTGCCGCTGCAACTCGGTCAACCTGGATTCATAACGGGTGTAGCCATTCAGCGCCGCGAAGGTGGCAAGCCCCCGCGGTGCCAGCGCTAGGGTCTGCATCAGATTGGAAATATGCCCGTGGCTTTCTGCGATCGTCTGGATCGTTGCGTCAAGATCGGCCTCATCTTCGGCGGAAAGAAACGTGCTTTCGTTAATGGCTGGACGCTCCCGACAGGCGTCGATCAAAGCATGGTCATGGGGCGTGGTCCAGCACGTTTGGCTGTCAGACACGAAACAAGACAGGCAGGTGCATGACCTGCCCGCCCAGCCAATCCCCAGACGTCAGGCCGCGTCCCGCTGATGCGCCGGCACCGCCAGCCTGAAGAACCGCGCCGCATTGAGCCCCAGGATCTTGGCGCGCTGCGGTTCGGTGAGATTGGGCATCGTCCGCTCGATCGCCTCCGCCGAATGTGGCCACGTTCCCTCATGGTGCGGGTAATCGTTCGCCCAGGCGAAGTTATCGAGCAGGCCGAAAGGTTCCGCCAACGCGAGGCCCACCGGATCCTCCTGGAACGTCGCCAGGCCATGCGCCTTGAAGTAGTCGCTCGGCAGTCCCTGCAACTTCGGGCGGACCCACATGTGATGCTTGCGGTATGCCTCATCCATCGCCGTCAGCAGCCACGGCACCCAGCCGATACCGGCTTCGACCGTGGCGAAGCGCAGGCCCTTGAACCGCTCCAGCACGCCCGAGGCGCACAGATTCGCCACCGGTTCGATCGTCGGCGCCAATGAGTGCGTCACGTAGTTCACCACCGCCCCGCCATTGCCGCGCGCGGCCCGCGGGTCGCGGCCGGTGGAGACATGGAAGGTGATCGGCAGGTCGGCTTCCTCGATCAGCCGCCACATCGGATCGAAATGCGGCAGGTTGTAGTTGACATGGTCGACGTCATGCCCGCCCCAGATCGGCTTGCACGGCAACGACAGTGCCCTGAATCCGATTTTGGCGACCCGTTCGATCTCCTGCATCGCACCGTCCAGGTCGCCCGTGGCGATCGAGGCGACCGGCAGCATGGCGTCAGGGTGGGGGCCGAACTGCTCCCATGCCCAGTCGTTCCAGACGCGGCATTGCGCGTTGGCGAACACCGGGTCGGGCGTCGCCCACATCGCCAGACCCTTGTTCGGGAAGATGATCTCTACATCCACCCCATCGGCCCGGTTGTCGCGGATGCGGTCCTGCACGTCAGCGCCAGCGCGGGAGCGGACCCAGTCCTCGCCCTCGAAGCTCATCACCCGCACGCGGTCGGGGCGATAGCCCTCGCAATAGCGCCACTGCACGCCCTGGTCATCGGTGATGATACGCGGCACACGCTCCCGGTATTTCGGGTCGATCCGCTTTTCCCATAGGTCGGGCGGCTCGTTCGCATGGCTGTCGGTGGACACCATGAAATACTTCTTCGGATCGCCGGCCCGAGCCGTGCGGTCCCAGCCCGAGTGACCCGGCGTGTCCAACCGCCACAGGTTCGGGGCATTGGTCGGTATCTCGTTCATGGCCGCACTCCCACTGGTTGTTTTGTTTGGCATGGCAGCGGATCACGATGATCCGGGGAATGCAACCTCGGCTTGCCCCTGGTTCCCTGGTAAATGCTGGCGGCTGGATAGATGCGTGAGCCAGGCGCCGTCTTTTCTGGCCAGGCGGAAGTGGCGGGCGTGTTTCGCTGCCTGAAGCGGGCCGTTGCCACGGCGGGTGCAGAAGTGATCATGGCGCGGACCGCGTGCATAACGACGACCGAAATAATACGGCTGGACCACTTATGGTGCTTATGCCGGATAAAAGTACATTACGTCGAGAAATATAAATAAAGATACTCGTTAAGATAATTTTTGGTCTAAAGACAAGTTTTTGCCTTGCGATGGAGGCTAAATCTGATTACGATAATCAACAGATCATGAGGTCGGAGTCTTCCTTGACCATTGGCTGATATGAAGAGAGGACACCCACATGGCACAACACGTGTCCGGCTCACGGACCGCAGTGTCGAAGTATCGCGACCGTGTTTCCTCACGTGCATACGCCGCCCCAGCCACCACTTCCGATGCGGGGGTGCGGTCGGCACCGGCCTCGCAATTCGGTCCAACAAGATCATCGCCGACCTGTCGTAGCCGCGACTGATGTCGATGACCGTTGTGACCGCATGGTTGGGTGCGAAACGGCTGGCTTGTCGCCACGACGCCCTGCATTTGGTGACGGGCTTGCCAGCATTTGTCGTGTCCGTCATCGAATCAGTTGCCTCCTCTATGTCTCCCCCTGTGCCGCACGCATGCGGCCTGCTTGGGCGTGGCAGCGCGGGGTCAGTTCGAGTACCGGCGCGGCGTGAGGGCAAGCTGAACGCGAGAGGCCCGGGAGGCCCCAGTGACGGCCGAACGCGGTAGCCTGGCGCGGGCCGCGATGCCGCAGGAATCCGTCACATCACTCGACATTGGGCGCCGCGTCGTCGCGCTGGTGGATGACGACCTGACCGTCGCTGCCCTTCGCGTCGGCCTCGCGTCGCTCGGGGGCGATTTCGAGTTGGTGCGTGGCAATGTGCACGATGCGATCCGGATGTTCGAAAAGGAAATGCCGCCACAGGCCCTGATCGTCGATATCGCCGGCGTCGAGAACCCGCTGGCGGCACTGGACGACCTCGCGCGCGTGTGCCCACCTTATGTCCGGGTCTTCGTCATCGGAGAAACCGCGGACATCAGCTTCTATCGCCTTCTGGTGCGAGACATCGGTGTCAGCGAATACCTGGCCAAGCCGGTCACCCGCGACGCGGTATTCAGCGTGTTGCTGCCGCGCCTGGGGGGTGTGACGACGGAGCAGTCGGACCGGCGCGGCGGCCATCTTGTCGTCATCTGCGGTGCGCGTGGCGGCGTAGGAACCAGCAGCATCGCGCTGAATCTGGCCTATGAGATCATGACCTCGGTCAAGGGTCACGTCGCACTGCTGGACTTGCATGTGCAGGGGGGCGAAATCGCCCTGATGGCGGGCGCGCGACCGGGGCCGGGCCTGCGCACCGCACTGGAAGACGCGACCCGAGTGGACTCCTTGTTCCTGGAACGGGCCTCGATCGCGTTGGAACCGCGGCTGCGGCTCATCGCGTCGGAAGATGCGTTCGGCACCCGACCGACGATCACCGAAGCCGGCGTGACAGGTGTGATCGGCCTGTTGCAGGCCAAATTCAATTTCATCATCGCCGACATCCCCATGCCACCACCGCCGGCAATGATGCGGGCCGTGGCTCTGGCACGGCAGGTCGTCACCGTTCTGACCCCCGATGTCGCCAGCCTGCGCGACACGCAAAACATCCGTCAGGTGGTCGCCGACGTCGCCGGAGCCGACCGCATGATCAGTGTGCTCAATCGTGCCGACATGAAAGGCGGGATCGAGCGGACGCTGATCGACAAGGCCCTTGGCGGCGCGCCCGATGTCAGCATTCCAGAACTCGGCCGTGGCATGCTCGAGGCCATCAACCTGGGCATTCCCGCGATCAATCGGGTGCCGTCCCTGCGCCGGCATCTGGCCCCGCTGGTGCGGGAGATCGCGGGGATCAAACCACCCTCCGCTGATCCCTCCTGGTGGCGAAGGATGTTCGGCCGATGAAGGATTTCGGCCGGCGTGATGCGGACCGGGCAGAACAGGCGATCGTTTCCGCCATCGTGGCGGATACGTCGCCGCAATGGCAGATCTCACGGATGAATGTCGATCCGATGATCGACACCCTGCGCGCCCGCGTGCTGAGGCAGATCGATCCCGCTTCGGTGTCCGATCTGAAGCCGCCAGTACTGCATCGCCAGTTCGAACAGGTCATCCATGAGATCGCCGACGAGGAGCGATACGCGATCTCGGGTCGCGAGCAGAAGCGGCTGGCCGAGGAACTCACGCAGGACGTGACGGGCTACGGGCCGATCGAACCCCTGCTCCACGACGAAGACGTCACCGACATCTTGGTGAACGCGCCGGATGCAGTCTATGTCGAGCGACACGGCAAGCTCGAGCTGACCAGTATTCGGTTCCGCGACAACGATCACATCGCCGGCCTGGCCCAGAAGATCGCGTCGCGAGCCGGCCGGCACATCGATGAATCCAATCCGATGCTGGATACGCGGCTGCCCGACGGCAGCCGCGTGAATATTGTCTTCCCACCGCTGTCGCTGGACAGCCCATGCATCTCGGTCCGAAAGTTTACCCGCCGCCGGCTTGGCCTGGCGGACATGGTCGACAATGGCACCATGACCTCTGGCGTCGCGCGTTTGCTGGGCATCGCCGCGCGCGCCCGGCTGAACGTGCTGATCGCCGGCGGTACCGGGTCGGGCAAGACGATGCTGCTCAACGCCATGAGCAACATGATCGACAGCGGCGAACGTATCGTTTCGATCGAAGATGCCGCCGAACTGCGGTTGCAGCAGCGCCATGTGATCCGGCTGGAAACCCGTCCGCCCGACCTGAGCGGCAACGGCCAGGTGACACAGCGAGACCTGTTGCGCAACGCCCTGCGGATGCGCCCCGACCGCATCATCATCGGCGATGTGCGCGGGACTGAAGCCTTCGACATGCTGCAGGCGATGAACACGGGTCACAATGGGTCGATGTGTACGATCCATGCCAACAACGCGCGAGAAGCACTGGTCAGGGTCGAGAACATGGTGCAGATGGGTCAGTTTCAATTGCCCATGCGTGCCATCCGCCAGCAGATCCTTGGCGCGATCGACCTGATCGTGCATGTCGAACGGATGCATGACGGTGTGCGGCGGGTGACCCAGTTGACCGACGTCCGCGGCCTTGAAGGCGATACCATTGCCACCACGGATATCGCTGTATTCGACTTCGAGCGCGAGGACCCGCAAGGTCGTATCATCGGCCACTATCGTGCGCATCCTGCCCGTCCGAGCTTTCTGGCGCGACTGGATTATTACGATCTTGGGCGGGCCTGGGCGGCCGCGGAGCAGGCGGTCTGAGCATGAGCATGAGCATCGGTCTGCTGTTGCCGGTGCTTCTGCCGATCGGTGCCGTCATTGGCTGGGGACTGACGAGGATCCCAGCACGCCGTCGCGGTGTGTTGGAACGCAGGATCGATACGATGATGTCCAGCCGGCCGTTGTCGCCGGCGGCGAAACAGGACACCGGCGTTCGCATGTGGTGGCTGGAACGGCTCGCTCGCCTGCTCAAGATGCCTGTCGATTTGCCATTGGCGAACGTTGCCCCACCAATCCTGATATTCGGCGCCGGGACCGCGCTGGCCTGCGGCTCGAGCTGGTTCGGTCGCGGCATGACGCCCTGGCCGCTGAGTATCGCCGCGGGGCTGGTGGTCTGGGTCGTGCTGATCAGGGGTGTGTTTGCCTGGGAACGCGACCGCTATCAGACACGACTGAGGCACCAACTGCCGGACACGATCCGGCTGGCGGTCAGCACAATCCGCGCCGGATTGCCGGTAATCGAAGCATTCCGAGCGATCACGGAGGAAATGGCGTCGCCAACACGCGATGAATTCCTGCGGGTCGAGCGTGAAATGGCTTTGGGCAGTACCCCCGCCGACGCTCTGTTGGCGCTTAACGAGCGAACCAGCGTGTCGGAATACGCCATCTTCGCGGTATCGATCGGGGCGCAGGGGCGAAGCGGCGGCCATTTCACTGAAACGATGCAGACCCTGGCCGAAACGGTGCAGCAGCGCCTAGCCGTTGCCACGCGGGCGAAAGCGCTGGCGGTTCAGGTGAAACTGTCCGCGATCATCATGTGTGTCCTGGCGGTTGCCGCGGCTCTTGGATTGAGCACGATCCGTCCGCGATCCATTCACATTCCATTCCACGAGGCCGCCGAGGCTCGGGCATTCGTCTTCGCGATCCTCTTGTTGCTGCTCGGTGTCGCAATCATGCGGCAGATCATCAGGGCGGGGACCAGGGATTGATTGGCGACCAAGCCTTGCTGCTGGGTCTGCTGGCCGGCAGTGCCGTCGTGATCGCCGGGATTGCTCTGACGATGATGCTGCGCGGGCTTGAGGCACGCACCCTGGAGCAGCGGGTCGCGTCGCTCAGCAGATCATCCGACGGCCGTGGAGTGGTACGCGATGTCAGGGCCGCTGGCGCTGCCCGGCGCCTGTTGTCCTGGATCGGTAAAATGGTGCGCGAGCATGCGATGTTCTGCCCCGAACGGGATATCGCGGCGCTGGAAGACATGATCGCCAGCGCGGGCTTCCGGCCACGTCGCGTCCTGCCCGTCCTGTTAGGCATCAAGATCATGCTGGCGGTCGCCATTCCTGCCGCTGGGATACTGTATGCCGAGGCGATGGGCCTTCCGGCCAATGAGACGTACCTGGTGACAGTCATCGCGCTGCCACTCGGACTGCTGGGTCCAAACTGGATCATCACCCTGGTTCGATGGCCGTATGCGGCAGCGCTTCGCCGGGGCGTGCCCGATGCGCTGGATCTGCTGGCGGTGTGCAGCGAGGCCGGCATGGAGCTTGATAGCGCGCTGGAATATGTAGGCCTTGTAATCACACACGCCAATGCCGCGACGGCAGCGGCACTGCGGACGTTGCTGGACGACGTGCGCGTACTGCCAGACTGGCGTGACGCGTTTCGTAACTTCGCCGAACGCACCGAGGTCGAGAGTGCTCGCCGGATTTTCCTAATTGTAGCGATATCGGTTCGTTACGGCACGCCGTTGAGCCAGGGGTTGCGGGCACTCGCAATCGAAGTCAGGCAGGACCGGATGGCCGCCTTGGAGGCAAAGGCGGCGTGCGTGCCCGTACTGCTGATTCTTCCGTTGCTTCTGTTTATCGTGCCGGCGCTGGTCATCATCCTGACCGGTCCTGTCATGCCGCGACTTATGATGGCCCTGGAGTGCCGGGGGGCCGGTTGAACGCACGGCTTCAAACACAATGAAACAGGCCAGGTCCGTCGCGAACATGGCCTGTCTCGATCATCTCCTCAGGGGCGAACGCAGCCCTACGCCGTATGCCACCCGAATTGCTGTGGCTTGCGCCCGGCCTCCGGGTGCAGCCGCACATTCACCAGCGCCGGCCCTTTGAACGCCATAGCCTCATCCAGCGCACCGCGCAGATCCTTCGGATCCTCGATGAACCACCCCTTGCCGCCGAACGCCTCCATCATCTTGTCGTAACGCGCCCCGACGGTCAGCACCCGCGGCGGAGACTGACGCCGATCCGCCGGCAGTTCCGCGATCCCGCCGCCGATACCGCCATTGTTCAGTACCACGATCTTGACCGGCAACTGATAGCGGCACGCCGTCTCCATCTCCATGCCCGAGAACCCGATCGCCGAGTCCCCGGACACCGAAATGATCGGCCGATCCCGATGTACCACTGCCGCGGCGATGGCAAAACCCATCCCGATCCCCATCGTGCCATAGCTGCCTGCGTCCAGCCGCAACCGAGGCGAAACGTTCGGCAACTGCGTGCGACCGATATCCATCGTGTTGGCGCCCTCGCCAATGATCACCGCATTACTCGGCGTCCACGCGCTGATATCCTTCAGCGCTCGGTAATAGTTCGTCGGGGTCGAATTATCATCGATCATCGGCTTGATCTGCCTGGCATTCGCCGCAGACTTCTCCGCGATTGCCGCGTGCCAGGGCGTATCCTTCGGATAGAACCATTGACGGTTCTCCAACGCCTTGTTGAACTGCCCAACGATCGCTTTTCCGTCGCCGACCAGACCCACCTCGGCCGGGACGTTCTGCCCGATCGCTTCCGGCGAGATATCCAACTGCACGACCCGCACTTTCTTGTTGAACCGGGGCGGCAGCCCGAAATGCATGATCCAGTTCAAGCGGGCACCCAGCAGGAAGATCACGTCGGCTTCCTGCAGCGCGTGACTGCGCGCCGCGCCCACGGACAGCGGATGCGTGTCGTCCATCACACCCTTGCCCATCGGCGAGGCGAGGAACGGTACCCCCGTGCGTTCGACGAACGCCCGCACCTCGTCCTCGGCCCGCGACCAGGCCATGCCCTTGCCGACGATCACCAGCGGCCGTTCGGCGGATTCCAGGACATTCAGCGCCTTGTCGATATCCTGTTCCATTGCCTGCATGCGCGGCGGGTCACCCACTGTGCCGGCCTGATGCGCCTTCTCTTCCTCGACCTCACCCAGGATGATGTCGTCCGGCATATCCAGATAGGTCGCACCCGGCCGGCCATAGATCGAGTTCCGCACCGCCATTTCCACGTAGAACGGAATGCGATGCACATGTTCCACAGCATGCGCGAATTTGCAGAACGGGGAGGCGATTTGCACCTGCCGTTCCTCCTGGAACGCGCCCATGCCGTTCTGGTAGGTCGGCGACGCCCCGCCGATCAGGATCATCGGCCAGCAGTTCTGCTGCGCATTCGCCAGTCCGGCCAACCCATGCACCACGCCGGGGCCGGAGACGACCAGCGCCGCGCCCGGCCGCCCGGTCAGATAGCCGACGGCCTGGGCGGCGTAGGAGGCGGATTGTTCGTTCCGCATGCCGATATATTGGATTCCCACTTTCTGCGCGGCCACTGCGATGGGCCCCACCGGAAACCCGACGATCCCGAACATATACTCGACGCCTTGCTGCTTCAGGCTGCGTGCCATCAAGGTGGCACCGTCGACTTTGCTCATCTGTTATTTCCTCCCGTTCGATGCGACCGGGTCCCGGCAGTGTCCTTGTACCAGGGACCGCGACGCCCGATAGACTGAACGCTTATTCGGCGAGTGGGAAGAGCGCCGGGTTCGGCACCGAAAACGCGCCGCCCCTTAGGGCAATCCGGGGTCCGTTACGATCAGGCAGAAGGGCCTTGATTCACGCCGTCAGGCGGTACACGAAATCGTTCGTTACGCCTTAACCCAAACGAACGTTGGGTGGTTCGGTAACGCCCGTCGCACGCTGACGCCAGCCGGGCACTTCGGCGACCGGCGAATAAGACCGGGAAGGCACCATCGCCATAGCTCGCCAACCTGTAACGACCTGAGCGCCTGCGCGTTCAACACGCCACATATAGGCGTTGAGGCAAATACTCATCGAAATGAAATACCAGAACATCGGTTGAAAGGCGATGCCGACGAAGGCGCCGCTGGTCAGGAACACGGCCAGCCCGCTCTGCAAGGCATTGGACAGTTCGACCACCCATTTGAGTTCGGGATGTGGACGCGCCTTCTTGGCAAGCCGCCGCAGCATCAGGAACGTCGATCCCGCCAGCAGCAGGAACATGAACAGCCCAGGGTAGCCGTGCTCCCCGAGCACCTCGAAATAGATACTGTGAAACGCACGTCCGAATTCCGTGGCGCCTGGACCAGCACTTGATGCGGGCAGTTCGATATGATCAACGATATAGCTTGAGAATCCGCCCCCAAACGGGTGATTCGCGACAAATCCCAGTGTCCATTTCCAGACAAGAAGCCGCACATAGGCGGAGTTTTCATGCTCAAAATCAACAATCGTGTCCACGCGGGCGTTCCAGGCATGGGATGTCGCGAACATCACGATACAAGCCGTGATGATCACAACAACGCCGAAGCCGATCTTGTGTTTCGTCCGCGTCCACATGTAAAGGCCAAGCACAACTAGCCCGACCAGCGCACTGCGTTCATACGTGCCGAGTGCCGTCGCCAAGGCCAGTCCGGCGATCCCCCAATAGGCCAGCGGCAACAGCTTGAACTTCGGCAAAAGCTGGCTGTTCGAGGCCAAGAAAACCGCCAAGGGAATCGCCATGAGGCAAGATGTGGAGAGCAAGCCGCCCTCGCTGAGACCCGAATTACCCCCTTCAAGACCCAGATTCTGGCCATACCCGCCACCGGAAATGAGCACTTTCAGGCCAAACGGCACGAAATTCGCCGCGAGTGAGAAAACGTAGGTCTGCGCGAACGCTTCGATCTGCACGCGTGAGCGGATGACGAGTGGCATGAACGCCGCGAACGCGACCGTCTTGAACGCCCAATCCCATTTCTCCCACGCTGCGTCAGGTGCCTGCGCCCACACCAGCGTCGCTGTAACCCAGATCGCCATCATCACCTGAAGCACTGACTGCAACGTCAGCGGTGGTGGGGAACGGCGGTCGAGCAGTACGTATCCGCCGACCGCCGCAGCACCCATGATCATCGCGACAGGAAGCTGATTCAACAGGATGTACGACACCGCCTGCGGCTGGAATGTGTCCACCCAGACGTAACCAAGCGTCGCGACAAATGGCGCGCTGGCGCTCAGCCCCAGGAAGGAGACATAGGCGAACAGCAACCAGAGGCTTCGCAGCACGCTATAGTGTCCGTGTTACAGTGAGGTCTGCCGCTGCCAGACTTGCTTTTCAGAGGATACCGGCGCTTCTTTGCGGTTCACCTTCTGAAACCACGGCTGTGCCCGGTCCAGTTGAACCGCTCGGATGATCACCATCAGCATCATCACCGAACTGAACATAATCCCGAACAGGTCAAGCATGCATCACTCCCGGCCCTGGTGACCGCAACATGAAGATTCCACGCCCCGCTATACAGGTTCGCCCATCCGGGAGTCACGACTTCATGCGCCGCAGCCGACGGCGAGCAGAACTTTCGTGCCCATGCCGCGTCTTTATGCCGGCGTAGCAGAGGACTAAGGGATGATTAAATGGCGGACCGCGCTTGTTGCGTGGTGGCTGTCCGGTGCCGTCTGTGCGGCCTTCGCGGGGCCGCTTCCGGCTCAAGCGCCTCATGCGAACCAGGAAGCGGAGAAGCTCGACAGGCTGCCGCCGCTTCCGGCTGGACGGCCGGGGCATATCGACCAATCCGGTCGTAAGGAAAAGGGACGGGCATCGTACTACGCCAATTGCTTCGACGATCGGAAAATGGCGGATGGCCGCCGGTTGAACCCGGACATGAACATGGCGGCAAGCAAAACCCTGCCCTTGGGCAGCGTGGTGAAGGTCACGAATCTGGAAAACGGCCGAACCGCGATGGTGCAGATCGAGGATCGGGGGCCTTACGTGCGTGGAAGAGTGGTTGATCTGGCCCGGAGGGCAGCCAATCAGCTCGACATCGGGCGCCAGGGCGTCGTCCCGGTCGTGATAAGGCCCATCACGCTGCCGCGGCCGGACGGAAGCGTGGTCCTGGGTGCCGGCGCCGCCGAGGTGAGCCCACAAGAAGTGCGCCGGGCGGTCGAGGTTACCAAGGAACTGACGGCGCAAAAGGCCGCCTGATGGAATAAAGCCGCTTGCCAACGATGCGGTAAGCCGAAAAGCCGCTACAGCACCCGTCCGGCGACTGCGTCCAGCTTGCTGATCAGCGTCTTGTTACGCCGGTCCGGCGCCGTGATCACCGCATTGTCCAGCGCGCGATCGCAGCCACACGGACACAGCGCCCGTTCCCGCCCGACCTCCGGCACGATGGCGCGGACAAGGTCTCGCGCCTTCTCGGCATTGCCCAGCAGGATGCGAACGACCGCCTCGACGGTCACGTGATCATGGTCGGGATGCCAGCAGTCGAAATCCGTGACCATCGCCATCGTCGCATAGCAAAGTTCGGCCTCCCGGGCGAGCTTCGCCTCCGGCATGTTGGTCATGCCGATGACGCTGCAGCCCCAGGACCGATAAAGCTCGCTCTCCGCCTTGGTGGAGAACTGCGGCCCTTCCATCACCAGATAGGTGCCGCCATTTGTCACCGGCAGGGACAGCGAGGTAGCCGCCCCGTGCAAAGCGGCACCGAGGCGGGCACAGACCGGGTGCGCCATGGAGACATGGGCGACGACGCCATCGCCGAAGAAGCTCTTCTCCCGAGCGAAGCTGCGATCGATGAACTGGTCGACCACGACGAAGTGCCCTGGCGGCAACTCTTCCTTCAGGCTGCCCACCGCCGACAGCGACAGCACATCGGTCACGCCGGAGCGCTTCAGGGCATCGATATTGGCCCGATAATTCAGATGTGTCGGCGATGTCGGATGGCCCCGGCCATGCCGAGGCAGGAACACGCACTGAATACCTGCCAACCGCCCGAACAACAGTTGATCCGACGGGTCGCCCCAAGGGGTTTCGACCCGTCGCCAGGCTTTATCCTCCAGCCCGTCGATATCGTACAGGCCGGAGCCGCCGATAATGCCGATGACGGGCTGGATCATGATGTCAGTGGTGAACGTCGGACCACAGCTTGCGCTTCACGGCATAGGTGATGCCGGTCATGAACACCAGGAACAGGATCACGCGGACACCGATCTGCTTCCGCTCCACCATCTCCGGGTTCGCCGCCCAGGACAGGAACGTGACCACGTCGTGCGCTTCCTGATCCAGGTCGCTGTTGGTGCCGTCGGTGTAGGTCACCGTGCCGTCCTGCAACGGCTGCGGCATGTGGATCTGATGCCCCGGGAACATCTTGTTGTAGAAGAGCCCTTCCCCGACCTTGAACCCTGCGGGGGCCTGAGCGAAGCCGGTCAGGATACCGTAGACATAGTTCGGCCCACCCTCCCGAGCATTGACGATCAACGACAGGTCAGGGGGGGCGGCACCGTTGTTGGCGGCACGCGCCGCCGCTTCATTCGCGAACGGCGATTTGAACTGGCTGGCCGGCGTGGCCGGACCATCCTTCGGATTGCCCTGATCGTCCAGCCCGGACGGCACCGTGATGCTGGCGGCAACGCCCTTGATCTGGTCCTCGGTCAAGCCAATGCCGGTCAGGTCGCGATAGTGCAGGTACTGCATCGAGTGGCAGTTGGAGCACACGTTCAGGTACACCTGAAACCCGCGTTGCAGGGCAGCCTGGTCGAAGGTGCCGAACAGGCTTTCGAAGCTCCAGTACTCGTGCGGCAGCGGGCCTTCGTCCTGCGCCATGGCCGGCGAGGCGAGAAAGGTCATGGCGAGAAGGGCAGGGGCAATCGCCCCGGCGAGCAGGGAACGCAGCGGGCGCATCACGCTTTCTCCATCGGCTTGGCCGCGGCGCCGCCGGGCAGTGGTCCGCCGCCTCGTCCGGCCAGGACGGGCTGACTGATGCTCTCCGGCAGCGGCAACGGCCGCTCCAGCTTGCCGAGGATCGGCAGGATCACCAGGAAATGCAGGTAATAGTAGACGGTGCACAGCCGGCTCAGGATGACCCAGATGCCTTCCGGCTTATGCGCTCCGCAAATGCCCAGGCAGACCACGGCGGCGACCCAGACCCAGATCAGGATCCGGAACACCGGACGGAACCGCGCGCTGCGCACCCGGGAGGTGTCCAGCCAGGGCAGCACGAACAGCATCAACAGGGAGCCGAACATCATGCACACGCCCAGCAGCTTGTCCGGCACCGATCGCAGGATGGCGTAGTACGGTAGGAAGTACCACTCCGGCACGATGTCGGCGGGTGTTTGCAGCGGGTTGGCGGGGATGAAGTTGTTCGGATCGCCCAGCAGGTTCGGGAAGAAGAACACGAATGCCGCGAACACTGCCAGGAACGCGCAGACGCCGACGCTGTCCTTCACCGTATAGTACGGATGGAACGGCAGGGTGTCCTGCGGCGACTTCACGTCGATGCCCAGCGGGTTGTTCGATCCGGTGATGTGCAGCGCGGCGACGTGCAGGAAGATCACCCCGACCAGCACGAACGGCAGCAGGTAGTGCAGCGCGAAGAACCGGTTCAGCGTGGGATTGTCGACGCTGAAGCCGCCCCACAGCAGGGTGACGATATGCGGTCCGACCACCGGGAAGGCCGAGAACAGGTTGGTGATCACCGTCGCGCCCCAGTAGGACATCTGGCCCCACGGCAGCACATAGCCCATGAACGCGGTCGCCATCATCAGCAGCAGGATGACCACGCCCAGCATCCACAGCAGCTCACGAGGGGCCTTGTAGGACCCGTAGTACAAGCCGCGGAAGATGTGGATGTAGGTGACAATGAAGAACATCGACGCGCCGTTCTGGTGAACGTAGCGGATCAGCCAGCCGTAGTTCACGTCGCGCATGATGTGCTGGACCGAACCGAACGCGAGTTCCGTGTTCGGCTGATAGTTCATCGCCAGGAAGATCCCGGTGACGATCATGATCAGCAGGTTGACCACCGCCAACGCGCCGAAATTCCACAGGTAGTTGAAATTCTTCGGTGTCGGGAACACCCCGTACTCTTTCTGCATCATCGTGAAGATGGGCAGACGCGTGTCGATCCAGTTGATCACCGGATTGGCGAAATCGCTCTTATTCAGGCCGGCCATGGTTGATTCCCACTCGGGTTCAGGGGGGCTCGGGTCAAAGACTGAACGGATCAGCCGACCTTGATCTTGGTATCGGATTCGAAGGCATAGGGGGGCACCCACAGGTTCAGCGGCGCCGGCCCGTGGCGCACGCGCCCGGACGTGTCGTACTGGCTGCCGTGGCAGGGGCAGAACCAGCCGCCCCACTCACCACGCGGATCGGACGGCTTGTTGCCCAGCGGGATGCATCCCAGATGAGTGCAGATGCCGATCAGGACCAGCCATTGGTCGTGCCCAGCCTTTACCCGGGCCGCGTCGGTCTGCGGCTCGATCAGGTCGGTGAGCTTGACGTCCTGCGCTTCCTTGATCTCGGCGCCGGTACGGTGACGGACGAAAATCGGCTTGCCCTGCCAGGACACCACGATGCCCTGGCCTTCCACGATTGGCGCCAGATCGACATCGATCGCCGAAAGCGCCAGCACGTCCTTGGAGGGGTTCATCGAGTCGACCAGCGGCCAGGCTATCGCACCAGCTCCGACCGCAGCGCCGGCGACGGCGAGGAGTTGCAGGAAATCGCGCTTGGTCACGTCGCCGGAAGGAGCGTGATGGGTAGCGGCAGCGGAGTCAGCCATACTTTCCCTCGAGTTACCGTTTCAGCCAACCACCCCTGCCTCTACCCGGCAGACGCGTCTGACCGCGAGCCAACCCTG
Organism: Acidisphaera sp. S103; assembly: GCF_009765975.1. Classification (GTDB taxonomy): domain Bacteria; phylum Pseudomonadota; class Alphaproteobacteria; order Acetobacterales; family Acetobacteraceae; genus Rhodopila. The sequence goes on along the minus strand of NZ_LMUJ01000060.1, from coordinate 280,753 downwards.
CGACCGGCTCGGAATTCCCTCTTGTCACCCGCCGGGTTGCCCCGGAAGTGGCGTTCGGCGCAGTCTAGGGACCGGCCTCGCCTGCTGCAACAAGCTGGCAGCAGGGGTTATCCCGACTGTCGCGCAGGAACAAGCCCCCGATGACCGAAAATCCATCAACCGTGGCGCACGAACCACTCAAACCCGCCGCCAAGGCGTGGTTTGAGCAATTGCGCGATCGCGTCTGCGCGGCATTCGAAGCGATCGAGGACGCCCACGACGGCCCTCTGGGCGACCACCCGGCCGGACGATTCGAGCGCACTGCCTGGCGCCGTCCCACTGAGGACGGCCAGGACGGTGGCGGCGGGGTCATCAGCCTCATGAAGGGCCGTGTGTTCGAAAAAGTGGGGGTGAACGTCTCCACTGTCTGGGGCGAATTCAGTCCGGATTTCCGAGCGCAGATCCCCGGGGCGGCCGAGGATCCGCGTTTCTGGGCCAGCGGCATCAGCCTGGTCGCGCACTTGCAAAGCCCGCTGGTGCCCGCCGTCCACTTCAACACCCGCATGCTGGTGACGACGAAAGGCTGGTTCGGCGGCGGCGGCGACCTGACCCCGATGCGGCTGGATACCGAACCGGCGCAACAGGACGCGGCTGACTTCCACGCCGCGTTCAAGGCGGCCTGCGACCGCCACGATCCGGGGTATTACGAAACCTTCAAGGCATGGTGCGACCGCTATTTCTACCTGCCGCACCGGCAGGAACCCCGCGGTGCCGGCGGCATCTTCTTCGACCACCACGCCACCGGAGACGTGGCGGCGGATTTCGCCTTCGCCCGCGACGTGGGGGAGGCTTTCCTGGACATCTACCCGCGGATCGTCCGCCGCCGGATGGGACAATCCTGGACCCCGGCCGACCGGGACCACCAACTGATCCGCCGCGGCCGCTATGTCGAGTTCAACCTGATCCACGATCGGGGCACGTTGTTCGGCCTGAAGACCGGCGGCAATGTGGAGGCAATCCTAATGAGTCTGCCGCCGGAGGTGCGGTGGCCATAATACCCACTTCATAAGACAAAGGCCCCGGATAGGGGCCTTGGCTTCAGCCTTTCTTATGGCCCCGGCTTACCGGAGGCTTCCTGTCGATCACGATCATATCTCACCCTCCGTTCGTATTGCGAGCCGCCCATTGGATGGCAACGCCCTGGTGCGGTAGCATCGCACTTTTCGGAATCCAATGGAAGGTGTTTCCATTCATCCCATGGCGTCCCCCTTGGGACCAACCGCCCTCCGCCATGATATAGGGACGCACGTCCAATTTGCATCCCATGACCACCACCTCCACCTCAAGGTTCTTCGTCGGCATCACCATCTCGAAGGAATCGCTGTCGGTCATCGTCTTGTACGCGGTGGAATAGCTCTCGACCTTCAGCGCCGAACCGTGCGGGATCTTCAGGTCCTTCTTGAAGATGGAATAGCCGCCGGTGCGCTCACCAACAAACGGCGCCGATGGCGTGCCCGCGTAGGTGGTGTCGCCGATGGTGACCTTGGTGATGCCCGATTTCGCCTCCATGAATGGAAGATCGTCGGTCGATTGGCTGATTTCAAACTCGTATTCCGTGATCGGCGATTGCAGCCCCCGTATCGCATATTCCTCATACCAATCGCAGCGCAGCACCGGCACCTCGACATCGCCGTGCTTGTGATGCTCCAGCGTCATGGTGATCCGCATCCGCATCGGGTCCCGGTAGACCGGACATTCGACGATGGTCTGCCTGAACAGCGAGAATATATCACGCTCGATGCCGACGCCGATGGCACCGAAAAAAACGTCTCGTTTCAATTCCGTGATGCTGGCATTGATGATCGTGGTGTGGCGGACGTGTTGATCCTGCACCTGCCGTTCGACCGCCTGTCCATGCCGGTCCACCGATTTCATCAGGATCTTATCGAGGAAATAGCCAACCACGACGCCAATGATCGCGGCCTCACCCAGTTTGGCAGCCCAATCGTACAGATATGACCACTCGAAGTGCCACTCCAGAAGGGCCTTTACCCACTGCGGCGAGGTAAAGAACACCACCCCAACGCACAAGATGACAATGTAATGCGACCGGAAGAAAGACACGTCTTCACGTTGCCCGCCGCCGCTCATGATTGCCTCGTTCCGAATTTACGGAACAATAACATAAACGGATGCACAATCAACGATCCCTGGGCATCGCCGTCTGCCCAAGCACCCAGCCTTCCCAGCGCCGGATCCACGGATCGTCCGGCGCGCTATCCGGTCGGTTGCCGGCCAGCACGTTCAACACGCATAGCACACCCAGAACACTGTCGAATCGGTCCTCGCCAGCCGCATCCGAACCGAAACCATCCCGCACCGCTCGGTGCATCGCATCGTCGGGTATCGCCGCCTGCTGCTCCATCGCGGTCACCAAAGCCGCGGCAGTGGCGCATCGGTCCGCATACCGCCGCTTGCTGCCGCGCAGCCGGATTCCCAGGTGACGCAGCGCCTCGGCCGGATACGTCTCCGCCAGCGCGATCGAACCAGGCGCCAGCAACGACCGGTACGCCCCCTCGAACGGCCACAGCCGCAGCGTCACCGAACCCATCAACGCCGGCAAGATCAGCCCCTGCCACGCCGCGATCGCCGCCTTGCCCGATTGGTTCGCCCCCAACGTCCAGAACAGCGGCGCCCCCGCCGGCCGCTCCGCCGTCGCCCGGTCGCACGCACGCGACAGACCCGTGGCATCGACCAGCCCAAGCGCGAGCGCATGCGACAGGCGCGTCATCCCGGCAATCCCCCGAGCGGGATAAAACGGCCGCTCGACACGAATGTCGTCCAGGCCGATACAAACCGAGAAGAAATCCGGCATCAGGTGAACGCCGCGCAGGAACGCGGGAAAATCCGCCTCGGTCCGGGTGGCGGCATAGGCCCGCGGCAACCCGATCGGCAGGTCGGCGCCCAGCGCCACCGCGCCGCCGCTGGCTTCCTCGATCAGCCGCGCCAGCAGCGTCGAGACATCGCCCACCAGCCGCGGCGCCGCCAGCGCCCAACCAGCCGAGGTTCGGCGGGCGACAGTAATCCACCGTTTGCGCGGATCGACACTCCAGTCCGCGTGTGCGGCGAGGTCAGCTTCCAAGCGGCCGATGGGCACGTTCCAACAGGCGGCCAAAGAAGCCCGGCGGCTTCGGTGGCTTCGCGGCCTCGGCGGCTTTCAGCTTCGCCTTCGCCTCGGCTTCCTGCTGCCGTTGCTTGCTGGTGAGCCACTTGTCGAGGCTCATGCCCGCCTTGGCGGCACGCTTGGCTTCGTAGGCCCGCTGGCCCTCGGTCAATGTCTTGCCGGCTTGCGTCTTGCCGGCGGATGGTTTGGGCGGCTGCACGTCGGTTCCCCAGGATTTTCCGCCGCCTTTTCGCAGGCAGCGGGGCGGGGATCAAGCACGAACAGCACCGGGCGGCACCAACCGATGCCGCCCGCCCCGGCCTACCGAACCGTCGATTTCGCCGTCGGCACGATCCGGGTCACCACGATGGCGGACCGGTCCAGATACTCCGGCACGCGCGGGGCGATCTGCGTCTTCCAGTAGTCGGATTCGTAAACCGCGGCATACTGCGCCACCCGCTGTTCCTCGCTCTCGAACCGGCGCATCCAGATATAAACGGAAGGATCGGTTTCACCGTGGAAACTGCCGTTGATCACCATGCCCTTGGAGACCTGGAACGGAATGATCTCCTCTTCCATGATCTTCACCCAGCCTTCCAGCTTGCCGGGCAGCACTTTGTATTGGCGCAGTTCGTAGAATGCCATTGGTCCCCTCCTGTGGTTGAACGGCGTCATCGCCGGATCGAGGCCAGCAAGCCATGTCCGAACCGGCGATGCAACTCAGTGGCGCACCATCCGGCTTTCCGACGCCCGATCCCGCCAGAACCGGCGTAGGCCCAGCACGCACACTGGCAGCACCTGCTCCACGTCCTGCATCAGCCCTTCCAGCGCCTCGTCCGTCATCGCCTGGCCGCCGCGCTCATCCTCCGGCAGCGTCATCCCCGCCAGGCTGGCGATCGGGATCAGCAGCATGGACGCATCCTCATCCGCCAGCGCCGGCTGCCAGGCCTTCGCGCGCAACGTCACGCCCTGCATGAACCCCGCCGCCCAATCTTCCGCCACGGTGGTGCCGGCCTCGTCCTGCCACAGGATCGCGGTATACCCGAGTGGCGTGGCATCGAGGCCGGCTTCGATGGCTTCGTAACGGTCGAACAGCGCCTGCTCGATCGCCTCCTGCTCCGCTGCGTCGGCGTAATCGGGCTCTTCGTTGTCCCAGACCTCGGCCAGCCATTCGTCGCGCGGGACCATCTCCGGCCCGGCGACCAGCGCGGCCAGGAACCCGTCCAGTTCGGACAGGTCCATGCACCCCTGCGGCGCGCTGTCGGAGTTCAGGAAATGCGCGAGATCGTCGAGAGACACCGGGGCACCATCCGCTGCTGTATCATCCGCTTATAGAACCTTGATTCGCCCGGGTGGAACGGTCCATTGCGTGACATGGCGAACGGTCCTTTCCCGGGCGGCATCCGGCGGCGCCACAGTTGCGTAGCCGTCCCGCGGAGACAACCATGCCCGCCATTCGAACGGTTTGCGAGGGCGACCGCGTCGCCTGGATCCAGGGCGACCCGGAACTCGCCGTCGGATTCGCCTGCGGCAAGGTCAATCGCGACGTGGGAGCATCTGGCTACCCCGCTGCGCCGTCCCGGGCCCAAGGGCAGCGGCCGATCCACCACGATCACCTGGGACGAAGCATTGGACGAAACGTCACCCGCTGGAAAGCCATCATTGCTGAATCCGGCCCGTTCGCGTCGGCGGTGTGCCGATCCGGAATCAATCATCGAATCCGACCTGATTATCGGCTGGGGCACTGACCTGCATGCCACCAACGTGCATCTGTGAGCGAAGATCGCGTGTGATGTTCCCCTGATCGTGATTGCCCGCGGCGCACTCGTTCGGCATAGGCCGCCGATACGGATCGGCACTGACTCTGCCCTGGCGCTGGGGGGGGGCGACGTCGAGCGGCTGGCCGCGCTGCACGGTGCCGCGCACGCACCGTTCATCCGTGTCGGCTGCGGCATGACCCCGCCGCGGCTTCTGCGGGAATTGTTCCGCGACACCGGTACCGCACGGGTCCGGCCCACCTTGCTGGACGGCACGCCCGTTTCCATCGTAACGAAAGCCGGCAGACGCTTCTTCACCCCGTCGGGCGAAAACGATACGCTTCGGCACGACATCCAACGTCGAGTGATCCTACTACCCGGTGAGCCAAAGCTGATTGGCACGTTCAATCAAAAGGCTCATGGTCAGGCCCAGGAAAATAACCCGGTATGGTCACAACCATGCTGAAGCCCGGATCCAGCGACAATGAGTTCAAGCGAACGACCCACTTGTAGCGCCCACCACAGAATGGGATGTGCCGGCGAGGGCCGAATCCGAGTGGATGGGTTCTTCTCCCGAGGCGCAGTCGTGGCTCCTTGTTATCGGTGGCCCCGAGGTCTGACCTTTGGGGAGGCGCTGTACTGCCGAATCGCTTGACAAACCCATAGCGTAACCAATTTCGAGCCGAAGTAGAGCAGTTTCCCGACGCAGCAATCCGCATAAGGACCGGCCAGATGATTTCCGATGAAAAAAAGTGCAAACGCTCACTCTGTCGAAAAATTACCCTGTTTTCTATTGCCCTCGCAGTGGCGGTTGCAGCCACTGCTTGCGCGCCGATTCCATGTCAGAGTGGATACGCCGATCCCAATTGGTGTCATGACGAATATATCCCCCTGGGTGGCTAGCTGGGGTCCCGTGTCCTGTGGTGCGGATTAATTTCACAACCCTCGATTACTCGAACGGGCCGAACGACGACGATACCGAGTTTCCGGCCCGAAAAATCGATGTATCCGACGAACACCCCGGGTGCCATGGGCACGATCTCTCCCTCGGGACGCATCGGATTCTCCGCCGAGGCCTCACGCGGCCAGGCGAGGCACGCGGGGTATGCGAACAGCAATATCTCGCCGGGATCGTGCGCCTTCGCCATCAGGCAACACTGCCTCGGCCTCGAGGATTCGCCCTTGCTGTTCGCGTGCGCCGACGATTTCGATGTAAACTCACCATGGCGGGTTTATGAACGCCAGCGCGGCCGTCAATGCATCTCGGCCGGCGGGCCAATTGCCCTGGCGCGGGGCCAGAACGCTTGGGGAGCGGTCCGTGGTCCGGTTGAACAAACCGTCGGGACAGGCGTAGCCTGAATTCTGGAGGAAATAAATGTCCCAAAAGATGACGCGCCGGCATGCCGCGGCCGGGCTGGCGGCCCTTGTCGTGACTCCGAAACCTGGCGAGGCGGCGGCCGATAACACAGCGTTGGAGGCGATGGCTCGGGGCGACGGCACGGTGACCTGGTATATCGCCCAGGTGGACGCGCAGACGGCGGAAAACCTGGGCCGTTCGTTCAGCCAGAGATATCCGGGGGTCAATGTCGGGGTGATCCGGACCACCGGGCAGGTGGCGTATCAGCGGCTGCTGATGGACATCAAGAACCACGTGCCACAGTGTGACGTGTTCAGCACCACCGATATCTCCCACATGCCGATCCTGAAGGAACGGCATGAGCTGGCCGAATACACCGTGGCCAACGCCGACGCCCTGCTGCCGGCGTTCAAGGCGCTGTCGGACCCCGGATATTCCTACATCACCAACGCGGCGCGCTATTTCCTGATCTACAACAAGGACAGGGTGAAGCCCGAGGACGTGCCGCGTGCGTGGACCGATTTGCTGGACCCGAAATGGAAAGGCCGTGTGGCGACCGGGCATCCGGCGTTCTCCGGCTGCACCGGTACCTGGGCGCTGGGCGTGAAGAAAGTTCATGGCTGGGACTTCTTCGAGAAACTGGCAAAGAACAATCCGCGGATCGGACGATCCGCGGTCGATCCGATGACCTTGATCACCGCCGGGGAATGCCTGGTCGGCGTTGGGTCCGCGAACAATGCCTATGCCTCGATCGACAAGGGCAATCCGATCGGCGTCGTGCACCCGTCGGATGGCCTGGTGCTGTGCGTGACACCATCGGCGATCCCGGCGAACGCACCGCATCCGCACGCCGGCCGCCTGTTCATGGAGTGGCTGCTGAGTCCGGAGTACGCGCGCCTGATCGCAGCCGATGGCAGCGAGCCGATTTTGGTCGGTGTTCCGCCACGGTCCGGCATGCCGCCACTGGCTGACCAGAAGATCATTTCGCTGACGGTGGACGAAATCCGTACCGGCGTGCCCCGGGTGATCGAGCAGTGGCGGGATACATTTGGAAGTTGAGCTTCGGTACGCGGTTATGGCGGTTCGTCGGCCGGATGGCCCCCTGGTCAGCGGTCACCTGGCCGTCTAACGTCGGGACAGAGGAAGCCATGACACAAAAATCGTCACCCATGCCTGACGCTCGGCCGTCCCCTTGAGCGCAAGCCTGCCCAAGATCCGCCGTCGTGCCCTTCCCTTTGATCCGCTGATCATCCTGTGGATCGCGCTGGCCGCCGCATTGGTCCTGTTGGTGGTCAACCCGTTGTTCCGCCTGGTGCAGACCAGTCTGCAGGACACCGACACCGGTGCGTTCACCTGGATGAACTACGTCACGGCGTACTCCCGGCCGCGCTATCTGACCGCGATGCTGAATTCGTTGCGGCTGGGTGCGGGCGTCACGGTGCTGTGTCTGCTGTTTGCGGTGCCGATGGCCTGGGCGGTGTCGCGCACCGACATGCCGGGCAAGGGGTTTGTCCGATTCCTGGTCCTGGGAGCCTTCGTCACCCCGCCCTACCTTGGCGCCATCGCGTGGATTCTGCTCGCCGGGCCGAATTCCGGCTGGCTCAACCGGGTTTGGATGGCGGTGACCGGCGCGCATGACGGCCCGTTCAACATCTATACGTTCAATGGCCTGACGTTCAACATTGCGATCTACTCATTCCCCTACCTGTTTATTTTCACCACTGCCGCATTGGACCTGGTTTCGTCCGAGATGGAGGATGCCGCCAACATCCTGGGCGCCGGCATCCTGCGCACCACGCTGCGGATCACACTGCCGATGGTATTGCCCGCGATCCTGGGCGGCGCGATCGTAACGTTCCTGGAGGCGATCGCGTTGTTCGGCTCCCCGGCGCTGATCGCCATTCCGGCGCGGTTTACCGTCGTGACCACGCAGTTGCTGGAGTTTTTCGGCGAGCCGGTGCGGGCCGAGGTCGCCGCCGCCTATGCGGTGCCCCTGTTGCTGATCACCGTCGTGCTGTTCGGGCTACAACGACGGCTGATCAGCCGGCGCGGCTTCGTCGCGCTGACAGGAAAAGGCGGCGAACGGCGGGTCATGCAGATCGGGCCCTGGCGTTGGGTCATGCTGGGGTATTCGCTGTTCATTCTGTCTCTGTCAGTGCTGCTTCCTTATATAGTGTTGGGACAGGCGGCGCTGTCGAAGGCCTGGGGCCGCGGGTTCAGCCTGGACAACCTGACCCTGCACAATTTCACCTATCTGCTGTTCGAGCACGAGACCGCCGGCCGATCCGTCATGAACAGCTTCACCTATGCCGCCGCCGCGGCCTGCATCGCCATCACGCTGGGCCTGTCCATCGCCTATATCGCCAGCCGCCGGTTGCTGCCGTTCTCCGGCGTGCTGAGTTTTCTGTGCATGGCGCCGTTCGTCGTGCCGGGGATCGTGCTGGCCATCGCATTCTATGCCGCGTATGCCCCGCCGCCGTTCGCGTTGTACGGCACGGCCACCATCCTGATCCTGGCGTTCGCGACGCGCTTCCTGCCGATCGGTTTCGCCAATGCCGATGCGGCGATCCGAACGATCAATCCGGAAATGGAGGAGGCGGTTAGGATCCTGGGGGGCGGGCGGCTGACCGCGATCCGGCACGTGCTGGCACCGCTGATGAAGCGCAATCTGATCGGTGCTTGGCTGCTGGTGTTCATCCCGGCGACACGGGAACTGTCTAGCGCCATGTTCCTGTACGGCCCGAAGACCCGCACCATGTCGGTGATGCTGATGGACATGAGCGAGGAGGGTAATTTCGAGAGCCTCGCGGCTTTGGGCTTCATGTTGTTGATTTCCACCCTGGTTATCGTCGGCATCGCCACGGCGCTGTTGGGCCGGGATTTCATGCTGCGCCGGGAGAGGCAATGACCGACAGCAAGCTGGCTCTGATTGGCCTGGGCAAGAGCTTCGGCTCGACGCCGGCCGTGGTCGATGTTTCGTTGAGTTTACGGCCGGGCGAGTTCGTGTCTCTGCTGGGTCCTTCCGGATGCGGCAAGACGACGACGCTGCGGATGATCGCCGGGTTCATGAAGCCGACCGCCGGGCGGATCGAGGTGAACGGGCAGACGGTATCCACGCCCGGCAGCGTGGTCGCGCCGGAGCGGCGGGGCATGTCGATGATCTTCCAGAGCTACGCGATCTGGCCGAATATGACGGTGGGGCAGAATGTCGCATTCGGGCTGAAGCTGCGGAAGATCTCGGGCGCCGAGGTGACGGAACGGGTCAATCGCATTCTGGACACGGTCCAGCTTCGCCATCTGAAGGATCGTTATCCGGCGGAGCTGTCAGGCGGCCAGCAGCAGCGGGTCGCATTGGCACGCGCCATTGTGATTGAGCCGGAAGTGCTGCTGCTGGACGAGCCGCTGTCCAATTTGGATGCCAATTTGCGGGAAGAAATGCGCAGTGAAATCCGCCGCCTACACGACGCCTTCCAGATCACGACCGTCTATGTAACACATGACCAATCGGAGGCGATGGTCACCAGCGACCGCATTGTGGTGATGAATCGGGGAAGAATCGAGCAAGTCGACGACCCGGTGTCGCTGTACCAGCGCCCGAAGACCCGTTTTGTGGCCGGATTCATCGGCCGGACCAACCTTTTGGACGGCAGGCACGATGGAAATCGGATTGTATTTCCTGGGTTCGATGTACCCGCAGGTTGTATAACCCGCGGGGAGGCAAGTTTTTCAGTCCGCCCGCAGACCATTGCCTTGCACGATTCGGTTCCGGCTGATCGGGGGGCCTCTTGGTGGGTCGCCGGGACGATCGTCGAACGGGCTTATTTGGGCGAGTACTGGGAATATGTTGTTCGCCCCACCAATTCGGACCTGCGGCTGCGGGTCAGCACGCCGCCGACCGACGTGCATGCGGTCGACCGAGCGGTGTGGATGGAGATCGATCCTGGGCGCATCGCGCCAATCCCGCCGCCGGTCCCCGAGGTAGATAGAAACGTATCATGAACATTCCGCTTCCTACCGAGAACATGCTGGCCGCAATCGATGGCCCGATCGGCTGGATGACGTTTAACAAGCCGGCCCGCCGCAACGCGGTGTCGCTGGACATGTGGGACGCGATCCCGGTGATCCTGGACTATTTCGAGCAGGATCCGGCGGTTCGGGTGATCGTGCTGAAGGGCGCCGGCGAGCAGGCTTTCGTCTCCGGCGCCGATATTTCGCAGTTCGAGGCGATGCGGTCGTCCCGGGAGAGCAACGCAGCGTATGACCGGGCCAGCGAGGAGGCCAGCCGGCGGTTGGCCGGTTGTTCCAAGCCAACGATCGCCATGATCCGCGGGTTCTGCATCGGCGGAGGGGTGGCGATCGCCATCGGCTGCGACATCCGCATCGCCGGTGAAGGTGCCCGCTTCGGCATCCCGGCGGCTCGGTTGGGGCTGGGGTACGGCGCGCCGGGCGTGAAAAAGCTGATGGAATTGGTCGGGCCGTCGTTCACAAAGGAGATTTTCTTCACCGCGCGGCACTTTTCGGCCGTGGAAGCCCGGGAGATGGGCTTGGTCAACCGTGTTGTGGCGGATGATGCCTTGGAGGACTACACACGCCAGTATTGCGCGACGATCGGCGACAACGCACCGATGACGCTCCACGCGCTGAAACACACGGTGGGCGAGCTGCTGCGCGGCGAAAAGGCCGATCTGGCGGCGTCCGAGGCCCTGGTGCAGGCTTGTTTCGACAGCCAGGACTATATCGAGGGGCGAAGGGCCTTCATGGAGAAGCGACGGCCGGTGTTCGGCGGGCACTGACGGCCTGTTGTCCTCGATTGCGCATACTATAGTATTTTAATTTTCTAAAAGTCAAATATTACAGCAATAATATCGGTAAGTCAGTGTTGATTCTTTTGACCGGAATGTCGGCGGTGATCACTGGGGGGAGAACAGAGGATCCGCGGATATGATTACTGTGCGTTGATGGCTCGGATAGGGTCACTCGTCTTATAGGTTGCGGACTGAAACGTTTTGCAAGTCGGATTGTCTGTTGGACCATCTGAAATGGGGCCGTTCACAGCCCGAGCCGAGGGCGAGGGATGCCGATTTTGGCTATTATTCTGGGTTTTTATTGATCGTCACCGGCAACAACATTCAATCGCGGTTTATTGATTGGGCATGCCGCCGATAAGGGTTGATCAACCCAAAGTTGTTGAATGTGAGATGTTAGCAACCAGTCGCTCACGACAGTCATGCAATTATCATCTAACATGCAATGGTATCTGCGAAATGTCAATTGTATCTGCGTGATAGCTGGTTCGGCTGTCTTTCCCGCGAAAGGCGTTGGTTGGAATATTTCGGCCCGGTTCCATGCATTTTTGGCTTGCCAGACGCGTTGGAGCGTATATGCTGCATATGCTCACCGCGCTGAGTTCACTAGATATTGAACCTTAGGGGCCGATGAGAAAAGGATTGCGTCAGACGATTGGTTGACTGTAGACCACATCATCGATCCGGGAGCCATCGGCCCTTGATCAAATAATTAGACGGAGAATAAAATGTCGGGTTCGTCAAGCGTAACAGTTCCGGGAAGTTCGGGCTCGACAGTGACGGTGGCGCCAGGAACCGGCGACGTCCTACTTCTCGCGAGGCAAATTGGTGCCTTGCTCAACGCGAGTTCCACGGCTGGTGGACTTAACATCGTCACGGACAGCGTTCCCGGCGCGATACCGGCTCCGACTCTGACGGGGTCACAGTCTGTCAGCGAACTTATCCTCTCAGGTGCCGGGCCGTTCAATACCTCGATCCCTGGTGGTTACCAGTATGTCGTCAATACGGCCACGTCACCGTCGACGTTGACTGGGTCCAACGTCGACATCGTCGGTGGGACGATCGGCTCGTCTTACAATGTCAGCGGCAACAGCACGGTCGCCGCGACAGGTGGCAACAATACGGTCTCGGCTTCTGGGACTTATCTGCTGTCCTTTGGCACTGGCAACAACGTCGTCCTCGCCAACGGATCGGGAACGGTCGCGACCGACGCCGGATCAAGCACGGTCATCGCGTCCAACTTCAGCGGACCGGGCAACTTGATCGAGTCCAACGGTAGCGACTACATTGTTGCCACCCTTGGCAGCAACACGGTCGTCGCGACTGGAAACGGCACCGATGTCGTGGGTGGCGCTGGCCCGCTGACGGTGACGATGAGTGGCTCAGGTGGGACTGTCCAGGGTGGCAGCGGAACCTCCAGCATCAATGCGTCAGGCTCCAACAACGAAATCATCCTCGGGTCGAACTCTTCCAACGTGTCTGTCTCGGGCGTGGGGAACACGGTTTCGGCTGGCAGCGGACCGGAGACCATTACCGCGTCGTCGAACCCCATCGTATTCGGTGGTCCAAGTCTCCTCACATTCGTTGGTGGCGCCGGAACGCCCACGATCGTCGGTGGTACCGGTGGAACTGATAACATCACAGCCGGAGCGGGCGGCGTTGTGTTCTCGGTTGGGGACATGAATAACGGAACAGTGACGGGCGGCACGGGTCATTCCACGCTGTTTGGTGGTGCCAATAGCGACCTGACGTTTAACTCCAGCCTTGGCGGCGCGGTGTTGGTTGGGAGCGGCGGTAGTGAGACGCTGAACGCTGCCGGTTCATCCGCGGGTAACTTCTTCTCTGGTGGAGAAATCCCGGGCAGCGGAGTCGATATGATCGGCGGCTCTGGCAATGACTCAATGGTGAGCGGTATCGGAAATGATACGCTGACTGGCAACGGTGGTGATAATAGCTTTGTATTCTTCTCGGATGTTACCGGGGGTGGCAAAGATTTTATTACTGACTTCAACTCCAATGACTCGCTGTTCCTTATAGGGTATGACTCCACCAAGTCGGTTTTCTCGAATGCATCTAACGGTGCGTTGACGTTGACACTTTCCGACTCGACGCAAATTACCTTCTCAAACCTCACGTCGACTTCGTCTTTGAACGGCCATATGCTTTACGCCTCGAACACCCCCACCTAAAAATTGGGTCCAGGTTGGATAGATGCTTGATGAAGGAGGCACCGAGAGGTGCCTCCTTTGGTTATTTGAGCTGGTTGTTGACTGTTCATAGCGTGGGACGATGGCCGTTCCCTATGCGTAAAATACGGCACGACAGGCTTGGTCGTGTTTCTCGGCCTAGGAATGCCCTAGAACTTGCGAAGGCGGCGGATCACCTGATCGCGCGAGATTTTAATGCAATGTCTTGAGCGTCCGCATAACGACCCGCGACTCGCCGACAAGCTGATCGATATTGGTGGGCGTTACGTCAATCCATCAGAGCGCGCCGATCGGCGAAAAGAGCCAAATTCAGGCACTCGACCGGATCCAACTGGGCCTGCCCATGACCGAAGGCCGTTGCGGAACCATGGCGCACGACTACAAGCGGAACAGCACTGCCGCGTTGTTCGCGGCCGTGAATGCGCTGGATGACACGGTGATCGGACGCCGCACGCAGCGTCACCGACCTCAAGAGTTCGTCCGCTTCGCATGCGGGGCTTTCATCGGCTTTGGGGTGCAGGAAAAGCGACACGCTCACGTTAGGATTGCTGCGGGCCGATCCGGCGTTCCGTTGACACGGCCAAAAGCTACTCACTTCGCTTGGGGGCGTCGTGAACAAACGGAAGATCCAAAGATGATTGGGCCGTCAAAGCGACCGGTAGTCACTTTGCGCTATTCGTAACCAGCGGCACGAATTCAACGCCACTTTTACCGAAGAAGTTCATCAGTCCCGTCATCCACCATTCGGTCCCGGACGCACCAAGGACAAAATGCCCGGAAGGCCAAGGGATGAGTCCGTTTAACACGCGACCTTGGGGCGGAACAACATAGCGTAGCGTCGCCGTTGTCGGGTCCAGTCCATTTAACCAGGTTTGTGCTCGTGCTTCCCGAATCTTAGGCACCAGCCGATAATCGGCGATCAGCGCGGGCCCCCGCGTAATCATGCCCATACAGATCGCGCCGATCAGGGCGACCGGACCAACCACGCGCAGCAACCGCCATTGGCAAAATGGTGCGACAAGTCGCGCCACCGCAAGCAACGCAAGCACAATCAAGCACTGCCGAACGGTCTCCTGCGCTTCATGCACTTTGGCCCCGTATTCATAGTAGGACGCGAAGGTGACGATGGTGAAGCAGCCAACCAGACCAGAAAAAAGGGCAACCGTGTGGGGCCAGGGCGATCGCGCACCGAGGCCGGAGCGGCAAGCCCAGAGGAATCCCAGGAATAGTAGCGCCGCCACCAAGAATGAGGGGCCGCGAAATCCTGCGTTCGACCCGTCGCCGAGGGACAAAGCTGATTTCATATCCAGCAAGGTGGCAGTCAGGCTGGGCCAGAAGTGGTGGAAATACGGACTATCCTGGCCCATCCCCCGACCCGACACGGTCATGATGATGTACCCCACCAAACCGGCTACGGCGAGTGATATCGCCAATGGTACAAGGTACCATGTGCTGCTTGACAGGCCGCGAAACTGGCGCCGAGCCAACCCCGATAATTCCAACATCAACATCGCAATCGTGAAGGAGAGAGCGAAAAACAGACCAGTCTCCCAGGCGGTTGCAGCGACTGTAAGGCCCAGCCCGCAAACCAGCCGGGCACCAAGCCGCGAAGTGTTACCCACAATCACCTGAAACGACACGAGGGTAATGCCGATCACAGTGAGCAGGTAAGGCGCGGCACCCATGGGCCAGTAAAATACGTCGTTGATGTGGTGCCCCAGCAAGAACATTGTCAGGATCGTGAGAGCCAGGGTGAGGCGCGGCAGAAAGCCCGGTGTCCCGCGATGCCACGCGATGGCGACTGTGCCGCCAACCAGCATGACCCACAGCACCGTCAGGAACGGAGCGATCAGCGGCATCCGCCAATATCCGACAGCAAGCGAATACAAGTAGAGCATGACCTCTGATGATGGCCGCGGGCTCCAGTGCAGAAGGCGGGCGATAAACGAACTTAAGCCGTCATGTTGGAATCGCGCAAAATTGGAAAATTCATCGCCACCCCAGCCGCCGCCCAGCACAAGAACGAAGTGGGCCAGGATTACCACAGTGGAGAGAAGGATGGCCGCCCACGCAAGTCGTGTTTCCCACCGCCCGGGTAGGGCAAGATCGCCTGCTGGAGTGACCATCCTATTCGTCGCGGATGTCTTGCCGGACAATGTGGAGGTCTCGTCGAGATCGTGCATCAGCCTGAGGACCCTGTACCAAGCGGTTTCGCTATGCGCGGACACCAATATTTCATTCTGATAATATAACGCTAGCGCGCGGACCATAGAAGAACCCCCCACAACCGACAAGGTCGGGTTTGCCGACACAGCGGTTCATGATGCTACTTCCAGTGCACGGTACCGCCCGCGACGAATGTCAGCAGACCCGGCAATCATGGCGGTTCATATTACCTGCCTAAAATCCGGCGGTAGATCGAAGACAGAGCCGCTGTATGGCCCATGATGAACCGCGCCAGCGGCGGGATCCGTAGGGCTGGCAGGCCGACCACCTGAAGCGGGATCCGTTGTGTCGCCCGCAGATGGCGCGCGATGGACCGAAGGTCCGCCAGGGTCGATCGTTGCTGTTCCCGAGTCCCGTTTCGGGTCGCTCTTCGCAGTTCGATCGCGATGAGGCGGAAGAACCGCGGTGCGATCAAGTCGCGGATCAGATATCTTTCCATATTGGTATCGTCAGGAAACCGTTGCATCAGTTTCTGTGCGTAAACCAGCCGGCTGACGGCCATGCGGGGCGAATAGGAACAGCTGGTCCCCGAAATACGCCATTTTGATAACGAATCGGGCAGGAAGACGTTTTCGAATCCGGCCAGGAACAGACGCAGAAAAAGGTCATCGTCCTCGTAGCCCAAGAGCCGCTCGTCGAAACCGCCGATTTGCAGGAAGGCTCGGCGGGAGATCAGCGAAGCCGACGGCAAGATGAACATGTCGTGTCGCAGGCAACCAATCAGACTGCGCTTCGGATGCTCCGCTTGAGTTTCGACGGCGATGGCGCGGGCGATCAACTCGCCACCGTCATTAATTTCATCAAGGTCGCTGTAGGTCCAGCCGACTTCCACCATGCGCCGCTCAAGGAATGGCTTTACAAGTTCGGCAAGATGGTTCGGATACCAGGCGTCGTCCTGATCCAGAAAGGCGATCAGGTCGCCATGCGCGTGCTCGACACCCAAATTCCGCGCTGAGGACTGCCCGCCATTGGGTTTGTGAATCAGTTGAATCGGGTAGTGTAAGCTCATCTCCCGCACGATATCGGGTCCATCGTCGGTGGAATCGTCATCGACCACGATGACTTCATCAGGCAACAAGGTCTGATCGAAGATGCTGCTGATAGCCTCCCGAATGAAACGCCCGCCATTATAGAGCGGAATCACGGCGGTAATAAAAAGTTCATCCCGCAGCGGGTAAGGCTTCGGCACCGCGGAAATGTGGGACTCCAGAAAACTGATATCACGAAGACAGGCTTCGGCCTCCACGGCATTGCGTTGCTTAAGCGCAGTGCGCGTTTGACTTACGACATGGCGCAAAAAGCGCGGGGCGATAATATCCCGAGCGTAGAAGCGCGACAGGCCAGGGTCGTCGGGGAACAGGGCAAGCAATTTCCGCGCAAACTGCATGTGGCTTGGGGCCAGAGACGGTTCATGAGGCGAGTTGCCCGCATGCATCCGCCACTGGGTCAACGGCTGGTCGATAAAGACGTTGTGGTATCTTGCGAGAAACAGCCGGAGGAACAGATCGTCAACCTCATAACCGCACAGGTGCTCGTCGAACCCGCCGACCGCATCGAACGCCGATCGTGCGATCATCGATGCCGACGGCACGATCATCAGGTCGTCCGACAGGCATTTCTCCAATTGCCGTTTCGGATGTTCGCCTGGACGTCCCGACAACCCCGATCGGATACGCAGACTTCCATCGGCGGCGATTTCGTCCACATTGCTATAGGTCCAACCGACGATCGCTCCATCGGGCCCGGCGAACGGCAGGGACAGTTCACGAAGATGGTTCGGATGCCAGATATCATGCTGGTCCAGGAACGCTATCAGTTGACCGCTGGACTGGCTGACCCCGAAGTTACGGGCCGCGGCGCGGCCCGCATTGGAATTGCGCAGCAGAACAAGCGGTTTATTCTGGGCATATTGCGCAACGAAGGCCGGACCGTCGTCGGTGGAACCGTCATCGACGACGACGACCTCAAACGGGGCGACACTTTGCCCGAACACACTGTCCAGCGCCTGCGTGATATGCGCGGCACCGTTCGACAGCGGAATTATCACCGAAATTGTCAGGTCGGGCAGGCTCATGTTGCGCTGGTAACACAGACCAACCGTCCGCCCAACCGGCGATTTCGTAAACTGTTGGTGCCACGGGATCAAACAGTGAGTATTTTGGCGTCGGCTCTGCCGCGTCTCGGATGACTGAGGCGCTGATGGTTTGCCGGTCGTCCGCTGGGGGGGCATAATCGATCCGAACGGCAGGATGATTTTGCCTTCCGCTAAATAGTCGCTGGCCGATTCGGTGCAAGACAAGCGGTTCCTCAGGGCATCTGCCACCCGGACAACATTAAAATCGATCCATTAATCCATGGGTTTCGGAGGGCGTGACTCCATGCGGGCGGGATCGACCGTGCTCCGGTGGATTCCAAATGGTGCGCTGGGCGATGGGCTCAGGGCGATCAAGCGATCGTGACAAGACATTTCTTCCCGAATATGCAATCTTAGGTTGTATATGTGACATAGAATTTCGCGAGCGACGTTACATTTGTCCTTCCCGGCGACCGTGCATTGTGAAAGTACAAGTAACATTTCCGTAAGTGCGGCTTTTTTTTGCCCTCGACGCTGTCACCCAACTCGCATACGTTGGCCGAACAAATTGCGGTGTTCGAAACCGCATACAAAGAGTGTTACTGGGAGTCATACATGCCGTCCATCCAAAGTCCCAATTGGGGTCGCCGCACGCTATTGAAATCTGGCTTGGCCATCACGGCCCTCGGTGCCCCTCCGATCATCGCCGCCCGCGGCGAGGCCTCGGTGAAGATAGGGATGGTCGATCCGCTGACCGGTATTCTGTCCGCTCTTGCTGCCAGTGAGGTCGAGGGCGCCAAATACGCGGTGGCGGTCATCAACAAAAACAACGGCATTCTCGGCCGTCAGGTCGAGCTTCTGGTTGAAGATTCCGCCAATGACGTCGGCACCGGCGTGCAGAAGACGCGCAAGCTGATCGAGCGCGATAAGGTCGACGTCATTTTCGGCGACGTCAACTCCGGCATCGCCTATGCGATGTCGCAGGTGACCGGCGAACTGAAGGTCTTCCATATCGTGCCGGGTGGGCACACCGACCCGATTACCGGCAAGGACTGCAAGTGGAACGTGTTCCGCATCTGCAACACGACGTCGATGGATGCGGCTGCGGTGACCGGCGATCTGGTCAAGCGGTTCGGCAAGAAGTTCTTCTTCATCACGCCGGACTACGCTTATGGCCACACTCTGCAGGAAAGCTTCATCAAGGATCTACAGGCGCTGGGCGGCGAGTACCAGGCGGAAATGCTCCCGATCAATACGTCGGAGTTCTCGGCGACGCTGATCAAAGCGAAGGCATACAAGCCCAACGTATTACTGAACAACATGGGCGGGCTGGCGCAGATCAACTGCATGAAGCAGTTCACCCAGTTCGGCATGCAGAAGGAAATGCATCTGGGCGGCGCGCTGTTCGAGCTCGAGTCGGTCAGAGCAGTTCCTGCGGACGCGCAGGCCGGATCGTGGGACATGGAATGGTGGTGGAACCAGCCGGACGTCCCCGAGGTGGTGAAGTTCGTCGCCGATTTCCGCAAGGCCACAGGCAAGACACCCACCGCCCGGCATTGGTTCGGCTGGGTGGCGGTCCAATCGGTGAAGCTGGGTGCCGAGAAGGCGAAGTCGCTGGAAGGTCCCAAGCTGTCCCTGGCGATGGAAGGGTTGGTGCTGCCGCCGGATGTCGCGCTGCAGCCGGGGCAGATCTCCTATCGCGCGGGCGATCATCAGTTGATGTCGAATATCTTCGTCGGCGACGTGCATCCGCCGAAGGGGGGCAATCCGGACGACGTGTTCACCGTCAGCAGTATCGTGCCTGGGGAGAAGGCGGCTGGTCCGGTTTCGGAGACTGGCTGCAAGATGGTTCATCCCGCCTGACGCCTGCGTCCTGAACTCCGACCACCGAAAGGCGGCCGATGCTGCAACTGGTACTGTTCAACGTCACGAACGGTCTGATCATTGGTGCGTTCTACGTGCTGATGGCGTTGGGCCTGTCGTTGATCCTCAATCTGTCCAACGTCATCAACTTCGCCCATGGCAACTTCCTCGCCCTGGGCGGCTATATCGCCTACGTGCTGACGCCGTATATCGGGTTCTGGGGGGCGCTGGTGGTGTCCCCCATCCTGACGGCGATATTCGGCTTCGTCATCGAGCGGCTGATGATCCGCCGGTTGTATTCGCGTGATCCGGTTTACAGCCTGCTGCTGACGTTCGGGCTGGCGTTCATCATGCAGGACGCCTGTCGCTACATCTGGGGGCCGAACGGCCTGTCGACGACGATACCGGACGCCATGGCCGCGCCACTGTCGGCCGATCTGTTCTTCATCACCTGGTACCGGATTTTCATGGTGGCAATCGTGATTGCCGCGGTGGTGGGGCTGTTCGCCTTCCTGCGCTATACGCGTGTGGGCATCCGTATACGCGCAGGCACGCTGGACCTGGATACCGTCGCCGCGCTGGGGGTGAACGTCGGCATGCTGCGGACCTTCAACTTCGCGGCCGGATCGTTGTTGGCCGGTTTGGCGGGCGTGTTGGCCGCGGGTCAGCTTGGGCTGAACCCGAACATGGGCGACGACCTGCTGATGCCCAGCTTCATCGCCATCATTGTCGGCGGTGTCGGCAGCCTGACCGGCACGCTGGTGGGGGGTCTGCTGATCGGCGTGGCCGCCGCGGTGACTACGGTGTTCTGGCCGGCGGCCAGTGAGGCGGTGATCTATGTCATCATGTTGGTTGTCCTGATCGTTCGTCCGCGTGGACTGATGGGTGAAGAGGGGACGCTGATATGAGTGCCACGACATCCGCGGTGGCCGTCCCGGTCGAACCCGGCCGCCGCTGGCTGACGGCCATCATCGTGTGGGCGCTGCTGCTGACGGTTCCGATCTGGTTGCCGATGATGGGGGGCTACACTGCTCTGGCCGGCCGCGTCCTGGTGCTGGGGCTGGCCGCCATGTCGTTCAACCTGCTGTTGGGCTTCACCGGCTTCATGAGTTTCGGACACGCGGCGTATTTCGGCCTGGGTGCCTATGGGGCCGGGTTGGTGCTGAAATACGTGGTCGCCAGTACACCGTTGGCGATCCTGGCTGGGGTGCTGCTGGGTGGTCTGGCGGGCACATTGTTCGGGCTGCTGATCGTCAGGCGCCGGGGCGTCTATTTCGCCATGGTCACCGTCGCGTTCGGCCAGATCGCTTTCTATGTCGCGTATAGCTGGAACGACCTGACCGGCGGGTACGACGGCTTGCGTGGCTTTACCCGAGCGCCGTTGAACCTCGGGTTTACGACGATCGACATCGTCAACAGCGACAAGGCGTTCTACTACTTCCTGCTCGCGGTGTTTGGGATCGCGGTCGGGTTGCAAGGGCTGCTGCTGGCGTCTCCGTTCGGGCGAACCTTGCTGGCCATTCGGGAAAACGAACGGCGCGCGCGCTTCCTGGGTATCCCGATCGAGCGGCATGTGTGGATGTCGTTCTCGATTTCCTGCGCGTTCACCGCGCTGGCCGGGGCGTTGTACGCGCTGCTGAACAACTTTGCCGATCCGATGGGCCTGCATTATTCGTTGTCGGGGGAGATCGTGATCATGGCGGTCATGGGGGGCATGCGTGCCTTCTGGGGGCCGTTGGTCGGCGCCGCGGTGTTCGTGCTGCTGCAGGACTATATTTCCTCGATGACGGTCAACTGGATGTCGTTCGTCGGGTTGATCTTCGTGCTGGTCGTGCTGTTCTTCCCCCGAGGGATCCTCGGCATGCTGCAAAGGAGCAGCGCGAAATGACCATGCTGGACGTACGTGGCGTTACGAAGCAGTTCGGCAGCCTGGTCGCGGTCGACGACGTGTCGATGCAGGTGGCGCCAGGGGAACTGCGGGCGATCATTGGACCCAACGGGGCGGGGAAGACGACGTTCTTCAATATGATCTCCGGGTTTTTTGCTCCCACGGCAGGGGACATCGTGTTCGACGGCACGACCGTGACCAAGAAGGCGGTCGCCGCTCGTGTCGCGATGGGGATGGCGCGGACGTTTCAGATCACCGAGATATTTCCCGAACTGACGGTGCGGGAAAACATCCGGATCGGCGTGGAGAGCGCGCTGGGGCTGCGGCTGCGGTTCTGGCTGGGCGGTCAGCATGCGGCTGATGTCAGGCGCGGGATCGATGAGGCATTGGTGCAGACTGGCCTGACGGCTCAGGCGGATCGGCTGGTGGGAGAATTGTCGCATGGCGATCAGCGGGCGGCGGAAATCGCCACGGCGCTGACGTTGAAGCCGAGGCTGCTGCTGCTGGATGAGCCGACCGCGGGCATGGGGGAACACGAGACGTTCGCGGTGGCCAACCTGATCCGGCGGTTGCATAGGAACAGCGCCTATACGATCGTGCTGATCGAGCACGACATGCGCGTGGTGTTCAACCTGGCCGACAAGATCACCGTGCTGGGTGAGGGCAAGATGCTGGCCGAAGGCACGCCGGCGGAGATCGCGGAAAATCCGATCGTGCAGGAAGCCTATTTGGGAAAAGCCGAATGAGCGCGCTGGAAGCCGAGGGGCTCAACACCTATTACGGCAAAAGCCACATCCTGCATGATGTGGGGTTGAGCGTCGCCGAGGGGCAGATCACGACGTTGTTGGGCCGTAATGGCGCCGGCAAGACGACAACGCTGCGCAGCCTCGTCGGGTTGACGCCACCTCGGTCCGGCCGGGTTTCGCTGTTCGGCAAGGATATCACCGGACAGCCGTCGTATCGTATCGCGGCGGGGGGTGTCGGCTATGTTCCGGAAGGCCGGCGGGTGTTCGCCAACCTAACGGTGGACGAGAACCTGCGGGTGCCGATGGAACGGCCCGGACCGTTCGATATCGGCCGGGTCTACAAGCTGTTTCCTCGGTTGGGCGAGCGCAAGCAGAACCTGGGCCGACAATTGTCGGGCGGCGAGCAGGAGATGCTGTCGATCGGTCGTGCGCTGCTGCTGAATCCTCGGTTGTTGATTTTGGACGAGCCCAGCCAGGGGCTGGCACCGTTGATCGTCAAGGAAGTGTTCCGTATCGTCGTGCAGATGCGGGAGGAAGGGATCTCCATCCTGCTGGTGGAGCAGAATGTGCGGATGAGCCTGGAAATCTCCGACCACGCCTATGTGCTGGAGAACGGCCAGATGGTGTATTCCGGGCCGGCAGCGGAACTGCGGGCGGACGAGGCGCGCATCCAGGCGCTGGCCGGTGCGTCGGCCGAGGAATGGAAGCTGGAGGATTTGCTGCCAGTATGACGCTGCCTCGGCTTCCCTCCATGCGGCTTGATGGCCGGCGGGCGCTGGTGACGGGCGCGGGGCGGGGCATCGGGCTGGCGGCCGCGGCGGCGCTGGCCGAGGTTGGCGCGCATGTGACCCTGATTGCGCGGACCGCGGCCGAGATCACGGACGCCGCGCAAGAGATACGCGCGGCGGGTGGATCGGCGGAGACGCTGGTGCTGGATGTGACCGACACGGCGGCGGTGCGGTCGGCGATCGAGGCGGCGGATGCGTTCGATGTGCTGGTCAACAACGCCGGGACCAATCGGCCGCGCACGTTCCTGGATGTGACCGAGGACGATTATGACGCCATCACCGGGTTGAATCAGCGGGCGGCGTATTTCGTTGCCCAGGCAGTGGTTCGGAAGATGGCGGCGGCGGGCAAGGGTGGGTCGATCATCCATATCTCGTCACAGATGGGCCATGTCGGCGGGCAGAACCGCACGGTCTATTGCATGACCAAGCATGGGATCGAGGGGCTGACCAAGGCGATGGCGATCGACCTGGCGCCGTTGGGTATCCGGGTGAATTCCATTGGTCCCACCTTCATCGATACGCCGCTGACAAAACCGTTCTTCGAGAACGTTGCGTTCCGCGACGACGTGCTGCGGCGGATCAAGCTGGGGCGGCTGGGGACGGTCGAGGATCTGATGGGCGCGGTGGTGTTCCTGGCGAGCGACGCGGCCGCGCTGGTGACGGGGACGGCGCTGGTGGTCGACGGGGGCTGGACGGCGGAGTAACGAGTCGTCCGTTGGTGTTGGAGCCGGCGTGGATGGCGGGCCTGCGCCCGCCACGACGTCGTATCAGGCCGCGGCCTGCCCCGCATCTTCCCGGTCATCGGGATAGCGTGTCGCACCGCCCAGATGCAGCATCACCTCGGCGCCTTTGTCGAAACGAGCGAAGGCCTCGATCGGGAGTTCGGCGTGGCCGTCGGTCCAACGTAGATTGTCGGTTGGTTCGTAGCCGTGGAAGCCGGTGGTCAGCCGTTCGTCGTCGGCATCGAACAGCATGAACTTGGAGCCCTGCCGTATGGCCACGCGGCGCAGCGCCACGCCCAGGGCCCTGGGATCGCGGGTGATGCCGAGTTCGGACGGTACGCCGGTGCGGGAGGCGACCGCCACGCTGGCCGGGGCGGCAGGCAGGCGGAAGATGTAGACGGAGCCTGTCCGTTCTTGAGCGTCCACACGCTTGCCGTCGACGACCAGGTGCAGGTCGGGATCGTCCGTCAGTGGGCCGGTGTCGCGTGGGCCCGCTCGGTCCAGCAGGCGTTGCCACACGGCATCGACGATCGGACCGCCGGTCAGCACCGGGGCGTAGGGTTCCTGCGGCGGCAGGTGCCAGCCTTCGTTGGCGTTCTGGAACAGCCAGCGATTGCCGTCGTCGCGGTAGCTTTCGGCCGGCACGCCGTTGGCGATCAGGATGTCGTGGCTTTCCAGCTCGACATGGTAGATCTCGACTTCCTGGGCTCGGTCGTCCCACAGGATGGTGCGGTGGTTGACGAGGAATTCGACCGGGATCAGCACGTCGTCGAGGTAGAGCGAGTGGGCTTTGGTCACGTGCAGATCGCGGTTCGGCACGTTGTCCCCCAGGGCGCCCTTACGGACGATCACTGGGGTGGCGACGCCGCGCTTGCCGCGGGTGGCGAGCACCTTGCCGGTGCCGACCCAGGTGACCTTGCGCGGGCCGTTATGGGCGGTCAGCACCATGTCGCCGGCTTTCAGGGTCTGGACGGGGACCTCACCGCTTGGAGTGCCGATCTGCGTGTCGCGGCAGAAGCAGATGGTGGTGATCTCGGTGCCGTCGATACCGGGGCCGGAGGCGATGGTGACGTTGCCGGCGGGTGCCCCTAGATTCACTACGAGATGTGTGCCGCCACTATTGGTCAGAGTCACTGTCGTGACACCGCCGACATCCCCGACATTCGTGGCGGTGAACCCGGTTACGTCGATCGTGTCACCTTGAGCAAAGCCGCTGATGTGCGTGGAGGCGATCGCTGTATTGGTTTCCAACAGCCAGGACGCGTTGGGATCGAAGGCGATGCTTCCGAAATTGGTGAATTGCGAGCCGAAGCCGCTGAGCGTGCCGGTGCTGGAGCCGGAGGCCAGTTCCAGTGTGGCGTCGGCGGCGGTGCCGCCGTTGACGGTGCCGAGGAAAACCGCGCCTGGGTCGGCGATGACGCGGTTCTGATAATTAGCCCCAAGTAGTATCGCGTTGCCGCCGGCACCGGCGTTACCGTCGATCGTTCCGGCATTGGTGACCGTGCCGGGGCCCGATTTGATGAAGATGCCGTACGCCGGTGCCCCCCCGTACGAGGAGGTGGCACCGTTTGCCGAAATCCGGCCGCCGGCCAGGTTGGTGATGGTGCCGCCGAACGCCATATAGACGGCGCCGTAGTTGGCATTGCCGAGGATAACGCCCGAGTTGACGACGGTCCCGACCGCATCCGGGAAGGCCTGGTTCCCGACAAGAGCGCCGCCGCCCAACACGGTTCCGAAGTTGGTGAGGAGACCGCCGTCTCTCAACTCGACGCCGTTACCGCTCTCGCCATTCTTGATGGGGGGGCCACTGATTGTGCCGTAATTGATTATGGTGCCACGGGTACTCTCGAAAGTGACGCCGCCTTGGCCGGGGTAGAAGTCGCCGGCTATGAGTTTTCCAGCCTCATTGATGACGGTGTCGCCGGTGCCGCCTTTGATGTAGACACCGATACGCTCGCCAAGAATGGTGCCGCGGTTGACGAGCGTGTCGTTGTTGCCCCCACTCTTGGTGTCGCCTCCAATTTCGACACCCCAATTCTGGTCGCTCAAGCCCGGCGCGCCTTGGACGCCCGCGTTGGTCAGCGTCACGCCGTTTCCGTAGTAGTAGTACGAACCCGTCGTGTTAGAAATGGTTTTGGTCGTCATCGGTTCAGGCCCCCCGTCCGATTATTGATTCGATCATAGTGCCGGCCATGGGTTGCGCGATGCCGGATATACTGCAGCCACGCTCACGCGCCTGCGTGCAATCCGTCCTGTCGTTGAAGGTCGCTTGTGACCGATTGCCGCCCATTCCGGTTGCCATGTATCTCGTCTACCCCCATTTTTATGCCGGCTACGGGTTCAAGCAATCCCGCCAGCATTGGTCCTTCATCCCGACAATCTTAACATTTTCCGATATTTATTGTGAGGAGCACGGCTGTTATAAAACTGCACTCATTTCGTGTTTGATATATAACAAACCGACCAAGTCCCCCAACGTCCTCTCGCACAGAATAATTCCATTGCAAGGGAGAGATCAAGTAACTTATTGCCAACCCTGGTAAGGCGCCTACACCCTGGCGAGCCGGACGATGATAGCGCCAGCAGTCCATCCGGTCGGGGCGTTCGGGATGGATGGTGCAGAGCGTGCATGTGTTGATCCTGGTCGTTCGTTGTCTCCTGTCCGGCACATCACCTCTACGGTCTACGGGAGCAATGGGCGCCATTCAGGTGCAACTGCCTTTCTGCCCGCGGCGGATTAACCCGGTTGGTCAGGAGCCGTCATCGTGAACTGCTAATATAACAAATTTAGAACGACTTTATCACGCGCAACCCTATTCCACAGATGGCACAGTTCCATTACAAAGAGAGGATCAAGTGTCTTTTGACGGCCGCTCGGTGATCTCACGGTCCGCATGCATCTTCCGGTTGTGGGCCGGACACGATGAAGATAAAACGAGGTCAAAGATCGGCGCGCGATGTCATGTCGCCCGGATGGGCCGGGCTGGGGGAGGCTAAAAATGGACCAATTTCTCGGACAGGTCATTGCTGTCGGCTTCAGTTTCGCGCCCGTGGACTGGGTCCCCTGCGATGGCCGGCTTTTGTCGATTGCTCAGTATAATGCGCTCTTTGCGCTGCTGGGCACGACGTACGGCGGCGACGGTATACAGACCTTCGGGGTGCCGAACTTGCAAGGCCGGTCGCCAATGGGTCAAGGCACGGGCCTCGGTTTGCCGCAGGCGGTGCTGGGGCAGATCGGCGGTACGGAAAACGTGACACTGACCAGTCAGCAGATCCCCGGCCATAACCATCCGCTGTTGGCGTCGTCGGCATCGGGTACCGTGTCGAAGCCGGCCGCGACGGCGGCGCTGTCCCAGGCGACCGCCTCCATTGCCATATCCATCTACGGTACAACCGGCGCGACCGTCACGCTCGCGCCGGCGGCGATCGGATCGGCCGGGGGCAATCAGCCTCATGAAAACCGGCAGCCCTTCAACACGGTGAACTACATCATCTCCACCGTGGGGGTGTTTCCCACCCAAAGCTAAATCGCACGTACGCTGGAAACCTATGAGTCCGTTTGAAACGGACCACGCCAGGAGAAGAAGATGTCGACACCCTTTCTTGGACAGATCACGGTCTTTCCTTATAACTTCGCGCCGTACGGTTGGATGGATTGCGCAGGTCAGATATTGCCGATCTCGCAATATGCCGCGCTGTTTTCCTTGCTGGGAACTCAATACGGCGGGAATGGCACGAGTAATTTCGCGCTGCCGGACCTGCAGGGGCGCATCCCGGTTGGACAAGGCCAATTGCTCGGTGGGGGCATTTACGACATGGGCGAGGAGGCCGGTTCGGAAAATGTGACCCTGCTGACAACGACCATGTCGGCGCACACCCATTCATTGACTGCCGCGACAAACCAGGCGGCCAGCAACAACCCGAGCGGCCAGTTATTGTCCAAGCCCGAGGCCGGTGGCGGGCATGGCGGTGCCAGCGCAGGCAATATCTATAATCCAGGGAACGTAGATACGCCCCTTGCCCCGACTTCGATTGGAACCGCCGGAGGGTCGCAGCCGCACAACAACATCCAGCCGACGCTGGTGCTGCGTTATTGCATCGCCATGCAAGGGGTCTTTCCGGCGCGGTCATAACCGTGGCCGGGGACTCGGCGCAACGGATGGACGGTCCGTGCGCCTGGTGTCCGCTCCGGGTTTTCCGCCGAACTGCAATCCTGCTGGCGACCAGTAATAAGACCATACGCGTCACAGATGAATAATCGGGGAGTTTAGCAAGATGTCTCAACCCTATCTTGGTCAAATCGAGGCTTTTCCGTACAATTTTGCCCCCAAAGGCTGGGCGTTCTGTGCGGGACAACTGCTGTCGATCCAGCAGAACACGGCATTGTTCTCACTGTTGGGCACGACCTATGGCGGGAACGGCGTCCAGACGTTCGGATTGCCTGACCTGCGGGGGCGCATCGCGATGGGTCAAGGTAGCGGCACTGGGCTGACCCCGCGTGTGATCGGGGAATTGTTCGGTGAACAAAACCATACGGTCCTGTACAATGAGATGCCGATGCATACCCATCCGCTGAACACCGCGGCGAACTCCGCGACCGCGAACAACGTGAATACCCCGAGCAGCTCGGTGGTGCTCGGAAATGCTACCGGCAAGGATGGTTCCAACACGTTCACGATCAGTCCTTATGCCGCGACGCCGCCCGCCCCGACCGTGGTCATGGCGCCGAACGCGATTACCATGAGCACGGGCAACCAGCCGCATCCCAACACGATGCCGTATCTCGTCATGCAATTCTGTATCGCGCTGCAAGGCGTCTTTCCGTCGCGCGGTTGATGTCGCGCGACGGCGCGTGTCAGTTGAATACCGCCTGGTAATCCTGGTGGTCGCGTGCGGGCGTATGGATTGGCGATATATACAATTCGAATACCGGGCCGTCTGGGACGACGGCCCGGTATTGGTCCGGCGGCAGGATATCGCCAGCCGGCCCTTCGAATGTCAGCGTGAACGGCACACGCGGTGCGTTCGGCGCGGCAAATCGCGGCTGGAGTTCGGCTAAGCGTAGCAGCAGCGTCAGGTGATGTCCCTCGAAGCTGAAGCGTTTGCCGACATGTGGGGAAAAATGTTCGTGGGTCAGCGGTTCGTCCATGGCGCGGCCTCTCTTCTCCGAGTAAATGGGTGCGGATACAGGTCGCTATTAATCGCAACGACTTGTCCGGTAAAGGCAAGCCGGACATGAGCGGTGTGGTGATGCTGGAGACCGCAAAGGGGCCGTTCACGCTGCGCCCGCGGCAGCCGGATGATGCCGATTTCCTGTATGCGCTGTTTCGCAGCCATATGCTGGCCAGTGTCGCGGCGATGCCGGTCGATGATGCCATGAAGGAATCGTTGCTGGATATGCAGTTCAGGGCGCAAACTATGGGGTACCGTGCCCAGTACGCCGATGCCAGGTTCGATATCGTGGAGCGTAACGGCGTCCCGGTCGGTCAGGTGGTGTTGCATGAAGCCGATGATGTCGCGACGGTTGTCGATTTTG
>NZ_LMUJ01000060.1:246890-251469 GCF_009765975.1 Acidisphaera sp. S103 | reverse complement strand
AACGAGGGGCGGGCCTGGGGACCGCGGTGATGGCGGGTCTGGTGGCGTGGATGGGTGAACGCTGTTCCTGTGTCCGCGTGGACGTTTTGTGGCATAATGAGGTATCGTTGCGCATGAACCGCCGGGCCGGCTTCGTTCAGGTAGCGGAGAGGCTGCCCTACGTGGAGATGGAATGGCGGCGGCCTGGGTAGCCACTTGAAAGCTGTTCGACCATGTTGCCAACCGAGTGGGACCTCGATCCCGATTTCCTGACCGTCAATCACGGGTCTTACGGGGCGGCGCCGAAGTGTGTCATCGCCGCGCAGCGGGCCTGGCAGGACCGGATGGAGCGGCAACCGAGCCGGTTCATGAACACGGAATATGCGGCGGCAATCCGGGAGGCGGCGGAGGCGCTGGGATCGTTTGTCAACGCGAACGGGCGCGACATTGTATTCGTTGGAAACGCAACTACAGGGTGCAACGCTGTACTTCGCAGCCTGCCGGGGCTGAGTTCTGGCGACACCGTAACGTTGCTGTCGCATGTCTATGGCGCGGTCCACAATACGGTCCGACTCGTTACAGAGTCGGTAGGTGCCGGGATCGTGCGGGCGACGGTGCCGTATCCCGATCCGACCGAGGATGCGCTGGTTGCCGCGGTTGCCTCGACTTTGACGCCCAGCACGCGGTTGGCGGTTATCGATCACATCACCTCCGGCAGCGCGATCGTCGTGCCGGTGCAGCGGATCGTCGCGCTGTGCCATGATGCCGGTGTGAAGGTGCTGATCGATGGTGCGCACGCGCCGGGGCAGGTCGACCTGGACCTGACCGCCATTGGCGCGGACTGGTACGTCGGCAATTGCCATAAGTGGCTGTGCGCTCCGAAAGGTTGTGCGTTCCTGCATGCCGCCCCGGCGGCACAGGCCGGTTTGCACCCTGGCACGATCTCGCACGGCTATGGGCAGGGGTTCCTGGCGGAGTTCGACTGGACGGGGACGGCGGACCCGAGTGCGTTCCTGGCGGTGACTGAGGCGATCGCGTTCCATGAGCGCCTGGGTGGGGCGGCGCTGCGGGCGCGCAACCAGGCACTGGCGGCAGAGGGGACGGAGCGGATCGCTCGGCGGCTGAATACTCAGGTGGGGACGCGCGGGGCGGTCGCGGGGGCGATGGCGACGATCCGGTTGCCTGTGGATGATTCCAGCCCGGCGCATGCGCTGGCGATCCGGCAGCGTCTGATGGCGGCCGGCACCGATGCCCCGGTGCATGTGCTGGATGGCGCGTTGTGGCTACGCGTGTCGGCCTTCGCGTACAATGAACTGCGCGACTATGACCGGTTGGCGGCGCTGGTGGCGTCCGTGTTGCGGGACTGACTGGATCGGTGCGACGGTCCGTGGCTATGATCCGGCGGTTCTGAAGGAAAGTATCGCATGACCGTCGAATTCATCGGCATGATCCATCACCGGGAGGCGTCGGAGATCATGGCGCCGCCTCCGGTGATCATGGACCGCGGTTATATCCGGGACTTCGCCCAGGCGGCGGAGACGGGCGGCTTTGATAAGGTGCTGGTGGGGTACTACTCGGATGGGCCGGATGGATTCCTGTTGGCGGCGGCGGCCGCGGCGCATACCGAGAAACTGGGCTTCCTGGTCGCCCATCGTCCGGGCTTCGTCGCCCCTACCCTGGCGGCTCGGAAATTCGCTACGCTGGACCAGATCACCGGCGGGCGGGCGGCGATCCATGTGATCAGCGGCGGCGACGATGTCGACCAGTTCCGTGATGGGGATACGCTGGCGAAGGAAGACCGTTATGCTCGTACTGACGAATATGTATCGATCCTGAAGCGGATATGGACGGAGCCGGGTCCGACCGTGGATCACGAGGGGCGGTTCTATCATTTCTCGGGCGCGTCGACGGCGCAGCGCTGCGTGCAGCAGCCGCGTATTCCGATCTACTTTGGTGGCGCATCCAACGCGGCGATCGCGGTCAGTGCCAAGCATGCGGACGTGTACGCCCTGTGGGGCGAAACTCAGGAGCAGGTGCGCGAAATCACCGGTCGGGTCCGGGCCGAGGCGGCGAAGTATGACCGTACCGTGCGGGTCAGCCTGTCGTTGCGCCCGATCCTGGCACCGACCGAAGATGAGGCATGGGCTCAGGCTGAGTCGATCAAGCAACGGATTATCGAGCGGCGGGCGGCGTTGGGGCTGAGTCCGCGGAATCCGGTGAATGAGGGATCGAAACGGCTGCTGGCGGCCGCGGCGAAGGGGGAGCGTCTGGACAAACGTCTGTGGACCGGGGCGGCGCTGCTGACGGGGGCGAGCGGTAATTCGACGAGCCTGGTGGGGACGCCTCGGCAGGTCGCCGAGTCGTTGTGCGAATACCACGATCTGGGGGTGACGACGTTCCTGATCCGCGGGTTCAACCCGCTGGTGGACAATGTCGCGTATGGACGAGATTTGCTGCCGCTGACCCGGCAGTTGATTGCGGAGCGGGCGGCTGCTCGGGCGGCGTGACCCGTTCGGTATTCGTTGGTTTTTTGCATTCAGAGAAGGCGTGGATGGCGAGCCTGCGCTCGCCATGACGGAGGGGAAGTGCCTCCGGCGTTCGCCATGACGGGAAGGCGTTGCGCGCCCAGATCGCCGTTCTTCTCGACGAACTGGGCGGCGCGGCGTAGCGGCTGTCAGACGACCGGGCTGGCGCCGCCGTCCATGTTGATCGCGGTGCCGGTGGTGAAGCCGGCATGGTCGCTGCACAAGAAGCAGGCCATGGCGGCGAACTCCTCGGCCTTGCCCATGCGGCCGACGGGGATTCCGGCACCGGCCTTGGCGACGAAGGTCTCGAACGGTTCGTTGCTGCCGGCGGACTTGTAGCGCCGAGCGATCTGGTCGGAGATGATTTGTCCGACCAGCATGCCGTTGACCAGGATGCCGTGGGGGGCGCCCTCGGCGGACATCACCTTCATCAGGGCCATGCCGGCGGCGCGGGATACCGCCGTCGGGGCGCCGTTGGCGCGCGGTGCCTTGGCGCCGGTGTTCAGCACGTTGATGATGCGGCCCCATTTCCGCTCCTTCATCCCTGGCCAGCAGAGGCGCGCCAGACGGATCGCGGCGAAGAGCTTCAGGTCGAGGTCTTCCTGCCAGATGTCGTCGGTGATCTGGTCGGACGGCATCGCCCGCGACATGCCGGCGTTGTTGATCAGGATGTCCACCTGGCCGAACGTTTTAAGCACCGCAGCGAACGTCTTGTTGATGTCCTCGGCCTTGGAGACGTCGCAGGAGAACGTGGCCACCTTGCCGGAGGCGCCATCCGATGCGGTGGCCTGGGCTTCGGCCAGGGCCTCCGGGCTGCGTGCCAATATCGCCACATTGGCGCCGGAGGCTGCGAATTCCTTCGCCATGGCCAGGCCCAGGCCCTTGCTGGACCCGGTTATGATCGCGGTGCGACCGTCGAGACGGACTTCCATCGGTTTACTCCCCTATCGAAAGCCCCACTTTGGGGGACATACAGGTTCCGTGCAACGCGCGCCGAAGGATGCCCATGTCGTCGTTTGAATTTCTCGCCGCGCTGCTGTTGCTGGCCGCCACCCTGGGCATCGTGAACCACCGGTATTTCCACCTGCCGCCGACCATCCTGCTGATGGCCGGGTCGCTGGCGCTGTCGGTCGTCATCATCCTGGTCGACCGTTCCGTGGACAGCGTGGAGTTGCGGGCGTGGTGGAAGGACCTGGTCGCCGAGACCGACCTGCCGCATGTCTTCCTGGACGGGCTGCTGGCGTTCATGCTGTTCGCCGGCAGCCTGCATGTCGATATGGACAGTCTGCGCTCACAGAAATGGACCGTGCTGTCGCTGGCGACGCTGGGCGTGGTGATGGCGACGGCGCTGTATGGTTTTGGTATCCACCTGATCTTTGGCGGTACCGTCCCGCTGCCCTGGTGCTTCGTCCTGGGGGCTCTGCTGGCGCCAACCGACCCGATCGCGGTGGGCGGTCTGCTGAAGGACGCCGGCCTGCCGTCCGGTCTGCTGGCGGTGGTGCTGGGGGAAAGCCTGTTCAATGATGGTGTCGCGGTCGTGGTTTTCGGCGCGGCGCTGGAATGGGCGAACGGCCAGGATGCCTCGGCCAGCACGATCGGGCTGGAACTGCTGACCGAAGCGGGCGGCGGCGTTGCGCTGGGGCTCGTCACCGGCTGGCTGGCGTATCGGGCGCTGCGTTTGGCGGATGAGCCGTCGCTGGAACTGACGATCACGCTGGCGCTGGTCACCGTGACCTATGCCGTCGCTGCCGCGCTGTCCGTGTCCGGTCCCGTGGCGGTGGTCGTCGCGGGATTGCTGACGGGGCACCGGTCCACTCGCTTTGCCATGACGGACAGGTCCCGCGAGCAGGTGGTCCTGTTCTGGGACCTGATGGACGAGTTGCTGAACGCCATCCTGTTCCTGCTGATGGGCTTTGCGCTGCTGTCGGTGGAGATCAACCGGCCGCTGCTGCTGGCCGCCGGCGGGGGGATCGCGCTGGCACTGGTGACTCGGCTGGTCAGCGTGGCGGTGCCGACGGTGCTGGTTCACCTGAACCAGCTGCCCAGGGTCCGCGGGATCGCGGTGCTGACCTGGG
>NZ_LMUJ01000060.1:241719-246693 GCF_009765975.1 Acidisphaera sp. S103 | reverse complement strand
ACTGATCAGGTGGTTATACCGGGTGAAGGTGGCATGATCCGGGGCTAAAGCAATCCCGCCACGATGACGGTGATCAGGCCGAGGACAAGGTTAACGCCGATCAGCCTGCGGATGCTGTTCAGGGTGGATGCCATCCGGTTGCGGTCGGTGGTGCGGCGGAACTGCCGGTACGGGCCGAAGAAGATCGCCAAGAACACGGCGGCCATCAGAAGTCCTAGGCCCATCATTGCATGGATCTGCCAGGGCACGTTGGCCATCCCGCCCATGAGAAAGAGCATGGCGAACCCGGTGATGAGGATCACCGGCATGGCGTGCCAGATCACCAGGAAGAATTTCTTGAAAACCCGTGTGTGCAGCAGCATCCGCTGCGGTGCCTCGATCGCCACCATGCTCGGGCGCAGCACCACGTAGGCGAAGAACATGCCGCCTACCCAGACCACCGCACACAACAGGTGCAGTGCCTTGATTCCCGCGTAGATCGTCATCCAATCAGCTCCAGCAACTCAGTCAGCAAGGCACGTAGCTCATTCGCAGCCATTGAGCGAGGGGCGGTCTCGGTCACCGCGAGACCCTCGGCGAAGGCGGTGGCGAAGCCGGTGCGGTTGCCGATCGTTGCTGTGAGAAGCGGCCTGCCGTCGCGTCGAAGCTGAGCGGCAATCGTTTCTCGTAGCTTGCCGGCGGACGGGACGCGGTTGAGCACCAGAGCGGCCTGGCGTTTCTCGGCGGCGGCCAGCTTCAGCGTGCCCTCGGCGGCCCAGATGTCGGGCGGGCTGGGCTGCACCGGGATCAGCACCAGAGTGGCGCCACGGATCGCCAGACGGGCGTCGGTATCGATCTGCGGCGGGCTGTCGATCACCACGACGTCGTGGGCGGCTTTCAGCCGGTCCAGTTCCCCGGTCACGCGCCAACCGGACACATCGGAAAACGTCAGCTGCGCCGCGGTCGCGGGCCGTAGTTCGTTCCAGCGGGTCAGGCTGTGCTGCGGGTCGATATCCAGCAGCGCCACCTTGCGGGACGGCGCCAGGGCGGCAGCCAGGTTGGCCGCCAGGGTGGTCTTGCCGGTGCCGCCTTTCTGTTGCGCGACTGTGATGACGATTGCCATGCGAGGCAACTCCTGCCGATGGTGCGCCACAGTCCCAGAACCGCCGGTTCGGCGCCAGCACGAACGTGGGCGGCGCCTCGCTTTTCCGCGGCGGCGCCCTTATCATAGCGGCGTGTGCGTCGTCATGACGCCCATAGGGACACCCGGAAAGGGCAGAATGCCAACCGATCGACCAAGGGGCGCGCATTCCTACCGGCTCGATTCGCCGCGCTGCGATCAGGATTGGCAGGCGTATCACGGGATACGCCGCAAAGTGTTCCACTTACCCCGGCCAGACGAGCCGATCAGTTCGGACTGCCATCCGTTGCTGCTGTTCCTGGAAGACCAGCCGATCGGTGCGATCCAGGTGGACGATCTGCGCAATGCCGCCGCGGCCCTGCGACTGGTCGCGATCGACCCGGCGTGGCAGGGCGGCGGCCACGGGCGGGCAATGCTGCAGCACGCGGAACAGTTCGTGCGCGAATTGGGGTGCAGGACGGCGGTGGTCTACGCGACACCCGAGGCCGCCGGTTTCTATCAGACCGTCGGCTATGATGAGGAAGACTGGGACGCGGTGTGCATGGCCGGGATCGTACAGATGCTGAAGAAGCTGGATTAAGGCGTCGTGCTGACCGACCACGTCGCGCTATAGACCGGCGGCGATTTCTCCAGTTGCGCGACGACCGCGTCCAGCACGGCGGGATCGGCCGAACTGGGGACCAGGATCGCGGCCAGTTCTACCTGGGTTTCGGTTTCCGACAGGGTTTCGATCTCCAGGATCGGGTAACCACCCTTCTCCAGCGTTTCGTCGAGGATGTCGCGCGCGGCGGAAACTTTGCGGTGGTCGGTCACGACATGAACCCGGTAGCGTGCCTCCGTCGTGTGTGTATCGATCGGCAGGCGGTTGATGTAGTTCACCAGCGGGCGCAGCAGCGTGTTGCCGGCGACCACGAACACCGACAGCGCGATCGCCTCGGCCCACAGTGCCGCCCCGGCGAACGCCCCCACGGCGGCGGAACACCACAGGGTCGCCGCCGTGTTCAGGCCGCGGATCTGCGTGCCCTCCTTCAGGATCACGCCGGCGCCGAGGAAGCCGATGCCGGACACGACGTAGGAGATGATGCGTGTCGCCCCCTCCGGCCCCAGCAGCCGCGTGCCGAGGTCGGTAAAGGCGGCCGCTCCAACGGCCACCAGCACGTTCGTCCGTAATCCTGCCGTCCGTTGCCGCCATTGCCGCTCGGTGCCGATCAGCGTGCCCAGGACGAAGGCAATCGCAAAACTGGCGATCGTGCGAACGAACGCACTGTCGAGAAACCAAGCCAGATAATCGTGCGCCATCGCATCGTTCCAAAGGGACGGCGACGCGTTAGCCGAATCGCATTACGCCCGCAATGGTTCGGGAGGCGGATCGCGGGGCACCGGAAGCGGCTTCGGCGGCTCCTCGATCGGCACGGGCTGGTCGGGGTCCGGAATCGCAGGCGGACCGCCGGGTGGCGCCGGCGGATCCGACAAAGTGAGTGTGTGACGATTCAATGATGATCCGATTGCAACGGCCGAGCCGCGTCGTGGACCGTGCGACCGGCCATTTCCAGCAGGCGAGTGGTCGATTCCAGCGCATGGTTGATCGCACCGATATACAAGTCGCGCTGCACCTCGGCCACCTCGACCATGTTCTTGCAACGCAACAGGTCCTGCGGCTTGTGGGCCGCGTTCTCGATCGTCTGGTCGGCGATCTCCAGCCAGGCGTGCTGCATGGCCTGCAAACCGCGACCGAAGGTCAGATAGCTGGAGAACAGCGCCTGCACGCGTTCCGCCGACCGTTCGGAGGCGTCGCGATAGATGTCCATCGCGTGGGTCGCGGACGCCAGCAGATGATGGCCGCGGCCAAAGCCGATATCGGCGACACGGCTGCCGGCACCGGCGGCGGTACGCACGCCCATCAGCAAGACCTCGCGGCCTTGTTCGGCGGCCCTGGACGACAGGTCGGCCGCCACGTCGGCGGTTTCCATGACTGTTTCGGTGATGGTGTGAGAGACATCCCGGGCACGCTCCGCGCCATTCTGCGCGGCATGACTGGTTTCATGGATGGCATCCTTGGTCGCCTTGCCTGCTGCCTCCATGGCGGCCTGACTGGATCTGGTTGTCTGTTCGGCGGCCCTTTTCGTGGTCTCAGCGGTCCTGGATGTTTCTGACATGATATGTCCTTGCCGGAGATATTTCGGGTGCAGCGTCTAGACAAATAAGATGACACCGCGGCCATCCGGGTACGACCTTGTCGTTACCCGTGGCGCATCTGCACCATAGCGCACCCAACTGGATGGTTGAAATTCACGGACGCGTGACCCGGGGCGTGTCCGACAAGGCTCGTTCTGTTTCCGGCCCGGTTTCCGGTGTTGCCATCGGGATCGGACGTTCGGCCATCTGGCGGAAACCCTCGATTGCTCGGCGCAATGCGACCGATCGCTTACTTTCCGGCTCAAGAACGAACAGCACCAGCGAGCGGCCGGTGATCTCGTAAGTTTCATCCGTTTGAAATGATTCCTGGTTGCCGTCGTCGGGATTGTTGGTGTCTAGCAGGCAGCGCCAGGTATTGCCACCAACCACCTCGGGCATTGCGAAATTGACCACGTCGTGATGCGCGTTCAGCACAAGCAGCGCGGTGGCATCCATCGCCGGCCGCTTGATGCCGCTGGCCTGCGCCCGTCCGTCCAGCAGCATGCCGAAGCAGCGGGCATTGGTGTCGCTCCATTGCGAGTCCTCGATGTCCTGGCCGGATGGCGACAACCAGCGGACGTCGCGCACGTCGAGATCGGGATTGTAGGCGCCGCTCAGGAAGCGGGTGCGGCGCAGGATCGGGAAGGACTGCCGCAAAACGATCACTTTACGAACGAATTCGGCGAGGTCGACTTCCTTTTCGCCGAAATTCCAGTTGACCCAGCTTATCTCGTTATCCTGGCAGTAGGCGTTGTTGTTGCCGTCCTGGGTGCGGCCGAATTCGTCGCCGGCCAGGATCATCGGCGTGCCCTGTGCCAGCAGCAGCGTCGCCAGCAGGTTGCGCTTCTGACGTTCCCTTAACGAGATGATCTTGGGGTCGTCGGTGGGGCCTTCGGCGCCGCAGTTCCAGGACTGGTTGTCGCCGTGGCCGTCACGGCCATCCTCGCCGTTGGCTTCGTTGTGTTTGTCGTTGTAGGACACGAGGTCGTTCAGGGTGAAGCCGTCATGGGCGGTGACGAAGTTCACACTGGCCCAGGCCTTGCGGCCACGATGGGCGAATTCGTTGGCGGAGGCGGACAGGCGGGTCGCCATTTCCGCCTGCTTGCCGGAATCGCCTTTCCAATAAGCGCGGACGGTATCGCGGAACTTGTCGTTCCATTCGGCCCAGCCTGGCGGGAAGCGGCCGACCTGATAGCCGCCGGGACCGATATCCCACGGTTCGGCGATCAGCTTGATGGCGGAAAGCGCCGGATCCTGCAGGCAGCTTTGCAGGAAGCCGTGGGCTTCGTTGAAGCCGTCCGACTCACGCGCCAGGATCGTACCGAGATCGAACCGGAAACCATCGACATGCATCTCGGTGGTCCAGTAGCGCAGGCTGTCGGTGACCATCTGCACCACGCGCGCGTGGCTCATGTTCAGCGTGTTGCCGGTGCCGGTGTCGTTAATGTAGTGGCGCCGGTTGTCCGGCATCAGCCGGTAGTAC
This sequence comes from Acidisphaera sp. S103, assembly GCF_009765975.1. Taxonomy (GTDB): domain Bacteria; phylum Pseudomonadota; class Alphaproteobacteria; order Acetobacterales; family Acetobacteraceae; genus Rhodopila. Next base: position 241,915 of record NZ_LMUJ01000060.1, on the reverse strand, counting down.
GACAGGTTGTCGATGCCGCGGAACGACAGGGTCGGGCCGTTTTCGTTGCCCTCCGCGGTGTGGTTGTAAACGACGTCCAGGATGACCTCCAGGCCGGCGTCGTGCAGGCGCGCGACCATTTCCTTGAACTCGGAAAACACGAAGTCCGGCACGGCCGAATAGCGCGGATCGGGGGCGAAGAAGCCGATCGAGTTGT
>NZ_LMUJ01000060.1:218385-241655 GCF_009765975.1 Acidisphaera sp. S103 | reverse complement strand
CCCCAGTAGTTGGTCAGGCCTTTTTCCAGCAGATGGCTGTCGTTGACGAATGTATGGACCGGCAGCAACTCCACCGACGTGACGCCGAGGGTCTTGATGTAGTCCACCACTTCCTTGCGGCCGAGGCCGGCGAAGGTGCCACGCAGATGCTTTGGCACGGCGGGGTGCAGCATGGTGTAGCCGCGCACATGGGTCTCGTACACGATCGTCCGGTCCCAGGGGACCGATGGCGGCCGTTCGCGGCCCCAGGTGAAGGCGGGATCGATCACCCTGGATTTCGGCATGAAGGGTGCGCTGTCGCGTTCATCGAACGTCAGGTCGTCCTGGCCCATGGTGTAGCCGAAAATCGCCGGATTCCACTTCAGAGTGCCGACATGCGCCTTGGCGTAGGGATCCAGGCACAGTTTGTTGGGATTGAAGCGATGCCCGGCCTCCGGCTCGTAGGGCCCATGCACGCGATAGCCATAGGTTGTGCCGGGGCGGGCGTCGGGCAGATAGCCGTGCCAGACCTCATTGGTGTATTCCGGCAGTTCGATCCGTTCCCGTTCCTTCTCGCCGGCGTCGTCGAACAGGCATAGTTCGACTTTCGTCGCATTGGCCGAGAACAGCGAGAAATTGACGCCGAGGCCGTCCCAGGTCGCACCAAGTTGATAGGGCGAGCCTTCGCTGACTCGGGATTTGCTGATTGCCGGGGGCATTGGGAACCTCTCTCTGTGCGACGCGGACACAAAAAAGGGGGCGCGTGCCCCCGTTTTCTGGCTAGCGGTATCAGGATGTCAGGCGCCCGATCATATAGCCGACCCCAAGGGCGACGAGCGAGGATAGGATGGGCTGCGCCTTCACAACGTCGCTTAACTGAGATGCCGCCTGCTGGGCCTGACCGGCCGCCTGATTGTACAGGCCCTGCGCCTGGGTCTTGGCATCGCCGGTCACGTCGCCGACGGCTTCCTGCACGCGGCCCCCGAACTCACGGACTGTGCCTTCAACGCGATCGACCATGTTAGCCTCCTTATCTGAGTGGGAGGAGATTGAACGTGCGGGCAGGCTTTGGGTTGCATAGGCCTAACCGTATGAAGCACGCGTTTGGACGGCCCCGCCCATGCGATCATGCGGAAGCAAGAACCGGGATGCCGGGCGCCGGAAAGCGGATATGATGAGGGAATGTTGGACATTCCTTCCGAGGCCCTGGCGGACGATTTGGCCGCTCAGGGGTATGCCACCCGGCCGCTGCTGACGGCCGAGACGTGCCGCGTACTGGCCGAATCATATGATGACGACAGGCGCTTTCGTAAGCGCATCGTGATGGAGCAGCACGCTTATGGAAAGGGGGAATACAAATATTTCAGCTATCCGTTGCCCGGTCCGGTCGCAGCGTTGCGGGCGGCGCTGTATCCGCCGCTGGCGGCGGTGGCGAATGCCTGGCGTCGCACGTTGGGAGAAACGGACATGTTTCCCGACACGCTGGATGCCTATCTGTCGCGCTGCCATGCCGCCGGCCAGAGCCGTCCCACGCCGTTGTTGCTGCGCTACGGCCCGGGTGGCTTCAACTGCCTGCACCAGGACCTTTACGGGGACCTGGTCTTCCCGCTTCAGGCTACCGTGTTGCTGAACGAGCCGGGCGCAGATTTCACCGGCGGCGAGTTCATTATGGTGGAGCAGCGGCCGCGCGCGCAGTCCCGAGCCATCGTGGTGCCGCTGGGACTGGGGGATGCGGTGATTTTTCCGGTGCATCACCGGCCTGGGGTTGGCACGCGGGGACCATACAGATTGACCATGCGGCACGGCGTGAGCCGGATTCACACGGGGAAGCGGCATACGCTAGGGCTGATCTTCCACGACGCGGCGTAATGCCAGGTGCGGATGGTTCGGACGTAGGCAGGGACACAAGCGCGAGGCTGACATCTTCACGCCGCCGCCCTGGCGTCGTCCTGGATCATGTCCGAAGCCTTTTCGGCGATCATGATCGTTGGCGCGTTGGTGTTGCCCGCCACGATCACCGGCATAATGGAGGCGTCAACGACCCGCAGTCCCGCGATCCCATGCACGCGAAGCCGCGGATCGACGACCGCCATCGGTCCCTGGCCCATGCCGCAAGTGCCGACCGGGTGCAGGTTCGACACGCCGCGCTGACGCACGTCGGCGGCGATGTCCTCATCGGAGTGGACAGCGACGCCGGGGGCGGTTTCGCCCATCATCAGCCTCTGCAACGCGTGTTGCCGGGCGATGCTGCGCGCGATGCGGACCCCGGCGATCATCACCCGCATGTCGCCCTCGCTGCGCAGGAAGTTGAACTTTATCTCCGGCGGAGCGAACGGGTCATTGGCGCGCAGGCGGACGGTGCCGCGGCCCTCGGGTGCCAGGTGCACCGGGCTGATCGAAATCCCCGGGAACGGATGCGAGATGATGCCATCCGCGGTGCGGTCGATCGTGCTCCAGGCGGAGATGTTGAACTGCAAGTCGGGGCGTTCCAGGCGTTTGTCGCTGCGGACCAGCGCGCCGACGTACAGTCCGTTACCGGACATCGGTCCCGACCGCAGGAACACGTATTGCGCGCCGGCCACCAGGCGGTGCGACAGGCTGTATTGCAGCGCGTTCAGCGACAGGTTCTTCGAGATTCGGTAAGTGCAGTAGGTGTTGAAATGGTCCTGCAGGTTGGACCCGACGCCCGGCATGTCATGCACGATATCGATGCCCATCTCGGTCAGGTGCTGGGCGGGACCGACACCGGATAGTTGCAGCAGTTGCGGCGACCCGTAGGCGCCGCCGGAGACAATCACCTCCCGCCCCGCATGGGCGGTTTCCAGGCCTTTTGGCGTGCGGAATTCGACGCCGGTGGCCTTGCGGCCGTCGAACAGGACGCGGGTGGCGTGGGCGTTCGTCCGGATCGTCAGGTTCGGACGGCCTTTCGCCATGCGCAGATAGGCGGCGGCGGTGCTCCAGCGGCGTTTGTCCTTGGTGGTGGTCTGGTAGTAGCCGCAGCCTTCCTGCTTGGCGCCGTTGAAATCGGGGTTGTAGGGGATGCCGGCCTGCTGGCAGGCCTCCAGCAGCGCCTTAGCGATTTCCCATTCGTAGGGCTGGTTGGACACGCGCAGGGGGCCACCTGAGCCGTGGAATTCGTCAGCGCCGCGTTCGTTGTCCTCGGCCTTGCGGAAATACGGCAGGACGGAATCGTAGTCCCAGCCTTCGTTGCCGAGCTGCCGCCACTGGTCGTAGTCGGCGGCGTTGCCGCGCATGTAGATCATGCCGTTGATGGAGCTTGTGCCGCCCAGCACCTTGCCGCGCGGCTGGTACATGGTGCGGTTGTTGAGTTCCTGTTCCGGTTCGGATTCGAATTTCCAGTTCACCTTCGGGTCGACGAAGGTCTTCGCATAGCCCATCGGGACGTGAATCCAGAACTTGTTGTCCTTGCCGCCGGCTTCCAGCAACAGGACTTTGTAACGGCCGGATTCGGTCAGGCGCGCGGCCAGGACGCAGCCGGCCGATCCTGCACCCGTTACGATGTAGTCGTAGGTTTCAGCCGTCACGTTTCGTCCCCCGTCCATTTCGGAAAAGACTACGCCGCCAGGGACGGAGCGCCAGCCCTCGTGTCCTCCAGGATCATCGCCGCGGCCTTTTCACCGATCATGATGGTGGGGGCATTGGTGTTGCCGCCCACCACAACCGGCATGATGGAGGCGTCGGCGACCCGCAATCCGGCGATGCCATGCACCTTCAGCCGCGGATCGACCACTGTGTTCGGACCGTTGCCCATGGCGCAGGAACTGGTGGGGTGCTGGTTGGACACACCGGTGCGGCGGATGAAGTCCAGCAGGTCGTCGTCGGTGGTGAGCTCCGAACCCGGCGAAAGTTCGTTCACGACGTAGGGTTGCAGGGCCGGCTGCGCGGCGATCTTGCGCACCAGGCGAATGCCGAACAGGGCGGCCTGGATGTCGTAATCGGTGCGCAGGTAGTCGAACAGCACCGCCGGCCAGGCGAACGGGTCGGGACTGCCGAGCCGGACAGTGCCTCGGCCTTCGGGGCGGAGGTGGACGGGGGACATGGTGAAGCCGGGGAAGTCGTGCGGGATGACGGCGTCCCGGCTGCGTTCCTTGGTGCTCCATTCGAACAGGTTGATCTGGATGTCGGGGCGTTCCAGCCGCGGGTCAGAGCGGGTGAATACGCCGGCGGTGATGCCGTTGCTGGCCATCGGACCGGAGCGGAACAGACCATAGCGGACGCCGGCGAGCATTTTTCGCAATGTGCTGTTTTGTAGGTCGTTCAGCGTAATCGCCTTGCTGCACCGCCAGCTCGCGGTGGTATTGAAATGATCGTGCAGGTTGGACCCGACCGCCGGCATGTCGCGGATGACCTCGATGTCCATATCTTGCAGATGCTGCGCCGGGCCAAGCCCTGACAGCAGGAGCAGTTGTGGTGACCCATAGGCGCCGCCGGAGACGATCACTTCGCGGCTGGCACGGCTGACCCGCCGTCCCCCCGCCGTTTGGTATTCAACCCCGGTCGCTCGGCCATTTTCAATCACCACGCGGGTGGCATGCGCATTGGTCTGAATCGTCAGGTTCGGCGGCGGATTGCTCAGATAGGCTTTCGCGGCGCTCCACCGGCGTTTGTTGTTCGTTGTGGTCTGGTAGTAGCCGCATCCTTCCTGCCGGGCGCCGTTGAAGTCGGGGTTGGGCGGAATGCCGGCCTGGACACATGCCTCGAGTACGGCTTTCGAGAGTTCGCCTTTCTCCGTCTGGTCAGACACGTGCAGGGGGCCGCCGGTGCCGTGGAACGCATCGGCGCCGCGAGCCTGGTTCTCGGCTTTTTTGAAGTAAGGCAAAACCGAGTCCCAGTCCCAGCCGGTGCAGCCACGCTGGCGCCACTCATCGTAGTCGGCATGGTGTCCGCGCACATACAGCATGCCATTGATGGAACTGGAACCGCCAAGGGTCTTACCGCGTGGCAGGTAGAGGCGGCGGTTTTTCATCTGTGGCTGGGGTTCGGTTTCGAACATCCAGTTCACCGCGGGATCGACATAGGTCTTGGCATAGCCGAGGGGGATGTGGATCCACGGATTCTTGTCGGGCGGGCCGGCTTCCAGCAGCAGCACGCGGTACAGGCGTGATTCGGCCAGCCGACCGGCGACGGCGCAGCCGGCGGACCCGGCCCCAGTGACGATGAAGTCGTAGGTATCCGAATCGGCAGGCATGGACAGGCTTCCCCCGTGGATTGATCAGCAAGCAGGATTGTCCATGGTGGACAGCGAGGCAATGGGGCGGCGATGCCAATGATCCGCGAGCAGCCCATGGCGTTCCGCTTCCGTCCTGCCCAACGTTGTTATCGCCCAATCATGCGGCCCTGTGTATGGTGTCGGCCTTGATACGGGTTGGCGTGAACGACGTGGTCGCATGACTGATACGGATCATGTGAACACCCATGTCCGATTCGCACTCGACATGGACGCGCAATTCTCTTTCAAATGATACCTGGAGAGCCCAATGTTCGTTCGGACTTAAAATGCGTGCCGTTGCTGCCCTGTTTGTCTCGCTGCCGTTGCTGCTGACGGCGATTGCCGCGCGGGCCGGCATGACGCAGGCCGAATCTGCCCTGCTTGCTCAATACAAGCCCCCGCCGTCGGTGTCCCTTCACGTCGACCCCGCGCAGAAGAAGGAAATCGACCTCGGTAAGACGCTCTTTTTCGATCCCATCCTGTCGGGAACGTCCTCTCGGTCCTGCGCGACTTGCCACAATCCAGGCTTGTCCTGGGGGGACGGGCTGCCCAAGGCGATCGGGGACAACGGCGATGCAATGCAGTTGCGGGCGCCGACGCTGCTGAATGTTTACCAGATTCCCAGGCTGGGTTGGGATGGCAAGTTCCGCGACCTGCAAGCCGTGGCGTTCGCAGCGATCACCTCACCGACCAATATGAACCTGCCGGAACCCGAGGTATTGGCGCGCCTGGCTCGGATCCCCGGTTATGCAACGGCTTTCAGTGAGGTGTTTCCCGGCCAGGGCATAACGCGCTCGAGCGTGCTGGACGCGATCGCCGCTTACGAAAAGACAATTGTGTCGGGCACCGCACCGTTCGACCGATGGGTCGCCGGCGACGATCAAGCGGTCGATGCGAGTGCGAAGCGGGGCTTCGCGCTGTTCACCGGCAAGGCACATTGTTCGTCATGCCATTCCGGTTGGGCGTTCACGGACGGATCGTTCCACGACATTGGCAGCGCGAAGGGCAACGATATCGGGCGAGGGGCCTTGTTTCCGACCTCGGTCAAGCTCCGTTACGCTTTCAAGACGCCGACGTTGCGCGATGTGGTGCACCGGGGCCCGTATATGCATGATGGGTCGTTGCCGGATCTGGCCAGTGTGATCGCACTGTATAACAAAGGCGGCATAGACCGACCGAGCCGCGACGAACTGATCGTGCCGCTCGGGCTATCTGAACGGGATCAGGTCGATCTGATCACGTTTCTGAAAACGTTGACGGCAAGTCCCGATCCGGTTGCGATTCCGATCCTTCCCCGCTAATCTCGATAATGTTATTGATTAAGTTACCACTAAGGAAGCGGCAATGTGAAGCCGAGCAAAGCCACGCCCGCGATGAAGAGAATGCCGCCGGAACTCTCAAAAAAGCCCTTTCGAGAGGGCAAAAGCGTTGACATGTGCGCCAAGCCCATGCCGGCAAGGGCTATGACCATACTCAATACGCCGAAACATTGCAGCCATTTCATGAGTAGCACACCTTGAATTCTGTCATTATCCGCAGTCTAAAAGAGGGCCCATCCGAGGGGATGGACCGTGAGCCCCCTGGGGCCTTGACGCCGCCAGCCTTGGTGGCCCGAACGGCCCGCCGGCGAGTTGGCGCGGGCCGAGCTATCCAGGGCCTTGCCGGCGTGGTTTCCGCGCTGGCGTTGACCTGTGTTCCGCGTGTCGCCGAGGCCCATGTCAAATGGTTCGCCGCGTATAACGTCGCCGAAACGCCGAAGAGCCTCGATTGGGTGCGGGATGGGACGTTCATTGACCTCGCTCTCGTGGCAATCGTTCTGTTGACGGTCGGCAGCCTGATCGGAAACACAGTCCTGGGCGGCACCATCCTGCGGTCGCTGGACCGCGTCAGCACGTTGATACTGCGTGACACAGAACTTCTCATGCGGGCCGTTTATGGCGGCTTTTTTGTGGTGTTGTGGACCGTCGGCGGCATCATCATGACCCCCGAACTTAAGACGTCGGTGGTTGCGATTTCTTGGTTCCAACTGGTTATTGCTGCGTGTTTCATTTGGCGACAGACGTTGGTGTTTGCCGCAGCAGGTATAGTTTTCCTCTATGGATACGCTATTGTACACTACGGCCTGTTTCATCTGATGGATTACCCGATTTTTCTTGCTTCCGCCAGCTATTTTGCTCTGATCGGCCTTGGTTTGGACCGCCGCGGCGTGCGACCGGTCGACGTTCTTCGCTGGGGCGCGGCGGTGACGCTGATGTGGGCCTCGGTCGAAAAATGGGCTTATCCTGACTGGACCTACCCGCTGTTTGTCTCTCACGCTGGGATGGCGATGGGATTCGACCCGGTCTTCTACATGAAGGCCGCCGGCGTCGTTGAGTTCAGCCTGGCTTTCGCCCTGATCGGACCTCCGCTGGTGCGACGTACCGCCGCGGTTCTGCTGGCCGCCACGTTCATCTCGGCCGTCCCGGAATTCGGCAAGATCGACGCAATTGGTCATTCTCCGATCATTGTCGTATTTTTGGCAATCATCGCCGATAACGGGCCAGGGCGACGGTTCACATCGCTTCGCATGCCAGCGTACTATGTGATCGCGTTCGTTATCACGGTCGCGGCGTATTATCTCGGACATGCTGCCCTGTTCTCCGCAGGGGCGGCGTAAGGTGCCGGACCGGTCTTGATACCGTCCGCCGGTGTCGAGGCCGTGGGGGCAGGCGCCAGCCTGGCAACCAGTGCCGCCACGTCCGCCGCTTGTATCGGCTCGCTGATCAGATAGCCCTGTGCCTCGTCGCACCCTTCCGCCCGGACGAGCGCAAGCTGCTCGTCAGTCTCGACGCCCTCGGCGGTCACTGGAATACGAAGGCTCTTTCCAAGCCCCACGATCGCCCGGATGATCGCGTCCGCGTCATTCCGCAGACCGAAATCCTTCACGAAGGAGCGGTCGATCTTGATACGGTCGAACGGGAAGCTTCGCAGATAGCTCAGGGAGGCGAAGCCCGTGCCGAAATCGTCCAGGACGATCCTGGCGCCAAGCGAGTGCATGGCGCGCAGCGTCGCCAGGGTGGCTTCGTTCTCGTGCAGCAGCGTGGTTTCGGTCACCTCCAGTTCGACACGGGACGCCGGCATGCCGGAGTCGGCCAAGGCTGCCTCCAGGTGGCGGATCAGTTGGCCGGATCGGAACTGCACCGGGGATACGTTGATCGCGACTTTCAGCGTGTAGGACCAGTGCGCCGCATCCTTGCAGGCCTGATGCAGGATCCAGGCACCAAGCTTCTCGATGAAGCCGATCTCCTCCGACAGCCAAATAAAATCGGTGGGCATGATAACCCCCCGCGTCGGATGGTTCCAACGCAGAAGCGCCTCGAAACCCCTGATCCGGCCGTCGGCGAGGGCGACCTTGGGCTGGTACAGCAGCTCCATTTGCCCTTCGGCGAGAGACTGCAGCAAATCGTGCTCCAGCAGCCGGCGCTCTTGCAGGGCGATTTCCATCTCGGGCGTGAACACGGCGTAGCTGCCGCGACCATCCTTTTTGACGGCATAGAGGGCGATGTCGGCGTCTCGGAGCAAATTGTCGGCGTCGCGGTTGTCGGCGTTGGCGACCACGACTCCGACGCTGGCACCAATTTCGAGACTATATCCGTTAATAACGAATGGCTGGGAGATGGTCTGAATGATGCGGGCGGCAAGCTGTCCGGCGTCGTAGGCGTCGCGCACGCCAGTGCCGATGAAGGCGAATTCATCGCCGCCCAGGCGGGCGATGGTATCTTCGTCCCGGGCGCAAGCTAGCAGACGCCTGGCAACGACGCGCAGCAGCGTATCGCCGATCGGATGCCCGTGGGTGTCGTTCACCTCCTTGAAGCGATCGAGATCAACCAGCAGCAGGCTGAACGCGGCACCGTGCTCCAGCCCCGCCAGCGCCTGCTCCAGCCGTTCCCCGAACAAGGCCCGGTTGGGCAGGGTCGTCAGGGAATCATGCCGCGCCATGAACGAGATCCTGGCCTCGCTGCGATGACGTTCGGTTACATCCTCATAAGTTAGGACCCACCCGCCGTCGGAGATCGGACGGTGCGAGAAAGCGATCACGCGGCCGTCCGTCAGTTCGTGCTGCTGCGCGAACACGGCGCGCCTGGCGATGCGCTCCCGTATCGCCCTGGTGTCGTCAACCGAGAGGCTGTTGTCGTCGATCGAAGACAACAAGGTCGCCAGTACGGTCTCGATCGGGGTACCGATCGGGATTTGGTCCGCGGACAGATTATAGATGTCGCGGAACCGGGTGTTGACGACTTTCAGCCTGGCATCGCTGTCATAAACGCACAGGCCCTGCGTCATATTGGTCAACGCGGCGTCAAACCAAAGGTTGGTCTGGGTAAGCTGCGCTTCCCGGCTTCTCGACTGGGTGATGTCGCTGAAGAAGGCGACCAGGCCGCCTTCGCGCGTCGGGCACCAACTGACCCTCAGCCAGTTGCCGTTCAGCAGGCCGATTTCCACCGTTCCGGGCGCGTCGTGCGCGGCGGACCAGGGCAGCGCATCGAGCTCCTGCCGGGACTCCTCGATGACCTTGGTCTGCGCCACGGCCCGGATCAGCTTGGCCAGTGAGGCGCCCGGCGCGAGCAACTCGTTCAGATCGCCGAAGAATCCGGCCAGGGGCGAGTTGGAGACGACGATGCGCCCGGCGGTATCGACCAGCAGGACGCCTTCCCGGGAATTCTCGATCGCGTCCACCAGACGCGCCTGGGCGGACCGGCGCTGCGAAACCTCGGTCTGCATCATCGTGCGGATACTGTCGCGCATGATCGCCATGGACCGCAGCAGGTCGCCCAGTTCGTCGTGCCGGCCTTCGGGGATCGCCACGTCCAGATCGCCGCGCGCGATCAGGGCCGCGATGGCGGAGGCGGAGGAAACCGGCCCCGAGATGCGTTTGGCCACCAGCCAGGTCACCAGCGCCGACAGCAGCAGGGCACCGAACGTAAAGCCGATGTCCAGCTCTGATTCCGTACTGATCGACCGCAATGCCTGCTGCCGGTACAGAAAGCCATCGCCCGCGGTCAGGTTGATAAGCAGATCGATCTGATGGTCGACGGTCTTGGAGTAGCCATCCAGTTCCGCGAGTACCTCGGGGAGCGGCAATTGTGCGTCGATGTCGCCGCGGCTTCTTTGCCAGCCGTCCACCGCGTTTTTCACGGTCTCCGCGGCGCGCCTGGCCCGGACCGACTGCGATCGCGTCGCGCTGATGTCGAGATCCTCATAAAACGTCTTGGCCATGACATCGAGTTCGGCCTCGCGTTCCTTCTGCTGAGACAGGTTGGTCGCCAGGCGCAGCCGGAGGAAACCGGTTTGCATGGCCGAGAAATCGGCCGCCGCCGCCCGGGCATAATCGATCGACATGAGCGACCGGTCGAACGTCCCCACGACCAGCGCCGCCGACCGTCTGATCATAAGCGCGGACGCATACCCAAGACCCGCCGTGAACGCGCACATCAGCGCGAAGCCGAGAAAGATACTCGCTCGGATCGTGAGCTGAGTCGGTCGATTGATTCGGCGCCGGCCGAAGGGGGGCATGGGCGAGGAGATTCCTTTACGAGACTGCTTGCGTGGATTAAGATGGAAATAGCTACAAAACACTTACTCGTTTCAATGTCGGATGGGTCGCTGGGTGCTTGGGGAATCAATGCTTATTGTCGCTACCCGCCATTTCCGGAAAGCGACAGTCGCGCGCACCGCGCCCATGTTACCAATTTGTAAGAATAATTCCGCTACGCGCGCGATCGTTCCGCATCGGCGTTTTTGGAAGCCGTTTTTGACCGGCGGCTTCGTGGGTCTTGCATGCGCGATTCCATTTCTGGCGGCGATAGCGGCCGACCCATACATCGTTACGCAAAAAGGCCAAATGTTCCACCCCGGCAAGCTGTCGATCAATCGGGGGGATACGGTTGAGATCGTGAATGACGATGGCGAGTTGATCCACCACGCGTATGTGGACTCAAAGACCTTCAGTTTTGATTCGGGCGACCAGGAGCCCGGGAGCAAAACCGACATCGTATTCTCCGTTCCCGGAGATTTCGTGGTGCTGTGCGGTATCCATCCCAAGATGCGGCTGGACGTATCGGTGAAATAGAGCACGGCATTCCTCCATCCCGCGTCCATCAGAGACGTTTGACGCGAACGACACCGAGACCGCCGGGGATGGACGATCCAGGGTCGCAAGACCGGTGTTCCACCTCTCGCCATGTCATGTGATCCTTTTAGCCACGCCGTCGGAGTCGTGACCAGCCTTGCGCGGCCGGTATCGCGCGGGGTTGGTGGGGCCCGCGAAACCGTAGGCGCATCCGGCGTCCGGCCCATATTATTTCCACACATTTCGGGACTGAACGTGCCCGGGCATCGGCGGGGATGTCTCCACGCACCACGCCTGCCAGGCGCGCCGCAGGGCCGCACCAAGGCCACGCCCGAACCGGGGGGCGTCGCACAGCGGGCTTCGCCGCACCTGATCCCGCAGCCTGGCCCGCAGGTCCGCCAGTGCCGCCAAATCGCCGGCCCGTGCGACGGCCATGTCCATATAGTCTTCGACCGATCCGGCAACCCAATCGGGCAGCCCGGCATTGCTCATATGGCTGGCCGAATGGCGCGACGCGAATATTTCGCCGGGCAGCGTGATGGTCGGCACGCCCATCCACAGCGCCTCGCAGGTCGTCAACCCGCCGGAATAGGGGAACGGGTCCAACACGATATCGACATCTCCGTACTGGCCCATGAAGGCGCGATGACCGGAGGACCCACGTGGCTCGATCCGGTCCCCGGCGATCCCCAGCGAGGCGAAAGCCGCCAGAAATCTGTCGGCGGTGGGACCGTCGGACAACTGATGGGTCTTCAGGATCAACCTTGCGTCCGGAATGCGCCGCAGGATCGCCGCCCAGGTTTCGATGACCCGCGGCGTGATCTTCGCCAGGTTGTTGAAGCAGCCGAAGGTAACGAAGCCGCTGGTCAAAGCGGGCAAAGCAACCACGTCCGGGGCGTGCGGCGGCGGGCTGTAACAGACATAGCCGTCGGGTAGCCGCAACAGCCTCTCGCTATACAGTGGCTCGAACCCGTCCGGTGTCTCCCACCGGTCGGTCAGGAACCAGTCCATCTCGGCCACGCCGGAGCTGTGCGCCTGCATGCCGACCCATTTGATCTGCACTGGCGCCAAACGGTTGGCACAGGCCGGCATACGGGCGGCGTCGCCATAGCCGCCGAGGTCGATGAGGATGTCGATGTGCCTGTCGCGCGCGACGGCGGTCAGGGCGGCGTCGTTGAGGCCGTCGACCTCGATCCAGCCGCGCGCGGCGGCGCGGTAGCGGCGGGCGATCGGGTCTTCGGGCGCCGCGTTCTGCGTCAGGCAGATCAACGAGAACTGGTCCGGGTCGAGCGTCTCGACGCCCGCGACCGTCAGCCAGCCCACAGGGTGCGACCGCAGGGTTCCCGACAACAGACCCACGATTAGCGGTCGATCCGGATCGGGGTTATTTCCCAATGGCGGTTGTGCCACGCGCGGCAGGACGGCGGAGCAATCACGCATGGCTGCAAGCAGTTCCGCACCGGTGGTGGCATCGCGATACGGCAGCGTGTTGCACAAGGCGCGCCGCGGCAGGACGGCACGGGGATCCAGGCCGATCGCGCGCCGGGCGATCGCCACCGCTTCCTCCTGCAGCCCGAGGCAGGCCGTCGCATTGGCCAGGTTGCAGAGGATCGCGATGTCGGGGCCATGGCGGTCCAGGACATCGAGCAGGATCGTCCGCCCCTCGGCATGTCGGTGAAGCCGTATCAGCACGGTGGCATGGTCGTTGCGAACCTGCGGATTGTCCGGGTCCAGTTCACTGACGCGGCGTAGCACCTGCTGCGCTCGGGCAACCTGGCTGGAACGGGCCAGCACGCCGCCCAGCAGCCGCAGCGGCACCACCATGTCCGGCGTCAGCGCGGCCGCGGCTTCCAGGACGTCGATCGCCTCCGGCCGGCGGCCCAGGCGTTCGAGCAGCATGCCGCGGCCAAGCTGGATGGCGGGATTGAGCGGGTCTTGCCCGCAGGCGACGGTCAGGCGGGCGAGTTCGGCGTCGCTCTCCCCGGCATCCAGGGTGATTTCGACGCCGTTCAGGACGTAGTCCAGGCAACCCGGCCGCAGCGTCTGGGCCTTGACGAACGCGGTCAACGCCGGGCTGGGGGCTTTGGTCGCGCGCAATGTGAGGCCCAGCGTGTTCCATGCCTCGGCATTGTCCGGGGCGACACCGCAACAGCGGATCAACAGGGTCCGTGCCTCTTCCCCTTGCCCGCGCATCAGCAGCAGGCCTCCCAGCGCGATCAACGCCTCCGGACGGCTGGGATTGAGGTCCAGCACCTGCCCATAGGCTTCCTCGGCCGCCATGGTTTCGCCAGCGGCACGCAGGCTTTCGGCCAGGCGTAACATCGGCTCGTCCCAATCCGGCAGGCGGACGGCGACCTGTCGCATCAGCCGCCGGCCGCGATCCCGGTCCCCGGCCCGATCCTCAGCGATCGCCAGATTGAGCAGGGTCGCCGGTGCCGTGTCGCCCAGCGACACAGCAAGCCGCAGCGGCGCCAGCGCATCCTGAAAGCGGCCGGCGGCGAGCAGGTCCACCCCGACCGCCGACAGGTGAACGTCAATCGTCATCGCGGATGCGTTCGACGGCGAACAACAGGCCGGGGACGTCGGCGCCCGCCTCCTGCCGGACGATGGGGCGGTCCACGCGCGTCACGCGGAAACCGGCGGCACAGGCTGCTTCATAGACGTAATGTTCGGCGTGGACGTAGCGGCCTTGCCGGTGCAGCGCCCAGTTGCCGTTGCCGGGGATGATGCCGTCGTGGTCGGGCAGCATCGCCTCGACCGAGAACACGAACCAGCCACCCGGTTCCAGCCGCTGGTGAACGATCGCCAAAATTTCTTCCAATGTCCCGAAATAGCACAGCACGTCGGCGGCGACGATCAGCGGCCAGCGCTGCGGGTGTTCGGCTAAGTCGGCGATAATGTCGGCTTCCCGCAGTTCCGTATACAGCCGCTTGACGCGGGCGTGGGTGAGCATGCGCGGCGACAGGTCGACGCCGGTGAACGGCCCGAGGGGCAGGTCGCCGATCGCCAGGGCGACCAGGCCGGTGCCGCAGCCGAGGTCGAGGACGGGACCGACGGGCAGGCCGGCGGCGATTTTGGGATGGGCTTGCAGCATGGTGCGGATGGCGCCGGGGATACGGTATCCGAGTGAGATCAGATGGGTTTCGAAGCGATCCGCGTAGCCGTCGAAAACGGTGCGGACGTAGCCTTCGGGGGCGCGCCTGGAATCGGGCATCGCACTCGATGAGACGACGAGATGGCGAACGTAGTCGTCCTCCGGGCCAAGTTTGAGCGCGTCCTGATAGGCAACGGCGGCTTCGTCGTGCCGCCCGAGGCTGGACAGCGCATGGCCTTTCAGTCCGAATGTGCAGGCATCGGCGATGCCCAGGGAGCGGGCGATTTCGGCGAGCCGAACCGCCTGGGTGAAGTCCCGCCGGCGCACGCACAGCAGGATGGCGGCGTTACGCATGGCGACGCTGGCCGGGCAGAGGTCGATCCCGTCGGTCAGGACCAGCAGGGCAGTGTCCCGATCGCCGGTTTTCTCCAAAGCGGAGGACAGTGCCTGGCGGTAATCGAAGTCGGTCGGCGCACCGGCCACGGCTTCGGCCAGGCAGGCAACCGCATCGGCGGTACGGCCAAGGTCGAGCAGCGCCAACCCCAGGATGGCCTTGGCCTGGGGATCGGCGGGATCGAAGATCACCGCCTCGGCGGCGTCCCGCGCCGATCCTTCCCGGTCGCCGATCCTTTGCCGCAGGTCCGCCCGGCACTTGCGCAGGCCGGCATGGGCGGGTTCGGCGGCGATGCCGTCGTCGAGTTCCCGCATCGCCTGTTCCCACGCGCCGCTGCCCAGGGCGAGGCGGGCGCCGACCAGGGTCAGTTCGGGCGACGGGGGGGCCAGTACCCGCGCGGCGGCCAGCAGCGGCCGAGCCGCCTCGAACCGCCCGGCGTCTATCAGTTGTGTCGCTCGGCCACGCAGTGCGTCGGCGTCGGCCGTGACGTGAATCGTGTCCATGAAGGGGCTCCTTTTGAGCCTGTGAAGCGACAGTCAGGCGAGAATGCCGTCGGCCTGGATCGCCAGGGTCGTGAGATCGGGCGTCGATGACGCAGATGCGCTACCGGCGTTGGCGATCAGGTATTTCTGGACGAAACTTTCGACGAATGAGGGGCTTTGGAACTGAGAGATGCTGCCCAGGCGGGTGCTGATCGCCTGTTCCTGGGCACCAAGGTCCTGGAAGGCGATTTGTTCCGGTATGCCGAGGGCGGTGGTGACGACGGTGCGCATCGTCGGATTGCCGAGGATCTGGTCGACCGAGGTGATGGTCGATGCTTGCGCCTTGAAAGCCAGGGCGTTGGACAGCCCGGGCGTCACCGAATCCTGGTTGGTCTCCCAGGTATCCGTTGCGTAGGCGTTGGCGATCGAGGCGATGGTCGCCGGGTTCTGGAACGACGCCAGTCCGGTGGAGGTAAAGTTGTAGTTGCCAGCGAGGGTTTTCCATCGCGTATCGGTCAACTGATTGACCAGGGAATTCGGGTCCGCGGTGTTCGAGGTCAGCGCCTGTGTCGCGAGGGCGGTGTAGCCTATCTGGTCGCTCATGCCATTCGCGGTCAGCAGCACATTCATGAAGGCCGGGTTGGACAGCAACTGGGTCATGCTGGTGGCGGAATTCACCGCCTGGGTGAGGGCCGCGATCGCGGTTTTGACCGCCGGCTGGGTGGCCGTCATCGTGACGTCCTGCGTCTGGTTCTGTTCGGCCTGCTGCAGCGCCTGCACCGGGTCGGTAGAACCGGCGGAGGACGTGCCGATGCCGTAGATCGTGTCCAGCAGGGACGATCCGCCACCGAACGAGTCGGCATAGAGCGTAGTGAGGTAGCTGAGTGCGTTGCTCATCGGTCAGGGTTGCCCGGCCAGGCCAGCGGCGATTTGTTCGTTGATGGCAATCAGAAAGTCGAAATCGGGTGCTTCCTGGTCCATTTCCCGCTGGACGGTTTTGGCGACCGACAGGATACCGGCACGCAACGCTTCAGGCAGGGCATTGCCGGGATCCCGCAGCAGGTCGCCGACGGTCGTCCACAGCCGTCGGTTGTCGGTCAGGGCGCGGATTTGCTGAATGGGACTGGCGTCTTTCGCGCTTTTCAACGCGGCGATGGCCTGCCGGAACACATCGGCTTCCTGGTCCCGCTGAGACCGGTAGCGGGAGGCGGTCTTATAGGCCTGTAAGGCGTGGCTCGCGTTCAACATGGTGATCGCTATTCCCTGTTGGAATGGACATATTTGGGCTTTTCCCAAGCACGGCGTCTTCGTGCTGTATGATGCGGCGGACGAGCTTCAGGGCCTGGTAGCAATCGTCCTCCTCTGCTGCGACGAGGGCTTGGGAGAGGATCGCACGGACCAATTCGGACGTTGTCGCCGACTGGAAGTCGGCGATGAAGTGACGGGCGGCTTCAAGACCCCCCTCCCGTTCCATTTCGCTACCAATATAGGCGGACTGAAGCGCGAAGTAGATGCGGCGGGCGGGACTATCCACCTGGTCCGGCGGCATGATCTGCTTGCCGAACAGGAAGCGTGCCTTGGCGGTCAGTTCAATGCGCGATCGGGTGCGAAAGCGGATTGGCGCACCGTTCACGATCATGACCTCGCCTTGGCGTAGCTCCAGAACGAGATTAGACATCAGATCCCTTCCGTGGAGCGATGCGAATTCAGCCGGCGGGCCGAACGGACCTGGGATCAGGTCCGCCGGTCACCGGAAGGCGATTACTTGAACAGGCTGAGTAGTGTCTGCGGCGCCTGGTTCGCCAGCGACAGGGCCTGGGTGCCAAGCTGCTGACGGATCTGCAAGGCCGTGAGCTGGGCGGATTCCTTCGCTAGGTCGGCGTCGACCAGCGATCCAAGGCCACTGTTCAACGCGTCGATCTTGTCGCTGTTGTAGGTGGTCTGGTTGTTGACATAGTTGATCGAACTGCCGATCGAGTTCAGTTCGGTGCCAACCGAGGTCATCTGGTTGAGGAACGTGCCGGTGGTGCTGATCAGCGCCGCGACCGTGCTGGCCCCGGAAAGCTGGGTGCTGGTAAAGCTGATCGATCCGTACAGCGCCGAACCGCTGAACGATGCGATGCCGTAGGACGATCCGCTTTCGTTTCGTGCCACTGCGACACGACCAAAGCTGCCGGTACTCCCGCTGAGGTCGCCGATCAGCGTCTTGCCGCCGTAGTCGGCATCCTGAATATAGGTCTGCACGTTCGCCAGCATCGACTGATATTGATTGATGTAGTCGGTACGCTGGGTACCCTGCGTCTCGTTGCTCGACAAATTGAGCAGGACGTCGCGCATGCTGCCCATCAGATTGGAGATGTTGTTCAAACCCGACTGCGTCGTCGACAGCAAGCCCTGCACGCCGCCAAGCTGCTGGTTGGCGGTGGTCAACACCCCGACGGTCGAGCGGATGTTTTGTGCGATGGCATAAGCGGCACCGTCATCGGTCGAGTCAGCGACACGATAGCCGGTCGATATCTGCTTTTCCGTGACGGCCAACTGGCTCTGGGTTGATTCCAGGGACTGCAGCGCGACCATCGCGCCCATGTTGGTGTTGACTGAGTTCAGGGACATGGTGTGTTACCCTTTGGGCCGAAATGAATGTGCCTGCTTTTTGCGAGCTCGACGGGCAGGATGACGGATGAAAGTTAACAGTGTATGAACAAGACAAAGATTTTTTCATCCCGTGGTGGTCGGCAGGAAGTTCACCAGCGACAGGCTTGTTTCGCCGCTGATCAGACGATACGACGCCTGTAGTTGCGTTTGCATGCTGGTCAGGCTGGAAATGGTCTGTGCCATGTTGACGTTCTGGACGGACGACAACTGCCCGGTCAGCGCCGTCGCGGTATCCGACAACTGGGTCTGCGTGGCCGTCAGGTTCGCCTGGGTACTGCCCAGGACGCCGACATCAGTCGCCATCGCGCTGACCACGCCGGTCAGGCTGGTGCCGGTGTCCTGCACCAGTGCGGCAAACCCCGTGTCGTTGACCTGGGAACTGGACAGCGATCCCAGCGTCGCCAGGGCCCGCATCAGGTCGCGCATATAGGATCCGGTGGTGGATGTGCCGGAGGAGACAGCGACCGAGTTGGCGCTGGCGAGCAACCCGGTCTGTACCGTACCGCCCTCTCCGGTCTGTACCACCGGGGGGCTGATGGCCGAGGCCGGTTGCGACATATAGGCAGAGAACGGAGACGTGCCGGCGGCGTTCGAGCTGGCGATCGACAGGGTCGAAGCGGCGGTTGCGGTCGCGCCGTTGACGGACAGCGCAGAAACCGCGGCGTTGATCTGGGTGTAAAAGCCGGAGGACAGGATATCGTCAGGCGACGGGACCGGCGGATTGGTGGAATCCTGGCCGCCGAACACATAATTGTTGCCGTCCTGGGTATCCAGCAGGCCCGCGACCTGTTGCAGGGCGGCGTTGGCCTGGGCGGCGACGCTGTCGACCTCTGACGCATTGAGGCTGTTCAGGTCGGGTATGTCGGCGGCGAAGGTGGAGGCGATCTGCTGGATCTGGGTCATCGTCGTCTGGGTGACGGACATGCTGCCGGTCGCCTGGCCGATGTCGTTCTGATAGGTCTGCAGTGCAGTAAGCTGCGGGTTCAGGTTCAGCGAGACGCTGGCTTCGCCGCCCAGCCCCGCATAGGTCTGCGACACCAGGCCGGTGCTCGCCTGTTCGGTCAGCGTATCGAGTTGCTGATGCACGCTGGTGCTGTTGGCGATCAGGGTGGGCAGGATGCCGTAGCCGGTGCCGATGGTGCTGCTCATTGGATGTCCTGCAGCAGTTGGGTGAACATCGCCTGCACCCCGGCGATGACCCGAGCGTTCGCACCATAGGCGTTCTGCAGGCTGAGCATCTGCGACACCTCGGTGTCCATGTTCACGCCACTGACCGCCGAGACCTTCGCCTGCAGGCTCGTCTGCAGCGCCTGCTCGGTCGTTACGCTGCTGGTGGTCGTTGCGCTCTGCTCCGCCTGGGAGGAGACGAGGCTGGTGGCGAAGTCCGACAACGTGTCACCGGCGGCGTTGAAGGGCGCGTTCAGGTTGCCGGAAGCGCCGAGGCTGCTGGTGTTCATGGCGGGCTGGGCGACGCCGCTCTGCACCTGGGTGCCGAAAGTATAGTTGATGACGTTGGAGATCAGGCTGGTGAAACCGGCCGGGCCGCCCGACGGGTTGGGGGTGAACCCGGTGCCGGCGACGGCGTTGGTGCCGTCGCGGACCAACGATGGATCGGCGGCGACGGCGGCATTGACCTGGATTGTCCCCGCGTAGCCAACATAGCCGGACTGGGCCGGGGTGCCACCCCCCGCGGGCACGTTGCCGGCCGGATCGGTGAAAAGCGTCAGCCCTTGTCCGGCGAACCGGCTGGACAGACCCTGGGCGAATTCATCAAGTTCCGCCTGGTCGGTCGGCAGGGTCGTGTCGCGCAGGGTGATATCGGCGCCGATCTGACCCCCCGTCATCTGGCTGGTGACATCGGCGCCGCCCAGCATGATGCCGGCAATGCCGCCGCCGGGATAATATGATCCGGCCGGCGTCGATGAACTCGCCATCGTGAACGGGGTGGCTCCGTCGTTTGTCGGTAAGGTCAGGCCGGTGCTGGTGAAGATCGACAGGTCGCCGTTGGGTTGTTCCACCGTCTTTACGGGCAACAGTTGCGACAACGCCTGCACTGCCGTGTTCCGCTGATTTTCGAGGTCGGCGGTACTCTGGTTGGTCGGTTTCAGGGCGATGATCTCGTTGCTGAGTTGGCCG
Organism: Acidisphaera sp. S103; assembly: GCF_009765975.1. Lineage (GTDB taxonomy): Bacteria > Pseudomonadota > Alphaproteobacteria > Acetobacterales > Acetobacteraceae > Rhodopila. The sequence continues at coordinate 221,576 of NZ_LMUJ01000060.1, read as the reverse complement.
ATCGTTGCCAGAGTGCTGTTGAGCGTGGTGATGGCCGATTCCAGGTCGTTCTGTGCGCCCTGGCGTTGCGTCGCATAGGCCGCGCTGAGCGAATTGATCCCCTGAGCCAGGGTCGTTGCCGCCGAAACCACCGTGCTTTGCTGCGTCTGGTTGCCGGGATCGGTCAGCAGGGTGGAAAAGCTGTCTTGCATGTTGCCCAGCAGGCTGCCGATATCGCTGCCGGAACCTGGCGTGCCCAGCACGCTGTCGATCGCCTGCAGCGATGTCTGGGTGGTCTGCAGGCCGGTGACCGTGGCGTTCTGCTGCAAGACGGAGGTCTGCAATGCCTGGTCGATCTGCAGCGTCGCCGGTCCGGTCTGCACCCCCATGCCGACGCCGTCGGCGGTAAGGGCCTGCTGGTTGCTGATCTCGACCGCATAGCCGGGCGTGGCGGCGTTCGCCACGTTCTGCGAGATCAGCGCGAACTGTGCATTGATGTTCGCCAGCCCCCCGGCGGCGATCGAGAGAGCGGAATTGAGACCCATCGGTCAGAACGTCAGGTGATCATCTGCAGGGTGGCCTGCAGCATCTGATCCGCCGTGGTGACGACTTTCGCGTTCGACGAATAAGCCTGCTGGGCCACGATCAGGTTGGAGAACTCGGTGGCGATGTCGACGTTGGAGCCTTCGATCGATCCGACCACCAGGTTTCCCGCGCCGTTGGTGCTGGCGGCCTCGGCCAGCGGCGAACCGCTGGCGGGGGTGGCGGTGAAGGACTGTCCGTTCTGGCTTTGCAGTGAATCCGGGGCGTTGAATGTCACCACCGGAATCTGCGCGATCGTACGGGTCTGGCCGTTATTGTAGTTGACGACGACGTTGCCATTGGCCTGGGTTGTTACGCCTGAAAAACTGCCGGGCGGGACGCCGTCCTGGGTCAACCCGAGCAGGCTGTAGCTGCTGCCGGCGTATTGGGTGACGCCATTGGTGCCGCCGTAGGTGCCCAGATTGAGCTGGATCGTCTGGCTGCCTGACCCGAAATTGGTGGTGAACTGCAGGGTTGCCCCCTGTCCCGCTGTATAGCCGCTGGTGGTGATCGTGCCTGGGTCGGTTGTGGATGCCGCGACCTGACCAATGGTGCCCTCGGGCACCGCGTTGCCGCTGGTCGCACCGAACTGCACATCGGCGGTGCCCGCGTCGGTGGTGCCGGTGGTGGAATCCGGCACCGAGATCTGAACGTTCCAGTCGTTGTCCGCATTCTGCGTCCAATTGAGGGTGACTGTATGGGCCGTTCCCAGCGAGTCATAGACGGTGATCTGCGACGACAGAGGCGAGGCGGTCGTCGCGGTGCCAGATGTCGGGGTGGCCGGCAGGTTGGCCGCGAGGGTCACGTTCGAGGTCGCGACCGGATTATAGGTGGACTGGCTGACCTGGATCGGCACCAGCGCATTCTGGTCCGCGACACCCGTGGTGGGATCGACAGTCCACCCGTTCAGGTATTGCCCGGCGCTGTTCACCAGATAGCCGGAGTCGTTCATCGTGAAGTCGCCGTCCCGCGTGTAGAATTGCTGCGGGTTGTATGTCACCACCCCATTGGCCTCACCGGTCGGTTGGGACACCGCGAAGAACCCCTGGCCGGCGATTGCCATGCCCAACGGGTTATCGGTCTGGGTGACGGCGCCCTGGACATTGTTGACATAGTCGGGTTGGGCGACGACGGCGCCGGGTTCGTTGTCCGTCGCCGTGCTGGTGGTCAGGTAATCGATGAACGAGGTATCGACGCGTTTGAAGCCTGTGGTCTGGCTGTTGGCGACGTCCTCACTGATATTGCCGAACGAGGCGGATTGGGCGGTGAGGCCGCTGATGGCGGTATTGATCGCACCGAATAGGGACATCGTTTTAATGCTCCGAGGCTTGTCGGTCGTTTCAACAGCAGGAAGCGTGCCAAGCACGAAGTGACGGATTTCGCTGGCGTTGCGGGTCCGTCTGGCTGGGCAGGATTTGCCGGCTGGCGGGATCGGTATGGCCATTCTTGCCGGGTTCCCGGAAACAGGTGGCGGTTGCGCGAGGGTTTCGGCTTGGCCCGGACATTGCTTTGCAAGCATCGGATCATTGTCCGGCGGGAAAATCCCCATGGCAGGAGACCGCACGCAGGAGACCATACAGTGCCAGCCGCCCCCGCGATCGCACCGTTGCCTGGTACGATTGCCGTCAAAACGACGTCCGCACCGGCCGTCCCCGCGACCGCGGAGGGATTTGGACAGGTGTTGCGATCGGTTTACGGTCCGGCAGCTTCTGTGCCGACGTCGAAACCGGCGTCGAACAACGCCAGGCAGGGCCAGCCAGCGCCGGCGGCCACCACCGGATCCGCCCATCCAGACCCGGTCCAGCCGGACAAGGTGGTGACCACGCACACGGCCGTCCCGCCGGCGAAGCCAGTGCATGCGGGCAAGGAGGACCATCACGCTGCCGAACCCGATTCCACGACACCCGGTCCTGCCGTTGCACCGGAACCCGAGACCCTGGCGACGTCCACCGCGGTGCCTAACCAGACTGTCGACCCGCCGGTGGTCCCTTTGGACACGGCGTCGATTGCGGCCACCGATGATCCGCCGGTCCCGGGTCGGGCCGCCCTCACCACAACAGGTCTGGACGCCGGCAGGACAGCGATTCAGGGCGCCGTGCCATCCCGGACCGCCAAGGAGCCGGCGACCCGAGGGAAGCCGGACCACACGGCTTCGTTCGCTCCGGTGGCTGCGACCCCGGACGCGGTGTCGGCCGGATCGGCCGCGGCCGTCCCAACGCAAGCGCACCCCGTTGACGCACCGGCGGCCACCACCACCGAATCCGCTCATCCGGCCGCGGCCTCGACCACGTCAACCAGCGAGACGGGGCGGAACGCGGCCATTCCAGACGGGATCGCGCCAGGTGCGACCATCTCAGACGCGGCCACCCCTGACGGGGGTGCCGCAAACGGGGAAGCGTTGTCCATCCCCTCCCGGCAGGCCTCCGACACAGGCGGCCCCGCGACCGCCAGCCCAAGCCTGCCGTCACAACGCGCGCTTGATGCAGTGGCGCAGCAAGCGGCCCCGCCACCACCGCCGCTCCCGCCGTTGCCCTCCGCGGCGGCGATAGATATCGGCAGTTCGGCGGCGGTGCCCGCCGATCGCAAGATCACGCTGCATCCGGTCGAGGCCGGCACCGATCCGGCGAAGC
>NZ_LMUJ01000060.1:210159-218349 GCF_009765975.1 Acidisphaera sp. S103 | reverse complement strand
CCCGCCGATCGCAAGATCACGCTGCATCCGGTCGAGGCCGGCACCGATCCGGCGAAGCCCGCCGTCTCATCGGTTTCGACCGCGGAGCAGGTAGCGCCCGCCGTCACACTCCCCACCGTACCGGCTACCGCCGCCACCACGGTCGCCGCGCCGCATCAGGCCCAACCAGCCTCGCCGGTGGAACAGCTTGCGCCGACGCTGCTCACACTGGCGAAAACCCCGGACGGGGGCCAGCAGATGACGGTTCGCCTGCACCCCGCCGACATGGGCATGGTGCAGGTCAGGATCGCGCAGGCGCCATCCGGCACGACGCAAATCGATATCACCGCGGACAATCCTGTGACTTTGCTGGCGTTGCAACGGGATCAGCCGCAACTGCACCGCACGCTGGATGACGCCGGCATAGCGGCAGCCGGGCGGACCGTCACCTTCCACGTCGCGCAGCCGGCACAGGCGGCGGCCGGCGGCAACGGGTCAGGATCGCCGGCGGCCAACAGCAACAGCCAGCAAGGTTCGGCCGGTCGAACGGGTGCCGGCATGACCGATGCCGATGGCTCCGCCGGCGGCGGTCGTGGCAACTACCCGGCCAGGGAGCGTACCGCCTATCCCACCACCCGGCGATCGGACGTGCGGCCGGCGACCATCGGTGCGACGTCCGGGAAATCGTATCGTATCGGCCTGGATATCACCGCCTGATCGCCAAAAAGGAGTTTCGTCAATGAGCGGCAGCGTAACGCCACCGTCATCGTCCCCGTCGAGCACCATTTCCCAGACCGGCACATCCGCCCTGGGCAGCCTCAGCGACAATTTCACCAGCTTCCTGTCGCTGCTGATGACCCAGTTGCAGAACCAGGATCCGACGTCGCCGCTGGATTCCAATCAGTTCACCAGCGAACTGGTTCAGTTCACCTCCGTGCAGCAGCAGATCGACACCAACAGCGATCTGACGCAACTGATTCAACTCACCCAGGCCAGCCAGATCGAGCAATCCACATCGATGATCGGCAAGCCGGTGACAGTGAACAGCAGCCAGCTTTCGTTGCAGAACGGCACGGCCGCGATCAATTTCAACACCACAAGCGCCGAACCGGTCGGCATCGCGGTTTTCAACGCGTCCGGCGTGCAGGTGCAGACCGCGACGTTGACCAGTTCGGCCGGTGCCAATACCTGGACCTGGAACGGCCAGAACGCCAACGGCACCACCATGCCGGACGGTGCCTATACCGTTACGGTGAACGCGATCGGTGTCAACGGAGCCACCTCGGCCGTTCCGTTCACCGTCACCGGCACGGCGACAGCGGTGCAGAACAATTCCGGCACCGTGGACCTTCAGATGGGCGGGTTGACGCTGCCGTTCAGCGCGGTTGATTCCGTGGGGAGCTGACACCGCCCGTCACAGTTTCGCCCCGCGCCCAGATCACACTGAAAAATACTTCGCCCGAGGGTTCAGGACGACGATTGCGCTGGTCGATTGTTCCGGATGCAACTGATATTCGTCTGATATCTCGATGCCGATCCGTTCCGCCCCCAGCATGCCCAGGATCGGCACCTGGTCTTCCAGTCGCGGGCAAGCCGGATACCCGAACGAGTAACGGCTGCCGCGATAACCCTGCCCGAGCATTTTCTCCATGTCACGGTCGTCCTCGCCCGCGAAACCGAGTTCCGCTCGGATTCGCTTGTGGACATACTCCGCCATGGCTTCCGCCATCTCCACCGACAGCCCGTGTAAGTACAGGTAATCCTGATAGCGATTGTCCTCGAACCACACGCGCGCGGTGTCTGAGGCTTTCTGACCCACCGTCACCACCTGCAGTGCGATCACGTCGCGTTCGGCGTCATCGACGTCGCGGAAGAAGTCGGCGATGCACTCGCCATCTTCTTTCGGCTGGCGCGGCAGGGAGAAGCGGGTAATCTCGGTCACCCCGTCCTGTTCGAAGATGATCAGGTCGTTGCCTTGGCCGGCGGCCTTCCAGTAGCCATAGGCGGCTTGCGGCCGAAGTATGTCCTGGTCCTCACACAAGGTCAGCATGCGGCGCATGACGGGGCGCAGTTCCTGCTTCGCCCAGCCCAGGAAGTCGTCCAGCGACCGGCCCTGCTTTCGGAAGCCCCACTGGAATTGATACAGGCTGCGTTCGTTGACGAAGGGGACGATCGCCTTGGGGGCGGATTCGATAACCCGCGCACCCCAGAACGGGGGTTCCACGACGGGAACATCGCGGGTCAGGCGATGGCGCCGTTCCCGGACGGCGCCGACATCGACCGGACGGAACGCTTTCTCATCGGCTTGACCCAGGGTCCGGGCGGTGTTGCGGGATTTGCCAACGCGTTTGGCCTGGATCGCTGAAAGGTAGTCGTCGAAGGCGTTGCCGGTGACCTTGTCCATCAGATGCAGGCCATCGAACGCGTCGCGGGCATAGGCGACACGGCCGCATCCATAGGCACCGACGCAGGCATCTTCCACATAATTGCGGGTCAATGCCGCACCACCCAACAGGACTGGTATCTCCAGCCCCTGGCGAGACATTTCTTCCAGGTTCTCCCGCATCACCACGGTGGATTTCACCAGCAGGCCAGACATGCCGATCGCATGGGCGCGATTGTCTTGCACCGCCTGCAACATCTCCGCCAACGGCACCTTGATGCCCAGGTTGACCACGCGGTAGCCGTTATTGGTCAGGATAATATCGACAAGGTTCTTGCCGATGTCATGCACGTCACCCTTCACCGTGGCCAGCACGATGGTGCCTTTTTCCTGGCCCTCCACCCGCTCCATCATCGGTTCCAGGTAGGCAACGGCACTTTTCATCGTTTCCGCCGATTGCAGCACGAACGGAAGCTGCATCTTGCCGGACCCGAACAGGTCACCGACCACCTTCATGCCGTCCAACAGCACGTTGTTGATGATGTCCAGCGGGGCGAGTGTCAGCAAGGCCTCGTCCAGGTCGTCGGTCAGGCCCTTGCGGTCGCCATCGACGATACGGTCCTTCAGGCGACCCTCCGGCGTCTCCGCGCGTTCCTTCTTGACCGCGTCGGCGAGTTTGCGGCCGGCGAACAGTTCCAGCAATTTCTGCAGCGGGTCATAGCCCTCACGCCGGCGGTCGAAGATCAGGTCTTCGGCGACCTGTCTCTCTTCTTCCGCGATCAAATGCAGCGGCCGGATTTTCGACACGTGAATAATTGCCCCGGTCATCCCTGCTCGGCGTGCGTGATCGAGGAAGACGCTGTTCAGCACGGCACGCGCGGCTGGGTTCAGGCCGAAGCTGACATTCGACAGGCCCAGAATGATCTGGATGTCGGGAAACTCCGCACTGATCGCGGCGATGCCTTCCAGCGTCCATTGCGCCAGCTTGCGGTCGTCTTCGTTACCGGTGGCGATCGTGAAGGTCAGCGGGTCGATCAGCAGGTCCGATTGCGCCAGGCCGTGCTTGTTGCAGGCGAAATCAACCAGCCGGCGGGTGATGCGCAGCTTGTCCTCGACCGACTTGGCCATGCCAACTTCGTCGATGGTCAGCGCGATGACCGCGGCGCCGAAACGTTTGGCCAGGATCAGGCGGTCGGTGGCGGCTTTTTCACCGTCCTCGAAATTGATCGAATTGATGATCGGCTTGCCGCCGTGCAGCTTCAGCGCGGCCTCGATCACCGGCGTTTCGGTGCTGTCGATCACCAGCGGACTGTTCACCGAGGCGGTGAAGCGGCGGATCACCTCATTCATCTCGGAGATTTCGTCGCGGCCGACGAACGCGGTGCAGACGTCCAGCGCATGGGACCCTTCGCCGATCTGCTCGCGGCCCATGGAGACGCAGCCGTCCCAGTCGCCTTTTTCCTGGGCTTCGCGCCATTTCTTGGAACCGTTGGCGTTGCAGCGCTCCCCAATGGCGAAGATCGCATTCTCCTGGCGCAACGGCACGGCCTGATACAGGCTGGCGACGCCGGGAATCCAGATCGGTTTGCGAGCGACCGGCGCGGGGCGGAAGCCCCCCAGCTTGCGCAGCATCGCATCCAGCGCGGCGACATGCTCGATCGAGGTGCCGCAGCAGCCGCCGATTAGGTTGACGCCGTCCTGCACCACGAACCGCTCCAGCCAGGACGCGAGGTCGGCGGCGTTCAGCGGATAGTGGGTATGGCCGTCCACCAGTTCCGGCAGGCCGGCATTAGGCTGCACCGAGATCAGGCCAGGCCAGTTGGATGCCAGCCAGCCGACATGTTCCGCCATCTCCTGAGGGCCGGTGGCGCAGTTCAGGCCCATCAGCGGCACATCCAACGCACCGATCACTGCGCCGGCGGCGGCGATATCGGGGCCGACCAGCAGGGTGCCGGTGGTCTCGACGGTGACCTGGACGAAGATCGGCGTGTCCGTGCCGGCGTTCGTGCGGGCGATTTTGGCGCCGTTGACGGCGGCTTTGATCTGCAGCGTGTCCTGGCAGGTTTCGATCAGGATCGCATCGACGCCACCGGCGATCAGGCCGCGGCATTGTTCGGCCAGCGCGGCTTCCAGCGGGTCGTAGGCGATGTTGCCTAGGCTGGGCAGTTTGGTGCCGGGCCCGACGCTGCCGATCACCCAGCGGTCGCGGCCATCGGCGAAGCTTTCCGCCGCTTCGCGGGCCAGTTCGCCGGCGATCTTGTTGATCTCGAACGCTCGGTCGGCGAGATCGAATTCGCCTAGGGTCACCGGGGAGCCGCCGAAGGTGTTGGTTTCCACCATATCGGCACCGGCGGCGAAGTAGCCTTTATGAATCTCCCGCACCATGTCGGGCCGGGACAGCACCAGCACGTCGGTGCAATTTTCGCGGCCCCAGTAATCTTTCTCCACATCCAGGGTCAGCGCCTGAACCCGGCTGCCCATACCGCCGTCACACAGCAGGACACGATCGCGCAGGGCATCGAGCAAATGGGGACGACTCATTTTTCAGGCTGCTTTCAGAGGGCGAGTTCGCGTGTGACATCCGCCGTCGTGCGGATGGCGGGCCAGATCCGTATGGGAAGCGGGCCGGGAATGGTGACCGGGTCACGCCAGGCTACCTGGGACGCGGTGAACATCCGGTTAACGGCATCGTCGGAAAATCCCGGCCAGCGGTGGGCCAACCTGTCGGTCATGTCGGTCCGGTCGTGTTCCGCGAGGTCGATCACCAGCAGCATGCCGTCGTCGTTGAGGACCCGGGTCGCCTCATGCACGGCGCCGGCCGGGTCTTCGGCGTGGTGCAGCACCATTTGCAGGACGACAATGTCGAAGGAACGATCCGTCAGCGGCAACCGGTACATGTCCGCCAGCCGGACAGCGCAATGCGCCAGACCTGGGTTGGACAGGCGGGCTCGGGCCAGGGCCAGCATCGCCTTGGAGGCATCGACGCCAAGCGCCTGGCGGACGCGGGGGGCGAGCAGTTCGAGAACCCGGCCGGTGCCGGTGCCGATGTCGAGCAGCCGTCCCCGCGATTCGAACGGAATGAGAGCGAGCAGGGCGTCCTCGACCGCCTGGGCGGGCAGTTCAAGCGCCCGCATCTCGTCCCAGTCGGCGCCATTGCGGCGGAAGCTTTCGGACGCGATGCGGGCGCGTTCGGCGAGGACCCGCGCGGCCTGCCGGCGATCGGCTTCAAGAACCGGGTCGTCGGCGGGGAGGCGGGCGACAAGTTCGCGCGGCAGGGCGCCGTCGTCGCCGGTTGGAAGGGCGAACCAGACATTGGCGCCTTCCCGCACCCGGTCCAGCAAGCCGCAATCACATAGCAACTTCAAATGGCGCGAGAGGCGCGGCTGCGACTGACCGAGGATTTCGGTGAATTCCATGACGCAGAAGGCGCCGCGAGCCGCGAGCGCGAGGAGGCGCAAGCGGGTCGGTTCGGCGGCGGCGCGCAAACTGGCGAGGAGTTGGTCCATGGCGGAGTGTTTAATGACATAAAGATATCCTTATGTCCAGTGGGTGTATCGGTCAGGCGTGCGGCGGCGTGATTGATCCAGATGTGATCCTCTTACCCGGTTTCTGGCGCTATGCCGCCGCCGGACGGACCCTTTGAGCAATGCGGTCCACATGATCCTGCCGAGTGAGGGCCAAATCGTAAGTGGCCACTGCCCGTTGATCCGGACGCTGTACTGGCCATCGCGATTCCCACCGAGGCCTTCCAATCGATTGGAACGCATTTGCATCAGGTCTTCGATGCAGGTCGTAGAGGTGCGAGAGATCGTTAAAGCCGCTCCCCCGATCCACTCCTCCCGGCCGACAGCGTCTCCAGCCGCTCCAGCACCGCGGGAACCCCCTCGATCACCTCGAACAGCGCGCGGCAGGCCGGATCGGCGAAGCCTTGCTCGACCGCGTGATCGATGGCGGCGACCAGCGGCCCAACCGATCCCGCCACATTGCACAGCACGATGGGCTTGTCGTGCAGGCGAAGCTGGCGCCAGGTGATGATCTCAAACGCCTCGTCGTACGTGCCAAGCCCGCCGGGCATGACCAGGAAGGCGTCCGATTCCTCATACAAACGGCGTTTTCTGCTGTGCATGCTGTCGGTAACGACCATCTCGGTGACGGTTGTATGGGCAACTTCCCATTGCGTCAGGAACTCCGGGATTACCCCGAGAACCGACCCGCCGGCCGCCAGGGTGGCGTCGGCGACGACCCCCATGATTCCGATTCGGCCGCCGCCATACACTAGGCGGATGCCCGCCTGCCCAAGACCACGGCCCAGCGCGCGCGCGGCGTCGGCGTAGGCAGGGTTCACGCCAAGGCGGGAGCCACAGAACACAGCGAGAGAGCGTATGGCCGTCATGAATATCCTTCTCGTTAGACCCCCAGTCTGTCCGCTCATCCGCAAATCTGCTAGCGAATCGTCGTGGCGATCCAGGATCGTTGTAGCGTGCGCGTCAATAACCGAGTGGGAAGGCGTTATCGAATGACAAAGCGTATAGCATTGTGTGCCGTTATGCTGCTGGCAGGGCTAGGCGTTGCCCAGGCCGACAGCCTGGATCCGATCGCCGTGCGGCAGGCCGGGTTCTCATTGCAGAACGGCGATTTTGCCTACATCCGTTCGGTCGTGAAGGACAAAGGCGACGTCAAGCCGCTGGAAGGGCCGGCCAAGGCCATCGCCATGTGGACCAAGGTGATCCCCACCCTGTTCCCCAAGGGCACCGAGACCGGAGGCAATACCAGGGCCCTGCCGGAGATCTGGTCCGACCCGGCCGGATTCCAGAAAATCGCGCTGGCCGCGAACGATGCCGCGACCAAGCTGGCCACCGACGCGAAAGCCGGCAATGCGGAGGAAGTGGCCGCCGACGCGAAGCTGCTGGGTGAGCAGTGCGGTGCGTGCCATAAGGCATACCGTACGAAGTAATGGCTGCACGATTGCCGGCCCGCTTGGTCGCGATACCAGGCGGGCCGGCGTGATTGACTCGTATCAACGGTGATGCCTACTCTTTTCCCCAATGAATAAACGGCCTGTTTCGGGTTCGGGGGAAAATATGACGTCGTTGATCAGACGCCTTTGCTTCGCATTTATTGCGCTCGCGACGGGCTTTGCCACCAGGCCGGTGCTGGCCCAGGAGACTATCAAGGTCGCCTATATCGACCCGTTTTCCGGCCCATTCGCGTCCGGCGGAGACGAATTCCTGAAAGTGTTCGCGTATATACTGGACAAGGTGAATGCCGACGGCGGCGCGCTGGGCAAGAAGTTCGAGATCGTGCCGTTCGACGACAAGCTGCAGCCGGCCGAAGCGCTGATCGCTCTAAAAAGCGTCACCGACCAGAATATTCCGTTCGTGATGCAATGTACTGGGTCGAATGTCGGTGCGGCATTGATCGAGGGCGTATCGAAGAACAACGCGCGCAATCCCGACAATCGTGTGCTGTATTTGAACTGTGGTGCGCTGGCGACCGAACTGACCAATGAGCAGTGCGATTTCTGGCAGTTCCGGTTTACCGGCAATGTCGAAATGCGAGCGGTGGCTCGCATCAAGGCACTGCCGAAAAGTGTCACCAAGGTTTATCTGTTGAACCAGGACTATCTGTTCGGACAGTCGATCCAACATGATACGAAGAAATGGCTGGCGAAGCTGCGGCCCGACATCCAGATCGTTGGCGATGAGTTGATACCGTTCGGCAAGGTGCAGGATTTCTCGCCTTATATTGCCAAGATCAAGGCGTCCGGCGCGCAATCGGTGATCACCGGCAACTATAACCGCGACCTGAACCTGCTGATCAAGGCGGCG
>NZ_LMUJ01000060.1:204032-210014 GCF_009765975.1 Acidisphaera sp. S103 | reverse complement strand
CGGCCCGACGGCGATCGGCGCGGCGGGGGAAGGCCGGCTGTCGTCGGTGACCGAATTCACCCCGAATGTGCCGGTGGAATTGAAGAACCCCGATGCAGAGGCGTTTACCAACGGCTGGCGGGCAAAGCACGACACCGATTTCTCGGAAGTGCCGTTCCTGACGATGTTCCAGATGCTGGCCAAGGCGATTGACAAAGCGGGATCGACCGATCCGTTGAAGGTGGCGCTGGCGCTGGAGGATATGAAGGCCACCGACCTGGCGGGCGCCCCGGTGCAGATGCGCAAGGCCGACCATCAGTTGCTGATGCCGTACTACGCAGCGACGTTCACGAAGGACGTGAAATACGACGCGGAAAAGACCGGCCTGGGCTGGAAGACGGACTTCATTGCCTCAACCGAAGACCTGACGCTGCCCACCGTCTGCAAGATGAAGCGCCCGGCGTCCTAGCCGAGATTCGTTTCCATCATGCAGATCGTACTGATCGAGGTGCTGAACGGCCTGGTGTACGGCATGCTGCTATTCATGCTGGCGAGTGGGCTGACGCTGATTTTCAGCATGATGGGCGTGCTGAATTTTGCCCATGCCAGCATCTATATGCTGGGGGCGTACCTGGCGTTCACCATCAGCCAGTTCCTGGGTTTCTTTCCCGCGCTGATTATCGCGCCGATCTTGTGCGGCGCGTTGGGAGCGGCGATCGAAATCTGGGGGCTGCGGCGGGTGCATCATAACGGGCACACCGCCGAACTGCTGTTCACCTTCGGATTGGTGTTCATCATCCAGCGGCTGGTACAGATGACCTGGGGCATGCTGCCGATGGCCTACCGGGTGCCGCCGTCGCTCGATTTCCCGCTGTTCGAGTTGTATGGCGCCAATTTCCCGGCCTATCGCGGCTTCATGCTGTTGGTATCGGCGGGGATGCTGCTGGGAACGTGGCTGCTGCTGAAGAAGACCCGCATCGGGCTGATTATCCAGGCGGCGCTGACACATCCCAGCATGGCCAGTGCGCTGGGGCATAATGTGCCGTTTGTGTTCACCACCGTTTTTGCGGGCGGGTGTCTGCTGGCGGGGCTGGCCGGGGTGATCGGCGGCAATTACCAGACCACGGAACCGGGTATGGCGGACGCGATGGGACCGATCGTGTTCGTGGTGGTGGTGTTCGGCGGGCTGGGGTCGCTGGCCGGGTGCTTTATCGCCTCGATCATCATCGGGATGATCCAGACATTCGCCGTGGTGATCGATTATTCCATTGCCGATCTGTTACGGCCTTTAGGGGTGGTGTTGACGGGCGACACGCTGCTGACCGAGCTGCTGACGGTGCCGGTGGCGCGCATCGGTGCGTTGCTGCCACTGGTGATGATGGTGGCGATCCTGCTGTTCCGTCCGCGCGGGCTCATGGGGACTCGCGACGCATGAAGTATCGCTGGCTGATTCTGGCGCTGATCGTCGTGGCGATCGCGCTGCCGTGGTGTTTCTACGACTGGACGCATCATCGGCAGGCGGGGTTCCTGATCTCCATGCTCAGCCAGATGGGCATGATGGTGATCCTGGCGCTGTCGTACAACATGCTGCTGGGTCAGGCGGGGTTGTTTTCGCTGTGCCATGCGACGTTTTTCGGGATGGGTGGGTATGCGACCATCCATTTCCTGAACGGGGCCGGCGACGGCACGCTGCCGGTGCCGATGGAACTGATGCCACTGCTGGCCGGCCTGTCGGGCCTGGGGGTGGCGATCCTGTTCGGGTCGATGGCCACGAAGCAGCGGGCGACGGCGTTCGCGATGATCACGCTGGGCATCGGCGAGTTGATGGCGACCTCGGCACTGATGTTCCATCACTTCTTCGGCGGCGAGGGTGGTGTCACCACCAATCGGATGATCGATAACAGCCTGTTCGGGTTGTCCTATGCGTCGGGCTTGCAGGTGTATTACCTGATCCTGGCCTGGACGGTGATCGCGGCGGCGCTGATGTATTTTCTGACGCTGACTCCGCTGGGGCGGATGGCGAACGCCACGCGCGACAATTTCGAGCGGGCGCAATTCATCGGTTACGACCCGCGGATGGTGCGGTTCATGCAATTCGCGCTGTCCGGGTTCTTTGCCGGGATCGGCGGTGGGTTGTATGCGATCACGTATGAGATCGTGACGTACGATGCGTTGGCGTCTTCGCTGTCCGCGAACGCGTTGCTGATGGCGTATATCGGCGGCACGACGGTTTTCGGTGGGCCGATCCTGGGGGCGATCCTGATCACGCTGTTGCAGAGCGGGGTCAGCCTGCTGTCGAATTCCTGGCTGGTGTACGTCGGCGTGATGTTCATCTCGATGGTGATTTTCGCGCCGACCGGGTTGGCGGGGATCATCAAGACGCACGGTCCGATCAGGCAGGCCGGTCGGTTGCGGCTGCTGGTGGTACCGTATCTACGCCTGACGATACCGTCGCTGGGCGTGCTGCTGGGGTTTGTCGGGCTGGTGGAATTGATGTCGTTCCTGACGATCGGGGCGGCGCAGGGCAAGAAGTTGGTGCTGTTCGGCGGGCCGGTCGATGTGCATGCAGCGCTGCCGTGGGCGATCTCGGGTATTTGTCTACTGGTGGGCGGGGTGTGGCTGCGGTTCGAGGCGGCGGGGTTCCATCGCGTCTGGGAAAGCCTGTCGGCCGAGGTTCGGCGATGACTGCCTTGTCCTTGCGTGATGTGCGGAAAAGCTTTGGACCGACGGAGATTATTCGCGGCATCACACTGGATATCGCGGCGGGTGAGCGCCATTGTATCATCGGTCCGAACGGGGCGGGCAAGACGACCTGTTTCAACCTGATCAGCGGGCGGTTTCCAATCACCTCGGGCGAGATTCTGTTGAATGGCGAGCGGATCGATACGCTGCCGCCGCACAAGATTAATCGGAAGGGGTTGTCGCGGAGCTTCCAGATCACCTCGATCTTTCATCGGATGTCGGTGTTTGAGAATTTGCGCTGCGCATTGTTGTGGAGCCGTGGGTATCGGTATTCGTTCTGGTCGCCGTTGTGGCGGCAGAAGGGGCTGAACGAGGCGGCGGAGGCGCTGCTGGAGGAGCTGAACCTGGCCAGCCGACGGGACGTGTTGGCGGGGCTGCTGTCCTATGCCGAACAGCGGGCGCTGGAGATCGGCATGACGATCGCCGGCGGCGCGTCGGTGGTGCTGTTGGATGAGCCGACGGCGGGGATGAGCAACACCGAAACGGATTATGCGATGACGCTGATCCGGCGGGTGACGGAGGGCAAGACTCTGCTGATGGTGGAGCACGACATGAAGGTGGTGTTTGACCTGGCGGATGCCATTACGGTGATGGTGTATGGGCAGGTGATCGCCTCGGGTCCTCCGGCGGCGGTGAGGGCAAACCGAGCGGTGCAGGAAGCATACCTGGGGGCGCTGGAAGGATGATGCTGGAGGTTCGGGATCTGCACGCCTATTACGGGCAGAGCCATATCCTGCATGGTATCGATTTGGACGTGGGCGAGGGCGAAATCGTCTCGTTGTTGGGTCGAAATGGTGTCGGGCGGTCCACGACCTGCAAGGCGATCATGGGGCTGGTGGTGCCGCAGGGGCGGGTTTCGTTCCGGGGGCGCGAATTGGCCGGGATGCGTAGCGACCTGATTGCCAGGGCGGGGATCGGGTACGTGCCGGAGGATCGGCAAGTGTTTCCGACGCTGAGCGTGCGGCAGAATTTGGAACTGGGGTTGAAGCGTGCCGGGCGGTTCGGGCGCTGGACGTTCGACGATGTGTTCCGGCTGTTTCCGAACCTGGCGGCCAGGCAGAACAACCCGGCTGGGGTGCTGTCGGGCGGCGAACAGCAGATGCTGACGATGTGCCGCACGCTGATGGGCGATCCGGATCTGATCTTGATCGATGAGCCGACCGAGGGGTTGGCTCCACTGCTGGTGGAACAGGTGGGGGTGCTGCTGGCGGAGATCGCGAGCCGCGGGGTGTCGATCCTGTTGGTGGAGCAGAAGTTGACGATCGCGCTGAAGATTTCGCGCCGGCTGTATGTGATGGGGCACGGGCAGATCGTGTTCGAGGGCTCGCCGGAGGATTTGGCGGCCAACCAGGCGCTGCGGCAGGAGTGGCTGGAGGTCTAAGGCGCGTTTAGCTGCCGTGTCCTTTCTGATGAAAGTAGTTCTTCCGGTAGAACTCCTTCACCAGATCGCCATAGACGGCGGGGGGATAGCGGGCGGGGTTGTCGGCTGAGACGCAGCTTGGCAGGCACGCGATCGTCGATGCCGGGTTCGGACTGTGGAAATAGGCGATCGAATACCGGTCGGTCCCGGATTCGTTGATCACGCCGTGCGGGGTGGACAGGAACCGATCGTTCGACCAGCGGCGCATCATGTTGCCGAGGTTGACCAGGAATGTTCCGGGAATAACCGGCGGAGCGAACCATTCGCCTGACGGCAAACGTACGGCTAGGCCAGGGACATCGGTCCGAGCCAAGGCAGTCATGAAGCTGTTGTCGGTGTGTGGGGCGGTGCCGAAGGTATTTTCGCTGGTGTCTTCCTGCGGCGGGTAGTGCAGGAAGCGCAGGTTGATGTGTTCCTCGTTGGCGAAGAACGGCGCGAACGTGTCTTGCGGCATGTCCAGGGCGACGGCGAAGGCTGGTAGGATGCGGCTGCACATGGCGCGCAGGGCGTCGAAATAGGCCACCATGTCGCGGCGCATTTCGGACTGGCCCTCGGGCCATTGGTTGCGGCCGCGCAGGGGCACATTCGCCAGGACGTCGGGGTGGTCGGCGCCTCGATCATGGCTGATGAAGAAGCTTTCGTTCTGGTTGGGTTTCGTTGCCTTGTGGACCGTTGATGCGGCCTGCATGGAGGCATTCATCGGCATGTAGCCGATATTGGCTTCGTTCAGCGTCAGCCTCATCTTTTCCGCCAGCGGCAAGGCGTGGAAGTGGCGGGACGCGGCGAAGCCCCGGTCGATGATGTCCTGCGGCACGCCGTGATTGGCGGCGTAGAAAAAGCCGATGTTTTCGCAGGCATGGCAAAGTTGTTCCGCCAGACGATCCAGTGCACCGGGTTCGCCGGCGAAGTAGGGGCCGAAGTCGATCACCGGAATCAACTGCGAGACGGACTCGGGATCCTTGACCGCGTGCTGCTTGAACAGGTGCATCGGAGCCTCCTGACAGGTGTGCCGGAACGCTAGCATCTTGACGGACAGACGGGTAGGGCCTTCCCTTTTCCCTGAGGGAGGACAGCCGATGGTCCAGATACGTCAAGTTGGCCCGAAGATCGGGGTCGAGGTTTCCGGGGTCGATCTGCGGACGGTGGACGACGCGGGGTTCGCGCCGATCTATCAGGCGTGGCTCGATCACAATGTGCTGGTGGTGAAGGATCAGGAACTGACGATGCAGGAGTTCCTGGCGTACAGCCGCCGGTTCGGGATCGTTTCCCCACATCCGTCGAAGAGCACGCGGCATCCGGATGTGCCGGAGATCACCATGTTGGGGACGGGGAAATTCAACCCCGACGGGTCACTGAACCAGGCGATCTATCGGCGCGGGGCCGAGGGGTGGCACACGGATGGCGCCTATGACGACGTGCCGTTCAAGGCGACTCAGCTTTATGCGCTGGCGATTCCGGATACCGGCGGCGACACGCTGTTCGCCAGCGGCTATGCGGCGTACGACGCAATGCCGGAACGGTTGAAGCAGCGGCTGGACGGCGTGCTGGGGGCGTTCACCTATGGCGGACGCAAGAAGACTCAGGCGCTGCTGAACCCGGAGGACCGCGGCCGGTCGCCGGCGATGCATCCGATTATCCGCACGCACAGCGAAACGGGACGGAAGTCGCTTTACGTCGATCCGGGGAAGATACTGTATATCCAGGGTGCGGAGCCGGCGGAAAGCGATGCGTTGATCGAGGAGCTGACCGACCTGATGATCCAGCCGGAAGGCGAATATCGCCATAAGTGGCACGTCGGCGACGTCGTGATCTGGGACAATCGCTGTTCGTTTCACAAGGCG
>NZ_LMUJ01000060.1:193746-203861 GCF_009765975.1 Acidisphaera sp. S103 | reverse complement strand
GTGCGCCCGGTCTACCCGATACCGCGTTCCTGGAAGACTTCCTGTGCGATGCGGGCCGCGGTCATCGATCCGGGCCAACCTGAATAGAAGGCGAGGTGGGTGATGACCTCGGCGATTTCGTCTTTGGTCACCCCGTTGTCCAGTGCTCGTGCCAGATGGCCGCGGAGCTGTTCCGGGCGGTAGGTGCCGATCAGCGTGGCCAGGACGACCAGGCTGCGGTCGCGCTTGCTGAGGCCGGGGCGTTCCCAGATGTCGCCATAGATGACGTTCTCGGTGACTTCGATCATCTTGGGGACGGTGGAACGGACGGCGTCACGCGCGTTGGTGGGCGGTTTGGTCATGAGTATTGCCTTGGGTGGTTTGAGGCGCTTGGGGAATGAAAACGTGGCGCTTTGAACGTCATGGCCGGGCGTGTCCCGGCCATCTGCGCTTCGTCCGTTGGTGCGAAGGTGGCCGGGGGAGGCCCGGCCATGACGGATAGGCCAAAGCTGATCCGGCCTGAACGCAACGTCGCAGCGGCTAATACCCCTTGGTGCCCTGGACTTCGGTTTCGGCGGCGTCGAAGTTGCACTCAACCGAAATGCCGTCCGGGTCCAGGTAGAACAGTTGGGTCATGTTCAGCCGCGGCAGCACGCGTTCGTCGAACTTGATGTCGCGTGATTGCAGGTTGGCGCGCATCTCCTTCAACCCGTTGCAGGAGAAAGCGATGTGATCCAGGCGGCCGGTGGCGGCGGGGTAGGACGGGCCGTCGACGATGACGGCGTCCTCGGCGCGGTAGCCGATCAGGTGTACGGTGGGGACGTCACCGCAGTACAACCAATAGCCGGGGAAGGTCAGCGGCGGACGCTCACCGACTTTCAGGCCGACGATGTCCTGATAGAAATCCTTCGTACGTTCCAGGTCGCGGACCTTGATCGTGTAGTGGTTCAGCGATTGTGCGGGCATTTTTGTTCCCCTCTCAGAATTGGTTTTCGGGTGGCAGGCCAAGCATGATCTGCCCGACCGATTCGTAGTGAAGCTGGCGGCCTTGCGACTGTTGCGACACCGTTTGGATATCGCGCAGCCGGCGTTCGAACGGTTGCGATTCGAAAACGGCGATCGACCCGGCGCAGTGGAACATGGTGTTCACCGCTTCCCGCGACTGGTTGATCGCCCAGGTGGAGGCAAGGCGCATCATCGCGGCGTGGTGGTCCGTCATCTCACCGTGTTCGATGACGTAATCGTAGATCTCATCCAGCGTATTATGCAGGAACGCGCGCGCCGAATGCCATTTCGCCTCGCACTGCGCCAGTTGCGATTGCACAACGTTATTCTCCCGAAGCGGCTTGGACGCACCGCGCGACACCTTGGTGGCGGGCAACTCCAGGAACGCATCGATCAGGCCGCGGGCGAGGCCCAGGCCGACGCCGGCGAAACCGGCGGAATAGAGTTGGCTGCTGCCGAAACGATACAGCGGCCCGTCTTCGCGCCGATCCACAGGCTTGTCGCGCAGCATCGTGTGGTCCTCGGGGACGAACAGGTCCTTGACCACGTATTCGTTGCTGGCAGTGCCGCGCAGGCCCAGCGTGTGCCAGATATCCACCATCGTCACGCTGGATTTCGGGAACAGCATGGTGCGGATTTCCTTGCGCCCCTTGACCTTCATGTGCGCACCCAGCCAGGTCGCGTTCTGGCTGCCGCTGGCGAAGCGCCAGGTGCCGGAGATGCAATATCCGCCGGGGACGGGTTCGGCCTCAAACGGGGCGCCGGGCGGTCCCCAGGCCAGGATGCCGTCGACCGAACCGAAGATCGACTTCGCCACATCCGGGGCCAGATAGGCGGCGGACATCGAGCAGCCATTGCCTTGGCACACCACCCAGGCGGTGGAGCCGTCGGCGGCGGACAGTGCTTCGGTCACGCGGGAGAAATCGGACGGTTTCAGTTCCATCCCGCCGATCGAGCGGGGTTGCAGCATGCGAAAAAACCCGCCTTCCTTCAGGGCCTTGACGATCGGTGGGGTCAGTTCGCGGCGCTGGTTGACCTCATCCCCCTCCTGCTTCAGCAGGGGATGCAGCGCTCGGGCGCGTGCGATCTGGGGGTGGATTTCGGTCATCGAGGAGCCTCCGCAACATGGCGTGTACGCCGTTGTCCGCAACGATGGCGCATTTCCGGGCTTATGAAAAGCTACTCGCCCAGGGGGACGACGACCTTGGGGACGACGACTTTGTCCCCCAGTTCCTCGTCGATGGCGACGATGGTCTGCTTTCCGGTTTCGAAACCAAAGAACAGAAAGGCGCAGCCACAGAGGATCATCCAGGCGGTGAAATAGGCGAAGGATGGGCCGATGGCGTCGATCGTCGCCTTTGGGGTGATCATGTTCGAGGAACCGACGATCATTGCAAGACCGAGCGGACCGATGATTTTGCCGATGCCGCCGAACCCGTAGGATGCGCCCATGCCGGTGGTGCGCAGGCGGGTGGGCCAGACCTCGGACAGATAGGGGCCGATGATGGCGAAACCGCCGTCGTAGAAGAAGTCGGCGACGACGATGAAAAGCCAGAGCAGGGAGATGCCATGCACGTAGCCGTTGTGCAGCAGGCCGGCGGCGGCGATCATGATGGCGCCGCCGAAGCCGGCCAGCATGCCGGCGTTGCGGCGGCCGATGGCGTCGGACAGCCAGGCGAAAGCGATGCGGCCGATGATGCCGGACAGCTTTACCCACAGGAACAGATAGGCGGCGTAGGCCGGCGTGACGCCGAGTTGCAGCACGAACAGGGTCGGCGCCCACAGGCCGATGCCGTAGGCCGCGGTCTGCGCACCGATGCTGGCCATGAACGAGACGGCGAGGCTTTTCGGATAGCGGAACAGGTCGGACCAGGGCGCGACGTCCTGTTTCGGGGCTTTGTTTGGCAAGCGCAGGTCCGACGGCGGGATTTTCAAGGCCCAGGCCAGGGATTTACGGGCTTCTTCGGCTCGGCCCTGGCTGAGCAGCCAATGGGGTGATTCGGGGACCCAGGCGCGTATCAGCAGGGTGAAAAGGGCAGGGATGACGCCGATCAGGAACAGGCCTCGCCAGCCGATGACGTCGGTGGTGAAGGCGGCGAAGGAGGAGGCGATCATGACACCGAGCGGGATGAAGACGGTGACCAGGCCGCCGATGAAGCCGCGCATGCGGGCGGGGACGAATTCCTGCACCAATGGCAGGTCGACACAGTACAGGCCGCCGACGCCGAAGCCGACGAAGAAACGGAAGGCCGACAGGAACCACCAGCCGTTTTCAGGCGTGAAGGCCAATATGCCGCTGGCGAGGGAAAAATTGACGACGGTGGCGATGAAGACTTTCCGGCGACCGTAGACGTCGGCGAGGCGGCCCCAGATGAAGGCACCCAGAATAGCCCCGACGCCGGAGGACAGCAGGATGATGGCGGATTGACCGAAGGTCAGGTGCCAGGGCTTGATGATGAAGGCGAGCACGAAGCCGATCAGGTAGTAATCGAAGAATTCCAGCATATCGCCGATGATTGCCGCGGCGATGATCTTGATCTGGTTGCTGGTCAGCGACTTGGCCTGATCCAGGCGGTTGAACATCATGGCTGCCTCCCCGTCCCGGCTTGGTCCGGGTTATCCCAGGGAACGGTGCCTGAAACGGTGGCGGCGTCAAGGTTGAGCGCCGCCGTTCGGGATCAGTGTGCTGGTGGTACGGCGGCGGCGGCGGTGGGTGTGATCTCGAACGTTGCGTACGCGTTGGCGCTGACGAAGGGGCCGCGCACACCGCCACGATTGTTGATGTTGGCGCCCACGTTGACCATGACGACTTTGCAGCTTCCTTTCAGTGAAACACTGAGAATGTCGCATTCGTGGTTGACGATATCGTACAAGGATTGGGTGGTGCTTGCGATCAGGCTGCTCAAATCCGATGTGGAGGTGGCGGCAGGCGCGGGCTGCGACATTTGGAAGTTTGCCGTAACGGTCTGGACGCCGTGCTCACCGATTGTCATGGATATCATGTTCTGTGCATAAGCGCACGGCGCGATGGTCAGCGCCATGAGGACGGCGGCGTATACTCGTTTCATCTGGACCTCGGGTGGATTGGAGGTCGATGTGCAGGCGAACCGTATCGCTGGTCAAGGGGGCGGGCGTTCGTCTGTTTCGTTCAAGTAAGCGTGGCCGGGTCAGGCGGCGGCGGTTCGCGCGACGCTGACCAGCGCCGCCTCCAGCCGTTTCGCGACTTCATTCGCCATCGAAACCGGCGTGGCGGCAAACCCGATCACCAAACCGTTCATCCTCGGCGTCCCGGGATAGTACGCCCGCAGTGGCGATACCGCCAGGTCCCGCATCCGGCTGGCTCGGACGGCGGCGCTTTCGTCCATGTCGTCGGGCAGGCGTGCGACCATGTGCAAGCCGCCCGGCGCGGCCAACGCGACGGCACGGTGAACGTGGCGGGCCATCGCCTCCAGCAGGGCATCGCGGCGGCGGGCATATTCGGTGCGCATCTTGCGGATATGCGGGGACAGCAGGCCCTGGCGCATGAACTCCGCCAAGGTGGCCTGGGTGAACCCGTCGGTGCCGCGATCGGTCAGGGTGCGCAGGCGGACGAAGGCGGCGACCAGGGGCGGCGGCACGATAGCGAAGCCGATGCGCAGCGCGGGTGCCAGGGTTTTGCTGAACGTGCCACAGTAGATCACCTGGCCGGCCTTATCCAACGTCGCCAGTGGCGGCAGCGGCTTGCCCTCCCAGCGGAACTCCGAGTCGCAGTCGTCCTCCAGCACCCAGGCGTTGGCACGGCGTGCCCAGTCCAGCAGGGCCAGCCGGCGGCCGATCGGCAGCGCACCGCCCAACGGCGTAGCGTGGGACGGTGCGACCAGGGCAAGCCGAGCGTTTGGGGCGATGCGGACACCGGCGGCGACATCAATGCCCTCGGCGTCGCTGGGGATCGGCACGATCTGGGCGCCGGCGGCGAGCAGGGCGCCTCGGCCGGCGATATAGCCGGGGTCCTCGACCCAGACCGGGTCACCGGGGTCCAACAGCAGATCGGCTGCGGTGCGTAGGGCCTGCTGGGTGCCGTTGCTGACCACGATGCAGCCAGGGTCGGCGACCAGGCCGCGGGTAGCGGCCAGGTGGGCGGCGATCTGCTCGCGCAGGACCAGCAGGCCTTGGGGTGGCGGATAGCTGGACAGCTCCCCGGCGAGGGGTTTCATCACACGGGTCGTGCAGCGAGCCCAGGCCTTGACCGGGAACAGGTCGGGGGCGGGCAGGCCGCCGGCCAGCAGCAGGCCCAAAGCGGGGTCACGCGCGCTGGCGGCAGCGGGGATCTCAGCCATGCGGGCACCGCGGGCGGACAGCGAGACGGCGGCCAGAGGTGGAGTCGCGGCCGGCACCGGGGCCTGATCCGGCAGATCGGTCGCCACGTAGGTGCCGCTGCCGGTGCGGCCGCGGACATAGCCCTCGGCGGCGAGGCGTTCATAGGCCAGCACCACGGTCTGCCGGGCAACGCCGAGTTCATGCGCCAGGGACCGGCTGGGCGGCAAGCGTCCCCCTCCGGGAAGAGCGCCGGTCAATATACTGTGACGAAGGTGGTTGAAGACGGCGCTTTGCCGGGTTTGGTCTGGTGCGAGCATAGGTTAGGGTGACTGCCGATTGGTCCAATCATCGGACCCTAATCCCCATTATGTCATGCAAGCAATAGTACAAACATATCGCGCGGCCTTGGGGGACTATTCCCAAGCCGCGCTTTTCCAGACCCAACCAGAAGGGGCTTGTTAGAAGCCCTCGCGCTCCAGCCGCTTACGCTCCAGCTTCCTGGCGCGGCGCACGGCTTCCGCGGCTTCGCGGGCCCGGCGCTCGGACGGCTTTTCGTAATGCCGCCGCAGCTTCATCTCGCGGAAAATCCCCTCCCGCTGCATCTTCTTCTTGAGCGCCTTGAGCGCCTGATCGACGTTGTTATCACGCACGAGGACTTGCACTTGGCCGCCTGCTCCTATCCAGGGCGCCCCCGCCATCGGGTGCGCAAAAACGTCCGCCGTCAGGGATTCCGACGCGGGGGCTGGCGCTATACCATGGTCGTGGATACTTACAAGTCCATTTTCCGCCACCAGGGGCACGACGCGCACATGGCCATACTGAAAATCGCCCGGATGGGCCACCCGGTTTTGCTGCAAAAGTGCGCTCCGGTGGCCGATCCTGGCGCCCCGGAGATCCGCCGCCTTGTCGCCGATATGATCGAGACGATGGAGGACGCGCCCGGTGTCGGGCTGGCCGCGCCGCAGGTGTATCAGCCGCTGCGCCTGTTCGTGTTCCGCGTCCCCGGCGGACGGGAAACCAAGGATCCCGAGGACACCGCCTCGGCCACTAGCGTGCTGATCAATCCGACGGTCGAGCTGATTGGTGAGGAACGCGCGCTGGCCTGGGAAGGCTGCCTGTCGATCCCCGATCTGCGCGCGGCCGTGCCACGGGCCACACGCATCCGTTACCGCGGGATCGATTGCGACGGGACGGTGATCGAACGCGAGGTGACCGGGTTCCACGCACGAGTGGTGCAGCACGAGTACGACCATTTGGACGGAATCCTCTACACGATGCGGATGACCGATTTTCGCTATTTCGGCTTCACCGCCGAACTGGATCGCGCGGGAGCCACGGGATGATCGCCCCCCCTGAACGGATGCCGGAACGGGACGCAGCAATCCTGGGGATGCTGCCGAACGTGTCATTCGACGGCTGGACCAAGCGGGCACTGCGGGCCGGGGTGCGCGATGCCGGCCTGCCGGCGGACGAAGCGGACCTGCTGTTTCCCCTGGGTACAGTCGATATGATCGAGACGTTCTGCGACCTGGCCGACCGGCGGATGGAAGAAGTGGCGGCCGCGCTGCCGGAAACCAAGCTGTCGGCACGGGTCCGGGCGGTGATCGCGCTGCGGCTGGAGCAGAACCGGCCCTATAAGGAAGCGATCCGCCGGGGGTTGGCCGTGCTGGCCCTGCCGCAAAACGCCCGAGCGGCGGCGAAGTGCACCGCTCGGACCGTCGATGCGATCTGGCATGCGGCTGGAGACCGTTCGGTGGATTTCAGTTGGTATACCAAGCGGGCCATCCTGGCGGCGGTTTACAGCGCGACCGTGCTGTACTGGCTGCGCGACACGTCAGAGGACGATGTAGACACCCTGGCGTTCCTCGACCGGCGCCTGGCCGGCGTTGGACGGATCGGCCGGCTGCGGGGTCGCGCTGAAAGCCTGATCGAGCGGCTGCCGCGGCCGCGCGCTCTACGAATGGGTGACACGGGCTGACGGACACTCTATCTGTGCGGCAAATCCAGCCGGCGCTTCGTCGGCGGGTCCACAGCGCTGGCCCCCGTTAGCAGGTTCATGACCGATACTCCCCTTGAGCGTATACGCAACTTCTCCATCATCGCGCATATCGACCACGGGAAATCCACCCTGGCCGACCGGCTGATTCAGTTCACCGGCGGGCTGACCGCCAGGGAGATGACCGCCCAGGTGCTGGACAGCATGGAGTTGGAGAAGGAACGCGGCATCACCATCAAGGCCCAGACCGTCCGCTTGAGCTACACGGCGAAGGACGGGCTGATCTACGAACTGAACCTGATGGACACGCCGGGCCACGTCGATTTCGCCTACGAAGTCAGCCGCAGCCTGGCCGCGTGCGAGGGCAGCCTGCTGGTGGTGGATGCGTCGCAAGGGGTGGAAGCCCAGACCCTGGCCAATGTCTATCAGGCGATCGACGCGAACCACGAAATCGTGCCGATCCTCAACAAGATCGACCTGCCGGCCGCCGAAGTCGACCGGGTGAAGCAGCAGATCGAGGACGTGATCGGTCTGGACACGTCGGACGCCGTCGAGATCAGCGCCAAGACCGGCTTGAATATCGAGGGCGTGCTGGAAGCCCTGGTGAAGCGCCTGCCGGCCCCGAAAGGCGACGCGGAGGCGCCGCTGAAGGCGCTGCTGGTGGATAGCTGGTACGACCAATATCTGGGCGTGGTCATCCTGGTCCGGATCAAGGACGGCCGCATGAAGCGCGGCCAGCGCATCCGCATGATGTCATCGGGCGCGGTTCACGCGATCGAGCAGGTCGGTGTGTTCACCCCGAAGATGATCCCGACGGACGATCTGGGACCGGGCGAGATCGGCTTCATCACCGCCGCCATCAAGACGGTCGCCGACTGCAACGTCGGCGACACCATCACCGACGACCGTATTCCGGCCACAGAAGCGCTCCCCGGGTTCAAGCCGTCAATCCCGGTAGTCTGGTGCGGCCTTTATCCCATCGACGCCGACGATTTCGAGAAATTGCGCGACAGCCTGGGCAAACTGCGTCTGAACGACGCCAGTTTCCACTATGAGCCGGAGACGTCGGCGGCGCTGGGGTTTGGTTTCCGCTGCGGGTTCCTGGGGCTGCTGCATCTGGAGATCATCCAGGAACGGCTGACCCGCGAATTCGACCTCGAGTTGATCGCGACGGCACCGTCGGTCGTTTACCACATTTTCAAGACCAACGGTGAGATGCAGGAGTTGCATAATCCGGTGGATATGCCCGACGGATCGGTTGTCGATCACATCGAGGAGCCATGGATCAAAGCCACGATCATGGTGCCCGACGATTACCTGGGCAGCGTGCTGCAACTGTGCACGGAGAGGCGGGGCCAGCAGGTGGACCTGACCTATGTCGGCAACCGGGCGATGGCGGTCTACCGGATTCCGCTGAACGAGGTGGTGTTCGATTTCTATGACCGGCTGAAATCGGTGTCCCGGGGGTATGCGTCGTTTGATTACGCGATGGATGGGTATGCCGAGAGCGACCTGGTCCGGATTTCCATCCTGGTGAACGGCGACCTGGTGGACGCGCTGTCGTTCATCGCTCACCGTGCCGCGGCGGAGAATCGAGGGCGCCAGATCTGCGCTCGTTTGAAAGATCTGATCCCCAAGCAATTGTTCAAAATCGCCATCCAGGCCGCGATCGGCAGCCGGGTGGTGGCTCGGGAGACGATCAGCGCGCTGTCGAAGGATGTGACGGCGAAGTGCTACGGCGGCGATATCTCGCGGAAACGGAAGCTGCTGGAGAAGCAGAAGGAAGGCAAGAAGCGGATGCGGCAATTCGGGAAGGTGGAAATCCCGCAGTCCGCGTTCCTCGCGGCGCTGAAGATGGATGCCTGATTGGGATCGGCAGTACGTCCAATCCCGTCAGGGCACACGTCTAGCCTCGCCACGGCATGGCGAAGTCCGGGCCATCTGACCCAGCATTGCGTGATTAGGGTTTGCGCCGGGCGTCCGGTCTGGTATTGACCGCCGCCTGTCGCGGGAGAGATGGCCGAGCGGCTTAAGGCGCACGCTTGGAAAGCGTGTGTGCGTGAAAGCGTACCCAGGGTTCGAATCCCTGTCTCTCCGCCAGTCTACGCTATAAGCTTCCATGGTGTCCGAAACGGCCAGGGCGATGTCGCGACGAGCACGGATGCCATCATGGCGCTGACCCGTGACGACTGAATGACGGCCGTATTGATTGACGCCAACGTTCTTCTCGACGTCATGACCGAAGACGCGCGTTGGCTTGCGTGGTCGGCGGTAGCGATCGAACGCGCCGCCGATCGCTACCGCCTCGTCATCAATCCCGTCATCTATGCCGAGGTCTCGATCCGGTATTCGCGGATAGAAGAACTCGACGTTGCACTCCCGAAAACCATGTTCGATCGTGAAGCAATTCCGTACGAAGCTGCCTTTCTCGCAGGCAAGTCGTTGTTGGCCTATCGGCGGAGAGGTGGACCAAAGCAATCGCCACGTCCTGATTTTTTCATCGGCGCCCACGCGGCGGTTGCCGGATATCTGCTGATGACACGGGATGCCGCGCGCTATCGAACCTATTTCCCCAAGCTATCGCTGATCTCCCCGGGTTGAGGTTCGCATCGATGTAGGGCTACGGGGGCGACATAACGCTCATCATCGGGCGCCTCGCCTACCCGCTCTCAGCCCGAGATCTGCTCCAGGATCGCGCGTTGCTGGCTGATGCCCCGCCAGCCGATCAACGCCGCCGGAAGCAACGCACCCGGCACCGTCACATACACATACCACCCGGCATGGCCGGCGAAGGCGGTGCTGGCGAACAGCGCGCCGGCGATCAGCGGGCCGAAGATCG
>NZ_LMUJ01000060.1:103267-193532 GCF_009765975.1 Acidisphaera sp. S103 | reverse complement strand
CAGACCGTCATCGTCCCCCAGGCAACCGCCGACAGCACGTAGGCGGCGACCAGTCCGTGATTGAAGTACAGCCCGAACATCGCGACGCAGAACAGCATCGCCGACACCACGATCGAAGTCCGCCGTTCGACCGCCTCACCGATCAGCGAACAGATCGCCAGCCCGAGACAGCCGCCGCCGACGCTGGCGACCAGCAGGGCGCCGAATGTTACGCTGGCGGAGAAGCCGAAGCTGCGCAGCAGGACCGGCAGGTAGCCGGTGAAGCCGTAGACCATGCCGGCATAACCAATGATCCAGGCGACCAGCAGGATGATGGTGCGCTGGCCATACTCACCGCGGAACAGTTCACCCATCGGCACATGCTGGTTCACCGGCACGGCGTAGCTGGCGTAATCGGGCTCCGGCAGCACGGGAAGGCCGCTGCGCCGCAGGCAGTCCGCCTCCAGCTTCGTCATGATCCGTTCGGCGTCGGCGTGGCGGCCGTGCGCCTCCAGCCAGCGCGGCGATTCAGGCATGCCCCACAGCGCAAGCGGCACCAGCACGACCAGCGGCACCGCGACGAACAAGTAGATGAACCACTGGTAATGCAGCGGAACCCAAAAAATCCCCGGAACATTCCCGAGCACCCCGAACACGAGCACCGCGAGGATCTGGGAGGCCAGCATCACCCGTCCACGTTCGGCTGGCGGCACGATTTCCCCCATGTAGACGACGTTGGTCGACAGCACGCCGCCCATGCCGATCGAGGAGAGGCCGAAGAACAGCAGCAGCAGCCAGAAATTATCGGTCAACGCGGTCGGCCACAGCGGCAGCGCCACGGCGAGCGAGGACAGCAGCAGCGCCGTCCGCCGGCCCGCTCGGTCTGCGAGGATGCCGATCAGATACTCCCCGACCAGGATGCCGACGCCGAACTGAACGGCGAGCAGGACGGAGAACGCCCCGGTGCCGAAGCTGTGCCGCGGTCCCCAAATGAACGGATACAGCTTGGCCGGAATGCCGTCGGCCGCGATGATCACGCCCCAAAAAATCTGTGTGATCAGCGCCAGCCGCCATTGAGTCCAAGTCAGCGGCAGTCGATCGATACGGGCGGCGATACGGCCGGTACCCTTGGCGTCGGGGTTTCGTCCGAAACTATCCGGCTGGGCTGAAGCGGCACCCGATGCAGCATCCTGCATAGCTCGGTACTCCTGTTTTTTTCTTGAGCCGGGCAGCGTATTTGCCTTGCCTCAAATTTCTGCCCCTCCCCGTGCGGCGGACTGACTCACCTATTCAGTTTGGCAGGCCCACACACTACGCATCTTCGTGAAAGGGCCGTCGTGGGCACCTGACGATCAAGTATTCGATACGTGTCTGATGTGGACCAGTTACATCTTGGCCATCTTGGCGGAAGGCCCGTTATTTCATTACGAGACACTAAATTATCTTGTGTAACGAACTCTTATTCTCCAAAAATCCCCGCACTGTCGTGCGCCGCCGAAACGTTGATGCCGCCACGGCCGTTCGGTCTCATATTCATGCTACCTTGCCGCGCGTCACACGACAAAGGCCGAGCGACCCGATGACAAACCCCTACGTCACCCTCTCCACCCGCATCGCCTATGAGAACCGCTGGACCCGGATCCGCGAAGACCGCATCCGGCACCCGGACGGCTCCGACGGGCTGTATGGCGTTGTGGAACGCGAGGATTTCGTCGTCATCGTCCCCTGGCAGGATGGGTGCCTAACTTTGGTGGAACAGTACCGCTATCCGGTCGGCGTCCGGGTCTGGGAGTTTCCGATGGGCATGTGGGAACAGGCGCCGGGCACCGATCCGCTGATCCTGGCGGCGGCGGAACTGCGGGAGGAAACCGGGCTGATCGCCGGCCGCATGACCCGTATCGGGGAGATTTTCCAGGGACCCGGCTACTGCAACCAGCGAGGCCACATCTTCCTGGCAACCGACCTGACCCAAGGCGAACCCGACCGGGAAGCGACCGAACAGGATATGATCAGCCGCAGCTTCGCGTTGGCCGACTTCGAGGCGATGATCCGCGACGGAACGCTGCGGGAGGCAATGACGCTCTCGGCATTCGGCCTGCTGCGGGTGAAGGGGTTTCTGTAATATCGGCAACCAGGGCCGTCGGTGTTATTTTTTGTTTGATCGCATGACTCGCGCGCTTTGAACGCCACGCGATCATGCTCAGCGCGGACCATCATCCTCGGGCGGGGCGACGCGCTCGATCCAGGCCGACAGCGGCCGCAGCACGACGTGGGCGAACAGGACAACCACGGTCAGTGCGGTTGCCCACGCGTATTCCAGCACCCCGGCGGCCGTGCCGATCGCCGCGACCGCCCAGAATGTGGCGGCGGTGGACAAGCCCCGAACGTGGTTACCCTCACGCAGGATGACGCCGGCGCCCAGGAAGCCGATACCGGTGGCGACGGCCCCCAGCGCGGCGCCCGGGCTACCACCGCCGTATGTGACGGCGACTCTCGCGAAAACACAGGCGGCCGCGGCTACCAGCGCGCAAGACCGCAGTCCGCCCGGATGTCGCCGCCATTCCCGTTCCGCTCCAATGCCGGCGCCGAGCAAAGCCGCGACGACGGTGGCGGTGATGCCATGCAGATCGCCGGGTATCGTCATCCGGTCAAGGACGGCGTATCGCGGGCGCGCCGGCTGCCGCCATCGAATTGTGCTGGATGTGACACATACCGGCACCCTACGGCCCGCCCGGCCGCGTCGTCGAGGGTGAACGATCGCATCACCCAAATCCGAACGCGCGCTTTGCCATATCGTCCCGCCGCGCGATATTCGCCGCATCGAGAAAGGAAACGTCCGATGAGCCGCCTCGTCTATGTCCTGAACGGGCCAAACTTGAACCTGCTGGGCAAACGCCAGCCACACATCTATGGCCATGAGACCCTAGCCGACGTGGAACGCGACTGCCAGGCATTGGCCGCCGAACTAGGCCTGGAACTCCGCTTCCACCAGAGCAACCGCGAATACGAGATCATCGACTGGATCCACGAGGCGCGTGACACTGCCGGCGGGATCGTCATCAACCCTGCCGCGTTTACCCACACCTCGGTCGCGGTCCTTGACGCGCTGAACACCTTCGACGCCCCGGTGATCGAGATTCATATCTCCAACGTCCACAAGCGGGAGGAATTCCGCCACCACTCCTTCGTCTCAACCCGTGCGGACGGGGTGATCGCCGGTTTCGGCACCCAGGGTTATTTGTTGGCGTTACGCCGCGTGGCCCGCCTGATCGACGAAAAAGTCGACTAAATCACCGGTTGCGCAGCTTCGGATCCAACTCGTCGCGCAGGGCGTCGCCGAACAGGTTGATGCCCAGCACCGACAGCATGATCGCGAGACCGGGGAAGATGGCGATCCACGGAGCGGTGGAGGCATATTCCTCGGCGCCGCCCTGCAGCATCAGCCCCCACGCCGCCACCGGCTCCTGCACCCCCAGGCCGAGATAGGACAGCGAGGCCTCGGCCAGGATCGCCTGACCGACAAACGCGGTGATCATGATCAGGAACGGCGCCACCACGTTCGGCGCCATATGCCGCAGGATAATCCGCGTATGTCCGAACCCGCAGGCCCGGGCGGCATCGACATACGGTATTTCCCGGATTGCCAGCGCCGAGGACCGCACGACACGGGCGCAGCGCGGGATCAGCGGCACGGTAATGGCGATGATCACGTTCTGCACGCCAGTGCCGAAAATCGCCACCACGGCCAGCGCCATGATGATCAGCGGAAACGCCATCAGCACGTCCAGGACGCGTTGCAGGATCAGGTCGATCATGCCGCCGAAATAGGCGCTGCCGACGCCCAGTACCAGCCCGGCGACGCCGCCGACCAGGGCCGAACTCAAACCGACCAGCAGGGCGGTGCGGGCACCGAAGATGATGCGTGACAGCATGTCCCGGCCGAACTGATCGGTGCCGAGCCAGTGGGCCCAGCTTGGGGCCTCGGTCATGGCGGCGAAGTCGTTCGCGGTGGGGTTGTAGGGTGCGATCAGGTCGGCGCCCAGCCCGGCAATGGCGACGATGATCACCAGGGCCATGCCGAACGTGCCAAGCGGCTGGCGCCTGCAGAAGGTCAGGATGGAGCGCCACAGGCCGCGCCGGATTTGGTCCGGTTCGGCCGTGAGGGTCGTCGCGGGTGCGGATACGGACATGACGGTCCCCGTCAGGCGAAACGAATACGCGGATCGAGCCACGCATACAGAAGGTCGACACAGAAATTGGTCACGACGAAGACGGTCACTGTCAGCATGACCAGGGCCTGGGTCAGCGTGTAGTCCTGGTTCTGCACAGCCTGC
This sequence comes from Acidisphaera sp. S103, assembly GCF_009765975.1. Lineage (GTDB taxonomy): Bacteria > Pseudomonadota > Alphaproteobacteria > Acetobacterales > Acetobacteraceae > Rhodopila. Next base: position 189,219 of record NZ_LMUJ01000060.1, on the reverse strand, counting down.
ACGAACAGCCGGCCGACACCGTTCAGGTTGAACACCTGTTCGGTCACCACCAGGCCGCCGATCAGGAAGGCGAACTCGATGCCGATCAGGGTGACGACCGGCAGCAATGCGTTCTTCAGCGCGTGCCGGTTGATGATCAGCTTGTCCAGCAGCCCTTTCGCTCGGGCGGTGCGGATATAGTCTTCCCGCATCACCTCCAGCATGGTGGAGCGGGTCATCCGCATACTGACGGCGGCGTAACGGTATCCCACGGTGATCGCGGGCAGGAACGCCATGGACAGGTTGCGGATCGGGTCTTTCCAGATTGGCACATAGTCGATCGGCGGCATCCAAGGCGTGCCGGTGATGGCGTTGCTGAGGTTGAGCACCAGCAGGATGGACATGATGCCGATCCAGAACGATGGCGTGGCGATGCCGCCAATGGCAAACACGCGGACCACCACATCGAGCCAGGTATTCTGTTTCAGGGCCGATATCGTGCCAAGCGGGATGGCGATGGAAATAGCAACGACGGTGGCCAGCAGAGCGATCTCCAGCGAGATCGGCAGGCGGGCAAGTATTTCGGTGGTGACCGGCTTGCCCGACCACATCGACGTGCCGAAGTCCAGGCGGAAGAATCCCCAGACGAAATCGACGAATTGCAGCCACATCGGACGATCCATGCCGAGTTCGGCATGGCAGGCGGCCACGGCGCGCGGATCGAAGCTGCCGCCGCCCGATCCCAGGCGAACGACGCAGATGTCGCCCGGGATCAGCCGCATCAGCAGGAAGACGAGAGCGGCGGCCCCGATCAAGGTCGGGACCATCAGCAGCACGCGTTTGATAACGTACCGATACATTTATTTGTCCAGCCAGATCGTTGCCAGATCCTGGGTGATGAAGTGGCTGGGGCCGATCTTCCAACCCTTGACATAGGACCGATAGGTCACGATCCGGTTCCACCACAGCATCGGAAACGCGTGTGCCTCGACGTCGATGACCTGCTTCTCGTACGCGCGCATCAGGACACGTTGCTTGGCGGGATCAGTCTCGCGCAGCATGTTCTGGTAGATGTCGGCGGCGACGGGATCGCTGTAGCGACCATAGCTTTCGCTGAACAACGCTTGCGGCAGATATTTTTGCGTGTCGAGCACAGGGTTGACGATGCTGTTGCAATTCGACTCGGACACCACGTCGAAGTCGCCGCTGCGCATCGCCGCGAACCAGGGACCGGTCGGCACCACCTTCTGGGTCACGGTCACGCCGATTTTGCTCCACTGGTCGATCACCCAGGTGCCGATGAATTTGTACGGTTGATCGACGTTGCGGTTCAACAGTTCGAATTTCAGGTGTTCCTGCCCCGCCTCTTTCAGCAGCCGACGAGCTTCGGTGCGGGATTTTTCGATATCCGGATAAAACCCGGCCAACTGTTCCAATTCCGCCTTGGTGGCGGCCAAGGGAGACCCGGGGAAAACGATGCCGCCAACGGTACGCACGACAGCGATCTTGGACAGCGCCGGCGCACCGTTCCACTGATCGATCGCCAATAGCAACGCCTTCCGGACACGCACATCGTCGAACGGCTTGCGGCTCGAATTGGGCGTGATCACATTGCCGCAGTTCCAATCGCTGGTTTGCACCGATATCCGATCGCCGAGCGAGGCCTTCAGATCGTTGACAGCCGTCGGGGGCATTCCGCGGAACTCGATTGCCGCACGGTCGGACTTGATCGCCGCGACCCGGACGGCCTCCTTCGGCGCATAGATGCCGGTGAACCCGTCGAGATAAGGCAGGCCCTTCATGTAGTAATCCGGGTTCCGTTCGCCCTTGATCTCCTGCCCGATCGCGTAGCTGACGAAGTGGAACGGACCGGAGCCCATTACATGGGCTTCGTACCAGTGCGGGTCGGCATCCAGGATCTTCTTTTCGTAGATGAAAGCATAAGGGTCGGCCAAGGCGGGTATGAAAACGGTCGTGGCAAACTTCAGCTTGAACACGACCGTGGCTGGATCGGGCGATTCGACGGAATCGACCATCGAGTACCAGTTGGCGCGAGCGCTGAGGACGCCTTTGGGGGGGAATATGATCTCGTGCCAGCTTGCCGCGACATCGGCCGCGGTCAGCGGCGTTCCATCCTGGAACTTCGCATCCTGACGGATCGTGAACGTATACGTCTTGCCATCGTCGGTGGGCGTGGGAACCGCGGTGCATAGATCGCAGACGAAACTTGTGGTGTCCTGGGGGTTATCCGGGTTGGCCCGCATCAGAACGCTGTAGAACGGAGCAACCGAATGGACGGTCGCGAAGGTTGTCTCACGGTGCCCGTCCAGGCTTGGCGGTGCCTCCGCCGGGATCATATAGACCAGTTCGCCACCCCGTTTCGGCGTCTCGGCAGCCCACCCCGCCGCACCGGTCGCCGCGGCGAGCAGAACCGAGACCCCGGCCGTTCGAAAGATTTTAGTCAGCATGATCGCACTCCCTGATAGTATTTTTGTTTTGCCCTTACAGCTTCGCGCGGGATCCTGACGCTGGCGAGCTTCGGCGTTATTTATCGAGCCAGATCGTCGCCAGATCCTGGTTTACATAATGGATTGGACTGATTTTCCAGCCTTTGACATAGGATCGCATGGGTACGATCCGTTCCCACCACGGCATCATGAACATGTGTGCCTGGGCGTCCTGCACATAGGCCTCGAATTCGCGCCTCCGCGTGCGCTGCTTCACCGGATTGGTTTCGTGCAGCACGGTCTGGTAGAGATCGATGTCTCCGACGCGGGACCGGGGACGAGTATCAGCGACAGACCGAGAACCGCGGTCAGGCCAAGAGTGGGCAAGAGGGTTGATCGGGCGGTCATCGGCGTTTCCGAGTCCTTGTTTTATTATTGTTGGACGTTGATCTGACTGCAGGCGACGATGTGGCCTGGCCGCACCTCACGCGGTTCGGGCCGTGTGTGCTTGCAGCTTTCGACGGCCATCGGACAGCGAGGATGAAAGACGCAACCGGATGGCGGGTTGATCGGGCTGGGCACCTCGCCCTGCACCGGGCGGAACACCCGGGTCTGCTCCACCAACGGGTCGGGCACGGGGACCGCCGCCAGCAGGGCTTGTGTATACGGATGCAGTGGCGCGTCGAACAGCGTGTCGCTGTCGGTCATCTCCACGATACGGCCCAGATACATCACTGCGACGCGCTGGCACAGATGCCGCACCACGGACAGGTCATGGGCGATGAACAAATAGGTCAGCCCGAATTTTTCCCGCAGGTCTTCCAGCAGGTTGACCACCTGCGCCTGGATAGACACATCCAGCGCGGAGACAGGCTCGTCGCACACGATGAATTCGGGGTTCAGAGCCAGCGCACGAGCGATGCCGACCCGCTGGCGCTGGCCGCCGGACATTTCATGCGGATAACGGTCGGCGAACTCCGCGGCCAGGCCGCAGACCGAGAGCAGTTCGCGCGCCCGCTCCCGGCGCCTTGCGGCGTTGGGTTCGGTGCCGTGCACTTTCATCGGCTCCTCGATGATGGCGCCGACCTTCATGCGTGGATTGAGTGAACTGTACGGGTCCTGGAAGATCACCTGGATGCGGCGGCGCATAGCCTGCATGTCCCTGCGCGCCAATCCAGCCAGATCGACACCGTCGTAGATGATTTCGCCGGCGGTTGGCTTTTCCAGCCGCAGGATGCAGCGGCCGGTGGTGGTTTTGCCGCAGCCGCTTTCGCCGACCAGGCCCAGGGTTTCGCCGCGCTGGACGGTGAAATCGACGCCGTCCACAGCCTTCACCTGGCCGACGGAACGCTGAAGCAGAACGCCCTCGGAAATCGGAAAATGCATGTGCAGCCCTTTGACTTTCAGCAAGGGGCTGGTGGTGAGTTGGGTGACCGAGGTGCTCATGCGGCCCTGGCGATATCGGCGGCCCGGAAGCAGGCGGCGGCGTGGCCGGATTCGCCGATCGCGGTCAGGGCGGGCGATGACTCCGCGCAAGCGGCGACGGCGAAACGGCAGCGGGGGCGGAAGGCGCAGCCGGCATCTAGCCGGGTAAGGTCGGGCGGTTGGCCCTCGACCGGGTCCAGCCGGTCCTGGCGTGGACGATCCAGCCGCGGCACCGACCGCAGCAGCGCGATGGTGTAGGGGTGGCGGGGATCGTGGTAGATCGCCGCGGCGGACCCGGATTCGACGATGCGGCCTGCATACATGACATTCACCCGATTGGCATAGCGGGCCACCACGCCAAGGTTGTGGGTGATGATCACCAGCGCGATGTTCAGGCGCTGCGTCAGGTCTTTCATAAGTTCCAGGATTTGTGCCTGGATCGTCACGTCCAGCGCGGTGGTCGGTTCATCGGCGATGATCAGTTTCGGATCGCAGGTCAGGGCGATGGCAATCATGATGCGCTGACGCATGCCGCCCGACAGTTGATGCGGATATTGTTTCAACCGGCGATCGGGATCGGCGATTCCGACCATACCGAGCAGGTCGCGGGCACGCTGATGGGCGGCGGCTGGGGTGGCGCCGCGATGTTGTTCCAGCGTTTCAGTGATCTGCCGCCCGATCGTCAGCACCGGGTTCAGCGACGTCATCGGCTCCTGAAAAATCATGCCGATTTCGCCACCGCGCAGTTTTCGCATGGCCTCTTCAGGCAATATCAGGAGATCGCGGCCGTCGAACATGATTTCGCCGTTAGCGATTCGTCCGGGCGGATCGGGGATCAGCCGCAGGATCGACATGGCACTGACGGATTTGCCGGAGCCGCTTTCGCCGACGATGGCGACGGTCTCACCCGCCTCCACGGTGTAGCTTATGCCGCCGACGGCACGCACGACTCCGCGCCCGGTACGAAATTCGGTGTGCAGATTCCGGATGGACAGCAATGGCGGCAAAACAACGCTCCCGGATATTCCCTGTGACGTCTTGATTTTATTTTTGTGAGCGTTCCTTATCGGGGTGCGGAACGTGGTGTCAATCATCATTCCGATGCCTGGACCATCGTGGCGGCGCGGTCGCGCATAAGCGGCGGTGGTAGAGAATGTATGTCTGATCAGTGGGATAGAAGACGCGCGTGAACACGGTGCATTGCTTGACTTATGTCATTCCGATGCGCATGCCGACTGTTTCGTAGTCATCATAACGTCAGAAATTGATCTCCGGCGGGATGTCGGCTTCGGTGATTCCCACTAGGCTTAGGCTGTCGATCACCATCCGCCGCATGCGTCCCAGGCTGCGGTTCCAGTCGATCCAGTTGTCGACGAAATCGCGCCAGGTCTTGTCTGGTTCACGGCGCAAGCCGGCGTTGGTGGTGGCGGTGAAGAGCGGTTTCGGTACCACCAGCGTGCCGATGGCCGGGTTGCGCTTCAGCACCGACAGCGCCAGCAACGCCACCAGCACCTGGCAGTCGGCCTTGCCGGCCTGCACTGCCAGCGTGGCATCGTTGTTGCTTTTCAGGCGCAGGAAGGTCGCGCGCGGGCAGGTTTCCGAAATCACCTGATCGTAGGACGTGCCGATTTCCAGCGCGATGCGGATGGATGGATCGTTCAGTGCGTCCCATGTCGCGGGGCGGAAATCGGGACGAGCGATCAGGGTGAAGAGGTTGTTGAAGAGGGGATGGGTGAAGTCGATCGCCAAAGCACGTTGCGGCGTCGGGTTGAGGCCGAAGAAAATGTCGACCTTGCTGGCTTGCAGATCGAGCACGGCGTTGCCCCAGTTTGAGTCGACAAACTCAGTCTTGGCGTCGAGCGCCTCGGCGAGGTCGCGGCCGAAGGCCGGAATGAAGCCGCGCCATTCGCCGCTGGCCAGATCCCGCACGCAATACGGGGCTTGGCCGTCCACGGCGCCGACGCGCAGGACGCGGGTGCGGCGGATGCGATCAAATGTCGATTCGGTTGTCGAGTCGGCGCGGGCTTCCGGTGCGACCGCGAGTGCGGCGGCGGCATAGGCGAAATGGCGTCGGCGCATCATGATCACTGGTAACACAGTCACCGGGGCCTCGCGAAGGACCCCGGACCTTCGCTCAAAAGCCTACTGCACGGCAACCTGTCCCGAACTGACCATGTTCAGCTTCCAATCCGCCGCACGAGTATCGCTCAGCTTCAACTGGCTGGTGACGAAGCGCAGCCGGTCGACGTCGGTGCCCTTGGCGGTGCAGAACCGGTCCTGCAGGAAGAACGGCGGGATCGCCTGATAATACAGCGTCGCCGAGACCTTGGCCGGCGGCGCCGACAGGCCGGTCAACGGCACGTGGTAGGCGAACGTGTCGCCGCCACCGGTCTTGTAGGCCGGGTCGTCACCGGTGCCGACCGCGCCCGCATCCTCCGCCATGTCAGGCCCAGCGCCCAGAGCGTGGCTGATCTGGATGCGCTGGTCGAGCGGCAGGAAGCCCTGGGGCAGCAACCGGTTGTCCTTCAGCGTGCCGCAGATCGACAGGAAGCTGGTGGTCAATTGCCCCGACGGATCGCTGTGGCGCCCACAATTCGCCGGCCCGTTCGGCGGCGGCGTGGTCACTAGTTCCTGGAAGATCTGCACCTGATCCTGTTGCGAGATCACCCGGTAATGCGGCTGGTGCGGATTATGCCCAGGACTGTTGATCTGATCGGAACAATCGTCCTTCCACCAAAGCTCGCCTGCGATCGGCTGGCCCTTCGGATCGGTCAGCACACCCGCGGCATTGGTACGGCCCGATTCCCACACCACATTGCCCTTGGCATCCAACACCACGAAGTCGACGAAGGCTCGTCTGAAGCCGACGCCGGACGGGAATTTGTGGCCGGTCTTGTTGGTGACGGTAACGTTGGCCCGCAACTCCGTGGCATCCATCGACAGGTCGCCGACCGAGATCGTCGCCGAGGTATTGGACGCCTGATCGAGCATCGTCTGTTCCGTCAGATCAAGCGGTCCAACACCCTTGCTGCCCAGCATCGGATCTGTCGTCGGGATGCCCAGCACAGGATTAAACTGCTTGGCCATTTCGATGAAGAACACGTTCAGGCCGACCAGCAGGTGCTTGGCGAAGCCGGAGCGGACCTGAAGGTCGATGTCGGTCCCGGGCAGGCCATTTTCGACCTGGGGAAAATTGTCGTGCTCCTGGATGCCGGCGATCTTGCTGCGGAAGGGTGTTTTCGAGGAGTCGGCGCTGGGCATGTGGCAACCCTGGCATGATTCGGCGAGTTCGCCGGCACCGAACGGCAGCTTGCCGTCGGGTGAGGTGCCGGTGCGGTAGGCGCTGAACGCCCATTCCGGATAGGTGGTCTGCTCGTAGCTGTAGCCGACGGTCTGTGTGCCGCTGAACACCGGCAGATGCACGGTATGGCAGGTGCCGCAGACCTCGGACGAGGTGATGGTCTGGCTATGCTCTGGAACGATGCCCAGGGCGTGGTTCATCGGAGTCTGCTTGGGGTCGTCGAACGGGCCGAACAGCGTGTCGGGAGAGCCGATGAAGAAGCTGCCGGTGAAGGTGCGGGCGAAATCCTTGTTGTCGGGGTTGAGGAATTGCTGGCGTTGCTCCACGCAGCGGTTCTGCGGCTGGTTGGCGAACTTGGCGGTATCGGCCTTGCCCAGAACCATGTGGTGACAGGCTTCGCAGGAGATGCCGTCGCGGGCCAGGGCGCCGAAATGCGATTGCAATGTGGGGACGGGATAGGGGATCGCGTCGACCATGTCGCGCAGGAAGTCGGGACAGGCGGCGCCGGGTTTCGCTGTGTCGATGTTGAACTGACGCTCTCCCTCGATGCCGTGGCAGCCAAGGCAGGTGTTCTGCACTGTGGGAGACAACGAAGGCGGGTGGAAGGTCTGGGTTTCGCTGGCAAGCTGGGTGAAGAAGATCGGATCCCGGCCGGCGAGGCCCATCGGGCTGGTGCGCCAGGTCCCGTAGGGCGAGAAATTGTCAACAACCGCCGTGCCGGGGACCGGGGCGGTCATCTCGAACTGTAGGCCGGTGCCGCCGGCGCTGTGGCAGCCGACGCACTGGTCGGAGGTGACGAAGGCGTGCGACTGGGGCGGCCCGTGGCCGGGGACGAACACGTTGTCGTACGTCGCCGACGGCATTTTGAAGGTGTTGACCGCCTGGTCATGACCGATCGCCGGCAGGTGGGCCAGGTGCAACGCCGCCAGGAAATCCGGGTTGCTGGGCTGCAGCGTCAGCAGTTTCGTTGACGTCGGAACGCGTGATTCCTCCAATATTTTGAGGTCCTGCGAGGCCACTGCCATTTGTGGCCCAGGTCCCTTGGGCAGCGGCTGGTTCCCAAAATTTTGCGCCTGGTAGAATCCTTGAGACAGGAAGCTCAGATAAGTGCCGGGTTCGCCCTTGATGTTGCTCAGACTCGCAAAAGTCTGGTTGTCGCGGGCCGAGGCATGGCAGTTGAGGCAATATTGACCGAAACCCTGGAACGGCAGGCCGAAGCCTTGCGGCGGATAGTCGACGTGCCATCCGCTGTTGACGTGGGGCCAGCCGTACCAGCCCCAGTACCAGCCGTCCTTGGACGCGGCGTTGTCTCGGATCATGATCGCGGCACCCTGTTCCACCGGTTTCAATTTCAGCAGATCGGGCACCCGGCAGGCCGCGGCCGGCGTGGAGTTGTACATCTCCTTGATCATGATGGCGCCGTTGGGAATGGGCGGAGTCTTGTCGGGCGGCGTGGCCGTACCCTCGGCAGGACGGTATTTTTTCAGCCAGACGATCATTTCCGGGGAGTACCAGATCAGCACCGGCATGTGCGTGGCTTGCTCATTGCCGGTCCATTTGCCGTTTGCCAGGGTCGCGACGAACGGTCCGGCGTCGCGGACGGTCTTGTCCATCTTCCAGCCGGCATTCAGGCGGCGGTGGCAGAAATGGCTGATGAATTTGTTGAGTTTGCGCTCGTATTGATCGAGCGGCAGGGCACTGGGCTTGCGGACGATAGGGTCCAGGTCGGCGCAATAGGATGGGTCCGCGGGGGGAAGCTGTTCGGTCGCCTGCTCATCCGGACAGAGTTCGGAGGCGCTGGCGGTGGTGCCGATCACCAGAAGGATCAGCGCGAGCGCCGCGAGGCGGCTGGGACGAAGGCGTTGGAGCATTGGGTGCGTCTCCCTTGCGGCCTGTCCGATGGTGAAACCGGGCGGTCGTTTGTTGGGAGCGTATCATTGGGTTCGCGTGAAGGTCGAGTGGGAAATGAGTTTGTCCCGTCCGGGTTGCGGGTGGTTGGCGAGCACGCGGACCTGGGTTGATATCGTGGTGTTCTATCGGGGTGCCGCGATGTCTCTCACGACCGCTTATCTGTTGCTGTCTTTGGCCGCGGTGCTTGAAGCCGGAGGGGATGCGCTGGTCCGGGTGGGTCTTCATAATCCTGGTCCTTTTGCACGTGCTGGGTTGTTCATGGCCGGCGCCGCGACGCTGTTTGCCTACGGCTTGGCCGTCAACGCGCCACCCTGGGATTTTGGCAGGTTGTTAGGCGTCTACGTGACGCTGTTCTTTCTCTTCGCCCAGGTCATCAATCTGGCTTTCTTCGGCATCCGGCCTGACTTGCCGATCATTGCCGGCGGAGCGCTGATCGTTGCTGGGGGTCTCGTGATCACCCTGTGGCATCGGTAAATCCCGCATCGGCGTGCCTGGTGTATTCACCTTGACAGATTTCCATATTTCCACGATATTGGAAATATGGAAAAACTAGACGCCATAGCCGCCCTCGCGGCACTCGCTCAAGGCACGCGGCTCGATGTGTTCCGGCTGCTGGTGCAGGCCGGCACCGATGGAATGCCCGCCGGCCAAATCGGCGAGCGGCTGGATCTGCCATCGGCAACCCTGTCGTTTCACTTGAACCAACTTCGCCATGCCGGCCTTGTCACATTCCGGCGCGAGGGGCGGTCGCTGATCTATGTCGCCGAATATGCCGCGATGAACGGCTTGCTGGCCTACCTGACGGAGAATTGCTGCCAGGGTGATGCCTCGGCGTGCGGCATCGGTGTCTGCGATGGCTCCGCCCTGATCAACATCAAAAAAGGACCTGTCCAATGAAGCGCCTGCATGTCCACGTATCCGTCGAGGATATCGCGCAATCCACACGGTTTTATAGCGCACTGTTCGCGGCCGAACCGACCGTCGTCAAACCCGACTATGCGAAGTGGATGCTGGACGATCCGCGCGTGAATTTCGCCATCTCGACCCGCGGCAGTCAGATCGGTGTCGATCATCTAGGCATTCAGGCCGAAACACCCGAGGAACTGCAGGAGGTTTATGGGCGGCTGCGACAAGCCGACCGGCCCGTGCTGGAAGAAGGCGCAACAGTCTGCTGTTACGCGCAGTCGGAAAAATCATGGATCGCCGATCCGCAAGGTGTGTCGTGGGAAACCTTCCTGACCTCCGGCGAAAGCACGGTCTATGGCGATAGCGTCGATCTGGGTCCGATCCGGTTGGCAGCCGGGGCTTGCTGTGCGCCGGCGCTGGCCGCGGAAACCCCATGTTGCGGCCAGGGGGCGCCGGCGTGACCCGCCTGCCGTTCAATGTGCTGTTTCTTTGCACCGGCAATTCAGCTCGCAGCATCCTGGCCGAGTCCCTGCTGAACCATTGGGGACAAGGGCGCTTCCAGGGTTTCAGCGCGGGCAGCTTCCCCAAGGGCGCGGTGCATCCCCACGCCCTGGCGCTGTTGCGTTCGCTCGAACTGCCGACCGAAGGGCTGCGCAGCAAAAGTTGGAACGAATTCGCCACGCCCGACGCGCCGGTGATGGATTTCGTGTTCACCGTCTGCGACCAGGCGGCGGGTGAAACCTGCCCGGTTTGGCCGAACCAACCGATCACCGCGCATTGGGGTATGCCCGATCCGGCCGCTGTCGAGACCTCCGAGGTCGAACAGTGGCAAGCATTCCGCGACACGTTCCGCGCCCTGGAAAACCGGCTCAGGGCTTTTATCGCACTTCCCGTTGCTTCCCTGGATCGCATGTCGCTGACGCGTCAGGTCGAAGCAATCGGCCGCATGCGCCCCGACTCGCCCGAGGAATACGCATCATGAGCGACGCCGTCACCCTCGCGCCGAACAAGGCGGCTTCCATGGGAACGTTCGAGCGCTACCTGACGATCTGGGTCGCGCTGTGCATCGTTGTCGGCATCGCCCTCGGGCAGGCCATACCGGGTGTGTTTCATGTGCTCGGCGCAGCAACGGTGGCGCAGGTCAACCTGCCGATCGCCGTGCTGGTCTGGCTGATGATCGTTCCGATGCTGCTGAAGATCGATCTGGCCGCGCTGGGGCAGGTGCGAGACCATTGGCGCGGGATTGCAACGACGGTCGGCGTCAACTGGCTGGTCAAACCATTCTCCATGGCGCTGCTAGGCTGGCTGTTCATCGACCATCTGTTCCGGCCGCTGCTGCCCGCCGGCCAGATCGATGGCTATATCGCGGGATTGATCTTGCTGGCCGCGGCCCCTTGCACCGCCATGGTGTTCGTCTGGTCAAATCTGGTGGATGGCGAGCCGCATTTCACCCTGTCGCAGGTCGCGCTCAACGACACCATCATGGTCGTTGCCTTCGCACCGCTGGTGGCGCTGCTGCTCGGCCTGTCCTCGATCACGGTGCCATGGGATACGCTGATTCTGTCCGTGGTGCTGTACATTGTCGTGCCGGTGATCGTCGCACAGCTTTGGCGGCGAGGCTTGCTGACAAACGGCGGACAAGTGGCGCTCGGGCGTACCTTGCGCACCCTGGGGCCGTTGTCGCTGTCGGCTCTGCTTCTGACGCTGGTGCTGCTGTTCGGTTTGCAAGGCGAACAGATCATGCGCCAGCCGATCGTGATCGCGCTGCTGGCGGCGCCGATCCTGATTCAGGTCTACTTCAATGCCGGTCTTGCCTACTGGCTGAACCGGACGCTGGGAGTCGAGTGGTGCGTCGCCGGGCCTTCCGCCCTGATCGGGGCCAGCAATTTCTTCGAACTGGCCGTGGCGACGGCGATCGCACTGTTCGGTTTTCAGTCGGGCGCGGCCCTGGCAACGGTCGTCGGCGTGCTGGTCGAAGTGCCGGTCATGCTGACCGTGGTGCGGATCGTCAAGGCAAGCCGCGGCTGGTATGAGCGCGGATAACGGGACTTCGTCCGGTTCTTACGACTTGGCTGCGTAGCACCCTTTGTTCTTGGCGATGAAAGTATTCAGCCGGCCGAGCATCCCGGAACTGGCGTTGCGCACGATGAAGTTGAACGTCTCCGTTAGACCGTCGATCGCATGGACGTCCGCCAGGGCCAGCCCACCCGGGATGTCCTTGCCGTATTTGTTGGCGAGGTACTGGTTGCTGACGTCGCCTTCCCCGAAGGCGTCGGCATCATGCTTCGCCAGAAGCGTCTTGACGATGTACTCCTGAGCATCCGGATGGTCCTCGGCGACGATGTCGACGTACAGGAGCCTGCAGTGGGGATAGCGTTTTTGCGCGTCGATATCGGCGGTCGATTTACCGGTCACGACGATCTTTTTCCCAACCAGATGTTCATAGTCATCGAATGCCGATTTATCCCCGGCCCTGACCAGCAGTGATCTGTTGACCTGAAAATAGGCGTCGCTCCAGGACGCGCACGGACCTGTCGGCCGGTCATCCCGTTGCATGACGCCTGCCCCGGCGATGTCGCACTCGTCCTCACCCGGCCATGTCCAGATATCCTTGAACGGTTTTTCAATCGTCACGATCGCCAGGCCCAGGCTCTCGGCGAATCGGGTCAGGAACGAGACGTCCAGGCCGATAAGCTGGCCGGCTGGGTTCTTGTAGCAGACCGGAGCGAACCCCCCGTACGTGCAAACCGTCAACTGGCCGGGGAAAAGGGTTGTGACCGAAGCCGCGTCTTCCATCGTTCGATCTCCTGGTTCAGCCTCAGGCGTGATCTCTTACCACCAACTCCTGACTGATCCGTAAGGAAATCTGTCACGATCGGGATATTCCGCCGATTAACCAGAGGACGCCAAGGCGATGCCCAAGATCATCGATTACCGTAGCGGCCATGCAACGAAACGAAGCGTTGGATGGCCACCTAACCGCACGAAATCGCAACGTCAGCTCGCGCAAATCAAAGCGCCCGCATAAAACCATCCGGACCGGATCGGGTTCACCCGGCGTTGCGCCATTGCCGCTTCCATCGGTCCATCGGCCCTCGGGATTGCGTCCCCACCAAATAAAAGCCTTGGGTCTGGACGGCGCGAACGACCGGATCGGCGGGACCAAGCTGCGCCGAGGATTCACCGATGCCGAGATAGAGCGATCCGCCCCGATCGGACTTCCGCCAAGGTGCGAATTTTTCAGGCAGATTCTGGCCGGTGGCGTCCCGGGTGAAGCCGAACACCTCGGGATTCGCGGCGGACTGAAAGAGATTGATCATGATGTTGCCCGATGATGTACGAGGCAGTGATTGACGCCCACGGTCGGTTTCAAATTGGTTTCAGGAGGGTCGATATTTTGTGATTCGGTACGAATTTTGGTGAAGGCCAGCCTTAGGCTTCGTGCATAAACAAACGCTTCGATGTTGGCACTGTCGCCCAGTCCCGTCATGGCAGGCGTAGGCCTGCCATCCACGCCTTTTCCGAGACCTACACAGCAAGGCGTGGATGGCGGGCCTTCGCCTGCCATGACGATGAGAGGCCGGCGGCGTTCGCCAGACAATTCGCTTATTCCCCGGCGAGCCCTTAGGGCCGCGGCCTGCGGATATCGATGACGGCCGCGTGGGTGGGATCGCAGTTATCGCTGCTTTTCTGGCGTGCGCCTGTTCAAGAAAAGCGAGCGTGAGGCTTCGCTGAGCGGGTGGCCTTGGCGGCACTCGGCCGGCTCATGGCTGGCAACGACGGCGAACCGCCACACCCGGCTGACGAGATACCCGAGTAGCCGTCGACCTACAGTAATAGTCGACAATCTGCCACACATTACGGAAACGCTATATATATTTCAGGTCGTGCAAGGTGCCGAATCATAACAAAAAAACTAGCCGCGACAGGCGTGGAAATCAGCCGACACGCGGCCGTGCCCAGGCCGGAACCGCAACCCATCACGCTTGGATGCCCAGCGAAAGCTTGGTGCAGCCAAGCGCGACGGCGGTCGGCCGAAGTGCCGAGATGAAGTTCGCAATTTACGTCCTGCAACCACTTCACCGATACGAATCACGCGAACGACCGCCACGACTCCGCGCACTTGAAACACTTTATGACCTGGTAACGGTGGGCCTTACGGCAGTCCCCAGCTCTTATGTGCCTGGATCGCCAGTCGCCATCGTGGATGGGCCAAACAATAAGCGGCAGCGGCCTCGGTGTTGGCGCCGCGATCGGGGCCATCCATCGGCGACAGCCAGTGATAGCCGGCAGGAAAGTCCACGAATTGCTCCGGCGCCGCACCAACCTGTGGATAGACCAGCTTCAATTCGTTCGCCTGATCAAGCACCAATGGTGCGCCCGCCTTCGGGCTGACGCACACCCAATCGATCGGTGCCGGGATCGGTTGCGTCCCATTCGTTTCTATCGCGACGGTGAACTCACGTTGCTTCAGTGCCGTGATCAAAGCCGCATCCACCTGCAGAAGCGGCTCCCCACCGGTCAGGACCACCATGCGGCCACCCGGCGTCTTGGCCTGCCATGCCGTCACCGCGGCGTCAGCCAATATCTCGGCCGAGGCGAAGCGCTCCCCCCCGACGAAATCAGTGTCGCAGAATTGGCAAACCGCCTTCGCGCGATCCTGCTCACGCCCGGACCAAAGATTGCAGCCGGCGAAGCGGATAAAGACGGCGACGCGCCCGATATTGGCACCCTCGCCCTGCACCGTGAGGAACAGTTCCTTGACAGCGTAACTCAGCACCAACTCCCGCTTTTTTCACCAATCAGGCAGATATGACGTCCTTAGCCGACAGTTCCCGGCCGAGCCCAGGCAATCGCGGCGCGAGCCAGCGCGTCGATCGTATCCACGACCGGGACACGCAATCCATCGGCCGGCCCGGCCTGGATACCGAGTGGGATCTCCGTGCAGCCCAGCACCACCGCCAACGCGCCGCGGGATGCGAGACTGTTCACCACCTCGGCAAGCGGCAGGTAAGCCTCGGCCACACGATTTGCCTTCACCGACGCAATCGCCGGCGTAACGAGGCGTTCCATCTGTTGGGGCTCAGGTTCGATTATATCCCATCCCTGTGCGTTCAACCGATCCTGGTAAAGCTTCATCGCCAGAGTCGCGGCGGTACCCATCAGGCCGATGGTACCACCCGCGATCCCGATGCGCCGCAGGTCGGTCGCCGCGGCATCGACGATGTGCAGGATCGGCACGCCGGCGTCCCGGACCATCGGCTCGAACCAGCCATGCGCGGTGTTGCAGGGGATGGCGATGGTACCACAACCGGCGGCGCGCAGGCCGTTGATGCCGCGCATCAGCCAGGGCAGCGGACTGGGTCCGGTACCCAAGCGAGCGGCACCGCGGTCCGGCACGCGGGGATCGGACCATAGCACGGCCGGGATATGATCCTGATCGCGGGCAGCGGGCGTCAGCAGCGTCAGCCGCAGCATGAACTGCGCGCTTGCCAGCGGACCCATGCCGCCCAATACGCCAAGAACCCTGTCCGTCATGCGATCCGCTCCCGCTGCGCCGCCCGCACCAGGGTATCCAATGCGCTGAGGAAGTGCGAGCGGTCCTGTTTCGTCAGCGGCGCTGGGCCGCCCGTGTTCAGCCCCATCTCCCGCAGATGGCGGCCGATCTCGCGGCCGGCCAGTGCGCTGCCGATATTGTCCGGCGTCCACACCTTGCCGTTGGACGCCACCGCTCGGGCGCCTTTGGCCAGGCAGCGGGACGCCAGGGGAATGTCACTGGTGATGCACACGTCCGCCCTGGTCACCCGTTCGGCGATCCAGTCGTCGGCGATGTCGGCGCCTGCCTCGACAGTGATCATGGTCACGTTCGGCCGCCCGGTGGGACGAATTGGGCGAGACCCATTGGCCACGACGAAAACGGGCAAGCCCAGACGGTCCGCGACGCGATAGACTTCGTCGCGGACCGGGCAGGCGTCGCCGTCGATGTAGAGGGTGGTCACTCAAGCTCCGCCATATTGAGACGAGCAAAGGCGTGGATGGCGGGCATGCGCCCGCCATGACGGTAGGAGGGTTACGCGGCGGAGCGCATGCCCCGGTTGCCGCGATCGTTGTAGCGCCGGCGCTGCGCCTGGCCGGGCGCGCTGGGGCGCTTCGGCTGTTGCGACATCGGCGGCGGGGCGTCACCGACCACGGTGATGGAGTAGTTCATCTGCCGCTCGATCTGCCGCAGCACGGCCCGCTCCGACGGATCGCAGAAGGAGATCGCGATACCCGCGGCGCCGGCCCGCGCGGTGCGGCCGATACGGTGGACATAGCTTTCCGCCTCGACGGGCAGATCGAAGTTGATGACATGGGAAATCCCCGTCACATCGATCCCGCGCGCCGCGATGTCGGTGGCGACCAGAACGCGCGCGCGGCCGGAGCGGAAGTCCCGCAGGGCCTTTTCACGTTGCGGCTGGCTTTTGTTGCCGTGGATGGCATTGACCTGGATGCCGGCATTCTCCAGCACGCTGGCGACCTTGTTGGCGCCATGCTTGGTGCGGGTGAAGACGATCACCCGCGACAGGGCCTCATCCTGCAACATGGACAGCAGCAGTGACTGCTTGCCGCTCTGTGCCAGATGATGGACGAACTGCTCGATCTTCGGCGCGGTCTCTTCCTTGCGGGCGATTTCCACCCGGATCGGGTCACGCAGCAGGCTGTTCGCCAGACTGGCGACCTCGGCCGGCATGGTGGCCGAGAACAAGCAGGACTGCCGGCGCGGTGGCAGCGCGGCGACGATGCGGCGGATGTCCTTGATGAAGCCAAGGTCCAGCATCCGATCAGCTTCGTCGAGCACGAAGTGGGTGACAGCGCCGAGTTGCAGTTCGCGGGTCTGCATCAGGTCGCACACGCGGCCGGGGGTGCCGATCACGATGTCGGCGCCGCGGCGCATGGCTTCGACCTGCTTAAAGCGAGACGCGCCACCGATGATGACCACGGTGCGCAGGCGCAGGTTAATGGATAGCGCGCGGACGGTTTCGTCGATCTGCAGGGCCAGTTCGCGGGTCGGCGCCAGGATCACCGCACGCGTCACGAATGGCGCCGGGCGGATCTGCTGGGCAGCGAGATGCTGCAGGATGGGCAGGGTGAACGCGGCGGTCTTGCCGCTGCCGGTCTGGGCTACGCCAAGCAAATCCTTGCCTGCTAGCAGGGCAGGGATGGTATCGGCCTGAATCGGGGTGGGGGTTTCGAACTTGCGTGTCTCGAGGGCGCGCAACAACGGCTCGGACAGGCCGAGTGCCGTAAAAGTAGTTTGGGTCAAGACGTAGGTGTGCTCCAGCGCCCGCCACGGTTATGTGGACGACAAGCGCCTGAAAGTTCGCCGCCCCGCGCGATTAAATGGGGACGAACGGTTTTCGGATGGAAATTTCCGGAATTTCGGACGAGAGAAACCGCCCGCTAATCACGCAATCACGGAAAGACAGCCGGTATATCGGCCAGGGGTGTCGGGATTGCAAGGTTTTTGTGCGCTGCGGTGACGCAGGGCTGCCGTGTTGGTACCGACTCGATTATTCGCGGCGCCGCGTGATGCTCCACACGGTGATATCCCAGGCATTGTGGATGCCGACGGCCAGCAGCAGTCCCGTCGACACGGCAAGCGCGGTGCATCCCTGATCCAGTTGTAGAGCCAGGGCAGCTCCCGATCCGGCCACGAGCAGATATCCGACGATCGGCATGACCAGATACCAGACGGTATCCTCCAGGTCGATCTTGGCGATCAATCCGTCGGTCACGGTGTCACGCAAGGCCAGACAGGCGTGCAGCAATCCCAGCAACCCGCAGCCAGTGACCAGCCCACCAAGCACCAGCCAATTTTCCACCGGCGCCAAAAGCACCACGGACGCTCCCAGGACGCTGCTGAAATTCACCACGCTGGCGGACAGGAACACACGCAGCGGCGCTCGCCGATCGCCGCTGAAAACACCGGTGCCGACCGACGCGGCGACAAACAGCAGACCGACCATCGTCGCCGAGGCAGTGCCGACCAACCCGTAGAATTCATGCCATTGTGCCAGGGCGTCGGCCAGCTTCATCGCATTCGCTCCGCGGTTCGGCAAAGCACGGCATCGAACGCCGATTGAAGGACCGATCCAGCGTCGGCACAACCGCCTCGGGAACGCCAGGCCACCTGGCCATCGGGTCGAACCAGCACGGCGCCACCGTCATCGACTCCGTACACCGCCTGCCAGACACCATCGGGATCCGTCAGGTCGTCGCCGATCATATACGCAACCAGGGGCGGCCGCGATGGGGTCGAAAGTGCCTGAACCGCGGCGCGCCAATTGCCGCCGGCCGGACCGGTCAACAGGACGAAACGCGGTCCAAACAAATCGATGGTCGAGATCCTGTCGCCACTGCGATCCAGCCAGGCATGTGGCGCACGGCACCCGGGCCGCGCCGATGGCATGTACTGTGTGACCGGATCGGCGATATCCGGCAGCGGCGTGCCGTCGGGAATCACCGCTGCCGATTCATAGGACGCTCCGAAAATCAGCCCCTGCTCGCTGAGAAATTCCGCGCGTGGCAGTTTCGCGGCTTCTTGCCGGGACGTCCGACCCATGGACAAGGAGTTTTCCAGGCTGGCCTGGGTAATCGCTATTCCAAGCGGTTGCCGTTCCGGATGATACGTTTCCAGCAACGAAGCATCCGCCTGGCCGTGCAGCACCGCGGCCAACTTCCACGCCAGGTTGTGAACGTCTTGCACACCGGTGTTGAGACCAAAACCGCCCGTGGGAGGCATCTCGTGCGCCGCGTCGCCAGCCAGGAAGATGCGGCCGTGACCATAGCGATCGGCAACATGCGCGGACGCTTCCCAGGCGCTGACACCCAGAACGGTGACCGGTAGATCCGGAATCCCCACCGCCTGCCGGATCAGCGCCGTACACCGTTCGGGGGTGAAGTCGCCGGCGGTGTAACCGTAATGTTTGATACTATGGATCAGAAAACTCCAGCGATCGTGGGCGTTGATCGTCAGGAACGTGGCCCGTAGATCCGGCTGTTCGACGAAATACAACGCCGCCGGCCGATGCGCCGTCCACGGCCGCAGATCGGCGTTGAACAGGATGTTGACGCTATCGTAGACGTTCTCCCGGCCGATCATCCGCACATCCAGCATCCGCCGGATACGGCTCTGTGCGCCGTCCGCCGCGATGACGTACTGCGCGTGGACCGGCGTTTCGGTGCCGGTCAGCCTGTCGGTCACCACGGCGTCCACACCGCCCGCATCCTGCCGGATATCGGTCAACTCCGTATTGAAACGAAGCTGCCCCGGTGCCTGTGCTTCGGCGAAGCGCCGGAGAACCGGTTCCAGGTCATCCTGCGCGCAAAGGCAGTTCAGGACTGGCGTCATCGCCTGATTCTTCGGCGTGGCCCGCCCGGGAATACGGCGCTCGATCTCTTTTTCAGCCAGGCTCTCGGTCCAGACCACCAGGCCGATGCTCTGGGGCGCCAACCCGGCGGCGCGCACCGCCGCCTCGACACCGCATTGACGGTAAACCTCCATCGTTCGCGCATTGATACCCCGAGCCTTGGGGACGAGCGAGGTGCCGGGGTGGCGCTCGACGAGCAGGGAACGCACCCCGTGTTGTGACAGAAGAATGGACGCGGAAAGACCGACCGGTCCGCCACCGACAATAAGAACGGGGATGTCAAGCATGCGGGCTCCGGTGCGGTCTGATGGGAACTGACGATTGGGCGGGCGCGCGCGTGGTGCCGGCTGTCATGTGCGGATTTTTGGACCGCAGGATGATTTCCCCGGTCAGGCGGATGTGTTCGTTGGCCAGCATCACGGCGCGCTCCGCATCGCGGGCCAGAACTGCCGCGACGATATCGCGGTGTTCGGCCGCGGTGTCGCGGCGTTCGATCGCCTCGGCGGCCGCAAGGTATTTGTAGCGATCGTGCCGATCGACCAGCAGCGCATAGAAATCCAGCAGCCACCGCGATCCGCACGCCCGCAGCATTGCCCGATGCAGGTCGCGATGGCGTTGTTCCCATTCCGGATTGAACGAACGATAGCCTTCCACGCCGTCACGCGGCACCCGGGACAGATGATATGCGGCGAGGACGATCCCGTCTTCCCAGGCGGTGTCGCCATTTTTGATCGCCTCCCGCAGCCCGCGTTCACTGATCCAGCAGAGCGTTGTCGTCAGTTCCGCGAGATCGTCCAGGCTGACCGGCGCCACCCGAAACCCGCGCTGGTCGACACGCAGCACCAGGTCCTCAGCCGACAGGCGATTCAGTGCTTCCCGCAGTGGCGTCGCGCCAACGCTGAAACGATCGGATAACGCTTCGATCCGCAGTTTCTCTCCAGGCCGGAACACGCCGCGCAGGATGTCACGACGCAGTTGGCCATAGATCGACGTGGCCAGCGTTCTCTCACGTTCCATCTATTCCGCCCCGACGCTTATGCCTTCGCTCGGTGGCCCAAAAATATCGAGATTATGGAGATACGGCAAGAAAGATATATGATCCAAGGTCCACAGCGATGTCGCTTCGGCCTTTCCCGCCACCGTTGGCGTCAGCCCTGTGTCACCTTCGGTTTGCGCGGGCTTTTTGGGCCGATGTCGACGGCGGCAGGCTGCACGTCGGGTGGGATCGCCTCCTCGGGTTGTGCTGGCACGGCTTTTTTTGGCTTTGCGACGGTCTGGCGGGTCTTCCGGCCAGCTTTGGCGGCCGGCTCAGGCATCGGGCGCTGCCATATAAGGGCAATGGCAAAAACGAGCAGGAACAAAACGCCGAAGGATACGATTGACGAGAGCAGGCCAAACTCGCCGTCCAGGCAAGCCCACATCAGCGCGGTGACAGAGTTCCAGTCGAGGATGTAGGCGACCAAAAAGACCCCGGCCGCAATAACCGCGATCGGTCCCAGACGCCGCGTCGCGAGGCGCGTGCGGGCAGACGCCTTGGATGGAACGGACCGCTTGCGCTTGCGGGAACCCTCTGGCGACTCCGGGGCTTTCTTGCGACGACTCGTCGCGACGGTGGGCGATGGCATGCGTCCATCCTGCCCACGTCATCGCCTTCGCGAAAGCGGCGACATCGCCTCTGCAACGACCATGCCCCGGGAAGGCCGCGGCCCTGGCGATTTTCCCCGATGTGGCGCATGATGGACGAAATCGAGTTGCGGGCCACCGCTGCCCGCTTGACGGAGATGGTGCGATGAACGTCCAGGTTACGTCCAGGCCGCTGCCGCAGCCGGCCAATCAGTCGAAGCTGGCGACCGCCGACTGCGATATCCATCCACAGCGCAACAACGACAAGGCGCTGCATCCGTATCTCTCGGCCCGCTGGATTGAGCATATGCAGATGTTCGGGTCTCGCCCCCGGCAGGCATATCAGGCGGGGCCAGCCTATCCGAAGGGCCAACCGAACGCGTCCCGCCGCGATGCGTGGCCGGCGGGTGGGCGGCCCGGAAGCTCACTGCCATTCATGCGCGAACAGCTACTCGACAATAATAACTGCGTGCTCGGCATCCTGAACGCCACCGGCGACAACGGGCAAAGCTACCAAAACCGCGAATTTGGTGCCGCGGTCTGCCACGCCATGAACGAATGGCAGTTGCACGAGTGGCTGCAGCCGGAGCCGCGGCTGAAGGGTTCCATCGTCGTCCCGTACGAAGATGCCGAGGCGGCAGTCGCGGAAATCGAACTTTACGCCACCAACCCGCATTTCGTGCAGGTGCTGATGCTGAGCCGCACAAGTGAACCACCCGGTCAGAAGCGCTACTGGAAGGTATATGAAGCCGCCGCCGCGGCCGGGCTGCCGGTCGGCGTGCATGCGTTCGGCTTCGGCGGGTATCCCGTCAGCGGTGCCGGCTGGCCATCCTACTATATCGAGGACATGGTCGGCCACGCGCAGTCCAGCCAGTCGTTCCTGACCTCCATGGTGATCGAGGGTGTGTTCGAGCGTGTGCCCAATCTGCGCCTGGTGCTGATCGAGGCCGGTTTCGCCTGGGTACCGTCACTGGCATGGCGGCTAGACAAGATCCGGAACCGGCTGAAGGTGGAAACACCGCACCTGAAGCGGCTGCCGTCCGAATACATCCACGACCACGTCTGGCTGACGACCCAGCCGATGGAGGAGCCAGCGAATCGCGCCCACGTGCTGGACGCCATCGACTGGATCGGCTGGGACCGGCTGCTGTTCGCGACCGATTACCCGCATTGGGATTACGATGATCCGACCCAGGTGCTGCCCATGCCGCTGCCCGAGCAGAAGAAGCGGGATTTCTTCCTGAACAACGCCGTGGCCTTGTACGGGCAGGGTTAGACCGGCTTTCGGGGCCGCCTCAACGGGTGGTCACATGGCTTGCCCATTTTGCGTTGTGGCCCGTGTCGGCCTGGTCCGGTAGCGCCTGTTCGGCCGACCAGACGGTGCCGGTTATCGGGCGTACCAGCCTGGGCTTGTCCTGGATGGCCTGCCGGGATGCGGCTTTCCCAGACAAATGCCGATCGATTGCGACCGCGACGGATTGGGGGGATTGCTCCGTCATGCAGCGCGCCGTCTGGAAGCCACGCGGGCATTGGTCCATCCAGGTTTTATTGTTCCACCAGCACCCGCCACAAAACGTCGGGTCGATGTTCACGTTTCCGGCATAGCCAAAGTAATTGGACGGCGTCGGCCCGAAGACAACACAACTGTCCACGCCAAGACAGCGTGCGAGGTGGACAAGGCCGCCTTCATTGTCGACGTGCAAAAGTGCACCGCCAATCAGCCCCGCGGCCTCCTTCAGGGAGGTTTGGTCGATGAGATTGAGGTCGACGTTGTCCAGCGGCTGGCTGGTCGCGACGCCGATTTGGACAAACCGAAGATCGGGCCGTTTCTGCCGCAGCAGTGCCACGACGGCCCCAAAATGCGGATAACATTTTGTCGCTTGACCGCTTGCGGTGAAGAAATCTGGATCGAAGCCGTTGTGAATCGTGACGTAGCGGCCTGGTGTCAGGCCATGCCGCTCTGCCATTCCGGCGGTCACCGGCAGATTCAGACGATCGCCGCCATAGGGTATGCCGACCATGCTATGAAGGAAATCAGCGCGGTTGCGATTGGCATAAACGGCCTTTTGCGCGAGGTAGCTATCCATGTATGGATGATTCTCAATAAACGGCTCAATTGTCGGACGAAATCGGATCGCGTTGCATGCGGCTTCCACAAGCTTGGGATGTGAACGGAGGTGCGTCCAACGCGCCGAGTTTTCGTAAAACGTCACGAATTGATTGACCCGGGCCGCCAGGTCGTAGTCGGACAGGGTAAAGTCGAACAAAAGATCGTCGTAACAATCACGCAGGCCCTCAACCGCGCCAAATACCCACTGCGCTCGTCCTGATTGGCTACAGTAGATGTCGAAATCGAAGCCGCCGACATGGGCGGACAAGTCGCGCAGGAACCGGGCGACAACAAGGGCGTCCCCCAGGCCACCGGTGAATTTGATGCCGAGGAACGGCATTTGATTCCCTGCTTTTGTCCTCATGTCCATGATTTTTTGGACGTCCGCTTTGTGTCGCGCAACGCTGCGGGCCTGGCGGGCAGCAACGGGCAACCTTTGCGTGATCAGACGGGCGACATAATATAGGGCGGAAAACGGGTTACCGGTTTGTTCGCGCATGTCCCGATAAATCCGGGCAACACGTTTGGCACGCTGCGCCGTTTGCGAAATAGCAGTCATTCAGCCCTTTATTATATCTGACAATTACGTGAACACTGAGTCGAACGAGATTTCATGACCTCGCTTCGTTACCTGATTCGCCTCTCCCATAACACCCACTTGCATGATGGGGTAGCCCAAATCGGGTGAATTGATGACGCATGTCGCTACCACTTACGAGTGAAAGACGCTTACGCTATCCGGGACGTCTTGCCGTGATGCCGATAATATTGCTTCCTATTTCAATAGGAGCCGGCGTTTGCCGCTCACGATTTCGTTACTATCCGAATTTTTAGATGGCATTTAGTTTACGACCGGTCCACCACCTAGCGTATCGTCTTCTTAGCAATGGTCGCGCGGAACACCTGGCCCGAAAGTCAGCAGGCCAGTTCGACCCTTGATGCCATTAAACCTCAACGGGCTTGGTTTTCAACCATGGGTCGCAAATATAGGTATGGAAGCGTCTTGCGTTGGTACGGTGAGGTGTGGTCGAGGGTTGGGGGGACATGATTCCGGCCATGGCGGTGTGACCACGGCACTAAAGTGGCCCTTCGTCGCATTTCTGGTATTTCGAACCAGACATGTTCGTAAGGCGTGCGGAGGGCTATGGTTCGCAAGGCCATCGGTGAGCGAATGGGCCTGAAAATGCCAATCACATGTTTTTGATTGCGAAGGTCCCTTTCCGACAAAAGTCGGCATGTGGAATAGACACGCCACGGCTAGTCATTCTCGAGCACCTCGGGGTAACTATGAAAGGGTGCGTTTGATGCTTCGGGATAGGTTCATCAAGACCTATGACACTCTCGGTTTGCGCGGTAGTGCGTTGGGCCGACTTATATTTTGGTTGGTTCGCGCGTTTTATCGGGTTGCTCAGCGGTTTCGCCGGGCTGGTAGAATTCTACTGGGCGATTTTCCGGCCACGCGCCCGGAATCGGCATTTCTTGAGACCGATAGACCAGATGCGGCCGAGGGAATGATTGCCTTCAGAGTTGGTGGTGGTATCGGGGATCACTTGATTGCCGCCCGACATATTCGTGATCTGATTGCCGCGGCTGGTGAGTTCCGCTTCGATGTCTACAGCTCCAGGCCAGAGGTGGCCAGATGGATTTTCAGCACGATGGCTCAGTTCAATCGATGCTACGATGACTATTTTTCTTGGAATGATAGGCAGAATTACAAATATTATGGACTGGCGATGACGGTGACGCAATTTATTACGATACAATATGAATATATCAAATGGGGCAGAATTAATAGAGAGTGGCCCAAATTGGTAAGTATATGTCAGAATATTGATCGGTTTCGTCACTCTCGCCACTTGAACGAGATCATTTCCGTCCACCCTTATCTCGACGGATCCCTCGGTGCCAAAGCGATGTTTACAAATTTGAATCGGAATAATTTTGTCAGTGCGATGTCCGGTATTCCCTACGGTGGACACAGGTTGGAAATTGCGTTCGATGAATCCTTGAGCCAAAAATTGGGTCTGCTACAGCGCCCTTATCTAACGATTCACAATGGATTCGATGCGGAATTCCATTCCACCGCTGACTTGGTGAGTAGGTCAACAAAAGCCTATCCTCATTTCGCTGAACTTCTGAAAATACTGCGCGCCCGCCGTGGCGATCTGTTCGTGGTGCAACTCGGCTCGCAGACCAGCCAACCGATTGAGGGGGTCGACGTGCAACTGATCGGCGAGACAAAGCTTGCCGATGTCGCGGCAATCCTATCTGGCAGCATGCTCCATATTGACAGTGAGACCGGCCTTGTGCATCTCGCCGCATGTGTGGGCACTGTCTCGTGCGTCATGTTCGGGCCGACTCCTGCCGCCTATTTCGGGTACGATGAAAACATCAATATCGCTCCGCGTGTTTGTGGCGGTTGTTGGTGGACCACCAAGGATTGGATGATCAACTGCCCACGCGGCTTCAAGGAGCCGATCTGCTTGTCGGAGACATCTCCGGAAGCGGTGGCCGATGCCATCCTTCGGCATCTCGATCGCCGCGAAGTTGATGGAGGTCGCTTGACAGACCTGCCTGCGATGAAGCAGCGCTCCGGCCTACCGGCCGTGTAGCGCTCCAGTTGACGACCGATCGGAGGGCCGGCAAACTTCTAGTTCAAGGTGAGATCGCATGTGATGCGAGTGTTCGACTTCACCGGCTTTTCGAAAATTCTGGCGGATCAATTGCTGAATTCGTCGACACCCAACTATTGTGAGAAGTAACTCTATGCTGCGACATGCTGTGAAGCAAGCTGCTTTGATGGTCCCGTCGGTTCGGCGGCTATTCGAACAACGGGACGCCGCTCGGTCTGAACTTGCCGATCTCAAGGACAAGGTCGAAGCCTGGCGCGTTGCCTTGCGGCCGACATTGAACGCCGATGACATGATGCCCGATTGGTTCCTGCCGCCCGGTCCATATTTGGCAGGGGCGCCGCAGCGCTACACGGACAACTACGATACCTACATTGCGCGGGGTGGCGTGATGCGCCCGGCAGAGGATGTTGTTGGTTTTGTGCGGCGAAGCCCCAAATATGGATATGATCGTGCGCGATTTTATTTTCTTTGTCTTGTTATCGATTTTATTTCCGTATCCAAACTTACCGGCGACATGGCTGAACTGGGGGTCGATAAGGCAAATTCGGCGAGCGTGTTAGCCCGAGCGGCCAAACGCCTCGATAAACAGATCTATCTGTTCGATACGTTTGAGGGATTCTCGGAGCAAGACTTGGTTGGTGATGAGGTCAAACATCGCGGTGGCTACGCTGATACCTCGTTCGACCAGGCTAAGGAAAATGTACCGGGTGACCATGCTCACTTCATACGAGGTTATTTTCCCGAGACTGCTGCCCAGGTGCCAGATGATACACAATTCTGTCTGGTGCATCTGGATTGCGATCTGTACAAGCCATTCTGTGCTGCTCTCGAATTTTTCTGGCCGCGCCTTGTTCCTGGTGGCTTTTTAATTATGCACGACTACACGTCCTTGTACTGGGAAGGTGTCGAAAAGGCAGTTGACGAATTTTTTGCCAACAAGGATGAATTAGTCATCCCTATTCCCGACATGTCCGGCACGGTGGTAGTGCGCAAGATGAAATAGGATCAGGCGGCATCCTGTGGGCGGGAATGAAGCACTATCCACAAGTCAGCGACTTCAATACGATCAGGCGGCTAAATCGGCCTGCTCTTGGGGGATCGTGGCCCGATCTGTACGGCGGCGTCCCACGATTGCACGGGATGCATTTATCGACAATGTATCTATTTGCCTGAAGATAGCAATCGCGGCGCACAAGCACAGCGTGTAGGGAACCAGAGATAAATAAACGGTGGCCTTGGTTGGCATACCGCGCGCCAGCAAAAATCTATCCGTTGCCCAAAAAATCATGAGTAACGGGAAATGTGTAAGATATAGAGGGAAAGAAACACTTCCCAGGAATCGGAAAAATCTATTGGAAAGAAGCATTTTAGCCTCAGGCGACAGAAAAATCACGCAGAATATTAGCAGGGCGGCAGCGCATTTTTGCACGGAGTACGAAGATTGCGCAGGAACCATGAAGCTAACACGCGCAATCCACTCAGCCCAGGAAAAATAGACATTGTTTGACGCCGCAATCGAGATAAAAAAACCTCCTGACAGAACTGCAAGGGTGACAAGAATTGGCATGTTAAACCGAATGCGATTACGAGCATGAAACATCACAAAGCCAACGACGAACGGAAACAGAATCGACCGTAGTGTTAGAAGAAGTGCAATAAAAACTGCTAAAATCACAACGCACTTGGAAAATCGCTTTGACGCGGCAAGGGTTAAAACAACGAGGCTGCCATAAAATTCTATACTAATGGTCCAGAGAGGTCCAATAGTGAAGGCGTGCTGCCTTATCAGCATACCAAGCCACGGAACATTCAAGAATAATGAGCTGTCCCGATGCCCGAGCAAGGGCATGAACATAAAAATATCAGTGAGAAACTTCGCTGCCACGGATGCGGTCAATTTGGATGCTGGCAAAAGGCCGCATACTTGTGGGCTGAAGGGCAATAGGATTATCCATACCCCGAAGGCAAACAGGCATGCAGCCATGCTTGGGATGAATAGCCGTGCGGCGCGAGCCACAATTAACCGTGTCCAGCGGGGAAAGTCGCTATTCGCCCACCCTGCGAGCCCCACACCGCTAATGAAGAAGAAGATAAAAACGGCAAGTTGCCCGTCAAACGCCACTAATGCGGGACCGTAAGGAGCGTCAAAGCCGAATGCCGGGCTGAGATGAAACAGGCAGACTTGAACAGCCCCGATTCCTCGCAGGCCGTCCAACCACTCTATCCGTGTTCCGCGTTGCAATTGGTCTCCCTCTCCCCACCGGGTACTCATCGAAGCACCGCGACACGTAATACCCAAGTCAAGGGTAAGGGCCTCTATCCTCTGATCCAGAACATGTCCACCCGTGCCGTCGCTACGACCCTGCCACGGCGTCCAACCTCACGATGCTTTGCGATGCCGCGCGGAATGCGTAGCCAACCGTCTAGTGCCATTGGAGCGCGTCGATGATCGAATATCGTATCGAATCTACATTTAAGGCGAAAATCAACATATGCCACCGTGGTCGTCTCTGCCATATCAATCAACTGATTCAATTGACCATCCCTCTCCCACTCCCTACCCTCATCCGTTGGAGCACAACCGATGAACATGCCCATCCCACCGTCCAACCGCTTCCCGCACTTCCACGGACGGACGCAGCCATTCCCGGCGGCACCGCCGCCGCTGCCCCCCGGTCTCGACGCCCGGTCGGCGGCCGTCCTCCGCGAAATCGTCGAGCAATACGTCGCCACCGGCGAACCCGTCGGCTCCCGCACGCTGGCTCGCCGCCTGCCCATGACCCTGTCGCCCGCCACCATCCGCAACGTGATGGCCGACCTGACCGACGCCGGGTTGCTGTTCGCCCCCCACACCTCCGCCGGCCGCCTGCCCACCGACCAGGGCCTCCGTCTCTTCGTCGATGGCCTCCTGAACTTCGGCGACCTGACCGAAGACGAACGCGTGTCGATCTCCGCCGCGCTGGCCGCGTCCGGCCGAAGCCTGGAAGACACCCTGGCCGAGGCCAGTTCCCTGCTGTCCGGTCTGTCCGCCGCTGCCGGACTGGTCCTGGCGCCGAAGTCGGAAGGCGCGGTGAAGCACATCGAATTCGTTCCCCTGGGACCCGGCCGAGCGCTGGTGGTGCTGGTGAACGCGGATGGGCAGGTGGAAAACCGGGTGATCGAGACGCCACCCGGCCTGCCGCCCTCGGCCCTGCAGCAGGCCAGCAACTACCTGAACGCCCGGCTGTCCGGCCGGCCGCTGGCCGAACTGCGCCGGCTGGTGGCCGAGGAGATCGCCGCCAACCGCACCGAACTGGACGCGCTGTCCACCCTGGTGGTCGCCGCCGGCCTCGCCACCTGGACCGGCGAGGGCCGCTCCGGCAGCCTCATCGTCCGCGGCCAGGCTCGGTTGCTCTCAGACGTTACCCAGCTCGACCGGCTGACCGCGATCCAGGCGCTGTTTGAGCGGCTGGAAGCGCAGGAGACGATGCTGCGCCTGCTGGAACTGGCCGAACAGTCGGATGGGGTGCGGATTTTCATCGGGGCGGAGAGCGGCGTGTTCAACACCTCCGGCGTGTCGATGGTGGTGGCGCCGGCGCGCAACGACGGCGGCCGGATCGTCGGCGCCATCGGGGTGATCGGCCCGACCCGGATCAACTACGGCCGGATTATCCCCGTCGTCGATTACACCGCCAGGGTGATCGGGCAACTGCTGGGTTGAACAAACGACTCGAAACGGGTTGTTCTTCGCCGCCGTCTTCCCTAACTGATGGCCGCAATCTCCGTTGAACCTCAGCCAGACCAGGATACCATGTCAGATCAGACCGCGGCCGAACCGGATGCCGCGCCCCCCCAGGAACCTTTGACGGCCGAACAGATGATGCAGGCGGCGGCCGACCGCATCGCCGCGCTGGAAGCCGAACTCGCCGAGATGAAGGAACGCTGGATGCGCGCCGAGGCGGAAAACGCCAACGTCCGCAACCGGGCGAAGAAGGACGTCGACGACACACGGCAGTACGCGGTGCAGAAATTCGCCACCGACGTGGTCGAGGCGGCGGAGAACCTGAAGCGCGGCATCGACAGCCTGCCGCCACCGTCGGACGACCAGCCGGCGATCGTCGCCAAGGTCCGCGAGGGCCTGGATGGCGTCGAACGCAGCTTTATCAGCACGCTGGAGCGGAACGGGATCAAGCGCGACGACCCGGTCGGCCAGCCGTTCGACCCCAACCTGCATCAGGCGATGGCGGAGCAGGAGAGCGAACTCCATCCCCCCGGCACGGTCATCCAGGCGTGGTCCCAGGCCTGGACCCTGAACGGACGCCTGCTGCGTCCCGCTATGGTCGTCGTCGCCAAGGCGGCGACGGAGGAACTCGCCGGCCCCGGGAAGAGCTGAACTGGCGAAGGCCTGATAACGGCGCACAATCGGACGGAACGGAACGGAAAAATTGGCTTTAACCCTTGTCCCGGCCGCGTCCGTCTCATACATCCTGGACTATTCACAATAGGGACAGCGTTGGTGCTTCGGGCCGCCGCCGTCCGCTGAAAGGAGCATATTCGAATGAGTAAAGTGATCGGTATCGATCTTGGTACCACCAATTCCTGCGTCGCTATCCTGGAAGGCAAGGACGTCCGCGTCATCGAGAACGCTGAAGGCGCCCGCACAACCCCCAGCATGGTGGCTTTCGCCGACGGCGGTGAACGTCTGGTCGGCCAGTCGGCCAAGCGCCAGGCCGTCACCAACCCAAGCAACACGCTGTATGCCATCAAGCGCCTGATGGGCCGCCGCTACGACGATCCGTTGGTCGCCAAGGACAAGGGGATGGTCCCTTACACCATCGTCCGCAACGACAACGGCGACGCCGCGGTTGACGTCAAGGGCACCAAATATTCCCCCAGTCAGGTCAGCGCGTTCATCCTGGGCAAGATGAAGGAGACGGCGGAAGCCTATCTGGGTGAGCCGGTGTCGCAGGCGGTCATCACCGTCCCGGCGTACTTCAACGACAGCCAGCGTCAGGCGACCAAGGATGCCGGCCGCATTGCCGGCCTCGATGTGCTGCGTATCATTAACGAGCCGACAGCCGCCGCGTTGGCCTACGGCATGGACAAGAAGTCCGCCGGCACCATCGCGGTCTACGACCTTGGCGGCGGCACCTTCGACATCTCGGTGCTGGAAATCGGCGACGGCGTGTTCGAGGTGAAGTCCACCAACGGCGACACGTTCCTGGGCGGTGAAGATTTCGACTTGCGCATCATCGACTACCTGGCCGACGAGTTCCGCAAGGAGCAGGGCATCGACCTGCGCAAGGACAAGCTGGCGCTGCAGCGGCTGAAGGAAGCCGCCGAGAAGGCGAAGATCGAGCTGTCTTCCTCCAAGGAGACGGAAGTCAATCTGCCATTCATCACCGCCGATGCCTCCGGGCCGAAGCATCTGGTGATGAAGCTGTCTCGCGCGAAGCTGGAATCGATCGTCGACGATCTGATCAGCCGCACGCTGGAGCCTTGCAAGGCGGCGCTGAAGGATGCCGGCGTCACCGCTGGCGAAATCCAGGAAGTGATCCTGGTCGGCGGCATGACCCGCATGCCCAAGGTCATCGACGCGGTGAAGGCGTTCTTTGGCAAGGACCCGGCTCGCAACGTCAACCCTGACGAAGTCGTGGCGATCGGTGCAGCGGTGCAGGGCGGCGTGCTGAAGGGCGACGTCAAGGACGTGCTGCTGCTGGACGTGACGCCGCTGTCGCTGGGCATCGAGACGCTGGGCGGCGTGTTCACCCGGCTGATCGACCGCAACACCACAATCCCGACCAAGAAGAGCCAGACATTCTCAACCGCTGACGACAACCAGTCAGCCGTGACCATCAAAGTGTTCCAGGGCGAGCGCGAGATGGCCGCGGACAACAAGCTGCTGGGGAACTTCGACCTGACCGGCCTGCCGCCCGCCCCGCGTGGCGTGCCGCAGATCGAGGTGACGTTCGATATCGACGCCAACGGCATCGTCTCTGTCCAGGCGAAGGACAAGGCCACCGGCAAGGAGCAGCAGATCCGCATCCAGGCCAGTGGCGGTCTGTCGGAAGCCGACATCCAGCGCATGGTGAAGGAAGCCGAGGCCAATGCCGAGGCCGACAAGCTGCGGCGTGAGACGATCGAGGCCCGCAACCACACGGAAAGCCTGGTCCATCAGGTCGAGAAGAACCTGAAGGAACATGGCGACAAGCTGGGTTCGCAGGAGAAGGGTGAGGCTGAGGCCGCCGTGGCCGCTGCCAGATCCGCCCTGGAAGGCACCGACACCGAAGCCTTGAAGCAGGCGTCGGAACGGCTGAGCCAGGCGGCGATGAAGATCGGTGAGGCGATGTACAAGGCTGAAGCCGCGGCCGGCCAGCAACCGCCGGGTGGTGATGCCGAACCGCAGGCTCCGCATGACGACAAGGTCGTCGATGCCGAGTTCGAGGAAGTCGACGACAAAAAGAAGAAGTCGGCCTGATTTGGTCGGCTTGCCAGAATGATGGGTCGCGCCCGCGCTTCTTCGAAGGCGGGCGCGATTTCTGTTTCAGGTGATGGATTTTTCGGGGCGCATCAGGGGCGCGCCACGCTATAAAGGGCTGATATGGCCAAGCAGGATTATTACGCCACGCTGGGTGTGGCGAGGAACGCGAGTGCGGACGACCTGAAACGGGCGTACCGTAAGCTCGCCATGCAGTTTCACCCCGATCGCAATCCTGGCGACAAGCAGGCCGAGGCTCGTTTCAAGGATGTCAGCGAAGCGTACGACATCCTGAAGGACGACCAGAAGCGCGGCGCCTACGACCGGTTCGGCCATGCGGCGTTCGAGCAGGGCGGCGGTGGGGGCCCCGGCATGGGCGGATTCGATTTCTCCGCCGGCGGCGATCTCGGCGATATTTTTGCCCAGATGTTCGGGACCGACAGGCGTGGCGGCCAGCGCACGCGCACCGGCGCCGATCTGCGACAGGGCGTGGAAATCAGTCTGGCCGAGGCATTCAGCGGCACCAAGGTCAATCTGCGCGTACCCACGCGGGTCAAGTGCGAAAGCTGTGAGGGCAGCGGCACCCAGGATAAAGGCCGTACCGCGGATACCTGCCCGACTTGCCATGGCGCGGGAAAAGTGCGGGCGCAGCAAGGATTTTTCCTGATCGAGCGTACCTGTCCCACCTGCGGCGGCCAGGGCCGGGTGATCCGCAACCCGTGCCGTGTCTGCCAGGGCGCCGGCACCGTGCAGCGGGAGCGCAGCCTGTCGGTGGCAATCCCGGCGGGTGTGGAGGATGGCACCCGCATCCGCCTGAACGGCGAGGGCGAAGCCGGTGGCCAAGGCGCCCAGAACGGCGACCTGTACGTGCATGTCTCGGTCCGGCCACATGAATTCTTCCAGCGCGAGCAGGCCAACATCCTGATGCGCGTGCCGCTGCGGATGACCCAGGCGGCGCTGGGCGACGACATCGAAGTGCCGGTGGTCGACGGATCGCGGGCGAGGGTCAAGATCCCACCCGGCACGCAGACGGGGGAACAGTTCCGGCTGCGCGGCAAGGGATTCTCCGTGCTGCGCAGTGCCGCACGCGGCGATATGTTTATCCAGGTCGCCGTTGAAACACCACAGAACCTGTCGCCGAAGCAACGGGAATTGCTGGAGGCATTCGAGGCCGAAGCGTCCAAGGGCAGCAAAGGCAGCCCTGATCATGAGGGGTTCTTCGCCAAGGTGGCGGCTTTCTTCGAAGGCGGGCGGGGTTAGGGCGCGATCGTGTCCCTGACTGGAATCGTCGCGTCGGGCGCCCGCGTATAATTGCGTTATCGTCATGGCCGGGCGTGTCCCTGCCATCTTCGCACCGGCCGGCGAAGCGCGGATGGCTGGCCGGGTGGAAACGCTCTAAGCCGAACGAACCCAAGTGCCCGCGGCGTCGCCAGATTCGGCCAGACGCTGAAAATAGCGCTGCATCGCGTCGGCCTTGGTCACCGCACCCGTCGCCCAGCAGAAATGTACCAAACCCCGCCTACTGGCTGGATCGGCCTGCTGGCTGGCAAGGCGTACATATGCCGAAAGCAATGCGGTATCGACCGCGCGTCGGCGATAGGCGACATAATTGGCGATCGCCTGGTCCGGGAAAGGCAGCGATTCACGGCCGCACAACGTCAACCGGTTATGCAGGACCCGGCCCATCAGTGCCAGCATTGGCCCATGCCGCCGCAGATTTGGTATGCCCAGCGCCCCGAAATTAAAGCCCAATTCAGACCCGGGTGAACAGCCGTCAGCCCGTATCAGTCCGCTCCCGACGACATCGGAGGTAGCAAGGGATTCGGTCGGCTCCTCCACGGCGGTCATTCGGTCGGACAGAGCGATCGCCTGAAGCACCCCGCTGACGGGAAGGTCGAAAATGATGTCGGTGTCGACATACAGCAGCGGTTGAAACGCCCCAGCATCCGGCCAGCGGCCGATCGTCAGGCGGGATGCCATGTAACCGAGCCGATCGCTGGCGGCGGTGGGCATCACCACCAGGGTAGCCCGCATGCCAGGCGGGACAAGCGCGCTGATCTCTGCCGTCGTTTTGTCGGTCATCACGACGATGGCACCGTCGTATGCGCCGGTTGTCACCAGCGAGGCCAGGCTCAGGGCGAATTGCCGCATGATCGTCGTATCGCCAAACACTGCGAAATAGATCAAGGGGCGGTATCGGTAAATGCGGTCGAGGCGCCAGGCCTCTGGCAGCAACGTCAACTGGTGGGGCCACTCCGATAGATCGAAGGGCAGGTTCCAGCATAGATCGACGTCGAGTGCGCCGATGCGTAGCCCGAACCCGGGTGTCAGCACGCCAATTTGCGGCTGCTTCGATGCACCAGCCGATTCGACCAGCCACTTCGCGGCAACGACGTCGCGCAACGCCGCCAAATCGTCCGGACCGATGGCCAGGAAACGCCCCTCGCACCCGGGATCGCCCCCCGCCAGCGCGATACGGTCGCCCCCCGCCAAAGCTGTCAGGCTGTTGCCGCCACGCGACAAATTCAGGCTGCGATGATCCGGCGCACGGGAAATCGTCCAGCCTGCCAGTGGGCCGCCGTCCAGCATGACATGCAGGGCGTCCTCGTCATCGCGCATGAGATGGCCGACATCGGCCTGGAGCACTTTGCCCAAGTCGCCGATTTCCAGCACGTCCACACCGTCGAACGGTCCGGTCACGGAACGATGAACCAGCGCGCCGCGTACGCGCTCCCGACACACCACCGTGCCATGCCAGGTCAACAGGTGAGTCATCACACGATCAGTCGTTTCATTGCCGGATGGCGTGCGAAGGCAGGCGCCGTGGCAACCCGGCGCGACACCCTGGTCTGGCAGCCTTCACCCAGCGGTCGCCAATCGAGTCGCCAACGACTCCTGAAACGCCTCCATCATCATAAACCCCGGATCCGCTCGGCATGACGCTTCTGTCTCCCGCAGGATGTCATCGTCCGACTTTGTCAGGTCCAGTGGCTCCCCATGCGGTTGCGGCACATGGAACGGCGTGTCCAGGTAGGCTTCGACGGTGTTGCCTTCCGGGTCCTTGAAGTAGCACGACCAGGCATTGCCGTGCGACGTGACCCGCATGTCGGTGGCGCCGTTGTCCAGCGCCCGCCGATGCACCACCCGCAGATCGGCCAGCGAGTCTACCATAAAGGAAATCTGGTTGATCGGATTGAACCCGGACGTGTCCGGCCGCCCGCCGGCGAGGACAAGCTGGTGATGGTTGCCCGGACTGGCGCTGAGGAAGGTCAATTCCATCCCATTGCGAGCCTTCCCGCTGTCGGTCACCATCAGCCCGAGGACAGTGGTGTAGAACTCTACCAATCGCTTCTGGTCATGTGCGTTGATGCCGACGTGGGCAAGGCGGGCGTGGATCGTTCCCATGGTGGTTCCCCTTGGTTTGACTTTACACCATTCAATGTCGCTGTTGTCGGTTGTGCAAGCATCGTGTGATGAGAAAACCAAGTGTTGCCTGCCTTGTCCATCGCCTTCCCTGTCTTCAACCTGATCCTGATCGGCGGAATCGGCGGAGAAGCCGCCTGGCTCGCCGATTGAGGCGCCCCGCGGGTCAGGCCGGCCGGATCGCGAACATGACGCGCGCATGCCGGGCGAACAGGTCCAGGATCTGTTTCCACGGCCGGTATTTTCGGTTCAGCAGCCGCATACCGTGCTCGTATTCCTCGCCGCCGACGATCGCGGCATGCGCGGTGGTCCAGGAACCTGTCACCCGTCCGCGCGCGTCGCAGGGGGCGATCTTCACAACGCCCGTGCGCCGTATGCGCTTCGCCTTCCCGGAATCGGCGGTGGAATAAACATAAAGCTTCGGCCGGCCGGAATCAGTCGGTTCCGCCGCGAACCATACTGGCGTGCGCACCCCTTTACCGGTCTTGCGGTAGGTTTCCAGATTCAGATACCGCTTGCCCTCAAAGGCATCCAATCCGGCCGAACTGTCCATCGCCTGACTCCCGTCTCATCGCCCGCACCGGCACACATGCCGTGGCCGAAGAAAGTGCCTGAGACCATCATACAACGACCGTATCGTCCGCGTCCTGGAACGCCTTCGCGAACGTGGCCGACGATATCACTGCCAGGGACTGTCGCAACGCGGTCGCTTGTTCCGGTCCGAACGTGGCCTCGAAACGATGCTGGGCCTGCCGCCACAATCGTTGTGATTCGTCCAGTTTGGCCGTTCCCACCGCCGTCAACGTGACCAACCGGCTGCGTTTATCCGCGGGGTCCACGACGACTGTGACGAAGCCATCCCGTTCGAGCGGTTTCAAATTGTGCGCGAGCGCCGACCGGTCCAGCACCAGGGCCGCCGCCAGATCCCCCATCGTCGGCGTCCCAGCGCGAGCGATGTGCATCAGAATCGACCGCTGCGTCGAGCGCAGCCCGCAGGGCGCCAGGACCGCATCGTAAAGCTGGGAAACCCGACGTGTCGCCTTGCGCAGCGCGGTGCCGTTGCAAACCGACTCCGGCAGCGTAGCCACCGCCAATTGTTTCCGTGCCATCGGACTATTTGCTCCATCGTGGTGGGCAGGCCTCTTGAACAACATAGGCATGTGCCCATAATCTTGCGATATGTGCATATGCCAACAATTGCCGGCGGGCGCCTTGTGGCCAGGCCAGGCCGGCGCACCCGCCCACACGGTCAACTGAAGGAACAGACAACGATGCGTCTTCTTGTCGTCGGAGCCGGTTCGACCGGTGGCTATTTTGGTGGCCGGTTGGCCCAGGCGGGCCGCGATGTGACGTTTCTGGTACGCCCCGCGCGCGCCGAACGGCTGCGGGCGAACGGGTTGCAGATCGTCAGCCCGCACGGCGACGTCACGTTGACCCCCAAGCTGGTCACCGCCGGCACGATCGAGGCGCCCTACGACGCCATTCTGCTGACGGTGAAAGCCTTCTCGCTGGAAGCGGCGCTGGACGACCTGGCGCCGGCTGTCGGGCCCGAAACCATGATTCTGCCCGTGCTGAACGGCATGAAACATGTGGATGCCCTGATTGCGCGGTTCGGTCGGCAAGCTGTCGCCGGCTGCGTCTGCAAGGTGGCCACGATCGTCGACGATCAAGGCCGCATCGTGCAGCTCAACACGCTGCAGGATCTTGCCTATGGCGAAATGAGCGGACTGCCCTCGGCCCGCACCGACGCCCTCGACAAACTCATGCAGGGCGTCGGCTTCGACGCCCGTCTGTCACGCACCATCGAGCTGGAGATGTGGCAGAAATGGATCCTTCTCGCCACGCTCGGTGGCATCTGCTGCCTGATGCGCGGCAGTATCGGCGAGGTCGAAGCCGCCCCGAACGGAGCTGTATTCGCTCTCGCGTTTCTCGACGAGGTGACCTCCGTCGTCACCGCCGCCGGTCACACCCCAACCGAGGCATTCCTGGTCGCCACCAAGGCGGCCATCACACAAAAAGCATCGCCTTTGACGTCCTCGATGTATCGCGACTTGCTGAAAGGCAGTCCGGTCGAAGCAGACCAGATCCTCGGCGATCTTCTGGTCAGGGGCCGCGCGCTCGGCGTTTCCACCTCGCTGATTGCCGCGGCATTCGCCCATCTGTCGGTCTACCAGGCGAAGCTTGCCGCAGCATGAGCGCGACAGACATGGCCGGCCTGATGCTTTACGCCCTTCTGATTCTGCTCTCGACCGTTCGGGATGCCCGGACCTCCGGCCCGATTGTCACATCGAAGCCTTGACACTCACGATTTCGTTAGATAACGATCCATCCATGATCACCTGCCGCCATCAGCACGCGAAGGCAAAAAAGTCCCCGTTCAAGGGGACTGAGGACCTACGCACGCGTTAAGCTTTGGCGTCACAGGATCGATCAGAACCCCGCCGGTTTGACGGGGTTTTTTTCTGCCATCTTTCCCGTCTCTCCGGCTTCACAGGAGGGCGAAAGACGATGAATCCCCTCAATGGTATCTGGCTGCCGCTGATCACCCCGTTCCGCGACGATCGACTGGATGAGGTGTCGCTGCGCCGCATGATCCGGCACTACGCAACGGAGCTGGTCGATGGCCTGATCCTGGCGGCGACCACCGGTGAAGGGCTGACCTTGGACGACGCGGAAACCGAACGCCTCGTGCGGGTCACGGCCGCGGAACTGGAAACGACCGGACCGCGCATTCCGGTGTTTCTCGGCGTGTCCGGCAGTTATACGAACAAGGTCGTCAAGGCTCTGGAGGCGACCGAGCGCTGGCCGATCGATGGATACCTGATCACGTGTCCTTATTACACGAGGCCGTCACAGGACGGGTTATTCCGTCATTTCTCGGCGCTGGCGGATGCCACGACCCGGCCCATCCTGATCTACAACATTCCGTATCGAACCGGCGTTAACCTGGGCAACGAGACGATGCTGCGATTGGCCGAACACGGCAACATCGCCGGGGTCAAGGATTGCTGTGCCGACGCGGCTCAGTCGTTTGATTTGTTGCGAGCCCGGCCGTCTGGGTTCACGGTGCTGACCGGCGAGGATGCTTTGTTCTACACCGCACTGACCCAAGGCGCCGATGGTGGCATCCTGGCCTCGGCCCATATCCAGACCCGGGGCTTCGTCGCGATCCGCGACATGCTGCTGCGCGGCGACCAGCCCGGTGCCCTGGCGGCCTGGCAACGGCTGGTGGATCTGCCGAGGCTGCTGTTCGCCGAACCCAGCCCGGCGCCAATCAAGCACTGGCTGTGGCGTGTTGGCCTGATCGATAGCCCGGAGGTGCGATTGCCGATGACCCCGATCACCGAAGCCCTGGCTGCTCGAATCGATCGGGCAATCGAGCGGAGGACGTCGTGACAACCCGTGAATTGTGCATGGTTTACCCACCCGAGCTATCCGGTGAAGGATCACTGGGGACAGACCTGCTGGCGTTGAATAACGCTGACGCACAGGCTTTGTCCTGGCTGGAGCCCAAACGTCTTGCCCATCTTGTGCAGCAGTCGTTCCTGGCGCGCAGGATTGGGCAAGCGGATGCTTTCCTTCTCGCGTTCGATCAGGACGCCGATTACGATAGTGTCAACTTCCTGTGGTTCCGCGCACGTTATGAGCGATTTGTGTATGTGGATCGGATCGTCGTCGCACCAGCCGCGCGCGGTCGTGGTTATGCCCGCCAGCTTTATATGGACCTGTTCCAACATGCGTCTCGGGCGGGTCATCGGCTTGTGGTCTGTGAGATCAATGCCGATCCACCCAATCCGGTTTCGGATGCGTTTCATGCCGCGTTAGGATTTGTGACGGTCGGTTCGGAGATCATCCAGGGGGGCAGCAAGACAGTCAGATATGCCTGCCGCGATATTGGCGCGCCGCCGAACGCGTTTCATGCAGATGGCTGAGCCCAATCTAGTGCGCTGGCTAGAACGACGTCGATCCGACCGGCGTGCCGGCGCCATCGCGCATCGTTCTCACCTGTGCGTCACGTCTGCCATTGCAACGATCGGGACCGTTCACCGACGCGCACACGCACTTCGGATTCACATCTGGTTCATGACGACCGCTTAGGAGAAGCAGTCCCCTAAGCCGCCTTCGCCAACGCCATCGCGCGCCACACCCGCTCGGGCGTTGCCGGCATGTCGATGTGGGTCACACCGTCTCCGCTTAACGCATCGATGATCGCGTTGATCACCGCCGGTGGACTTCCCACGGCACCGGCCTCGCCCGCGCCCTTCACCCCCAGCGGGTTGGACGCGCAGGGGATTTCCAGCAACTCCACTTCGATGTCGGGGAACTCGTTGGCTCGGGGCAACGCGTAATCCAACAAACTGCCTGACAGCAACTGGCCGGAATCCCGATCGTAAACCGTATGCTCCAGCACCGCCTGGCCGTAGCCCTGCGCCACGCCGCCAGCCACCTGGCCGCGCACGATCAACGGGTTCACCGTTTTGCCAAAATCGTCGCACACGCTGTAGCGGATCAGTTCCACCGAACCGGTTTCCGGATCGACCTCCACTTCCGCCATGTGGCACCCGTTCGGGAACGTATGCGCATCGATCGGCGCGATTTCGGCGGCATCCAGCAATGTCACCGCCTGTCCCGCTGCCGCCTTCTTCCGCTGGGTCGCCGCTAATGCAACGATATCGATGCCGCGATCGGTGCCGACGATAGAGAAACGACCCTCGGCGAACGCGATATCCGCCACCGCGGCTTCCATCTCTTCCGCTGCTGCCTGCTTGCCGTTCCTGATCACCGATTCCGAGGTCAGCAGGATCGCCTGCCCCTCCGAATACAGGCTGCGTGCACCGCCGGTGCCGCCGCCGACCGGGATCGTATCGGTGTCGCCTTGCCGGATGCGGATCTTGTCGCCATCGATGCCCAGATTATGCGCCGTCAACTGAACGTAGGCCGTCTCGTGCCCCTGACCGGTGGATTGCGTGCCGACATACACATCAACAAACCCATCGTCGGCAAACCGTATTTCCGCCCGTTCGGTTGGATCGCCGCCGGTCGCTTCCAGGTAGTATGCCAAACCCAGCCCGCGCCGCTTGCCCTTTGCCGCCGCCGAGGCTCGCCGGCCGGCAAAACCGGCATAGTCCATGCGCTTGGTCGCCGCATCCAGCACAATCCGGAAATCACCGCTGTCATACGACTTTCCCACAGGCGTCGAATGCGGCATCGCATCCGGCAGCACCATGTTCCGCCGCCGCAACTCGACCTTGTCGACACCAAGTTCCCTGGCCGCGGCATCGACCAGCCGCTCCACCAGATAGTTGCTTTCGGGACGACCGGCACCGCGATAGGCATCCACCGGCACGGTATTGGTGAACACCCCCAGCACGTTGGCGTAGATTGCCTTGAACCCGTACACGCTGGAAAGCACGCCGGTGCCGGCATAGGTCGGGATATACGGCGCGAATGTCGACAGATACGCGCCCATGTTGGAGACGTTGCGTGTTCGCAGCGCCAGGAATTTCCCGTCTGCGTCGATGGCCAATTCCCCCACCGTCAGATTGTCCCGGCCTTGGGTATCGCACAGGAACGCCTCACCGCGTTCGGCCGCCCATTTCACGGGCCGGCCCAACTTGCGCGCGGCGAAACACGTCAGCGCGTGTTCGGCGTACAGAAACAGCTTCATCCCGAAGCCGCCGCCCACATCAGGGGTGACGATGCGGAACTTCTCTGGATCGGTGCCGAACAGCGGTCCGATCAGGTTCTTCACCAGCCAGCCGCCCTGGGTATTGGCGTACAGCGTCCACCGCCCGGTCGCCGTATCGAAATCCGCCAGCGCTGCCCGCGCCTCGATCGAGTTGACCACGATCCGGTTGTTGACGATGGTCAGCTTGGTGACATGCGCGGCCTTGGCGAATTCCGCTTCGGTCGCGGTCTTGTCGCCGATCTCCCAATCGAACGCCAAATTATGCTTCACCTCCGGCCAGACGAGCACCCCGTCTTTGTCCATCGCGGTGGGAAGATCGGTGATGGAGGGCAGGATGTCGTAATCCACCTCGATCGCTTCCGCCGCGTCGCGCGCCTGCTTGATCGTGGAGGCGACAACGAAGGCAACCGGATCGCCGACATGGCGCACGGCACCCTCAGCCAAAACCGGATGCGGCGGCGCGGCCTGTGGCGTGCCGTCGCGGTTTTCGACCAGCGCCGCGCAGGGCAGGGGCCCCACGCCGTCAGCCTTCAGATCGGCCGCGGTATAAACCCCGGCGATCCCGGGCAGTTGCGCTGCCGCCGTCGTGTCCAGCCGTGTGATCGCCGCCGCCGCATGCGGGCTGCGCAGCACCACACCGAACAACATGTTCGGCAGCACGATGTCGTCCGTGTAGCGTCCCGCGCCTTTCAACAGCCGGGGATCCTCCACGCGGCGGACAGGCTGGGCGAGGCCGAACTTCGTGGCGGTCATGATCTTGTGTCCTCCGGAGGGCTGCTATCGCGGTCGCTCGCCAGCATGTACGCTGTCGGCCGGAAAGGCCAAGGGGTGAATGATGTCCGAAGCCGATCGCCGCATTGTCGTGCTGAACACCGGGTCGTCCAGCCTGAAATTCGCCGCCTATCCGCTGCGGCCGGAGGCTCCGCCGCTGCTGTCCGGCGCGGTGGATGGGATCGGCGGCCAGGCACACCTGAAGATCACCGGCAAGACGCCCCGGGACAGCGCGATCACCGCAGCCGATCCGCATGCGGCGATGCAGGTGCTGGCCGATCTGTCCGACGGCCCGCTTTCCGGAGACATCGCGGCATTCGGCCACCGTGTCGTGCATGGCGGCCCCGACCTGGACCGCTCCGTCCTGGTCGATGACGCGATCCTGGCCCAGATCGAGGCGATTTCGCCGCTCGCCCCACTGCACAATCCGCCAGCATTGGATGTGTTGAAGGGTTTGCGCAAACGCTTCCCCGGCATCCCGCATGTCGCCTGTTTCGACACCGCGTTCCACCGAGGCCATCCCGCCGTCGCCGACCGGTTCGCGATCCCGGATGCGCTATATCAGGAAGGCGTCCGCCGATACGGATTCCACGGCCTGTCCTATCAATACATTGCCGGAGCCATGAAGACCCAGGCTCCCGAGATCGCCGCCGGCAAAGTCGTGGTCGGCCATCTGGGATCGGGCGCGTCGATGTGTGCGCTGGTGAATGGGCACAGCATCGATTCGTCGATGGGCTTCACCGCGCTGGACGGACTGCCGATGGGCACCCGGTCCGGGTCGCTGGATTCCGGCGTGATCCTGTGGCTGCAACAGCAAAAGGGTTGGCCGGTCGATCGCGTGGAGAAATTCCTCTACCACGATTGTGGCCTGAAAGGCCTGTCCGGACTATCCAACGACATCCGCGACCTATTGGCCAGCGATGCCCCTCTGGCGAAGCTGGCTGTTGAATACTTCGTCTATCACACTGCCCGCACCGCCGGCGCGCTGGCCGTCAGCATGGGCGGCATCGACGGGCTGGTCTTCACCGCCGGCATCGGCGAACATAGCGCACCGATCCGGGCGCGCGTGCTGGACCGGTTGCGCTGGTTGGGCTTCGCACTGGACAACGCGGCCAACGAACAGGGCACAGGCCGGATCACCGCCGCGTCCAGCCGCCTGACCGCCTTCGTCATCCCGACCTATGAGGAGCGGGTAATCGCTCGGGAGACGCTGGCGCTGCTACCGGCCGATCGTCCTTGAGACCGACGCCGGTCAGCTTGCGGTGGCGCGCCTCGGTCATCAGCCACACCAACATGTGGGCGGCAGCTTCGTAGGACAGACCGTCGGCGTGGATGTTGGAGATGCAGTTGCGTTCCGAATCCCGTCGGCCGATACGCGGTCGATACGTCAGGTAAACCCCAAGACTAGTGGCGACACTCAGCCCCGGCCGCTCACCAATCAGCACCACGCAGAGACAGGCTTGCAGCAGCGCCCCGATCTCATCCCCCAGGGCAACCCTAGCCTGGGTAGCGATGACGATGGGGGCGACGGACCAACCGGGAAGCCGGTCGAGGCAGGCATGCAGCAGCGGTGGTGCGTGGATCTGCACCCCGACGGGCGACAATCCGTCGGCAATGACAAAAACCGCGTCCCAGGGTCCCGACGGATCGATATCGCAGCCGAGTTGCCGCCCCAGATCAGGTCGCCGCAGATAGGTTTCCCGGTCCGCCGCCTTGCTGCGAACCATCACGGACGTCAGTGGCGCGACCGCTCGGGCGATAACCTCCGTATCCAACGGTGTATGGACAGCATCTCGTGCCCTGGCATGGGCAAGCTGGAATTCCAGCACGTCCTTGATGGGTAGCGCGTCGCCGGTACGCCCAAGGCCGATACGTGCCCGAGTCGTCGTTCGTAATGCGACCCACGGGTCAGACATCGGTCAGCAGGCGGGTCACGCGTGGTCCCTTGATCCGGCCGGCTCGGTCTTTCAAGTCCATCCGTTCCAGCCACGCCTCGAATTCCGGGGCGGCAGGACGATCGAATTGCGAACGTAGATACAGAATGTCGTGGAAGGACGCGCTTTGGTAGTTCAGCATGACATCGTCCGAACCGGGTACGGCGATCAGGAATGTCACACCGGCGACGGTCAGTAGCGTCATCAGCGAGTCCATGTCGTCCTGATCCGCCTCGGCGTGGTTGGTGTAGCAGACATCGACACCCATCGGCACGCCCATCAGCTTGCCACAGAAATGATCTTCCAGCCCGGCCCGAATGATCTGTTTGCCATCGTAGAGGTATTCCGGGCCGATGAACCCCACCACCGTATTGACCAGCAGCGGCGAAAACGCCCTGGCGACGGCATAGGCGC
The DNA here is from genome assembly GCF_009765975.1 of Acidisphaera sp. S103. Classification (GTDB taxonomy): domain Bacteria; phylum Pseudomonadota; class Alphaproteobacteria; order Acetobacterales; family Acetobacteraceae; genus Rhodopila. The sequence goes on along the minus strand of NZ_LMUJ01000060.1, from coordinate 144,786 downwards.
GGGCTTCCACTGTCTGCTGGTCCACGCCGTGATGGGCGTTGGCGGACAGCGCGGCGCCCTGGCCGGTCTCGAAATACATGACGTTGTTGCCGACGGCGCCTCGCTTCAGGGACAACGCGGCGTCCTGGGCCTCGCGCAGGATCGCCAGATTCACGCCGAAGCCGGCATTCGCCGCTTCCGTGCCAGCGATCGACTGAAACACCAGATCGACCGGGGCACCACGCCGCATGATCTCCAGCGCGTTGGTGACATGTGTCAATACACAGGTCTGGGTCGGGATGTCGTGCCGTAGGCGCAGCGTTTCCAGCATATCCAGCAGGGCGATGCCGTTCGCCACACTGTCGGTCGCCGGATTGACCCCAATCACCGCGTCGCCGCAGCCCAGCAGCAGACCGTCGATCGTGGCCGCGCCAATACCGCGCAGATCGTCGGTGGGATGATTCGGCTGCAAGCGGGAACCCAGGTGCCCCGGCAATCCTTGCGTATTCCGGAACGCCGTCACCACCCGGCACCGGCTGCCGACACTGATCAGATCCTGGTTACGCATCAGCTTGGTAACAGCAGCAGCCATCTCCGGCGTGATCCCCGGAGCAAGCGCCGCCAGCCGTTCGGGGGTCGCATCATAGGACAGCAACCAGTCGCGAAACCCACCGACGGTCAGGTGTGAAACCGCCGCGAACGCCGCCGTATCGTGGCTGTCGAGGATCAGTCGCGTTACTTCGTCCGTTTCATAAGGAACAACGGCCTCGTTCAGCAACACCGCCAACGGCAAGTCGGCGAGCACGGACCGAGCGGCGACCCGCTGCGCGTCCGACTCCGCCGCCAGCCGCGCGAGTTCGTCGCCGGACCGGCGGTGGGATGCTTTGGCAAGAACATCCTTCAGGTCCGCGAAGCGGTGGCGCTCACCGTGGAAGTCGCTGACGTAATCTGTCATTGCCGAGCGATCTGGGTAGCCCGTTCGATCAGCACATGTGCCAACCGATCGATCAACGGGTGTGAACATCCCACCTCGCCCATCGTCCGAACCTCATCGGTGAGCCGGTCCGGCAGTTCGGTGGCCATCGTCCGAACCCGGTCCGCCATTGCATCGCCATCCCATCGCACCTGCGCCGCCAGATCGCGCCACTCGGGCAGACCGATATCGTGCAACCGGTATGTATTGCCGATCTTCATCGCCAGCGTTGCCTTGCGCGGCTGGACATCCGGATAGGCCAGGACGCTCGCCACATCGTACAGCGGTGCCAGGCGAACCAGGCCGCCGCTGCCAATCAGGATGGAATAGTTCTTGGCGTGCGCATCCGAACCGCCGATCAGCCAGTTCAGGATCAGCGCGTCGAGGAATGTCTCGACGTCCCGATCGGGCCGCTGGCCGGATGCATTCGCCCGCAACAGATCGACCATCGGCTTGGGCCCGGGACCACCCTGGTTCTGATACTTTTGCGCTGGATGCACGCGCAATGCCTGGCAGAAATCCTCCTGATGGACGCGATAGGCATGGGTTGTGCCGGCCGGGCGGATGCGATCGTAACGGAAGACCACAATGGCCGTGACGTCCTCGAACGTCATGACCTCGGATCGCGCCGCCGGAAGCCCAAGCGCTCGGGCCAGCGACAAGCAGAGATGCTCATTTTGTGCGTGGCCATCCATGCGGCCTGTCGCTGGCTTCAGGATATGGGTCGTAGGCTCTCGCCCGGATGGCACGCCCCAACGCTGCCCATCGAAGACCAGGGCCGTCTTGGGTTGGGCCCCGGCGAGGCTGAACTGCCCGGTATCCTGTGGAGCACGCCATGCGCTGGCATCGGCCTGAAGCCTGCGCAGCCTGTTCGCCACGTCTGCTTCGGTCAGCCATTCGATGTCGCCATGCGTAGTGCTCAGGAATGCTTCCAGTCGGTCCGGACGCACAAACTGGACAGCACCGGCACAATCTTCGCCGACATGGGTCAGCAGGGCGAAGGGATTGCGTGGCGACACATGGAAACGTTGCCCCCACTGACTGAGGATGAATTCGCTGTCTGGCAGCAACCCCCAAAGATAAGGCGCGATCGATGCATGACCGTGATGCGCGGCTGCCAACGGCATCGATAAGGACAACGGATAGGCAGCCGGCGCGTTGCGCCAGGACTCCGCATATTCGAACGCGAGCCGCCCCCGATCCTGGCGGACGGTCCCCACTTCACGTTCGTTCAGCAGAGCGATCAATTCGCTCACGGCTGCCTCCGGTCGCGGGCGCCTTCCACGATCGCATCGATATCCGGTGTTGCCGCGGGTGCGGGTGTCTTGTTCCACTGATTGGCACTCAGCTCGATCCCCAGGACCATCAGAGTTCGCAGAACCAGTCCAATGCTTGCTCCCGGTTTGCCCCGCTCAACCTGGTTGATCCAGAGACGGCTGACACCCACCCGCTTGGCCAGTTCGGCTTGGTCGAGGCCAAGCCCCAGCCGGCGGTCCCTGATCAAAGCGCCAAGGTTGGCGGGGGTTCTGATTACCGTACCGGACATGTATGCAATCGCTTACATTGCGCAAAGTAAGTTATCGCATACATTCGTGCATGTAAGCAATCGCTTACTTTCACCCCAGATCAGGAATTTGGAACGGCTGCGCCACCTCGATCGCCCTGGCCGCCCGCAGCACCCAGTCGTCCCGGAACTGCGCCGCCGCGATCTGCACCGAGTTCGGCATCCCATCCGCCCGAGGACCCATCGGCACGGTGATCGCCGGCTGCCGCGTCAAATTGAACGTGAATGTCCAGGGCGCCCACGCCGTCCACAAAGCGCGTACCGGATCGACCGTCGGGGCCTCGGCTAGCGGCGGCCCGGCGGGCACGGTCGGGCACAGTACAAGATCGTAGCGCTGATGCAACCGAGCCATGGCATGGCCGGCAGCGGCTCGGGTGGCCTCAGCATCCATGAAGTCGATCGCTGTCATCCCGCCCAGCGTCTGCGCGACCTCGCGAATGCCGGGATCCAGCAGACCCACCAGTTGCGCTGGCATCCCCGCGACCAAACGAGCCAGTGCCGCCCCCCAGACCCGCCCGAACACGCTGCTGGTCTCCGGCAGGCCGGCGTCGGCTTCTTCCACGAAGGCGCCGGCATCGGTCAGGACCTGGGCGGCGCGCTCCACCGCGGCGGTGCCATCGGCATCGACCGGGGCGTTGAAGCCGGGATTACGCAAGATACCGACAGTCAGGCCAGAGACTCCGTCCTCGATGCCGTCGCACCAGTCGCGCGGGTCGTCCGGCAGACAGAACGGGTCGCGCAGGTCCCAGCGCGCCATGGCGGAGAACATCAGCGCCGCATCGCGCACCGTGCGGGTCATCGGGCCGGCACAGGACACGCTGGCGAAGGCGCTCGCCGGCCATTGCGGGATGCGGCCATAGGTCGGTTTCAGCCCCACCAGGCCGCACCACGCCGCCGGAATGCGCACCGACCCGCCGGCATCCGTGCCGACATGCAGCGGCCCAAACCCGGCCGCGCCGGCCGCCCCAGCGCCGGAGGACGACCCGCCGGTCGTGTAATCCGGGTTCCACGGGTTGCGCGTAATGCCGTGCAGCGGACAGTCGCCGGGCGACTTCCAACCGAACTCGGTCGTCGTAGTCTTGCCCACGATCACCGCCCCGGCCGCTTTCAGACCGGCGACCAGTGGCGCATCATCCGGCACCGGATCTGTGCTGGTGGTCCGGCTACCGCGCCGCGTCGGGAAGCCGGCGAGATCGACCAGGTCCTTCACCGTGCAGGGCACGCCATCCAGCATGCCAAGCGGCCGACCCGACCGCCAGCGGGAGGTGCTTTCGCCGGCCGCCTGCAATGCCCCAGGATTCATCACCGCGAATGCATTGAGGCCCGGGTTCAGGCGTGCCACCCGTTCGGTGATCGCCTGCAGGACATCGACGGGCGTAAGTTGCCGGCGGCCGAAGTAACCCAGCATATCCTCGGCACTCAGCAGGGCGGGATCAAAATCGGGCATGGGTGCTCTTTTCCGATGGGGCGAACTGGGTGCAGCATGCCGCCCACAGCGCATGGAGGGAACCCCGCATGAGTCTCGAACCCTGGCAGTGGCCCGAAGAAACCTGGCGCACCATGATCAATCGTGCTCGGGCCGGACGCAGCCTGAAGCCAGCATCGTGGCCCGAGGGCGCGCGCTGCGCCGTGGCGATCAGCTTCGACGCCGATCATGAGACGATCCCACTGCGCGACAACGATCCCAGCCCGATGCGGATCAGCCAGGGCCAGTATGGTGGCCGCCAGGCGATGCCTCGGATCCGGCGGTTACTGGAACGGGAATCGGTGCCCGCGACATTTTTCTATCCGGCGGTGTCCGCCCTGATTCATCCCGACGAAGTGCGGGCCGTCGCCGCGGACGGGCACGAGATCGGCATCCATTCATGGATCCACGAGGTCAACACGACCCTGCCGCGTGAGGCGGAACGCGAACTGACCCTGCGGTCCCGCGAAACACTGGCCAAAATCAGCGGAACCGAACCGGTCGGCATGCGGACGGCGTCGTGGGATTTTTCCGTGAACACGCTGGATATCATCCGCGAAATGAAGCTGCTGTACGACAGCAGCCTGATGGCGGATGACGATCCGTACGAATTGGAGGACCAGGGCGAACCCACCGGCATCGTCGAACTGCCACCGGAATGGATCCGGGACGACGCGGTTTACTTCAACATGCTGCGGTTCTCCGGCCTGCGCCCCTACACACCGCCGTCTGCGGTGGAGGAGATTTTCACCGCCGAATTCGACGGCGCCTGGGACGAAGGCGGCATGTTCCTGCTGACGATGCATCCGCACATCACCGGCCACCGGTCGCGGCTGCCGCTGCTGGAACGGTTGATTCACCACATGAAGGCGAAAGGTGGCTGCTGGTTTGCGACACACGCGCAGATCGCGGCGTGGTGCAAGAAGTGAAAACGGTCGTCGCGCCGGCATTTCCGAATGGGCAATGAAGCGGGCTGCCCGGGCAAAGGAATTTGGAACCGCAAATAACGCGGAGAAACGCAAACAACAATGGATTCGGGACATTCCGCTCCTTGTTTCGGGATCGACACCAGCCGTCATCCAGCGTATTTGCGGTTCCCAATCTTGCGTCTTCTCATAAGAATATGGGCGTCAGGAACCCAGATATTTCTCCAAAAGCCCCCGCCAAAGGCCGTTCTCAACCGCGATATGCAGCCACTGATCGACGAACTGCTTCAGAACGATGTCGCGAGGCAGCAGGTAACCCAACTCACCGAAGTCAAACGGTTGATCCGGGTGAATCGCGCATAATTCCGGATGCAACTTCTGCTGCAATTTCGTTTCCACGGCGTCGGTGATCATCAGGTCTGCCTTGCCGGCCACCAGTTCGTCAAAAATGCGCGCATTGTCGGGGAATCCGACGATGTCCGCCTGATGCAGGTTGGCACGATCGAACCGTTCATTGGTGCCGCCCGGGTTGACGATGACCTTGATCCCGGCTCGGTCGATTTCCGCCAGGGTTTGAAATCGGTCCTTGTCGGCGCAGCGGGCGATAGCGGCCTTGCCCACCCGCATCACCGGCCGCGAGAAGAACGCCAGCCGCTGACGTGGCAGAGTGATGGAAATACCGCCCATCCCGATGTCGAATTTTCCACTGCTCAGGTCGGGCAGAAGCGAGGCCCAGGTCGTGGGAACGATCTCCACCTTCACGCCCAACGCCTCGGCCAGGTTATTCGCCATATCCACGTCCAGCCCGGTATAGCCGCCGGCCGCATCGCGCTGGGAGAACGGCCGGTAATCGCCGGTCATCCCAACACGCAGCGTGCCGCGTGCGGCGATATCATCCAGGCGGGATTGTGCCACCGCGCCGGTGGCGAACAGCAACGCGGCGAAAAACACCAGCAGGCGCACCGGACCATTCCCAATTTGCCCGCGGACCCATTGATGGAACGTGCGAAGGGTGGAAGCTTCCATCGTCACGGCAAACATGTTGTCCCCCTGCAACCTCGATCGCGGGTTCGCGATTGATCTCAATAAGCAAAACCTATGCGCCGGCACCCGCCGCAAGGAACGATAGCAGTATCCTCGCCGGTTGACCGCAACCAACGTCATCTCGTTTCCTGTCATGACCGAGACCTCATATCCTGGACGATGCGGCGTAACGCCAGACGCCGCTCAGGCACCCGCGAAATAGTTCGTTGCTTTGACATATCGATAGCGATCATCTACATCCCTCCCCAGGGCCGGTATCCGCCCGATAGGAGCAGGTATTTGAAGCAGCGTACGATTGGCTGGATCGCCGCCCTTGTCTTGGTTGTCGCTGCCATCCCGTGTCGAGCTGTCGAACCGGCGGCACCAGCGAACAGCGTTCTTCGCGCCACGCTGTCCAACGGCCTGCGCGTCGTCATCGTGCCGAACCGCCTCGCCCCCGTCGTAACGACCGAGATGAACTATCTGGCGGGATCGAACGATGCGCCGGACGGCTTCCCCGGCACCGCCCATGCGGTCGAACATATGATGTTCCGTGGCAGCGAGGGTCTCGACAAGGATCAACTCGCCGAACTTGGTGCGTTGCTGGGCGGAACCTACAACGCCGACACGACCGAAACCGTCACGCAGTACAGCTATACCGTCCCGGCCGATAATCTGGATATGGCGTTGCGGATCGAGGCACTCCGGATGCGTGGCCTCAGCCTGAAGCAGGCGGATTGGGACAAGGAACGCGGTGCTATCGAGCAAGAAGTCTCGGGCGACCTGTCCAGCCCATTCTACAATTTCATGTCCCAGGCTCAGGCCATCCTGTTCGAGCATACGCCATACGAGCATGACGCGTTGGGCACTCGCCCGTCGTTCGATCAGACCGATGCTGCCTTGCTGCGCGGGTTCTATGAAAAATGGTACGCGCCGAACAACGCCATCCTGGTGATTGTCGGCGACGTGCGACCGGCCGACGCCCTGGTGCAAGCGCAAGCCGCATTTGATGGCATACCTAGCCGCGACCTGCCCGCCCACAAGGCGATCGTGACCAGTCCGGTGCAACTGAAGACCCTGACACTGGAGACCAATTTCCCGTTCGGGCTGATTGCGCTCGCCTATCGGATGCCTGGCTTGAATCAGCGAGATTTCGCCGCCGCCGATATCTTGTCGGACGTTCTGAGCAGCGAGCGCGGCGCTTTGTACGATCTTGTCCCGGATGGAAAGGCACTGTTCGCTGAATTTACCTACCAGGCCAAGGCCGATGTCGGCTTCGGCCTCGCCATGGCGGCGTTCCCGATCGGGGATGATCCGGCACCACTGCTTGCCAACGTGCGCCGCCTCATCGCCGACGCCGCTCGGGATGGCGTGTCGGCGGATCTGGTGGCGGCAGCCAAACGGCAAGAACTGGCGCAATTGGCGTTCAACAGCAACAGCATCAGCGGGCTGGCCGAAAGCTGGTCGCGGGCACTTGCCTTTCGGGGCGACCAGTCACCCGACGATGTCGCCCGCGCTTATGCCTCCGTCACCGTGGAGGACGTCGATCGGCTGGCGCGCCTGCTGCTTGACCCGGATCACGCCGTGACCGCAATCCTGACGCCGCGCGAATCCGCCCAACCCGTCGCGGGCAGTGGCTTCGGCGGCACCGAATCGTTCGATAGCCCGCCGGATCATGCGGTGACCCTACCGTCCTGGGCGGCCGCCGCGCTTGCCCAGCCGCATGTGCCGGATCCCGGCGATCCGCCCGATGTTAGCACGCTGCCGAATGGATTGCGGCTGATCGTCCAGCCGGAGCATGTCAGTCCGACCGTGTCGGTCTACGGCTCGGTGCGCCAAGTGACGTGGATGCAGGAGCCGGCGGGCAAAGAAGGTGTCGCTGCACTGACTCGCGGGCTGTTCGAATATGGCACCGAATCCCGTGACCGCCTGGCCTTCCGAAAGGCGGTTGACGCTATCGCCGCGCGGATCAACGCCGGTCCCGAATTCTCGCTCCAAGTGCTGACGCCGGACTTCGAGGACGGCATGCGGCTGTTGGCAGAAAACGAACTGCATCCGGCGTTCCCGTCGGATGCCTTTACCGTGGTTCGCGGCCAGCTCGGCCAAAGTGTGGGCGGACGGTTGCACACCCCGGGTTACTTGTTCCGCCGAGCGGTCACGCGCGCGGTCGTGCCGGAGGGCGATCCCACCTTGCGGCAAGCAACACCCGACACGGTTATGGCGCTACGGCCCGAGGACGTGCACGCCTATTACGCCGCCGCCTTCCGACCTGATCTTACGACCATCGTGGTGGTCGGAGATGTTACCGCCGAACAGGCTCGCCGGGTGGTCAACCAGACGTTCGGTTCCTGGCAGGCGACGGGTCCGGCTCCTGCGATCGACCTGCCGCCGATCGGGCCGAACAAACCGTCCCGCGCCCGTGTTCAGGACAGCAATTCGCTGCAAGACAGTGTGTCCCTGGCCGAGACCTTCCAATTGCCGGTCACCAGCCCCGACCGCTACGCCCTGCTGCTCGGCAACACCATCTTGGGCAGCGGCTTTTCGTCACGCCTGTATCAGGACCTGCGTATCAAGTCGGGGTATGTCTATTCCGTCAGCAGCGACCTCGATTGGTCGCGCATCCGGGCAGACTACAGCGTGTCATTCGGGGCGGACGGAGAGAACGTGGACAAGGCGCGTGCCCTGGTTTTGCGCGATCTGCGGGAGATGCAGACCAATCCGGTCAGCGCATCCGAACTGGCTCGTGCGAAAGCGGAGTTGCTGCGCCGGTTGCCGATGCAGCGCGCAAGTATTGGGGGAATCGCGGGGGAATATCTGCGTCTCGTGGAACTGGGATTACCACTGGATTCGCGGCAGATCGCCGCGGCGCAGTATCTGACGATCACCGCAGCGGATATTCAGCGGGCTTTTGCGGCTTGGATCCGGCCCGACGACCTGGCGCTGGTGGTAAAGGGGCCGGTTCAGTAGGGGCGTCGTCTCCCTACTTCGGTTCGATCGTCACGATCCCCGGGCGCGGCGATGCGGCGTGCTCCTTCATGACCGCTTCCGTCCCCGGGTCGATCTCCTTCATCAGCACGTCGTAACCCCACAGATCCGCCAGATGCTGCAAGACCATGCGGGCATCCTTCTCCTCCAGCAGCACGCGGTTCAACGCGCGGTGGTGCAGGATCAGGCGGCGATCGCCGGCCAGGTTCACATCGACCACCTGGATATCGGCCGCGTTCCACGACACATCGTACTGCTTCGCCAGCGCCTGCTTGATCTTGCGGTAGCCGCGTTCGTCGTGGATCGCCTCGACCCGCATGTTCGGTTCGCTGGCGTCGTCCACGATGTGGAACAGGCCGAAATGGCGCACCAGTCTCGGGCTGAGGTACTGCAGGATGAAGCTTTCGTCGCGATAGTTCGCCCATACGTCGCGCAGCACGTTCATGTGGTCGTTGCAGCCGGCGATGTGCGGGAACCACTGCCGATCCTCGGCCGTCGGCAACGTGCAGATGCGCTCGATGTCCTGCATCATGGCAAAACCAAGCGCATAGGGGTTGAGGCCGGAATAACGACGGTCGTCGAATTCGGGCTGGAACACGACGTTGGTGTGTGACGACAGGAATTCCACCATCGCCCCGTCGGTCAGCAGGCCCTTTTCGTGCAGCCGGTTCATGATGGTGTAGTGCGTGTAGGTGGCGCAGCCCTCGTTCATCACCTTGGTTTGCGATTGCGGATAGAAGTACTGCGCGATGATGCGGACGATACGCAGGATTTCCCGCTGCCATGGGGCAAGCCGCGGCGCGCTCTTTTCCATGAAATACAGGATGTTTTCCTGCGGCAGTTCCAACAGCGCCTTGCGCTGTTCGGCGGCCGTCGGATCGTGGCGGATGTTCTCCTTGCCCGGCACCGTGCGCCACAGGTCATTGAACACTTTCTCGTCGTGTTCGCGCCGCTCCCGCTCCCGCTTTTCCTCGGTGCGCAGATCGGTTGCGCGCTTACGCGGGTATTTGTGGACGGCGTGGCTCATCAACGCATGCGCGGCATCCAGCAGGCGTTCGACCGCCACCTCACCGTAACGCTCCTCGCACGATGTGATGTAGTCCTTGGCGAACTCCAGGTAATCCAGGATGCCGTTGGCGTCGGTCCATTGCTGGAACAGGTAGTTGTTCTTGAAGAAGTGGTTGTGCCCGAACGCCGCGTGCGCGATCACCAGCGTCTGCATCGTGGCGGTGTTTTCCTCCATGATGTAGCTGATGCATGGGTTGGAGTTGATGACGATCTCATACGCCAACCCCTGCATGCCCGCCCGGTACATCGCCTCATGACGGGAAAAGTGCTTGCCGAACGACCAGTGCTTGTAGAACAGCGGCATGCCGATCGAGGAGTACGCATCCAGCATCTGTTCGGTGCCGATGACCTCGATCTGGTTGGTATAGACGTTTAGGCCCATGTCCTGCAGGGCGACCTTCTCGATTTCGTCATGGCACCGCTGGATCGTGCCGAATTCCCAGTCGGCGCCTTCGAACAACGGGCGTTCCGCCCGGATCAGCGTGGTACTCATTCGGCAGCAGCCTCCGCTCCGGTTTTCTTCGCGAACAGTTCCCGAAACACCGGGTAGATGTCTCTGCGATGGCCGACCTTGCGCATCGCCATGGGCGCACCGTTTTTGATAATGGTCGAATAGGTCTGCCAAAGATCGCTATCCCGGCGGATGAAGCCCGGCGGGAAGTGTTCCGAGTCCCGCCCGACCTCCAGATACGCATAGTACTGGCAGGCCGGCAGGATCACCTGGGTCAGCAGTGCCGCGGTCTTGTCGTTGTCGCTGGCGGTGTTGTCACCATCCGACGCCTGGGCGGCGTAGATGTTCCAACTGTCGGGGCTATAGCGTTCGTCGATGACCCGCTGCATCTCCTCCAGCGCGGTGGACACCACGGTGCCGCCGGTTTCCGGGCTGTTGAAGAAAGTTTCCTCATCTACTTCCGATGCCTGGTGCGTGTGGCGGATGAACACGACCTCGACGTTCTTGTACCGCCGCTTCAGGAAGATATACAGCAGCACATAAAACCGCTTCGCCAGGTCTTTCATGTGTTCAGTCATCGAGCCGGACACGTCCATCAGGCAGAACATGACGGCCTGCGCCACGGGCTTCGGATGCGACTCGAAGCGCCGGTACCGCACGTCCAGCGGGTCGATATACGGAATAACCCCCGTACGCCGCTGCTTGCGCGCCAACTCCTCCTCCAGCGCTCGGCGTTTGACGTCGTCGTCAGGATTGAGTGCCTCGATCGCATCGCGTAACGCCTGCAGTTCTTCCGGTTTCGGCCGGTGCAGCGCGATGCGGCGAGACAGGCTGTTCCGCACCGTGCGATTCAGTGCCAGGTTGGCCGGCGAGCCGCTGACCGAGTAGCCAGCCCGATGATAGACCAGGGCTTCGGCATTGACGACCCGGCGTTTCGCAAGATCGGGAAGTTCCAGATCCTCCAGGAACAAATCCACGAACTCCTCGCGCGACAGGGCGAAGCGGAAATCGTCCTCGCCCTCGCCATCGGGGCTGCCCTCGGATCCGCTACCGCCCTCGCCCCCTGGCGGCCGCTGGATCGTGTCGCCGGCGATGTATTCCTTGTTGCCCGGCAACAGATGGTCACGAATGCCACCCGAACCGCTGCGCCGGAACGACGGTTCGTGCACCCCCTGTGCCGGCAGCACGACTTCACCGCCTTCGTCGGCGTCCTTGATGCTACGGCTGCCGGCGCTTTCATGCACGGCCTTGCGGATTTGTGATTTGGCCCGCCGCATGAAGCGCTGGCGGTTGGCCAGATTTTTGCCACTCGGGTTCAGGCGGCGGTCAACGATATGCATAGCGTGCCTGTGAGACCTCTTTGGGTTCGGCTGGCATTGTCAGCCGGCCTGCTTCACGCGCATGTACCATTCAACGAGCCGTCGGACCTGCCGTTCGGTGTAGCCACGGGCCGTCATGCGTTCGACGAACTCGGTGTGCTTCTTTTCGGTTTCGCCATCCTTCTTGGATCCGAAGCTGATGACCGGCAGCAGTTCCTCCACCTGGCTGAACATGCGGCGCTCGATCACGTCACGGATTTTTTCGTAACTGGTCCATGACGGATTCTTGCCGTTGTTATTCGCCCTGGCGCGCAGGCTGAACTTCACCACCTCATTGCGGAAGTCCTTGGGATTGGCGATTCCCGCTGGCTTTTCGACTTTGGTCAACTCCTGATTGAGCAGTTCCCGATTCAACAACTGACCAGTATCGGCGTCCTTGAAATCGATGTCCTCGATCCAGGCGTCGGCATAGGACACATAGCGGTCGAACAAGTTCTGTCCGTAATCATGATACGATTCCAGATAGGCCTTCTGGATCTCGTTGCCGATGAACTCCGCGTAGCGTGGTGCCAGTTCGCCTTTGATAAACTCCAGGTAACGTTTTTCCGTCTCCTGTGGCATTTGGTCGCGCCGGATCGACTGTTCAAGCACGTACATCAAATGCACGGGATCGGCCGCGATCTCTGTGGTGTCATGGTTGAACGTTGCCGCCAGCACCTTGAAGGCGAAGCGGGTCGACGTGCCGTCCATGCCTTCCTCGACGCCCGCTGTGTCCTTGTATTCCTGCAGGGAACGAGCACGCGGATCGGTTTCCTTCAGGCTTTCGCCGTCATAGACCCGCATCTTGGCGTAGAGCGTCGAGTTTTCATGCCGCTTCAGACGTGACAGCACGGAAAACCGAGCCAGCATCTCCAGCGTCGCCGGCGCGCACGGTGCGGTACCCAATTCGGACGAGGTGACGAGTTTCTCGTAGATCTTCTGCTCCTCGGTCACCCGCAGACAGTACGGCACCTTGATCACGTAGATGCGGTCGATGAAGGCTTCGTTGTTCTTGTTGTTTTTGAACGACTGCCACTCCGACTCGTTGGAGTGCGCCATGATGATGCCCTGGAACGGGATCGCGCCGATATTTTCCGTGCCGATGTAGTTGCCTTCCTGTGTCGCCGTCAGCAACGGATGCAACATCTTGATCGGCGCCTTGAACATCTCGACGAATTCGAGCATGCCCTGGTTGGCACGATTCAACCCACCCGAGTAGCTGTAAGCATCAGGATCGTTCTGTGCGTGCATTTCCAGCTTGCGTATGTCGACCTTGCCTACAAGCGAGGAGATGTCCTGGTTGTTCTCGTCACCCGGTTCGGTCTTCGCCACCGCGATCTGCCGCAGCCGTGACGGCGTCAGCTTCTGCACGCGGAACTTGGAGATATCGCCGCCGAATTCGTCCAGGCGCTTGATGCACCACGGGCTCATAAGACCGGTCAGCCGGCGCTTCGGAATCCCGTAGCGGTCTTCCAGCATCGACCCCATGCGGTCCGGATCGAACAGGCCCAGCGGGCTTTCGAAGACCGGGCTGAGGTCGTCGCCGGCCTTCAGGACGTAGATGGGGAACGTCTCCATCAGCGCCTTCAGCCGTTCGGCCAGGGATGATTTGCCGCCGCCCACCGGGCCAAGCAGGTACATGATCTGCTTGCGCTCCTCGAGGCCCTGCGCGGCGTGGCGCAGGAAACCGACGATGCGTTCGATCGTCTCTTCCATGCCGTAGAATTCGCTGAACGCCGGGTAGACCCGGATCGTCCGGTTCATGAAGATCCGGCCGAGACGCGGATCTTTCGAGGTATCGACCATCTCCGGCTCGCCGATCGCGGCCAGCAACCGTTCGGTGGCCGTGGAGTAGACCAGCGGGTCTTTCTTGCAAGCGTCGAGATAATCCGCCAGCGAAATCTCGGCTTCGCGATGAGCCTCGAAGGTTCGCGCGTAAACGGAAAAAATGTCATCGACCGTATTCATTCGGCCGCTCCATTGTTAGGGTTGGTGCCACGGTGTGTCGGGTCCGCTCGCATCTGCTTATGCAAGATGGGTGCAACCGTAGCGTATGGGGGAGGTGTCGCGGGAATGTTTTCGTCGATTCGCATCATTCGGACATCGCAGATCATGACATCGACGTGTATTTTGTGATCAAAACCCTAGTCATCTGCATTAATCTTTCTTCCACCGGTTCGAAGCCGAGACCGATTCAATAGGTTGAAGCGTCATTTGTCGCAGTCTGATGCCGGGGCTGCGGGTGCGGTCATCCCGGATAGCGAGGCTGGGACTTCATCGTTCAGGGAACGGCAACCGGCATATGCGGGCGCCGACAAGGCAGTGCCAGAACGGCCAATCACGGAATAGTGAAAGCCGGCGTGTCGCAATTCAAGACAATTCGCCACGCCACTAGAAAAAACCAATCCGAACCGAATCGCGGGACGGTGTGCAGCCATGTTCGCAGGGAGATACTTGCATCCGTGCCGATCGATCGCGAGCGGCGATCCGGGATTTGGCGGGACGGCGGTCGCGCCGTTATAGGCTGTCAGGTGCGTCATGCGCCTCTCAAAGCCCGCGGCGCATCCGAAACGGCGGCACCGGGACACTGGAATACATGGATACTCTTAACAACGCGTTAACATGTGTCCTGTTTGTTCTAATTTTTGCCCACCGTGGTACGCTACACCAGTCATCCGGCGGGGTGGCCGAAAATCTTCGTGTGGGCCGTCCCTGTGCAGCCATTGCTGAAACGGAAGGCACGTGCCCCGGCGGTGAGCGTCCCGGCACCGAATGATTGGGCCTAAAATCTTGATTCCTGGCTCTTTTCGCGGTAACGGCCGCCGACTGTCGCCGGCTTGGCCGTCTGCCCGGCGCGACCCGGATTCCAGCTTCGCCGCTCAGGTGTGACCAAAATGTCTCCTCCCCGACATATCGCGAGACCGGCCGCCTGCTGGGCCGGCTTTGCCCTCGACCGGCCGCTGGTGATGGCGATCCTTAACGTCACGCCGGACAGTTTCAGCGACGGCGGGCGCCGCGCCGATTCGCGAGACGCCATCGCGGCCGGCCTGGCGATGGCGGCCGACGGCGCCGACATCATCGACGTCGGCGGTGAAAGCACCCGCCCGGGTGCGACCCCGGTGCCACCCGATGTCGAGCAGGCACGCGTGCTGCCCGTCATTCGCGCCCTGGCCGCCGAGGGCGTTTGCCTCTCGGCGGATACCCGCAACGCGTCAACCATGCGGGCCGCGCTGGCCGCCGGCGCCAGGATCATCAACGATGTCTCCGCCCTGGTGCATGACCCGTTGGCGGCTGCCGTGGTGGTGGAACACGCCTGTCCGGTTGTGCTGATGCACATGCGCGGCACGCCGGAGACGATGGCCACTCTGGCCGTTTACGACGATGTCGTGGCCGAGGTGCGAGCCGAACTGGAGCAGCGCATCGACGCCGCGATCCAGGCCGGTGTGCGGCCGGAGCAGATTGCGATCGACCCGGGATTCGGGTTCGCCAAGCGATCCAAGCAGTCGGCCGCGGTGCTGCGGCGGCTGCCCGACCTGGTCAGCCTGGGTTATCCGGTCCTGGCCGGCCTGTCGCGCAAAAGCCTCATCGGCGCCCTGACCGACGAAACCGACGCACGCCGGCGCTTGCCGGGCTCACTCGCCGCCGAACTGTTCGCCGTGCAACACGGCGCCGCGATCCTGCGGGTTCACGATGTGTTGGAGACGGTGCAGGCGCTGCGCGTCTGGCGGGCACTGGCCGAATGAAACGGCTTCCATTAGATGTCCGCGCGGAGTGACAGACAGCGCATGAGCAAGACAAGACGCCTGTTCGGTACGGATGGCATCAGGGGCAAGGCGAACACCGATCCGATGACGGCGGGTATCGCGTTGCGGTTGGGCCAGGCGGCGGGCCTGCTGTTCACCCGCGGCGAGCACCGGCACCGCGTGGTGATCGGCAAGGACACCAGACTGTCCGGTTACATGATCGAACCCGCCCTGACCGCCGGTTTTATCGGCGCCGGCATGGATGTCACGCTGCTGGGACCGCTGCCGACGCCCGCCGTGGCCATGCTGACCCGGTCGCTGCGGGCCGATCTCGGGGTGATGATCTCCGCCTCCCACAACCCTTTCGAAGACAACGGCATCAAGCTGTTCGGCCCCGACGGCACCAAGCTGTCCGACGAGCGGGAACTGGAAATCGAGGCGCTGATGGACAGCACCTTCGCCGATCGTCTCGCCGAATCCCACTTGCTGGGCCGAGCGGCTCGATTGGATGACGCGGCGGGGCGGTATATCGAGGTGGCGAAGGCCAGCTTCCCGCGTGGTTTGCGACTGGACGGGCTGCGCATCGTCGTCGATTGCGCCAACGGCGCCGCCTACAAGGTCGCCCCGACCGTGCTGTGGGAATTGGGCGCCACCGTCATCCCGGTCGGCGTCACACCGGATGGTTTCAATATCAACAAAGGCTGTGGCTCGACCGAACCGGCGTTTCTTTGCACCCAGGTGGTAGAGCATGGCGCGCATCTGGGCATCGCGCTCGACGGCGACGCCGACCGGGTGATCATCGCCGATGAGAACGGCGAGGTCGTCGATGGCGACCAGATCCTGGCGCTGATCGCGCGCTCCTGGCACCAGGCGGGAACATTGCTCGGTGACGGCATCGTCGCCACGGTCATGTCCAACCTGGGGTTGGAACGCCATCTGACCGGGCTGGGGCTGCGACTGCATCGGACGAAAGTCGGTGATCGCTACGTCGCGGAACACATGCGTGCCTCGGGGATCAATGTCGGAGGCGAGCAGTCCGGCCATCTGATCCTATCCGATTTCGCGACCACCGGCGACGGGCTGCTGGCGGCGCTTCAGGTGCTGGGCGTGTTGGTGCAGCGGGATCGGCCCGCCTCCGAGGTGCTGCAGGTCTTCCAGCCCTTGCCGCAGCGGCTCAAGAACGTGCGCTTTGCCGGTGTCTCACCGTTGCGGGAAGACCGTGTGCAGGCGGCGATCCGTGGCGCCGAGGCGCGCCTGAATGGCACCGGCCGCGTGCTGATCCGGGAAAGCGGCACCGAACCGCTGGTCCGGGTGATGGCCGAGGGCGAGGACAGCATCCTGGTAGCCGAGGTCGTCGATTCCCTGTGCGAGATGATCGCCGAGGTCGCTCGCGTCCGCGAGGCAGCGCAGTGATGAAGGGCCGGGTGCTGGTGATCGCCGGATCGGATTCCGGCGGCGGGGCCGGCATCCAGGCGGATATCAAGACGATCACCGCGCTGGGTGCCTTCGCTGCGACGGCGATCACCGCGCTGACGGCGCAGAACACGCTGGGCGTGCACGGCGTGATGCCGGTGCCACAAGACTTCATTCACCAGCAGATCGACGTCGTCATGAGCGACATCGGCGCCGACGCCATCAAGATCGGCATGCTAGGCGACAGCGCGACGATCGACACGGTCTGCGATGCTCTAACGACCGACGTGCCGCTGGTGCTGGACCCGGTGATGGTGGCGAAGGGCGGCCAGGCGCTGCTGGCCACGCAGGCGGTGGAGACCTTGCGCCGGCGACTGTTGCCGCGTGCCGCGGTAATCACCCCGAACCTGCCCGAGGCCGAGGCCTTGACCGGCCTGACCATCCGCACCGAGGCGGACATGCGGGCCGCCGCCGCGGCGCTGCTGGCGATGGGTGTGCCGGCGGTGCTGCTGAAGGGCGGTCATCTGGAGTCCGCGACAGTCACCGATCTGCTCGCCACGGCCGACGGTATCGAGGCGTTCTCGGCACCGCGGATCGAGACAAGGCACACGCATGGGACCGGCTGCACGACCGCCTCGGCGGTCGCGGCGGGGCTGGCGCAGGGTTTGTCCCTGCGGGATGCGGTGGTCCGCGCGCGCGCCTATGTCCGAGCCGCGATCGCCGCAGCGCCCGGCTTCGGCCACGGCCACGGACCGCTGGATCACAGCGTCACGGTCGATCTGGGCCGATTGTCGACCTAGAGCATGATCGCGCTGGGCGGAACGTCCAGAGCGCGTGAATCATGCGATCAAACAAAGCGTTAGAGCGTTTTCTCCCTGCACAGTCAGGGTGAAAACGCTCTAAACGTAGCGGTTGAGACAGCTTATACCCACCCGCACGAGATCCACTCTCCACCCGCGGCCACCCCGTCATACTGGCGAATGCCAGTATCCACGCCTTCTGCCCTTCTAACCCAAGGCATGGATGGTCAGCCTTCGCCCACCATGACGGCGAGGGGTCAGTGCGTCAGTCTTTCGGCGGGTTGTTATCAAACCACGGCCGGCACGGTCGGCCGCAACCCCAGCGCGAGGGCCGGCAACACCGGCAGCAACATGGTCAGGTCCCGCTCCGCCTTGCAAACCAGGTATTGCCCGGCGATCGGGGTATCGCCGTCCGATTCCGGCATCGGCAGGCCGTCCGGCCCCAGCGGCAGCGCGGTCAGGCCCAGGTCGCCATACACCTTCAGCAATTCGGGGCCGGCATGCCAGACCGCGGCATCCGATCCCTCCTGCTGCGCCAGGTCACGCAGGCGCCAGATCGCCGAGATCCGATCAGCCTCCTCGCCGACAGGGTCACCCAGGCCCAACAGCACCCGGCCAAACCGCCGAAACGGGATCGCCGCCCGCTCGGATTCCCCCAGGACGACTCCATCGGCGGTCTGATACGGCCCGGCCCCCATCCCGAACAGCAGGCGGCGCGCGTCGCTGTCCCAGGGCAGATAGCGCACGCGGCCCGGCCGCAGCAGCAGCCAGATCGCCGTCAGGCCAAGCAGCATGGAGATCGCGACCGCGAGCCGCACGGTATTCGGTAACTCGCGGGAGATGATGACCGCCCAGAAGGCATTGTTGTGCAACAGATGCGTGTGCGATCGGGTGACCGCCAGCGAGAACAGGCACAGGCCCAGCACGACCAGGGTCAAGGCGCTGCCCGGCTGCAGCGGCCCGCTCATCAGATGCGGGTGGCGATAGAAGCAGGCCCTGAACGGTGCGAGCAGCAGCGTCGTCAACACCAGCAGGCCGACCACCCAGATGCGGGCTTCCTGCGTGGCCGTAAAGGCGGCCCCCAAAACCAGCAGGAATATGGTCAGGCCCCAGGCGAGGTTGACCCGATGCGACAGGCCGATCGCCATCACCACCAGCCCGGCGCCGATCAGCGACGGGACGAACTGGCCTGCCTGGCTGGCAAACACGCCGTAATCCGGGTCCATCCAGGAGAAATCAGCCTCCGGCGCCAACACGCCCAGGCACAGCATCAGCACGCCGCACAGGCCGACGGCCCCGGTGGCGGCGGTGACGGCGAAGTCCGGCTCGCTCCAGCGGCCGACCGCCTGGACCGGCGCCAGACGGCCAAAACGGCCCAGCAGGCCGCCACCCCGCAGCAGGATCTCGTTACCGGCGAACAGGGAGCCGGCGAGAAACAGCGGAATCACATAGTAGTAGAGGCGAAACACCAGGATCGCGCCGATGATGCGTGGCGCGCCGATATAGGGTGACAGCCCGAACAGCATCGCGGTGTCGAACACGCCGATGCCGCCCGGCAGGTTGGCGGCCAGGCCGGCGGTGTAGGACGCGACGTAGACGCCCAGGAAAATCAGCCAGGTCAGGCCTGTCGCATGCGGCAGCAGGGCATAGAAGATGGTGGCGGTGACGGCGACATCGACAGTGGCCAGCAACACCTGGATGATCGCCATGCGCCAGCCCGGCAGTTCGATGTCGTGGCCGCCGACTTTGATCCGGCCAAACACCTTGGCCAGCGTGACGTAGCCCAGGACGATGGCCCACAGCAGCACGCCGAATCCGTAAAGCGCCTGCCTCGGCAGATGCGGGCCGAAGAACGGTATCGCCCGCGGCTCCATGAACAGGATCGAGCCGCCCAGCACCATCCCGCCCAGGCCGAAGGTCAGGCTGCAGAACGCAACGGTCTTGCCGATCTGCAGCGGTGTCAGCCCCCAGTGCGCGTACAGGCGATAGCGCACCGCGGCGCCGGATATGGCGGCAAATCCCAGGTTGTGTGACAGCGCATAGGCGCAGAAGGACGCGAACGCGACCCGCCCATAAGACACTTTATGGCCCGCGTAGATGGTGCCGAGGCGATCGTAAAACGTCAGGATAAAGTAGGACAGGATCGTCCAGGTGAACGAAAACACCAGCGCGTGGTCCGGAATCGCGGCCAGTGCTTCACCAATCTCCTTCAGCCGAAGGTGGCGGAATTCTCGCTGCACCACGTAGATGGCACCAATCAGCAGAGCGATGCCCAGCATCGGCGGCAAATGGCGAACCCAGCTTTTCAACGCCTTTCGGGTGCCCGCCGCCATGACTCAGGCCGCGTCGGATCGACGCGTGAGCGCTGACTGGATCAGCGTAATCGTCTCGGGGATGCCATACAGGGCGACGAAGCCGCCAAAACGCGGCCCTTCCTGCTGGCCAAGCAGGATCTGATACAACGCGCCGAACCAGGTGCGCAGATCGGGGAACGGGTGGCGTTTGCCGACCTCGAACACCGCATTCTGGATGGTTTCGGCCGAACTGTCCGCCAGCGTGGCCAGCGTGGCCGCCAGGTCTTCCAGCGCGGCACGCTCCATATCGGTGGGCTGGCGGTAGCGCTTTTCCGGCCGCACGAAGTCCCGGTAATAGGCGATCGCATGGTCCACCAACCGGTCGAGCAACGGTTGCGTCTCCGGACTGGCGCCAGCCGC
Organism: Acidisphaera sp. S103; assembly: GCF_009765975.1. Lineage (GTDB taxonomy): Bacteria > Pseudomonadota > Alphaproteobacteria > Acetobacterales > Acetobacteraceae > Rhodopila. The sequence continues at coordinate 124,324 of NZ_LMUJ01000060.1, read as the reverse complement.
ATAGCGGCGGATGAAGCCCCAAAGAATGTCCGGAGAATCGGCATTCACCACGCTGGCGAGGTTGAGCAGCATGGCAAAGGAGATAGGACTGCCCGCATGGTTCGGCAAACGGCCGCCATGGATATGCCACGCAGGGTTGGCGGGTTCGGCCTCCGCCCGCAGCTTGTCGAGATTGCCGACGTACTCGTCCACGGCGCGCGGGATCACGTCGAAATACAGCCGCTTGGCGCTCTGCGGCTTGTTGTACATGAACTGGGACAATGATTCGGGTGGCGCGTAGGTCAGCCACTCGTCGACCGACAGCCCGTTGCCCTTGGACTTGCTGATCTTCTGGCCGTCTTGATCCAGGAACAGCTCATACGTCATGCCATCGGGCGGTTGCGCGCCCAGGATGCGGCACAGCCGGCCAGACAGCTTGACGGAATCGATCAGGTCCTTGCCCGACATCTCGTAATCGACGGACAGCGCATACCAGCGCATCGCCCAGTCGGCCTTCCATTGCAGTTTGCAGGCACCGCCCTTGACCGAGGTCTCGAACACATCGCCCGTCGCCGGGTCTTTCCAGGTCACCGTGGCGGCGGCCGGGTCGATCCGCTCCATCGGCACCTGCATGACGATCCCGGTATGCGGATGCACCGGCAAAAACGGCGAGTAGGTCGCCTGCCGCTCCGCCCGCAGCGTCGGCAGCGTGGCGGCCATGACCGCATCGTAGCATTCCAGCACGCGCACCAGGGCGGCGTCGAAACGGCCAGCCCGATAGTATTCGGTGGACGACGCGAACTCATACTCGAAGCCGAAGGAATCCAGGAACGCCCGCAACCTGGCATTGTTGTGGGCACCGAAGCTGTCATGGGTGCCGAACGGGTCGGGAATTTGGGTCAGCGGCTTGCCGAGGTGCGGCGTCAGCAGGTCCTTGTTCGGGATGTTGTCCGGCACCTTGCGCAGACCATCCATGTCGTCGCTGAACGCCAGCAGCTTCGCTGGCCGTCCCGTGATCTCGGTAAACGCTCGGCGCACCCAGGTGGTCCGAGCGACTTCGCCGAACGTGCCGATATGAGGCAGGCCGGACGGGCCGTAACCCGTTTCGAACAAGGCGGTTTCCTTGCCCGACGCTGCGAGGCGTTTCACCACCTTCCGCGCTTCCTCAAACGGCCATGCCTTGGGGAGTTCGGTCAGGTTGTTGCGGACTGTATCGGACATGGGGCGGAAGCTATGGACCGGGCCGCATCAGGTCAATCGTAACCACGTGCGCCACGTGCAATGGACAGAAATTCATACAGACGGGTCCGCGGTAGGCGGCGTCCGGGTGACACCCGTTTCACTCCAGCTGATAACGAATGGGCAGCGTCACGGTTTGCTGGGGCAGCTTCATGTCCGACGGAAACGGTGGCAGGTGAGCGTTCCGCACCAGTGCCTGAGCGGCCTGATCGAGTGACTCCGATCCGCTGCCCTGCATCAGCTTCACATCCCGCACGTGCCCGTCCGGGTCGACGGTGATCTGCACCACCACCGTGCCCTGCCGCCCGAGTTCCCGAGCCATCTCCGGGTAAGTACGGTGGGCCAGGAGCCACTGGCTGACGCCAGCGAGCCAGTTGGGATCCAGACGGGCAGGTACCTCTCGCGACGCGGGCGGCCCCGGCGATACCAGGGGGACGGCGGACGCTTCTGCTGGCGGCTGTGAGGTTTCCGCCGCTGGCGCGGTTGGGGCTCGCGATGGGTGAGGGGGGACGGCCGAACGCCGAACGATTGTCCGAACGCGCGGAGGCGGCGGCGGAGGTTCGGGTGGTGGTTCAGGGAGAGGAGCCGGGGGTGGCATCGGCTCTGGGGGCGGGGCTTCGGCTGTCGGTGTCGGTGGTGGCGTCACTGGCGGCGGAAGAGCCGGCTCCGGAGGTGCGGGTTCGGCTTGCGGCGGCGCCGGTTCAGGGATTGGCGGTTGATCGACATGGGCCTCCTGCTGGGGCGGAGGCGATGGGGTGGGTTCCGGGGCAGGCGTGGCTTCCGGTGACGGCGCGGTTGGAGCGGTTTCCACATCGACCGGCAGCATGACCAGTTCGACCGCCGGAGCCTCGGTCGCAGGGGTCAGGTGATGGGGTATGAACGCCAAGCCAACCAGTGCCGCCACATGCAGCGCGACGGAGACGCCGATACCCCACCCGAACCGATCCGGGGCGGCCCGCGCTGGTCGTGTCGTGGCGCGTAGCGGCTGGTCCAATCGTCATCCCCCATGCCGCCTCCATTCTGTCAAAACGGCGCAGGCAATGTAAGCCGCGGGGAGAAGGGGCGCGGTTCGGCGTCCATCGGACCACCGGATGGCGGACAAAAAAACGGCGGTGCTTTTGGCACCGCCGAAGTTTAGGGAGGAAACGTCCAAGAAAGCAGTGCGCCGTAGCGCGTCTGCGGGTTCTATAATGGCCTTCGCAGGTGCAGCATGCAAGGGCTATTTGCTGCGATGCAGCATTTTCTTTGGCGATCCTGCTACCTGTTGCCGTTTTGCCACGGGCCCACCCGCCGCGGGATCGCCAGCACGGATACGGCATAGGGATTTCGCCCACCCCGGGCAGTTGCGAATAGCGAACCATTTGACGAGCAACGACTTATCTGATTGAAGCGCGAAAAGTGACATTCTCGTTAGTCGGTTCGCGCAGGCGATCAGGGAAGGAAACAACATCCATGGCGACCCAGCCCGGTCCGGAGCCGCGGCGGCACTGGCTCCGCATCCTCTTCGTCCTTCCGTTTATCGCGATGCTGTGGGTGTCATCCTATAACCGCCTGACGCCGGAGCTGTTCGGTTTCCCGTTCTACTATTGGTACCAGCTTCTGTGGGTGGTCATCGCAGCCGTGTTGGCCTGGATCGTCTACAAGGCGGAAGGCTGAGGAACCGCCATGAACTGGTCCGCACTGATCGTCTTCGTCGCGCTCTTCATCTTCGTCACCTGGCTGGGTTTCTGGGCGGCCCGCTGGCGCGCCGGCGATCTGACCCAACTGCATGAATGGGGTCTGGGCGGCCGCCGGTTCGGCACCTTCGTCACCTGGTTCCTCCTCGGAGGCGACCTCTACACCGCCTACACCTTCATCGCCGTCCCGGCCCTGGTCTACGGCGCGGGGGCGCTGGGGTTCTTCGCGGTTCCCTACACGATCCTGATCTATCCGTTGCTCTATTTGGTGTTTCCGCGCCTGTGGCTGCTGGCGCACAAGCACGGCTACGTCACGTCATCCGACGTCGTGCAGGGCCGCTACGGCAACAAATGGCTGGCGTTGGCGGTCGGCATCACCGGCATCGTGGCGACGATGCCGTATATTGCGCTGCAACTGGTCGGCATGCAGGTGGTGATCGGAGCGATGGGCGTGTCGGGTGACGGCCTGGTCGGCGACCTGCCGTTGATCATCGCGTTCGTCATCCTGGCGGCGTTCACATATACCTCCGGCCTGCGCGCTCCGGCGATGATCGCGGTGGTGAAAGACCTGCTGATCTACCTGGTGGTCATCGCGGTGACGATTTTCGTGCCGATGAAACTGGGCGGGTTCGGCCCGATCTTCGCCGCGGTTCCGGCAGCGAAACTGACATTGGCAGCACCGGCGGCCGACACCTACGGCGCCTACAGCATCTATGCGACGCTGGCGTTGGGGTCGGCGCTGGCGTTGTTCCTATATCCGCATTCGCTGACGGCGATCCTGAGCAGTTCCAGCCCCGGCGCGATCCGCCGCAATGCCGCGCTGCTGCCGGCTTACTCCCTGGTGCTGGGCCTGCTGGCGCTTCTGGGCTTCATGGCCGTGGCGCTGCATGTCGGCACCAACCCGGCATTCGCCGACGGGTTCAAACGCTACGGCAACAGCTTCGCGGTGCCGGCGCTGATTCTGGCGATCTTCCCTGGATGGTTCGCCGGCATAGCGTTCGCCGCGATCGCGATCGGTGCGCTGGTGCCGTCGGCGATCATGTCGATCGCCTGCGCCAACATTTTCAGCCGCACGATCTATCGCGGGTTCCTGGCGCCCAACGCGACGAGCGCACAGGAAACCTCGATGGCGAAGCTGGCCTCGCTGGTGGTGAAGATCGGCGCATTGGCGTTCATCATCTTCGTGCCGGTGCCGTACGCACTGCAATTCCAATTGCTGGGCGGCTTGTGGATGATCCAGGTGCTGCCGTCGGTGATCCTCGGGCTGTATCTGCGGATGCTGAACGGCTGGGCGCTGCTGGCCGGCTGGGTCGTCGGCATGGGGGTAGGAACGTGGATGGCCTCCACGACGTCATTCAAGGCAGCGGTGTTCACGCTGTCGTTCATGGGCGTCCACTTCCCCGGCTACATCGCCCTGTGGGCACTGATAGCCAACGTCGCGGTCTCGATCGTCCTGTCCGCGCTGCTGCGCCCCTTCGTGGCCCCAGCCCCGATGCTAGCCGAATAACCCCCTATGGATGGGATCGAAGGGCCGGTGGCCCTTCGCGGGTGCGGGCAGAGCCCGCGTCCTGACTCTCCGCCAGGCTGATCAGCGAGCAATTCTCCAACACCCCCGCCACCGCATCGCGCGCCTTCCGCATCAGATGCTGCATCCGGCAAGCCTTGATGTCGGCACAATCCAGGCAAGGACGAAACCGCGTCACGCTGGCGCACGGAGTCAACGCCAGCGGCCCATCGATGATCCGGATGATGTCGGCCACCGATATCGTATCAGGATCGCGCGACAGACGATGGCCGCCCTGTGCCCCGCGGTGGCTCTCGACGACACCGCCGTCGCGCAACTGAACCAGGATCGCTTCCAGGAATTTACGGGGGATATGTTCCCGCTCCGCGATCTCGAATGTCGGGGTCCAGCCGTCGCACGGGAACCGCTCCGCAAGCATGGTTGCGGCTCGGACGGCGTATTTTCCCTTGCTTGATAACATTCGTTTGATCTGCCCGCGTGGCCATCATGGGTCAACCTTTCATCGCAACGCGGCCGGGTCCGCAAGGCCGTGAATTCCTTGTTGACAAGCCGCCCCATCGATGTCCGATAATCCCTATCGGCTAAGTATGTAAAAGAAGGGAGGCAGACTTGGCAAGCACGGCGCGGCCGGACGCCTGTCGCGGCAGGCATGCGTCCGGTGCAATGGAGCAACCGGCACGACCCAACGAAAAATTGGAGGGGATCATGATTGAACTGGGACAGACCGTCCATCGTACCGATACCGGCGATGTGGGCCTCGTCATCGGCCTCGGCAAATTCCTGATTGGTGGCAACCAGGCGTTGGTACAACGGTCGTTCGGGCCGGCCGGGCGCGATATCGCCTCCGAATGGATCGAGCTTGAGCGCCTCGCCCCGTTCGGCCGAGCGATCCTGGAACCATATTGCGAGATTCCACCCCCAACCCTTGCCCGCGGCTAATCCGGCGCGCCGCCCGTATCGAGGACAATCTCACATGACAACCATCGCCATTATCGGCGCCGGCTTCAGCGGCACATTGCTGTCGCTGCACCTGCTGCGCCACTGTCCGCCGCCCATCCGCCTTGTGCTGATCGAGCGCAACAGCCAGTTCGGCCGCGGCCTGGCCTATGCCACCGGCAACCCCAGCCACATTCTGAACGTGCCGGCCGCCCGCATGAGCGCGTTCCACGACCAGCCGAACAATTTCCTGGACTGGCTGACCAGCCAACCGGAGGGCGAAAACGCCGGCCCCGGGACATTCGCGCCGCGCCGGGCCTTCGGGGCCTATATCCGCGCGCTGCTGAATGACGAGATCAAGCGCAGCGGCCGAGACCGCCTGGAACTGGTAAAGGGCGATGTCATCGGCCTGGACCGCAGCACCCGTCCGCTGTTGCTGCGCCTGGACCGCGATCGCACGATCCAGGCCGATTTCGCGGTGCTGGCGACCGGTAATTTCCCGCCGGCGCCGGTGCCGGTGGCGGATACCGGCTTCTACGACTCGCCGTTCTATCGGCCGGACCCATGGGCACCCGACGCCCTGACGGATCTGGATCCGGATGCGCCGATCCTGCTGCTCGGTACCGGGCTGACCACGGTGGATGCGGTCAATTCGTTGCTGGACCAAGGCCATCGCGGGCCGATCCATGCCCTGTCACGCCGGGGCCTGCTGCCGCGCCGGCACGCATCGGTGCCGACACCCGCCCCGGAACATGAACCGTTCCCGACAGCGGTAAACGCCCTGACGCGGTTTTTGCGCAAGGAAAGCGCGCGTGCCATCGCCGAGGGTAGCGGTTGGCAACCGATCATCGATGAGATGCGGCCGTTCACCGTCGATATGTGGCAGACCATGTCCCTGCCGGATCGCCGGCGTTTCCTGCGGCATTTGCGGCCATGGTGGGATGTGCACCGTCACCGCGTGGCAGGGCAGGTCGCCGATCGGATCGACGCCGCGCGCGCCAGCGGCCAGTTGCGTATCCTGGTCGGACGGGTGCGCCAGTACATGATCGACGGCGACCGGGCGGAGGTACTCTACCGGCCTCGTCAGAACGACAAGCTGGTACCGATCGAGGTTGCCCGCGTCGTCAATTGCGCCGGCCCCGGCGCGGACTACGACCGGATTCCCGATCCCCTGATCCGCGGGCTGCTGCATGACGGCGTGGCTCGGCCCGACCCATTGCGGCTCGGCCTCGACGTCACCGGCAACTGCGCCCTGCTGAACAAGGACGGCGCGATCTCCCGCCGGCTGTTCGCGGTCGGCCCGGTCACCAAGGGCACATTCTGGGAGATGACCGCCGTACCGGACATCCGCCGGCAGACCGAGAAACTGGCGGAATATCTGGCGACGCTGGCAAAGGCCGCACCGTCCCGGCCGCCAGCCTAAGGTGTAAACATCCTACTTCCGGGGGCGAGCGGTCAGGCCGTCGGCGCACCCGTCTGCTTCAGCGGCGCCGCCCTGGCAAACGCCTCCTGCGTTTCGCACAGCGCGACGATGCGATCGATGGTTGGGATGTCGGCGATGGCAATGTTGAACATCCGCATCACCGCGACGATGCTCATCAGCAGAATATCGGCGACGGTGACCGTATCGCCGTGGCAATAGAGGCCGGTTCCGGCGTCTGTCGCCAGGCGTCGCTCCAGCCCCTGCAACCCGGTGGTGAACCACTGGATCTGCCACGCCCGCCAGGCCGCCTGGTCGAAGCCGCCGATAGTCGTCAGGTAGCGTCGTACCCGTGGCACGACCAGCGGATGCGTATCCGCCGCCAGCCCCGCGGCGATCGAGCGCACCCGCGCTCGGCCCAGCGGATCGGCCGGCAGCAAGGGTGGATTGGGCACGGTTTCATCCAGATATTCCAGGATCGCCAGCGATTGCGTCAGCGGCGGATGGCCCGGCACGATCAGCGCCGGGACCGCTGCCAACGGGTTGATCGTTCGGAAAGCGTCGCCGTACTGGTCACCTGCATCGAGATCGATCGCGTGCTCCTCCGCCGAAAGCCCCTTGAGGGTGAGCGCGACCCGGACCCTGTATGCGGCCGAACTGCGCCAGAAAGCATAAAGTTCGTAGGCGGCCATGGCATCCTCATGCGGGTTGTCTTTCGCCCCAATAAGCCGGGCACGCCGATCCGTCCATCCAGTGATACGCTACAGAATTGTGTTCTCACGGGGGGGCGGCGGCCAGATCGTTTCTCTGCCCGATAGTGCTGCCCAGCCCATATTCACGGCGCCGTGGCGGGGGCACCGGACATCATAACGTACCCCGTTTTAATCCGACACGGTGGGGGAAGGCGCCGGCAAGTCAGTTTCAATGTAAATCAACGCATGATCGCCGGCGAGAACTCACCCCCCGGAACAAGGGAATTAGGCCCCACGGCCCCACCGATCCCGTTCGCTTCGGCTGGCGTTCGGCTATTTTTGACAAAAGGCATTATGTCGGAAAATTTTACATCCGCAACGATGGTAACAAAAACCTTACATTGTATATAATTGTAAACAAAGAAATAATTGCGATGGCATAAGGTTTGCTTGCTGAACCGTCACGATCGGACTGGTCGGATTTGGAGGGGGCAAAACAGTGAAAATCTCTGCTATCCTTATGGTAGCGGTCGCGTCCGCGGGTCTTGCCGCCGCCGCGATTCCAGCCAGAGCGGAACCCGGTCTGTCATCTGACGAAACATGCCCCGTGGTGGGTGCGGCGACGGCGGGCTGCAATTTGTACATCAATTTCAATTCCGACGGCAGCATCACGGAATCAACAGGCCCGTCGGGCAGCCCATATGACGCCGAGGGTGACACGCTTATCGGTGTCAACAACTACACCAATGGTCCGATCAGCAGCTTCAACATCACGTCCTACGGCGACATTTTCGATTTCACCGTCAACGGCATTGACGGATTCGACGGCGACGGTGTCACCCCAACCGGCGACAATCCCGACACGACCGGGTTTGGTGGTCCGGACGTCTATTTCACCGCCATCACCGGAAGCGCGGGTGCCGAGGCCGGGACGGTGAACTTCGCCAACGGCGGCCTGCCGTCGGGCGACAGCGACTATTTCGCCGTGGTAGGCCCGCTCGATCTCAGCGGGCCTACCACGCTGAACCCCTACGAGCCGGACCCTCTTCTTCCCGAACCGGCGACATTGACGATCCTGGGCGTCGGGATGCTCGCATCTGGCGTGGCTCGCCGCTTCCGCCGCAAGGCCTGAGCGGCGCTGCGAAATCGCGTAATCGTTGCGGCTGGTGGCCCCGAAAGCACTCCGCCGGCCGCAACGATCGGTCTTCCGCCACCGAACCTGTTTTCCATGCCAGCCCCATGGACGATCCCGTCCGGTCAATCGTACTGCCGCCGCATTTTGGACCGAGCCTCGGCGTTTTCCGTCCAGTATCGGTTCAGGCTCACCGCCTGATAGGATGCGAACCGGTGCAGCCCCTCCAGATAGGTGATCTCCGCCGGGGTCAGATCCGGATGCCATAAATCGACAATCAGCACGATCCGCGGCTCCAACGTGCGGTTCCACGCCTCGTGTTCCAGCGAATCGTCGAAGACCAGGCACTTCCCCTCCTGCCAACGCCGCGTTTCGCCGCCGACCGTCAGGCCGCAGTCACCGTCCGGAATCCTGATCCCCAGGTGACACCGCAGCCGCAGGTTCGTCGGCCCCGTGTGCGGTTCGATATGCATCCCGGGTTTCAGCTTGGAGACGTAGAGCAACCCAGCCATCGTCCGCACGGTGTTGGAGCCTTCGATAACCCGGGTGATCGTGGGGCAACGGGCACAGTTCTCCTCGTTTTTGCGGCCTCGTTCGTAGAACGGGAAGATGTCCCACCCCGTTCGGCCCATCCGGTTTTCCGCCTCGGGCTGAAACGCCGAGGCGGCCAGGCCATCGACCTCGGCGCGAATGACCGCGTAGTCGCGTTCCAGTGCCAAAGCGCCCGGCAATCGCGCCGGATCATGAAACGGTGCCGAAGTCAGCCCCGGATAAATGCCCATCCGGGGATTGGCATGGTTGGTCAGGAACATCCCGATGTACTGGTTGATCCGCCCCATGGCCGCCTGCGCCACGCCTGGGTGACGATGCGCGAAGACCGCAAGGGCATGCGACAACGGCTCGATCAGCGCGGGGTTCGCACCGGCCGCGTTCCGGTAGCGCACGAACGCCTCTTCTTCGCGATCGGCTACCGCGAGAACGGTCGCCAGCCCCAGTTGGGCAAGGCCATTGGCTGGTTCTATCGCCAGCAGCGTCTCATAGCCCGCGATCGCCTCCATGCCACGACCGAGCGCATGCAAGGTGTGCGCGCGGCGTCGCATCGCTTCCGTGGACTCCGGCGCCAGTGCCAGCGCCCGGTCAAGTGAAGCGAGCGCCGCTTCGTGCGACCCAAGATTTTGCAGCGCGGCGCCAAGATGGGAATGCGCCTCGGCCGAATCCGGCGCCTGCTCGATCGCCCGCCGCAGCAGCGTGGCGCTCTCCTGGGGTCTGTTCTGCTGCAAGCGGAGCAAACCCAGACGGGTCAACGCGCCGGCATGTCCGGACTCAAGCGACAGCGCGGCTGTGTAGAGAGCTTCGGCTTCCGCCAGCCGGTTCTGCTCATGGAGCGTGATCGCCTGCTCGACGATCTCTCCAGCGGATGCCGGCATGGTGTCGGACGTGTTGTTGTCATCGGAACCCACGATCGCAGCCCTCTCCGCCACACGAACGGAGTATTAGCGCTGCGGTCGCTCGTTTGGGTCAACGCCAAACCGTCGGTCAGTCCCCCGTCGCCGCCCCCATCTTCTCCGCCAGCCGGGGTATGGCGGACCGGCGCTGCGGCACCAGCCAATGCTGTATCCGATCGAGATACAAATAGATCACCGGCGTCGTATAGAGCGTCAGCACCTGACTCAGCGCCAGCCCGCCGACCATCGCATACCCGAGCGGCTTGCGCAGTTCCGACCCTGCACCGTTCTCCAGCATCAGCGGCAGACCGCTCAGCATCGCCGCCATGGTCGTCATCAGGATCGGTCGGAAGCGCAGCAGGCAGGCCTGCCGGATCGCCTGGTGCGGAGTCATCCCGTCGCGCCGTTCCGCCGTGATGGCGAAGTCGACCATCATGATCCCGTTTTTCTTCACGATCCCGATCAGCAGGATGATGCCGATAAGCGCGATCACGGTCAGTTCGTAATGAAACATCAGCAGCATCAGCAGCGCACCCACGCCGGCCGACGGCAGGGTCGAAAGGATCGTCAGCGGCAGGACGTAGCTCTCATACAGGATGCCCAGGATGATGTACACGGTGACCAGGGCGGCCGCGACCAGATAGGGTTCGGTGCTCAGCGACGATTGGAACGCCTGCGCCGTGCCCTGGAAGCTGCCTTGTACCGTGGCGGGCAGGCCCATCGACGCCTCCACGCCTTCGATCTGGGTCACGGCCTGTCCCAACGCTGCGTTGCCCGCGAGGTTGAACGAAATCGTCACGGACGGGAACTGACTCTGGTGATTGATCGCCAGCGGCTGCACCGGGACGGTCGTCTGATGCACCAGCGTCGAGAGCGGCACCATCGCACCTGACGAGGAATGCACATACAGTTTCTGCAGCGTTGACAGGCTGCCGTACTCAGCCGGCGTGGCTTCCAGGATGATGTAGTAGGCCTTGTTGCCGGTGAAATACTGCGCCACCTCGCGCTGGCCGAAGGCATCATACAGGATGGCGTCGATCGTCGCCGGCTGAACGCCGAAGCGGGAGGCCTGGTCGCGATCGTAGGTCAGCGTTTCGGTCGTGCCGGAGTTTTCCTGATCCGAGGTCACATCCGCCAGCAGCGGAAGCTTCTGCATTTTCGCCAGGACCTTCGGCGCCCACTGGTTCAGCTCGTCCTGGTTCGAATCCTGCAGTGTGTACTGGTATTGCGCGCTGCCGAGGCGGGCACCGACCCGGACGTCCTGGATGGGTTGCAGAAACAGCCTTATGCCGCCGATCGGCTTCATCTTCTGGTCGATCCGACGGATCACCTGCATGATGCTGGCGGACCGTTTGTCCCACGGTTTCAGCGTGATGTACATACGGCCGTCGTTTCCTGTCTGGCCGCCGGTGCCCGCGCCGATCGCGGACACGACCGAGTCGACAGCGGGGTCCGCCTTCACCACGTCGGCTGCCTTGCGCTGCAGGATGGCCATCTGGTCGTACGATATATCCTGTGCCGCATCTGTGACGCCGATCATGATGCCGGTGTCCTGCAGCGGGAAGAAGCCTTTCGGGATGATGATGTAGAGGAACGCGGTCAGCGCCACCGTGCCCATGAAAACCATCAGCGTGATGAAGCGGAACCGCAGGGCGATATCCAATGTCCGCTCGTAGAAGCGGAGCATCCCTGCGAACATACCCTCGATCAGATTGTAGATACGCCCGTGCTTGTGGTCTTCAGGCGCCAGGAACCGTGAGCACATCATCGGCGTCAGCGTCAGCGATACCAGCGCCGAGACCACGATGGTGATCGATACGCAGATGGCGAATTCGCGGAACAGCCGTCCGATGATGCCGCCCATCAGCAGCAAGGGAATGAACACCGCGATCAGTGAGAAGCTGATCGACACGATGGTGAAGCCGATCTCGCCGGCGCCTTTCAACGCCGCTTCCACCGGTCCCATGCCTTCTTCGATATGACGGAAGATGTTTTCCAGCATGACGATGGCGTCATCGACAACGAACCCGACCGCGATGGTCAGACCCATCAGCGACAGGTTGTCCAGGCTGAAGCCACACAAGTACATCATGCCCAGGGTGCCGACCAGCGCCACGGGTATCGTGATGCTCGGGATCAGCGTCGCCCAGACGTTGCGCAGGAACAGGAAGATCACCATCACCACCAGCCCGATCGCCAGCATCAGGGTGAACTCCACATCGTTCACCGAGGCTCGGATCGTCAGCGTGCGGTCGGAAATGACGGTCATCCGGACATTGGGCGGGATGTCGGCCTTCAGCGTCTCTAGCCGACCCTTCACGCCGTCGGCGGTGGAAATGACGTTGGCGCTGGGCTGCTTGAACACCAGCAGAAGGACCGAGGGCTTGTCGTTCGTCCAAGCCTCCAGCTCACGGTTCTGCGGCCCGTCGACCGCTCGTCCAACGTCGCCGATCCGGATCGGGGCGCCATTGCGATAACCGATGATGACCTTGTTGTAAGGCTCTGCCTTCGTCAGTTGGTCGTTGGCATAGATCGCAAACGATTGCTTCGGCCCGTCGATGCTGCCCTTCGGATCATCCACGGTCGCGTTGGTCAGGACGGTGCGCACGTCCTCCATCGTCAGCCCCATCGATGCCAGGCGAGCGGGATCGACCTGGACGCGGATCGCCGGGGTCTGCTGGCCGACCACCAGCACCTGACCGACGCCGGGAAGCTGCGAAATCTGCTGCTCGACGATATTCTCGGCGTAGTTGTCCACTTCGGTGATCGGCACCTGGTCCGATTGCATCGCCAGGATCAGGATCGGGGCGTCGGACGGATTGATCGCGCGGAACGTCGGCGGACTGGGCAAATTCTTCGGCAGCGAGCCCTGGGCGGCGTTGATCGCCTCCAGCAGCAGCGTCTCGGCGTTGCCCAGGTTCGTGCCAAGATCGAACTGTAGGGCGATCGTGGTTGTCCCGAGAACGCTTGTGGACGTCATCTGCGCCAAACCCGGCAGCATCTGGCCGAATTCGGTCTCCAGCGGGGTCGCGACGGTGGATGCCATCGTTTCCGGACTGGCGCCGGGATACTGCGCGGTGACCGTCAGCGTCGGGAACTCGACGTTCGGCAGCGGTGCCACCGGCAGCAGCGGGTACGCGACCAGCCCGGCCAGGAAGATCGCGGCCGTCATCAGAGAGGTAGCGATAGGCCGCTGAATGAAAGGCGTCGAAATGCTCATCGCGATGGCGTCCGGAAATTAGGTCGATAGGATCAGGTCGGTGACGTGCCGTTGGCGGAGGCTTGGGTGGCCGACTGGTCGGTTGCCTGGACGTGGGTGCCCGGTTGCAGTCGCGACTGTCCCGTGACCACCACCTTCTCGTTCCCCGACAGGCCCTTGGTAATCACCGACATGTCGCCGTCCTGGTAGCCGACCTGGACATTGGCCTGATCGACCGTGTTGTCGGGTTTGACGGTATAGACGAACAGGCCGTCCGGGCCGTGCTGGACCGCCAACAGGGGGACCGTGACCACCTTCGGCAGAACGCCGACCTGCACCCGGGCGTTGATGAACTGCCCGGGCCACAGGTGATCGTCAGCATTGTCGAACGTCGCTTTCAGCGCGATCGTGCCGGTCGCCGTGTCGATGGTGTTGTCGGGGGTCAGCAACGTCCCGGTCGCCAGCGCCTTGCCGGTATCCTGGCTGTTGAACGCCACCACCGACACCGGCCCCTTCGTCCGAGCCTGCTGCACCCGGATCAGGTCGGCTTCCGGCAGCGTCAGCACCACCGAGATCGGCTTGTCCTGCGTGATCGTGACGATGCCGGTGCTCTGGCTGCTGGTCTGGATGATGTTGCCGATGTTGATCAGATAGAAGCTCAATCGCCCGTCGATCGGCGACCGGATGGTGCAGTACCCCAGGTTGATCTGCGCGGTTTCGACCATCGCGTTGTCGAGCGCGACCGCCGCCGTATCCTTGGCGACCGTCGCCTTCTGGTCGTCCACCTGCTGAACCGGGGCGAAGCTGCGCTTGGCGAGGTCGACGTACCGGCGGAGGTCCAGCGTCGCACTTTGCAGCAGCGCGGTATCTTCATCCCGCTGCGCCATGGCCTGGTCGAGCGCGGCCTTGTACGGGCGCGGGTCGATCTGCGCCACGATCTCATCCTTGTGAACCTCGTGCCCCTGCTCGACCGGCAGGGCGATCAGGGTGCCGTTCACCTGCGCCTTGATCTGCACGATGTTCAGCGCCTGGACGGTGCCGAGACCGTGCAGGTATTCCGGCACGTCCTGAACCTGAGCACTCGCGGAGGTAACGGGCACGGATGGCGACGGCGCCGGCCCCTGGTCGGCGGCCGAGGCAGGATCCATCAGCCGCCACAGGACGACGGCACTCAGCAACACGGCCGGGACAATGAGCCCGACGCCACGTTTTATTTTCATCATAACTCCGCGGAAACACGACCGGCGTCTATTGTGTAGGACGAAGTTTGTATCTGGAGCGTGTCAGGCCAACGGATTTTCAAAATTGTGAAAAGTGTAAATCCATCGTAATCATTGCAAGCCCCAAACAGCTTCTCGCGAAAATGGTGGACGGCCAGCGGTTGCGTTTCCCGCGCGGGTCGGCACACTGCTTCTGGACAGTTGTGAGCGGGAGAGAAACATGGGTTACAAAATCGCCATCATGGGCACCGGCGCCGTCGGCGCCTATGCCGGCGCCCACATGGCCAGGGCCGGTGAGGACATCACTTTCATCGATCCGTGGCCGGCGAATGTGGAGACGATGAAGGCCAAGGGCCTGAAGGTGTCCCACATCCGCGACGTGCCGGAATGGTCCACGCCGGTGCGGGCGCTGCACCTAACCGAACTGCAGCAGGCCGCCAAGGAAAAGCCGTTCGACATCGCCTTCGTCTGCATGAAGTCGTACGACACCGAATGGGCGACCGTCATGATCTCCCAGTATTTGGCGCCCGCCGGGTTCATCGTTTCATTACAAAATTGTATGAATGAGGAGACCATCGCCGGCGTCGTGGGATGGGGCAAGGTGGTCGGCTGCATCGCCAGTTCCATCACCGTCGACCTGTGCGAGCCGGGCCACGTGCGCCGCGCGGCGGGCAAGAGCGGCGACAAGCACACCGTGTTCCGCACCGGGGAAGTGCATGGCCGCATCACGGAGCGTGTGCAGGAAATCCGCCGCCTGGTCGCGCTGACCGATTCCGCGCTGGCGACCACCAATCTGTGGGGTGAACGCTGGTCGAAGCTGGTGACCAACGCCATGGCAAACGGCATGTCCGCCAGCACGGGACTGATCAGCAAAGACATTCTGCGTGATAACACGCTGCGCCGCTTCGGTGCCCGTCTCGGCAGCGAGGCGATCCGCGTCGGCCAGGCACTGGGGTATGAGCTGGAGGACGTTCACCATATCGATCCTGAAGTGATCGCCAAGGCCGGCGAAGGCGACCCCGCAGCGGCGCGGGAATACGACGAGCACCGCCTGGAAGAGGTCAGCAAAGCCGGCGGTGGCGAGCATCGCCCGTCGATGGGTCAGGACATGGTGAAAGGCCGCCGGACCGAGATCGATTTCCTCAACGGCTTCATCGTCCGCAAGGGAGAGGAAATCGGCCTGCCCACACCCGCCAACGCAGCGCTGACCGATATCGTCAAGCGGGTGGAAAAAGGCGAACTGCAGCCCGATCCGAAGCACCTGATCGACCTGCGGCTGAACTGACCACCGGGGCAGGGCGTGACGGCTTCGGGGTGGGGCCGTCACGCGCCACGTTTTTTGTTCAAGGTTGCGCTTCCCGTCCGGGATCGATCCAATCCCGGACGATTCCGCTGCGTCCTACGAACCAGACCCCTCGATGACGCCGCCGAACCGCTCCCACGTCTTGCCGGTCCACTTCTGCAATTGCATTGCGCGGATCGGGTGGAAATTGGTCGGACTGGTGTTCACCGTGATACCTGGCAGCAACACCGGATCGGGCGCGTTATGCAGGTTCGCCGCCTGCTTCATGATGTTCGCGCGGGAGAAGTCGCCGTTGCACTGCTTCAGCACCTGCAGCAGCACGGAACTGACCCCGTAGGCGAAAACCGGATTGGCATCGGTCAGGTCGGTGTCTGGCATGTATTTCGCCATGAACGTCCGCCATTGGTTCATGCCGGGGTCGTCCTTGAACGCCGGGTCGGTGGGGTCCTTCATATACCCCGTGGTGATGATGCCGATCCCGTTGTCCACTCCCGCCGGGGTCATCACCGAACCGACCGAAATCGACACGTTGGTCAGGAAGAACGTCGGATGCCAGCCCAGGTCATGCACCTTCTTGATCGCCTGGGCGGCGAATTTCGGCGTCGCCGCCACCAGCAGCGTATCCGCGCCCGAGGCCTGCAGGCTGGCGATCTGGCTCTCGATCGTCGCGTCCGTCGTTTCGTAGCTCGCTTCCTTGACGACGACGCTGGCGTATTTGTCGCCCAGGACGTCCTTCACGCCGGCCGGGTAATCCTTACCGAAATCGTCGTTCTGGTACAGGATCGCCAATTTGGCCTTGGGGTTCTGCGACAGCATGTATTTCGTGTAGATCTGCGCCTCGGTCCGGTAGCTGGGCTGATACCCCATCGTCCAAGGGAAGTGCTTGTAATCGCCCCACTTATCCGCGCCGGTCGAGATGAACAGGTTCGGCACCTTTTTCAGGTTCGTATAGCGCTCGATCGCCGTGTTGGTGGGCGTGCCAAGCGTGTTGAACAGCATGGCGACCTGGTCCTGCTCGATCAGGCGGCGGACCTGTTCGACCGTTTTCGGCGGGCTGTAGCCATCGTCATAGGAGAGGAAGTCGATCTTGTGGCCGGCCACGCCGCCCTGGTCGTTGACCATCTTGAAGAACGCCGTCTCGGTCTTGGCGATGATGCCGTAGGACGACGCCGGGCCGCTATAGGCGTCGGTGTTGCCGATTTTGATCTCGGTCGCCGTCACGCCCGGCAGATCCTCGGCCGAAGCAGGCAGCGCGTCGCCGGCCAGCGCCGTCACCAGCAGCGTGCCCAGGGCCGAACCCAACCATTTCCGTTTCCACGAACCGGTGGTGCCGTGGGTCATCGATATGTGCATTCTTTACCCTCCCATTACGCTGCCATTCCTGCCCGAATTGTCGCCGGAGTGAAAGCCATGGGCCGCGACCGCCGACCGGCCGGGTACACTTTCTTGATGGCCGTGGTCGCCGCCTCTTTTTCGACCGGTTTCACGTGCTAATTCACCACGATGCACGCACTCATCGGTCGCCAGGCAGCAATTTGATGGATACGCCGCCCGACACGACGGCGCCCCGGCTGTTTGAATGTCCCGATTGCGGCCAGATGCAGATCCTGCCGGCGCTGCCCCCCAGCGCTCGGGCTATCTGCCACCGCTGCGACGCCGTGCTGCGCCACACCCGCCGCGATCCGCTGGTGCTGCCGCTCGCCCTCAATCTCAGCGCGCTGGTCCTGTTCGTCCTGGGGTCGACGCTGTCGCTGGTGTCCGACACCACCGCTGGCCAACAGCGTATCGCCGACCTGATCACCGGTCCGGTGGAGCTGGAACATTACGGGCTGTGGGAAATATCCGTGGTCGTTCTGGTCACCACCGTGGCGGCGCCGCTGGCTCGGATCCTCGCCATGCTGACCGTGCTGATCGGACTGCGCCTGAAGCGGCCACCGAGAGCGCTTCGCACCATCTATGCCTGGGTCGAGCACCTGCGGCCGTGGTCGATGGTGGAAATCTACCTGCTGGGCCTGTTCGTCGCCTATGTGCGGCTCAGCGATCTCGCAACGGTCGATCTGGGTCCCGCGGTCTATGCACTGGGCGGACTGATGGTGATCATGGTCCTGGCGGATCACCTGCTGGACGACCAGGCGGTGTGGGAGGCGCTGGATCCCCCAAACCGCCGCCGCCATCATCGCATGCTGGATGCCAACCCGGCCACGCCGGACCGCCCCGAACCGAATATCCATCGCTGGCGTATCGGCTGCGACACCTGTGGCCTGGTCAGCCGCTCAGCCCCGGGAATGCGATGCTCTCGCTGCGGGTTTCGCCTGCGGGTGCGCAAACCCGGCGCGATCGCGCGCACCTGGGCTTTTTCCATCGCCGCGATGGTGCTTTACATCCCGGCCAATATCTACCCCGTGCTGACGGTGGTTCGGTTCGGTGCCGGGGAGCCGAGCACGATCCTGGGCGGCGTGCGGGAACTGCTCGATCTGGGGATGTGGCCGCTGGCGGCGCTGGTGTTCTTCGCCAGCGTTGCGGTGCCGGTCCTGAAGCTGATCGGGCTGGGTATTCTGCTGTTTTCCACACATTCCGGAACGGGGTGGGCCTTACATGACCGCACGGTGTTGTACCGGATCGTCGACGCCATCGGCCGGTGGTCGATGATCGACATATTTATGGAATCGATCCTGGTGGCCCTGGTGCAGTTCGGGAAGCTCGCCAGCGTCTACCCCGGCCCGGGCGCCATCGCCTTCGCCGCCGTCGTCATCCTGACCATGCTGGCGGCGCACAGCTTCGATTCGCGGCTGATGTGGGACAGCGCCCGCGACAGGACGGAGTCACGGCGGACACAGGCCATGCGGGCGGAAACGACCCAGGCGGAAACGACCCAGGCGGGGACGGTCCCGGCGGGAACGATATGAGCGATCAACACCCGACCGCCGTCGTCAAATCCAAGATTGACCACAAAAGCCGGCTACCGCTGATCTGGGCCATTCCGGTGGTCACCGTGATCATCGGCATCTGGCTCGCCTGGTCCACGCTCTCCGAACGCGGGCCACTGATCACCATCACCCTCGAAACCGCCGAGGGGCTGCAGGCGAACATGTCCCACGTCAAGCACAAGGACGTGGACATGGGTGTCGTGGAGAGTATTGGGCTGACCAAGGACCTGAAGCGGGCGCTGGTAACGGTGCGGATGAACCGTGAAGCCGAACCCCTGCTGACCGACAAGGCGCAGTTCTGGGTGGTGCGCCCCCGCTTCTTCGCAGGCGCGATCAGCGGGCTGCAAACATTGTTCTCCGGCTCCTACATCGATCTGCTGCCGTCCAGCGACGGCGGCACGCCAACCCGCACGTTCGTCGGCCTGGAGAATCCGCCGGTGCTGCAATCGGACATCCCCGGACGGACTTTTCTGCTGCGGGCCAATCGCATCGGATCGCTGAATCTGGGCTCCCCCATCATGTACCGCGATCTGGACGTGGGGGAGATCCTCGGCTGGGACATCGGCAAGATGGCGCGGGACATCACCATCCACGCCTTCGTGCGCGCGCCGTTCGATCAATACGTGCATGACGACTCGCGGTTCTGGAACGCATCCGGCGCCTCGGTACAGCTTGGCCCGAACGGGCTGCAACTCCAGATCGAATCGCTGAAGGCGGTGATCCTGGGCGGGATCGCGTTCGAAACGCCCGACAATCCGCAAATCGTCGCGGAAAGCTCGCCCGATCAGCCGTTCCAATTGTTTGACTCGCAGGACGCTGCCGACTCCTCGACCTACAAGCGCAGCTTGCCGTTCGTTGCTAACTTTACCGGCACCGTCACCGGTCTGGCGGCGGGATCGCCGGTTACCTTACGCGGACAGAAGATAGGGGAGGTCACCGGTGTTTCCCTGGTCTACGACAAGGCGGCGGATAACGTTCTGATCCCGGTGCATTTCACTTTGGAGCCTGAACGCATCGCCATGCTGGACCTGCCGACCGATGCCGGCCTTGACGCCAGGTTGCAAGGCCTGGTGCGTCGCGGCCTGCGGGTGAAGTTGGAGAGCAGCAGTATCCTGACCGGCCAGAAGCAACTGGCGATCGACATTTACAAAGATGCCGGTCCGGGCGAACTGGGAAAGGAAGGCAATGCCTATGTCATTCCCGTCCTGGGCAGCGGTTCGGATGACATAGCCACGGCGGCCACGAGTCTGGTCAACCGGCTGAACAGTATCCCCTTCGAATCGATCGGCAAGAACCTCGACCAGACCCTGGCCGGGGCGAACACGCTGGTGAACGACAAGGAGCTTGAGCAGTCCGTTACCGAACTGAAAGCGACGCTGGCGAGCGCACAGACTCTGGTGAACAACCTCAACCATGGTGTCACGCCGGCGATGCAACGGCTGCCGGCCATTGCCAACGGCCTGGAGTCCACGGTGCAACGCACCGACAAGCTGATCGCATCGTTACAGACCGGCTATGGCGGCGATTCCGGGTTCAGCCGCGACGCCACCCGCCTGATGATGCAGTTGACCGACGCCGCACGCTCGATCCGTGTGCTGGCCGATCTGCTGTCCCGCCACCCGGAGGCGCTGATCCGCGGCCGCACCGATCAGGGTGTGCAATGATCGAGATACGCATGACCTTGGGGGTCCGATGACTGTATCCAGGCGGTTTGCATTACTGGCGCTGGCGGTGTTGCCGTCCGCTTGTACTTCCCCCAACCCGAGCCTGTATGTGCTGGCGTCGGTTCCCGGCGCCACCCTGACCGGTGCGCCGCGGGTCATCCAGCTGCGCGCCATCGGCATTCCGCATTACCTGGAACGCTCGCAGATCGTGCGGTCGTCCGAGGGTTATCGGATGGACGTGCTGTCCAACGAATGGTGGGGCGAGCCGCTCGATGCGATGATGAGCCGCATCCTGGTGCAGGAACTGAACCAGCGTTTGCCCGGCAGCATGGTGTATGGCGACGCTGGCGCCATCTCCACCCCGCCGGACGCGACGGTGGAGATCAATCTGCAACGATTCGACCTGGATCGCGACGGCGCCGTGCTGCTGGCGGCGCAGATCGCCGTTGACGGCAAGCGTATCGTGTCGAGGGGCGTGACGCTCACGGTGCGGCCCACCGACACCACGACCGGCGCGCTGGTCGCGGCGATGAGTACGGCGACAGCGCAGCTCGCCGATGCGGCCGCCGGAATGCTGGGTCGTGGGTGAATTTCAAATGAGCGATCATTACGCAGGAATTTATACCAGAAGCCGTTGACGTTGACTCTTTGGCAGCCGTCGCCCGTCATGCCGATGCAGATCGGCATCCACGCCTTTTCC
>NZ_LMUJ01000060.1:54066-103257 GCF_009765975.1 Acidisphaera sp. S103 | reverse complement strand
GGGCCATTTCGACGGTGCCGCGTTCCACCCCGCCGGTGACGAGAGACGGCAGGACCTGTAGCACGATCGGCGAATCGGGGGATGATGGCATCCCCCCATGGTATCATGCCTGGTGGCCCCGCGAACGGGCCGGCGTTCCGTGTCGTGTGCTTCGGTTTGGACCGAAGCAGTGCTTCTGGTGGGTCAGCCGGATTTGGGGCGCGTGTTGGTCGCGAACAGCCGGCCGATGGCGGAGCGAATGCGGTTCGCCGGCGGGGCCGGAGGCGGCGGGCGATGGTAGGTCCAGTGGTCCCGGCCGAGCGCTTGCACCAGGCGGGCATGGATGATCCGCAGGCGTGCCAGCGCGGCGCCTGCCTGCCGTGCCAGTTCCGCCGCTTCGACGGCGTAGCCCCCGGTGCTTGGAGGCGGCCCTTCGGCATCCCACTCGATGAAGCAGGTGACGGCATCCGTGGCGGCGATCAGGATGCGCCAGCCCTGGTCCTGGTCGTCATGCAGCAGGCGGGGCGGGCCGTTTCCGGATTCGGCCAGGATTTCGAGGACCGTTCGGGTTTCGTGGATGTCGTCGTTCCAGGCGAATTCGGTCAGGACCTGATTGCCGGCGACGATCGCGGGTTCGGTGCGGAAATACGGGAACGGTTGCAGCGATGCCGCCTTGCCGTGCTGTTGGGCGGTCTCGACGATCCGGCGGTAGTGGGCGATCAGGGCGTCCTCGTGATCGAGTAACTCCGCCGTGGTCACCTGGTTGGCAAACTGGCGGGGTAGGTCGGGTTGCGGCAGCCTGACGTTCGCCGTTTGCCACTCGTCCGAGGTCATGCCGTTGTCCGGCCCGATATAAAAGCTTGGTTCAATCCGGAACACCGCATCGCAGGTGAATGCGTGAAGATGGCGCGCCTGGGCGATCCAGGCGCAGTACGGGTCGCTGGGGAGTGGGTTTGTGTTGTCAGGCGTCAAGAGCCAGCAGCCCTCTTCGCAGGTTGGCGCGTGCCGCGGCGTCGAGGCGATGGTGGAAGCGTTCGGTGTGAAACAGCCGTTCGCGGATCAGCATGGCGCGCAGGAATGTGGCTCGGCCGGTGCGAAAATTGTCAGGGCCGTGGACCGGGATGTATTCGGCGGCGATCCCCATTTCATAGGCGTCGTAATCGGCGGGGGCAGCACCGAGCACGGCCATGTCGAGATCGAGGAAGGTGGCGGTGTCGTTGCGGAGGGTGTCGGACAGGTCTGGCGGCAGTTCGTGGCTGGCGGTCGCCAGGATCATGTGCCGCGTCGCGCTGATGAGCGAGGGGCAGGCCAGGCCGTGCATCTCGGTGGTCAGAAGGGTGGCGCTGCGGGCTTCGTTGTCGGTGGCGGCGGGGTCGTAGATCGCGTCGTGGTACCAGATGGCGAGTTCGGTGGCGGCCTTGTTCGCGATGTGGCCGCCTTGGTCGGCTAGACCCGCCAGCAGAGCGTCGATGTGAGCCTGGCCGTGATACGCCCGGTGCGGTTCGGCGTAGCGTCGGCGTAGGCCTGCCAGTCGTTCGCTCAGGATCGAGAACATGGGCGAACCCTAGCATCGGCGCGATCCCGGCCAAAGGAACGTGGGTTGCTGGAGGGTGATTTTTCTTGCTTGACACTAGACCGACCAGTTGGTCTAGTGTCGATCGACCGGTAATATCAGCCGCCGTTGACGTTGACACATCAGGCTCGTCTTGGGTCAGCGGCGTCCGGGGTGTCCGACCCAGCATCTTACTGGGGCGGATGCCCGGACTGACGCCGGGCCATGACGAATTCAGGGGCGGCCTCAACGGCGGCCGGTAAGGGGTGATCCGTTGGTCCTGCAAACGATGCCAGACACGAAGACACGACTTCTGGAGGCGGCGGTGCGTGTTATCCGAACGAAGGGTTACGCGGCAACGACGGTGGACGATCTGTGTGCGACGGCCGGTGTCTCCAAGGGTAGCTTCTTTCATTACTTCAAGAGCAAGGATGGTCTCGCGCTGGCGGCGGTCGGGCATTTTTCGACCATGGCCGCCGGACTGTTTGCTGCGGCGCCTTATCACCAGGCCGCGGACCCGCTTGAACGGGTGCTGGGATATGTGGATTTTCGCGTTTCCATCCTGTCCGGCGCGTTGTGGGACTATACTTGTCTGCTGGGCACGTTGGTGCAGGAAACCTATGACACGCACCCGGATATTCGAAACGCCTGCGAGCGTGGCCTGTCCAGCCATATCGGCGAACTGACGCGCGACCTGGCGCTCGCCAGGCAGCTTTATTGCCCGACTGCCGAATGGACCGCCGAGAGTGTCGGCACCTTTATGCAGTCTGTCCTGCAAGGCTCGTTCATTTTTGCGAAGGCGACACAAAGTGCGGCGGTCGCCCGCGACTGCCTGGCGCATTTGCGGCGCTATCTTGAGATGCTGTTCGGTCAATCAAGCACTGTGGAACGGAAGGAAACGTGATGACAACCGCTCCGGAAAAATCCGATGGATACCGTTGGGTCATTGTCGCTGCCGGCGCGTTCATGGGTTGTATCGCGATCGGCTCGATTTTCTCGCTGCCGGTGTTCCTGCAGCCGATGTCCGCCGCGACGGGTTGGTCGCGCACCGCGATTTCGTTGGCGATGACGTTTAATTTCCTCGCGATGGGCGTTGCCAGTTTCGGCTGGGGCATGATGATGGACCGGTTCGGGCCGCGTATCGTTCTGCTGACCGGAAGCTGTGTCCTGGGCCTGGGCCTGGTGCTGGCAAGCCGATCGTCGAGCGTGGAGGAATTCCAGTTTTGCTATGGGGTTCTGGTGGGGGTGGGCGGAGGCGCCATTTTCGCGCCGCTGATGGCGACGGTCACCGGATGGTTCGACCGCCATCGCAGCCTGGCGGTCTCACTGGTGTCGGCCGGTATGGGTGTGGCGCCCATGACGGTGGCGCCGATCGCGGCCATGTTGGTTTCGACGTACGATTGGCGTTTCGCGCAACTGCTGATCGGTATCGCGGTCTGGGTGGCGTTGCTGCCGGCAGCTTTCCTGGTGCGCCGCGCCCCTGCCCTGTCGGGCGCCACGGCACGTCGTGCGGCCGAGTCACCCATGACCGTGCGGGCCGCGTTGACGTCGCCGCAATTCGCCGTGCTTGCCGGGACGTTTTTCCTGTGTTGCGCGACTCACTCCGGTCCTCTGTTCCACACTGTCAGTTATGCGATCACCTGCGGCCTGTCGGTCACCGCGGCGGTGTCTATCTACAGCGTCGAGGGGCTTTCCGGTTTGGCCGGGCGGATCGCGTTCGGTTTGCTGGGCGATCGGTTCGGGGCAAAGCGGACATTCGTCTCCGGGTTGCTGCTGCAAGCGGCGGCGGTCGGCTGCTATTTCTTCGCGCGTGAGCAGCTTGAATTCTATTCGGTCGCGATGGTCTTCGGGTTCGCCTATGCGGGCGTGATGCCGCTGTACGCGGTGCTGATGCGCGAGAATTTCCCGCTGTCGATCATCGGCACCGTCGTCGGCGCGGCGTCCATGGCGTCGAGCCTGGGCATGGCTTTGGGGCCGCTGGCCGGCGGCCTGATTTTCGATCGCTATGGCAGTTACGGACGGCTGTATATTGTTTCCGTCCTGCTCGGGCTTGGGGCCGCGGTGATCATGTTGACGTTCAAGCCCGCGGCACCGCGGGAAATTTCGGGGGGGCCGGATCTTGGTCGCCTCGCCGCGAAGTGAGGGTGCGACGCGGGTTGCCGGAGGGACGTGTCCTCCGGGCCGGGCCGCTTGACCCACCTGTCTGTCAGGGTCAACGTCTCCGCATAGAGGAGATCGCGGATGAGAAACAGTCATATAGAGGTCATGCCGATCGCCGGGGCGCTGGGCGCCGAGATTGGCGGCGTCGATGTCGCGCAGGACCTGGACGATGCGGTGATCGGCGACATTCGCCAGGCCCTGCTGGATTACGGCGTGATCTTCTTTCGCGACCAGACGTTGGACGTCGCGCGGCACAAGGCGTTTACCCGGCGGTTTGGCGAGATTTTCGTCCATCCCAACTACAAGGGGGTCAGCGCCGATCCGGAGATCGTGGATATCAAGCGCGAGCCCGGCGACAAGAAGATCGTTGGGGAGGACTGGCATACCGATACGACGATGTCGGCGGAGCCGCCGATGGGTGCTATTCTGTATGCCATCGAAGTGCCGCCTTATGGCGGGGATACGATGTTCGCCAATCAGTATCTCGCGTATGATACGCTGTCGGACGGATTGAAGCGGACGTTGGACGGTATGCGGGCGGTGCATAGCGACCGCATGGTTGCCGGTCCGCAGGCCGGAATGAATGCTCAACGATCGACCAAGGTGCGGGAGGATGCTGACTGGCGCGAAACGATCAGTGTCCATCCCGTTGTGCGTACGCATCCGGAAACCGGGCGGAAGCTGCTGTTCGTCAACCGTTCCTATACTGTTGGTTTCGAGGGCTGGACGGAGGCGGAGAGCAAACCGCTGCTGGATTATCTGCTGGAACATGGGCATCGGCCGGAACTGACATGCCGGTTCCGCTGGGCGAACGGTTCGATCGCGTTCTGGGACAATCGCTGCACCAAGCATCTGGCGGTGCATGATGCCGGCCCGTTCCGCCGGATCATGCGGCGGACGCAGATTTGCGGTGACGCGGTTGCCTGATGGGGTGGTGTACGTCCACGACTGCATGCGACCCTGTTTTCAGGCGGTGGCCGTCTTCGGTCCGTATGGGACGTCCGGGCTGTCTGACCCAGTAAGGTGTTGGATCGGATGGCCCGGACTTCGCCGGGCCATGACGAATTAACGGACGCCGGGCCATGACGAAGCAAGATACGCCGGGTCATGACGAAGCAAGAGGCGCCGGGTCGTGACGAAGCAAGAGGCGTCGGGTCGTGGCGAAGCAAGAGGCGTCGGGTCGTGACGAAGCAAGAGGCGCCGGGTCGTGGCGAAGCAAAATACGCCGGGTCGTGGCGAAGCAAGAGGCGTCGGGTCGTGATGAAGCAAAAGCTGGTTGCTGACTTCGGGGGCTGTTTCGTTTAGGGCGTGTCGTCGCCGATGCGGTTGATGCCCTCGTCGCGGCGGAATGTTGGGAGGCCGACGCCTACCGCGTCGAAGCCGCCGTCGTTTGCCAGGGACTGGCCGTTCACGTAGCTCGCTTCCTTGCTGCACAGGAAGCCGACCACGTTGGCCATTTCCTCTGGGGTGCCGTAACGACCGAGCGGGATGGCGTCGTAGTAGTCGGAGCGGATGGCGGGGGTGTGGACCAGTTTGGCCATCTCGGTTTCCACCGGGCCGGGGCAGACCGCGTTCACCCGGACGCCGTAATTGCCGAGCTCCGCGGCATATTGTTTCGTCAGGTGGATGATCGCGGCTTTGCTGGTGCCGTAGGCCACGCGCAGGGTGCTGGCGCGCAGGCCGGAGATCGAGGCGATGTTCACGATCGCGCCGCTGCGCTGCGTCTTCATGATCGCGCCAAAGGCCTGGGTGCAGAGGAAGGTGCCGTCGAGGTTGGTGCCGAGGACGTGGCGCCATTCCTCGAACGAGGTTTCCAGGGCCGGCTTGAACACGGCCACACCGGCGTTGTTCACCAGGGCGTCGACCCGGCCCCATTTCGCTATGACCGTTGCGGCGGTGGATTCGACCTCGGCGGGGTTGGACACGTCGCACGGCAGGGTCAGAAGCCGCTCGCGCGGCGTCAGTGCGGACTGGGTGGCGGCAAGCGTGGTTCGGTCGATGTCGAGCAGGGCAACGTTGTAGCCGTGGGCCAGGAACCACTGGACGATGGCGAGGCCGATGCCGCGCGCGGCGCCGGTCACGACGGCAACGCGCGCACCTTCGGTGGCGATCGCAGCGCGCGCACCTTCGGTGGCGACGGCAATCTGATTGAGTTCGCTCGCGTTCGCCATGTCCTGTCCCATAAACCGAATTCTGCCGGGGAACGGCGGTTCCCCGCGTTCCTGGCGGCTGGCAACCGCCGGGCCAGGACGGTGACTCGTGGCCGGCCCGGCAGGGTTCCGAACCTCACGCACCCGTGATGCCGCATTGCGCAATAACCTAGCTTGACGGTCGGGAATAATGAGGCATCAATGCGGGTCTCGTTATCGTGATGCAATCCACAATGTCTCCCCAATCCTCGAACCAGGGTTTTCCCGGACTGGGCCCGTTTCTCGGCCTGGTCGGTGTGCGGCGGTGGCTGGCACGGCTGACGGAAATCCGTGACCTCGCCGCGTCCGGTCCGCGCGCCGGCCAGGCGGTCCGCCAGCGTCATGGCGTGGAACTCAGCCTGGAGAAGCTGCGCAACAACCCCGGTGTCAAACCATCCGCCGCGGAACGGCTGCTGGGGCGCATTGCCGTGGAAATCGCGCGGGTCGGCGCGGACCTGTCGCCCAGAGGGCGTGACCGGTTGGTCGAGCAGCTTCGGTCCGGACTCAGCGGGCAGAACACCCTGATCCCGGTCTTTCACCTGGTGCGCACCGCCTCGCTGCAGCGGTCTCGCGGTTTCACCGTTACGTTTTCCGGGCTGGAGGACGGCACGCCGCACGATCTGCTGTTGCACCGCGATCGGATCGAGGCCGAGGTGGCGTGCGATGTCGTGACCGCCGAGGAAGGCCGTGGGGTGCATCGCGGGGCCTGGTTCCGCCTCGCCGACCGGATCGATCCGGACCTGCAGACCTGGCTTGCCGCCCACCCCGGCCGTTATTTGCTGAAGATGACCTTGCCGCTGGGTTTGCGGGGGGGATTGCATGCCTCCGACCCTGACAGCGAGACCTTGTCCCAACTGCATCTGCGCATCAGGGCGATGCTGAAAACCAGCGCTCGGCATGATCACGACGAGGCGATCGTGTTGCGGCTGGATCCGTTGCTGCTGGCGGGTGCGCAGGCCGAGGACATGGGCCTGATTTCCTCGCTGCGGCGGGAATTCGGGCCGGAGGCGCATTTGTCGGTGACGACGGCCGGCCATGGCATCTTCGTGATGGCCGCCCGAGCGGGCCAGGAGAACGAGGTCGCGGTCGCCATCCGCCGGCGCCTGGCCACGCTGGCCCCGACGCGGTTGACCGGTGAGCGGCCTGGTATCCTGTCGGTTTTCGTCGAGGACACCGACCGGCTGGAGTGGCGCGGCTTGCGGGAGCGTTTGGAGCTGGAGGGCGAGGCTCGCCAGTTCATGACCGACCCCGCGGGCCAGCCGGTGGTGGCGATCAGCTTCGTCTCCCGGCTGGAACTGTTCGGCGTGGCTGAGCCCGATGCCGCCCCCGGCGGTGAGCTGCGCTTCCGCAATCCGAGGCATCCCGCGGCCGGGTTTGCCGCGCTGGCGCCGGCGGTGATGTCGTCAGTGTGATCGGCCGGGCAATACGAAACGCCGAGGTGCCAACTCATATCCACGATCAGGCCACGGCATCGCCATTTTTGCGGGCGAGATGCTGTCGTCGTGTGTTTTGAGGGGATGCGTATATGTCTACCGCGGAATATTGCCATAAACTTGACGAACTTGAGCGGCTGTTGAACGACCCTGACGTGCCGATGCAGCCGGATCGGATATGGTCTTTGCTGGCGGATGTTGCCCGTCAACCGATGCCGGCGGGCGACCGGTCGGCGATGACCGGAGGCGTGAAGCGGTAGGCCGAGCCGTCATTTGTCCCAGCGCTCAGCAGTGGAAATGGTGTGTCCGGATAAAATCCCTTGCGGCCACGCCAACAGATTCATTTCGTGACGTCCAAATTTGTTGACGAACTGTGCGAATCGGTAGCACAAGGCGGTCCTTGGTGGGGTCAACGCATCGATTGATCTCGGAACTCTAAGGAACGTAGATGTCAAAAGCGTTTATTTCAAAGGTCTTGCAGGGCTCGACCGAGGTGACCGGTGCGGCGGCGAATCGCGCGACGAATGATCTGATCGATGCGATCGTCAAGGAGATGAAGAAGTCCGGGAAATTCACGCTTCCCAGCTTTGGCACGTTCACGGTGCGCAAGACGAAGGCCCGCAAGGCGCTTAACCCGCGGACGGGCGAGTCGATCAAGGTTAAGGCGGGGAAGACCGTTCGTTTCAAGGCGTCGCCGGTTCTGAAGAAATCGGTCTGACACCAACGACCGTTGGCATTGGCAGCCTCGCCATGGTTCGGCACTAGTCCGGGCCATCCGTTGCGGTCATGTGCGGGGTCAGATGGCCCGGACTGGCGCCGGGCCATGACGAACAACGAGTGCCGGCGATGACGAATAATGAGTGCCGGCTAGGACGAATAATGAGTGCCGGCTATGACGAATCGAGAGCGTGACAAATCAAGAGGCGGCCGGTACGCCAACTGGTATCAACCGGTATTCTGTGAAGTAAAAGTCGCGCCCAGCAAGAATTCCTTGTTTCCTTCGGGTCCGGTAATGGGGCTTTCGGCTATGCCGGTTACTGTCCAGCCGGGTAGGCTGGACCACCATTGCGTTACTCGGTCGCACACAGCCTGATGCACGGCGGGATCGCGCACCACGCCCTTGCCGCCGACGAAAGCGGCCCCGGCCTCGAACTGCGGCTTGATCAGCACGATCGCCCAGGCGCCGGCGACACATAACGCCAGCGGCGCGGGCAGCACCGTCGCCAATCCGATGAAGCTGGCATCGCAGACCAGCGCGCCGATCGGATCGGGCACCGCCGCGCGGTCCAGATAGCGGGCATTGGTTTTCTCGTGCACCGTGACCCGTTCGTCGCAGCGCAGCTTCCAGGCGAGCTGGCCGTGACCGACATCCACCGCGTGGACTTTTGCCGCGCCGTTCGCCAGCAGCACATCGGTAAAGCCGCCCGTCGAGGCCCCGACATCAAGGCAAATCCGTCCCGCCGGGGAAAACCCGAAATGCGCCAGGCCGTGCGCCAGCTTCAAACCGCCGCGCGAGACCCAGGGATGGTCCTGACCACGCACCTCCAACGGTACACCCTCGGCCAGCATGTCACCGGCCTTGCCAACCCGCCGTTCGCCGGAGAACACCTTCCCAGCCAGAATCAGCGCCTGCGCACGGGTCCGGCTTTCCACCAGTCCCCGCAGCACCAGCATCTGGTCGGCACGCTGCTTCACTATTCCAGCGGCCTGGTTCCCAGCGAGCCGTCGGTGCGCTGCACCAGCGCCTCTACCCTCGCCTCGACCTCGGCCAGCTTGGCCTCGCAGTGGCGGCGCAGCTTGACGCCGCGCTCGAAGGCCTGCACTGCGGCATCCAGCTTCAGCGTGCCGCCCTCTAGCCCCCGCACGATCTGGTCGAGCTCCGCCAACGCATCCTCGAACGACAACTGGGCTACATCGTCTTCCGGCATGGGCACGGGCCTTTGCAGTGTGGGAGAGGAAGGCGAGGGGCGCTGCCCCTCGACCCGGCCAAGGGCCGGCGGCCCTTGGAACCGCTTATAAGGGATTTGGGGGAAAGGGGGCTACTTGGGCGTTGCAATCGGCACGGTCGCCCCCTTTCCCCCAAATCCCTTCCATGAATGGGATCGAAGGGCCAATGGCCCGTCGTGCGCATGCACGCTTCGCATGACGCGGGTCGAGGGCAGAGCCCTCGCCTTCTTCTCACACCCGCATAAGCCCGCGCACGTGCACGGCGGCGGAGGCGGCCAGGGCTTGCAGGTCGTAGCCGCCTTCCAGGACGGAAACCACGCGGCCGCCGCAGTGTTTGTCGGCGACGGCGATCAGTTCGTTGGTGATCCAGGCGAAATCCGTCGTTTCCAGCCGTAGTTGCGCCAGCGGATCGGCGATGTGGGCGTCGAAGCCGGCGGAGATAATCAGCAGGTTCGGCGCGAATGTGTCCAGAGCGGGCAGGATGACGTTCGACCAGGCGGCGCGGAAGGCGGCGCTGCCGTCGCGGGGGTGCAGCGGGGCGTTGACGATGTTGTCGGCCACGCCGTGTTCCCACGATTCGCCGGTGCCGGGGTAGCACGGGCTTTGGTGGGACGATGCGTAGAACAGGTCGGGGTCGTCGGTGAACATCGCCTGCGTGCCGTTGCCGTGGTGGACATCGAAATCGACCACGGCGATGCGCTTGATGCCCCAGCGGACTCGGGCGTGCAGGGCCGCGACGGCCACGTTGTTGAACAGGCAGAAGCCCATCGGGCGGTTCGGTTCGGCGTGGTGGCCGGGCGGCCGGACGGCGGCGAAGGCGGCGCGGGCCCAGCCCTCCATCACCGCGTCCACCGCCATGCAGGCGGCGCCGGCGGCGCGGGCGGCGGCTTCGGCGCTGCCGTTGCTCATGACGGTGTCGCCATCGAGTTGGACCGGCTCCCCCTCCTCCGGACGGATCGCCAGGATCGCGTCGACGTAGGCGCGGGGGTGTACGCGGCTGAGTTGCTCGACGGTGGCCATGGGTGCGGATTCACGCAGCAGGTCGGCGAATTCCGGCGCCTCCAGCGCGGCCAGCACGGCGCGGAGGCGTTCGGAGGTCTCGGGGTGATAGGGGCCGGTGTCGTGCTCCAGGCACGCCGGATGGGTGATCAACGCGGTGGTCACGTCAGCTACCCTTCTTGTCAGGATCGTCGATGCGTCGGCGGATCACGAAGCTGAATACGCCGGCTTCCTCACTCCACGCCAGCAGGGCGTGACCGGTTTCGCGACAGAACGCCTGAAAATCGGCGACCGCGGCGCGATCCGTCGCCAGGACACGCAGGCGCTGGCCGCCCGTCATGCCGCGTAGCGTGCGGTTGGCTTTCAGCACCGGCAGCGGGCAGTTCATGCCTTTGACGTCAAGCAGGGTCTCGCTCATGCCGGCAACATGCGTACGACGGGGCGATTGGGCAAGTGAGGCCGATCCGTGTCGAGGTCGGCACCCACACCGCTTGCCGTTCCAACCAAAGGCATGGATGGCGGGCCTTCGCCCACCATGACGGTGAAAGGCCGGCGTCAACGTGTCAGTCGTTCGGCGGACTGGTATGAGGCTTGAGTCCGGCCCGTGGGCGGCGGCATGATGTCGCCCCGTGATGGTTCGGGCAGGCCCGGCGTGACGGGTGACAGCGTCAGATGGACATCATGAGCCAACACCGAATCGGCATCGACCTGGGTGGCACCAAGATCGAGATAATGGTCCTCGGTCCCGATGGTGCCGCGGTCTTGCGCCAGCGGATTTCGACCCCGTCCGGCTATCAGGAAACCGTGGCAGCGATCGCGGGCCTGGTGCGCGCGTGCGAATCGCGGCTGGGTGTCAGCGCCTCGGTCGGGATTGGCATTCCGGGGGTGATCAGCCCCGCCACCGGACTGGTCAAGAACGCCAATTCCATCGCGCTGAACGGACACCGGTTCGACCATGACATGGGCGTGGCCCTGGACCGTGAGGTGCGGGTCGAAAACGATGCGAACTGTTTCGCCCTCAGCGAGGCCACCGATGGCGCCGGCGCGGGACTCGGGGTGGTGTTCGGGGTGATCCTGGGCACCGGCTGCGGCGGGGGCATCGTGATGCATGGCAAGGTGCATCAGGGACCGCACCGGGTCGCCGGCGAATGGGGCCATACCCCCCTGCCCTGGCCGCGTGGGCTGGAGGTGCCGGGGCATTTGTGCTGGTGCGGCAAGCATGGCTGCCTGGAATCCTATGTCGCGGGGCCGGCGCTGGCGCGCGACTGCGACGGGCCCGGGGCGCATGACGCCAGTGGGTTGCCGGATCGCGCCGCCGGGGGGGACCGAGCGGCGATGGATGCGCTGGAGCGGCATGCCGACCGGCTGGCGCGTGGGCTGGCTGTGGTGATCAACCTGCTCGATCCCGATGCCATCGTCCTGGGCGGCGGACTGTCCAACATGGATCATCTGTATGTGGCGTTGCCGCGGCTGATT
Organism: Acidisphaera sp. S103; assembly: GCF_009765975.1. Lineage (GTDB taxonomy): Bacteria > Pseudomonadota > Alphaproteobacteria > Acetobacterales > Acetobacteraceae > Rhodopila. Next base: position 91,522 of record NZ_LMUJ01000060.1, on the reverse strand, counting down.
CCGGTGCATGCGTTCAGCGACGTGATCGCGACTCCGGTGCTGCGGAACAAGCATGGCGACTCGTCCGGCGTGCGCGGTGCCGCCTGGCTGTGGCCCGCCGCCTGACATGTCCGCCCTGTGCCGCGACTGCTGCCTGGTTGCGGACACGATTTTGCCGCGCGTCGCGGACACGACATCGCCGCGTGTCGCCGACACGACTTCATCCCGCTGTCCGAACTGCGGTGGCGGGCGGCTGGTCCGTCATCCCGCGCTGTTCAGCCTGACCATCGCCCATGTCGATTGCGATGCGTTCTATGCCAGCGTCGAGAAGCGCGACCGGCCGGAGCTTCGGGCACGCCCGGTGATCGTCGGCGGTGGCGTGCGGGGCGTGGTCACCGCCGCCTGCTATGTCGCCCGCATCTACGGCGTGAAAAGCGCCATGCCGATGTTCAAGGCGCTGAAAGCCTGCCCCGATGCGGTCGTCATCAAGCCGGATTTCGCCAAATACAGTGCTGCCTCCCGCCAGGTGCGGGCGTTGATGAATGAACTGACTCCGCTGGTACAGCCTTTGTCGATCGATGAAGCCGTGTTGGACCTGGCGGGTACCCAGGCGCTGCATGGCGCGGCGCCCGCCGTCGTGCTGGCACGCTTCGCCAACGCGGTGGAACAGCAGGTCGGCATCAGTGTTTCGATCGGCCTGGCGGCGAATAGGTTGATGGCGAAGATCGCCGCCGGCCGGGGCAAGCCGCGCGGATTCACGGTGATCGGTTCGGAGGAAGCCGCCGCGCTGCTGGCGCCGGAATCCGTTCGCCTGCTGCCCGGCGTTGGGGCCGCCCTGGCGCGGAAACTGGAAACGCTGGGGATCACCCGTCTGGGGCAGTTGCAGGCACTGCCGGACCGCGATGCGTTACGAAAGCTCGGGGATGACGGACCTGGCCTGGTCCGGCGGGCGCGGGGGGAAGACGCGCGCGTGGTCGATCCGTCGCGGGAAACCAAGTCGATCAGCGCGGAGACCACTTTCGACCGCGATTTGTCGGCCGTCATGGACCTGGAACGCCCCCTGTGGCGGATGTGCGAGAAGCTGGCGCGGCGCCTGAAAGACCACGAACTGGCCGCGGGCGGCGTGGTGCTGAAGCTGAAGACGTCGCGGTTTGCCGTGCGTACGCGCGCGGCCCGGCTGCCCAGCCCCACGGTCCTGCCCGACCGGCTGTTCGATCTGGCCCGCTCCCTGTTGGTGAAGGAGGCCACGGGCGCTGAATTTCGCCTGATCGGGATCGGCGCGAACCCGCTTGTCCCCGCTTCGACCGCGGATCTTGGCGACCTGGCCGATCCCGGCACGCCCAGGCGGGCGGCGGCGCAGGCGGCGATCGATGTGCTGCGCGGGCGTTTCGGCGAAAGTGCGATCGCCCGCGGCCGTTCGCTGCGTTAACTGACCGTTCCGGCTGGCGGATCGGAGTCGCCGAAACGACTCGTGTCATGGGCATTTCAGGCGTGTTTTTACCGGGTCGTGTTCGTGAATACTAAGCCATGATTGCCCGAGCGGCCGCATGGCGTGTCTTAATTGATGAAATTTTCTTCATATCGGCGACACTGGATTACAATTGTAATTTTCCGCTCCCATCACCGCCGGGTTGAACGTGTGTCACGCCATCGGCGATCCGCGTGTCGAGAGACCGATCCCCAGCCGGGTTGGCGTGCGTCAAAATCATCAAAAACACACGGTAAAATCGCCAAAATCGGCACGAGCGACCGCGATCGGGGCCGGCCTCGCGCCGATGCGGGCCACCACGCGGCGCGCGGCCGGCGCGACAGTTACAAAGGTCGATACGAAGTTACATCGCGTCATATATCAGTATTGTTACGGAAATATAATCGACGAAACGGAACAAATCTCGGCGGTACACTACCTCGTTACGCGACACGAACTCGATGACGTGACATCTATCATATGACGGTCATCGCTTCGATCCGGGGTTGGCCGCCTATTGACAGGAAAGGTATAGGATTATGATCACAAACGAAGTTAGCGACGGTCTGGCCGGAATCCTGCGAACCGCGATCGTGGAGCTCGTCCGCCGCGACGGTCCTGATCTGTCCGCCCGACAGCTTGGTGTTTTCCTGACGTGCTATCTGGAAACCGAGGCGCAGACCGTCCGTGGGCTAGCCGGAAAACTGGGCGTGTCGAAGCCGGCGATCACGCGGGCGTTGGATCGCCTGTCGGAGTTCGACCTGGTGCGCCGGAAGACCGATCCGCTGGATCGCCGCAGTGTCCTGGTGCAACGCACCGCGACCGGCATGGCGTTCCTGCGGGAGATGCGGACGATCCTGCGCGACGCCGCGACGACCATGCGGATTTCCGCCGAACCGGCACCAGGCCGGGCACGCGCCGGCGAACCGGCTCGGGCGACGCACTGACATTCGGGCCGCGTCGATTCGCGGCCCGGCCGCCTCTTGCCACGGTGCTTCGGTCCGGGATTATCGTTCCGGTGCGGCGTGCCGGCGACCGTGACAGAGGGGGGCGAGGATGAACGATTTTCCATCACATGATGGCAAGGCTGGGTTGTACGACGACCTGGCCAGTCAGATCGACGGATTGCTGGCGGGTGAGAGCGATTTCACCGCCAATTTGGCCAATGCCGCGGCGGCGATCTATCATGGCCTGCCCTCGCTGAACTGGGCGGGTTTTTATCTGTTGCGCGGGCGGGAACTGGTCCTGGGGCCGTTCCAGGGCAAGCCGGCGTGTGTTCGCATTGCCATGGGCAAAGGCGTCTGCGGCACATCCGCAGAACGGCGCCAGTCAGTGCTGGTGCCCGATGTGCATGAATTTCCCGGTCATATTGCCTGCGATTCGGTCTCGCGTTCCGAACTGGTGGTGCCGCTGATGCGCGGCGACACCCTGATTGGCGTACTGGACCTGGACAGCCCGCTGCCGGCGCGCTTCGATGCGCTCGATCAGGCCGGTTGCGAGGCATTGGTGGCGATCATCGTTCGTCACCTGGGCTCCGTTCGGCCTGTTTGATCGCGTCGCGAGTCCGCGGCGCGCCCACAGGGGAGAGAACCTATGCTCATCGATCATCGCACCTACACCGTGAAGCCGGGCACCATGGCCAAGCAGGCGGCGCTGTATCAGGAATTCGGCCTGAAGGCGCAGACCCGGCACCTGGGCCAACCGCTGGCCTGGCTGATCACGGAGTCGGGTGAAGTAAACACCTATGTCCACATCTGGGTTTACAAGGATGCCGCCGACCGGGCCACCAAGCGGGCCGCGATGGCCGCCGATCCGGAGTGGCAGGCGTACGTGCAGAAGAACGGCGAGGCTGGGTATCTGATCGCCCAGAAGAACAGCCTGATGACACCGGCGGCGTTCGCGCCGATCAACCGGTAGTTTCCGGAGGGAGGAGATCGGGACACGATCTCCTCCTCACCGGATAGCGGTCAACTCGAGGGGTTGGGGACCAGCGCTGCCTCGACCTTGTCACCGCGGCGGCGGATACGCAGCACCTGTTGCTGCTGGCCGACGGCAAAGGGGACCGAGACGAATTGCGATTGGCCTGGCAGCAGCAGTGAGGCGAAACGCACCACGGCATGCTTTTCCGTATCGCCCCCCTGCCCTGTCACCGAGTCCACCGTGGTCACCACGTGCCAACCATCGGCCTGACTGACCCAATAGGTGACGGCCGAGGTGGTGGCGCTCAGTTCAGTCACCACGGCCTGGCCTTCGCGCACCGTCCGGTCGGGCTGCGTGGCGGATGCAGCCGGGGCAACGGCCGCCAGGACCGCTGCCAGGATGCCGGCTGCCGTCGTAGCGTTCGTCATGTCACGCCTCGGCTGGTTGGCGAACGTTGTACCGGGCGGCCGGGGCGGCGTTCGATAGCCGGCCGGACATTGCCCGCCGAGCGGCCTCGAACGTGTCCCATTCGGTTTGGTCGGGCAGCGCCGGGATTGTAACGACCTCACCCTGTTCCAGCCCGGCCAGGGCGGCGTCGACCATGTCTTCGGCGGACATCACCCAGGCGGTGGGAAGGTTGTGGACCGGCAGGCCGGCGATGTCCCAGAACTCGGTGGCGGTCGCCCCGGGCAGGACCGCCTGGATGCGCACACCCTTGTCGGCGAGCTCATGTTGCAGCGACTGGCTGAGGGCGAGCACGAAGGCTTTGCTGGCACCATAGACGCCGTTGAGTATTTCAGGCGCGATCGCGACGACGGAGGCGATGTTGATGATCGTCCCGCGGCCGCGGGCGACGAACGCGGGGGCCACGGCGTAGGTCAGACGGGTCAGCGCACCGACGTTGAGCGCGATCATCTCATCCATCTTGTCGATGTCCGACTGCAGCAGCGGCGCGGTGGCGCCGACGCCGGCGTTGTTGACCAGCATGGTGATGCTGGCGTCGGTGCGCAGGACGGTCTCGACGCGGGCGACGTCGGCTTTGTTGTTCAGGTCCGCGGTGACGATTTCGATGGAGCGGCCGGTTTCGGTGGTCAGCCGGTCGGCCAGTTGACGCAGCCGATCCCGGTTGCGGGCGACCAGGATCAGGTCGTAGCCCTGATGCGCGAGGCGGTTGGCGTAGACGGCGCCGATGCCCGATGAGGCGCCGGTGACCAGGGCGGTGCCCTTGTTTTCGATGGAAGCCATGATGCTGTCTCCTGGCGGACGGGATGCCCGCGGTGTTGGGGAGACAATTAGTCAGCCTCGACATTGACCGAAATGTCGTATAAGCGACGTTTTAGGACATCGTAGGGGGATGACCATGCAGCGGGTCGGATTTCTCATTTCGCCCGGCTTCCAGATCATGGACTTTGCCGCGGTCTCGGTTTTCGAGTTTGCCAACCTGGAGGCGGATGACACGGTTTACGACGTGCATCTGCTGTCCGAAGCGGGCGGTCCGGTGCGTTCCTCGGTGGGGATTGTGGTCGAAACGACGGTGCCTGATGAGGCGGCGTTCGACACGTTGATCGTGTTCGGCAGCACGATGGTCGCGCCATCGACGCCCGGTCTTCTTGCTTTCCTGCGCGAGACGGCGCCGGTATCCCGACGGGTCGGGTCGATCTGCACCGGTGCGTTCATTCTCGCCGAGGCTGGCCTGCTCGACGACCGGCGCGCGACCACACATTGGTTCCACGCGCGGGACCTGCAGGCGCGTTTCCCCGATGTCAGGGTGGAGGAAGACCGGATTTTCATCATCGACGGCCCGGTCTGGACGTCGGCGGGGATGAGCGCGGGCATCGACCTGGCGCTGGCGATGGTCGAGAAGGATCTGGGTTCGGACGTGGCTCGGTCCGTCGCGAAGAAGCTGGTGGTCTACCATCGGCGCGCGGGTGGGCAGTCGCAGTATTCGGCGCTGCTGGAACTGGAACCCAAATCCGATCGGATTCAGAGCGCGCTGGCTTATGCGAAGAAGAACCTGCGGACGCCGCTTTCCGTCGAGGAACTGGCGAAGGCCGCGCATCTGAGTCCGCGGCAGTTCAGCCGGGCGTTCCATGCTGAAACCGGGCAGTCGCCCGCCAAGGCGGTGGAGAACCTGCGCGTCGAGGCCGCGCGGCTGATGATGGAACAGGGGCGTCATCCGATCGACGTCGTTGCGCGTGAAACCGGGTTTGCCGATCGGGATCGCATGCGTCGTGCGTTCCTGCGTGCGTTCGGTCAACCGCCGCAGGTGATTCGCCGCAACGCGCGTGCCGAGGCGATGGTCTGAGGGGCTGTGGTTGGTGGGGTGATTGGGCGTTCTATCGCGGCGGTGGTCCGGCGTAGGGTTGAGGGGCTTCGTTGACCAGCGTTGTCTTGGGCCAGCGGCGTCCGAGCCGTTTGGGCTGGCGCCCTTACTGGGGCAGATGGCCCGGACTGACACCGGGCCATGACGGGTCAAGAGGCAGCCTCAACGGTTTTTACGTGCGAAAACAAAGGCGTAGATGGTGGGTGGTACAGACCGGCTACATTGGTAACACTTTAGACCGGGCACATGGGTAACACTCTGGATTTTGGTCTGGAGGAGCGAGCCATGGGGTGGGCGGTGGAGAGTGTGATGAACCAGCGTCTGTGCTTTATTGCGGCGTGCCTGCGTGCCGAAGAACCCATGAGCGCGCTGTGCCTGCGGTTCGCGATCAGCCGCAAGACCGGCTACAAATGGCTTCACCGCTACGGCGCGCTGGGGGTGGCTGGGCTGGCGGACCGAAGTTCTGCACGTCACACCATGTCGCCGATGATGGAGGTGGATGTCTCTGACGCACTGCTGGCGTTGCGTCAGGTGCGCCCGACCTGGGGCCCTCGTAAGCTTTTGGCGCGTCTGGAACGGGATAAACCGGGGATCAAGTGGCCGGCTGCCAGCACAGTGGGCGACCTTCTCAAACGTGAGGGACTTTCGGAGCTGCGGCTTCGACGATCACACGAACCTTCGCGAGCCCGGCCGCAGATCGAGCCGACGGCGCCCAACGAGAGCTGGGCGGCGGATTTCAAGGGTTGGTTCCGCACCGGCAATGGGGTGCGCTGTGAGCCTTTCACCGTGACTGATGGCTACAGCCGCTATCTTCTGGCGTGCCGGGCCGTGCCAAGAACCACGGCGGCGGAAGTAAAAGCCATCCTGACGGAGTTGTTCATCAGCCATGGTTTGCCGCGCGCGCTGCGCACCGACAATGGCTCACCGTTTGCCAGTCGCACTGGGCTGGGTGGGCTGACGGGTTTCTCGGTCTGGCTGTTGAAGCTGGACATCTGGCCCGACCGGATCGCGCCAGGGCGACCGGACCAGAACGGACGGCACGAGCGGATGCACCGCACGCTGGGTGAGGATACGGCGCACCCGCCAGCCAAGACGGTTGTGGCGCAGCAGGCGAAATTCGATATTTGGCGGAATGACTTCAACGCCAACCGGCCGCATGAGGCGTTGGCACAGCGGTGCCCGGCGGAGCTGTATCAGTCTTCGGCCCGGCGCTATCCTGAGACGATCCGGGTGTGGGACTATCCGGCGGACCATCATGTCCGGCCGGTTGGCAGTTCTGGCAACATCAGGTGGCGGGACGAAGCCGTTTATGTTTCGGAGGCCTTGCGTGGGGAGATGATTGGTTTGGCCCGGCGCGATGACGGCCATTGGGCGATCCGGTTCCGTAACTTCGATCTTGCGACGCTGGATGCCGAGACGAACAAGATCAGACGGTCCGGATTGATCCGGCTGACGCCGGTCGCGAGCACCGAAACCGCGGCGTGAGGCAGAACCCAACCTGGCCGAGCCTGGCACAGGGTTCGCCGCCCTCAAGGACGCTACGCGCCGCCGAGGCGGTGGCTTGAAAGCCATCCTTGACCGCGGTGAACCCTGTGCCGGCGGGACATTAGGCCGGGACGAAGAAACGGCCCGCTTCAGCCGAACCAAGAAACCGGATGCGCGACAATTGGTGCAAACAAATCAGGAAACCTGTTACCCATGTGCCCGGTCTGAAGTGTTACCAAGGTGCCCGGTTGTAGAGGCCTGCGCCCACCATGACGGTGGCACGGCAATGGCCGAAGGGTCAACATCAACAGCCGCCGGTATTAGTTCGCCCTCAGAGATCCCCCCTTAAGCCACCAGCGCCGCCAGCAGCGAATCCAGCCGTATCCGCCCTTCCCGGGTCGCCACCAGCCGCTCCGGCGTCAGCGTCAGATAGCCTTCCTCGATGCACCGGCCCAGCACCCCAACATCCACCGATTGCGCCAGCGTCCGGCCCGTTCGCGTCTCGAACCGGCCCAGTTCGATCCCCTCCGCCAGCCGCAACCCCATCAGCAGACCCTCCCGCGCGCGCTCCTCGGCTGGGACCGGCTCATCCGTCGTCAGTCCGGTCCCGGTCCGCTCCACCCGTTCGGCCCAAGGCTCCGGCGCCCGGTGCCGCCGGGTCGCGAGCAACACCCCGCCCACCGTAACCCGCCCATGCGCCCCCGGTCCGATGCCCGCGTAATCGAGATACCGCCAGTACGCCAGATTATGCCGGCTCTCCTGCCCCGGCCGGGCGTAGTTGGAGATTTCATACGCCAGCAATCCAGCCCGAACGCATTCCTCCTCGGTGGCGTCATACAGCGCCGCGGCGGTATCCTCATCCGGCAACACGATCTTCCCCTGCCGGTGCAACGCCTCGAACGGCGTCGCCGGCTCGATCGTCAGTTGGTACAGCGACAGGTGATCCGCCGCGATCGTCAGCGCCGCCCGCAATTCAGCCCGCCAACTCGCCATATCCTGGCCCGGCCGAGCATAGATCAGGTCGAACGACACACGCGGAAACAGCCGCCGGGCCAGCGCCAGCGCCGCGACCGCTTCCCCGGCCGAGTGCTGCCGCCCGAGCGTGCGCAAAGCGGTCTCGTCAAGGCTTTGGATGCCGATCGACACCCGATTGACCCCAGCCGAACGATAATCCACCAGTCGCCCGGCCTCGATGCTGGTCGGGTTCGCCTCCAGCGTGATCTCCAGGTCATCCACAGGATCGAAATACCGAACCGCGTCGTCCAGCAGCGTCGCGACCGTGGACGGGTCCATCAGACTGGGCGTGCCCCCGCCGAAGAACACCGACGTCAGCCGCCGCCGCCCCAGCCGTTCCGCCTCGGTGGCCAGTTCCCGCCGCAGCGCCGCCGCGAAGCGGGTCTGGTCAATCCGCTCCCGCACATGGGAGTTAAAGTCGCAATACGGGCATTTGGCCAAACAGAATGGCCAATGGACGTACAGCGCGAGGTCTTCGGTCAAAGCTTCAGTCGGGTTGGAATGCGCATATTCAGATAGTTGGGTACCGCCCACGTCTCCCGCACCTGCCGCACGACATGGAATCCCGCTCGGATATAATTCGGCAACGCCCGAGGATGATCCGCCGTGCAGGTGTTGACCGTCATGCCCCGGGCGCCATGCCGCCAAACCTCATCCACCGCGGCGCGCAGGAAGGCGAATCCCGTGCCATGACCGATCGCACCGGGCATCAGGCCGAAATAGCTCAGGTTCACATCCGGCCAGGGACGCGCATCCAGCTCGAAAAACCCGGCCGGCTCCCCCTTCGCGTATAATGTATAGATCGCCACCGCCTTGTCGCGCAGCAGGGCCGCGAGTTCGTCGTCCGGCGTCGTGCGGCGCAGCCACCACAAATAATCCGCGCCCACGGTATTGTAGAGATAGCGATAGAACGGCACCGAAGGTTCCAGGGCGCGGACGATCTGAAATCCCGCCGCCAAACCCGGTGCCTTGTCCCGAGGCGCCTGATCCATCCGCAGGAATGTCACCGTGACGCCGACCCGCGTGACCGGACCCATCTGCCTTCCCTTATGACCGCAGTACGAAATCTTTATCCCCAAAATCCCAACCATGCCACCTCGGGCAAGGCTTTTTCGCACATATCCTATCCTGCCAATGACACGAACGGGAAAAATCCCGCCGTTTACAGGTGCGATCGACCTGTCACGTGCCGGTATTCCCGGACGAACTGCTCGACAACTGCCTGCATGCGGTTACACTGCCGGAACCGATGGACCGTTCAGCCGCCTTGTGCCGCGCCGGTCCCTGATCCACTCACGCGGGAGGACAGCATGGCTGGCGACACATCATTCGGGACCGGACCCCTCTCATCGTGGCCGAACCGGGATGCGATGAGCGCCACGCTGGCCCGTCATTGGTGGGCGATCATGCTGCGCGGCGTGATCGCGGTGCTGTTCGGCATCATCGCCTTGGCCGCACCCGGCGCGGTGCTGCTGTCCCTCGCTTTCCTGTTCGGCATCTATTTGATGATCGACGGCATCATCGGCCTGATCGGGTCGATACGCGCGGTCGCCGCCCACGGCCATTGGGGCCCGCTGCTGGCGGAGGCAGTGCTGAACATGCTGATGGGACTGATCGCGTTGTTCATGCCGGCGGCCGCGGTCCTTGCATTCGTGCTGCTGATGGCGGCATGGGCGTTGATCAGTGGCGGGTTGATGCTGGCCGCCGCGATGAAGCTGCATACCAGCCACGGACGCTGGTGGCTTGGGCTGGGCGGCATGGCATCGCTGATCTGGGGCGTATTGCTGGTGATCGCGCCGCTGGAGGGCGCGGTAGTGCTGACCTGGTGGCTGGGCCTCTACGCGATCGTCTTCGGCGTCGCCCTGCTCGGGTGCGGCTGGCGGCTGCGCGGTCGGCACCAGGGCTACCAAGGGGCGTAGGTCATGTCTGATCGCGAGGTTCACGCCTTCCGGCCCCCGGCCTCAGGCGATCACGGCCTTTGTCTGATCGCGTGATTCGCGCCTTCCGGCCTTCCGGCCTCAGGCGATCACGCTCAAGTCAGTCGTCCCGGTGAACCCGCTCCATCTTCTCGTGCCGCTCCTGCGCCTCGATCGACATCGTGGCGATGGGACGAGCCTGAAGACGCTTGATGCCGATCGGCTCATCGGTCTCCTCGCAGTAGCCGTAGGTGCCGACCTCGATCCGCACCAGCGCCTGGTCGATCTTGGCGATCAGCTTGCGGGCCCGGTCACGGGTTCGCAATTCCAGCGCCCGATCCGTCTCCACGCTGGCTCGGTCGGTGATGTCGGCCTCGTGGATACCGCCTTCAGACAGGCTGGCCAGGGTGCCATCGGCTTCCCGCAGCAGATCGGCCCGCCAGCGCAGCAGCTTCTGGCGGAAATACTCGACCTGCAGCGGATTCATGAACTCTTCGTCCTCGGAGGGGCGATAATCGGGCGGCAAACTCACCATCATGCGCATTCGATCCTGCCTATCCGCCCGCCCGCTGCCACCGGCTGGAAGCCGAGGTCTCAGGCGCCCGGCCCATTCCGGGTAGGGAACGCGCGGACGTATAGCCGCCTGTCCGGCGGACGCCAAGAGCGTGTTCCAAAACGTCACGGCGGTGCCATGGCGCCGGAGGTCAATCGGCATTTGCCGCCGCCCCGATGTGCCGATCGGCAGGATTTGCCGCCCTTTTGCCCCCGCGAGACCGCCCGATTGCCGACTTTTCGGTCCGGCACGGAAGTTGCTGTGACGGAGGTGTAGCCTTCTTCAGGATGAACCCTTGGGCAAATTGCGTATGGTCGCCGCCCTGCTGCTTGGCCTGATCCCGTATACGGGGATATCGGCCTGGGCAGACGTGCGGATCAAGGACATCGTCGACGTCGAGGGCGTGCGTGAGAACCAGTTGATCGGCTACGGGCTGGTCGTCGGCCTGAACGGCACCGGCGACAAGCTCAACAACAACGTCTTTACCCGTGAATCGCTGGTCGGGATGCTCGAACGCCTCGGCGTCAACACCAGGGACCAGGTCTCGGTCCTGTCCACCAAGGATGTCGCTGCCGTCATGGTGACAGCCGAACTGCCCGCCTTCGCCCGCGGCGGCAGCCGGATCGACATCTCGGTCTCCGCCCTGGGCGATGCCACCAACCTGACCGGGGGCACCTTGCTGGTGACGCCGCTGCTCGGTGCCGACGGGGAGGTGTATGCGGTCGGCCAAGGCACCCTGACCACCGGCGCGATTGCCGCCCGTGGCGCCGCCGCATCGGTCACCAAGGGCGTGCCCACATCCGCGCGGATGATCAACGGCGCGACGGTCGAAAAGGACATCCCGTACGACCTCGATAAAAACAACGGCCTGTGGCTGGGCCTGCGCAACCCGGACCTGACCACGGCCGAACGCATCGCCGCCGTCATCAACAGGACCCTCGGCATCATCGCCAAGGTCACCGACCCGCGGACGGTGCGCATCGACCTGACCGGCCGCGATGCGGTCGACACGCTGGCCCGGATCGAGGATCTGCGGGTCGAACCGGACAATGCCGCCATCGTGGTGATCGATGAAGCCAGCGGCACCATCGTGATGGGCGCGAACGTACGCATCAGCACCGTGGCGATCGCGCAGGGCAACCTGACCATCCGGGTGACGGAGACACCACAGGTCAGCCAGCCCGGTCCACGCTCCAACGGTACCACCGTGACGGTCCCGCGGACCCGGATCGACATCGACGACCAGCATGACAAGAAGCTGGGCATCCTGACTTCCGGCGTGACTTTGCGCGACCTGGTGGCCAGCCTGAACGCGCTGGGCGTCGGACCGCGCGACCTGATCAGCATCCTGCAATCGATCAAGGCAGCCGGTGCTCTGCAAGCGGATTTGGAGGTACGCTGATGACAACGCCGTCGTCCATGCCGTCGCTGGTGCTTCCGGTCGCGAGCCAGCCTACCGCCGTGCGTCCGACGCAAAGCCCCGATCCGGCGAAAATCGCCAAATCGGCGCATGAATTCGAGGCCATGGCGATCGGCCAGCTTCTGGAGCCGATGTTCGACACCGTGGACAGCGCCCACGACGCGTTCGGCGGCGGTGCGGGCGAGGAAGCCTGGAAGCCGATGCTGGTGCAGGCGTTCGCCAAGCAGATCGAGGCGCATGGCGGCTTGGGACTGGCCAAGCCGATCTATGACGCGATGTTGCGCGCGCAGGAAGCAGGGTCGAAATGAGCACCGGCCTTCTGGACGCCGCCCAACGGCTGGTGGACCTGCTGACGCAGGAGAACGACGCGCTCAAGCGCATGGATTTCCCCGCCGCCGTCGCACTGGTGGCCGCCAAGGAAGAGGCCCTCGCCGATCTGACGAAACACCCGGCGATGCGCCCGATCCCGCCATCGCTGGCTACGCTGGGGCAACGCCTGGGCACCCTGGCGGCCGAGAACCAGACGCTTCTGGAACGTGCCATCGCGGTGCAGACGCGTATCGTGCGGATCGTCGCCCGTGCCGGGGCGCCGCCGCCCGCGGCCACGCGGTATGGCGGCCATAGCAACCGGATTCCATCGAACCGGGCGGCCGCGCTCGCGCTTTCCACCAGCGCCTGATCGCGACGGGCTCCGCACCGACCGCGTCATGGCGCGGCGACAGTCTGTACACGCCAGTCCGGGCCATTTGCTACGATCATGTGCCGGATCGGATGGCTGCACCGACGCCGGCCATGTCGAACCGAGAATCGGCCTCAACACGCGCTGGTATTACCCGGCATACGCTGGTCTGTGCGGTGGAATAACGTCGCAGGCACCTTGCGCCCATTAACGGATTGGTAAGTTTTACCGTTTAGCCCTGTGTCCCGAACCTTCCGGTACCATGATGACCAGGGCGTCCAGACACGATGGCTAAGGCAGCGCGCAACACCTCGGACGGGGAGATGTCCGGCCTTCACAAAGCATCGATCCTGATGCTCGCGCTGGGTGAGGAGCACGCCGGCAAGCTGTTCGCCATGATGCATGAGGATGAGATCAAGGCGATCTCCGCCACCATGGCGCAATTGGGCGTCATCCACGCCGACACCGTCGAATCCTTGTGTGGCGACTTCGTGGAGAACTTCGGTGCCACCGGCGGCATCATGGGCAGCTACGAAAGCACCGAAAACCTGCTGATGAAGGCCCTGCCCAAGGACCGCGTCACCCAGATCATGGAAGAAATCCGTGGTCCTGCCGGCCGCACCATGTGGGACAAGCTGGGCAACGTCAGTGAGGAGATCCTGGCCAGCTACCTCAAGAACGAGTACCCGCAGACCGTCGCCGTGGTGCTGTCGATGGTCAAGGCCGACCATTCCGCCCGCGTCCTGACACTGCTGCCCGACTCCTTCGCGATGGAGGTCGTCATGCGCATGCTGCGCATGGAATCCATCCAGAAGGACGTCCTGGAACGGGTGGAACGCATCCTGCGGGCCGAATTCATGTCCAACCTGGCCCGGGCATCGCGGCAGGATTCGCACCAGTTGATCGCGGAAATATTCAACAACTTCGACCGCAAGGCGGAAACCCGGTTCCTCGCCGGGCTGGAGGAAAGAAACCGGGAATCGGCGGAAAAGGTGAAGTCGCAGATGTTCACCTTCGCCGATCTGGTCCGCATCACCTCCGCCGGCCTGCAGGTGCTGCTGCGTCAGATCGACAAGGAAAAACTGCCGATCGCGCTGAAGGGCGCCAGCGAAACGATCCGCACCCTGTTTCTGTCGCAACTATCCGAACGCGCGGCGAAAATGTTGCGTGAGGATATCGCTGCCCTCGGCCCGGTCAAATTGAAGGATGTCGAGGATGCCCAGGCCAACATCGCAAACCTGGCCAAGGAACTGGCGGCCAGCGGCGAAATCGAAATCAGCACCGGCAGCGACGACAGGATGATCGAATAGACCGAGATCGCCTCCATCCACCAAGGGGTTGGCAAAATGACGACCGATACGACATTCGCCGTTTTCGAAGACTTCAACGAGCCAAGGGAAACGCCTGACCCGCCACCGGTCGAAGACACACCTTCTCCGTTCGACGAACTGGGTGAGATCCGCGAAGAAGCATGGACCGACGGCTACCTGACCGGACGTCAGGAACGCGACGCCCACGCCAACGACCGAAACCATGCGGCTCGGCTGCTGACATCGGTGCATGAACTGGACGCCAAAGCCGCGGAGGCCGTGGAGGCGGCGTCCCTCGTGGTGGCGGACCTGCTGGTCAACACCGTTATCGCCGTCACGGCCGACAACTGGTCCGCCCGGTTGCTGGATCGGGTGCGCGCGGTCGCCGACCGGATCAAGCCCGCGTTGACCGTCGCCCCCGAGTTCGTGCTGCGCGACGACAACGGGACCGCACAGTGCTTCGGCGACATATCCGCCTTATCGCACGCGCTGGATGCCGGCAACACCGGTGAGGCCGTAACGATCCGCTGGCACCGTGGCGAGGCCATCATCAGCCGCACCGCCTTGCTGGCGGATCTGCGAGACGCGATCATTCCGCTGTCAGCAAGCCAGCCAAACGGCCAAACCGCTAGGAATCCACTATGAGCGACCAGAATCCCACACCGGCTCCTGACCTGCGTGAGACGGCCGAGGTTGGTACCGCCAAAGACCTGGAGGCTGTCTACGACATCTCGGTCACCGTCAGCGCCGTTCTCGGCAAGGCGACCATGCAGGTTTCTCAGTTGCTCAAACTCGGCCGTGGCGCGGTCGTCGAACTCGATCGCCGGCTCGGCGAGGCAATCGACATCTACGTCAACAACCGCCTGATCGCGCGCGGGGAGGTCGTGATGGTCGACAACACCCGCCTCGGCGTGACCATGACGGAAATCGTCAAATCGGACCGTTCCCAATGACCGTCTATTCGGCGCCCGGCTTCCTGGTTCCCGACGACCTGGAAAGCGTCTTCCCGCCGGATCAGGATAGCCCCGATCGGATCGCCGCCTTCCCGCCGTCCCGTCAAAGGCCGCCGGCGGGCGACGGGCTGGTCTATCGCGATCCCACCATGTTCGCGGTGGTGCAACGCGCGCAGCGCATCGCCCGATCGGATGCCTCGGTGCTGGTCGGCGGTGAATCCGGCACCGGCAAGGAGGTCATCGCCCGTTACATCCATCGGAACTCGCCGCGCGCCGCGGGCCCGTTCGTCGCCGTCAACTGTGCCGCGATCCCGGAGCAACTGCTGGAATCGGAGTTGTTCGGCCACGAGCGTGGCGCGTTTTCCGGCGCCCTCGGGCAGCGGATCGGCAAGCTTGAAGCGGCGCAGAACGGCACAATCCTGCTGGACGAAATCAGCGAGATGGATCGCCGCCTGCAAGCCAAGCTGCTGCGCGCGCTGCAGGAGCGGGAGATCGACCGCATCGGCGGCCGGACGCCGATCCGGCTGAACGTCCGCATCATCGCGACGACCAACCGCGACCTGGAGCAGGAGGTCGCGCGGCAGACGTTCCGCGAAGACCTGTATTTTCGATTGAATGTCGTCGCGATCCATATTCCCAGCCTGCGGGATCGGCCAAAGGACATCCCCGCGCTGGTGGACCATTTCATCGAGAAATATCGCTGGGAGAGCGGCCGAACTCCTCGCCAGCTATCCGCCGCGGCGCTGAACGCCCTGATGGTTCACGATTGGCCCGGCAATGTGCGCGAACTGGAAAACACCATCCATCGTGCGCTGGTGCTGACGGCGGATACTATCATCGGCGCCAAGGCGCTGGAGGTCGGGCCGCCCTCGACCTGCGCGCCGGCGCTGGAGGCCGGTGACTATGCCGCCGGGTTCGTCGGCCGGCCGCTGCATCTGATGGAACGCGATGTCATCATCGGCACGCTGCGGCTGACCAGCGGAAACCGCACCAGGACCGCGTCCATGCTGGGTCTCTCGATACGCGCGTTGCGCAATAAGATCAGCCTGTATGCCGCGCAGGGCATCGAGGTCCCCCCGAGCGTCGCCGCGAGGACGCCCTGAAGGAACGAACGGGTGGGCCAGCTCTGGAACTCCCTGCTCAACACGCTGGGGCCTTACAGGCGGATGGTTCCCGGTGGCGACATCGGGCTGGCCCTGTGCGTGCTGTTCCAGCTTTCGATCCTGATCATGCCCATTCCGACGTTCCTGTTGGACATGGCGCTTGCCCTGTCGTTCATCGCATCGATCCTGATCCTGCTGATCTCGCTGTCGCTGGAACGGCCGCTCGATTTCTCCAGCCTGCCGACATTGCTGCTGCTCACGACGATCCTCCGCCTGTCCCTCAACGTCGCCACCGCTCGGCTGATCTTGTCGCATGGCAGCGACGGCCCCTATGCGGCCGGTCACGTCGTGGCGGCATTCGGCGGCTTCCTGATGGGTGGCGACCTGGTGGTCGGCGCCATCATCTTCTCCATGCTGCTGATGGTGAACTTCGTCGTTATCACCAAGGGATCGAGCCGCATCGCCGAAGTCGCCGCGCGCTTCTACCTGGATGCCATGCCGGGCAAGCAGATGGCGATCGATGCCGATCTGTCGTCGGGGATCATCGACGAACCGACCGCCCGCAAGCGCCGCGGCGAACTGTCCGAGGAAGCCGGTTTCTACGGTGCGATGGACGGTGCCAGCAAGTTCGTGCGCGGCGACGCGATCTCTGCGCTGGTCATCACGCTGATCAACATTTTCGGCGGGCTGGCGATGGGTCTTGTCCGCGCGCATATGTCGGTCGAGAGCGCGCTTGCGACTTATAGCACCCTGACGATCGGCGACGGTCTGGTTTCGCAGATCCCCGCTCTACTGGTGTCCACCGCCGCCGGTATCGTGGTGTCCAAGGGTGCGATCGAGGGCAAGATGCATGGCAAACTGGCCATGCAACTGGGATCGCACGTCAATCCGCTGATGATCGCCGCCGCCGCCTCGGGGGTCCTGGCGCTGCTTCCGGGTCTGCCGACCATGCCGTTCCTCGCAGTCTCCGTGCTGGCTGGTGCCGCGGCCTGGCACCGTTTCAACACACGCAATGTCGCGCTGGCCGCGGCGGTGCCGATCGTTCAACCGCCCGATACCAGCGTAACCGGAATATCCGTGCTGGATGTCGTGCGGGTCGAGTTGGGTTACGGCCTGCTGGAGCTGGCCAGCGGAATGGGGCATCAGATTCCGGAACAGATCAAGCGGTTGCGCCGGGCGCTCGCGACCGATCTGGGATTCGTGCTGCCCTCGGTGCGTATTCAGGACAATGTAGAGCTCGAACCGTACAACTACGTCTTCGCGCTGAAGGAAATTTCCGCCGGGAACGGGGAACTTCGCCCGCTGATGATGCTGGCGATCAGCCCGGGGGAGCAGGCGGCGGAACTGCCCGGCGAACGGACGGTGGAGCCGACATTCGGTCTGCCGGCCTGTTGGATCGCGCCGGCGCTGGCGGACCAGGCGCGTTCGGCGAACTGGACCGTGGTCGATCCGGCCACGGTGCTGACAACCCATCTGGCCGAGGTGGTGAAGGAGAACATCGCCGAATTCTTGTCCTACACCGAGACCCAGAAGATCCTGTCCGGCCTGCCGCAGGAGCAGCAGAAGCTGGTCGCCGACCTGATCCCGTCCACCATTACGGTCGGCGGATTGCAGCGCGTGCTGCAGATGCTGCTGGCCGAACGGATTTCGATCCGCGACATGCCCACGATCCTCGAGGCGGTCCAGGAGGCGTGCGCCGGCAATCTGAAATCCGTCAGCTCGATCGTTGCCCATGTGCGGACACGGCTGTCCAGGCAGATCAGCGACAGCCTGATCGGACTGGCCGGGTATGTGCCGGTGGTGGTTCTGTCGCCGGAATGGGAGGATACGCTGGCCGGCTCCATGGTCGGACCGCCGGACGATCGCCAATTGGCGCTGGGGCCGGAAAAGCTGCGCGAATTCCTCGACCGGATCAGGGTAGTCGTCGACGGCGCCGTCAACGCTGGCGAAAAGCCGGTGCTGTTGACCAGCATGCAGGTCCGGTATCACGTGCATTCCATCGTGGACCGTATCCGGATCAATGTGCCGGTTGTGGCACAGGCGGAGATCCATCGGCGAGCGCGGGTTAAGGTTGTGGGGACGATTTGAGTTTTGTGCGTGTGGACGGAAGAATTTTTAACCCCGGATGAACGCAGATAAATTCAATGGTATTTCGGAAATTATCATTGGTCGGGCGTTTGTTGTTTCGAATACGTTGGGTTCGGGCTTTCTGGAGAAAGTATATGAAAATGCGTTGGTCCGTGAATTGTATGAAGCTGGGCTTTTAGAGCATGATCGCGCTGGGCGGAACGTCCAGAGCGCGTGAATCATGCGATCAAACAAAACGCTCTAGTGAAACAGCAGTATGAAATCGGAGTGTATTATCGGAACGCGATCTTCGGCGTCTATACTCCCGATCTATTGGTGGAAAATGGCGTTTTGGTCGAACTGAAGGCCATGAGGGCATTGGACACAGTCCATGAGGCCCAATGCATGAATTATTTGAAAGCAACCCACTTATCACTGTGCCTACTATTGAATTTTGGCCGTCCACGTGTGGAAATCAAACGATTGGTAAATGGCTTATAATCAGACACCGCTTATCTGCGTTCATCTGCGGTTCCAAATTGCAGTCGGAACGACCACACGACGACGCTGAATGTCCGCCCCTCAGTTCAGCATGGACTTCAAAATATCCAGTTGCACCCGAACGCCATTGGCAACCCGCCCCTCCGGCACCAGCACGAGAAACCGCTGATAGCAATCCCTGGCCGCCGCCACTTGTTCCAGTTTCTGGTTCATCGCGCCGGCCTGCCGCCAAAGCTCCGCCTGATCGGGGGCGATCAGCAGCATGTCCTCCATGCACCGCAGTCCGCCGCGCAGGTCACCCGCGTCCAACCGCCGGGTCATGATGTTGTTCTGCAAGCGCAGCAGCACCCGCCGCGTGCTCATCGGTTGCAGCAATCCGGGCCGCAACTCGGCGTCTTCCCCTTCCACGCGTTTCAACAACGCCCGCAGTTCGCGCGCCGTCATCACCTGGCCGCCGTTGAAGACGTCAACGACCACCTGGGTCTTGCGTCCCTCCAAAGCCACCAGGAAATGCGCCGGAAAATCCACGCCGTGGCTCTCCCAGCCGGCCGCCTTGGCCGCGTGCAGCCAGATCACGCCCAACGCCACCGGCAGCCCGCGCCGCCGTTCGGTGACCCGGATCAGGTTGGCGTTAGCCGGGTCGTCATATGTTTCCATATCACCCGCATAGCCGAACGCCCCCGCCAGCAACGCCGCCAACGCCGCGGCCCTGGCCGGCAGATCCTCCTTCTCCATCGCAACAGCCTGTTTTACTGCCGCCTGTGCCAAATCGGACAAATGACGCGCCGCCGCCTGCCAGTCGGCGTCCGGCGCGTCCACACGGGCGAGTTGCAGGGCGGCGTTACCGATATCGATCTCGGCATCCGCCAATTGACCGATCGCCGACAATGCCGCCCTGGCGTCCGTCATCGTTCGCGCGCTACTCCGCCGCGGCCTGCGGCAGGTAGATTTCCTTGCCGGCCTCGGCGAATTCCGCGCTTTTTGCTTCCATCCCGGCCATCCGTTCGGCGTCCACCCGCAGATCCTGCGAGATCTTCATGGAACAGAATTTTGGACCGCACATGGAACAGAAATGCGCCACCTTGTGCGCTTCCTTCGGCAGCGTCTCGTCATGGAAAGACCGAGCGGTATCGGGATCCAGGGCCAGGTTGAACTGATCCTCCCACCGGAACTCGAACCTGGCACGACTGACCGCATCATCCCGCAACTTCGCCGCCGGATGCCCCTTCGCCAGGTCGGCCGCATGCGCCGCGATCCGGTACGTAATGACGCCCGTCTTCACATCATCCCGGTTCGGAAGCCCCAGATGCTCCTTCGGCGTCACATAGCAAAGCATCGCCGTCCCGAACCACCCGATCATCGCCGCCCCAATAGCGGACGTAATATGATCGTAGCCCGGCGCGATATCGGTCGTCAGCGGCCCAAGCGTATAGAACGGAGCCTCGCCGCACTCCTTCAACTGCTTGTCCATGTTGACCTTGATCTTGTGCATCGGCACATGACCGGGCCCTTCGATCATCACCTGGCAGCCCTTGTCCCACGCCACCTTGGTCAACTCACCCAGCGTCTCCAACTCGCCGAACTGCGCCGCGTCGTTGGCATCCGCGTTCGACCCCGGCCGCAGCCCGTCGCCCAACGAGAACGACACGTCATACTTCCGCATGATGTCGCAGATCTCGTCGAACCGCTCATACAGGAACGATTCCTTGTGCCTGGACAGGCACCACTTCGCCATGATCGAACCGCCACGCGACACGATCCCGGTCACCCGCTTCGCCGTCAGCGGCACATATTGCAGCCGTACGCCGGCGTGGATGGTGAAGTAATCGACGCCCTGTTCGGCCTGCTCGATCAGTGTGTCCTTGAACACTTCCCAATCCAGCTTGGTCGGGTCGCCGTCGACCTTCTCCAGCGCCTGATAGATCGGCACCGTGCCGATCGGCACCGCCGAGTTCCGCATGATCCAGCTACGGATGTTGTGGATATTGCGCCCGGTGGACAGGTCCATCACCGTGTCGCCGCCCCAGCGGGTCGCCCAAACCAGCTTCTCGACCTCTTCCGCCACACCCGACGTCACCGCCGAGTTGCCGATATTGGCGTTGATCTTCACCAGGAAGTTGCGGCCGATAATAACCGGCTCCAGCTCCGGATGATTGATGTTCGCCGGAATGATCGCCCGCCCCCGAGCGATCTCGCTGCGCACGAATTCCGGCGTGATGAACGCCGGGATTTCCGCGCCGAAGCTTTCGCCGTCGGCCACGCGCTCCTCGGCGCCCGGGATCATCTTGGTGCGGCCCATGTTCTCGCGATGGGCGACGTAGATCATCTCCTCGGTGATGATGCCGGCGCGCGCGAATTCATACTGCGTAACCATCTGCCCCGGCTTGGCGCCATAGATCGGTAGTTCGGCCGGGCACAGCGGCACCAGCTTGTCGCCACTGATGTTGCCGTTGTCCTCCGGCCGCACCGCGCGCGGGGTGATCCGGTCGAACCCGCGCTTGGCAATCCAGTCGCGGCGGATCGGCGGCAGGCCGGCTTCCAGGTCGATGGTCACCGACGGGTCGGTGTAGACGCCGGAGCAGTCATACGCCCAGTACGGCTCTTCCTTCGCGCTGGGGTCCAGCACGATTTCCCGGAACGGCACGCGGATATCGGGCCGGCCCTCGGGGCTGGTGTAGATTTTGCGAGACCCGATGATCGGACCGGTGGTCACCGAACTCGGGCGGGTGGTGGACTTCGACTGGACCGTCATGGACCTCTCCTTAAGCGTCACAGGCGGGCGTCTGCCGACGGTGGAATCAGGGTCCTGTGGCACCGACCCGTCCCTCCGCCGGCATGACCCGGATCAGGTTCAAGGGTCATCGCACCCCCGGTTGCACCGGCTTGCCGCGATATCTCAGCCCCGCTGGTGGGGCACCCCTGGGTAATAGGCAAGGATGCGGCGGGTTGGGGCGTGTGTCAAATGCACCCTCACGGTTCGGGTAGCGGCACCGCGGTCGCGCCGAACGGGCCAGGATCCTTGCCCTTCAGCGCCGGGTCATTGCGATATGCGAATTTCGCCTCCAACGCCCAGGCCGTCCCACCCACGATGGTTACCGCGGTCGGGGTGAATTTGAAGCCGTCCCTGATCGTCCGGATCTTCGCAGCATCGCCGGCAACGTCCACGATATCGATCTTGCCCGCGCGATTCTCGGCGAGAATGATGTGCCCGTCCCGCATCGCCCGCATGCCGTCGGGGCCATCGATCGGCTGCGAAAGGGCCAATTGAGTGGCAGCGCCGGCTGTCCCGTCAGGCTTCATGTCAACCCGGACCAACTGATTCGCCCGCACGTTGTTGAACAGGATCGCCCCGGAGGACAGCAGTGCGATACCATCGATACCGACCCATTTCGGGTCCCCCGCCCATACCGCCAGCGCGGTGCTGCCGGGCTTCAGTGCCAGGATGCGCCCGCCCTTTGTGTCCGTCACGTAGGTCGTGCCGTCGCGCGCCACCGCGATATCGTTGCAGAGCCCACCGCCCGGGAATGGATAATCGCCCTTCGCCGTCGCCGTTTTCAGATCGAACGCCTTCAATTCGGCCGAGGTGCTCGTCGGGTCGATATCATTTGTACACACCCACAATGTGTTCGTGTCTTCGTTGGCGAAGACCCCCAGGACGCGGCCAAGATGATTGGGTCCGGCAGCGATCCAGGGCATTGCCTTCGCGGCGCCAGGGGCGACCTGATAAATCGTCCCATGATCCAGGCTGCCGATAATGATCGTGCCGTCAGCCGTCGAGGTCAGGCTCTCCGGAAACACCCGCGTATCGTCGATGACGATCTGGGTTCGCTGTGCATGCGCCGCAAAGCTGGCGACCATGAAAATCGGTATTGCAACGCGACAGATACGGTTCAGTAGCCTGGCATGTCCCTGCATGGATGCGTCCTCCAAAGGCAGCCTGATCGACCTCTCTCTTTGAATCGCATGCTAGCACGTGATACGACGAATCGGAAAACACCGAGTCCACAACATAACCATACAACAATGAAACCGCTGGCAAAACTTGCGTGCCGACCGCTATGGGCGGAATACTGACGCTGAAAATATCGAGGAAAATTCCATGACCGATCTACCAAAGCGGGAACTCGGGCGCACCGGCCTGCAAGTCACCATGCTGGGCTACGGCGCGATGGAACTGCGTGGCGCCCCCCGAGCCCGCGACACCACCGAGGAACAGGCCGAGACCATCCTCAACGCCGTGCTCGACGCCGGCATCAACTACATCGACACCTCCATCGACTACGGTGTCAGTGAGGAGCGGATCGGCCGCTACATCTCCCACCGCCGCTCCGAATACTACCTCGCCAGCAAATGCGGTTGCCTGGTCGGCGCTCCCGCCATTCGCGGCCAAACCAGCCCGCATGTGTTCACCCGAGACAACATCCTGACCGGCGTCGAACAAAGCCTGGTGCGGATGAAGACCGACTATCTGGACCTCGTCCAGTTCCATATCTCCCCATCGAAACAAACTTTGGAGGAAAACGGCGCCCTCGACGCCGTGATGGAGCTGAAAGCAGCCGGCAAAGTGCGGTTCATCGGCATGTCCGGCACCCTGCCTCATCTGCACGACCACATCGCCATGGGCGTGTTCGACGTCTTCCAAATCCCCTATTCGGCGATGGAACGCGAGCACGAGGCGATCATCGCTACCGCCGCCAAGGCCGGATCCGGTATCGTCATCCGCGGCGGCGCCGCAAAGGGCGCACCAACCGAGGGCAAACAGGCCGGTCTGCAATGGCAACGCTGGCAGGCAGCCAAGCTGGACGATCTGCTGGGCGACATGACTCCCATGGAGTTCATCCTGCGCTTCACCTTCACCAACCCCGACCTGGACACCACCATCGTCGGCACGGTGAACCCGGCGCACCTGCAAGCCAACGTGGAGATTCTGAAACAAGGTCCCCTGCCGCCGGACCTCTACACCGAGGCTAAACGCCGCCTGGCCGCCGCCGGTTCGGCGCCTCAAGCGACATAGGGAGGTTTGGAGCGGGTGGAGGGAATCGAACCCTCGTAGCCAGCTTGGAAGGCTGGGACTCTACCATTGAGCTACACCCGCGGCGCGCGGGAACTTAACGGCACCACCGCCGATGTGCAATCACCCGGATCACGCTGGCGCCACCCTGATTTCCACCAGCGCCTGGGTCCGGGTCGTCGTCACATGAGCGATCGCCGCCGCCAGCACCCCCGGCAAATCCGCCGCCACGTCCACCGACGCCGTCCACGCCCTGCTTGCCGCCGCCACCTTGGTAAAATCAGGCGTCGGCTCCAGCGAGACCAGCGGCATCTGATTGACCCGGGACGCATACCCATCAGGGTACGTCCCCAGCACCGACATCCGCACCGCCCCCCATTCCCGGTTGTTCAGCACCAGCAGCAGCACCGGCAGTCCCAACGCCTCGGCGATCTGATGGCATGCCACCGGGTTGGCGAACATGTAGGACCCATCGCCCACCGTCGCGATCACCAGCCGCTCCGGCTGCGCCAGTTGCATCCCCAGTGCACACGGCACCGACCAGCCCAACCCCCCGGAATGCGGCTCCTGATACCAACTCCCCGCCGTCCGCAACGTCAGCGGCTCCAACGGACAACCCAACTCGGACAGCACGGTCGCGTCCAGCCCCTCGATCGCCCGCGACAGGCACAAACTGACCCAGGCCTTGGTCATCAGTTCACCCTCGCTGCCCTTCTCGGCGCCAGCCCGAACCGCCGCCCGAATACCATCCGCCTTGTCAGCCACCGCGGCCCGTCGCACCGCACGAACATCGGACCGACCCGCCAGATGCGGCTGCATCGCCCGCGCCAGCCCCAGGATGATGTCCGCCGTCTCCCCCGCCAGTGACACATCCGCCTGAAAATGCCGCACCGGAAACCGGCTGTACAACGGATCAGGCCCCGCCTGAATCACCTTGCACCCCGGCGCCAACTTGTGAACCGCCGGAGACCACGGCGCCAAACAATCCAGCACCAAAACGACATCCGCCTCGGACAGCCACGGCTCCGGGTTAGTCCCCACCGCCATTGGATGATCCGTCGCGATCGCCAACTGGATCGCCCAGTACTGCACCACCGGAATGCCCCAGTCATCCGCCAGCGCCGCAAGTTCGGAAAACCCCTCAACCGTCCCCGCCCCCCGCTGCGCCACGATCACCGGCCGTTCGGCTCCCGCCAGCAGCGCCGCCGCCTGCTCCAGCGCCGCGGCCGTCGGCCCAACCACCACCGGTGCGATACGGCTAGGTTCGTCCAGCCCGGCGGCAGGGCAGGGGCCACACAGCACCTCCCGCGGCAGGCTGACATAAACCGGCCCCGGCGGCGTCGAGCACGCCACTGCATACGCCCGGTCCACCACGTCCGGCACCTGTTCGGGGAACCGCAATTCGTAGTCCCACTTCACCGCCTCGCGCACCAGCGCCGTCTGGTCGCGCATCTCCTGCCCCCAGCCGATCGGCACGGTCCGAGCCCCCAGCCGCCCTTGTTCCAACGTCGGCGTCCGGCCGGAGAACAGCAGCACCGGCACATGCTCTGTCGCCATGTTGATGGCCCCGATCGCGCAGTTCGCCAGCCCCACATTGGTATGCGCCATCACCACCTGAGGCCGTCCCGTCGCCAGGTAATACCCATGCGCCATCCCCATCGCCGCATGCTCATGCGGAATGACAATCGCCCGAGGCAGCGGGATATCCTTGGCCGCAGCCTCCGCCAGCCCCTCGATGATCGGCGGAAAATCCGTGCCCGAGTTGGCAAAGATGTAATCCACGCCGACCACCTTCAAACGAGCCAGCAAGGCCCCGCCAGCCGTGATGGTTCCAGACATGTCTGCCTCCCTTCGCCGCTGTGGCGACGCTACCGCCGATAGCGTTAATTCGGCGACAAATCACCCCCTCAGGCCGTATGGAACAAACCGAATCGGGGAACGACATGGATATCGTCATCATCGGCTCGGGTGCGATGGTTGGATTGTTCGGCGGACTGCTGGCCGAAAGCGGGCAGGTAGTGCGATTGATCGACGTGCCCGGCCCGCATCTGAGCGCCCTGATCCAGCACGGCCTGCGTCTGCAAACCGATAGCGGCGATCGCACCATCGGCGTCCGTGCCGGTCCGGCCGACAGCTTCGCCGGTCCCTGCGATCTCGCCATCGTATTCACCAAGGGGCCCCACACCGAGGCAGCCGTGTGTGCGGCGTCGCACCTGATCGGGCCGGCAACCTGGGTTCTCACCGTCCAGAACGGCCTCGGCAACGAAGCCGCCATCCGAGCCGCTGTGCCGCACGCCCGCGTAGCGACCGGTATGACAAGCTGGCCCGCCGACCTCGCCGGCCCCGGCCACGTCGTCTCCCACGGCCACGGAACCGTCCGCATCTGGTCGTCCGAACCGCAACCCGACGCCGCCATGCACCAGATCGCCGCCGTCCTGACTACGGCCGGCCTGGATTGCACCGCCGATCCCCAGGTGGAGGTCGCGGTCTGGGAAAAAGTCGCCTTCAACGCCGGAATGAACTCCGTCGCCGCCGTCACGCGGCTGCCGGTCGGGCCGATCGCCGATCATCCCGCCGGGCGTGCCCTGGTGTCCGCCATCGTCACCGAGACTTTGGCCGTCGCTACGGCGCGCGGATTGGCGGTGGATGCGGACCGCGTGTGGCGGACGCTGGAGATGGCGTTCGCGGACCATCGTAGCCATCAGCCGTCGATGCTGCAGGACGTGCTGGCTGGGCGGCAGACCGAGATCGAAAATATCAACGGCGCCATCGTCGCCTACGCAACGGAGCTCGGCATCGACACGCCGGTCACCAAAAGCATGCGCGACCTGGTTCGCCTGATCGCCCACGCCCACGCCAACGCCGCGAAGCTGGGCTGAACGCAATCACCCGGCGCCGGACAGAAAGTAAGAAAGCAAGGGCCTAACGCAGATAAAAAGAAGATGGACACGAAGCACGCAGATGCGATGGGTCACAGGTCGCTGCCCACGCATTTGATGCCCAGTTGTGGCTAGCCAAGTAACGCACAGCCAATGACACGCCCCGCTCTTCATCTGCGTGTTCGGCGTGCATCGGATTTCTTATCTGCGTTAGGTGCTTCCTTTGCGATGCCACCAGGAAATCGTTGCCGAAAACCTAACAGGCACTGATCCAAACCGGAACGAAAACCCACCCCGCTACTTCATCCCGGTAATAGACGTCACCATCGCCCGAGGATCACGCACCGGCCAACGCCCGGCATCGACCTGAACGATGAAATCCCCCACCAGCCGATTGAACTGATCCGGATCCTCCAGGTTGATCGTGTGCCCACAATTCGGCATCACCGACAGCGCCGCCGTCGGGATCGTCTGCTTCATCAGCAGCGCCGGTTGCAGGCACGGCCAGTCCTCATCCCCCGTCAGGATCAGCACCGGCACCGTCAGCGCCTTCATCTGCTCCACCAGGTCGTACAACGACGGCCGCTCCCCCTGCACCCCGAGCTGCGTATTTCGCGCCCCCACCGCCGAGTGCTCCGCCAACTGCTGCTTGAACTCCTCAAACCCCCGAGGGTCCTTGTTCTCGAACTGCACCCGCGTCGGTCCATAGGCATACTTGGCCGCAAACGCCTCGATCCCATTCTCGTCCAGGAACACCGCCACCGCCGCGACCTCCGACTTGAACTTGTCCCGCTGCCCCTTCTCCGCGCCATACCCGCAACCGGCAACGCACAGCGACAACGCCCGCGCCGCGTGACGGAACCCGAAATGCAGCGTCGCGAACCCGCCCATCGACAGCCCGACCACATGCGCCTTGGCGATCCCCAAATGATCCAGCACCGCCGCGATATCGTCCGCCGCCCGAGCCTGCGAATAAGCCGTGACATCCGCCGGCACATCCGACGGCGGATACCCCCGAGCCGCATAAGTGATCGCCCGATACCGCTGCCCGAAATGCCGCATCTGCGTTTCCCACGCTCGGTGATCGCCGGCGAATTCATGCACGAAGATCACCGGCACGCCGGAGCCGGACTCTTCATAGTGCAGGCGAACTCCGTCATCGGTGGTGGCGAACGGCATCACGTATCTCCTGGATTGGCACCCCTATTCTAACCTCATCACGAGACCCTGACCAACAACTCCAGCCCGCAAAAAATACCGACCGCTCGCCGTACCGAGTCGGGCCGCTGATCGCGATCGGATGATATCGGGTTCGCGAGTCATGCTTTCCATGTCGTTCTGGTAGAGACAAAGCAATCAAACGCACACAGAGTTGCACGGAGTTTGCACAGAGTTTCACAGAGAAAAGTTTATTGCGCTGCGCGCGTGGCGTTGGGGCAGGTGCGCCGGATCAGTGGCGCGAAGCGCCTAATCTTCTTCTCGGTGAAACTCTGTGCAAACTCCGTGCAACTCTGTGTGCGCTTGATTACTTTGCCAAAACACAGACCAAACGTAAACCGTCCGGCACAGCCGCCACCTTACTCAAGCTCTCAACACCACAGGCCCATACACCTCCCGCGCCGCCACCGCATCGATCCGTCCCTCCGCCAGATCCCGCGCCACCGCCGCCCGATCCCGATCCCCAGGCACCCCAAACCCACCCGACCCACCCGTAACGACCTCGATCAGATCGCCTCGCCGCAGCATCCCCGACCCACGATCCAACGGCACCGACGCCGAGATCGACGCCAACCCGCCGGCCAACCCGCCCTCCAACCCCCAAGGCGCCGACAAAATCCGAGCCCCATCGACCCGCACATGGCAATCATGATCGGCGCGATACACCCGCCGTATCGCCATCCCCCCGCGATACTGACCCGCACCTCCTGACCCATCCACCAACTCATACCGCATCAGCGTCAGCGGATATTCCACCTCCAGCGCCTCCACCGGCAGGTTGGAGGTGTTGGTCATATGCACATGCACCCCATCCAGCCCGTCCTTGTTGAACCGAGCCCCCGACCCGCCGCCAATCGTTTCCAGATAAACCCAAAGCGCATTGTCCGCCGGCTGATGACCCGCGAACGTAATGGAAAAACACGCCCCGTTCGACGCCGCCGTCACCTGCCGAGGCACCGCCGGCGCTAACGCCCCAAAAATCAGGTCAACCACCCGCTGGCACAACGACAACCGCCCATTCACCGCCGCCGGATGAACGCAATTGACGATCGTCCCCTCGGGAGCCGTCACGCTCAACGCCCGAGCCAACCCCGCATTCGGCAAAATCGAAGGGTCGACAATCGCTTTCACCGCGTAATAAACCGTCGACAGCAGCGCCGTCATCGTCATGTTCAACCCAGCTCGCACCTGCGGCGGCGCATCGAAATGAAGGTGCATCGAATCCCCATCCACGGTGATCGCGCACGCCAAATCCAGCTCCCCCACCACCTCCGGACAATCATACCGATCGCGGAACCGGTAAACCCCGTCCGGCAGCGCCGCGATCCCCGCCCGCATCTTCCGCTCGGCATAATCCTGCAACGCCGAACCGGCCTGCAGTACCGTGTCCCGCCCATACTTCGCACACAGCCCCTGCAACCGCTGCACCCCCAGCCGGTTCGCCGCCATCTGCGCCCGAAAATCCGAAATCCGCTCCCGAGGCACCTGGCAGTTCAGCAAGATCAGCGCCTGCACGTCCTCTTGCAGCACCCCCGCGCGATACAGCCGTATCGGTGGAATCCGCAGCCCCTCCTGATAAATATGCGCATGCCCGCGATCGGCGAAATCCGCGTGATGCGCCAGGTTCACCGCCCAGGCGATCATCGCCCCGTCCACGAACACCGGCTCCGCCAGCACGATGTCCGGCAGATGCGTCCCGCCGCCCTCATACGCATCGTTGCCGCAGAACACGTCCCCCGGCCGCATGTCCGCCACCGGGTGTCGCTTCATGATATGCGAGATCAGATCGAGGAAACTGCCTAGGTGCATCGGAATATGCTCTGCCTGGCACAGCGTCCGCCCCTCCAGGTCGAACAGCGCCGTCGAGCAATCCCGCCGCTCCTTGATATTCGTCGAATACGACGCTCGGATCAGCGCCTCACCCATCTCCTCGACGATCGACGACAGCGCGCTGCCGATCACCTCCACCGTGATCGGATCGATCGAGCCATCATCACGCGAAGTCATCCAGCAAATCCTCATAAATCTAGCCAGCCACGGAATACCCATCCTAAGCTGCACGCCGCGCACAGACCAAGGTCCAGCATGTCGCCCCCTGTCGAACCGGTCGCATCCGATCCGACGCTGCCCAAGCGAACCGACGTGGTGATCGTCGGCGGCGGCATCATCGGCGTCACCACCGCCCTGTTCCTGGCCGAAAAGGGCATCGCCGTCGCCCTGTGCGAGAAAGGCCGCATCGCCGGCGAGCAATCATCCCGCAACTGGGGCTGGTGCCGCACCATGGGCCGAGACCCGTCGGAAATTCCCCTGGCAATGGAAAGCCTGAGGCTGTGGCGCGACATGAACCGCCGCACCAACCGAGAAACCGGCTTCCGCCAGTCCGGCATCATGTACCTGCTGCAAAACGAATCCGAAATCGCCGCCCAGACCGCCTGGTCCGACCAGGCCCGCCAATACCAGGTCGATGCCCGCCTGCTGCGCGGCCCCGCCCTGGACCGCGCCATGCCCGGCGCCACCAACGGCTTCATCGCCGGCCTCCACACCCCAACCGACGGCAAGGCCGAACCGGCGCTTGCCGCCCCCGCCATCGCCGAAGCCGCCCGCGACCAGGGCGCCGAGATCTTCACCAACACCGCCGTCCGTGGCATCGACATCACCGCCGGCCGCGTCTCCGGCGTGGTCACCGAACGCGGCCGCATCGCCTGCCAGTCCGTCGTCCTGGCCGGCGGCGCCTGGTCCCGCCTGTTCGCCGGCAACGCCGGCCTCGACCTGCCGCAACTCAAAGTCCTGGGCTCGGTCTTTCGCACCAAACCCCTGAGCGGGCCCGAAATCTCCGCCGGCGGCTCCGTCTTCGCCTTCCGCAAGCGCATGGACGGCGGCTATTCCATCGCCCGCCGCAACGCCAACACCGCCGAGATCACCCCCGACCATTTCCGCCTGATCACGGATTTCATCCCCCGCCTGATCCACAGCCGCAAGGAAATCCGCCTGCGCATCGGTGGCCGCTTCTGGGAAGAACTCCGCACCGCCCGAAGCTGGACCCTGGACCAGCCCACCCCGTTCGAGGCCGTCCGCGTCCTCGATCCCAAACCCAAACAAACCATCCTCGCCGAGGCCCGCACTGTCCTCTCAAAAGCCTTCCCCGCCTTCGCCAACATGCAGGTCGAGGAAAGCTGGGCAGGCTGGATGGATGTCACCCCCGACGCCGTTCCAGTCATCGATCAGGTCGGCCATATCCCCGGTTTCTACATCGCCACCGGCTTCTCCGGTCACGGTTTCGGCATCGGTCCCGGCGCCGGCCGCCTGACAGCCGATCTGGTCGCCGGGGACACCCCCGTGGTCGACCCCACCCCGTTCCGCCTCGCCCGCTTCCGCCGCACGCAGGCCGCCTGACGCATACGCGCCATGCCGCTTCGGCGCGGCAGTGACTCCGCCGGATGCGCTACCGTTCCGGTCCGCCAGGAGCACGCCCACAACCCCCATGAACAGCTCGTCCACCGCATCGCAGCGCGCGATGTTCGTTTTTATCTGCTTTGTCTGGGGCACCACCTGGCTGGCGATGAAGGTCGGTATCGCCACCGTCTCCCCCGGCATTTTCGCCGGTCTGCGCTGGACCATCGCCGGTGCCATCATCCTGGCGTTCCGCCGCGCCCGAGGCCAACGCGTGATGCCGCCGCCCCGCCTGATCCCGCGCCTGATCTTCGTTTCGGTGATCCTGATCACCCTCAACCAGGTGATCCAACTGTACGGGCTCAAATATATCACCGCCGGCCTGGCCGCGGTGATCAGTTCGGCACTGACACCCATCGCCCTGCTGGTCTTCGCCGTCGTCGCGGGCCAGGAGCGCTTCACTGCGCGCCAACTCGGTGCCATCGGCGTCGGTGTGGTCGGCGTGCTGACCCTGTTCGGTCCCGCCGCCATCGCCGGCACGCTGGACGTATGGCAGGTGATCGGCGCCAGTTTGGTCACGATCGGCGTGGTTTGCTACACCGCCGGTTCCGTCATGACCCGCCCGATGATGCGCACGCTGGAGCCGGTGCAACTCGCCGGCCTGACCGACCTGATCGGCGGCGTGGTGCTGCTGGTGTCATCCCTGGCGATCGAGCCCGGGTCCTGGGAATCGATGCACCTCCACTGGGGCTGGCCCGCCTTCCTGGGCTGGCTGTATCTGCTGGTGCCCGGCGCGCTGATGTCCACGACGATGTATTTCCTGCTGGTCCGCGACTGGGGCGCCAGCCGTCCCGGCACCTACGCCTTCATCTCCCCGGTCATCGCCGTCGTCATCGGCTGTTCATTCTTTGGTGAGAACCTCGACTGGGGCGACGCCATCGGCATGATATTGATGCTGGGCGCCGCCGGACTGGCCCTGCGGCCCGCCGGAGCAAGCCGGGTAACGCCGATTTCGACTCCACCCCGTTTGACGCGCGGAACCAGCCTTACAATATAACGGGTTACCACCGGCACGGAGGTGACTCCTTGAGCGGCCTGATCAAACGCAGCTTCTCCCTGGCTGGCCATCGCACCAGCGTTGCCCTGGAGGAGGAATTCTGGGCAGCACTACTGCGCCTGGCGCAGGCACGCGGGCAAAGCCTGTCGGCCCTCGTCGCCGCCACGGACGCCGGCCGCGGTCCGGACCGCCCGCTGGCCTCGGCGCTTAGGGTGATGGCGCTGGAGTCCTTCGCGAAGTAACCGCTGGTTCGGTATTCCGCCAACCACTACGGCCCATACCGAACCGATCCCGCGAGACTCCACCGACCGGCACGCCCAAATCCCGGGCATGGAAAACCATCGCTTCGGCCTCACCATACTCGCGACCAGCATCGGTTTCGTCCTGGTCCAACTTGACGTGTCGATCATCAACGTCGCTCTCGCCAGCATCGGCGCCGGCCTGCACACCGGCACCACCGGCCTGCAATGGGTCGTCGACGCCTACGTCCTGACCTTCGCTGCCCTGCTGCTGTCCACCGCCGCATTGGGAGACCGCATCGGCCCCCGCCGGATGTTCATCGCGGGCCTCGCCACCTTCACCGCCGCATCCGTCCTGTGCGGCCTCGCCCCAACCCCCGCCACCCTGATCGTCGCCCGCATCCTGCAAGGCGCCGGCGCCGCCGCGCTCGTCCCCTGCAGCCTCGCCTTGCTCAGCCGCACCTGCGGCAACGACCTCGCCCTTCGAGCATGGGGCGTCGGCTGGTGGACCGCCGCCGGCAGCGTCGGCCTCGCCGCCGGCCCCCTGCTGGGAGGCCTCATGGTCGACACCATCGGCTGGCGAGGCATCTTCCTCGTCAACCTCCCCATCGGCCTGGCCGGCATCCTCCTGACCCGCCGCGCCGTCACCCCCATCCCGGGCACCGAGACTAAACTCGACTGGCCAGGCCAAATCCTGGCGATTACCTCCCTGCTGCCCCTGACCGCCGCGGTCATCGAGGCCAGCACCTGGTCCTACCTCCTGATCCTCATCGCCACACTCTCCCTGACCGCCTTCATCGCCACCGAACGCCGCCACGCCCACCCGATGCTGCCGCTGGACTTCTTCCGCCAGCGCACCTTCTCCGGCGCCACCGCTGTCGGCTTCCTGCTGAACATGACCCTCTACGGCTGCATCTTCGTCCTGAGCCTCTACTTCCAACAAACCCGCCACTGGTCCGCCGCCGCCAGCGGGATCGCCTTCCTGCCGCTACCCATAACCCTCGGCATCGCCAACATCCTCGCCAACCGCATCGGCACGAAACTCGGCACCCCAGCCGCGATGACCACGGGGCTTCTGCTCGCCGCCATCGGCACCGCCTCCCTGGTCGGCCTCGACGCCACCACGCCCTACGCCTGGATCATCCCCGGCCTGACCCTGATCCCCGCCGGCATCGGCATCACCGTCCCGCTGATGACCGCCGCGCTCCTCGGCAGCGTCCCCCAACCCCAATCCGGAGTCGCATCCGGCGTCCTCAACGCCGTCCGCCAGGCCGGCGGCGCCATCGGCGTCGCCCTGTTCGGCAGCCTCGCCCTGCAACACACATTCGTCCTGGCCGCCACCCTCCTGACCACCGCCGCAGTCATTGCCGCGGCCCTGATCCGCACCGCCAAGCCAGCGCAACAACCGGCAGGCAAACCGACCTGGCCACACCCTATCTCCCGCCCACACAAGGAGATCCCGCCATGCACCAGGTCACCCAACCCGCCATCCTATACTTCGGCACGCCCGTCGTATTGATCAGCACCGTCAACGAAGACGGCACCTTCAACCTCGCCCCCATGTCGTCCGCCTGGTGGCTCGGCCAGCGCTGCGTCCTCGGCCTGGCCGCCGCCTCCAAGACCACCCAGAACCTCATCCGCACCGGCCAGTGCGTCCTCAACCTGCCGTCGTCCGACATGGCCGCCTACGTGGACCGTATCGCCCGCACCACCGGCAGCAATCCCGTTCCCGCCGGCAAACTCGCCCGAGGCTATCGCCACCTCGCCGAAAAGTTCGAGACCGCCGGCCTGACCCCCATCCCCTCGCTCACCGTCAAAGCGCCACGAGCGATGGAATGCCCCGTCCAACTCGAAGCCGAACTGGAGGAAGCCCACCCCGTCGCCGCCAAAGACCCCGTCTGGAAAGGTCGCCAACTCGCCCTGCACGTCAAAATCAACAAAGTCCACGCCGATACCGACATCCTGGCCGACGGCGAGCCCGACCGCATCGACCCCGACAAATGGCGCCCGCTGATCTTCAGCTTCCAGCACTTCTACGGCCTGACCGACGGCAAGGTGCACGGCTCCGAACTGGCGAAAATCCCCGAAGCCGCCTATCGCCCCTGACCGCCGCGCGGCGTTACTCGGCCGCCGCGCGTGTGGCCACCTTCGCGTTCAGCCCACTGAAATCCATGCTCTCGTTCTTCACCAGCAGCAGATAGCTCAACGCCGACACCAGTGCGATGCCACCGCCCAACAATAGCGCCGCTTTGAAACTACCCGTTGTCTGCACGATCACGCCCGTCACCGCCGGCGTGATCGCCCCGCCGATATACGACCCGAAATTCGCCAGGCTCCCTGCCGATGCCGTACAATTCGAAGGCGCAATGGCACTGGCGAGCGCCCAGTAAAGGCCGGAGCATACCGCCCCGGAAACCATCGCGAGGGTCACACAAGTGACAGCCATCGTGTTGCTACTGACTTCCGCCGCGCCGATCGTAAAGACCGCGACGCCGATCATGCCGAAGACCAGGGGCACTTTGCGGCTGTTCACCGGCGAGACACCCCGCCGTACCAGACGATCGGCCAGCAGCCCGCCGCCGGCTGCTCCCAGCACCGCCAAGGCAAATGGTATCGACGCGACATAGCCCGTGGCGCGTATGCTCATATGCCGCTCGATCTCCAGGTATCCGGGCAGCCACGTGCCGTACAGCCAGGTGCAATAGCCAAGCCCGAAGCACCCCCCGATCAGCCCCCAGGTCGAGCGGAACGCAAACAAATGCCGCCATTGTGCGAACGTAATGGGTGCGGTGACTTGCGGAGGATCGCCCTCGGTCAAATAGGCGCGTTCCTCAGGCTCCAACGCCAGCTTGCGCGGTTCACGAAACAAAGCCACCCAGACAACGGCGACCGCCATCCCGGCGCCCCCCATAACGATGAACATCCAGCGCCAGCCAAAACCCAGCATCATCGCGGTCAACAGCGGCGGCGCGATCGCCTGCCCGATAAACGGCGAGGTATTCACCAGGCCGATACCGAACGCCCGCTCCCGCACGTTGAACCAATCCCGCACGACCCGGACACCACTGGTGAACTGAGGCGACTCCCCCATACCCAGGAAAACACGCGCGATCGCGAACTGCCCGATATTGCTGACCGTACCAGCGACAATCTGGGCGCCGGACCAAACCATCAAGCCGATACCCAGCAGCCATCTTGGGCCGACGCGATCCACCAAGGCACCGGCCGGAAGCTGGGAGAATGCGTAAGCCCACAGAAACGCCGATAGCAAAATGCCCATCTGCGCCACATTAAGCCCCAAATCCTCTCGAATAAGAGGGTTCGCAACCGACAAAGTCGCTCGGTCCAGATAGTTGACGATGCCACTGGCGATCAGGATCGACAACGCTGTTCGTTGCGACTTGATAATTCTTCTTGTCGCGAGACTGGATATACTCACATCTCTCTCCCGTATTATCATTGGGAGAAAGCCTGTACCGGCGTCATACGGATGTCCAGCTTTGCTCGGAAGGCTGTTTCCTTCACAACGAAACATTAGATTAAATTTACAATTTACGATATTGCAATAAAATACATGTCGTTCCATATGTAGAAACGATTTCTAGTCCTCAACGCCCCTCACACCCGGACAAGCCGCCCCGCACCGGCCTTGCGAAAATCCTCCGGCCCGCCTATCGCCCCTGACCAAAGCAGAGGGCCGACCCATGATCCGCACACTGAAACCAGGCGCCACCGAAGCCGAGAAGACCGAGGCCGACCGCAAAGTCCGCCAAACCGTGGAATCCATCCTCGAGGACATCGGCGCCAGGGGCGACGCCGCCGTCCGCGACCTCTCGAAAAAATTCGACAACTGGGAACCGCCCGCCTTCCGCCTCCGCCCCGACGAAATCCAGTCCCTGATGAACAGCCTGCCCGACCAGGTCATCACCGACATCAAATTCGCCCAAACCCAGATCCGCCGCTTCGCCCAGGCGCAAAAAGACGCCCTGCGCGACATCGAGGTCGAAACCCTCCCCGGCATCCGCCTCGGCCACAAGAACATCCCGGTCAATAGCGTCGGCTGCTACGTCCCCGGCGGTCGCTACCCGATGGTCGCCTCCGCCCACATGTCCGTGCTGACCGCCAAAGTCGCCGGAGTTCCCCGTGTTGCCGCCTGCACCCCACCGCTGAACGGCGTCCCCCCCGCCGCCACCGTTGCCGCCATGTCCCTGGGCGGCGCCGACGAGATCTACCTGTTGGGCGGCATCCAGGCCGTCGCCGCCATGGGCCTGGGCACTGCAACCATTCCCCAGGTCGACATGTTGGTCGGTCCCGGCAACGCCTTCGTCGCCGAAGCCAAACGCCAGTTGTTCGGCCGCGTCGGCATCGACCTGCTCGCCGGCCCCACCGAGACCCTGATCATCGCCGACGACACCGCCGACGCCGAGATGTGCGCCACCGACCTGCTGGGCCAGGCCGAACACGGCCCCACATCCCCCGCGATCCTGCTGACCACCTCAAAAAAGATCGCCGAAACCATCCAAGCCGAGATCGACCGCCAACTGACCGTCCTGCCCACCGCCGACATCGCCTCTGTCGCCTGGCGCGACTACGGCCAAATCATCCTCTGCGACACCGACGAAGAACTCGTCTCCGAAGCCGACCGCATCGCCTCCGAACACGTCCAGGTCCTGACCGCGAACCCGCGCTGGTTCCTCGACCGCATGACCAACTACGGCGCCCTGTTCCTCGGCAAGGAGACCAACGTCGCGTACGGCGACAAAGTCATCGGCACCAACCACACCCTGCCCACCAAACGCGCCGCCCGCTACACCGGCGGCCTATGGGTCGGCAAATTCCTGAAAACCGTGACCTATCAACAGGTCAGCCCCGAGGCGACAGCGATGATCGGCGAATACTGCTCCCGCCTGTGCGCCATCGAGAACTTCGCCGGCCACAAGGAACAAGCCGACCTACGCGTCCGCCGCTACG
>NZ_LMUJ01000060.1:18135-53940 GCF_009765975.1 Acidisphaera sp. S103 | reverse complement strand
CACCCCCCCCCAAAAAACCGCCGATGGCCCCCACCACAACCCAAAACATCCCCCCAATTTACCCTTCGTTAACCTCATTGCCTCACGATCCCCCGCCGACCGTCGGATCGTGAGCCATGAGCCAGACCACCCCCCAGATCTGCTACCTGTCCCATGCGGGCTTCCGCATGCTGGGGGAGCCGGTCTTCCGGCTGAGCGAAGGCTCCCGCATTCCATCGATGGTGATCCAACTCGACAGCCAGGAAGCCGTCCTGCCGCTGCAATCCGTCGCCCGAGAATTCCGCGTCGACCCCACCAGTCCCGACGGCCAGATGCTCACCCTGATCGAGCAAGCCCTGGAATTCGTCGTCTCCATCAAGCTCGGTGACAAGCTGCCGTCCGAACTCAACGGCGGCGAGGCGAGCTGGGAGCCCAACGGCCAGGACCGCCGCGTCGCTGCCAGCCGGGTGCGGCACAACCTGGTGCGCTCCGTCTTCGCCCGCCTCGGCAAACGCGTCACCATCAGCGGCACCCTGGGCTGGGAAGACGATCCCAAGAACCAGGAGTGGCTGCGCCAGGCGATCGCCGGCGCCGCGGACCAGCTCGACAATATGGAAGAAGCCGAGGTCACCACACGCGTCGCCTCGATCAGCGAGGAAATGGCCTATATCGAAGCCATGCGCCGTCCGCTGACCCGCGGCATCGCCAATATGCGCGAAAAACTTCTGCACATCGATTCCGGTGAGGTCCCGATCAGTCAGCAGGAGACGTTCAAGCAGGTCCAGTCACTGGCGCGCCTGGGCATCAAGGAAGTCATGAACCGATTTGACGAGGTCGATGTCCGTCTCGACGACTTCCTGGGGGTTCTGCGGGATATACCGGCCGCGATCGCCGGATTGCGCCGTCAACGGGATTGGCTGTTCCGGACCAATCGTGCCTGGACGGCCGTTTTTGCCGACTGGGAAGCCGCGCCGAAGCACTTCAACGAATTCCTGTTAAGAGTCGTCGAACGCACCTATGTTTTCCTGGCCCCGCGCTTCATGTCGTATCAAGAGTGGACCACCACGGAATCCAAGTTGAAAAAGACAACGTTACGGGCGACGGCCTGGTAACGTCATTCGCGCGGACGCAGCACTACCCGCCCTTGCTCTCCACCCGCGACGGCCTGATACGCCGCCACCGCGTCATCCAGTGCGAGCCGCCGAACAATCGGGGCAGGGCGGTAATCGCCCGCTTCGAAACCAGGCCGTAGCGCCTCCAACACCGTTGCTGAAGCGGTCAGATCCAGCTTGAGCGTATCGATGCCGATCAACCGGCTCTCGTTATGATAAAAATCCGCCAGGTTGAAACTCACTTCCCTGGCCCCGGCCACGCTCATTTCTACCAGCCGGCCACGCGGTGCGAGGCAATCCACCGCATGGCGGAACATCACGCCGCCTACACAATCCAGCACGACATCGGCACCGTACCCGTCCGTCGCCTCCCGCACCGCCTCCGGAATGGCCGCTGTATCGGCCACAAGCGACAGGCCGGCCTGCGAAATTGCCGCGCCGGGGCGGGGACCACGACGATCGACTCCAATAATACGAGCGTCTATACGCCGAGCGATCTGCACCGCCGCATTGCCGACGCCACCGCTGGCGGCGATGATCAGTACTGTTTCGCCAGCGTGCAGACCGGCGCCCTCGATCAACCCTTTCCAGGCCGTGATGAAATTCACCCCGACCGATGCCGCCTCGTCGAAGTCCAGCACCGACGGTTTTCGCCGCAGGCTGGCGACTGGAATCACGATGCATTCCGCATGCGAACCATCCCGAGTGAACCCGGTATCGCCGCCGGTTCCCCAAACCTCGGCGCCGATCCACGACGCCGGTCCCGCTTCCACGATACCAGCGAAATCCCGCCCCGGCGTCCGCGGCAACGTCGTCTGCTCCATCGCGCCCGCAACGTTCTTCACATCGCTCGGGTTGATCGATGCGGCTTCGAT
The DNA here is from genome assembly GCF_009765975.1 of Acidisphaera sp. S103. Classification (GTDB taxonomy): domain Bacteria; phylum Pseudomonadota; class Alphaproteobacteria; order Acetobacterales; family Acetobacteraceae; genus Rhodopila. Next base: position 51,974 of record NZ_LMUJ01000060.1, on the reverse strand, counting down.
CCGGACCACCGCCTCGCCGTCACCCGCTGCCGGGTCCGGAACATCTTCCACGCTCAAAACGTCCGGCTTGCCGTGACGGGTGAATCGGACAGCCTTCATACCACGCAACTCCTTCACGGCCCCACATCTTCACGGCCCCACATCTTCGCGATCACGTGTCGCTTGACGCGGCCATCATTCGGACGACACTGCCTCAACCGCGAGAAAGGGGAAACACCACATGAGCGACGTTAAAATCCTGGCCACCGGTTTAGGCTTTCCGGAAGGTCCCGTTGTCTGCCCGGACGGCGCCGTCATCCTGACGGAAATCCGCAACAATCAACTGTCCCGGGTCACACCGGACGGCAAGACCAGCGTCTTCTCCCGCTGCGGCGGCGGGCCGAACGGCCTGGCCTATGGCCCGGACAGCGCGCTCTACCTCTGCAACAACGGCGGCAGCAAATATGTCGAGGGCTACTCGATGGGCGTCGCCCCGCACCCGGACTATAAGTTCGGCTACGTCCAGCGGATCGATCCGAAAACAGGCGAGGCGAAAACGCTCTTCAACGAGGTCGGCGGTCACAAACTGTCCGCACCCAACGACATCGTGTTCGACACCCAGGGCGGCTTCTACTTCACCGACCTGGGCAAGCGCTACGCTCGGCATCGTGATCACGGCGGTATCTACTACGCGTTGCCCGACGGGTCGAAGGTCACCGAAATCGCCCATCCGATCCTCAGCCCCAACGGCTGCGGCCTCTCGCCCGACGGCAAGACCCTTTACGCCGCCGACACCGAAGGCGCCCGCCTGTGGGCCTTCGATATCGAGGCCCCCGGAGTCCTCCGCAAACCCGCTCCCCACGCCCACCACAGCGGACGGGTCATCGCCGGCCTGCCCGGCAACGCGCGCTTCGACAGCCTGGCGGTCCTGGCCAACGGCAACATCACCGTGGCGACGCTGAACACCGGCTACATCACCGAAATCTCGCCCGGCGGTGACATCGTGCGCGCGGTGAAAATGCCGGACACCTATCCCACCAACATCTGCTTCGGCGGTGCCGACATGCGGACAGCCTACATCACCCTGTCCGACAGCGGCCGCCTGGGCGTGATGCAGTGGGAAACGCCGGGCCTGAAGCTGAACTTCGGATAACCCGCCGCCACGCATCACCCCCGTCATGGCGGGATTTCACCCCCGTCATGGCGGGCGCAGGCCCGCCATCCACGCCTTGCGATGCTGGTTTCGACAGCGGCATGACGGAAGTGGTGGTGAGTCAGATCTGTAGGCCATTCGTTCCAGACCGAACACCTTCGTTCTTCTCGCGCGCTCGGCGGGCAGGGTTGCGCGCGTTGGACAACCGCAGGAGACAAACGCGGATCAAAGCGCCAGCTCAGCGACTCGATGCGGCTTCGATGTCCCCGGTAGGCAGCTCTCAAGGTCAGCCGCAAAACAAAGCGCTTGTTGCCAGGAAGTGCCAAATGACCATCCAAAAACCAGACGGGCCGGGCAAAAATTTAGTGCAATACATGCAATAAGCAAAATGAACGCAAATCAAAGCGCCTGCATAATCATCCGGAATGGATCGATCCCTGTCACTCATCCGTGGTTGGCAAGATCACTGCTCCGATGATCAGCGCTCATTTGCGTTTAGAATCCTATGCCTCAACCCCCCATCGGCTGCCATTTCCAGCACTGGCAGGCCAGGGATGCCCCGAAGCGGTTGGGCCGAGACCGGCCACGATCCCAAATGCGCCGCCAAGGACTATTATCACACAAATCCAAAATATAGGAAATAATGCTTGACACAATCCCCACCCTCACGCTAAACCATCGGCTTTCGAAGCCGGGCAGCATGACCGAAGCCATCACCCCCCACGACAATCCCCTCCGCCCCGACGACATTCTGATGGCCCTCGTCGTCGCCCTTCTCGCGCCGATGTTCTTCACCGTCAGCGGCGCCGATATCGACGTCGCCCGTCTGGCAGCGATTCAGACCGTCAACGCCTATCGCGCCCGCTCCCAAACGGACCTCATCACCATCGCCCAGATCATCGGCTGCGGCCTCGCCGCGCTGGGCTCGCTCAGCCTTTCGATGGCCGACGACCTGTCTCTTTCCATGACCCTCCGGCTACGCGGCAACGCGGTCGCGTTGAACCGTGCCGCCGATCAGAACCGCCGAGCGCTGGCCGCATCCCAAGCCGCCCCGCCCGACACCGCCAAACCGATCGCCACCTCCACCCCACTCGATCCGGACCATGATGCAACTGTCCTGGCGAACGTGGCAGCGGCGCAGAAGTTGACGGCCGAAGCCATGGCCAACCTGCGAACACCCGAACCGGCCCCCGCCGCCGTCGCGCCGCCCATCCCCCCGACCGCCCCCGTGGCCACGCCCGCGGTCGTGCCAGCCGCCGCTCCGATGGCCTCCGGTGACCCCCCGATCTCGCAGCGCGAATGGCAAATCCTGCTGGCGAGCGCCATGACCGACGTCGCCGCCGAATTCTCCGCCGGCATCGCCAATCTCCCGCCGGCGCAGCGCGGCATGGCCTCCAGCAAAGCCGCCCTGCTCAGCACCGCGGCCAGCGACGTGATCCTGGGTAAAACGCCACCCCCGATGAAGCCCGGCGACCTGGCCGGCTTCATGCGATCCAATTCAGCCTGACTCCGCACCAGCGTCGCGAAGACCCGGGGGACCCGGCCTAAACCCCCAGCACGCGGGTCGCCTCCTGCACCACATCCGCCAGCGCCCCATCCGCGAACGGAGACACCAGTCCCGCCGACCGCACCAGGTCCTGGAACGGTGCCGACCCACCACGACCACAAAGCCCGACGTAAGCCTCCATCGCCGTCGCGTAATCGTGCCGAGACTTCACCCAGAACTGCATCGCGCAGCACTGCGCCAGCGTGTAGTCGATGTAGTAGAACGGCGACCCATAAATATGCGGCTTCGCCTGCCAGCGCCCGCCCTTCGTCAAAAACGACAAATCACCGTAATCCGTCCAAGGCATGTAAACAGCCTCCAGCCGGGACCACATCGCATGCCGCTCCGCCGGAGACGCCTCCGGCCGCGCATAAACCTCATGCTGAAAATGATCGACGCAGACCCCATACGGCAAAAATGTCAGCGCCCCGATCAGGTGCATCCGCCGAAACCGCTCGGCCGCATCGTCTCCCACCAAATGCCCGATCCCCGGATAGGACAGGAATTCCAACCCCATCGAGTTGATCTCCGCCGCCTCCATCGTCGGCCACAGATAATCGACACCGTCCCATCCGCGGCTTTCCCAGTTCTGGAACGCGTGCCCCATCTCATGCGTGAACACGCCGATATCGTGATGCGTACCGTTGAAGTTCGCAAAAATGAACGGCACGCCCGCGGTCGGAAACGATGTGCAGAAACCGCCACCGGCTTTCCCCGGCCGGTTCTTCAGGTCCATGAACCCGCCCTGGCTCATCAGCCGGTAGAACGCCGCCAGCCTGGGGTCCATCCCATCGAACATCACCTGTGCCGCCGCCACCAGCACATCGTGATCGCCCGCCGGCTTCGGATTGCCGGCCGGATCGACCAGCGCCTCATCCCAGAACCGCAGCCGATCCCAGCCATTTTCCGCGCGCCGAGCCTCCAGCAACCGCCCAACCAACGGAACGACGTGCCGAACCACCTGTTCCCGATATCGAACGACGTCGTCCGGTCCGTAATCCACTCGCCGCAGCCGCCGGTACCCCAGCGGCGTATAGGTCGAAAACCCCAGCTTCACCGCCATCCCATGGCGCAGTTTCACCAGTTGGTCGTACAGCCCATCCAGTTCGTCACCATTCGCCGCGAAGAAGTCCCAACGCACCCGCTCCGCGTCATGCCGCACCGAGCGGTCCGTATCTTCGGCGAACGGGCCCAAACCAGCCAAATTCACGGTCTGCCCGGCGATCGTCAGCTTGGAGGATGCCAGCAACTCGGTGTAGCGCGACGTCACCCGCGCTTCCTCCTCCAGATCGCCCTTGATCGCCGGATCGAACGTGGTGACGTCGGTGTCCCACAGGCGCAGCGCATGTTCGCCCACCAGTGCGGCAAGCCCCGCTCGATCGCCATCCGCCAACAGGCGCCGCTTCAACGCGACTTCCAGGTCGGCCGCCTCCGGCGACAGCGCATCGGCATAATCGCGATCGGCCCGAGCCGCCGCATCGGTGGTGTCCTGCGCGAACCGCAGATGCACCAGCGCCGACCAGGTATCATAGCGCCGCCGCAACCCGTCCCACGCAGCCAGGGCGGCGGCACGATCCCCACGATCCAGCATCGCCCCGATGCCGGCATAGTCCTCTTCCAAACCCGCCGCGGTCGGCTTCGGTTCGGCGATATCGGCAAAGCGTGGCATGTCAGTCACCGGTCGCCTCCGGCTGGACAGCGGACTCCTTCAAAGTGCCGACCTCACCGACCGGACGATCGACGTTCATCCTCTTCTCGTGGAACGCCGCGACCGACGGCCGGTGCGCAATAGAAACCAGGGTTGCGTTCGGCAACCGTTCTTTCAGGATACGGTACAGGTCCGTTTCGGCCTCGGGATCGACGCTGGCAGTGGCCTCATCCAGGAAGATCCAATCGGGTTTCGCCAGCAACGCCCTGGCAAAGCCGAGACGCTGCTGTTCCCCCATCGACAGCCGCATCGGCCAGTTGTCGTCGTGATCCAGCCGATCGCACAGTTGCGGCAACCCGACATCGCGCAGGACCTGCCCCATCTCCTGCGGGCCGAACGCATCCATCGCGTTCGGATAGGTGATCACGTGCCGCAGCGTGCCCAACGGAACGTACGGACGTTGCGGCAGGAAGAAGGAGTTCGGTGGAATTTTCACCTGCCCGGTGCCGAACGGCCAAATGCCGGACAGGACACGGAACAGCGTCGTCTTGCCGGACCCGGATCGCCCGGTGATGACAATCGAGTGGCCGGGCGTCAGTTCCAGGTTCACGCCTTCGAGCAACTTCGTCCCGTCCGGCAGGGTCATGGTGACATTGTCGAGGTGGACGTTGCCATCGGTCGACGGCGAAGGCTCGAAGCCACCATGGTTCTCCGCCCGAGCCTGGACGATGGCACGATGGAACGTGGCCAATCGTTCGACGATAGAGCGCCATTGCGCGATCGAGGCGTAGGATTGGACAAACCACGACATCGAATCCTGCACCGACCCGAAGGCGCCCGCGGTCTGCATCAGCCCGCCCAACTGCATGGCGCCGGAGAAATAGCGAGGCGCCGCGACACCGTACGGGAAGATAATCGCGATCTGGCTATAGCCCGAGACCAAGGAGTTCAGCAGCTTCAGCCGTGTCATGATCTGGCGCCAGTTGGCAATAAGGGCGACGAAGCGCTCGCGCAGATTGACGGCTTCCTCCTGCTCCCCACGATACAGTGCGATGCTCTCCATGTTTTCGCGAACGCGCACCAGGGCATAGCGGAAATCAGCCTCAACGCGTTGCTGTTTGAATCTCAGGAGCGCCAGCGGGTTGCCGACGAGGTGAGTCACCCAGGTGCCGACGATAGCATAGGCGAGTGCGACCCAGACCATGTAGCCGGGGACCGGTATGCCAAACACCAGGAGGGTACCGGACAGACCCCACAAAATAACGAGGAAACTGCCCAGCGAGACGATATTGGACAGCAGGTCGAGAGACAGGCTGAGCGTCATCGAGGTGAAATCGTTCAGGTCCTCGGCGATACGCTGGTCGGGGTTGTCGGTGCCGATCGCGCCGGGTGCTCGGGTCAGGCTGATGTTATAATACGCGCGATCCGCCAGCCATTCGGCCAGGAACGCGCGCGTCATCCAGCGGCGCCAGCGAATCTGGAGCAACTGATTAACGTAAACGGAATAGACGTACAGGGCGATTTGGATGGCGGCCAAGGCGCTGAAACCCGGCATGAATCCGCTTGGCGTGCGGCGATAGAAGAACAGCAGTTCCAAGAACGCGCGCCAATCCTTGTCCTGCAACGCGTTATAAAACTCGCGGCGCCAGTAGCTGAAGATGACACTGAGCCCGACGATCGTCAGGTTCATCGCGATGATGCCCAGCAGCAAGCCGCGAGCGGACCACTTCTCCTCTGACGTGACGAAGTAAGGCCGGCTGAGCCGCCAGGCGTCTTTCAGGAAGGGACCGATACCACGCATGGACGGGTTATCTCTCTCTGGATGAAGGGATTTTTGTTTGCAGCGCAGCAAGCCATGCCGCGACGCGTTTGCGGTTCACACCGAAGTCGGACCGGCCGTAGACGCTACGCGAATACACGATCAGGCCACTGCTGTCCGCGCCGTCCTTCAGCACCTGCACCATAATCAGGTCGGGGAAATTGAGCACGGCGGTACGGGCGACATAATCGGCCTGAAGCTGGTCGGGATACAGCGCCGCCTGATAGGTCCTGGGCTGGCCGGCCGCGACGTCGCGCACCAGGACGAACAACTGGTCGGCGGGAACCTTGTAGCGGGGCGTGACGATGTCGGCCGGCGGGCTAAATCCGTCAGGCGCGGCCAGTGCGGTATTCGGGCTGGCGGGGCGGACGATATGGGTGACGTTCATCGGCGGCGGCGTCGGCAACCCCTCCGCCGCGGGAAAACCACAGGCGGGCAGGACCAGGCCGATCAGCCAGGCCAGCGGGTTCATCCGGCGTAAGCAGACGTCATTCCACCTCTGATGCCTGGAAAGCGGGGAGGCGGCAAGTCAATTTGAGAAAACGTCCACTTGCTGGCAGACTGGCGAACGGAGGCAGACATGCAGAGCAATTCGATCCAGATCCATCCGGTCGGCGGCGCGGTGGGGGCCGAAATCGTCGGCGTGGACCTGTCCGAACCGCTGACCACCACCGTTCGCGACACCATTCGGCACACCCTCGCCGACCGCGGCGTGGTGTTCTTTCGCGACCAATCGCTGACCCCCGAACAGCATATCGGGCTGGCCCGCCAGTTCGGCGACATCAACATTAACCGCTTCTTCACGCACGCCGAAGGCTATCCTGAGATCGCGCTGGTGGTGAAGGAGCCGCATCAGACCCGCAACATCGGCGGCGGCTGGCATACCGATCACAGCTACGATCAGATTCCGGCGCTGGGGTCCATTCTCTACGCCAGGGAGGTGCCGCCGACCGGCGGGGACACGCTATTCTCGGGGATGTATGCCGCCTATGACGCGCTGTCGGACGGATTGAAGCGGACGCTGAGCAGTCTGCGGGGGGTCCACTCCAGCCGCCACGTGTTCGGTGTGGCGCGTCCAGACATGCAGGATCGCTACCGGAACCCGGAGGCAGCGGTCCAGGACGCGGTGCATCCGGCGGTGATCACCCATCCGGAGAGTGGCCGGAAGGCCTTGTATGTGAACCCCGGTTTCACCCTGCGCTTCGACGGCTGGACCAGCGAGGAATCCCGGCCGTTGCTTGATTACCTCTACCGCCATGCCGTGAAGCCCGAATTCGGCTGCCGGTTCGTGTGGCGGAATGGCTCGATCGCTTTCTGGGACAATCGTTCGACCTGGCATTATGCGGTGAACGACTACCAGGGGGAGCGTCGCTTGATGCACCGGATCACCGTCGAAGGGTGTGAACTGGCGGGATAGAAAAGCGTCCCCCCGTCGCCCCGCCCTTCATCCGGTCCTGCGACGTCCACGACAGCCGCAATTCTCATTGTAGCCGGGGAGACCGCGCCAAGCCCCCAATTGTCACTGCCCAAAATTGTTATTGTCCCAAATTGTCATTGGGAGGAGCAAAGCGACGCGGCAATCCTGGCGCCCCACAACCGATGGATGGGGAGTGCCGCGTCGGATACGCCGCCTCTTGACGACGAACGATCGCGACCCCACTTCGCATTCGTTATGTTCGTGTTAAGTTCTCCACCTCTCGGTCAGAAAATCATCCGTATATTCCCCTCGCGACACCTTCACCGCGATCCCCTCTTCGGTACCGCAATCCAGGTTTTCCGACCCCGCGACCCGTCCCGGCTCCGCCAGATCGTCCAACCGTTCCGCGAAGCCGGCGGCTATCTCCGGCGGCACACGCCAGATAAACGAACGTCCCTCGCGGTGTTCCACACCCGCGGGGCCGGCAGAGGCCGTCAGGCGCACATCCACCCCGGCCGCCTGACAGAATCCGAGGTCACCGAACACCACATCCGCCCCGTCGCGGGCGAACCGCCGCAACACCCCACCCAGCGCCCGGCAATCCTCCGCCTCACCCAGCATCAGGATCATCGGATTGAAATCGCTCGGCAGGAACCCGATCCGCATCATGCAACTTCAAGCACATCCGTCGCGTGGCACAGTTCCTCGGCACCCGAATCAGCACCGGACATGATACGGACTCGCAACCATTCGCCGTCGCCCATGTTCTCGATCACCTCGGCGAACAGGCCGCCCGCAATCACCAGTTTCGCGCCGACCGCGACGTCGCTGACCACAATCATTCGGGGTGCTCCCTCAGAACAGGATACTCAGGTTCTTCGCCATCAGGACGTTCTGCTCCAAGATCATTTCCCGCCGGGCGATCAGCCAGGAGTCGCCTTGCCGCCGCAGCGTATCGATACGCCGGCCGACGAACGTATTGGTCTCGTACTCGACGCGGTTCTGATAGACCAGGAAACGGCAGCCAACCGTGATCTCGGCGGGGTTTTCGGCGGATGGCGTGACATCCAGCAGACGCACGTTGCTGACCATGTGAGTAACGCGGGACAGCGGTTCCTCGGCATAATGAACCCCGGTCAGGATCTGCTCGACACGCTTGCCGAGGGTCCATTTGTCTTCGTCGAACCACGAAATTCCCTCACCCTGACGGGTATTTTCCTTTTCCGCATGCTGGCCGAACTTCACGTTGCGGCGGATCGGCATGAAATAGACCAAATCTTCCGCCAGCAGGTCGAGCCACTCCCGAAACAGCCGCTGATCCAGCAGATCGGCTTCCATGTAGAGGAAATCCTCGATTTCCTGCTTCAGCGCGAACCACGCCAGCCCGCGGACCGGTTTGTCGAGCACGTCACTCATTCCGCGGCCTGCCTGACGGCGTCGCCGTTGCCCAGCAACGAGTCCCAGCCGTCGCCTTTCAGGTATCGAGCGTATACATCATAGTAGTTACGTGCGTTCTGTTCGCTGATCTGCACGTTGACGTCGCCGGGCAGCATGTCGCCGCGCGCGTGCGTCGCGAGCGATTGCTGATAGTTGAACGGATAGCGGCGGGCGATCGTTCCAGTGCTGGCTTTCGTGGCGTACAGCCAGTTTTCCATGTCGTCCTGCTCGGTCATCCCCGCTGGGCCGGAGTAGCGCATGTAGAACCGGCGCAGCACGTCCTTGACCTCGGCGGGTGCGTCGGCATCGACCATGAAGAAACGCCATGCCTCGGTTTCCGTCGGGCTGTGCGGATGCCAAACGCACAGGCCGCGCGGCTGACGGCCGTGATAGGACGTATTCGGGAACAGATTGCCGGTGAACGGCATGATCCTGGCCTTGTCACCCAGCCGCTTTTTTCGTTCGTAAAAGCAATGACGGAAGTATTCGTCGACGATGGGGTACTGGGCGTAGGACGGCTGGTAGTCGAAATCCTCCGGCATCCAGACGCTGTGGACACCGTGGCCGGCTGGGTAGTTCACCCAGATGTGCTGGCCCTTGTTGTATTCGTTATCCCGTCTTCCTGCCGCGCCAGCCCGAGCACTGGGGCCGATGCCGATGATGTCGACCGAACGGTGGGACGGATTGTGGTAGGTGTCGCCGAGGAAATTCTCCGCCGCGAACTTCCAGTTTGCCGGCAGAATCCATTTGTGGATGCCGATCACCTCCGACCCGCCGGGCCGCCCGTCGCGGCAATCCAGCACCTGGTCCAGGTGATCCACGGCGTCGCCGAGGTAAGTCATGAAATCGGGCGCGTCGGGGTCCCAGGACGCCCAGACAGTGCCTTTGTAGCGATGCAGTCTGGGAGTTTCGATCAGCGACCAATCGGCACGGTCCAATTGCCCCTCATACAGCACGCGATACAGCGGCACGCCTTGCAGCTTGCCGTCGGTGGTGTAACTCCAGGAGTGATAGGGGCAGACGAACAGCGAGGTATTGCCGGACTCGTAACGGCACACCTTCATGCCACGGTGGCGGCAGGAGTTCAGGAAGACGTGGACCGCACCGTGGGTGTCGCGGCAAAGGATGACGGATTCCTCGCCCATGCGAGATACGAAGAAGTCGCCAGGGTTGGGAATCTGACTTTCATGCCCAACGAACAGCCACGCGCGCGTAAACAGCTTATCCAGTTCCTCCCGGTGGAATTCGGGCGAAACGAAGATTTCCCGGCTGATCATGCCGCGTTTGGTGTCGATCATCTGATCGATGGGCAGTGTTGTTGTCATTCTGCCTTGGCTCCCTGTTGTTCCGGCGACGTCAGTCCCAGCGCGACGCCGCCGCGTTGTCTTCCTCACGCGCATCCACCCAGGCGCCGTCGCCGCCGGTCCGGTCTTCCCGCTTCCAGAACGGCGCCTTGGTTTTCAGCCAATCGATCAGGAACGCAGTGGCGTCCAGAGCCGCCTGCCGGTGGGCGGAGGCAGCGATCACCAGCACGATGTTGTCGCCCGGCCGCAGCGGGCCGACGCGATGGATGATCGTGCAGCCGAGCAGAGGCCAGCGGTCCGCCGCCTGGTCGGCGATCGCGGCGATCGCGCGTTCCGTCATGCCGGGATAGTGTTCCAGGGTCATGCCGGTGACGGTCTGGCCGTTGTCGCGGACGGTGCCGACGAAGCAGCCGATCCCGCCGATATCGCTGCGGCCAAGCGTCAGGGCGGCGATCTCCGCGCCGACGTCGAAATCCTCGGTCTGGACCTTGATATGCGCCATTGGGGAAATACGCTAAACCCTGGTGGCCGGTTTGTCATGGGGCACGAAGCGCATGCGGGATCGACAGCCCAACGAGCAGGGCGGCCGTCTGATCGGCCTGGACTACCTGCGTGGGTTCGTCATCGTCATGGTCGTGCTGCACCACTCGGTGCTCGCCTATTGCGGGTTCGGGCACTTCGATGCGCGGCACTATCTTTGGTCCAGCGCCCCGATCGTGGACAGCCAGCGCTGGGTGGGCTTCGACATCGCCGTGCTGTTCAACGACAGCTACTTCATGCCGCTGATGTTTCTTCTGTCTGGCCTGTTCGTCGGACCCAGCCTGCGGCGAAAGGGGCGGACGGCCTATCTACTCGATCGGCTGCGGCGGCTGGGGTTGCCATTCGCGCTGGCCGTGCTGACGGTTATGCCGCTGGCCTATTATCCATCCTATCGGATGACCGGGTCTCAGATCGGCTTCGGCGCGTTCTGGGTGCAGACCGTGTTCGATGGGCCGTGGCCGGCCGGTCCCGCGTGGTTCGTCGCCGTCCTGTTCGGCTTCGACGTCATGGCCGTGGCGATCCGGCCACGGCCGTGGCATCGCGGGGTCTCGTTTATAGCGTTGGCGGCGTTGTCGTTGGCCACCTACCTGCCGCTGCTGGTGGCGTTCGGGTCGGCTCGCTGGTTCGCGTGGGGTCCATTCGCGATCCAGGCAAGCCGTGTATTGCTCTATGCCGGGTATTTCTACGCCGGCGTCGCGATCGGGCCGGCGATCCGTGTCCAGGGGCGGCGGCCGGTGGTGCTGGCGGCGGCGTTGTTCGTATTGTTGTTGGCGGTGCAGAGTTGCCGGTTGCATGTCCCCTTACTGGTGCCTCGTATCGTTTGGCTGGTGCTGTACGGCGTGACGGTGGCGCTGTTCTGCGCCGCCGCAACCCAAGCGGCAGTGGCGTTATTCGCCAGGTTCAAACGACGGTTCGCGGTCTGGGACAGCTTGAGCGCGAATTCCTACGGTATCTACCTGCTGCACTATCCGTTCGTCGTCTGGGGCCAGTATGCGCTGCTGGACGCCGATATCGGGGCGCTTCCCAAGGCGGCCGGGGTGTTCACAGGCGCGCTGGGGTTGAGTTGGTGCAGTTCAGCCGTCTTGCGCCGGGCCGTTCGCTCGGTCACCGGTTTCCGGCGGCGGTAGTTCGAGGCCTTTATTTGCCTATCAGATCGCACCCCCAAAGGTCGTTCCCATTGGCCGGTCTTGCCGGTCGTGACGACCCCGGTCCAGGATAGCGGACGGAGGGGACGACGACAGGAATGCAACAGGAAACCTATGACTTCATCGTCACCGGGGCGGGATCGGCTGGGGCCGTGGTCGCCTCGCGGCTGTCGGAATCCGGCCGCCATAGCGTCCTGCTGCTGGAGGCCGGGCCGCCCGATACCAACCCCTGGATCCATATTCCCCTGGGTTTCGCCAAGACCTTCATCGACCCGAGGGTGAACTGGAAGTTCGAGAGTGCGCCGCAGCCGACGCTGGACAATCGGCGGCTGTACCTGCCGCGCGGCAAGACCTTGGGCGGCACAAGCTCCATCAACGGCATGGTTTATATCCGCGGCAACCACGCCGACTATGACGAATGGCGGCAACGCGGCTGCACCGGCTGGGACTGGGATTCGGTGCTGCCGTATTTCCGCAAAGCCCAGAACCAGGCGCGTGGGGACAGCGAATATCATGGCACCGGCGGCCCGCTGAACGTATCCGACCAGCCGCGGCGGTTCGAACTGACCGACGCCGTGCTGGCGGCTTGCGAGCAAGCGGGAGTCCCTCGCAATCCCGATTTCAACGGCGCCATGCAGGAGGGCTGCGGCTACTACCAGACCACCACATCGAACCGTCGCCGCTGGAGCACGGCGAAGGCCTATCTGGACCCCGCCCGGTCTCGCCCGAACCTGACCATTCGCACTGGCGCCCACGCCACACGGGTGATTTTAAGTGATGGCCGCGCGACGGGGGTGGAATACGCGTGTCTGGAGGGGCGCAGGATCGCGGCCGCCCGGCGGGAGGTGGTTGTGTCCGGCGGCACCTACGGGTCGCCCCAGCTTCTGCAACTTTCAGGTCTGGGCCCGGCGGAGCACCTGCGCGACATGGGGATCGACGTCGTTCGCGACATGCCGGCGGTGGGGTCCAACCTGCACGACCATTTCAACACCTACATGAGCTGGCGTTGCACCCGCTCGATCACATTGAACGACCTGGAGAACTCCTGGCCGCGCAAGATCGCCGCGGGTATTCGCTACAGCCTGTTCCGTTCCGGCCCGATGGCGAGCAACGGCATTCATGCCGGGTTGTTCACGCGGTCCGATCCAAGGCTGGAGCGGCCGGATTTGCAGATCAACCTGCTGGAATGGAGCACGCTGGAGCGCACCAGGGACCGCGTGATCTCGCACCGGTTTCCGGGGTTCACCTTAAGCCCGGTGCACCTGAAACCGGACGGACGCGGCACGGTGCGGCTGGCGAGTCCGGATCCGCTGGCGCCGCCGTCGATCCTGTTTGATTTCCTGCGCACCGATTACGACATGCGGGCCGTCGTGACCGGGATCAGGCTGGTTCGGACAATCGCCGAACAGCCGGCGTTGCGACCGTATATCGCGGCGGAAATCGCTCCTGGACCGGCGACGCAATCCGACGCGGACATGGAGGCGTTCGTGCGGCAGACCGGGGTTTCCAATCATCACCCCAGCAGTACGTGCGCGATGGGGACTGGAACGAACGCGGTGGTCGATCCTCGGCTGCGCGTGCATGGGGTGGGCGGGCTGCGGGTCGCGGATGCGTCGATCATGCCCTCGGTCGTCGCGGGGAACACGAATGCACCGAGCATCATGATCGGCGAGAAGGCGGCTGCGATGATTTTGGAGGATGTGGCGGCGTAGGACGGGTTGCCCCACGACGCCGGGCCGGTTACGTGCGGCGGAACACGCTGACGCTTTCGACCCGAGCCGACCAGAGGAACTGGTCGATCACGGTGACCGCCGCGAGGGTGTATCCAGCGCCGTTCAGCATCCGAGCGTCGCGCGATAGGGTGGCCGGGTTGCAACTGACATACACCACTGTCGGCACGCCGGCCGCGGCGATCTGACCGATTTGCGCCGCGGCGCCACCATGCGGGGGATCGAGCACCACCGCCGCGAACGCCTTCAACTCCTTCGCCGACAGCGGCTGGCGCGCCAGATCGCGCTGAAACGCCTCGATCCGTCCTGCCACGCCGCCCTGGTTGATCGCCTGCTTCAGCGCGCCGATTGTGGCCGTGTCGCCCTCGAAGGCGGCCACGCGCACCTTGCCGGCCAGCGCGAATGTCAGTGTCCCGCAGCCCGCGTATAGTTCCGCCACCCTGGTCTTGCTGGTGATCTTGCCGGGCATGCCGTTCAGAACCGCCTCGACGATGGCGCGCTCTCCCTCGGCAGTGGCTTGCAGGAACACGCCGGGCGGTGGCCGCACCGAGACACCCGATAGCGTGGTGGTGGGCGGACGGAGCAGCCCGATCGTCTCCGGCGTGTCGCCGCCCAGGGTCTGCGACACCCGGGGCAGGCCGTGATCGCGGGCGAAGTCGGTCAGGGCGATGCGGTCCTCCAGCGTCAGGGCCGCATCCGTCCGCAGCAGCATGTCGGGGCCGGAGTCCAGCAGGTTGATGACGATCGAGCCTTCGCGTCGCACCGCATTCAGTCCCTGAAGCAGCGCGCGCAACGGCCCCAGCAGCGCCATCAGTGCCGGATGCAGGACCAGGCAGTCGGTGATGTCGATGACCTCGGCGGAGCGTTGTTCGTGCAGGCCCAGGATGATGCGGCCGGTTGTGCGGCGGACCGCGAAATCGATGCGGCGGCGTTCGCCGGGCAGGCCGGGGACGAACGGCATTGGGTCGGGAGGCGTGGCGAAGCCGGCCTGGCGCAGGGCGTAGGATACCAGGCCGGCTTTCCAGGCCCGGTAGTCGCTGTCGCGCCAGTGTTGCAGCACGCAGCCGCCGCAGCGGCCAAAATGGCGGCAGGGCGGCTCGACACGGGCGTCGGTGGCGTCGGCGATGGTTTCGGCGAAGGCGTGCCAGCCGTCACCGCGGGATTGCAGCGGGCGGGCGGTGACAGTTTCACCGGGAAGGGTGAACGGCAGGTAGAGCGGCGTGCCGTCGGGGAGCTTGGCGATGCCGTCGCCCTCCGACCCGACGCGGTCGATGCGGACCTGCGCCGGTTCGGGGGGCTTGCGGCGAGAAGGTTTGGGTGCGTGAGCGGCCATTGGGGCAGTGTGTATAGGCAGGACGGACGAAACGGAACCGTCAAGGCGTGACGACAGCGGTGTTGTTCATGGTCGGTCCTCCGCATCCAGCACATGAGCACGTTTCAATCTCGTCTCGATCGACGCGGCGTCCGGCTTCGGCAGGGCGATCCAATTGTCGATGTCTTCATGAAGGCGTACAGTAGATATACCACTTTCTCATGTGCGACCTGGACGACTGGCGGAATAGCAGGTCGATTGGTAAGTATCCATTTTGCCAGACCTTGCTATTGGATGCCGCCTATGAGATGTTGCTCTCTAAATACTAATCACAATTCGACTGGACAATCGTTCAGCCGTCCAACCGGGAGGCGTCATATGTTGAGACTGGGCACCGTGCTGTTTGCGGGCACGATCGCTATCGGCTTGCTACCCGCCGTCGTCGACGCCCGGGAGCCATCCCGGCCCGCGGCCTGCCAAACCATTACCGACCGACAGGTGGAGGCACTTTTCGATCGATGGAACAAGTCGTTAGAGACCAGGAACTCAGAAGCGGTGGTCGCGAACTATGCTGCGAATGCGACCCTGTTGCCGACGGTACAGAGCGGCCCGCTGGTCGGGCATGACGCGATCCGCGGCTATTTTGACTATTTTCTGAAGCAGGCGCCGGACGGAAAGATTGACCAACGGATCATCCATCGCGGCTGCAACATCGCCTATGACATCGGCATCTACACCTTCACCCTCAACGGTGATCAGCCTAACAGCCGCAAACAGGTGCGAGCTCGTTATACTTACATCTATGCGCCCGAACACGGCAAATGGCTGATCGTCCACCACCATTCGTCGGCGGTACCGACACCGTAGGGATGTTGCCTCGCACCGTCCGAACGGGTGGCGAAGGCGAGGTTATTTTTGGTACAGGCAATGCTTGCCATCCAAGACGGCACACACGTGGCGGAAGCGATCGGGAGTCATCGTGTGTGCCGTATTGTCCTACTTCGTCAGGCTGTCGGAGACTCCCCGGTCAGCAGCTTGCCGACGGAACCGTTGGCGACCGCCATGCTCATCAGCAAGTCGGCGATGCTGGTTTGACCGCCGGCGCCCATCACGATGCCCGGGACGAGCGGTTGTTTAGCGTTCTTGATGGCCTCGGCCAGCAAACCCGCGATGGCGCGCCGTAGAGCGGCATCCGGGCCGCCAAGCGCGTCGGACTGGGCTTTGGTCGCGCTGGCCTCAGCGGCGCCGATGGCCTGAATCCGAGCGGCCTCGGCCTGACCGGCGAGGCGGGTCTGTTCGGCGGTGGCGGTGGCGGTTTTGACCAGGGCTTCGGCTTCCTTGGTTTTACGTTTCAAGGCGGCCTCACCCTCGTTCTCGGCGACGGCGATCGCGACCTTGGAGGCGGTCAGCGCGGGTTGCTGGGCGGCGATGGCCTTGGCTTCGTTGAGTTCTCGTTCCTTGACCGCGGCTTCCTGCTGGCTGGCGTACGTCGCGGCCTGCTCCTTGGCGACCTGGCGAGAGCGAAGCTGCTCGAACACCGTGTCGATGTGCTTGTCACCGGGGGCGGCGCGGGGGGTGCCGATCATCACCTCCATGACGTTCAAGCGGTATTTGCCGAAGCGTACTTTCATCTCGGCCAGGGCTTTGGCTTGTAGCGCGGCGCGTTCGTTCACCAGTTCGATCAGGGTCAGGGCCTGCGCGGCGTCCTTGAACCAGGCGCTGACCATCGGATCGAGCGATTGGTCCACAAGGTTGCCGATCTCCGGCCCGAATTGCTGCAGGACGTAGGGCGCGTCCTCCTGGGCGATGTGCACCACGATGGACAACGGCAGGATGGGCTCGAACGCGTCGCGGGTGATCAGCCTGATCTCCGACAGGTTGGCGTCGAAGTTGTGGCCGTCCGTCGCTGCCTCGATCCAGCGGAGCTGGAAGTTCGTGGTCGGGACGGTCTTCACCTTGTACGCATATGGGTTGTAGGCGTATTTGCCGGGTTGCAGCGGCACTTGCCAGACGCCGCGCTGGCCTTGCTCGACCAACTGGCCGTGCTTGTAGTCGGCTCCGGTCAGATCGGCGCCTGGAGGTCCGACGTAGGACACGACCACGCCGACGGTGCCCATCTCCACCATCGTCTTTTCCTTGAAGTCGACCGTCGCGAACAGCCGGTTGATATAGTACGTGCCTTCGGTCAGCACCTGTTCCTGCCGGCCGCGGCGGCCGCCGGCGGCGAGGAACTTCGGCACGTCCTGGAAACTGTTGTGGAACAGCGCCGGGACCTTGGCGTCGGTGCCGACGGTGGGGGCGATGATCTCGCCATGGTCCAGGGCCGGACCGTCCTGCACCGTCACCACGCCGATATCGTCGGCATCGAGGAAGACCGGGTCGTAGCCGCCGCGGCTTTGGATCAGCGCGTGCAGGGAGTCGATTTTCTCCCGGTCGCCCAGCGGGATTTCGTAGGTGCCATCTTCGGTGAACACCACGAACAGGGCGGTGTTGATGGCATAGGAGGCGGCGCGCAGGATATGACGCTGATTGCCCTGCTGTCCCCCTTTGGTCAGGAACGACCTTGCATCGCGGGGATCGACATCCTCCGGCCACGCTGCCAGCGCCTGACCGTTCGGCAATGGCGCGCCCGCTCGGGCGAACAGGTAACCGATGTTGCGGACGGTGATGAGCTTCTGGCGATGCACGCGATACATGAACGGCATGTAGCTGTGGAAACCGCCATGGATTGTCTCCGGCAGGAAACCGGTTTCGCCGCCGAGTGCCACGAAACCGATCTTGCCACCGTCGCGACTGCCGCGGAGCGACCATTTACGTTCGACGATGCCGTAGGAATCGTTGGGGATGAATACCCAACCGTCGCCGGAAAACATCAGGATAATCAATAAGATGAGCAAAGCCGCACCCAGGAGGGCGGGCCAAAGCAGATGGATTTCGAAGAGCGCGGACACGAGGATAACCTCATTGCAGCCCGGGATCGGGCGGCAAACGATTTAATATCGAAACCGGTCAGATACAAGGACGGCGGGGCCATCGGTTTGTGACAAATCCAAGCGGTCCGGGAAGGTTAGCCTTACGGGCGGGCGCGGTGTGGGGTTCCCGGCCGAGTGGTATCGTGGCGCCTGACGGAGTTCGTGGCCGTATCCGGACGTGACGCGCCGATGGCCGCTCCCTATATACCGTCACGACCCGCCGAACGCCCGGCCCACGAAAGCCCCCGGCCCACGAAAGCCCTTGAATGACCGATTCTACCGCTGAAATCGCCCGCCGCCGTACGTTCGCCATCATCTCCCACCCCGACGCCGGTAAAACCACCCTGACCGAACACCTGCTGCGTGAGGGCGGGGCGATCCAGCTTGCCGGCAACGTCCGAGCCAAGGGCGAGCGGCGGCGCACGCGGTCGGACTGGATGGGGATCGAGCGGGATCGCGGCATTTCGGTGGTCACCTCGGTCATGACGTTCGAATACGCCGACTGCGTCTTCAACCTGCTGGATACGCCGGGGCATGAGGATTTTTCCGAGGATACCTACCGCACACTGACGGCGGTCGACTCCGCCGTGATGGTCATCGACGCGGCCAAGGGCATCGAGGCGCGCACCCGGAAGCTGTTCGAGATTTGCCGCCTGCGCGACATCCCCATCATCACCTTCATCAACAAGATGGACCGCGAAGCGCGCGACCCGATCGAACTGCTGGATGAGGTTGCGTCGACCCTGGCCTTGGACACCTGCCCGGTCACCTGGCCGATCGGGCGGGCATCGGAGTTCGCCGGGACGTACGATTTGCGCAAGCGGCAGATGCACCTGATCGACGACCTGCCGCAATCCGATCCGCGCATGCTGGCGGTCGCCGACGAGGTGGACCTGGTGCGCTCCGCGCTGCCCGAATTCGATGTGGAGAGTTTCAACCACGGCCATCTGACGCCGGTCTATTTCGGCAGCGCGATCAAGGATATCGGGGTGAAGGACCTGTTGGACGGACTGGCCGAGTATGGGCCTCGGCCGCGGGCGCAGCCGGCTGACAAGCGCACCATCGAGGCGACGGAGTCCGGCCTGACCGCCCTGGTCTTCAAGATCCAGGCCAACATGGACCCCAATCATCGCGACCGCATCGCTTTCGCCAGGGTGTGCTCCGGGCGGCTGGTGCGCGGCATGCGGCTGAAGCAGGTGCGGACCGGCAAGTCCATCCCGTTGCACGCGCCGCAATTCTTCTTCGCTCGCGAGCGCGAAATCGCCGATGAGGCGTTCGCCGGCGACGTCGTCGGCATCCCCAACCACGGCACGCTGCGCATCGGCGATACGCTGACCGAGGGCGAGGATGTCCAGTTCACCGGTGTCCCGTATTTCGCCCCCGAAATTCTGCGCCGCGTCCGCCTGGACGACGCGATGAAGGCCAAGAAGCTGCGGCAGGCCCTGGTCGAACTGGCGGAGGAAGGCGTGGTCCAACTATTTCGTCCGCAGGACGGATCGGCGCCCTTGGTCGGCGTTGTCGGCACCTTGCAGTTGGACGTTCTTCAGGCCCGGCTGGGTGCGGAATATGGCGTGGCGATCGGGTTCGAAAATTCGCTGTTCTCGCTGGCTCGATGGGTGTCGTCGTCGGATAAGGCGGCCCTGGCGAAATTCGTCGCCGACAATCGCAGCGCCATGGCCGACGACGTCGATGGCGACCCGGTGTTCCTGGCGACCTCATCCTTCATGATGCGCCGGGCGGAAGACCTGGCACCCGGCCTGACCTTCCGGGACATCAAAGATATCCGCGCCGACCAACTGGCGGCGTGACCTTGGCCTACAGTTTGGCTCCGAAGGTTCGGAGGGGCCTCACCTCGCAATGACAAATCGGGTCATGACAATGCGCGGCTAGGCGCGATCTGGACCGGCCAAAATGCGCTAGGTTTTGGCCTTCTCGGCCAGGGCCTTGACCTCGTCCAGGGCTTCGACAAACCGAGCGTTCAGGAGTTTGACGGCCTCGGCGTTGGATTGCTGGATCAGGTCGCCGATCTCCTTCATGTTGGCGACTGCACGCTCATAGGCCTGTTTCAGCAGTTCGGCCTGCTTGGCGGCCTTGGCCTGCGGGGCCTCGAGCGTCGACATCGCCCGTATCGCCTCGGTCAGTTCGGCCATGTTCTGCTGCACGATCTCCATATGCCGGCGGGCCACGGTCTGGGCGCCTTCCAGGGCGACCTTGTTGGCGGCGGTCAGGGTCTCGATGTTGCGGCGGCTGGCTGAGACGAACGCCTCCATGTCCGGAACCGCGGGCATTTTCATATCGGCGAAAAGTTTGCCGAATTCGCCAAAATCCGCCATCGACTGGGGAGGGAATGCCATGGTGAAGATCCTTCTGCTGGTCCGGTTCGGCAACAGGGGCGAGGTTAGGCTCGCCGGGTGGGAAATCCAAGGCCACAGACCCGTGACAAAACCGCGTTGAGGCGCCATGTAACGGAAAAGGAGATCGGCCATGGACAACGACAACGCATCGGCGATGGTGTGCGGCCCTGACGGGTGCGACACCGAGGTTACGGGGACTCATCAGGTTGGCGTTACCGCGCCGGTGGGAACGCGGATCGATATCGTGTCGGATGCGATCTGCCCCTGGTGCTATGTCGGCAAGCGTCAGTTGGAACGCGCGCTGGCGACGCTGGCGGAGGAGGGGCTGCATTTCCAGGTTCATTGGAATCCGTTCCAGCTCAATCCCGACATGCCGAAAGAAGGGCGGGACCGTGCGGCCTATCGCGCCTGGAAGTTTGGCAGCGTGGAGAAATCCGCCGCCCTGGACCAGCGCATCACCGACGCGGCGGCCGCTGTCGGCCTGGATTTCCACACCGACCTGATGACCCGCACGCCGAACACCATCGACGCCCATCGGCTGATCTGGTTCGCCGGCCAGCATGGCGACCAGGACGCAGCGATGGAGGCGGTGTTCAAGGCCTACTTCGTCGAGGGGCGCGATGTCGGCGACCACGCCGTGCTGGCCGATTGCGCCGAGACAGCGGGTCTGCCGCGCCAGGCGGTGCTGGACTTTCTTGCCGGGGATTTGGCGGACAAAGAGATGCGTGGCGCCGACCAGGCTGCTCGCGAGGCGGGGGTTTCCGGCGTTCCGTCATTCTTCCTGGACGGCTACAGCCTGTTCTCCGGCGCGATGCCGGCGGAGACGATCGCTACGGCGCTGCGGCGTGGCCATGGGATCCTGCAGAAGCAACAGAGCAGTGCGGCGTAGGGCAGCATCGGGCGGATTTTCTCTACTTCGGTGGCGGCCCGGCTGAAACGCACTGCCGCGACAAGCCAGTAGAGAGAGGTTTTGCTGCCTTCTGTTGGGCCGTTTACCGCGCTGTCGCACCGCCTATAGTGCCCGCCATACCGGACACCAGGAGGAAACAGTCATGACCAGCAAGCATCCCGAGACGCTCGCCCTGCACGCCGGCTGGCGCCGCGACAGCGCCACCCACGCCGTCGCCGTGCCGATCTACCAGACCACGGCCTATCAATTCGACAGCGCCGAACATGCGGCGAACCTGTTCGGACTGAAGGAACTCGGCAACATCTACACGCGCATCATGAACCCGACCAACGATGCGCTGGAACAGCGGCTGGCGGCGATCGAGGGTGGGGTCGCGGCGCTTGCGCTTGGCTCCGGCCAGGCGGCGTCGGCGTTTTCGGTGCAAAACCTGGCTCGGGCCGGCGACAATTTCGTTACGTCCACCGACCTGTACGGCGGCACCTGGAACCTGTTCGCCAACACGCTGAAGGACCAGGGCATCGAGGCCCGTTTCGTCGATCCAAGCGACCCCGAGGGGTTTGCGCGCGCTACCGACGATCGCACGCGGGCGTATTATGCGGAGACGCTGCCCAATCCCAAGCTGATCCCGTTCCCCATCGCGGAGGTGGCCAGTATCGGCCGATCCTTCGGTATCCCGCTGATCATGGACAACACCGCGGCGCCCGTACTGGTGCGCCCGTTCGACCATGGTGCGGCGGTGGTGATGTATTCCACCACCAAATGGATCGGCGGGCATGGGACCTCGATCGGCGGCATCGTCATCGATGGCGGCAATTTCGACTGGGAAGCCAATCCTGGCCGCCAGCCGGCGTTGAACACGCCTGACCCGTCGTACCACGGCGCGGTCTGGTCGCAGGCCGTCAAGCCGCTGGGTCCGATCGCCTATATCCTGAAGATGCGGGTCACCCTGCTGCGCGACCTGGGCGCCGCGATGGCTCCGTTCAATGCGTTCGCGTTCATTCAGGGTGTCGAAACCCTGCCGCTGCGGATGCGGGAGCACAGCCGGAACGCCCTGGCGGTCGCCAACTACCTGGCCGACCGCAAGGATGTGACCCGCGTCATCCACCCGGCGCACCACACGGGTCTCGGCGCGGAACGGACGGCGAAATACCTGCCGCACGGGCAGGGCGGCCTGGTCGGGTTCGAACTGGCGGGCGGCGCGAAAGCCGGCAGCACATTCATCAATGCGCTCAAGATGTTCTACCATGTCGCCAACATCGGCGATGCCCGCAGCCTGGCGATCCATCCGGCGAGCACTACGCACTCCCAACTGACGGAGTCGGAGCAGGCGGCGACCGGGGTGACGCCTGGTTATGTTCGGCTGTCGGTGGGACTGGAGCACATCGACGACATCCTGGCCGATCTGTCCCAGGCGTTGGACGCGGCGAAGGCATGAGCATGGCCGCGCCTGCCCCTCGTACCGCCTTGGTAACCGGCGGTGCCAAGGGTATCGGCGCGGGCATCGCGGGGCGTCTGGCGACGGATGGCTGGCGGGTGATCGTCGCCGACCGGGACCCCGCCGGGGCGGCCCCGGCCGGCGGGCGGTATGTTGTCTGCGACGTCGGTGAGGAGGCCTCGGTTGCCGCGCTGGTGGGTTCGATCGCGGTGGCGGAACAGCGGCTGGATGCGCTGGTGTGCAATGCCGGGTTCATGATCCGCAAGCCGCTTGGGGCGCTTTCCCTGGCGGAATGGTCGGCGGTGCTGACCACCAACCTGACCAGCACGTTCCTGCTGGTTCGCGCGGCCGAAGTCCTGCTGCGTGCCGCCAAGGGCGCGGTGGTGACGATCGCCTCGTCCCGCGCTCGGATGTCGGAGCCGAACACGGAATCGTATTCGGCGTCGAAAGGCGGGCTGGTCGCGTTGACCCATGCGCTGGCGGTGAGCCTGGGGCCGGATATCCGGGTGAACTGCATCAGTCCTGGCTGGATCCTGACCAAGGGTCCCGAACCGACGGAACAGGAGCACGCGTTCCACCCGGCCGGACGGGTTGGCCGTGCCGAGGACATTGCCGCGCTTGCCGCGTTCCTGGTGGGACAGGAAAGCGGTTTCATTACTGGTGCCGAGTTTGTCGTGGACGGTGGGGTGACGCGGAAGATGATCTATCCGGACTAGGGATTTGCGCCCGCGCCCGCCATAACCGGCTGAGAGCGATAGGGGAAGACAATGAAGATCAAACTAAAGGATTTTCGTGTTCGGGAAGGCGCTGATGTCGATCTTGGCAAGTGGCCGACGAAAGTGGCGAAGGTTTACAAGTCCGACCATCAGTATCATCAGATATTGAACGACCATGTCGCTCGCCTGAGTGCGCAGCAGCAACTTCTATATGCATCCAACGGGCACGCCGTGCTGTTGATCTTCCAGGCGATGGACGCGGCGGGCAAAGACGGTGCGATCAAGCACGTCATGTCGGGGGTCAATCCTCAGGGCTGCCAGGTGTTCAGCTTCAAGCGTCCCAGCGCGACCGAGTTGCTGCACGATTTTCTATGGCGAACGACCCGAGACCTGCCGGAACGCGGCCGTATCGGCATTTTCAACCGATCGTATTATGAGGAAGTCCTGGTGGCCCGGGTCCACCCGGACATCCTGCTGGGCGAGAGCCTGCCGGCCAACGACACGTCCGTCTGGGCGGCCCGGTATCGCTCTATCGTCGATCTGGAGCGGCATCTGCATGCCAATGGAACCCGGATCGTCAAGTTCTTCCTGCACCTGTCGAAAGACGAGCAACGCCGGCGCTTCCTGCAACGGATAGACGAGCCGGAGAAGAACTGGAAGTTCAGCCAGGCGGATATCGAGGAGCGTGCCTTCTGGCCGGATTACATGAAAGCCTATGGAAAGTGCCTGGGCGCGACGAGCACGCGCCATTCACCCTGGTACATCGTCCCCGCCGATGACAAGGAGAATGCGCGTTTGATCTTGTCGGAGATCATTCTGGATACGCTTGAGAGCCTGAAAATGTCCTATCCGGAGACGACGGAGGAACGGCGGCGGGCGCTGCTGGCGATCCGCGAACAGTTGGCGGAATGATACCGGCGGCTAGATGCGGCCGCGCAACCGGGCGACCATCCGGCGCACGGGCAACAGACGTGCCCATGATTGCCGCACTGCTTGAGTGTTGCCCTGGGTCTGCTGCAACGTTTGCTCGATTCCGCGCAGTATCGTCCGCACTTCAAGATATCGTTCGCCCGCGAGCTGGGCATTCCGATCGATCTGCCGCGACAACTGTGCCACCTGATCTTCGGTGTGTCGCATCAGCACCTGCATCAGCCCGAGATATGACGGTTCCTTGGCCAGAAGCTGTCTTACCAGGCTGTTGCGATACAGGACGTCATACAGGGCATGCTGGTCGCTGCCTGCCATGACCGAGTTGCCGTAGGCGCCTTGCCCGCTCGATCGCCGCCAATGATAGTAGGCCAACGGCTGGTCGATGGTGGCGATGTCGCCGATCATCAGGACACGAAGATTGAAGTCCCAGTCTCCAAGAACGGGCAATGCCGCGTTGAACGGCCCGATGGCGTCGACAGCGGATTTGCGAACCAGCAAGGTGATCGGTGGAATCGAATTGCGCGACAGCAATCGTGCGGAATCGATCTGACTTTGCCAAAACGGATTGTCCGAGCGCTGTTCCTCGGTAATGACGCCGGATTCGATCCGTTCATGGATCACCGTACAGTTGGTCGCCACCGCTGCGTAGGCGGCATTCTCAGGACGGCGCAGGAACGATACCGTGGTCGTCAGGAAATCCAGGTGCCAACTGTCGTCGTCGTCATGCACGACGATAAAATCCCCCTCCGCTATCGCCAGGGCGGCGTTCGATGCTGCCTCCATGCCCAGGCTTTGTGGGTGGTGCAGCAGCGTCACGCGCCCCTGGAATGCCGATTCGTGGTTTTGCACAAGCTGTTCCACGATCGCGGGGTCGCCACCATCATTGACGAGATACAGATGCCAGTCGGTATGGCTTTGCGACAGCACGCTGACCAATGCCCGAGCCAGGGTGACGGGCCGGTTCCTGGTGCGGGTCAGAATGGCGACGCGGGTGCCGGATGTGTCGGCATGCTGCGCCGATCGCATGCTGTTGGGGAAGAAATCGAACTGCATCGTTGGCTTCTTTGGGTTGGGGGAGGCGGCGTTGCTTGGGGAAGCCCTGAGTAGCAGCGGCTCACGCCCGGTCAATACGGCAGGCCGGATCCTGCCGCGGAGCCCGCGGAGACGACAGGGGTCGCTGGCGAGCGGACGCGACTCAAACGCCGTGCCCAAACTTCACTGAGAAGCCGTGGGTTGAAGATGGTTTGCCTGGCAAGCTGCCACACGGATGATCGATGGCCGGGGCGGGCGAAGCGACCGGTTATTGTTGGGCGTCGCCCGGACAGCTACCCCACTTCCACCGGCCCGATTTCTTTCAGGCGGGGCAGCACTTCCTTGGTGAACAGGCGGATGCTCTTGGTGGATTCCGCGTGGGTCATGTAGCCGGACCGGCCGACCAAGGCGAGGTGTCCGAAACCGCCGACTTTGTCGTAGAATTGCATGATCTGGCGGTAGACGCTGTCCGGGTTGCCGGCGAACAGGATGCCTTGCGCCATCGCTTCCGGCGCGGTGATGGAGATCAGCTTTTCCGCGTTACGGCTTGCGGGGGCGACACCTTTTTCGGCATCCACCAGGGCCAACCCTGCGTCGGGTTTCGGTTGCGTCCGATACAAGCCTGGCGCGGCCACCGGCGGCGCTGCACCTGGCAGGAATTTGTTGAACTGCGGCGCGGATTTCAGGCTGGTGTTCAGGAACCACAGCAGCTTGCTGCCGACCTCGATGCCTTCGTCCTCGGTGTCGCCGACGTAGACCAGCGCGGCATAGGCGAAGTTGTCCGTCGTTACCTTCGGCAAGCCGGCGGCGGCGCGGGCCTGGCGATGGGCATCGTAGGCGCGTTTCGTGCCTTCCGGTCCGCGCAGTACCAGCACGTGGCGCATGCCCCGGCGCCCGACCTCGGCCGAACTGGACGGGTCGCCGGTCGCTGCCCACATCGGCGGATGCGGGTCCTGGTAGGGCCGCGGCCAGATGTTCACGTGGCGGTGACTGAAATGTTTGCCTTCCCAACTGAATGGTCCGTCATGGGTGGTCAGTGCCTTTTTGATCAGGTCGATCGCTTCCCAGTAGCGTTCCTCGTTGTTCACCGGATTGATGTTGGACGATGCCATTTCGGTGCCGCCGGATTTCACGAAGCCGATGTCGAACCGGCCTTTGGCGAGGATATCGGCGGTGGCGTATTCCTCGGCGACGCGCACCGGATCGGGGCGTAATGAAACCAGCGTGCCCAGGCTGAGGACGCGCACATTGCGGGTCTGCCTGGCCAGGAGACTGGTCACCATCGGGTTGGCGCCGATCAACGAATTGATGCCGGCGTGGTGCTCAATCGCGATGACGTTCATGCCGAGGTCGTCGCACAGCAGGAATTCGTCCAGCACTTCATCGAACAGGGTTGCCGCGATGCGCGGGTCACACAGTTGGTTGGGCAGCGAGGCCCGCACCGAATCGGCTGCGTCGGTGATCGCCTTGTCGACGAACGGGTAGGGAATTTCACATTGCCACCAGGCGTCCATGGGATCGGCCTCCTACAAAAACGCGCTGAGATGATCGACAAAGACGTCCGGCTGCTCGATTTCTGGCTGGTGCCCCGCCTGATCGATCACGGTGAAGTCCGCGCCGGGGATCAGGCCGGCGAAGGCCTGGCCGTATGACGGACGCACGATGCGGTCGGAGGCGCCCCACAGCACTCGGGTGGGCACATCGATCCGTGGCAGCCAGAATGCCAGCCTCGGGTTGTGCATATACGGATGCCATGCGTACCGCGACAGCGACTCCCAATTCCGATGGCGCATGATCAGGGCTTCGTCGGACATCGCGTTGAAGTCTGGTGCGTTGGCGGGATCGTGCCAGGTTCGGCGCGTCACTTCATCCGGATGGGTGTTGAAAATGTCCGTTATGTCCGGGGTTTCGCGGTCGCTGATCTTGATGCCGACCGTATCTACAAGTGCTAGCCGGGCGATTTTGTGGTGGGAGCGGACGGCGAGTTCCGCGGCCAGCCAGCCACCGAAGGAGAAGCCGACCAGCGTGACTTTTTCGAACGGCAGCGCATTGAGGAAGGCCGCATAGAGGTTCGTGAGGTCGTAGATCGTTTCGAAGTCCTTCGGCCGAGCGGAGCGGCCGAATCCGGGGTGGGAGGGTGCGATGATTTCTGCCCGCTGTGACAGCAGGTGCAGAAAGCGGGCCTCGGGGTCGATCTGCTGAAATCCGTGCAGCAGCACGACCGGTTGTCCGGCGCCTAACCGGGTGACTTCCATATCGATCCCGTGCAGAATCATGTTTTCGTTCCCTTACTGGGGTAGTTCGTCGTCGCGGGTTTCACGACCCAGCAGCATGGCGATCATGCTGAGTACCGCGAAACATGTCATCACCGCCGCCGCGTTGTTGAAGGTGCCGAACGGCACCACCAGAAGGCCGGCGACCAGCGGCCCGAAACTGGTGATGATTCGTCCGGAACCGTTGCAGAACGAGACCGCGGTCGCTCGCACATGGGTCGGAAACAACTCCGGCAGATAGACCGCGTGGCCGGAGAACACGCCGAACACGAAGTAGCCGAAAACCGGCAGCATCAACGGGTAATAATCCCAGGTTTTGAGCGCGAGATACAGGATCAGGCCGCTGACGATGGCGCCGACATTGAAGAACAGGATGGTCGGCTTGCGGCCCATCAGGTCGGCAATGAAGCCGAAGCTGCCGTAGCCCAGGATGCCGCCGATTCCCCACAGCATCATGCCGTATCCGACATAAGGGATCGCGGCGGCACCGATGATGCCCTGCTTTTGCAGCATCAGGCTTTGGATCGTCGGCAACCAGATCAGGCTGGTCCAGATCGACAACAGGGTTCCCAGGCAGAACAGCAGCCCGACGCCGGTGTTGAAGCGCAATTCCTTGGAAAACAACTGGGTGAACGAGAGCCGCATGAACGCCTGGTCGGCATCGCTCGCCATTCGGCCGGCGGCCTTTACCGACGAACGCCTGTCCTGCACGGTCTTGAAATGGTCGGGTTCATGCACGCCCCGGCGCAGCATCAGCAACAGCAGCGCCGGAATGATCCCGACGAAGAATACCGACCGCCAGCCGTATGGGCCAACCAGATTGTAGATCTGTCCGCCGATCAACGGCCCGAACGCGCCGCCGGTCATCATGATTCCCAGCACTTTCGCTCGGTTGGTCTGGGCGAAGACTTCGGCAACCAGGGCGATGCCGACCACGCCTTCCGCGCCGGTGCCGACTCCGGCCAGGAAGCGGAACAACCCAAGCTGAAACGGGGTTTGCGAAAATCCCTGGCAGGCGGTGAACACGCTGAACACCATGATGCTGATCGCCAGGGTGCGGACGCGTCCGATGTAGTCAGCGACAATGCCGAACAGGAAGCCGCCGAAGGCCCAGCCGAGCAGTCCGGCCATCGCGAGGTAGCCGCCGACGCTGCCGATTTGCGCCGGGGTCGCGTGGCCGCCGAGCAGATCGGTGACAGCCGGGCGCAGGACGAAGGAGAACAGGCCGAAATCGGTGGAGTCCAGTGCCCAGCCCAGCCATGTGACCAGGAACACTTTCCATTGATAGGCGGTCAGGCCAAACAGTCCGGATACGCTACGACCGGCGGTATCGGTGGCTTGCATGACATACTCCCGTTGGCGCGGGCTCTAGCGGTCCGCTGCATTTTTCAGGACAGGAAGCCACGTACCACCGCCGCTACCCGTTCCGGTGCCTGGATCGTGCCTACATGGCCCAGCCCGTCAAGCACCACCGTTCGGGCATTGGGGATTTCATCGGCGATGCCGAGGCTGTGGACGGGTGGAATCAGTTTGTCCTCGGCGTGTGCCAACACAAGTGTCGGGGCGGTGATGCCGCTCAACGGCAATAGCGGCGCATTGGGGATCAACGCACCGCGCCGTGCTTGTTGCGCCGGTGTGCGTTTGCTGCCAGCGAAACGTTGTGCCAGTTCCGGGTGTTGCGCCAGATGGTCGGCGGTATAGAAGTAATGTGCGATCGCCATGGCGTTGCGGGCCGGATCCGCTCGCAGCCGGCCGAGTTCGGCAGCGGTTTCCGGGGCAATATCGGCGACACTTCGGCCAATCCGAATTGCCGCCGACAGCACCAGCCGATCCACCACCGCCGGGTGGCGGACGGCTAGCGCCTGGGCGATAATGCTGCCTAGCGAGGTGCCGAACACATGCGCTTTCCGGTGTCCCAGCGCGGTGATCAGACCCGCCGCGTCATCCGCCATATCGGTGATGCCATAGGGTTGTTCGGGATTGATCGTTTCACCGGAATCGCGCTGGTCATAGCCGATGCAGGCGAAATCCGCTGTCAGCAACGGCACGAAACGATCGAACATGGTGTGGTCGGCCTCGGCGCCATGGATCAGCACCAAGGGGACGCCGGCACCGGTCACGGCATATGCGACCTTCACGCCGCCTGGCACGGTGACATGTTGCATCAGACTTGTCCCGGATGCAGCAACGTGTTCATGGTTGTTATGATCTCCGCCGCCGGGTCGCTGGGCAGATAGGGCATCCGCCATGCCACATGGCCATCCGGCCGTACCAGCACGGCGCCGCGCATACCCATCCGAAAACCGTCGGATTCATCCACGCGCGGCATGGTGCGAAGGCCGATCGGTATCCCCAGTTTCTCGGAGGCTTGCTTGCCGGCCTCCAGCCACTCCGCGCCCAAAGGCCCGGTGACCAGGGTGAACGTCTTGTCGAACCAATCCAGTGTCGAGTGCTTGCGGGCGAAGTCCAGCCACAGATGTGGGAACCGGCCGCCCGGCCGATCGCTGGGCCGATACACACGCGGATCGAGCGGACGCGGAATGGTTCCATCCGGAATCACCGCACCTTCCTCGTAACGGAAGTCCAGCGCCTGCCCGACGCTGTGCAGATGGTTGTCCATATCATCCAGCCAGAATTTGATCCGATCCGGATGGCCACTGCGGGCCGCTGCCTCCATCGATCCATAGCGACGCCGATTGCCGAAACTGAAAT
This sequence comes from Acidisphaera sp. S103, assembly GCF_009765975.1. GTDB lineage: Bacteria > Pseudomonadota > Alphaproteobacteria > Acetobacterales > Acetobacteraceae > Rhodopila. Next base: position 21,610 of record NZ_LMUJ01000060.1, on the reverse strand, counting down.
CGGCGTTGGACTGCGCGACCGGCCGCCGCTCCACGCTGTAGCTATCGAGCAACGCGTCATCGGCGATGCCGCGCAGGACGAACGCCAGCTTCCAGGCCAGGTTGTGGGCGTCCTGCACACCGGAGTTCAGCCCGAACCCGCCTGTGGGCGGAAAGCGGTGCGCGGCGTCGCCCACCAGCAGCACGCGCCCTTGGCGGAACCGCTGCGCCACCTGCTTGCTGACACGCCAGACGGATCGGTTCAGCAATTGCACCGCCAAGTCTGGGACGCCGGTCTGCGCGCGTATCAGCTCGATTGTTTCAGCATCCGTCCATGGATGCGGACGGTCGTCCTGTTCCAATCCGATCTGGGTCACGGTCAGCCAGCGATCACGTCCATTGGTATTTAGAATGGTCGAAACCGGCACCCCCGGGACGTTGGATATGATACGGTATCCGGCTGCCTCCCGGGTGATCGGAAAACGCGATAGATCGCCTTTCCAGTACTCGTTCGACATGACGGCGAGCGTGGCCGGGCCTTCCATCTCTATCCCCGCTGCCCGCCGGGTGCGGCTGCCGGCGCCGTCGGCCGCGATCAGATACCGAGCGTTCCACCACTGCTCCTTGCCGTTGCCGGTGGAGCGGGTGCGCACCGTTACGCCATCAGTGGATTCCTCGAAGCCGAGAAACTCGGTGTTGAACAGGATCCTGGCGTGTTTCGAGCCTTGCAGTTCGGCGTGAATTTCTTCCTCGACGGCGTCCTGCGCGACCAGGCTTTTCCAGGCCGGCGTATGGCCTTCGTTCGGTTCCGGCCGGGTGCGCCCGATTTCCCGCCCGGCGATGCTTTCGACGAACACGAACATGTCGGAGCCGTCTTGCAGGCCGCGGTCGCGGATGCGCTGTTCGATGCCCCATTGGCGGAACAATTCCATGGTGCGGATCCAGCAGCCGCGCGACTTCGGATGATCGGTGGTGGTCGGACTGCGCTCGACCACGACGCAGTCGATCTCAAAACGGTGAAGCAGGAGCGCCATGGCGAGGCCAACCGGCCCTCCGCCCACGATCAGGACGGATGTTGTCTGGGACATCGAAGCGATTTCCTCCGGCGGGTGTTGCCCGCGCATTGCGATAACCCTGGCACCGGTACAAGCTATCGCGCAAATATATAAAATCGATGAAAGTGATCTGATTTCGGCATGCCTATGGACCTTCGCCAACTGCGCTACTTCGTGGCTGTTGCCGAGACCGGCAGCTTCAGTGCGGCCGCCGCCAGCCTGCGCATCGCCCAATCGGCGCTGTCCCGTCAGGTGCAGGCGTTGGAGTACGCCTGCCGCGGTTCGCTGATGGATCGCGGCGCGCGGGGCGTCGTGTTGACGGAAGCGGGGGCGCTGCTGCTGACCCGAGCGCGTTTCCTGCTGGCCGAGGCCGCCAGCACGATTTCGGAGATCTCCGAATTGAACAGCGAACCCAGCGGGATGGTGCGTCTCGTCGCGCCGCCCAGCTTCGGCGACATCCTGTTTCCAGTGCTGGCGGTCAGCGTGGTGCGGCGCCTGCCCGGTGTGCAACTGGAGCTGCGGGAAGCGCTGAACGAAACCGCGCTCGCCGAACTGCGGCAGGGTGGTCTGGATCTGGCCGTGGTCAGTTCGCCGGACCCCGACCCGCGCATCGACTATGTGGCGCTGTGTACCGAACCGATGATCCTCGTGGGACCGCCGAACGACCCTCTGCTAGCGGTTTCGTCGGTTCCGCTGGATCTATTGCCGGAGTTGCCGCTGGTCCTGCCGGTCGGCAGCGGATGGCTGTCCGTGGTGCGCCGGCGTCTCGGCGCCAAGGCAAGTCCGGCGCAGATCAAGGCGAAGGTGTGGGTGCAAAGCCCCGGACCGATGAAGGCGCTGCTGCGGGCGGGACTGGGCTATGCCGTGCTGCCGGCCTCGGCGGTGCAACCGGACCTGACGGCGGGCACGCTGTCAGGGGCGGTGGTGGAGGATTTCTCGCTGTCTCGGCTGCTGGCCGTGCCGCGGGATCGTCCGCTGACGCGGGCGGCGCAGGCCGTGGCCGAGGCGATCCGGACGGAAACGGCGGCGATCGTCGCTGCCGGCGCGTTCGGTTGGCGTGCGCCGCAGGGTGAGCGGCGGCGGCGTCAGGGGGTGCCTGGCTCGCCCAAATCCCACCAGATACCGGCGTAGGCGGCCAGACCCTCACGCGCCGGGCCGGTCAGCAGATGCTCATCCGGACCGTGCTGCTTGCAGCCGTTGTAGCTGTGCGGGATCCAGACCAGCGGCACACCGAGGTAGTCCACGAACACGTCGCCCGGCAGGCCGCCGGAGGAGTTCGGGATGACCTGGACGCGCTTGCCCCCCGTCTTTTCCATGCTGGCGACTGTCCAGCGGACCCAGGGATGGCTGGGATCGGTGCGGCTGGCGGGCATGCGGACATAGGCGTTTTCGATGCCGATGGACTGGAAGTCATTGTCGTCGAGGTGCTGGCGCAGCGCGGGGCCGAAGGTTTCGGGGTCGGAATCGACGGTGTAGCGGATCTGGCAGTGCGCCCTTGCGTTCGGGGCGACGGCGTTGACGGGGTTTTCCGGTCGGCCGGACAACAGCGAGAGGACGATGAAGCTGTTCCAGCCGTAGATTTTCTCGGCTGGGGTCAGGCCGGGTTCGCCCCAGCCCGGATCGATGTTGGCTGACTCGCCCCCGCCGCCGACCGGGCAGCCATCCAGCACCGCACGCACCGCGGCGGGCACGCCGTTGCGGGGCAGCCAGTCTCGCACGAGGATCTTGCCGTGGCGGTCCATGATGGTGCCGAGCGCGTGGCTGAGGACGACCGCAGGGTCGGTGGTCAGGCCGCCCCAATGTCCGGAGTGGACGCCGCCGGGACGCAGGTCCACCGTGAGGTCGAAATGGTAGGTGCCGCGGGTGCCGGTGGCGATGGTCGGGACCTCCGGCATCACGCGTGGGCCGTCGCTGGCGATCAGCACGTCGGCGGCCAGCCGGTCGGCCTGTTCGGCGACGAATTGGCGCAGGCCGGTGGAGCCGCGTTCCTCGCTGGTTTCCAGGATCAGCTTCAGGTTGAAACCAAGCGTGCCGCTGCGTTCGGCCAGGACTGCCTCCAGCGCCGAGAGGTTCAGGGCGTGCTGGCCTTTGTTGTCGGCGGAGCCCCTGCCGTACCAGTGGTCGGCTTCCTCGGTCAGGGTCCAGGGGGACAGGCCGGCGCGCCACTGGTCGTCGAGGCCGCGGACGGTGTCGCCATGGCCGTAGGTCAGGACGGTGGGGCGGTCGGGTCCCTCCAGGCGTTCGGCGAACAGGATGGGGCCGAAGCCGGCGACGGGGTTGGGGTGGATTTCGACGGTGAAGCCCATGCGTTGCAGCCAGGGCTGGATGGCATCGGCGAGGTAGCGCTGGACGTCGGGTTGGTGGCCGGGGTCCTGGGAGGTGCTGGGGATGGCGACGAGCTCCGCGAGATGGTCGCGGAAGCCATTGGAGTCGAAGTGGGTG
>NZ_LMUJ01000060.1:6077-17994 GCF_009765975.1 Acidisphaera sp. S103 | reverse complement strand
CGGCGGTTGGGGTGGGGGGTGAAAGGGGCTGTCCGCGGATTCGTCGGCTATCCAACGTTTTGGGAAGCCGAGGCGAGTGGGGTTCGATTGTCCCGCACATCAACAGCGGGTTATACTGACGGGGGCCTCATACTGACCCATCACGAAGAATTCGATGAGTAGTTGTATATATTGACAGGCCGTTGGTGCCCTGGTCGGAGCGCCATCTGGCGGCCACCCATCCGAACTCTATGAACGTTTCGGATCGGCGGGACATCGTGTATAAACGGCCAGAATTATTTTAAAGGCATTTCGTATGGTCGCGACCACTGAGACTCTTGACGGCTGGGACCCGCTGGACACCACCGTTGGGGCTGACCCAGGAATGATGATCAGTGCGCAGCGCCGAGAGATCTCGAATATCCTGCGAAGCTACACCGGTTATTACGACTTGTTTGCCGAGCTGCTTCAAAATGCGTTGGACGCAGTAGAGAAGCGCCTAAACGACGAGGCGACAGCCTACCGGCCTAAGGTCTGGGTTTATATTGATTTACATCAGCAGTCCGTTCAAGTCACAGATAATGGTTGCGGAATGAACTTGCAGCAATTGCGGCAATTCCTGCGGCCGAATTTCTCATTCAAGGCTGGCGCAGTCACTCGTGGCAACAAAGGTGTCGGTGCGACCTATCTTGGTTACGGCTTTAATTCACTCTATGTGAGCACGAAAGTCGAAGGAAAGATTGTGTCGGGCCGTATCGAAAACGGACGCCGGTGGGTCGATGATCGAACCGGCACGGTGCCGCGTCCGGTGATCAATGCCCGCCCACCTCACACCGACGCATTCAGCGACATCGATCAGGGCACGGCGATTACAATTCAGCTTACAGGGGACAACATACGTCCTGGCAATCTGGCATGGTACCAGGCGACCACGGCGGAACAGTGGCTAGCTCTTATGAGGATAATGACGCCATTAGGTGGCGTATACTTGGACGGCACCACGTCGCCCGCCGTTGACATTTACATCAAGGTTTCCGACCAAGCCGGGAAGGTCTCAGAGGCCACGTTGTCGGCACCCGAATACCTATATCCGCATAATCTCATTCAGAGGAGCGGGTCGATTGTTGCGTTTATCAAAGACCAAAGGGTGAAGGCAGCGTCCGGCGCGGATCTCTCGAAGGTTCCGCCCAGATTTAAGGGCCTCAATGGCCTATACGGTCTTTGGACAAACGCTGAACTCCTCGGCGAGATAGAGGGCTATTGCCCAATTAATCTCAACCTGACGCTTGATTTAGCAGAACGCGAGTTGGCGAAGTCGTCCGGGATTTCCATCTACGTGTATCTTGCATTTTCAACTGAACTTTGGGATGCGCTGAACGATAATCAATTCAAGCTTCGAAAGGGCGCAAGGGTTCTACGAGGCGGTCTGCAACTTGCTACCAGGCATATGCCTCAGGGGCTACCGTTGACGATCCCTATGACGAACAACGTCGGCTTCCAGAACCTTGCCCACGTGATTATACATTTTGAAAACGCTGAACCCGATTTGGGGCGGAAGGGCTTTCAGCCGGAGTTTGCTCATCTAGCCGAGAAAATCTCCGTATCGGCTGTCACCGCGTTCCGGCGCAGATACAGCCTTCTCCGCAAGCCGGGTGTAGCCAAGATATTTAACGACGAATTGAAGATTGACCAGTGGATCAAAGAGCAGGAGCAGCACGAGATCGACCACGCTCTCTCGATCAAGGGCGCTGGTCTATTTCTCCCTGCTGAAGAACTGCCAATCCGTTCGGAGCCACTCGTCGAACAGGATGTGGTGGCTCTGTTCAATCAGATGCTCTCGTCTGGTCTCGTTCGGGGGGTTCACTTGATATCTAGTAGCCAGTACATGCAGTACGATGGGCTCTACCGCGTGCGAATGGATCCTCCGTTCGATAAATATATTCGATCCGCAACAAACCCACTTGGTATTGACGAAGAGGTCTTTGCAGGCAATTTACCACTGGTAACCAAGATTAAGGTTCTAGAATACAAATACAATCTAGATGGTCTGGTTGAGGAACTGCAGTCGGACGTTAAGGATGTCAATGAGATCGGCCTGGTCGTCGCCTGGGAGATTGGTAACAAGTGGCGTGAGATGTTTGACGTGACATGCCTGCTGGATGAAGACACAACTCATCATCGGCAAATTCACGGCACCACCCACTCGTTCACCCATTCCGTGTCTGGCGCACATGCATTCGAAGCAGTCATTCTTCACGATCTCAGTCGCTTCATTTTAGATCCTGCTAAGGAGCAGGCGCGGCAGCGGGAATATCTGCAATCCGATGTCCTTTGACGTCGACTGATATCCGACGAGCATCTGGTATGGGAGCCAGTTCGGTCGAGGAGTTGCAGGTCGATCTCGGTGTCTGGATGCGAGACTACAACACGGTTCGAACCCATCAGGGGAGATGGCACTATGGCAAAACCCCGATGCAAACGCCCAAACCCCGCCTCTAGGGAGAAGCCCGGCCTGTGACCGCTGCTGAAATTCTTGCCGCCGCGATTGATCCCGTTGCCCGGGCGATCGTCAACCAGATACCCGGTGCCGTTCTCGGAGTCGTAACGACAGCCGGCGATCGTGCCGTCGAAGCTTTTGGCCAGGCGCAGCGTGAGCCACAGCCCGCACCGATGCAGCGCGGCACATGGTTCGACCTCGCGTCTCTCACCAAGGTTCTGTTCACGACGCCCACGATCCTGCGTCTGGCGGCTCAGGGGCGCATAGCGCTGGATGACCGACTGACCGTCGCGATCCCGGACCTGCGGCAATACGACCCCGGCGCGGCGGAGCGTCGCCTGACGTTCCGGCAATGCCTCAGCCATCAGACGCATCTGCCCGCGGTCGAGCCGCTCTACACATACGGCCAGGACCCGGCGACGTTGCGCGCCTTCATCCTGCAGCGGGTTTGGCGGGAAGGACCGCCGGTCTATTCCGACATTAATTTCATGCTGCTAGGCATTGCCATCGAACGGCTGACCGACTGCCCGCTCCGTGAGCAGCCATTGCCGCCGGGACTGACGTTTCACCCGGACCCGGCCGAAACCGCGGCCACCGAACGGTGCGCCTGGCGCGGCCGCGTCATGCGCGGCGAGGTGCATGATGAGAATGCTTTCACGCTCGGTGGTGCCGCGGGTCATGCGGGCCTGTTTGGCACGATCGACGGCGTGCTCGATGCCGCGTCCGGACTGTTGCAGGGCGCCGAACCGGGGCTGATCGGCATCCGTGAGAGGCAATCGGCCACCCGCACCCTGGGCTGGGAAGCGCGGCATGAGGGATGGTCTGGCGGCGACAGGTGCTCTGACGAAACGATTGGCCATACGGGCTTCACCGGCACCGGACTATGGATCGATTTCCGCCGAGGGGTTGCCTGGGCACTCCTGACCAATCGCGTGCATCCGACACGCCACCGGGAAACCGGCATCGGGGATTTGCGCCGCCAGGTGGGTGACCTGATCGCCGGCGTCGCCGCGTGAGCAACAGCCGATGGAGAAGCCGCATCGCGGCCATCATTCTGATGTTCGCTGTGCCGGCCCAGAGCATGGCGGCATCGATTGATGACCTGCTCCGCGCCTATCCGGATGCCTTGGCCGGTTTCGACGGTGCTGACCTGATCTGGCGTGACGGTACCCGCATGCCGGTCGGCGACGGGCTGCCGAACAAGAGCATGGAGGAGCAGATCCGGCACGGCTCCATTCTCGATCAGTTGCGGCTGGTGTACCCGGTGGGCGCACCGCCGCTGCCGGCACCACAACAAGATCCCGGCCGGGTTCGCAACCAGGCGTTCTTCAACAAGATGTATGGGAACTGCAAGGCAGGGGAGGTCGCGCCGAAGTTGGTGCCCGTGGTCTGGTTGCCGAAAACCTGGGGACATACCGTCAGCATTACGTCGGTCAACGGTGTGGATCGGGAACTGGCCGCGGTTTCGCGTGAACTCGATGCATTGCCTGCGGAGGACAAGAAATACCTCTATCCGCCGGGTGGGACCTACAACTGCCGGCCTGTTGCCGATACGGATCAAACCAGCATGCATGGCTGGGGCGCCGCGATCGACATCAAACCGGCTTATTCGAACTACTGGCTATGGCGCCGAACCGCCACCGGAATGCCTGCCTATGTCAACCGCATCCCGCCGGACATCGTGGCGATCTTCGAGCAGCATGGCTTCATCTGGGGCGGCAGGTGGGCGCATTTCGACACGATGCACTTCGAGTACCGCCCGGAACTATTGGGCTACGACCCCAAAGCGGAGCAATAGAGCGTTTTGTTTGATCGCATGATTCACGCGCTCTGGACGTTCCGCCCAGCGCGATCATGCTTTAGGCTCTGCGCATCACTCCATTCTATCGCGCATAGGCCACCTGAAGCACGACGAACCAGTCGAAGCGGGTGTCCACAAGGGCGCCGTTCGGCTCCGCGAGGTGGCCGTCCGGCGTGACCGGGATATGCTTCATCGTCACCGCGTGATCGACGTTGCCGCCAATCACGCTCAGTTCGCCACCCGGCGGGTTCGCGACGACGATGTCGCAGTGTGCCGGAAACGGCCGCGCCGGCAGCTTGTCGAAACGCATATGGCTCGCTCGGTCGCGGCCGGTGCAGATGAGGTCCCCCAGCGCGGGCGCGTAGTCGCTGGGGCGCCGAGCGGTGATGACCCAGCCTTGCTCCTGGCCCAGGGCCTGCCGCGCCGCGGCGTCGATGTAGACGTAATGTGATTCCGCATACGGGAAACCGTCGCCGGCGCCCGCGATGCGCATCACGTACGATATGAAGGCGGCGGACCAGGCGTGATAGTCGCTTTGATCGGCGCTGAACTCGGTTCCGACGGCGTCGTATTTGCCGGCCCATGCCGCCGCTGGCCGGTCGGCGTTCTGGCCCAGCCACCAATACTCGCCCACCCGCTCCCACAACCCGGGCATCCGTTCGGGCATCTGATCCTCGGGCAACGGCGGCCGTGAGCCAGGCGGATCGTCATCGACGGGTTTGCCGAACGCGAACCATTCCTGCATCGCGATCGCCACCGCGTCGGTTCGGGTCAGCGGCTCGTAGGGCACGCGGGCGAAATCAGGCACGTGATAGAGTTCCGGGGCCGTAAGCTTCGGTGCGCCCGGGGGAGAAACGACCTTCGCCGCGCACCCTCCGAGAACAAGCACTGCCGTCAGGGGATAGAAAAGACTTCGCATCGGTGTCCTCGGGGCCGCTTCGTGGCGTAAACGAATTTCGGGTTCCAATCGTTCCACTACAAGCGGAATGTCCCCCTGTCAGGCCACTGCCCCGACCCGCACCAGAACGCCCTGCCGAACCAGCGCATCCTGCAATGGTCCGACCGGCACGTCCCGCACCTTCACCCCCGAACCGGCGGCGAGACCGGCCGCCACGCCGGCTGCCTGCCCGGTCATCCAGCACTGCGGCACCTCCCGCAGGAACGAATGGCTCGTTGCGTCACACGATATCGCCCGTCCGGCGACCAGCAATCCGTCCAATGCTGCCGGCACCAGGGCGCCATAGGGCACCGATACCACTGGATATTTTGGTGACAGCGACGGCGACACGCCGATTTCATCCGCTTGGGCCACTCCCGACGCCCAATCTTCCCGCGTGACCTGTGCCGTGCCTACCAGGCGGCGCGCATGGCGCACGCCGGTTTGCGGAGCGGACAGCATCATGAAGGCGGCCTCGAAGCCGGGCGCGTGTTCGCGGTAGACCGCCAGATGCGCGGCCATCAGCCGATGCGAGCGGATGTCGACCTCGGTCAGATCCTCGACGTCCACCGCGGAGTAACCCGCCAGCCGCGGTCCCATGAACAGCGCCACCTCATTCCGCCAAGAAACAAAGGGGCGCTCGAACAATCCCCCGCACGCGGATCGGCCTCTTTCCATGAAGGCGGCAAAATCGGCGGGGCGGGAGGTTTTGAAATCGATCCAACGCCGCATATCGACGCCGCCCAGCAGGAAAGCCGTGTTGATGCAGTGATGAATGTCCCGGGTATCGACATCGGAATAACTTGTCGCACCGGCGCGGTGGAAGATGTCGCCGTCACCGGTGCAGTCGATGGTCACGGCCGCCCGGATCGCCTTCCGGCCCTCCTTGCTTTCGAAAATCACCCCTGCCACGGCGCCGTCCCGCATCAGCGGCATCGCCCCCCAGGCATGGAAGATCAGGTGGACCTTGTGCTCCAGCACCAGTTCCTGAGACGCCAGCTTCAGATGTTCGGGGTCGACGGTGGGCGACCAGGTGACGATGCCGTGATAGGCGGCGGTGCGTTCCTTCCAGTAGGCGGCGGTGGCTTCGTCCTGGGTGCCCCACAGGCCGCGCGGCGGGCCGGCGACGGCGTCTTTCGGCAGGCGGTCCAGCAGGTCGTTGGCGATGCCCTGGATCACCTGCTGGCCAGTCCAGTCGGTCATGCGGTCGATCCAGATGACGAGGCCGCCGGTGGAAAGACCGCCGAGGTGGTTGTGGCGTTCGAGCAGGATGACATCGGCGCCGGTCCGGGCGGCGGCGATGGCCGCGGCGGTGCCGGATGGGCCGCCACCGACGACGAGCACGTCGCAGTCGCGGAAAATGGGGATGGACCGAGCGGGTTCCTCGACCAGGCCGAGGTCGGGCCGTGGGCGCCGTTCCAGCCGGCCCTCGGAGAAGATGCCGGATTTATACATCAGGTGTCCGCCATCGCCGTCGATCTTGCCACTCACGCGCGCGCTCCTCAGTCCTGTCGTTCGTCCCAGGATACAGGTTGGGGCCGATTTGGACTATGCCGGATCGGGGGGCGGTCGGCACTCACGCCTTTTTATACGAAGCACATCAAAGTCGTGGGTGGCCGGGCCAAGTCCGGCCAAGACACATGGGAGGCCTGTGCGTTTATTCGCCCACCATGACGGCGGGAGGCTGGTGTTATGCCTCGCCGATCGTATCTTCGTGATCAGGACACACGCATTACGTGTTTGCATGCGTTTCGATTTCGGCCCAGCGCTTGGCAACCGGTATTACGAAACAAAAAGGGGCAGGCAGATGTCGTTTGCACAATACACCGGCCGAAAATCCCTCGAAGCCATCGCCGCGAGCGCCGAGGGTCACGGCAAGGGTCTGACCAAGACACTCGGACCGTTCTCTCTCATTGGACTGGGCATCGGCTGTATCATCGGGGCCGGTATTTTCGTGCTTACGGGCAAGGCGGCCGCCAATTACGCGGGTCCCGCGATCTCCCTGTCGTTCGTTCTTTCCGGCATCGCCTGCGCCTTCGTCGGCCTGTGCTACGCCGAGCTGGCGGCGATGATCCCGGCGTCCGGCAGCGCTTATACCTATGCTTACGCGACAGTCGGCGAAATATTCGCCTGGATCATCGGCTGGGACCTGATCCTGGAATACGGCATGGGCGCCGCGACCGTTGCCGTCGGCTGGTCCGGCTACTTCGCCAGCTTGCTCAACAGTTTCGGCATCCACATACCCGCCCAATGGGCCGAGGCGACCGGGGAGGCAGTGAAACTGGCCGACGGATCGCCGGGGACGGCCATCTTCAACCTGCCCGCCGTGGCGATCGTCCTGATCCTGACCGCCCTGTTGATGCTCGGGACAAAAGAATCGACACGTGTCAACAACATCATGGTCGCGTTCAAACTGTTCGTGGTCGGCGTCGTCATCGTGGTCGGCGCGTTCTACGTGCATCGGGCCAACTGGACGCCGTTCATTCCCGAAAACACCGGTACTTTCGGCAGCTTTGGCTGGAGCGGCATCCTGCGCGGTTCGTCGGTGGTGTTCTTCGCCTATATCGGCTTCGACGCCGTCTCGACCGCGGCGCAGGAGGCGAAGTCGCCGCAGCGCGACATGCCGATCGGCATCCTCGGCTCGCTGATCATCTGCACGATTCTTTACGTCCTCATGGCCCTGGTGATGACCGGCATGATCCCCTACGCAAAGCTCGGGGTTGCCGATCCGGTGGCGGTGGCGATCGATGTGACCGGTATCGGATGGCTGTCGGTGCTGGTGAAATTCGCCGCGCTCGCCGGGCTGACGACGGTGATCTTCGTGCTGTTGTTCGGACAGGCACGTATCTTGTTCTCGATCGCCCAGGATCGGCTGCTGCCGGGGTTCTTCAGCGCGGTGCATCCCCGCTTCCGGACGCCGTTCGCCAGCCAGGCGCTGATCGGTGTGATCGTGGCGCTGATCGCGGCCAGCTTCCCGATCGGGCTGCTGGGGGAGATGGTCAGCATTGGCACGCTGTTCGCGTTCCTGCTGGTGTGTCTCGCGGTCATCCATCTGCGGCGTCATTCGCCTCGGACGACGCGGCCCTTCAAGACGCCCGGCGTGCCGTGGGTGCCCATCCTGGGGATCGCGTTCTCACTGCTGCTGATGTTCGGTTTGCCCTTGGCCACCTGGCTGCGGCTGTTGGTGTGGCTCGTTCTTGGGCTGGTGATTTATTTTGGCTATGGACACCGGCACACCCTGCTGCCGGCGGCGCCCGCCGAATGAGTTTGAAGCGGGCCGAACGGCTACACCCGGACGATCCGCGGGATGGGGATCCAAAGATGCGTGCCAAGCTGCCGCAGCGGGGTCAGTTCGGGCACGATTTCGGCGGCGTCCGGCCAGGGCAAGATGATGAGGTCGTCAGGTGGGGCGGTCATCAGGGTCTGTAGCGGCACGATCGGGACTTGGCTGCCCGGCAGCAGGCGGCCATGGACGGCGGGATCGGGATCGGCGGCACAGGCGATTTCCCTGGTCGTGATGCCGCAGCAATTCAGCAGCATGTTGCCCCTGGTCGCGGTGCCATAGACGGCCACGCGACGCCCGGCCGCGCATCTGATCTGTAGAAAGTCACGGAATTCGGACTGAGCCGCCGCGAACCGGGCGCTGAAGCCGGAATAGATGTCCCGGCGGTCCAGTTCGGCGAAACCCTCGGCCTGGCGAACGGATTTCAGGCTTGGACGCGCCGCATGCGGTCCGTCGACGTGGCAGGCGTGAACCCGGAGCGTGCCGCCGTGATCGGGCAGGCGCTCCGCATCGAACACACGCAGGCCGACGGAGCGCGACACGTGCTCCAACACCCGCAGGGAGAGATAGCTGTAGGCATCGTGGCGAAACGCGTCGAACTGCGTGGCCTGCAGCAGGGACAGCAGATGCGGTACTTGCACGCTGAATATGCCGTTCGGCCGCAGGATGCTGGCCACGCCGGCGGCGAAATCGAACAGGTCCGGTACGAACGGCAGCACGTTGTTGGCGTAGACGAGGTCGGCGCAACCATGCCGTACTGCGACCTCCATCGCGGTTTCGGTGTCGAAGAACGCGATCCGGGTGGGGATATCGGTCGCGGCATTGGGCACGGGGCCGATCCCAAGGATGGGGATTCCGGCGGCTTGAAAGGGATGCAGCACGGTGCCGTCGCTGGCGCCGATCTCGATCACCAGCGACTCGGCATCCAGCCGCAGTCGCTTCCGCATGGTTTCGGCATCGTGCCGTGCGCGGTTCAGATAGATGGTGGAGCGCGCTGGGCGGTGGGGTTCAGGCGGGGCGGCGGCCACGGGGACGTCGGCGGTCTGCACCAGCGTGCAGTCGTCGCACATGCGGATGTGCAGGCGGTAGGATGGGTGATTGGCGGTGTCGGCGGCCTCCGTGCGGTTCGCCAGCGGGAGGTCGCCGAGGTCGATCAGCGTGCGGTGAAGCCGAGCGCCGCAGAGACGGCAGGCGGGTTCGGTCGCTGTTTGGGGCCAGGAGCGAAGGGCTTGCGCCGCGGTGTCCATGTCCGGTCAGGACACAATGAGGGGGAGGGTCATGGTCGCGGACACGTCTTTCCTGCAACGGGTTGGCCAGGAAACGGTTCGTTTTGTCCACCGTGCCTGACGCGGTCGCGCTTCTCGCTGCCCGGCAGAATACAGGGGATAGGTAAACGAAAGGTTTCTAACGGGGTGAAATTCGCGGCTGAAAGCTGGAGGTCCAGGTGACCGTGGTGTCCGATAGGGCGATGGCGTGATGGGCGAGCGCGGGGGCCAGCAGCGCGTTGGGGTGGGTCGATGCCATGGCCAGCGCAGTGGCGGGATCGGTCAGATTCCAGGCGATCAGGTTGCGCACGGCCTGGTCGAGCCTCAGGGCGGAGCCGGCCAGGTTGGTGGTGCCGGGGACGCGGACCGAACCGTCCGGTGCGTGCTGGATGGTCATGTCGGCGAACCTGTAGAGGCCGGGTGGCGCGGCGGCGGCGGCCGTGGCGTCGGTGACCAGGATGGCGCGGTGCGGGGTTTTAGCTCTGATGAGGACTTTCAGGGCCTCGGGGGGGATATGGATGCCGTCGGCGATGAAGCTGGCGTGCAGCCGGTCCTGCGCCAGTTGCGCCATCAGCGGATTGAGGAATTTCGGCTGCGGCTGGGGAAGGGCGTTTCCGAGATGGGTGCTGAGGGTTACGCCGGCTTCGGCCGCCTTGGCGGTCTCGGTGTGATCGGCTGCGGTGTGCCCCATGGCGACGACCATACCGTTGCTGCGCGCCCAGGCGATGAGGGGGATCGCGCCCTGGCGTTCCGGCGCCAGGGTCAGCAGCAGGATCGGGCGGCGGAGGTCCTTGGTCAGACGCACCAGCACAGCCGGGTCGGGTTGGATCATGGCGGTCGGCGGGTGACAGCCGGCATAGCCGGGGGTGGGGTTGAGGAACGGACCCTCCAGATGAAAACCCGGGACCATGACCGAGCCGAGACGGCTGTTGGCGACGGCGGTGTCGAGGGCGGTGAGGCGGGCTTTGAGCGTGGCCTCGCCGGCAGTGATCAGGGTGGGCAGGCAGGTGGTGACATTGGCTTCGCGCATGGCGTCGAGCGCGTGGTCGAGGGCCTCGGCGGTCAGGGTGTCGTCGTTGAAGTCGATGCCGGCATAGCCGTTGACCTGGAGGTCGGTGAGGCCCTGGGTTTGCATTCGGTTGCTGTGGGAGGGAGGGGCGTTGGGTGTCAAGCGGGTCATCGGGCGGCTATCTGGTACACCGCCTGCCGGACGGCCTGGTGGTCTGCCATCGGCAGTGCGTCGACCGTCGCCTCCCGCCGTAGCGAGACGCCATCCACCGCCGGGCCGTTGCGCACCATTGCCTCGATCACCGCCTGGTCTACCGTGGGGTCGAGTCCGTCACGCATCGCCACCGACCAGTCCGGCCGCAGCACCGCCAGTGCCGCCAGCATCGCGTAGGCGCCCCAGTGAGAAACGCCGGTGGCGATCAGAAAATCCGCCGGCACCACACAGCCGATCGTTGCTCCTGACGGCACATATTGGACGATCGGCAGGCTGCCCATGCCGACTTCGTTGCCGCCGTCGCCGATTGCGATCGTCCGCCATGGGCCGGCGCTGAACAGCCGGTCCAGGGGCGCGGCGTACGCGGAAATATCGACACCGCGCATGTTCCGCATGCGGCCGTCGGCGGCGGGACCGCAGCGTTCGATGGCGATTACCCAGTCGATCCCGGTCTGGCGCCAGAGTTCGATCAATGCGTCGACGGTCCCGCTTGGCGCAACGGCGTCGATGGGGACGTCGTCGGCGCCTGCGGCGTTCAGGGCCTCGCGGCAGGCGGATTGGCAGATTGTGTCGGTCGCCAGGCGGCAGGACAGGCCGGATCGGGTGAAGGCCAGCGCCATCAGGGCGGCGCCGGCTGGTCCATCGGTTTCGGCAGCGGGCGGATCGGCCGATGGCACGAAGAAACCGGTGATCAGGCCGATTTTGGGGACGGTGGTGGCGGCGAGGGCAGAGGTCGCGCGCCATAGGCCGCCTTGGGTCGCCTGGAAGACGGCGTTCATTCCGCGGCCGACGTCGCGGTGGATCAGGGTTTCGATCTGGTCGATCAGGGCTTGCATGCTGGTCTATGGGGTGTGCGGCGCGTTGGATCGGGCGGGCGGCGGTTGGCATTTACATCCGCAAGGCGTGGATGGCGGGCCTTCGCCCGCCATGACG
>NZ_LMUJ01000060.1:0-5978 GCF_009765975.1 Acidisphaera sp. S103 | reverse complement strand
GCTGGCGTCCGCCCTGACGAGGGGGTTGTGGCTGGCGTCCGCCCTGACGAGGGGGTTGTGGCTGGCGTCCGCCCTGACGAGGGGGTTGTGGCTGGCGTCCGCCCTGACGAGGGGGCTGTGGCTGGCGTCCGCCATGACGAGAGGGTTGTGGCTGGCGTCCGCCATGACGCGGGGGTTGGGGGCTGCATTCGCCATGGCGTGGGGGCTCGGGCCGGCGTCTGGCATGACGAGGGGAAGAGGCTGGTGTCTCATCGCGAGGACACCGCGCGCCGCCGATCGACCTACAGCGCGGCCAGCGAGGTGTTGCGCAGGTCGGTGATCAGCATGCTGCCGGGCGCGTGGGTGATGCAGAATTCGGGCTTCACCTGTGCGATCACCGCTTGCGGGGTCACGCCGCAGGCCCAGAAAACCGGCATCTCGTCGGCGCCGATGGGCACGGCGTCGCCGTAGTCGGGTTTGTCGATATTGGCGATGCCGATCGAGGCGGGAAAACCCAGATGCACCGGCGCGCCATGCACCGACGGGAACCGGGTGGTGATCTGCACCGCTCGTATCGCGTCCGCCGGCTTCATGGGGCGCATCGACACCACCAGCGGGCCGCTGAACGCGCCGGCCGGGACGCAGGGGATATTGGTCCGGTACATCGGCACGTTGGACCCGCGGGTGATGTGGCGGACATCGATGCCGTCCTCGACCAGGGCTTCCTCGAACGAAAACGAGCAGCCGATGGCGAAGCTGACCAGGTCGTCGCGCCACACATCTCGGACATCGGTGGGTTCGGAGATCAGCTCGCCGTGCTGCCAGACGCGATACAGCGGCAGGTCGGTGCGGATATCCAGGTCGGCACCCAGGGTGGGAAAATGCGGATCGCCGGCCTCGGACACCGCCAGCACGGGGCATGGTTTCGGATTGGCCTGGGCGAACCGCAGGAAATCATGCGCCAGGGCTTTCGGCAGGATGACCAGGTTCGCCTGCACGTTGCCGGACGCCAGCCCCGATGTCGGACCAGTGAACACGCCCGTCCGGATGCGCTGTCTTTCCCGCTGCCCCGCATTGCCGCGGACATCCGTGATCGCGTTCATCGCCGTGCTCCATCACTGGGTCGCGGCACGCTAAAGCCCGTGCTATATTGGCGCAACAGGAGGATCTTCATCGATGAGCACGCCCCCCTTTCAACTCGGCAAGATCGGCCATGTCGCGCTGTATGTCGCCGACATCAGGCGCTCCACCGAATTCTACCGGGACGTTCTGGGGTTCCAGGTCTCCGACACCTATGAAGACGACATGATGCCGGGCGGCGCGGTGTTCCTGCGCTGCAATCCCGACCATCATGGGGTGGCGCTGTTCAAGGCGACGGAACAGAACCCGGCGGGCGCCGGACTGCATCACCTGGCGTTCGAGGTTCCGGCACTGGACGATGTGGTGCGCGCCCGGGCTCATCTGCGGGAACACAATGTGCCGGTCGACTTCGACGGCCGCCGCCGGGCGGGGGTGCAGATCGCGGTGGAATTTCGCGATCCCGACAACCATCGGCTGGAGATCTACTGGGGTATCGACCAGATCGCCCAGGGCGAACAAGCCCGTCCGGCGAGTGAGTGGAAAGGTGCGCTCAGCCTGGAATCCGCCATTGCCGATCCGGTGAAGGGGCAGGACACCAGCCTGAAGGACCCGAGCCTGCTGACGGCCTGAAACGGCACGTTCATGCTTTGCCGCTGATGGGTTCGGCGTGATATCGTCGGTCTATGGGATACTGGGGTAAGATCATCGGTGGCACCGCCGGCTTCTTTGTCGGCGGACCCTACGGCGCTGTGGTTGGCGCCGCGTTGGGGCATGCCGCCGATTCGGGTTCGGTTGAGAGCATCCGGCGTCCGTTCATGCAGGGTACGGCATTCAATCCGGCTCGCATGGCGGGTTTGCTGGGCCGGCGGGAAGAGGTGTTCGCCATCACCGTCACCGTCCTGGCGGCGAAGCTGTGCAAATGCGACGGGCCGGTGAAGCGCTCCGAAATCGATGCGTTCAAGCAGAATTTCCGCATTCCGCCGGCGTCGGCCCGCGGGGTCGGCCGGCTGTTCGACCAGGCACGCGACAGCAACGACTCGTTCGAGCCGTACGCGGCGCAACTGGCGGAAGCCTTCGACGACAATCGCGGCATGCTGGAGCAAGTGCTGACCTCGCTGTTCAAGATCGCCCGAGCGGACGGGCCGCTGAACGCGCGGGAACAGGAATTCCTGCGCCGGGTGTTCCGGCGGTTGGGGCTGGATCAGGCGTCCTGGGATCGTGCGTTCGGGGAGATTCCGCGCGCGGCGATGCCGGTCGACGATGACGATCCGTATCTGGAACTCGGGGTCACGCGCGCGACCAGCGGGGAGGAGCTGCGTGCGACGTGGAAGCGGCTGATGCGGGAGAATCATCCGGACACGCTGGCGTCCCGCGGCGTGCCGGCCGCCTTCGTTGCCCGGGCCAGTGAAAAAGTCGCTCGGATCAATGCGGCCTGGGACCGCATCAAGCGGGAACGCGGATTGTGAGGCACCGGGGGGTTCCGTCGTGGCTGCGGGAGGTCCCGCCCGCGACGTCCACCCGCCCAGCCCTGCCGATCGTGGAACTGCCCAGTCCCAATCATGACGAACGGGGTTGTGCGGTGGATATGCTGATCCTGCACTATACCGGCATGAAGACGGGGCAGGCGGCGCTGGACCGGCTGCGTGACCCGGCGGCGGCGGTATCCTCGCATTATGTCGTGGAGGAGGACGGGACGGTATTCCGGCTGGTGCCGGAGGGTCGTCGCGCCTGGCACGCGGGCGTGTCGCATTGGCGGGGGCATACGGCGCTGAACGCGCGCTCGATCGGGATCGAGATCGTCAATCCGGGGCATGAATGGGGGTATCGGGATTTCCCGGTGCTGCAACTGGCCGCCGTCTGCGATCTTTGCCTGCTGGTGCTGGCCCGGCATGGCATTCCGGCACGGAATGTGGTGGCGCACAGCGACGTGGCACCGGACCGGAAGGAAGACCCCGGGGAGCGGTTCGACTGGCGCGCATTGGCGGAGAACGGCGTCGGTTTGTGGCCGGAGGAATCGCCTGATATCGGAACGACGGGGGCGATCCGCGATGCGGCCACATTGCGGCCGGTGCGGGCCGCGCTGGCGGAGATCGGGTATCGGGTGGCGACGGAGGGCGCGCTGGATCCGGCGCTGTCCGCCGTGCTGCGGGCGTTCCAACGGCACTGGCGGCCGGAGGCGGTCACAGGGCAGGCGGATGATGGGACGCTGGTGCGTCTGTTGGGTGTGCAGCGGGCGGTACGAGGTGGTTGACGCGCGATCGGTGGGGGGGTATTCCGCCGCCTCTCGTTGGATGGCGGCGTAGCTCAGCGGTAGAGCAGGGGAATCATAATCCCTTGGTCGGTGGTTCAAATCCGCCCGCCGCTACCATCCTAAGAATCTGATAAAACGATATATTCTCGGCCAATTCGGCGGCAGCGCGCTGAAAGTCAATTTCCCCTGACAGGACATTGACTGGACAGCGGGGCAAAAAGGTGCCCGTCGGCACCCTGCATGAGTTCGCTGGGCGTCACCTCTCCCCACGGGACGACTCGCTAGCCTGTGCGCGACTCGGAGCGGCGATTCCGGGTGTCACTTAACCCCACAGGATAAATTGGCAGCCGAGTCGGCCGTTCATACCGATCGGCAGTCAGTCCCCACACGATGGTCAGGATCGTAGTTTCGTTTATTGCGTTTGGGTTCCTGAGATGGCATACTCACTTCACGAAAAGGAGAACATTCATGGGATCCGCAGCACTAGGCCTCCGGCAACCAGCTGTGTTGTCAGAGACTGAGCGAAAGGATGCCTTGGAGGCTAGCCGGGTTGTTGCCCGGCTAACGGGACGCGGAGCTGTGCGCGTCGAGGCTGTTCTTATTCGCGACAACGAGCCACCGCAAACCTTCGTACTGCCGGCGCCTGCCGTGCAGTTGTTGACGGACATGCTTGTTCATCTTGGTGCAGGCAGTCCAGTAACCGTGACACCTGAGCATGCCGAACTAACAACGCAGCAGGCCGCCGACTTCCTAAACGTGTCTCGTCCGTGGATCGTTAAGCTGATTGAGCGGAACGAGGTGCCACATCGCATGGTAGGCACGCATCGGCGCATTCTATTTTCGGACCTGCGTGCCTACAAAGATCGCATGAATGCGTCGCGGCGCCGCGCCCTCGACCAACTGGTGGCCGAAGCTCAGGCGGTGGGCGAATACGAATAGGGCATGTCGCTGGATGGCGTTCACTGCCCTATTCGACGCATGCGTACTTTACCCACCATCGGTCAGAGACGTGCTGCTGAGCCTCGCTGTCACGGACTTGTTCTGCACGAAGTGGACACACCAGATCCAGAATGAGTGGATAGAGGCAGTTCTTCGTGCCCGTCCGAACCTATCCGAGTCTCTACGACGCTCTCAGCATTTCATGCATGAGGCGATTCCGGATGCGACCGTAACGGGGCATGAAAGCTTGATAGATGGTCTGGCTCTGCCGGATCCGGGCGATCACCATGTGCTCGCTGCGGCCATCGTGGGGAAGGCGGATGTCATCGTGACGCTCAATCTCAGGGATTTTCCAGATGAGGCCTTAGCGCCGTTCCAAATAGAAGCACAGCATCCGGACGAATTCATTGCTCACGTGCTGACCCTTGCTCCACCGACCGCATTAGGAGCGATCAAAGAGATGCGTGCCCGGCTCAAAAATCCCCCCTTCACGCCAAGCGAATATCTCGATCTCCTGGCGCGCCAGGGATTGCCACGGACGGTTGCGATTTTGCGGGATAACATTGCCCTCGTCTGAGTGATTAATTCACCTAATGGGGTGCCGGTAACAACGGAACCGAAAGTTCGATTCAGTGGCAGTAGATGACCGAGGTGGGGCGAGGTCTCTGTGGTATGACCAACGCCGAAATCTTCGCCAATCGCCTCTCGAGGCAGCTTCCCCACGTCAAGCGCGGGACTTTACGCATATGGGGCGAATGGTTTGGACGGCCCTACGACAACATCCACACGATAATTGCCGCTGTCGCTCGGGGTGACACGCTCATCCTCTCCTTCGACCAAGGCGAGACACTTACGATTGAAAGTCCGGGCAAGGCCACCTTCGATCAGTATACTTTTCGGATAAATGTGGCATCGCGTGTCCACTGGGAGTGGTTCTACTATGGTCGCGAGCGTCTCCCTGAGAATCTACAGTATCTCGACTACGTGCTCGGTCCTGAGGGATCGACGCTGAACACCAATTGGCGCTTCCGGCGACCACCCAATCAACCGCCCGCAGGACCAGCAGCCGAACTTGTGTGACGGCAGCCAACCACCCATTGCCACCCTACACCTGGATGCAGAAAATCACCGTTTGATGCATGCGAAGGCGCCGACGGCCCAATCTGGGCGGCTTGTTTCTGTGGCATGCATAAACTCATACATCTATCTTCGGCCTGTGAACCATGCTCCGCTCGGTTTTTGCAATCATCCGGGCGAATCCATGCTGGTCGGCTACATGCGTGTTTCCACGTCCGAGCAGAACCTCGCGCTTCAGCGTGACGCCCTGGAGGCTGCTGGCTGTGAGCGCCTCTAAGCTGCGCAACAATCAGGAGTTCGCAATGGACAAGGATCGGGTCAAAGGCGCTGCGCACGAGGTCAAAGGCGGGCTGAAAGAGACCGCCGGCAAGGTCCAAAACGCCGTCGGTGGCGCGAAGGACGCGATGAAGAAGTAAGCCTCACGAGCGGGTGGGAGCTTTCTGCTTTGAGCGGCCTCCCTTAGCAGTATCCCTTACCCCGCTTCTCGGCTGCCAGCCCCTCCGCGGACGATTGCGCCGGCGCCAAGGCGTCATGCAGATCCGTCTTAACCCGGCCTTGCCGCGCGACAATCAAGGTGAGAATCCCCGTCAATCAGGATGAGAAAGTTTCCGGGGCGTGGGGTGAAGGGAGGGCGTAGCCCGACCGAAGGCCT
>NZ_LMUJ01000059.1:124383-138334 GCF_009765975.1 Acidisphaera sp. S103 | reverse complement strand
GACTCACTCCGCCTGCGCCGCAAGGTCGCCGCTTGGGACGACGACTTCCTCGCAGGCCTCATCGCGCGGTAAACGACTTCACCCGATTCCCCTGGCACTTCATGCCGAGCGGTTGATTAGGATCGGATCGTGACGTCGCTGAGTTGGCCATCGGTCAGCGACGGAGATGATCCCGGACAAACGCTCGGAAGCTAACGTGGCCGCTGGTGACGTTGCGTGCGTCAACGCCCGGATCAGAACGCTGAAACCGGGCGTTTGGCATGTTCAGGTTTTCTTGTGGCTCTGCTGACAGGCTGAGCCGTGCGCGCCGTCCGAGCGAGCGTGATCGAATTCCATCCCGCTCGCGCCAAACGCCAGGACGAAGGTCGAAGGTTCAACCCTTGGCATGCGTCTCCGCATGATGTTTTGCCGCGTGCTCAGCGTGGTCTTTGGCATGAGCGGCATGGCCTGCGGCAGCATGGGCGTGGTGGCCAGCGGCTTCGTGTTCGCCGCTCTCATGATGATGAGCAGCCTGGGCATGGTGCTTGGCCGCCATTTCATGATGCTCGGCAGCCTTTTTATGATGCGTCGCACCCTGATGATTATCCATTTTCCATCTCCCGTTCGATGTGCCGATGAAGGTTCCGGCACGGTCCATAGGTGGTCGGCAGCGCGGACGGGCGCTAGCGGTCGAACGAGACAATGTGGGGAAGCTATGATGACAAGGGATTGGAGGTAGGTACCGCGGCTAGCGAGGGTTCCTTATGAGTACGCAACACGTCGCGAGTGCAATGAGTTGCTTGCCGTTTTAGGAGGCACTCTCTCTGTGGTTGCGGGTCTGATGCCGACGGCTGTTGATGTTGACGCGTCAACCTCGTCATGGCCCAGCGACAGTCAGGGCCGTCTGCCACTGTAAGGTGCTGGATCAGATGGCCCGGACTATCGCCGAGCCATAGCGAATCAACGGCGGTTGTATAAGCCCGGTATGGGGAGCCGAAGTGGAGCGGCTTCCCGGATTGTCTTCGAAACGTCTCTGTTTGCTTGCCGCGGCGCGATGGTAAGTTCTGTAAATGCAATGGGCCTCCGGTTACGCCGTGATTGGATTGGCCGCTCTGGCCATCGCCGCGCCGATCGCGTCAGCCGCCGAACCTGATGGCGGCCGGACGCTGCATGTCGCCGTTTACGATGCCGCACCCTATGCGGCACGCGATGCGAACGGATTGTTCTGGGGCGCGAGCGTCGATCTCTGGCGTCAGGTCGCGGAAGACCGGCATTGGAACTACGACCTGACCTTGGTCGCCTCGATGGAGGACGTGATCGACGGCATCGCAGCGAGGCGGTTCGACGTTGCGATCGGCGCCATCACCATCACGCCGGATCGTCTCGCGCAAGTCGGATTCAGCTATCCATCGCACCGTTCGGGCGTCGCGGTTGCAATGGCACGGCGAAGCGGCCTGGCGGCGATTGTGGCCCGGTATGGCGCCGTTGTCAGCCATTTGGGTGTGCTCATCGCGCTGATGCTTGCGCTGCTGTTTGTGACCGGCGTGCTGATCTGGCTGTTCGAGCGCCGCAAGCACAAGGTGCAAGCGAGCGAGACCTCGATCGGCACCGTGTCCGAAGGACTGTATTGGGCGGTCGTCACCATGACGACGGTCGGCTACGGCGATAAGACGCCGCGCACCCATTCCGGCCGGGCAGTCGCGGTGGCGTGGATGATGGCCAGTCTGGTGCTCATCTCGCTGCTCTCCACCAGCCTCGTCGCACAACTGACCGCCGATCAGATCGACGACGCGCGGCCCGTGACGCTGCATGACCTTGCGGGCCTGCGGCTTGCGGCGGCGGCGAACTCCTCGGGGGCGGAGTTCCTGAGCGGGTCGGGGGTGGCGTTCCACTCTTACCCGAACCTCGACGCAGCGCTGGCAGCACTGGCGACGCATCGTGCCGACGCGGTGATCAACAGCGTCGGTACGCTCGAGTGGGCGGTGGCGGGCGAGTACCACGCGACCGTCGAGGTTCGCACCGGGCTGCTCGCGTCGTCGCTCATGGGGTTTGCCGTGCCCCCGGGCTCTCCGCTGCTGGTGCCGCTCGATGAATCGCTGGTGCGAACCAGCAGCGGCGCGGATTGGTCGAAGCGGGAGGCGTCCTACTTCACCCAGTGAGTGCAGTCGCGACATGCTGGGCGAACCGCGGCCGGATCCGTTCCTTCACGTCCCGCAGCGATGACGCAAGCAGCGCGAGCGTGTCTTCGATCGATGCACGCGCCCGTCTTGGGCCTGCGAATTCCAGGCCATGACGATTCAACTGACGCCGGGCCACACCATGACCTTCGAATCACGGTGCCACATCGATTCGAAATTTCGGTCGGAGTGTAATAAGAGGGAAGCGCAACGGTAATGCTAAAGCATCGGCCGCCCCAGCTCGACGCCGGCGGCGCGCACTTAGAAGCGCTCGCCTGAGCCGTAAGGATCATTATCACTGTTGAGTCTGCTCTGACGGTCGTTTGTTGAGAGTAAGTTGTTGTGAAGGTGCGGATCGACTGACACGATCGTCCTTTGGCATCCCGATGGTCCCTAAAACCTTGAAGAAAATTTTCGTCCGAATTTCAAAGCAAAATCAGAAGCTGGTATTCTGACATGATCACGGTCGGTGATTTGCGTTGCGATAGAATAATTCTATCATTAAATCATATAGTTAGATTCTATTTGGACAATCGAGTGAGAATGAGGCGTCACGCTGCCTTCAAGTCGTTGAGGTTTGGTCCACGTTAGCCCATCCAGGTTAATGTCGGCTTTGATCAAAGTCTCAGCCCCAATCGCCCAATACGCATGTGAGGCAAAGGAAGTAGATGGGAGGTGTTGATTCCAGATTCGGGAGTGAACCTCATCAACAATAGGCATCTTGTCTTCGAGCTTGCCGGCGTCTGTTGGACTAACGGCGCGAACGTGCTTGTCGCATCATCGCCTTCAGCTTCTTCGCTTGGGTGATAAAGCGGTTGTCTTTCACGGCGTAATGAAAATCCGGAGGTGCCTGATCACGCCAGGCATCGAAGGTTTCGGCCTTGGGCAGGCGGTAGAAGCTGTTGTTGATCTCGACCGTATCGAACTGTTCGGCATAGAAGGCGAACCAATCTTTGACCGGCAGCCGACCAGGATAGAAGGCACCCCGCCAATGGCGATAATTCCAGCCCGAGCAACCGATGTGGATCTCGGACGGCGATGAGATCATTGGCATACTCCGATCATGCCGGAAAACGCGCACGAAGTATCTTCGTTCCATGACGATGTTCGTATCGAGCGGAAAGCAACGCTGGAACAGGCTAGAATCGGAGACGGTCGATAAGCGGGCAGGAGAGAGCCTTGTTCAGGCGAGCAGCCTGCTAGATCACCCCGGCCGCCGGCGCGGCGTATATCTTGTTACGCAGCCGGCGCATGCCGGTGAGCCATCGATTGCGATCGCGTGCCTTGCGCTGCTCGTATTCGTGTACGGTCGGATGCGACAGGATCATAAACCGCTCAGCCTCCATCGCATCGATCACGATACGGGCCACCTCCGCCGCCGTCATGACGCCATCGACGCTTGCCGCGCCCGGCCGCCCGCTTGTCATGCCCGTCAGGACGGATTGCGGGCACAGGACCGAGACGGCGATGCCTCGATCGCCATATTGGATCGCCAGATGTTCGGCGAGTGAGACGGCCGCGCTCTTGGTCACGCCATAGGCCATGGAATTCATCGACGTCAGCAGGCCCGCGGCCGATGCGGTGTTCAGCAGATAGCCCGAACCGCGTTCCAGCATGCCGGGCACCAGTGCGCGCGCCGCGAATACGTGGCTGAGAACGTGCACCCGCCAGTTGAGGTCCCAGTCTGCGTCGGGCACATCCTCCATCCCGGGACGAGAGATGCCGGCGTTCGAGTAAAAGACGTCAACCGGCCCATATTTGAACTCGGCCGCGGCGATCAGCGCCTTGATATCGGCTTCCCGGGACACATCGGTGGGAACGGCGAGCCCGTCTATTTCGCCGGCGACCTTCGCGAGCTTCTCAGCATTGAGGTCCGCCACCACCACGCCCCGGGCACCAGCCTCCGCATAGGCGCGCGCGACCGCTTCGCCGATTCCACTCGCCGCGCCCGTCACCACGCAGACCTTGCCCCTTGGATGCATGCCGGTTTCCCCTCGTTTCGACCGATTCAGCATCGCAGTGCCGGCGCGGGCTGGCAATCAACCGAACCGTCCGCGCCCTCGCCGATCCCGAACGCAGCGTCAGGCCATGACCTCGACCGAGGAGCCGTTGACCCGCGTCTCACCTTTCAGATTATCAACGGTCACGTGCGTATCGTACCAGGTAAGCCGAGGCCTGGCACCGAAGCGCTTCGTCAGTTCCGCCACACGTTCCTCGGTAAACCAGGCTTCCGCCGATGCCCTGCTGTCCCAGAGATAGACGCCGCCGGTGCCCGCCTCACCATTCAGGTAGTCCTTGCGGATCAATCCGTGCTTACCGAGATCGCGGTAGATCGGCGCGGTCGATGTGCCGCCCTTGATCGCCTGCTCCTCCGTGCGCATTGGCAGGTCGAACTGGACGACAACGATGCAATTACCCATGTGTGGCTCCTCCCATCGAAACGCTAACGCTATTCCAAGACCCGGCCACAGGCAAAGCGACGGCCGGGCCTACTCCAGGTGCCGCAGGATGACCCGGGCATCGGGTTCGCCTTCCAGGCTGCCAAGCGTGTAGAGCAGCTTTTCCAAGGTTGCATCCGGGATAGGACGCATCGCGTGGACGGCACAGTCGCGGAACTTGGCGGCGCGCTGGCCGGCTGTCAGCGGGTTTTCCGGCGCGCCGCGGGCGACGGTGACGGCATGGCGCGCGGTGCGGCCATCCGCCAGGTTGACGGTGACGGCGACCGCCCCCTCGGCGGGCACGCCGGCGACGCGGTCGGACACGGCAAGGATGCGCGGGTCATCGAAATGCGCGACCTCATCGATACCGACGCGGCCTTTCAGCAGGCCGGTGGCGACGAGGAAGGGGAAGGCGAACTGGGCTTCCACGATTTGGGTCGGGCGACGCTTCTGCGGTGCGCCCTCGAAATAGCCGCTGATGATGTTCGACGGAGCGGAAACCGTGACATCGGCGATCGGCGTATCGGGTGTCAGTCCCAGGGTCTCGTGCACCTCGATGGCGGCGTCGATCGCGGCATGCAACGGCCGTCCGCATGGGTACGGTTTGAAGCTGACCTCCTCACCGAACCATTTCCGGCCCAAATCCTTGGTCAGCAGGGACAGATCAAAGCCGCCCGGCTGGTAGAGTTCGTAGAAGCCGAAGCGGCCGGCGAAGACCTCCCGCGCGCCGGTGAAGCCGTCGGCGGCCAGCAGCGCGGCGACGATGCCGGCACTGGCTGCCTGGCCCGCCTGGAACCGTTTGGTGAGCGCGCCGTCCAGGATGCACTGTCGGCTGCCGGCGGCGGAGCTAAGCGCTATGCCCAGCGCCTGATGCAGGTGTTCGGCGGAAAGGCCCAGAAGTTTGCCGGCGACCATGGCGGCGCCGAACACGCCGATGGCCGACGTCCGGTGCCAGCCCCGATCCACCGTCGCCGCTCGGGCGATGCGGCAGGAAACGTCGAGGCCGAGGGCCGCGGCGAGGATCAGGTCCTGGCCGGAAACGCCGCCAAGGTAATCGGCCATCGCCAGAGCCGCGCCCAGCACCGACGCGCCAGGATGGATTGAACCGCCCTTGTCGTAGGTGTCGTCGTAATCGAGGGCGTGTGCCATGGCGCCATGAATGAACGCCGCCTGCGGTGCGGGCAGGCGGCCGCCAACCAGCATCAGGCCGGCTTCGCCCGCCCCGCCCCAGCTTCGGTAGAGCTTCAGCAATTCCGCGATGCCGGGCGCACCGCTGCCGCCGAGTGCGCAGCCCAGCGTGTCGTGGAAGTCTTGTTTGGTCGCTTCAAGCGTCGTGGCCGGCAGGTCGGCGAACCTTGCGTTCGCGACATGGGCGGCGAGGGCGGCCGCGGGATCGAGGGGCATGCTGTGTCTGCTCCGGAGTATGCTTCCCCTTCTTAAAAAGAGCTGGCATCTCCATCAAGGCCGGTACATTCGCCGGAACCCGACCTGCTCCTACGTGTCCGCCGGCCTTATGCGCGACAGACGATCAGTGGGCACCCTGACGGCGGAGCACGGCGGGGATTGTTTTGAACAGAACCGCTATGTCATTCCAGACCGTCCAGTTGTTCACATACCACACGTCAAGCTGTACGCGCCTGGCGTAGGACGTGTTGCTGCGGCCGCTGACCTGCCACAGGCCGGTCAGACCAGGACGCGTTGCATAGTACTGCGCAATGGCTTCCCCGTACAAAGGAACCTCGCTTTCCACGATGGGTCGCGGTCCGACCAAACTCATTTCCAGCCGCAGCACGTTGATCAACTGTGGCAGTTCGTCCAGGCTGGTCTTGCGCAAGATACGGCCGAGGCGGGTGACGCGCGGGTCGTCAACCAGCTTGCGGGTGGCCTCCCACTCCGCGGCGAGGGCGGGATCCCTGGCCAGGGCCTCCTTGAGCACACGGTCGGCGTCGACCACCATCGTCCGAAACTTGAGGCAGTAGAATGGGCGTCCGCCTGCCCCCACACGGCGATGCGCGTACAGCATCGGGCCGCCATCCAGGCGGCTGGCGACTGCCAGGATCAGGAACAGAAAGCTGGAAAGGACCAACAGCAGTGCAGCCAGGGTGATGTCGATCGCGGCCTTGACCATCCGCGACACCGGTCGGGACAGCCCGTTCCGGTACGACAGCAGCATTGGATTTTGGCCGAAGGCGCGGGTCGCCTCGAAGGCGAAGGCAGGAAAGGCGTGAGGTTGCGGCACCATGGCAAAGGGGACCCCTTCGCGTAGCGCGCACTCGATCAAACGACGCTGCTTATCGCCATCGACATCAAGCGCGATAAGCAGGCGGTTTGCGCCATATCGGTTGAGCACAGGCCGCAAGCGCAACGTGCTTGGCGCCGAAAGCAAGACGTCGGGGTCGACCCGGCCAACGAAACGGTAACCGAGTAAGCGGTCCGACGTTAAGGCCGCTTCTGCCTCCGCTGCGCTTGGGCCGTCGCCGACGACAACGATCGGACATCCCCAGATGCCAGCATAATTGAGAAGGTACTTGGCAAACCGGTTGAAGGCCGTGGCCGTGGCGGCAAAAATCACCACGCCGGCGAATGCTGGCACGCGTGACGTGACGTCGCCGGCCAGCATGCCGAGGGCAGCCGCCATCACGATCGCGCAGAAGCTTCCGCAAACAAGCAGGCGTAGTTCGTGCCAAAAGGTGATTCTTTCTCCGTATCGTCCGTGGATGGCCAGATAAAAGACGATTGCCCCAAACATCACGGCGAGATCGGGCGGTATCAGCGGATTGCCCCTGCTTCCAAGCAAACCGAATTGGCGCGTGATGAGTGCCGTGCAGCCGACCGCCGTTGCGATGGCTAGGCAATCTGCCGCGAACAATGCCACCGTGCAGACAACCGGTCGATAGCGAGGCCCATCCGTTGCGCGTAAATCGGCATCCGTGAGCAACATACGGTTCGCCACCCGATAACCTGTCAACGATGCCAACTGTTCCTCCTGGGTGGTTGTTCAGCCGAAACCAAGAGGATGCTATCCGCGTCGAGACGCTGAGCGATGCTGGCTCTTCAGGTGTACCCCTTCGAGCAATCGCGGCCGTCCTTGCGCATGAGAGGTAGTCTTCTAGTACCCACTATCGCTGAAGCGCGAGGTATGACTTGTAAAAGAGATGAGGGCGGTTCCGCGGGTGACGCCGATCGCGCCGACCATCGAAGAACGCATTGAACTCGAGGCTCAGGCCGGATCCGACAGGATCACGACCCGCGCGCGCGACCAAACCCGGATCATGTGATTGGTGGCGGTAGGCGCGGGTTGGTGCGTGATAGCGCGGGGGGCTGCACGCTTGGCACCATATCGAAGCGGCGGGCCCGCCACGCCAACCATGTGGTCCTGTCGGAGCAAACGATCTGCGAGCGGCACAGCCTGGCGAAGCTTGCCGCGACCTTGGCGTCGAAACAGGGGTGTAGCGTGCTGCGACATCGCATCCAGCGCGTCTCGTTGATCCGAGCGTGCGGCGATGCGGGAGCAACGGGGCCAGACGGCGGTCGCTGATCGCGTGCATGAGCCGTGGGTATATGGTGGCGGCCACGATCATCACTCTGAACGGGGGGCTTGACCAATAATATCACGTGGCATGGCTTGGCGATGTCCGCGGCCCAACGGATGGCCGCCGCCTTGGTAGCCCAAACTGTCCATATGTCGTCTGGGTCCGGGTCATCCTCCCCGGCTGGTTTCACTTCTACCCTTGCGAAGGTGGCACCCCGAAATTGTCCGGCGTTTTTGGCGGATCACCAAGCCTGGCTTTCAACGCCGCGGCCCGAGCCGTCAAGCTCCGCACTTTCGTCCATGGCACATGGGTCAGCGCACCGTCCCCAGCATGGTTCAGGTGGCTGAGATCAGAAGTCCTGGGTCACACCCTTCGTTTAGAACCAGCTCGTCCGTCGTTGTATCCACCGGTTTATTCACGACCCGTCACAGCCCGGTCGAACGACCGTGAAGGAATGGGTCGAGCGGCTGCATTTTCTTATCCCTTCGCATCGACCGTCTCGGTTTGGCGGGTCGGCGGAAGCGCATTGACACAGGCGGGGTAGCTCGATTGTCGGGTAACATGGGGTGTGTTGCTGGTTGACAGGTCCTCGGAACTAATATGACCCAAGTACGTGTGATAAGCCTGCTTGAACCAGATACCATTGAAGTATGACAATTTTGTCTAAAATCAGATCGATGCAAATTCCATTGACAACGATTACGCAGTCTGTACCTGTGCCTGACTTGCTGGAAATTGCGAAAAGATGCCAATTCTGACATCAGTCCATACGAATGATCCAAAGTCGACATGTCCACCGATCCTCAGGCGTATCGCAAAAGACGACTGCGCCAACGCACATCATGCGGACGCATCCTGAAATATGGATGAATCTCAGGATAGTTGCTCTGCCGTGCTGAAGTGACAACAGCGTGCCAAGTCCTAGCACGGTTCGTATACTACGACCGTTCAGATTTCACCTTCGTACCCTTCGGGTCCCTGGACATTACACCCGACAAGGCGAAATACGTAGCGAAATCTCTCTAAAACGCACTAACGCATTAGTGATAGATCAGGCTATCGATACCATTTATTGGTCAAAGAGATGATGGCACCTTATAAGTGATTATAATCAACCCGTCCCTGGAAGAGCGTGAAGGAGGCGATATCTTTCTATTGGCAGGCCTGAAAACGCAAAAAAATGTCTACAGACCGATAGTTACGGCCGATTCTCATTCAAATTAGACGTGTGTATATACAACCTTAAGTTGCTGACTTCGAATCTTTCGCGCAATAGGGTTACCTCTTTTGGGCAAATTTTTGGAGGGGGGTGCTATTTGAGGTAGACTGCAATGAATAGATAAATTTTGACAAGGTTGTCCTATTGTGATGATTATCTTGATTACCGATCCACCACAAAGGGGGACCTTCAGTGATAAATGGGCATAATGTACATCCAGTCGTCCCGACGTCGGTACTGACTTGGTCCAAAGGTCCGGTGGAGGATGAGAGCACCGTGACCGGAACAGACCCAGAGATCGGCTTCGGCACGCAGCCGGCCAGACTGGCAGACGGGGCTCTCAGTACGCTTAACATTGCTTTGATCGATTACTACCGCCTCACCCAGGAATGCCTGACGAAAGTATTGGATGACATGCATCCAGGGATATCGATATTCAGCTTCTTGACCGTAAAGGACTGCATCGCCGAGGCTCGGAACGATCTCGATCTCATCATTTACCATCCCCATGGGACCGAAATCTCCGAAATGGCGATCATGCAGGCCAATACCGCGATCTGCCAGGCGTTTCCGACCATCCCTGTCATCATCTTCTCCGACGCGGATCTTATACAGCAGTCGAAGTTTATGCGTGCAGCCTTGAAGAGTGGTGCGCGTGGCTTTGTCCCGACGCAAACGGCGAGCCTGGCGATCACCATGGCGGCAATTCACTTCGTCAAGGCTGGAGGCACTTTCGCGCCGGTTGACCTACTGCTGACCACGCGGCCGGACCGCTCGCCGGGGCGGCAGAACCGGTTGACATCGCGGCAGGTGGCGGTTCTCAGCCACTTGCAGCAAGGCAAAGCAAACAAGATCATCGCCTACGAGCTTGGCATGAGCGAGAGTACAGTGAAGGTCCACGTCCGAAACATTATGCGTAAAATGGGCGCCACCAACCGAACTCAGGTCGCCTACAAGGCACAAAGGCTCCTGCAAGACTTCGACGGTACTAGATCATCGGACTAATTATCTGCCATTTTGTCTGAGATCTTCTTCAGTCTACTGTATATTGTGATGGGGAAAGCAGATGGCGGCATTCCATGCCAGTCTGAAGCGGTCTTTGACGAGCAGTTACCTGGCTGGCACTGAAATGTTGACCCATCGCTTTCTGCGTGGTCACTCGGGCAAACGTGACTTCCACCGGGTGATCGTAGTTGCCGCGCTGGGGCGTAACAACGGTATCGCCAGCGGCGCGCGGCTGCAATGGAATACCCTGCGTCAACTAGGTATTGATGCCGAACTGCTGGACGTGACACCATCGGTGCGCAATCCGCTGTTCCGGATGCCGCATCGCCCAGGTTCGGCATATGTGTTCCATGCCGGCGGGCCCCAAACCGCGAGCCTGATCGGCAGCGTCCTGCCGCATGTGGCTAAGGCACATCGTATCGCTTACTGGGCGTGGGAACTGCCGGATCCGCCGCCGGACTGGATGGATTGCGACCGGAACGTTAACGAAATATGGACGCCGAGCGCATTCTCACGGGCGAGCCTCGCTCGATTATCCGCGAAGCCGATCCATGTTGTGCCGCACTACGTCCCTGTCCGCCCGGTACCGCGGCGGCGGCGGTTCTACGAACCGTTCACGGTGCTCGCCATGGCTGACAGCCGTTCGAGCCTATCGCGTAAAAATCCCGAGGGCGCGCTGCGGGCCTTCCGCGCCGCATTCGGCTCCTCTCGGGCGGTACGCCTCGTGCTGAAGCTCTCCGGCCGGGATGAGGACATAAGGTCGCTCGAAGCTTCCTTCGGCGATCTGCTGGCCGGCACGAATGTCAGAGTTGTTAAAGGCTATCTCGATACTACGGAAATCTCGGCGCTCTACGAAAACACGGACGTCCTGTTATCGCTACATCGTGCAGAGGGCTTTGGATTGCCAATGATGGAGGCGATGGCGCATGGCGTGCCAGTCGTCGCCACGGGCTGGTCAGGCAATCTTACGTTCATGTCCGCGGCTGACAGTCATCTCGTTCCGTACACGCTGGTCCCGGTCAACGATACATCCGCAATCTATAAAGGGAGTATCTGGGCAGAGCCCGATCTCGACGAAGCCGCCGCCATGCTTCGTCGTCTGGCCGAGCAGCCCGATTACTACGCCCGTTTTGCCGAGGCGGCGCATTGCCGGATCGGCAAGACCGCACCATCCTTCCCCTTCGACCCGCCAAGTGCTGCCCAATCAGCGTCGATCGGTGCGTTCGCATGAGCAACGCATGCCCGCCCGGTCTAAAGGTCGAGGATGCGCTCCGGTGTCATCCGGCCGACGGTCAGATCAAACAGCGCGAGCAGGTTTCCGTGCAGCCGTCCGCGCCGGTCAACATAGGGTTCGGGCCACATCGCGCGCACGGTGTTCATTGCCATATTGCAGGCGATATGGGTGATGGCCCGCCGCAAGGGATAGCCGCGTCGCTTGCCGGAGATATAAAGCGGATTGGCGACCTGCGAATAACCGAGCCGCACACCGGAGCCACGGCCAGACTTGACGCCGAGATGGACCCCGCATGCGGCGTCGATCTGCACCACTTGACCGAACTCCGCCAGACGGCGGGAGAGATCGACGTCTTCCTGCCAGCCGTAGAGTGGCAGCCGTTCGTCGAAGCGAATTCCGTGCGAACGCATCGGTGCAAGGCGGACAGCCATGTTGCATCCGTAACCGGAAAATGCGGGTCGTACGTCAGGCGATCGCCGGCCGGCCGGGGCTGCGTAACACGCCAGGACGGATCGGCCTTCGTCGGGAGCAAGACCCGGGCCGCCGATACCGTCGGCGAGTACCAGGCCGGTGGCGACGACGATTTGCGGATCGCGCGTCATGTAATGCTCGACGGCAGCCAGGTAATCGGGATCCGGAAGGAAATCGTCGTCGAAGAATATGACGATGTCGGCTTCTACGGCCGCCTCGGTAACGGCATTGCGTTGACGCGGCAACCCTGGTTCGGAGAGCAGCAACATCGTGCCCGGATAGGCTTCCGCCGCCCCATCGACATCGGCGGGTTTGGCGCCACACACGATCACGCTGTCAGCGCGGCGGTTCTGGCGCGCAAGCTCGATCAGCGTCTCGCGCAGGATGGAAGCTCGTCCAATCGTCGGGATACCGACCGCGATGTTGAGACGCACGCTGTCCTTTCCCTGGTTGAGAGTGCGCATACTGTCCTCGTCAAGCCTGTCGCCGCGGCGAGCTACACAGCCCGCCTTCTGAGTAAACGTTGTGGCAGGACTTCGCCGGGAGCAATCGACCCTATGGTTCGAAATCTTTGTCGCCATCAGCCGTTAGGGTGAGGTTAGCAGCATGCAGCGTGATGTGCCTGAAAAACAAGATGAATCAGCCAGCCCGATCAGATTTGCACCCATGGACGATCCTACCGGACGGCTTGAGCCGCTTGCTGTCCCGCTGGGGCGCCTAAAATCGATCCTGAGGCGCCATTTCCGGATCGTTCTGCTGACCTTCGTACTGGGC
Source organism: Acidisphaera sp. S103 (assembly GCF_009765975.1). GTDB lineage: Bacteria > Pseudomonadota > Alphaproteobacteria > Acetobacterales > Acetobacteraceae > Rhodopila. Next base: position 125,504 of record NZ_LMUJ01000059.1, on the reverse strand, counting down.
ATCGGTGGCACAATCGCCTTCGTCAAGCACATGCCGAAGCTGTACACAGCCGAAGCGGCAATCCTTATTGAACCACAACGCACGCAGGTGAGCGACCTGCAGGCTATCTCGCCAGATACCGGCGATGTCAGCGGTCTGGTGCGTACCCAGATCGACATACTCCGTTCGCCCGCGCTGGTCCGTGGTGTTGTCGAGGGGCAGCATCTGACCGACGTCGCGGAATTCGAGCCGAAAGGCGGGGGGCTGATTTTCCAGGCGAGGGCGCTGCTGCAGAGGTGCGGCTTGATACCTACCCCAGAGGTGGTGCCTCCGACGCAGCAGGCACTCGTCGAAATCGCGACCGCGGTGCTTGCTGCGAAGATCGGATTTGCCAATGAAATACGATCCAGCGTGCTGAACGTGATGGTCACGACGCAGGATCCAGGACTCAGTGCGCGGATCGCCAACGAAATCGCGAAGCATTACCTCGACTTTAAGCGGCAGGAAAAATTCGCCGCGATGCAAAAAGCCCATGACTGGTTTCAGGAGCAGATAGGCACGCTCGCCGGACAGTTGCGGGCCGCGAACACGGCGGTGGAGCAGTACCGTCAGCAGCACCGGCTGGACGAGGAACCGCCGACCGACGACCCTGGCAGTGCGGCCCGGACGCAGACAATCAACCGCCAGCAGCTCGATACGATCAGCCGCGAACTCGTGGACGTATCCCGCGAGCGGGCCCGCAAGGAAGCACAGCTTGCGCAGGCCGAGGCCGCGATGCGTGGCGAGACGCAAGCCAGCACGCTGCCTGAGGTGCTTGTTTCACCCATAATCGGGCAGCTTCTTGCGCAAACCGCCGTCATCGCCGGACGTGAGGCGCAACTCGCCAGCTCTCAGGGTGCCGGGAACCCGGAACTGGCCGCGGTGCACGCGCAATTGCGTAAACTACAATTTCGCACCCAGCAGGAAATGTCCAACGTCGCCAGCAGTCTTGCCACGGAAGTCAAAACCGCGCGTGGGCAGGAACAGGCGCTGCAGCGCCAGATGGAGCAGCTGCGCGGTGCGGTGAGCAGCGAAAATTCGGCGCAGGTTGGGCTGCAGGCGTTGGAAACCCAGGCGCGGGCGACGCGCACCATCTACGAGAG
>NZ_LMUJ01000059.1:57611-124253 GCF_009765975.1 Acidisphaera sp. S103 | reverse complement strand
GGCCGCCTCGCTGGTATCGGCGGCGCAACCGCCGCTGGGCCCGTCGGCACCGCAGAGTACGCGGATGCTTGGGGTCGCGGCTGTGCTGTCGTTGGTGGTCGGCGTCGCGCTCGCCTGCGTCTTGGAGCGGCTCCGCGGCGGCTTCAGCCTGCCCGAGCAACTTGAGGCAACACTCGGCCTGCCGCTCATCGCGATCGTCCCGGATGTTTCGTTTAGAGCATTGCAAAAGCGGCGTAAGGGCAAAGCCGCGATCATTTTCAACGCGTCAATCGACAAGCTGCGCGGCCAGATGCGTGCCTTGGGTGAAGGGCGACCCAAGCTTGTCATGGTCACCTCCGCCTTGCCCAAGGACGGCAAATCGTTCTTCGCCGCATCATTCGCTCGCAATGCCGCGGCGGCGGGCTGGCGCGTGCTGCTTGTTGATTGCGACTTCGGTTGCCCTGTGATCTCCAAAACGTTCGGCCTGCCATCCGCGCCGGGCCTGAACGAGATACTCGCCGGCGATCTGCTCGGTGATACCTGGAGCGTTATGCACGAACCGGCGCCGCGGCTGAACGTGATTACCGCGGGCCGCACAAACCACGACCCGCAGGAGCAGCTTGCTTCGCGCAGCATGTCCGCCTTCCTCGTCGCGGTTCGGAAACGCTACGACCTGATCGTGCTGGATACGCCACCGGTTCTGCCCGTGGCTGACGCGTTGGTCCTGGCGCCACAGGTCGATGCGACGCTGATGATTGTCCGTTGGGAGAAAACGCCCCGTACCGCCGCTCGGGATGCGCTGCGGTTACTGTATGAGAGCCGCGCCAATGTCATGGGTGCGATAATGACCCGCGTTAATCGGCGCACGGCGGCGATTTCGACCGGTCGCATGTCGTTTGCCTTCAGTCATTACGAAGGCTACCACATCGACCGAGCGGCCCGGAGCTGATCAGGGCATGCACCCGACCATTCTGGGCCTCGCCCTCGTGCCGCTCACCCTGATCTGGGCGATGAACCCCGTCCGGCTTCTGCAGTTGGCATTCGTCGCCGCTGTGTTCGAGGCTGGAGCAGCAATGGTGATCGGCGCCTTCGGTTTGCCAACCGCTCTGGTCCCCGGCCTGATGTTCCTGACGTTTATCGTGGCACAATACGCGCTGGGCATGCGCTATTCTGCCGAAGCCTCGGTCTTCTGGGCACTGACGCCGTTGCTTGCGTTACTCGGCTACGCAGTGCTCTCGGTGGTGGTGTTGCCGGACGCGTTCGCTGGAACCATCATGGTCGCGCCGCAGAAAAATGATCCACTGCAGCCGGGCTTTGTGCCACTCGCTTTTAGTGCGGGCAATGTTACCCAGCCGCTTTACCTGGCGATGAACGCTGTCGTTGCCACGGCGACCGCACTGTTCATGACGCGGCCGGCGATTCCTTATCGCAGCATCATGAGCGCCTATCTGCTTGGCGGCTATGTCGTGGTTGGGCTCGCCTTCTGGCAATTCGCTTCTCGTATCGCAGGCCTCCCTTTTCCCACCGAGATTCTCTACTCAAATCCAAGCTGGGCCATCGTTGAGCAATTGGTGGGCTCGGTTCCGCGGATCCAGGGTCCGTTCTCGGAACCGGCTGGCCTCGCCTTTTATCTTTCCGGCCTTTGCTTCTGCTGCCTGTGGCTGACGGCCCATGGCCATCAGATGATGCACATGACCTGGCTGCTCGCACTGGCGATCCTGGCGATGCTGCTGTCCACTTCGACCACCGGGATTCTGACTCTTGCGGTCGGTCTGCCCCTGATCCTGATCTTTACCGCGGCACGAGCGGACGGCCAGGCGCTCGCCCGGCTGGGTAAAACGGGCGGCGTGCTGATGTTGAGTGGTCTTATCGCAGTCACGCCGGTGTTGATCATGAAACCGGCGCTACTCAATGCCGTGAGTTCCGTGGTGGACTCCACCCTTACCAAAAGCGACAGCGATTCATTTTCCGAACGGACGGGAACCGATCTGGCGGCATTGGATACGGTGACGAAGACCTATGGTCTTGGGGTCGGTTGGGGAAGCTTCCGCAGTTCAAGCCTGATTCCCGGCTTGCTGGCAAACGCGGGAGTCTTCGGCGTTGTGGCCGTGCTGTGGCTGGGTCTGCGCACAACGCGGCTCGTGCTCCGCGGCAAGGCCGCTGGACGAAATCATACCGGACATCTTTTGGTGGACGGGTTCTCCGCGGCGCTTTGCGGTCAGTTCACCGCGGCGCTGTTCTCGGCGCCAACCATTGCTTCGCTGGCGTTCTTTCTGCAACTCGGCTGCGTGATTGGTGTCTCCGCACGCATGTCAATCGAGTCCGATCGACATGCGTCGGGTCGGGTCAGGCGATCCGGATCGCTACCGACGACCAGTGCAAAGGCAGCCGCGGTCGTCGCGCAGGGGAGCTTCTTAAGATGACGCGGGCAGTATTTCTCAACGGCCGGTTCCTCGGGCAATCGGTGAGCGGAGTGCAGCGTTTTTCGCTGGAAATAACGGCCGCGATAGATCGGCTGATGGCTGGCAGCGAGTGGCCCAGGACGATTGTATTGACGCCCAGGATGGCGGGAGCGGATGCCGGCGTCGGCATCGCGTCATCCTTCAAGCGACTTCAACTCCAGGAGGTGGGACGACTGCGGGGCCACCTGTGGGAACAGACGGAATTGCCCGGTGCCTCACGCGACGGCGTCCTTCTCAATCTCGGCAATACCGGGCCGATGCTGACCGGACAGCGGCAAGTGGTGGTCATCCATGATGCTGGCGTGTTCGATACGCCGGAGTCGTATTCGCTGCGGTTCCGCGCCTGGTACAAGGCGCTGCAGCATTGCCTGGTGCGGACCGGTGCCCAGGTGGCCACGGTTTCGAAATTCTCCCGCGACCGCATCGTCGCGCGGCTGGGCCTCGATCCCGAGCGCATCGTGGTCGTGTACGAAGGCGCCGACCACATCCTTCGCGCGCAGGCCGATCCCAGCGTGCTGGAGCGGCATGGCCTGCGGCCGCGGCAATTTGCCCTGGTTGTCAGCAATCGCGTGGCGCACAAGAACCTTTCTACGCTGCAGGGCGCAGCCGCGGCGCTGGAACGGCGTGGCATGGCGATCGCCGTCGCCGGCGCGTCCCAGGCTGCTGTGTTCCAGGGTATTGACGGGCTCGGTTTTGCCGAACGCCGGCTGGGCCGCGTCAGCGATGCCGAATTGCGCGCGCTTTACGAAAATGCCGTATGCTTATTGTTCCCATCCCGTTATGAGGGCTTCGGGCTGCCACCCGTGGAAGCGATGGCCTGTGGCTGTCCGGTTCTCGCGGCGGGCGGCAACGCTGTCGAGGAAATTTGCGGCGATAGCGCGCTTTACTTCGACAACGCGAGAAAACAGACGATCGTCGATGCGATCGAGCGCCTGCTGGACGAACCTGGCCTTGCCGACATGCTGCGGGCGCGCGGTTGGGTTCGCACCACCGGTCTGAGTTGGGATGCTTCGGCGCGCAGGTTGGGTGATGCCGTGAGACGCGTTCGGTAGGGCTCGGCAGATGCCCTTTTCAACAACCGGCCTGCCGCTTTTCGCTCGATGCCTGTGGGTCGCGGCCCTGTTGATCGCATCGACCTGTCCGGCTTGGTCAGGGCCGCCAGACACCCAACGGCAAGTGCTGCTCACGCCGCCGGTGGGGGACCTCCAGGCGCAACCAACCTTGCCCGACCCCGCGCGGCCGGAGACGCTCTGCAAAGCCGCCGTGCGGACGGCGGAAGCCCGCCACCGGCTGCCTTCGGGGCTGCTGTTCGCCATCAGCAAGGTGGAGTCCGGCCGATTCGACCCGACCGTGAATCGGGTTGAGCCGTGGCCCTGGACGGTGCAGGCCGAGGGCAGGGGCATTTATTTCGATAGCAAAGTGCAGGCGGTCCGATGGGTCGAAGACGCCATGGCGCGCGGCGTCACGTCGATCGACACTGGATGCCTGCAAGTCAACCTTTTCTATCATCCCCACGCCTTCACAACCCTTGAGGACGCCTTTGATCCGGAGCGCAATGCCGACTACGCGGCCCGTTTTCTGCTCCAGCTCTACGCCGCGGCGGGCGACTGGCGGCAGGCCGAAGGGTTCTATCATTCCCAAACGGTCGCACTCGCAACATCGTATCGAGATCGGGTTGACAGAGTGCTGGGCGGCCAAACACTGACCTGGTCCGCAAAACCGAAGCCGCCGACCACCTTGGATCGCCTCGGTGACGCGTGGCGCGCGACGTTCGCCGGCAACGACCCGGCACCCGCGGGTCCGCCCACGCACGACTGGAGCGTCTTGTTGCATATGTCTGCAACCCGTCAAGCACAGTCGTCCCCGTCACCACGACAACCGCCGCGGCGATACGCCGGCTCATCGTACTTATTATCTAACGTAGGGAGAGTTCAATGACGCGATCAATTCCGATCCGGGCGCCAGAAACGGAGGTTGCCCACTCTTCTGCCAAGAGACCATTCCGGTCCGCCAAAGCCGGCGTAGCGGCGGTGTGCCTGCTGCTGGCCGCGTGCTCGCCGGGGTCCGGTCTGCCGCCTCTGCAGGCCACACCGGCCGGACCCTACCGGCTTGGCGTTGGTGAAGACGTGCGCATCATCACCTTTGGCGAGGAGCGACTCACCGGACAGTTCAGGGTCAACGATCGGGGCGATATCGCGATCCCTCTGCTTGGGACCATTCCGGCCAATGGACTGACAACGACCGAGTTGGAGCAAAGCATTGCCAAGCAACTTACGGTCAAGAAAGTCCTGCTTAATCCCAGCGTCTCGGTTGAAGTTCTGCAATACCGGCCAGTGTTCATCCTGGGTGAGGTCAGCAAGCCCGGCGAATACCCGTATCAGCCGGGGATGACGGTGCTGACCGCGGTCGCGATCGCCGGCGGATTCTCGTACCGGGCCGAGACTGGATACGCATCCATTTTGCGCACCAGCGACGGGCATTCGGTCGAAGGGCGCGTGCCGCGCGGCATGGAGGTGCGGCCCGGCGACGTCATCGATATTTTCGAACGATATTTCTGACGGCCGGTGCAAGATGATGTTTGGCGGCACCGACCGTCATACGGACGCCGCGTGACGGTGGTAGGAATGACCACAGGTTCCCGGTCCTTAGGACCGCGGCCAATAGTGACAGTCCGTGCAGCGCTGCGTGTTGAACGGGCCGCCATCTTTCTGGCGCTTGCGGCTTGCGTGGGGTGCCTGGTATCCATCGGCCCGTTTGCGACGAATGACGGGCCTGTTCATATGAGCTTCGCCCGAATGTTCTGGTTCGGGCTTGCAGGTCCCCTGCAAGCCCATGTTTATGTCATCAACCGCGCGCTAGATCCGAATCTAATTGGCTATCTTATCGCCGGACCGGCGATTGCCATTGTTGGTGCTGATTGGGCCGAGACCATCTTGCAGGCAATGTGCCTCGTCAGTCTTCCCCTCGTGGGCTGGTTGTCATGAACACGCTCCGTGCGCAGACCTTGGCATGGGTCGGCGTGATGGTGGCGATGTCACTGAACGAGATGTTTTTTTCTCGGTCTATATAACTACTCTCTGTCTCTCTCTCGGCAGGGTTGCTGGCGTTCGGGATGCTTGTACGGGCCGAGCGGGAAGGGGGCTATTGGTGGGTTGGCTCTGGGGCGGCGTTGGTCATTGCCTTCCTGTCTCATCCGGGCGGCCTCCTCCTGGGGATTGTCTTCACGATATGCTGGCTTGCCCCCAGTTTCATGAACGATGCGATGAACGGCGTCAGCCTGCGCGCGCTGGTGGCACGCAATTAGCCGGTTGTTCTTTCCACGCTGCCCGCATTGCTTCTCGTGATCCAATTCCTGGCGAGACAGGTCCATCACGAAACCCTGCGTGGTCCGGGTGCCGCGCGACAAACGGTCCTCCAACAGTGTTGGCGGCGCGGGGTATCGCGGTCCTCATCATTGGCGCAACGTTCGCAGCCGCGATCGGACGTCTTCGCTGGTGGCGTATCGATCCGGCCTCTCGCCTCGATACCGTCCGGTACGGCCTGCTGGTCGCAAGTGGGCTCGTGCGGGTTGCCGCTTTTCCGAATGTCGCCGGAGGCGGGTGGACGCACATACGGCGGATGGTCCTGTTGCCGTTCCTGGCGGCCCTGCTGATCTGCGCTGTTCATCCATGGACCGTGAAAACGCGCATAGTCATCGTCGCCTGCACAGGCATACTCAATGCCGTGGTGATTGGATCCGCGCTGCGTGAGCAGATACCGATCCATCGGGTAGTGGCGGATGTCGACTATCCGATTGCTGCCCGTCCCGGTCTGGACCCTCAACAATTGATTTTCCACTAGGCGCCGGACTGCTGGGGAGGCGCGATAGAGGTCGCGGATATACCGTCGTTCGAGCGTGCCGCCGGGATTCCGGTGGATTATGTGCTTCTGCAGGGCGATCCGATGAATATACCGCCGGGCCTTGGCGCCGCGGTGCGGTATTATCACCTCGTGGCGAGATCTGGGGCGTCGGGATTCAGCCTTTACGCGCGTGACGGTCGCCCAGCCTCGTCATGGCGGGCGCAGGCCCGCCATGACGACGAGAGGCTGGCGGCGCTCGCCAGACGATTCGTTTATTTCCCGGCGGGCCCTAAAACGCCACGTGTAACGTCAACGCCAGCAGGCTTTGATTATACTGGCCCGAGACGAGCGTGTTGGGATTGATAGGCGTCGAAAAAGTCGTGGTGCCTGACTGCACGGTGGTGTCGTAATCGAGCGAGAGCCGCAAATTGCGGTTCAACAGCCAACTGACACCCGCGCCCAAGGTGAAATTGGTTTGCGCGCCCCCTTGGAGGTATTGCGCATATTGTAGGCCACCCCGTGCCTGAAGCAGGATATTGCGTCTGAACTCATAATCGGCGATCAGATTTGCGCTCGTCAGAACAAAGCCGTTTGTTCCCGCGGATTGGGGAGCCTGAACGGAACGAGTCAGGGTGCCGGTGAGGGTTACGGTGCCGGTTGGAGTCCAGATTACACTCGCCTGCACGGTCGGTGATGTATTGGTGGTATATTGCGCCGCTGCAAATGTGCTCATTTCCACGCCGGCCAACAGCCGGTAGCGCCAGACACCCTTTGCTTGATAATCAAGCCCGGCCAGCAGGAGGAAATTTTTGGAGTCGTTGCTGGGCACACCGGGCTGCGGGTTGGTGTACGTGCTATCGACGCCGCGCACGACGAGCAGCAATCCGCCTTCGTCGCTCATCGCATACCGGGTGGTTACGCCGGCCGCCAGGGCGTTCCGATCGAGATATTGCTGGTTCAGGGGAATACCGAGCACCGTCGCGGTGCCAAACCGGTAACTGGTGGCACTGACATCCGGGGTAACCGAAAAACGGCTGAAATTGAATGTGTAGCTGAGCTGGGCCGAATCGATTGCGTCGAGGATGGGAGTCTGAGTCTGCACCGTTCCGAGGCTGGTGCCAAGTTGAGCGTAGGATTGATGTGAATAAGCCAGTACAAGCTGGCTGTCCCCGATCGTGTAGCCGCCACCCACCCCAATGTTCCAGTTGGTGTGGTTCAATGTCGGCAGCGAAAAATACCGGAACGTATCGACGCCGAGCGACAGACCCAGGCTGTTGCGTGACCAGAGCGATCCGGCGGTGACCGATGCGGTGGTGCTGGACCCCCACGTCCCCTGACCAGACGTACCGATCGGATTGGAGTTATAGAATAAGGATTGATCGAGCTTGGGCTGGATATTGAAACCATCCAGGTTGATGCCCGGGGCCGCGTACAAGGGACGTGCCCGCGACTGGACAGTCACCCCCAGTTGCTCGTCGTAACCTCCGACACCGGACGGAAAATAGGTGTCGATGCTCTGCGCACGCAGCGCCATTGGCCATGCCGTCAGCACAAAGCCTGCCAGCAACGGCAGGGCCGAACCGGAACGGCGCCTTGAACAATGACGGAATCGGAAAAACAGCATCTCGAGCACACGTAAATTCAATATAATACAATATCGAAGGCTGTTTCGAACGCAAGCTCCGTCAGCCCCGGGCTGCCGGCAATCCCGCAATGGTGCGCCAAAACAAAGATCGTGCGACGTCGTGGTCAGCCGGAAAACGCGATCAGATTTCGTTCGGTCTGGCATGCCGCAAGCCCGCCGGCCGCAAGCGGCGCGATTCGCTTCTCGAACAGCGCCAGCGCTCGGGCGCAGGCCTGATCCATGTTGTAATAGGCATAATCGCCGAGCCGTCCCGCGAAAAACACGCGCCCTTCAAGGGTCGCGGCGGTTGTCAGGTATCGGTTCAGAAGGTCGGCGGTTGCCGTGCTCGGGATCGGATAATACGGCTCGTTCACGCCCAGGGTGTAAGGCTCCGGATATTCGGTGATGAGCAAAGGTTCGGCGTCGGGCCTACCGCTCAGGTGCCGTTGGTCGGAGATGCGGGTGAAATCGAACTCATTGGGGTAATTGACCGTGCCGACCGGCAGTCCGTCCGTTCGCGCTTCCCGACGACGTTCGAAGCGAATGCTGCGGTAGGGCAGCGGTCCCTCGGCGAAATCGAAGAATTCGTCGATCGGTCCGGTAAACACGGTGCGGTCGTGCCGAACGGCCGGCGCTGCGTCTTTGTATTCCGTGTTGAGTTCCACGGTGATGCGCGGGTGATCGAGCAGCCGTTTGAACAGCGCCGTGTAGCCATCCCGCGGCATCGCCTGATAGCGGTCCTGGAAGTAGCGGTCGTCGCGGCTGACGAAAACCGGGACCCGTGCCGTGACACTCGGGGCGAGATCCTCGGGCCGCATGCCCCACTGTTTGAGCGTGTAACCCTCGAAGACGTTGGCGTACACGTAGTCGGCGAGAAAACGGAGTTCGGAGTCCGCCTCGGCGCGAAGCTTCAGGATAGGCACTTTTTGGCCGAAGCCGAACCGATCGACCAGGGTTTCGCACAACCGGTCGGCCATCCGCGGCGGAAACAGCGCCAGGATGGAGTTGAGGTTGAACGGGATCGGCACGTGACGGCCGTCGACCATGCCAAGGACGTGGTGGAAGTAGGGGCGCCAGGTCGTGAACCGGCTGAGATACGTCCACACGCGTTCGCTGTTGGTGTGGAAAATGTGTGGCCCGTAGCGATGCACCAGCAGTCCGTTCTCCGGACTGTCATAGGCGTTACCGGCGATGTGGCCCCGCCGGTCGATAACGAGCACCGACTGGTCGAGCTGGCTCGCGATCCGTTCGGCCAATACCGCACCGGTGAACCCGGCGCCGACAATCAACCAATCCCAGCGTGGCATAGCTTGCGGTCTCCGTTGGAGGCGGTGGTGTCGCCGATGCGACCTGGTTACGCGCTGAACAGTTCTGGCCGCTCGTCGAGCAGGGCTTTCAACCCCGCATACTGCGGCCCAAAGGAGAAGTGGCCGGCCAGTGCGGCCGTCGTTACGACCGCGGGCCGGGACGTCTCTACCGCCCGCGCACAAAGATAGGCCTCGTCGCCCCCGAGTGTGCTGAGGCCGGCGAGCAAACGGTGGCGATGTACCACAAAGGACCCGATCTGCTGCCAGAACTCGCGCTCGAAGGCGATCAGACCGATACTGAACTGGATCGGACAGAGAAGGACACGCCGTTCCAACGAATTGAGGCGAGCCGCTGTTGCCGCGAGTGGCGCCGTCCGCTCCCATATCCACCGTGCCGCCGCGGGATCGGTGTGGACGGGAAGACCCGACGTTGCGAGCTGCGCCCGACCGAAGGCTGCTTCGTAGTCGTCGAGCAGCCCCAGCATTTCGAGCAGATAACGGTAACAGAACCCATTTAGCGGAATCATCGGCGCGACGAACCCGGGATCCACCACGCCCTGCGCTTTGATGTCGCGATACGCGGCCAACAGCTCATTGATGGTATCAGGCAACAGGAACATGTCTTCGTCGAGCTTGACGATCATCTTCGCTGAGTTGTGCAGGCGATAGCAAACGTTCTGCGCCAACGCGACATCGTTGGTTGCCGTACTCAGGTAACTCCATCTTTCACGGCGACAGAGGTCGGCGAGATCGTCATGGCGCAGGCCCGGCGAGACTATGCATATATCGGCTTCCGGAAGCGCGGCGCGGAAGCGCGGCATGACGAAGCGCCAAAGATCGGGTTTGTAGCCTGCCAGCATGCAGACCAGGACGGGCGCGTCGGTTCGGCGGTCGTGGAATGAGACGCGGTCGTGCAGTCGGGAATAGGTGCTGGCGGCGTCCCACCCGTTCCTTACCATGCCATAGGCTCTAGACAGCACGAATGTGCGCTCCTGACCGGCAGACCGAGCCTGGTTCGGTGGTGGCATTTTGGTTGGCAGCACGTCGTTCCAGGTTAGACCTCCGAGGCTTCCCGTTTGTCGCTCGCCATTCACGATCAGAGGTCCTTTAAGTATCATGTCAGAAATTCTTGATCGGCCCGCCAGCGGAGCCGTCCTTGCCAATCATGCAGACAAGTCGCCGGAAGATTGTAGTCGTACTAATAGGCATTCCGGATCATTAATATGCTCGTTTGCATGGTTGCCTGCTGATCGCCAGCGCCCAATCGTGTCTCATCCCGCCTGATCGGTGCAATACCGGAACCGGTCGCGTCACAGCATCCCTTTGTACTGGGGATCAGCCTTTTTGATTATGGACGGCACGGCTCTCTTCATCCCACTTTGCGGGCACGCTTCAGGCCCGACCATCGGTCGCGCCCTATTGTAACGGAGTCGGTATGTTTGGATCCGACCTGCATCAGATACCCGACATCGATCAAAGACCATTTCGCCCGGGAGCTTCTATATATAAAATGAGGATGACCTATTTTATGTCTGTTCGGCGACCTGGCTTGCCCGGTCTTTTACTTACAGCCTGACCGGAGCACTGTGCATGCCGCTGCGACGAACGGAATCGCTATTTTCCAATCTTTGCTATCTGGGAGCAGCCCGCGCCGGGGCACTGTGTTTGAATCTGGTCGCGACAAGCCGTCTGGCTCATGCGCTGGGGGCCGAGAATTTCGGCGTCAACAGTTTCGCGGCGTCATACGTCTCGTATTTTCTCATTGTGGTGAATTGGGGTTTTGAGACGTATCTGACACGAGAGATCGCGGCCGACAGTTCGCGATTACGATCACTGGTCAACAGTGTCATTGCGATGCGCCTGTTGCTGGCGGCTGGGATGATCATCCTTCTGTTTGGCAGCATGTCCCTGCTGCAAACCAGCGCGATAGCGCGGACGGTGGTGCTGATCCAAGGTGCCAACCTGTTCAGTTCAGCGATCGGGCTGACCTGCGTCTACCAGGGGCTGCAACGCATGCGGCTGGTCGCGTGGCGGGAGATTGTGGCCAGCCTGGTCAATGTTTTGGGCATACTCTGGCTGGTCCAAAACCCCGACGACCTTGTGTTCGCGGTCTGTATCGCTGTCGGCACACAGATGATGACCAATCTAGCGCTGCTAACGCACTATGCGGCCGAGTTCGGCATTCCGCGTATCCGACTGCCCAGCCGAACAGACTTCCAGGTCATCCGGGGTTCGACGTCTTTTTTTTGGTCGTTGTTGATGATAACCATCACCTACAACACGCACATCGTGATGCTTGGCCTGACACGCAACGCCACCGAAGTTGGTTTCTTCAGTGCGGGTTGGAAACTGTTCATCCTTGCTATTGCTGCCCCCAATCTGATCGCCACACTGTTCATGCCGCGCATTGCCAATTTGACGACGCAAGTCGCGGAACGCGAGCGGTCGATGGAGCTCTTCCTGAAGGGCATTATCGTTTGCGCAGTCCCCACCACCGTATTCGGGTGCTTGCTGACCCCACATATTCTCACACTTGTTTTTGGACCCGCCTATCTGCCCGCGTCGCAGACTGTTGTCGTGCTGCTGCTGAACGCCTTGGTCGTCGCCCTGAATATTGGTTTCGGGACGTCGATGCTGGCAATAGGCCGGCAGAATGCGTTCCTTCGGGTAATGGCCGTTGGCGCCGGAACGGGCGTTCTGCTCAATGCGATCCTGATACCTTATTGTGGGGCTGAGGGTGCTGCCTGGGCCACCTTGGTGGACGAGACCGTGATATTGAGCATGCTTCTGCGAAAATGTCCGGAAGTGCCCGGACCGCCGGTCATCGATTTCGCCATACGTTGTATTTTTGCGATCATCCCAGCGGCCGGCGTTGTCCACCTGGTCCCGCTTCTGCCCCTGGTATCGGAATCCGCCCTCGGCATGGTGATGAGCGGCGGGGGCGTGGGCGCCATTGTCTATGTGATGGTCCTACGCCTGTTGCGTATTGACCTGATGCACTTCGCCGCGGATTTGCGCCGCCTTCAGTAGGGCAGCTACGTCAAATCGAAGCCAACTGGTCATCAGGTCGCGACGCCAGACGCACGAATGATCCCGGACAGACCTTTTGGTCTTTGAACCAAACTGTGTCGGTTGGCATGGACGGATACAGACCCTCAAGCGCCAGGGAATTTTTCATCAATTTAAAGGTGCCGGTCCTGGGAATGTCACTGCAGAGGCGAATGAATAATGGGCAGGCATATGCTGGTAAATTTGCATGGAGGTGCGCATTGAGTACTGCAAAGTCGAAGCTTTCATCCGTGGTGATCGCCGCCATGCCGGCACGGCCTTCTTTACCCGGGATCGCCACCCCGTAGACAACCGAGTCAATGACACCCTTGCAGGCCGCAACCACCGAGGCCACCTCTGCGGTAGAGACGTTTTCGCCCTTCCAGCGAAACGTGTCGCCGATGCGATCGACGAAATAATAGTAGCCGGCCTTGTCCTTCCGCATCAAATCACCTGTCCGGAACCAACGATCCCCTACGGAGAATACGTCGCGCAGCACTTTGGCATCGGATGCTTTCGGATCGGAATAACCGTCGAACTGCCTTTCCGGTGATGAGCTTCCGCCGCTGATTTGCCCTATTGCCTCTCCAGGTTCATCTATCGCGCACCGAATGCAAAACCCGCCGTCGTCACGCAGTGGTTGGCCGGTATCAATATCGGACCGAATAATTTCCACCGGAAATCGATGCGCGAGGAAAGCTGGAATACGTCCAATGGCGCCCACCTTCCCCTCGCAATTGTACAAGGATACGTGGCCTTCCGTGGCGGCATAGAATTCCAGGATCCGCGGGATGCGGAATCGACTTTGAAATTCGTCCCACACGTCGCCGCGCAAACCGTTTCCGCAGCAAAGCCGGAGTCGATGAGTGGATTCCAGCGGCTGTGGCTCGCTTCTTGCGAGATAGCGGCAAAGTTCGCCGATATATTGGAAAACCGTGCAGCCCCCGCTGACAACTTCATCCCAAAAGCGGCTGACTGAGAAGCGGGGGCGGATCATGACCGACCCGCCGACAACCAGCATCGACCCGATCGCGACCACGCCGCCCGTACTGTGGTACATAGGAAGGCAATTGTATAGCCGGTCTTCAGGTTGGGCGTCCGTCATACCGGCGAACCAGAAGCTCCATTCCAGCACTCTCTCATGTGTGACGTTGGCGGCCTTCGGAGCGCCAGTTGTCCCGGATGTGTAGATTAGCAGAGCCCGATCTCGACGCGAGGGCAGTCGTGCGCGGAGAGCATTCGTGCGCTCACCGCCGTAACGTCCAATATCGCGGTCAATCCGCGGCAGATTGCTCTCGGCGCCGTCGCCGTGCACCCAAACGCGCATTCCGGCCGGAAGTTTCGTGGCCGTGACAGTTTTCAACAGGGAATCTGCCACGATAAGATGATTCGCCCCGGCTACGCGGATGGCATGGGCAAGGGTATCGCCGACCAAATTCGTGTTGATCAGTGCAACGGCACAGCCGGCTTGCGTGATACCTAGCCAAATAGCAACGTAATCCGTGCAGTTTGGCATTAGCAGGCCAACGACGTCGCCTTTTGCTATGGCCTGGGTCAACGTCCAGTTTGCGTAGCAATACGACCGCTCGACAAGCCCGTGATAGGTCAACTGCCCGCCTTGCCCAAACAGTGCGAGCGCATCCCCCCGCGTTTCGGCCAGATCCTCGATCATCGAAAGAAGCGTCGTATTGGAACTGGCGTACAGTTGCTTTTTGTATTGAAGCGCACGCACCCAATCATTCACCGCGGAGCGAGAGACCACTCAGCTCTCCTGTTGCGCAATGGAGCCTTCCCATGCAGGAAGCTCGGAGCCAGATCCCGACCAGGGAGACAATCTGGGCACACATGTGATAAGAATAGACTTGAAAGAGCTCCACAGGGGCAGAACGCGATCGTCTGGCCTTAAATGACGACTCAGCGCGCCATGACCCTGAGTTGGGTCACAGTCGAAACGTATGTGTTCGGACAGGAAATGCCTGAACGCGCCTAAAAGTGCGTTGTCCCAATGACGAAACTCGAGAATGGCCCTAAATATCCTTTCGAGACCGCCATCTTCATAGCTCGCAATGCTGAGCGCCCGGGAAACGTCATCCAGTCCCCGCATTTCTTCCAGGTAGCCTTCTCCGACCGATTTGAAATATCGCACTTGCGACAAATCGATAGAGTGCATTTCGAGCACTCTTCGCATGTACTCGTCATGGTTCATCTTTTCTCCAACATCGGCTACTCCTGGCCAGGGAGAAAGGTTGTCAGTATCGCATTCCTCGCGCTCCAGATCTTTCAGTTTTTCGTCATTCGGATAAATGCTACGGGCGATTTTGAGGTTCTCCCGGAATTGGATCGAGAAATAGTAATACGCCCACGCCACACAGATCATGTCGTGAGCTGTTAGCGAGTCCCATTCCAACTGACAAATTTCATCTATTGTTTTCTGATATTGGAAGCGTTCCACGACCTTCATGATTGGGCACTCCGAAGTGATGCAGGAAGATGATTAGTCCGACAGAGACCGATAACCCAGCCATTGCCGGTAGATGTTGAATTAATGTTTTTTACTTGACGCCCTCTTCTTGACTATCCCGCGCCAGATCTTCTCCACCGCGTGCGAAGTGTCGCAGAGATCGCACCAAGGCTTGGATATCTCGCGGCATCGTCCGACCATTGGTGACACAGATCCGAATAACATCCCGGCCTTTGAACGTCGTGATCGATATCCAGGCAGAACCCGAAGCAACGATATCGCGTACGATAGAACGAACGCTCGGGAAGCCCATCGGCGGTTCTACGCATAGTACGGCCAACGGCGAGTCATTCGCCACCGTCCATCCAAGTTCGACCAGTTGCTCCTTCAGGAAATCTATCAGGGCAACCGACCGCTCCAGATATTTTGCGTATTCGCCCCACCCCGCCGCGGCCAGAGAGAGAAAGAGCCGAAGCCCGAGGAAGCGCCGCGACCATTGGGCTGTCGTGACATACGGATCGAGATGTTGGACGTTGGACGGCATGTAGTTCGTCGAGACGTGAAACGCGTCAGAGAGAAGTCTTGCATCTCGGGTGATGAACATCCCGCAGGCCATGGTTGTCGCAAACCATTTGTGCCCATCCACCGTTATCGAATCCGCTGTTTCGATTCCGGCCAACGCGCCTCGCAAGCGGTCCGATGCGATAAGCGCGCCACCCCACGCCGCATCAATATGAAACCAGGCGCCCACCACACGGGCGATAGCGGCGCAATCAGCCAGGGGGTCGATCATCCCGGCGCCCGTCGTTCCGGCCGTCGCAACAACCATGACGGGCGTGTGGCCTGCAGCCCTGTCAGATCCAATCATATCGAACAGCGAACTTAGCTCCATCCGACCCAGATGGTCTGTTTCTATCAGACGCACAGACGCGCGGCCTATCCCGCACTGATGTGCGATCTTGTGCCATGCCAGATGCGCGTCTTGGGAGACGTAGATGGTGGGAGATCCCGCAAAGGCGGCAACTCCATCAGCTCCGAAGCGCGGGTTGGCGTTCGTCAAGGCACAGATGAGAGCGGTGAAATTTGCCTCGGACCCACCTGTCGTGAAGTGACCGGCGGAACCGGGTGGAAGCCCTGCCCGATGCGCGATCGACCGGATGACATGCGCTTCAATCTCGACAGGGATGGGCGATGTCGTCGAGGTGGCAAGCTGGGGGTTGAATGCCGACACAATGCGTTCGGCACACTCCGCGGGGAACGAAGGGGATGGATTGAAGAGACCAAAATAACGCGGATGGGTCATCTGGACGACCCCGCTTTGCAGTTGGTCGATAACCCATGGAAGTAATTCGAACAGCGGGCGGGGCAGCTGAAAATCAAAACTCTGTAAAGTTTGTCTAAAGACGTTAATATCCAGGATGGGGTTCACGGGTCTTCCTGGAACGCTCTGGAGGGCCTCACTCAAGGCCATCGTTAGGAAATCGTCCCATCGTTCCCGGTCATCCGGCTCATAAAACAAAGAAGCTATCGGTGCGACGGACACATCTTTGAGGTTCATTGGATCGATGCAACCTCGGCCGCAGCCGGATTCGCCCACAGCCGCTGCTCTTTGCCGCAGAAGCGCGTTCGATCGCTGCTGGAATTGCGTAGATCATCTCTCGCAATGGCTGTCAGCCAGTTCGCATAGAACTGGATCGCGGGTATATGCCAAGTGTTGGAATGCGCTTGGTTCCCAACCAGCTTGGATATGACACCCAATATCGCCGGATCGGGCCTACCTTGTAATGCATTCTCACGTAGTTCGTTGAGTGTGGCCTCCAAATCAGCAGTAAAGTAGTGTTTAGGGGCCAGCGGGAATTCTTGTTTTTCCCCCAGGGCAAATCGACCAACGTCCCGATTATATTCACGCAGAAGCGTGTCGCCATCATACTCCGGATGCCCCTGGACGAACACGAAGGTCGTGGCACCTTGCTTTGAGAAAATGTTGACGGCCGCTTCGTGCGATCGTGAAAGGATTTGATAGCCCTTTGCGATGAGAAGATCTTCATTCAGACCGTTGTAACGCGAGTGAGGCATGGCCCACCGCGACGGAAGCCCGGCCATCAATCTGTGATCGGCTGCCGCGATGTCGCACTCGAAGACGCCGGACAACTTTGCGGGGAGCCGACATCTCGGAATTTCATCGAGGTGCAGAACAGCGGCATGGGCGGCAAGACACGACCATATCACAGGAACCGCTTGTTCCTCCGCCCAATCCGCGAGCCTGGACAGGCTTTCCTGAATCGGTTCGTCTCGCAACATAGTTGCTTGCGGTTCCATGCCCGTGACGATCAACGCATTCAGCGGCATATCGTATAATTCGTCGACGCTTGCGTAGGGAGAACCCGTGAACGATAGCGGACGTGCCGAGCGCCGTATCTCTGGGCAGGTAAAGAAGCGGAACTTTAGTTCCAAGTGGTTGGATGCCGCCCGTAGCACGTTCAGGAATTGGCGTTCCGTGGACTTCAGCCCTCGGTCCGAGGCATTGTTGACCAGTCCGATAGTCAGAGGGCGGTTCGACTCGCCGCCATACTGAGTGAGGAACGAGTCGTCGGGCCTGGTCATTGTCGACCTTCAATGGACGGGTGCCTGATATGGTCTTTATCAACGAGGTCAAAAGCGGCCGCCGCCGCTGCGAGTGCGTGGTCGATATCAGCGATGATGTCGTCGGCGTGCTCAATTCCGATACTCAGTCTGATCGTAGCCGGCGTTACGCCAGCCTTCAGTTGTACATCTGGCGGCATCTGACGATGGGTCGTGGAGGCGGGATGACACGCCAGGGATTTGGAGTCGCCCAGGTTGACGACGCGCTTGATAAGTTTCAGCGCATCATAGAATCGTACGCCACCGCTGAATCCCCCTTTTACCCCGAAGGTCATCAGTGAGCAGGCACGGCCGCCGAGATATTTCCGGACCAGGGGGTGATAGGGATTGTCCTCGAACCCGGCATAGTTGATCCATTCGACCCGTGAGTCGTCACGCAGAAATTCCGCAACCCGCCTCGCGTTTTCGACATGACGATCGATGCGGATCGCGACGGTCTCGATGCCTTGAAGCAGCAGAAATGCGTTGAATGGAGACAACGCCGCCCCGGTTGTCCGCAAATAGACGCTGCGGCAGCGTGCCGCGTAGGCCGCCGGACCGAAATGGTCCGTATAGACAAGGCCGTGGTAGGAGGGATCTGGTTGGCTGAACATCGGAAACCGTTCACCGTGTTCGGCCCAGGGAAATTTCCCACCATCGACGATTATGCCACCAAGTGTGGTGCCATGGCCGCCCATGAATTTGGTGAGTGAATGAATAACAATATCCGCGCCATGATCAATCGGGCGCAACAGGATTGGTGTCGCAACCGTATTGTCAACGACCAAAGGTATCCCATGCCTGTGGGCGACGGCCGCAAGTCCGGCAATGTCCGCGATGTTCCCGGCCGGATTACCCACGCTCTCGCAAAATACCGCCCGTGTATCGCGATCGATAAGCTTTTCGATATCAGATGGGTGATCGCTCTCCGCGAATCGGACCTGAACGCCGGTGTTGGGAAGGAAGTGAGCGAACAAGGAATGCGTCGTGCCATAGAGTTGCGGCACGGAGATCAAATTCTGTCCCGGGCCCAAGACGTTCGATACCGCGTAATAAAGCGCGGTTTGGCCAGTGCTTACGCTGACGGCCTCCACACCCCCTTCCAGCGCCGCAACGCGCCGTTCGAGAACCGTATTGGTCGGGTTGCTGATTCGGCTATAGCGATGACCCTCGACCTCGAGATTGAACAGGGCTGCGCCATGTTCGGCATTATCGAAACCATAAGCAACTGTCTGATAGATCGGCACCGCGACTGCGTGGGTCGCGGGGTCCATGTCGAATCCAGCATGAAGAGCTATCGTCTCGCTGTGCATGGTAACTGGAGCACCGATGAACGTGTTTATCTTACGCCGTAGCTCTCGCCTTGTCCGCGGACAACTGCGATTTGGCTGCGCTAGCATCTCGATTACTCATTAGAATGGCAATTCATCCGAAAGTATAGGCCGCTGAAATAGCCTGAAAAACAGGATGTGGAGTAGAGTCCAAACAAGAGGAGGTGCAGGCGTCAGCAGCGGAAGAATGGCAAATGTCATGCGATTCCGCGGTGCCTAAATTGGTGTTGAATTTTCAGACTCCGCTAAGCCGTATTTCCGGCGTCAACCGTCATCGATACCCCGGTGATATTCCGAGCCTTCTCGCTGAAAAGATAGTCAACCAGATTGGCCACGTCGTCGATTTCCGGCATCCGATGAAGCGCGCTACGGCGCTCGATTTTTGCCCGATCGACAACGCTGAGAGCGTGCGTCATCTCGGTATCGATGAACCCCGGTGAGATAGCATTGACGGTTATCCCAATCGGACCAACTTCTCGGGCTAGCGAGCGTGTAAAACCCAGCATGGAAGCCTTGGTGGCGCTGTAGGCGGCAAGCCCGCTATATCCAGTGTGGCTGACAATCGATGAGATGTTTACGATGCGTCCGCTGCCCGCCGACATCATGGAGCGAACGATGTATTTGGTCAGTGTGATTGGCATAAGAACGTTAAGGCGTATTAGCCCCTCGATATCGGTGTCCTTCATATTGGCGAGAATGCCGGCTGTCCCGATCCCGGCGTTATTGACCAGGCCGTAAATTGGTCCGAATTCCGATCGCAATGTTTTCACCAGCGCGGGCAGCGCTGGGATATCCGCGAGGTCAGATGGCCAGAAGTGAAGCGAACCCAGATCTCGACTCGCGGCCTCCGCCATGGCCTTATCAAGTTGGTCATTGGTTTTGCGGGCAATCGCCACCACCCGAAATCCGGACGCCGCGAGCTTTTGAGAAATTCCCAGCCCCAAACCGCGGCTTCCGCCCGTCACCACCACATTACGCATGTCGCCGGACCAATTTACCGGATGCCGCGATCTCCAGCGATGAAATTTCTCGTATTGTGACTGGAATCTCGTGGGGTGCGAGCCGACCCCGACACAAACCAAGAATCTCGTTCCTGATAGCCGCGAATGATACGCCGCATGCGGCAGCCGAGGGGTTTATGACGACTTCGGCAACGGCAATCGCCCCGGTGATGGGACTCGAACGCCCTGACACACGGGACATATGCACGGCAGGGTGCTGGTTGATCACCGCTTCGATTGTCTCAGGGTGAACTTTGAGGCCGCCGACGTTGATGACGCCTTCCCGGCGTCCGGCGAAATAGTAGCGGTCCCCACGCAATTCGACGATGTCTCCGGTATCGACATAACCCTCCGCGTCCGACAGGGCTCGGCCATGGTTTCCGATGACACGGTCCGCGACGCGAGAGGAGCGGATGCGGAGAGAGCCGTCCTCCACACGTATCGAGACGTCTTTGCCGATTTGGCCAATCAAGGACGCGGGAAACCCAGCCTGGCCATCACGGACATCGAAGGCGACGCCCGCCTCGGTCGACGCAAAAGCATGCGCGACGTTGGCGTCGGGATAGGCCTGCCGGAGGTTGTCCAATATTGCCTGATCACAGGCCTCTCCCGAAAGGCGCACATAGCGCGGATTCATCCTGCTCGTCGCCGCACTCATCAATGTTCGACGCCAATGGGACGGGGTACCCGAGATATGGGTCACTCGATTGGCTCCAGCACGACTCAGGAAGTCGGCTACCGGTTCCCCGGCACTGGATAGCACCATCGAACCACCACCTACGAAGGCTCGTAGCAGAATCTGAAGACCACCGTAGCGACGAATGTCATAGAAGGTGCTCCACACGGGAGCATCCTGGACCACGAGACCGTCGTTCAGTGGCCCGACCAGGCTTGCGAGCGTGTGTACGGCCAGCTTTGGCCGGCCCGTCGTGCCTGATGTGAGCAGCAACCATTCGGTGTCGACGCTTCGGTCGGGCGTACCTTCACATGGCTTCAATCGATCGCCGACGAAGATCAAGCTTGTGTCATGAGCAACGTTCTTTGCGGGTCCGCCTCCATCAGTTACGATCGTGTCGATTTCGGCATCCGTAATGGCTGAACTTACATGGGTGGGAGACATGTCCGGCGTGCAAAGCAGCATGCGCCGGGCGATACCATCAAGTTCGCACAGCGCCAATGCGGCCGTCAGTTGTCGTTCGGTCGAAATCATCACCGACCGTCCGCGAAGCGCCTCCAGCGGTGCGCCCATGGCGGTTCCGCGGGCAAGGTCGCGGATCGCAAGGTGCGTAAGTGGGTCGGCGATAAACCGCCTCGGCGCCGCGTCCGCGGGTGCGAGAAGGGACCAGAGCGATCGCCTTTTATGCTGCTGCATCTTCGTAGAGCCGAATGAAATCGCCAAGTGTCACAGGAAACGCCGACTGGTCGTCCGAAGAGAGAGGATCGAGTCCAAGTTCGTCATCCAGATTCGCCACGACGATCGCGATGCAAAGCGAGTCGAGCCCCGAATTCAACAAGGGTAGTTCATCAGTCAAAGGAGCAAGCTGCTTCCCTTGCTGTTCCGCGATCATGGTAACCCGTTCCAGGATAATAGATCGTATCGACATGGTTCTAATTCCTCACGAGACCGATGCATGAATGGGATCGGGGCCGGTGTTCTGATCGACCGCCGGTGATTTACTCTGGAATGCCGGGTTTTGCTGAAGGAAATCAATCATCTTATCCGCTGCGATCTGTCGCATGGTGCGGCGGGTGAGGTCATGGTCCAAGCCGGCGACGATCGACGCGACGACGCTTGGTGTGTCGCGTAAATTGGTGCCCTCCAGTCCGAAATGTTGTTCCAAAGCTTTTATGCCCGGGTCTCCGGCCGAGAATAGCAGCAACGCGCGGACCTGCCGATGCGACAGTTCCGCTATGGCTTGACGAGCGAAGCTTTCCGGTCCTGGTTTATCATAGCGCACGGTAAACCATGGCAAATTGATCGAGAGTAACGCGGTGACCCGGTCGTCCGCGAGGGCACCCAGAAACGCGTGATAAGCACCTGAACACAGTCCATTCAGTGCGAAATGCTGGAACCCCAACCGTTCCATCATATCGATGGCCGCACCAAACGCCGGCGTTCGGTCTATGCCGAATATTTGGGTTAGATCCTCGCCGCCGTCGGGGGAACTGATGCTGTCCCCAAGGCCGGCAAAGTCGATGCGCAGCGAGGCTATTCCTTGGGCGGCCAGGCGGCGCGCGAACTCGACAGCGAAGCGCGCCAAACCATAATGTGGATCGCCACCGGTATTGCCGATGATGACGGCGCTATCGCAAGGAATGTCCTCTGTCGGACGACACAGCACGCCGAACAGATGGCCATTTTCTCCAAAGTGGAGCGGGGATTCGACAGAATTTTCCGGTCGCAAGGTGGCGATACGCGACACAAGGCTCGGCGGTAACGCTATCGCGGCCGTGCGGGGTATTTGCCGCAGGGGGATCGCAGCCTGCAGCCAAGACAAAATTGGCCTGAAATCGGCGTCGGGCCCGTCGGTCAAATGGCAGGGTCGCAATAGTGCGTCTAGACTGCCGAGATTTTGAAGAACGATGGGAACGCCGGTATCGCGCCATGCTTCCACACATGCAGCCAACACGGGTGTACGAAATTGGCTGAAGATGGAAATCGAGCAGCCAGGTAATAACTTGACTTGTCGCAAATCTACTTGGCCCAATAGCTTGACGGTTCCCATATCGAGACAAAGGCCATCGATTTCCAAACCATCATCCGGCATGGTCGCAGAGTCGCTTCGCAGGCGCGACTCAACCATAAGCTGACTGACATAGGATTTGCCGCGTAGAACGGGTTCCAGCAGCACGAGACCGACGACATCGTCGCGGGTGGAGGCGGCAAGGGCGGCAAGTGTTGCCCCGATACGCAGACCGATCATCACGATTCGCCGAGCACCGGTGTTGGCACGCAGCCAGTCTGCAGCATTTTGTACGCTTTGTTGCCAAACCGTCCAACATTCCCGGCCATCAATCTCACAGGAATCACCCGCGCCCGGATAGTCAAACCTGAGCGTGGGGTAGCCCTCGGTGGCAAACTGGTTTGCCATTATGCGATATGAACGGTGAGCTCTACTCGCGTCGCGGCCCAACCCGGGGCACAGCAGGATCGCGGTGTCGCTCAGAAATGACTCGGTCGCCTGGTGCAACCATCCGAAGCAGCCCTCGAATGCCACTGCCTGCATGTGAGGTGACTGTCCCGGTTGGTGTTCAATAGTCCCATGCGGGGCGTGAGAAACCGAAAGGACGACCGTTGTTCGATCGTCCGGGCTATCGGTTGGATCGGCCACATCCTGGACGACGGGCATGTTCATTCGGTCGAGCACATGAAGAGTAAGCCCATAACAAACTGCCAAAACTTGTCCCTCAGAAGTCTAGGCAGTGGAACTCGATCCGTAACGTCCTCTCTTTGGTCGATTGTCCTGAAGCGTCTTAGATCAATATAGGTAGTCTATCGCAAGGTAACGGTTGACTCAGACGGACCCATCGCTGGCATCGAATCGGTACAGGCGTTCGGCGAGTTTCTAACGATCCCATCGGCAAGCACGTCCCGTAACCGAACGCCGAGTTCGCGGCTGTACGCGGTGGCACCTTGAGCGTTGAAATGCCAAGCGTCGCCAAAAAATCTATCAGGCCAACAGGGAATGACCGGATCGACCACGTGTATGCCTGGGAAGTGCCGAGCTTCTGCCTGAAGATAGTCCTCGAACCGAATGGTGAATTCTGGCGGCATGCGCATATAGGTCGCTCGGTTGACCGGCATCGAGAAAAGAAGCACCGGGATACCTCGGTCGGATAATAGTGCGAGTGTGCGAGAAAAGTACAAGTTCATGAGCGGTGAAGTTTTGTAAATCGGATTGTGACCTTCGCCGGCGATGCTGCTGGAGCCCGAGCGATTGCCGAATACGGCATGGCCCGATGACAAAAGACCGTCATGCAGTGCGTCGTGATTGTGTTTCCAACGTGCGGCGATAAAGCCGTTCACCAGGCTACCGAAATAGAGTGGTGGGAAACGCACGGAGAACAGAAAATCCCGCAGTGCCGGTTGAAGATGATCCATGGACGGCAAATCGAAGATTTCCTTGTCGTGCAAGCGTGCTGCGTCGTGATCGACCTCCCGCATGTCGCCATAGTCCAGAAAGCCATTTCGGGCGAAAGACGTCCAGTAATCCGAGTCACCGCCAAATTTCGACGCACTATGCGCAATCACGACGAGCTTCGGCGAGGTTGGGCAGCGGAGCGCTCGGCGCACGGCGAAATAGGTTTCTATCGGGCTAGCACCAGACTGTGCAAGATTGGTGACGGACATCGGCATAACGTCTGGCACCGTAGCCGCCATCGCACGACTGTCGCCGAAAACCAAGACCGATCCAAGTCGACATTCATCCATCAGCATTCGTTTCGCAACCCAAAGCGGGTAGTCGCGGCTGAGAAAAGCCATAGGAGCCATGGCGACGTAGATCCACACGACCCCGAACGCGACCACGAAGGCAACCCCAAACCACGCCAGGAAAGCAGCGGACGGTGGGTCCCGCGGCTGGTCCGCGGTGTTGTCTAATGTCGGAACGACCTTCCTCGATCCCTCGGCCGATGTTTCGGCGGCCGCTTCTTTGAGTCGGCGGCTCGGCGTATGGTCTTGCGTCAACATACCCGGTCCCGCGGTCTGACTTTGGGTCATTGAAGTCATCCATTCTTCTCAAGCGATGGCCCACACACCTGCTCATATTCTGCTGCCGTGTGGCGACTAAAACTGGAAATACAGAAACTCGGATGTGCCGCCGATCGCCAGCACGCCAATACAGGCTGCGACGCCGATCGCCACTGCCCACCCTCGGGTTGGCTGCCAGACGAACCGTTCGAATGGTCCTCGTTGGATCATGCCAAGCGCCGGAGTGAACCGGCGCATGATCTGTTGCGTGTTCGGCAGACACCATACAACGATGTAGAGGCCCACCATCCAGACCAAGTGGCTTGTGCTTGTTGCGAAATCGACGAGCGAAACGTCGACGACGAGGCCTTTCGCTACCAGCGCGTCGCCTGGCACGCCAAGGTGAGCAAGGATGACGTTCGGTATGGCAAGAGCATCGACACCATGGAGCCCGATCATCCCACCTAACAAGGACAGCGCCGAGCGAACCGACGATGCGCGGAAAAACACCAATGCGACCAGTGTAGCGAGATAGGTGATCAGGATCTTGGCCCCGTGTCCGAGCCGTCCGCTTGGCCGTGTTTTCGAGGAACTCGGCCGGAAAATGCGAAACGCATGGTTGATCGTGAGATAAATTCCATGCAACAAGCCAAACGCCAGGAAATTCAGACCGGCTCCATGCCAAATGCCTGCAAGCGCCATAGTGGTTACAACCGGGAACATCACCATGGCGGCAAACCCACCGGGTTTTGTCTGTGCGGTTCTGTTTATGCCGAGACCGCGGTTGGCGCGCCAGCGTGTGACTGCCAAGGCGATTGGGTTATATAGATAAAGCGCCAGGTAGCGCGACAGTGTCATATGCCAACGCTGCCAATGCTCAATGATAGACGCTGACTTGTAAGGTGAGTTGAAATTTAATGGGAAGCGCACGTTGAACATGCGTGCAAGCCCGATCGCCATATCGGAATAGCCAGAGAAATCGAAATATAACTGCAACGAGTAGCAGAGTGCCACATTCCAGGCGGCGAGCAACGGCAGATGGTCTGCTGCCCCAAAACCCTGGGACACACCCGTACCGATTGTATCCGCGAACAAGCATTTTTTCACAAGCCCGATCACGAAGATCGACAGGCCGACAGAAAGGTTTTCACCGGAGAACCGATAAGTGGCCGGCTCGCCGAACTGCGGCATGATCTCCTGGTTATGCAGGATCGGGCCTGCGATCAGGTGGGGAAAGAAGGTCACGAATAGAACGTAGTTGAGTAGCCGACGGTCTTTCGTTATCCCCTGCTTCGTATCGATCAAGTATCCTATTTGCGTGAACGTAAAGAACGATATGCCAAGTGGCAAAACGATATTGGCTGTGGTGTCCGCGATCAAACCCATTCCAATCGCGACCTGAATAATGCTGGTCAGATATTTATAGTAGATCAGAACGAACACGTCGGCAACTATCGCCGCCGTCAAGCACGCCGTCTGCACAGTCGGTTGGCGCTCGGTGGCGTTGATGACTACGGATGCGAGGTAGTTCAAGCCAACTGAGGCCAGTAGCAGAACCACGAATTGCGGATTCCACCAACCGTAGAAGAGAACCGAGGTCAAAACCAACCATATGGCCGGTAACCGGCGACCAAACAGTCCGAGAATATGGAAGCCGCACAATGCAATCGGAAGGAATGCAAATACGAAAATGTAGGAATTGAACAGCATGACCGGCGGCGGGCAAGATGCGCTACCGTTTCACACGGGAACCATCGTCGACCGCCCCCCAATCAGTTCAAGTATCCCGCGGACACTGCGTAGTTTTTCCATCCTGGCTGATTTTATTTTTACACCGAACCGGTGCTCGATCTCAACTGCCAGTCTGACCTGTGACATCGAGTCCCATCCGACGATATCGTCAGCAGTTGTCTCTGGCCCCAGGACTATTTCCTGGTCGTCAAATACGTCTCGGAACAACTGAGCCAGATCTGATAGAATTTCGCCCTTTTCTGCGGGGCTAATGTTTTCTTGAACAAGACGCATGAATGAACTTTCCGAACTGAGAGCCGTAGGCGGGAAGCGGCGGCGCCAACGTAGAACGCTGGGACTGTTTTGTGATGTCACCATTTAGGTGGTGGTATTTCGTTCGCCCCCAACCATAATGGGTAGAACTATCTGGTCGAGATTGTGCGGTGGGAAGGTATCGATGGCCCAGTCCGTCGGGCTCGCAAATCAGCTTCACGGTCATCCCACCCTCGATGAAGATGTCGCGAGCATAGGCGATCAAAGTGCGATGCCCAAGATCGGATTGTTGACGGAATATGAAGGCCCCACCAGGGAACGATCTCTGTCATCCTTTAGTCGAGGTTTGCCGCATGTACGATCGGGCGTACATGAACACGTCGCTCACGCTCTCCAGAAACCGAAGATCAAGGACATGCTCGCACGATGATATCGACGGTGTCTCCTGGTCGGGGGTGGATGCAGTGAAAGTGCATCTCCACGGGTTGATCATGTCAGTGGCTCCCCGTGAGATGCACGACGACAAAAACAGCGAACTCAAGGAGATCCGCCGGGTCTGGGATATTCGTGACGCGAAAACTGGCGGGACAATGGTGGCCGCGGCCGGAGGCATCACCTCCACGGTATTGGCCGAACGAGTTCGTCCCTCTCGGCTGGCACCTGTGGGCGGGGTGAGCACCTATGTGCCAGAGGTCGACGCACTGCGTGCCATCGCAATGACGGCGGTCATTGCGTTCCATTGTAAGCTTATGCCGTTCGGTTGGATGGGGGTCTGGCTATTCTATGTTGTATCAGGGTTTTCGGTGACCACGTCGCTCCTTTCCCGACGGCACCCCGCAGCGAGCATCGGTGCGGCCGTCGGCAGATTCTATATCAGGCGCGCGCTACGCATTTGGCCGCTGTACTTTGCCTTCGTTGTGCTGAACGTCATCGTGCTAGAGGCGATCGGCAGGACCGAACCGCTGGAAGACTTACCTTGGCTGCTCAGTTTCACCCAGAACCTGAAAATGATCTTCACCGAATATACGCCCGCGGCCAATTGGTCTGCCTTCGGACATCTCTGGACGCTGGCGGTGGAGCAGCAATTCTACCTGGTGTTCCCACTTCTGCTGATCCTACGCGGCCGGTTTGCGCGGGGCCTTGTCTTGCTGGGCGTGATCGCTGTTGCGCCGCTCATCCGCGCCGCGGTCGCGTACTGGGCTGCCGGGCTTGGTTGGGATCCTGGACGAATCGCCTTCGCGGTCTATGCGTTTGGTCCGGCCCATTTTGATGCCTTTGCCGCCGGAAGCCTGGTCGCCTTCTTTCGCGATGAAATCTCCCGCAGCCGCCGCTTCGCCGTCGCCAGTATGGTGGTCACAGCAATTATCGCCGTCGTATATGTGGGGTTCTATACAACGTACGGTGTGACGGAAGCAGGCCAATTCTCCATTGATGCGCTACGTAATATCGTCTCAGGCATTTTGTACGGGCAGGGGCGGGAGATCACAGTCTATCTGTTGCCGACCTGCATCGGCGTCACGATTCTGACTGGAATCCTTTCGGGCGAACGTCTCTGCCTACTGGTATGCCGGTCTCAGAGCCTACAGGCGATCGGCCGCATCTCTTATGCCGGATACCTCTTTCATATTCCGATACTGGCTTTGCTGGGAGCGTTCGTGCCCATCTTCTCGGTACCAGGGAGTGGTCCGCTATGGGTCGCCAGCCATGTTGGCTTGTTCGTCTGCGCTTTTCTACTTACGGTGACAACCGCCCGACTGTCGTTCGTGTTCTTCGAGCGGCACTTCGCGCGGATACGTTGGGGCTGAACATGGGGCGGAGTACGCGACGCGATTGTCACCTCCGCCATGCTGTTTCTAATCACAATGGCTACGGTTCGCTCCATTGCATCCGTCGAAGTATCCACCTCACAGAACGGGTTGCCATGGCCTAATCTCCCCCTTCGTTGAGAAGCTGGTTGCGGCGGTTGGGATGAGGTGCGAATGGAATTCGTCGAGGAGAAAACACCTGTAACTGAAGGAGCAGCGTCCAACCGCGGCGAATCCTTTGCCTACCGGCACACCGCCGAGCCCGATGTCGGTGGTATCGGAGCCGAGATACCGCTGTTTCGGGAAGGCCATGAGACGAGTTGGTCTGATCATGCGGCGGCCGTACGTGCCGCAAGACCGCGCCCGGGACGAGCCGGCGGACTCCGGGTCGCCATCGTGCATGAGTGGCTCGATACTTACGGCGGGTCCGAACGCGTTCTCGAGCAATTCTTGGTCTGTTTTCCGTCCGCTGACATTTTTGCTGTCGTGGATTTCATGGGCGAGCGGGAACGCGGCTTCCTGCAGGGACGCAAAGTGCAGACGTCGTTTGTCCAGCGGCTACCGTTTGCACGTCGTTACTTTCGCCACTATATCGGTTTGATGCCGATTGCGATGCAGCAACTTGACCTTAGTGGCTATGACCTTGTCATATCCAGCAACCACGCGGTCGCCAAAGGTGTCCTCACCGGACCCGATCAGGTCCATATCAGCTACATGCACTCGCCTATGCGATATATTTGGGATCTGCAGCATCAATATCTCGGCCAGATGGGCATCGATCGCGGACTGAAGAGCATATATGCGCGCTGGCAGTTCGCGCGCCTGCGTCAGTGGGATGTCTCAACCGCCCATCAAGTCGATTATTTTGTAGCAAATTCGAGCTATATCGCGCGGCGCGTCAGACGGACGTATAGACGTGAGGCGATGGTTATCCATCCGCCCGTCGATATCGATCACTTCGTACCGGGTAGCAGGAAGGAGGATTTCTTTCTACTTGCCTGCAGGTTCGTGCCGTACAAGCGGGCTGACGTGGTGGTTCAGAGCTTCGCGCATCGAGGCGATCGGCGCCTCGTGGTGGTGGGCGACGGGCCTGAGGCCGATCGGGTGCGCGCGGCCGCCCGAGGGGCGCCGAACATAGAGTTCGTTGGCACCGTCGGACGGGACGTACTGATTGGTTTGATGCAGCGCGCTCGCGCTTTCGTGTTTGCCGCCGAGGAGGATTTCGGCATCACGCTGGTGGAGGCGCAGGCCTGTGGTACGCCTGTTATTGCCTATGGCCGCGGCGGTGCGATCGACATCGTAAGAACAGAGAAAGCAGAGTGGCAAACTGGATTGCTGTTCGACCAGCAGACCCCGGACGCGATCTCCGAGGCGGTTGACCGATTTGAGACACTTGAGCACCAGATCACCAGCGATGCCTGCAGGATGAATGCGCTTCGGTTCTCGGAGGCGCGCTTCAGAGCGGAAATAGGGGGCGTCGTCGATCGGATATTCGGTTAGCTTGTGTCTACACGTATTGGATGAAGAACGGCTGTCTTCAGCCAGTTCATGTTGGCCGATTTGATGGCATGGAAAGAAGACAGACGAACAGGATGAGGCGATTGGAATTGGGGAGCAGACGTGTGTGAAAGGCTCAAATGGACACATCGTTGGTCTTGACGTCATTCGCTTCTGCGCGGCGCTGATGGTCACATTCTTTCATTTGACGTACTGGTCCTGGGCGCCGGTGGAGAGCCTGACGAAGAGCGTTTCGGGCGGCGTGGCGGAATTCCCATCTATGGCTAAAATCACGTGGCTTGGCTGGGTCGGGGTCGAGATCTTCTTTGTCATATCGGGCTTTGTCATTTCGTATTCGGCTGCAGGTGTCAGCCCATTCGTTTTTCTGCGCAGACGCATCATCCGGTCGGAATGGACGTCGTCGGGCAAAGGGCAGGGGTCGCGTTTGTGGCGGCCGGATTGCTGCTTCTCGGCTTGCTTGTCATACGCCATACGACGCATCAGACGGACCCGGCTATGCGGATCTTCGCTTATCCATTGGTGGCGGTTGCGACGGCAGCCGGGCTGCTGGTCGGGATGGGCAGGGTCCTGTCAGGTATTTCCTGTCTCTACGGCTGCTCCGGTGGTTCGGCAAGTATAGCTTCGGGCTTTACGTATGGCATCCGATCATCGGAATGGTCCTACTGCACTCGCGGGTGGCGCTTGTCTCCCCAGCCTCTGGAAAATCAGCCGTTTTGCTGGCCGCCCTGATCGCCCTGGTCCTAGACCTGCTGGTTGCATGGCTGAGCTTCAATTTGTGGGAAAAGCCTTTCCTTGACTTGAAGCGGTATTTTGCCTCCGGCAAACCAAAGCGGACCGGGACGGTCTCTTTGAACGATCTCGAAAGCCATCCGAATGATGTCGGATTGGGCGCATCGATGACGCAGGAGCGTCCGGGAGCACGCGTATGAGGACTGTCGCGCGGGAGATACCGGCGGTTACATCCGGCCGGTTTCTCAGCCATCGTCCCACGATCGTCGTTATGCTTTGCGTATTTGCGCCGATGGTCGCGATCAGTGTCCTGGGTTGGCTGTATGCTGGCACTCTGCGCGGTGTCGTTCCTATTGAATTCACTGATTTCGACTCACTTTCAGTGCTGCTTGCAAGTATGTTGCACTCGTCGATAAGGCCCGACTCGCGGGGGCCCATGCTTCAGGCCCTCCATGTCTTGCATGGCCCGGATAGAGATGCGCTGTACCAAGTCCTCTTTTTCACTGGCCATGTTCGCTTCCAGTATCCGCCGACCAGCCTGGTGTCCCTGGATTTGCTTTCCGCGCTGGGCATCACGAGTTTCCGAGCGTTGAATGCGATCAATTTGGTTGTCTATCTTCTCAATGCCGGGGCTGCCGGATTTCTGATGTGGCTTCTATTCGGGGGACGAGACCGAATAGCCGGACGCAGCGGTCCTGGCCTCCATTCGGGCAGCATGGTAGCGATCGGCTTTGTCACTGCGTTTACATTCTATCCGGACGTCCGCGCCGCTGTTTTGGGCCAGATTCGGGTTTGGATCGACCTCCTGTTCACGTCCGCGGTCATCGCTTGGCTGCTTGGACGGCGGTTTCTTGCGGGAATCCTGATCGGGTTGGTCTGCACCATAAAGCCGCAGTTCGGCTTGTTGCTGCTTTGGGGTGCTGTGGAGAGAGTGGGCCTTCGGCTGTGGCATCCTGGCCGCGCTTGTTCCGGTAGCGATCGTCTCGCTGTTTCGTTATGGACTGAAAGCTTTTCTTGATTATCTTAACGTTCTCGCGTTTCTCTCCCGTCATGGCGAGAGTTTCTTTGCCAACAATTCGGTCAATGGGATCCTTAACAGCTATATCTCATCAAACAACAGCCTCTATTGGGATGCTCTTCGGTTTGCGCCATACGATCCGATCGTTTACGCAGGAACGGTAGCGGCCTCGGCTTTGGTACTGGCGGCGGTGGTATATTTACCGTTGTCGGGTCGAAAAACCAAGCCTAGAATCGCCGATTTTGGAGTTGCGTGCAATCTGCACCGTGGTTAGTTCTCCCGGTGCGTGGGAGCATCATTATGGTATTCTTTTTCCATTTTTCGGTATGTTTTTGAAATACTTGCTTGAGCAACCTGCCGGACCGCGTCGCGGCATAAATCTTGTTTGCCTTGGTGTTTCCTGGGTTTTGGTTGCTAACTTCATTCCATTTCAAACCTACTTGCACGAACGCCGTTTTCTATCCTGCAGGCAAATTTGTTCTTCGGTGCGCTTCTGTTGCTGATGCTTCTCCTCAGCTGGGGTTTGGCCGCCAGGAAGTCGCTCGTGACTCAGCCGAGCCTGGGTGGTCGAAGGGATTAGAGTCCAATTCTCCTAAAGTGGCGCATCTCGCGTATAAAATCTGAGCTAATGTTGCCCAGATAAAGACGGAACCGGGATGGTGACGGTTAACGCGTTGGGAGATGTCTAGTTTTTCTCGTAACGACACGATCAGGCACCTCGAGCAAAAGGGGGAGGGACGAATATGACGTCGACAGGAAGCCGGAACCTACTATCAGGGCTTACTTCCTTGAGGTGACGCGCGGGTTCCGTCGTCTATATCACCGCAATCAAAGAGTGCCGGAATTTGCCAACCCTAGATATGAGAGAGTAAAATGGGCGGAACAAATAGCCCTCCTGTAGCGACACCGGACGTGGCGTCGGTGATTGAGGACGAAACGCTGGTATCGACCGGTAATATCATCGGTAACGACACAGATCCCAATGGCCTGCCGCTTTTTGTTACGTCTGTTGACGGCATCGCGGTAACCGGCACGACGACGGTCATCGGCACCTACGGCACACTGATCGTGCAGCCGGACGGTGAATTCACTTATACCCTTGCGGACAGTCAGGCGAATGTGCGTGCCCTCGCGAACGGCGAGGTAGTACCAGACGCCTTCACCTATACGGTGTCGGATGGGCAAACTTATACACAGTCGACGACACAGACAGTCCAGAACCTGATCCCGCAATCCGAAGCCTTCGACGATCCGATCTGGGTACGATTTAGCTCGGCCAATAATCCGGTGGTGACACCCAATGTTGACACCGGTCCCAATGGTGGCGCCAGTACGGCCGACGCAGTCACACTGACGAGCCCCGATTCCGGCCTTTTCTACCAGACGAACGTGGCGGGCACTTATACCTTCAGCGTTTGGGTGAAGCTGGTCAACGGCGATGGCAATTTCGCCCTGAACTATTACAGCGGTTCGGTCAATCAGAGCGATACCGAAACCCTGGTTGCCAACGGCACTTGGCAGCGGGTCAGCCTGACCTTCACCGGCGATGGTAATATCAACTCCAACATTGCGCTCATGCACACCGGCTCGCAGCCGGCATATGGGACCTTCGAGTTCTGGGGTGCACAGCTGAATTCGGGATGGACTGTCGAGCCTTATGTGCCGACCAGCGGCAGCCCGGTTACAACGGTCGTCACGACCACCACACCCCTTGTCGTGGGTTCCACGCTCACCGTCGACGTTACGGACGTGGTCTGCTTTGCGGCCGGCACGGGTATCGCCACGCCGCAAGGCATGGTTCAGGTGGAAAATTTGCGCGTCGGCGATATGGTGCTAACCCACGGCGGTTCTACGCGCCCGATACGTTGGATCGGCCAGCGATTCATTGATCTGACGCGACATTGCGTGCCGGAACGCGCCCAGCCGATCCGCATTTTGGCAGACGCTTTTGACGACGGGTTGCCCCAGCGGGACCTGTACCTGTCTCCGGACCATGGGGTTTTAGTCGACGGCCTGCTGATCCCGATACGGCTGCTGACCAATGGTGCGAGTATCGTGCGGGACGTTGACTGCCACGCGGTCAGCTACTTTCATATTGAATTGGATACACATGACGTGCTGTTGGCTGAGGGGTTGCCGGCGGAAAGCTATCTCGACACCGGCAATCGTGGCTTTTTCGACGACAGCGGCACGCCTTTGTTGCTGTATCCAGATCCCGTGGGTCAGGAACGGCGCGAGGCGAAGTCCTGCGTCCCCTTCGCCGCGGATGCGTCGCGGGTAAGGCCGATCTGGCGGTGGCTGGCGGTGCGCTCCGCGACGTTGGGTCACCGGCTACCAGGCACGCCGGAATCCACCGAAAACCCCGACTTGCAAGTTGTGTTGGGCGAGCGTTGTCTGCAGCCGATTGCAGCGGATAATGGGCGATATGTCTTTGCCCTGCCGGCAACCGACCACGCCGTCTGGTTAACCTCGCGAGCCACGGTGCCAAGCGATGCGCAGCCTTGGATCGACGATCGACGCCGGCTTGGTGTGATGGTAAGCCGGCTGACTCTGCTTACCTGTGACGGTATGGAAACGATACCGCTCGACCATCCGTCGTTTGGCGAAGGGTGGTGGGCAGCGGAATGGCATGGTACGGCCACGTTGCGGCGCTGGACCGATGGCCAGGCACGCTTACCGATCCAAACGGATGGTCCAACCCTGCTGGAGGTGGAGTTGGGCGGCACCGCGCTAGCCTACCCAATGATGTTATTGCGGGAACACGGCGGAGGCCGACACGTGGGATTGTGAGGTCGTCACCTGAATCATCCCGAGTCCATCGGCCATGACTGATCAAAAGGACTAGGCGGCACTCGTCCCGAAGTAGAATATCTGGCCACATTTGCGACGGATATATTGTGCGGCATGCCAATGAAAGCGAAAAATATCAGGCGTTGGGTAAGACTAAAGGCGTTGTGAATTGGGATCGACCAGAGGCATCATACAATGGCGGATCACAGATGACAGGGACAACAGTTCAGACCCCGCCTAGCGGTTGGACCATGCGAGGGACACAACGCATGACCAGCCTGCTCGAAGAAGGCGCCCCGGCCGTACTCGCCGACAAGCCGGATGTAGAGGCGCTTGAGGCAAACCAAGTGCCATTGTGCGTAGATCTCGATGGGACGTTGATTCAAACGGACCTTCTGGTCGAGGGCGTGATCGCGATCCTGACCAACAGGCGGCTTGTCAGCAAATGGCCACGGATGATGGCAACGAGTCGCGCCGGTCTTAAGCATAACGTGGCGGCTCTTGCACCCCTCGATGTCTCGCTTCTGCCCTACAACCTACCTTTGCTGTCCTATCTACGTGAACAGCAAGCCTCTGGCCGGAAACTGGTGCTGGCGACAGCGGCGGATCAGCGCGTCGCGCATGCCGTCGCCGATCATCTCGGCCTGTTCGACGAAGTGATTGCTTCGGACGGAGAGCATAATCTGAAAGGCAAGGCGAAAGCACAAGCATTGGTCGAGCGATTTGGCCTGCGCGGCTTCTCCTATGTTGGCAACGAATCGAGCGACATGCCGGTGTGGCGGGCGGCCCACAGTGCGGTTGTGGTAAATGCGTCGCGCGCGGTCGTTGAAAGCGCAAGACGGAGCGTGACGGTCGAGGCGCACTTCGACGGTCGATCTTCGCTTTTCCGAGCGGCATTGACCGCAATGCGTCCGCATCAGTGGGCCAAGAATGTTCTGGTCTTCATTCCCCTGATTATGGCGCATGCGGTCACCGACATCTCTGCCTGGCGGGATGCATTGGGCATCTTTGTCGCTTTTTGCGCCACGGCGTCGGGTATCTATCTGCTGAACGACCTCGCCGATCTGACGGCCGACCGGCAACATCCACGCAAGCGTCGTCGTCCTTTCGCCAGCGGCGCCCTGCCGCTCATGCCTGGCGCTGTCCTGGCCTGCGTCTTGCTGGTGGTCGGGTTTGGTTTCTCTACGTTGGTGGGCGCATCGGTCGTGGTTGGGATCTATGCCATCGCATCGATCAGCTATTCGCTGGCGCTCAAGGAATTTCCCCTCGTCGATGTATTCATGTTGGCGGGGCTCTACACGATACGTGTGTTCGGCGGCGGGGTCGCAACCGGGCATTGGGCGTCGCTGTGGCTGCTGGCGTTTTGCGGATTTCTCTTCCTCGGACTTGCCCTCATCAAGCGCACTGAGGAAATGGCCGCCGTGGCTCGTTCCGGCGGTGAACGTGTCGCTGGACGGCGCGGTTATTTTCCCGGCGATGTTCCCATCCTGCAGAGCTTCGGTTGCGCATCTACGTTTGCTTCCGGTGTTGTGCTGGCGCTTTTCGTCGGCAGCGATGCGGCTTCGGCGCAGTACGCGACGCCAGGGCTGCTTTGGGGCATCGTACCGCTGATGCTGTTCTGGGAATGCCGGCTTTGGTTGTCGACCGCCCGGGGTCACATGCATGACGACCCGATTGTGTATGCCACCCGTGATTGGGTCTCCTGGATCGTCGCGGTCTGCATCTTCGCGGTGGTAACGGCGGCAAGCATCGGTGTGCCTCTTCCGCTATTTGGAAGCGCGCCATGAGTTGGAGTACACTCGGACTTATCCTGGTCAGCGTCAGTTTTTCGGCTCTTGCACAGATTTCGTTCAAGCTGGGTGTGACGGGCGCATCGAATCACACAGCGGCTGGCGGTGGTGCGGCGGTGGTGCTGGCCAATTCGATGCTCACGCCGGGGGTCCTGGTCGGGCTGGCGCTTTACGGTTGCGGCACGCTTCTGTGGCTGACGGCCCTGGCACGCGTCGACGTCTCCCAGGCCTATCCATTCGTTGGTCTCGGTTTCGTACTGACCGCCATCCTTGGTTACTCATTCTTTGGCGAACCCCTGACCGCTGAACGGATCGGCGGAATTCTGGTGGTCATAGGGGGGATTTGGCTTGTCGCCCATGGTTGAAATACCGGCTTTTGATGACCCATGCGTTTCGCATGTCAGGCTTCTCGCGGCGACCGCTGAATACGGACGGAAGAGCAAAGCGTGAGTATAACAAACGATCCGCCTGTGTTGACACCGGACACCGCGTCGGTGACCGAAGACGAAACGCTGGTGACCACGGGAAATATTTTTGCAAATGATACCGATCCGAATGGCCTGACGCTTTCCGTCACATCCGTGGATGGGATCGCGGTGACCGGCACGACGACGGTTGTTGGCACCTATGGTACGCTCGTTATTCAGCCCAATGGGCAATACGTTTACACCCTCGCCGACACCCAGACGAATGTGCGCAGCCTGACGAATGGTCAGGTCGTACCTGATGCCTTCACCAACACTGTATCGGACGGACAGACTTATACGCAGACAACAACACAGACCGATCAACCTGGCGTCATTCGGTGTCAATGAGCACGTTGTCCTTGCAGGTTACACCGGAAGTCTGGGCCAAAGTCAGTCCACCTAGATGACCGGCGGATGAATGCATTATTACTTTGAGATGAAAGGCTCCGAGGGAGGTATCCGATAATGGTTGAACTGTGCCCCGAGCGTGTGACAGTCGCCATTCCCGCGTACAATGCGGCTGCGACATTGGATGAAACGCTGATGAGCGTGCGGCGCCAGAGCTATCCGGAGTTGGAAATTTTCGTCGTTGACGACGGTTCCACGGATGCGACCTCGGCGATTGTGCGGCGGCACGCATCGGCGGATGCGCGCGTGGCGCTGATTGCGACAGCGAACGGTGGTGTGGCCGCGGCGCGAAATGAAGCTCTCGATCGCGCGACGGGTGCGTTATTTGCGACTGTCGACGCGGATGATCTCTGGCATCCCGACAAGATCGCCTACCAGATTGAGTCCATGCGGGATCGCTCCGGATGTGTGATTTTGAACTACACGTGGTTCGCCTACATTGACGCGAAAAGCCGAATTCTGTCCACGGCTGAGCCCAGCGAGGAGGGCAATGTCGTGTCCCGCATGTGCCGCGGCAATCTGATTGGCAATGGCAGCTCGCCGATCATGCTGACGCGGATACTGCGTGACGTAGGGGGTTGGGATGTCAGCCTTCGTGGCGGCAACGAGGACTACAAGACGTTCTTCTCGCTTGCCGAACGTGGTAATTTTTCTGTCGTTCGGTCACATATGGTTGGATATAGGCAAACCAGAGACAATAGATCAAGTAAAACGCAGCGTATGCTGTCGTCGTACGACCAGGTCGTTGATGAATTTGCCCCCCGGTACCCCGAACATGCGGATCAGTTCTCCGCCGGCCGCCGCGAATTGATAGCCTATCTTTTCGATAAAGCGATTTTGAACCGGAACTGGCGTGCCGCCGCATACCTGCTGCGTGAAACCCTGAAGCATGACAAGGCAGAAGCCCGAGCGATGTTGATGAACGTTCCGCTGGTGGCGAGTCGGATCGTTCTGCCGCTGACGCTTCGTGCCCGGTTGCATGCAAGGCGCCCCGGGAGCCCCGTCAGATCGCACCCGTTTTTGGCAAATCCATCGTTCGGATGATAACCGAAAGGGTAAGCCGGACTCCGCCTTTTGTATGATACCGAATTTTCTCTCGACACGGTAACGATGTGCCGTGACCGCTGCCGATTTAACGTGAGGTTTTCATCAATGTGCTCCTCCATAAGCTGCTCGCGGCGGCACACTGCTTATTCAGATGCCTCACTATGAAACAGGCCGCTACTCCGACGGGCGTCGAGCGTCACTGGCGAGCCATGGTTAGGCTGGTCAGAACTTGACCGGAGCGGTACCCGCTTATGTGCTGCTGTTTGGGCACATCGCCGCGGTTATTTGTGCCA
This sequence comes from Acidisphaera sp. S103, assembly GCF_009765975.1. Lineage (GTDB taxonomy): Bacteria > Pseudomonadota > Alphaproteobacteria > Acetobacterales > Acetobacteraceae > Rhodopila. Next base: position 86,019 of record NZ_LMUJ01000059.1, on the reverse strand, counting down.
TCGTTACGGTTCGGATCTGGCCGAAGACTGGGTGGCCGGCGGCGGTACTCCTGGCGGCGGGCTGCCTCGCTCTCGCGATACTGACATTCCTGGCCGTGGATCCGCAGTACCCGTTCTGGGACTATCGGACGGCCTATTATCCGGCAAGCAAGGCGGTCCTTGATGATCCAGCTTCGCTGGCCGTCCTGATCGGGAAGGGGGTCAATGGCTTCGTCAACCTGCCGATCGTCGCGTACCTGTTTGCCCCGTTCAGTATGCTTTCCTTGCGATACGCGATCGGTCTTTTCACCCTGTTCGGGTTGGCGATGACGGGCGTGGCCTGGTTTCTGCTGGCTGGCCTCGCCGAGTTGAAGGGGACTGAACGGTGGCTACTACTGCTGCTCTTTGTGGCGAATGGCCCACTTCTGTACAGCATCAAGGAAGGCAACACGAGCCACGTGGTCCTTGTCGCGTTGGCTGGCGGTTTATATCTCTTGCGCGCCAGGCGGCCGGTTGCAGCGGGGGCACTGCTCGGGGCGGCCGCTGTACTGAAGTTGCCGCTTCTTTTGTTTGGTGTCTACTTCCTTCTGCGGCGTAATTTGCGCAGTACACTCGGCTTCGCCGGTGTTTGTGCTGTGGCCGGAATGCTGTCGGTAATCCTGTTCGGATGGGACTTTCATGTTCGCTGGTTCGAACTCTGTGTCCTGCAGTTCGGCAGCCGGTGGCTCGCCGCGTTCAACGTGCAATCGATTCAAAGCTTTATATTGCGTTTGCAAGTCTCGCCGGCGCTGCTCACCGATTGGACAGCCACCTATTCGCCCGGAACAAGTCAACGCCTTGCCGGATATGTCCTGATCGGTCTGCTCTATCTCGTAGCACTCTGGTCCTGTATCCGGGGAGCGGCTCGACTTAGAGACAATACGAGCGGCGCGGATGATACTCGAAGAGACCTGGAGTTCCTTCTGGTCCTGTGTCTTGCGGTCGTGAGCAGCCCACTTTCCTGGTCGCATTATTATGCCTGGCTGCTGCTACCCGCCGCGTTTCATCTGAGATCAACATCAATTTTCGGCGCTGGATCTATCGCTCGGGTACTCGGTTGGGTGGCTGTCGTCCTGGCGACAGTCCTGGTGCGGCCTCTACAGTTCTCCGATCCTGTGCTTATGAACGCCTATAGCACCGTTGGCGCGTCGAACCTGCTGTTCAGCGGACTGCTCTGGATCGGATTGATCGCATGGTCGCTGGCACGAAGCGGGAAGGTCACGCGATTGGCGATTCCGGCCCGGCGTGGTTTGGATACCGGATGGGCGTCTCGGAAACAGAGTTCCTTTCGATGAATAGCCCTGACAGGTGCGGCAATGCGGGGGCATTGGCCAATTCCGATTTTCGCACAGTAAGCCGCACCACGGCCGCCGCGGTTGCGGGGTTATCTGTGAATCACCTGGAAATTCTTGTTCTGGGTGTCGTGGGGGCTGCGGTTTCGCTGGCTCTGACGGGCTATCAGTTCGGTATCATTAACAATCTGTTCCACTTGCCTATCGTCGCCGCATTGTATGACGAGCCACAGTTCCGCGACGACGCCTTCATCCAGGCGCTCAGACACTACTCGTCGGGCGTCTGGATGCTGCTGGACGGGACGGGACGCTATGTCTCGCCATACTGGTTGTTCCTCGGTCTTGATTATTTGTCACGCATGCTTTCGTTTGTCGCATTTCTCTGTTGCGGATCGCTGCTTGGTGTGACGTCGACACGGCAGAGGGTGACCTTTGTTGTCATTCTATGCTTCTCCAGCCTGCTGCACGGATATTCGTACCCCGGCAACGGCGGTCTTTTCATCAACTATTTCACACATTCAGAGATTGCGAACGGGACGATCCTTCTGACATTCTATTTTGCCGCACGAGGGCGCTTCGCCGAGGCGCTGACGTTGAATGGCATTACGTTTTTTATCAACGCGTTTATGGCGATCTGGACGATAATTCCCCTGGGAATGATTGCCGCATTGTTGTTGTGGCGGCGTGAATTGGAGGTGCGCTCCTTCCTTCGGCGTTTTGGCGGCGGGCTCATCGTCGGTGGCTTATTCGCCTTACCCGTGTTGCGGAATATCGTCAGTAATCCCGACGCTGGCGCCAAGGCCGGCGTCGATTTCAGACATTTCCTGCTGGAATACTACCCGGACCATATCCTGTTCATGATAGCCACGCCCCGCCACATGGTGGCCCTCGCGGTGGCGACTGTGTATGGGTTCATCTGCCTTTATATGTTTGGGGAGCGCGCAGCCGAATTCCGAGCGGCCCTTTGGGGAAGCGTGCTGCTTTATGGCATCGGCATCGTGCTCCCCGCGTTTACCGGTCTGCCGTTGCTCCTCAACTTCCATCTCATCCGGTCAAGCGTGGTTATTCAGTTGTTGGTCGTCCTTGCCTCGGCATCATTGGCGACTTCCTGGCTGTGCGGCGACGATCGCAATCGATCGAAGTTTTTTGGACCACTCCTCCTGCTCGCCGATTGTACCTGGCGATCTGTGTTACCGCTCGGGTTGGCGGCGATCGCGGTGGCAGCGGTGGTGAGATCGCGTGGTTGGCGATGGTGTTTGCTCCGGACTGATTACGTTGTGGGTGCTTTGCTCGTGCTGGTTGTCTGGCCGCGTTTGGTCTGGCAGGACGTTATTACAAACAGGGCGATCGCGGCGCAGACAAGCGGTTGGATGGCGGTCGGCGATTGGGCCAGGACAGCAACGCGCCAGGATGCGATGTTCCTTGTCCCGATTAAGGCCCTGCCAAGCGATGCGCGGCCGGTTGCGCCGGCGATGAGCAGTGCGGCACCCGATCCAACAGAGAATTCCGAGACATTCGAGTTCGAGTCGCACCGGCGCGTCTGGGTCGACTTCAGGCGCGGTGCAGCGGTGATGTGGACGCCGTCGTATTATGCGACGTGGCGGACACGGGTATCCGAGGTGATGGCTCTCGGCAGCCTCGCCGACAAACTCGCCTATGCGCGTCAGCATGACGTTGACTATGTCGTTGACGCCTGCCGAATTGGGGATGACGAACATGAAGCAGCGGTATTCCGGAAGGGCGGCCTGTGCGTCTTTCCGTCGTCAATCCCTCCAGGCGCGCGCAACGGCCACTAATGGCTTCTCCGGGTCGGAATTTGCGGCCGCGGCGGGATCAGGATATCGACCGTGCTGACCGTCAGATTTGTACTTTGCTGTGCCACCAGCCTGCTGGCGATCGAGGGATCGGCCGAGGCACAGACCTCAGCGGTTCCAGTTACTCACTTCCTGGCCTCGCTCGGTGTTAATACGCATGTGGCTCAGGGATACGACTATGAGAAGTACATTCCCGCACTGAAATACCTGGGGGTGAAAGCCGTCCGGGATTCCACGGGAAATGTCCCGAACCTCGTGGCATTGCACCAGAAGACGGGTGTCCTGATCGATATCTTCAATGCGGGAGATCTCCCGGGGCTGCTTCGTGCGGGCCGCACATTGGCTGCCGCCAAGGGTCTACTGAGCTTCGAGGGAGCCAACGAGCCCAATAACTTTCCGATCACCTATGACGGCGAGACCGGTGGGGGCGCCGGGTCGTGGATGCCGGTGGCCAACTTCCAGCGGGACCTTTATTCCAGCGTGAAGGGTGACGCTGCCTTGAAGGATTATCCGATTTTCGACGTATCGGAAGGTGGCGCCGAGGTCGATAACGTCGGCATGCAATGGCTTACGATCCCAGCCGGATCCGAAACCATGATGCCAACCGGCACAGCGTATGCCGATTATGCCAACGTACATAACTATGTCATCGGAACTTGCAACCGATACGTGGACAATCAGGCTTGGCAAGCTGCGGCCCCGACAGCCATCAGATGTTGGGATGGGTTGTTCGGCGAGTACGGCTACACCTGGAGGAGAGGCTTTCCAGGATACGCAGGCGGGCAATTGTCGGCTGTTCCCCGCGTGACGACTGAGACTGGGTGGGACTCGGTCTCTAATCCTGGAGGAGAGGTCGTCCAGGGCAAGGTGTTGGTCAACACGTATCTAGCCCAATACGCCCGTGGGTGGCGCTACACGTTCATCTACGAACTCGGGGACGGCGAGGGGGGAGGGGGCAATCAGGGCCTGTTTCATCGGGACTGGAGCCCGAAGCCCGCGGCTACCTATATTCACAACCTGACCTCCATCCTGGCCGATACCGGAGCCGTCGCTGCAACGCATGAGCTGGGCTACTCGATCGCCAATGCACCGGTCACGGTGCATGATCTGCTGTTGCAGAAATCCAGCGGTGCATTCGATCTGGTTGTGTGGGGTGAGCAGATTCAGGGATCGAACGACGTTGTGGTCGGTTTCGGCAGCCCGCACGCTGTGGTGAATGTGTATGACGTGACCAGTGGCACCAGGCCGGTCCGGACGTTCGCCAATGTTAACAGTGTTCCACTGACGCTCAGCGATCACGCTGTCGTGGTTGAGGTCATGCCCTAGGCGGCATGGCGCGGTAGAGCGGCCTGTCGGTCGGCACGATGCACCGTATCTGGCGCGCCTTCGGGCTGAAGCCGCACCGGCGCAGAACGATGCCGGGGGGGGGGGTCGCGCAGACCACGGGTATGGGGTGGTATCGTCCAGTGCACGTGCAGTCGCTCGATGCCCATCGATCGCGTACGCTGCTTGGCGCAAGGGCGCAACTTGTTGGAAGTGCTTGTATCGGATCATCATTTCCCTGAGGCGTTTATGCCCGCGATCGAAGCTTGCGACAGAGTCGTTTCTAACCCGTTGAAAGCCGCCCGGCAACAATTTGCTGTGCCGGTAACTGACGCATACGACTTTTATATAGTATCATTTTTATGAAAATTGTCAAAATTCGGGCTATATCAATCACGCATTATCGACCATATTCATTATGAATATTGCCACGTACCGAACACCGGCGGATGTAGCGCGACGATGTCCGATCTTGAGCCGAAACCACCGCCCTCGAACCGTGGTGGCACCGGCGGCAACCCGCGATGTGATTGCTCATCACGATTGGCCTGCCGGTCGGTCCGCGGACTCAACTGACAGGTGCCAATAGATATGTTGTCGTTGCCAACTAAACTACGCGTCCTCATCGTTGATGCCGAACCAGAAAGTCTACACATGCTGGGTCTCGCGCTCGAACCGAGTGGCTTCGTCGTGACCCGAGCAAGCCGGGGCTATGCTGCGCTCGACGCGGTACGCCGTGACGAAGCCGATCTGATTCTGCTTGATCTTGGTTTGCCCGATATCGATGGATTGCAAGTCATCAAACGGATCCGGTATGCGGGTTCGCTGCTGCCAATCATTGTGATGTCAAGTCGAAACGACGAAAGCAGCAAGGTGACCGCGCTCGACCTCGGCGCCGACGATTACGTGACCAAACCATTCGGCATCGATGAGCTTCTCGCTCGGATTCGTGTGCTGCAGCGCTATCGTGTCCAGACACCGGCGCCGGAGACGGCACTGGAAGCCGGCGGCGTGCGCATCAACCTCAACAGCCGGAGTGTGACCATACGTGGGGTGGAAACGAAACTGTCGCCGCGGGAATATGACCTGTTGCGGCTGCTAACGGCGCATGCAGGCAAGGTACTGACCCATAGTTTCATTATCCGCAACGTCTGGGGTTCCGGCAACGATATTCAGTATCTCCGGATCTATGTCTCTGCGCTGCGGCGCAAGATCGAACTGAATCCGGAACAGCCGATGCTTCTGCTGACGGAACAGGGTGTGGGTTATCGCCTCAGCCTGGCCGAACCGGAGGCGGCCGACTACGACAGGCCGCGCTTTCCGGCGCCCACTCAGGGCTTTTCGGAGATTTCCAGCTTGTAGCCAAGACCGCGGATATTGGTCAGGACAGTCGGCCGCTTGGGGTTATATTCGATACGTGCCCGCAGCGCACCGACCACACGCCGCAGGTTCTGCTGTGCGTTCGCCTGGCGTTTGCCCCAGATCCTTCGCACCACCTCGCCGTGACTCACAGGCATGCCGTCGGCGTTCAGTAGGATCAGCAGCAGTTCGAACTCCCGATTTGTGAGGTCCAGGCTGCGCTCGTTGAGCTGTACCGTCCGTGACAGCGGATCGATTGTAATCAGCCCGGCAACGGTCGGGATAGTATGGGGTTGCAGCCAAACGCCCGCTCGCACCAGCAGCCGCCTTGCCCGCGCGGCCAACTCTTCCACCAGGAACGGCTTTTCAACGCAATCGTCGGCTCCCCGGTCCAGCAGATCTCGCGTCGTTGACAGGCCGTTCGGATAAAACAGCGCGATAATCGGCGCCGCGGTTTCAGCCCTCGCTCGGATAACCAGTTCACTGCCGCTCATGTCCTCGAACTCCGCCGACATCACGATCAGATCGGGATCGGTCTGGGCGATGCGTGTGACGGTCGATACGGCGGTATGCGTGATTGTCACGATGAACCCGGCGGATCCGAACGTCCGTTGCAGCAGGCGTTGGATACCGCGGTCGGGATCGGCAATCAGGATGCGGGGGCGGCCTGGCATGGATGGGCTCGTTCGACTTAGGGTGATGTGTCGCGAGCGGCGACCTTGCCAGCCGGCCCGCCATCCGCCCTGTTCCACCACCCGCCGCCGAGGGCCTGGAACAGGCCGGCAGTGTCCGCCAGCCGGTTCGCCTCGGCTTGCACCAACGCCACCCGCGCCTGCTGAAAGGTGTTCTGCGCATTCAGCAGCGACAGGTAGGCGATCTGGCCGAGGTCGAGCTGGCGTTGCACAATGGCCAGGCTGCGCGCTGCGGCCTGCTCCGACGCAGTGGCCGCGGTCAGGGCATCGGCGTCTGCTTGCAGAGCCCGCAGGGCGTCGGCGACGTTTTGAAAGGCGGTGATCACGGTGGCCCGGTATTGCGCCGCGGCCTGGTCGAACCCGGCCTGCGCCGCGCGCTGTTTGTGCAGCAATGTGCCGCCGGCGAAGATCGGCGCGGTCAAACCACCGGCCAGGGTCCAGAAATTCGTGCCCGGCGTGAAAAGCTGTCCGGCATTATTGGCGCTGTTGCCGATGTTAGCACTTAGCGTGATCTGCGGCAGCCTGGCGGCGACGGCCTGTCCGATCTGGGCGCTGGCCGCATGCAGTGTTTCCTCCGCCGCTCGTATATCCGGCCGCTGCTGAACCAACTTGGCCGGCAGGCTGACCGGCAGGTCGGCCGGCAATGTCAGGTCATCCAGGTGGAACGTGGCGGCGATTTCCTCGCTGGGATATCGACCGGCCAGTGCCGTCAGGGCGTCGCGCTGCTGTGCCAATTGTTTGCGCAGCGGCGGCAGGGTCAGTTGGGTCTGCGCCAGCACGGCTTCCTGCGCGGCGACGTCGGCCCCGGCCGCCTGCCCGAGGTCAAGCTGGCGGCGGAGGATCGCCAGCGAGTGGGTCTCGATCTGGATCGTTTCCTCGGTCGCGGCGATCTGCCCACGCAGCGACGCTTCCTGCACCACGCCGGCCACGATGTTCGCCGACAGCGTCAGATAGGTGGCTTCAAGCTGGAACCGCTGATTTTCCGCCTGCGCGGTCAGCGATTCCACGGCACGCCGGTTGGCGCCGAACACATCCGGCACGAACGACACGTTCAGTTGCGGCGTGATAAGGCTGTAATACGGGTTGCCGCTGGCCGAGGCCGGTGACAGCGCCCCCGTCGGCGTCAGGTTGCGGCTGGCGTTCAACTCCGCCCCGATGGTCGGAAAGTAGCTGCCCCGCTGCGCGTAGACGTTTTCCCATGCCTGCCGCAGCGCCGCCTGGGCGGCCGTCAGGTTCGGATTGGTTGCGATCGCCTGGCGGATCAGCCGGTCCAACGCTTCGGAGTGGAACAGCCGCCACCACTGTCCGGGAATGTCCATACCCTCCACGAAACGCTGCGGCGTGCCGGCGGTACCGACGTCCGGCGACAGCTTCTCTCGGGTGAAGCCGGTCACCGCCGGCGCCGCGGGCGGCTTGAAGTCAGGCCCGACGGCGCACGACGCGGCCAGGACGGAAATAGCAATAACGATCGGGCGCATGGTCATTCCGCCGGCCTCAGGCTTTTGCTTTCGGGTTCTTCAAGTGTGGTGCGGCGTGAAAACACGTCGATCAGCACGGGCAGGATGATGAGGATCAATACTGGTGCCAGCATCACGCCGCCGACGACGACCAGGGCCAGCGGTCGCTGCACCTGGGATCCGATCCCGGTGGACACCGCCGCGGGCAGCAGCCCGACACAGGCCACCACGCAGGTCATCAACACCGGCCGCATCTGCACCTGGCAGGTGCGTTGTATGGCCGTGGCGCGATCCAGGCCGCCTTCGATGGCACCGTTGTAGTAGGTGAGCACGATGATCCCATCCATGGCCGCGATGCCGAACAGGGCTACGAAACCGATCGCCGCGGACACGCTGAATGCCGTGCCAGTCGCCCACAGTGCGAAGATGCCGCCGACCAGCGCCATTGGGATCACGCTCGCCGCCAGCGCCATATCCATCAGCGAACCGAAGTTCAGATACAGCAACAGGCAGATCAGCCCGATCGCCAGCGGCACCACGATTTCCAGCCGGGCGATCGCTTCCTGCAGATTGCCGAACTCACCCACCCATTCCAAGTGATAGCCGCCCGGCAGCGTAACGGCCTCGTCGACTTTCTTCTGCGCTTCCAGCACCACTGTGCCCAGATCGCGTCCACGCACGCTGAACTTGATCGGGATGTAGCGTTCCTGTCCCTCGCGATAGATGAACGACGCGCCGGAGGTCAGTTCGACCCGGGCCACGTCGGTCAGCGGGATCTGGACCACGCCGCTGCCATTCGGGTTGGGCGCGCCGATCATGATGTTGCGGATCGCCGCCAGGTTCTTGCGGTATTCGGGGGCGAGGCGGACGATAATCGGAAAATTTCGGTCCGATCCGTCCTCATAGGCGTTGCCCGCTGCCTGACCGCCGATCGCCGCCTGGATCGTCGTATTGATGTCGCCCGGCGCCAGCCCATACCGCGCCGCTCGGGCTCGATCGACGTCGATCCGCACCGTGGGCTGCCCCAGCGAGGCGAACACGCCAAGGTCGGTGATGCCTGGCACGGTCGCCATCACGTCCTTGATCTTGTTGGCGGTGCGTTCCAGCACTTCCAAGTCGCCGCCGAACAGCTTGACGGAATTCTCACCCTTCACGCCAGATGCGGCTTCCTCGACATTGTCTTCGATATACTGGGAGAAGTTGAAGTCGACGCCGGGGAATTCCTCATTGAGCCGCTGGGTCAACTGTGCGACCAGCTTGTCCTTGTCCATCCCGGCGGGCCAGGTATCGAACGGCTTCAGCGGCACGAAGAACTCAGCGTTGAAGAAGCCCGTCGCATCCGTGCCGTCGTCCGGCCGGCCATGCTGGGAAACAACGGTGATCACCTCCGGATAGCTTTTCATGATCTGCCGCATGCGGTTGACCGGGCCGTCGCCGGCTTCGAGCGAGAGCGAGGTTGGCATCGTCGCACGAATCCACAAATTGCCTTCTTCCAATTTCGGCAGGAATTCAAGACCGAGCGAGCGAACCGCGAGGCCGGCGAGGGCCAGCATCAGGATCAGCATGCCGATGGTCAGGATGCGATTGGCCAAGGCAAACCGCACGGTCGGTTCGTAGAGCCGGTGCAGGACGCGAACGACGATGGTGTCCTGTTCCGTCTCCTGGTCGCGCAGCAGCAAGGCCGACAAAGCGGGCGTCACGGTGAACGTGGCGAGCAATCCGCCGGCGATGGCATAGGCATAGGTCTTCGCCATGGGGCCGAAGATGTGGCCTTCGATCCCGCTCATGGTGAACAGCGGCACGAAGCCGGCGATGATGATCGCGGCGGAGAAGAAGATGCTTTTGTTGACCTCGGTTGCCGCATTGGCGATCACCGAGAACTTGCCGCGCAGTTCTACCGCCGCCCGTCCGCGCTGCACGGAAGGCGATCGCTGGAAACGGGTGGCCGGCGGCTGTGACAGGCGGCGGATGATGTTCTCCACCATGATCACCGTCGCATCCACCACGAGGCCGAAATCGATGGCTCCCACGGACAGCAGGTTGGCGGACTCGCCGCGCAGCAGCAGCAGGCCGATAGCGAACGCCAGGGCGAACGGAATGGTCACCGACACGATGACGGCGCTGCGCAGATTGCCGAGGAACACCCATTGCAGGATGAAGATCAGCACCATGCCTTCGACCATGTTGTGCAGCACGGTGTGCGTGGTGACGTTGATCAGGTCGGATCGGTCGTAGATCCGTTCGATATGGACGCCCGGCGGTAGGATGGAGGAATGGTTGATACTGTCGATCAACGCCTCGACCCGCTTGATGGTGGGCATGCTTTCGGCGCCGCGCCGCATCAGCACGATGCCTTGGACGATGTCGTCGTCGTTGTCCTGCCCGGCGATACCCAGGCGCGGCAGGTTCGAGACCGTGACGGTGGCGATGTCGCGCACCAGGATGGGCGAACCGTTGTTCGGAGCGACCATGGTTGCCCCGATTTCGTCCACCGTGTGGATCAGGCCGATGCCGCGTACCACCGCCGCCTGGTCGCCGAAGTTTACTGTTTGGCCGCCGACGTTCACGTTGGCGTTGTTGATCGAGGCGATGACCTGCGGAATGGTTAGCCCGTAGCCGGCCAGCTTGGCCTGATCGATGGTCACCTCGAACGACTTTGTCTTGCCGCCCCAGCCGTTGACGTCGACTACCCCGGGAACTGCCTTGAACCGGCGTTCCAGCATCCAGTCCTCGATAGTCTTCAGGTCTCGCACCGAGTAGCCGGGCGGCCCCACCACCCGGTAGCGCATGATTTCGCCGATCGGGCTGTCAGGGGAAATCTGCGGCGTTGCGCCATTCGGCAGCGGCGGTAACTGCGACAGCCGGTTGATGACCCATTGTTCGGCTTGTTCGTAGGTGAAGTCGTAGGTGAACTGCACCTTGATGTCGGACAGTCCGAACAGGGAAATCGTACGAATGGCGTTGACATGCGGGATGCCGGCCATCTGGATTTCGACCGGGATGGTCATGTATCGCTCCATCTCCTCCGCCGATTGGCCGGGGCTCTGGACGATGATGTCCACCAGGGGTGGCACCGGGTCGGGATAAGCCTCGATGTTCAAATTCATGAACGCCACGATGCCGCCGGCGAAGACGCCAAGGAGCATCACAACGACCAGAATGCGCTGGCGCAGCGCCGCGACGATGATACTGTTCACGTCATAAACCTGCTGGTGTTCAAGTCAGTCTCGTACGGCCGAACCGGCCTAGTCTCCGGATGCGGCGCGATCGATGAAAACGGCGCCCGCCGTCACGACCATCTCACCATCCCTCAGCCCATGCAGGATCTGTGCCATCCCGTCGCGCAACCGGCCCACCTGCACTGGGTGGATCGCCAGCGATTTGGTCGCGGGATCGGCCACCCACACATGCGCGGTGTCGCCCTCGTAAACCAACGCGTCTTCCGGCACCGCGGGGGTCGGCTTGTCTTCACCCGTGACGATGCGGAACGTGGCGAGCATTTCCGGCTTCAACTCACCATTAGGGTTGGTCACTTCGGCACGAACCGGCAGGCGATGCGTGGTGGGGTCGATCGAGGGGGCGACGTAGGTCAGCCGGGCATTGAATGGGTGACCCGGGAACGCCAGCACATCGACTTCGACCGGATCGCCCGTGTGCAGCCGAGGCGCATCCTCTTCCCGAGCGTTGGCGACCAGCCAGACTGTTGACAGATCGCCGATTAGGTAGACAGGACTTGATGCACCGGATGACGCGCTGACGATATTCTGCCCAAGACCAATCTGACGTTGCGTGACGGTGCCGCCGATCGGTGCCCTGACGAAACTGTCGGCGTTGAGTTTCAGAAGATCCGGCGTGGTTTCGATCGCGTCGATGTCGCTGTCGCTCTTGCCAAGGATGCGCAGCCGGTTGCGGACCGCGGCAAGGGCGATCGATGTGCCAGCCAGGCTTCCTTGGGCGTTGGCCAGATCCACCTGGCTTTGCTGCCAGTCCTTCAAGGCCGCGCCCTGCGCCTGAAACAGAGCGTGCTGCCGCTTTTCATTGGTTTGCGCCAGGTTGAGCTGTGCCTTGCTGGTACGCAGCGCCGCCATCGCGGTGATCAGATCGTTCTGACCCTGCGCCAGTTCACTGGCCTGGATGGCAAACAGCGGATCGCCACGGGCCACGGTATCCCCGGGCCGAGCGATGAGCTTGGTGACGCGGCCGGAGAATGGCGAGAACACGGGCGTCACCAGATCGTCGTCGATGGTTATTTTGCCATCCGTAGTGGTGGCGTCCTGAAACGCCCGAACAGCGACACGTTGCAATTTCAAGGTCGCCCATTGCCGGTCGGTCAGTTTGAACGACTGGTCGTTGCCGGCCGGTTGATCGGCCTCGACCACCGGCTTTGCCACTTGCACGCCAAACACCGCGTGGGTCGCGACGAACCCGCCGATCAGCAGACCGGCGACGACCAGCAAGGCACCGACCTGCGCCGTCCGGGACAGGCCAGGCACGGGTGCGGCCGGTGTGGTGTCGGGACGCTGCAGGTCGGCAATGGGTTCCTGTTGATCCATGGCATCCTTCTCGTATTTATCGAACTGTTCGACTACGAATTGTCTTGTATCTTGCCCGGTCGGGAAGAGCGGCGGGCCAAAGACAACGGCCCGCCGGTTCCGCGTTCAGAAGTGCCAGATGACGTCGCCGGCACCGATCAGGGTGAAGTTCCTGGTGCCGCCGTTGAAGGCATTGGCACCGTTCGAGTGGTAGTATCCGATTTCCGGCCGCACCTCGACCTGCGGCGAGTACCAATGCTGCCAGCCGACCGTGAACTCATAGTAGGTCGCGGCCGTACCCGTGCGCTGGCCCTGCGGATCGTAATAGATTTCAGGCCGGAACGAGAAATTGTCCCGCGGTTCGGGCGAGTAGTTGATGTAGGTTACCGCGCCGATCGCATACGCATCGCAGCGCAGCGTGTTCGGGTTGGAGCAGTGGGCCATGCCGGGCTGGTTGAAGTTCAGGATGGAGAACGGCGTTGTGGTCGTGCCGGCGGCGAGCCCGCTGGCGACGGCCGGATTGTTGAGGTTCGGCACACCGTCTTCATACTCGTAGTATGATTCCATCGAGATGTGCCAATGGTCGTTGAATTTATGATAGTACGTCGCGCCGTACCACTGAAGGTTGTTATACCCCCACTGTCCGTTGTTGATGCCGTTCATGCATGGCTGGAAATTGTCGTTGCCGTTGTTCCAGTCGAAACGGGCGCAGGCGGTGAATGACGGCTGCGCGCCAGGGTCTTTTAGCAGACGGGTGCCGGGATTCAGCAGGTTCTGCGGGCCGGGCGAGGGATTGAGGATGGTTTGCCCCACATTCGTGACCGTGGCTTCGGTGCCGATATTGAAGCCGAGTTGCAGAATGATGTGGGGGGTCACCGCCAGCGAGGCCTGCAGGCCCTCGTTAGTGTAGTTGTCGAATGCATACGTCAAGGAGTGCGTATACATGTAGTTGTTGGGCGCGAGCTGTGCCTCGATGTCCGGCAGAGAGATGTAGCGGCCGAGGCGCAACATCAGGCCTTCCGCGACCTGCGGGATATACAACTCGCCGTAGATCATCGGGAAATCGTAGCCATTCTGCTGGTTATTCTTCAGCAGCTGATAACTTGCGAGGCCATAGGAGGTCGTGTAGCGGTAGTTCTCGCCGTAGATCGCCGAGAGCCGGAAACCCCAGTCGATATGATCCGACTGGATCGTGTCCGGCGTGCGTTCAAGGTAGACTACCGCCTGGTCGAGTTGCACGGTGTTCGGATCGTATGCGTAAGCGACCGGCGCATTGCCGCCCTTCCGGACGGTGTTGCTGCTGACATTGAAGCCGGGATCGACCCAGCCATAAAGCTGGATGCCGGTGTCCTGCATCCATTTGCCGACATCAGTGTTGGCGATGGCCACCATCAACGGGCTGTCGACCGAACCGGTACGATTTCCCCCCAACGCGGTGGTGCCGCCATAGGGCCAGTCGGTGAACGGCATCGGCGGTGTCGTCTCGGGTGCGGGATCCCAGCCGGCCTTGCGGCTGGACAGTGCGTTCGGATCGGTCGGCGGGCCGGATTCACCCCATTCCAACCGATAATAGTTGTAGAATCGGTCGGCGACACTGGTACCCAGATAATTATCCATGCACGCGTAATTCTTGTACGGATCGGGGGCGCCGGTGCATGTCGCCGGCGGTGAAACCGGTGGCGTCGTGGGGGGAACTTGGGCAATCTGGATTTGCGGTACTGCCGGACCCTGCACGGGTTCAGTCTGCTGGGCATATGCCCCTTGCAACGTCATGGCGCAGCCGCCAAAGGCGGCCGCAATACCAAGTAAGGCCAATTTCATTCTCTATATCCTTTTTCTTGCGCCGGGACGTTCCGGTCCCGTGACGTAAGGCCGCGCGGCGTTATCTGGATGCCGCGCATATCCACGGACAGCGGCCGAAACGCTGGTCAAACCTTGGGAACAGCGCCCGGCGCGTGTCGCGCCCAGGTCAGCCCTTGATCTAAATACGATCGAGTTGATAGCTGTATTTACACCACCTTGTTCCATATTCGCCGGCCATAACGTGACCGTCCGAGTGGCCGTCGATGCGCGGCAGCACTTCCATATGCTTGTCCGCGGCGACGAATGAGCCGCGCAACATCGCCGAATAGGTTCCCCTTGGACCGACATCGACGATCGCATCCTGGCCGGGTCGCCAAGCGAAATGAAACTGGCTGTGTTTCACCTGGAAATCGATCGCGGTACCGGCGTCACAGCGTGCGGCGCTGGTTTCGACAAGTCTGCTCATACCTCGGTAAGTGCCGTCGAAGGGTGATGCGTCCTGGCTCGTTACCGGCAATACTGCCGCGAGGGCGGCTCCAGAAGACAATGCCATTGCCAGAAGCCAGGCAAATGGTCCGTGAGTACGTAACGTTAGTCGCATCTTTCTCTCTCCTGTCGCCTCGGGGCAATGATCATTGCGACAGCAAGACCCGTGCCAGTGAGTCGCGCGCTTTTTTGCGTCGACACACTGCCTGATCTTGCCGCCGGCATCCGGATTCCGCGGGTTCACCCTCGAAATGTCGGATTGTATGATCCCGTTCCCGTACTGGTGCCCAACATTGCACCAGGATGATCTATAAATTCGATTTCATATCGGAGGTCCGGAAGTAAAAAAGAAATATTATCGGTATATTTATCTATGTGTTTCTATATGATAATAATGCGTTATATAGATGATAGTATATAGCTCCCGTATATGGCCGATGACACCGCATCTTCGCTGGGCTGCCGATGTCCTCGAAACAGTCATTTGCACCGTCGCAACCCGGTTCTGTTGCAACTTTTCGCTGCGAGGGGTGGATACAAACCAAGCCATGGTGAAGCAGCGGCGACCGGCTGATCAGGCCTTCAAAGGGCGGCAGGTCACTGCTGAGGTGATCCTGTGGGCGGTTCGTTGGTATCTGATGTTTCCCATCAGTTATCGTGATCTCGAACTCATGTTGCGGGATCGCGGTGTCAAGGTGGAGCACCCCACCGTCTTCCGCTGGATTCAGGTCTATGCCGTTGAAGTGGAGAAGCGGATCCGACCGTACCTTTGCATGACCAACGGCAGGGTCACAGGTCGCTGCATGTACTTGTATCGAGCAGTCGACAGCCGCGGCCAGACCATCGCCGTCCTGCTCTCGGCCAAACAAAATGTCGTAACAGAACCCCGACGCTTCCGTCTGGGCGAACTTGCGCCAGTAGGCGCCTGCACCGAGCGGCTATGAACGGTCATTCGATCGCGGCGCGAAGGAGTGCCTGCCGAATAGCAAGTATTTTCTTCCGTCTTGACTGACCTTATTCTCTGCTCAGCAGCACGGGCATGGTCCAACCGAAGCGCAGCCTTCATGCGCGGAGGATCGGGATGTAGCACAGCATGACACGGCGTGGTGCATGCGGTCGAACACGACACGTCGCCTGGTCAGAAACGGGCACCATGGGCGAGCCGCTCCCGGGTCCTAATTTATAAGGAACACAACACCATGATTCGAGCTTTCAGGCTGTCTCTCGTTGCCACGGCGGGAATTTCCATCGCTGCGATCACTGCCAGCGCAGCGCCCCAGCCCGAACGGCTCCGCGGTATCGTGACCACGGTTACGGGTAACCAGGTCACAGTGCATACGGCGACCGACGACGTGTCCATGTCGGTTAGTGACGACACAAAGTATCTGACGACTGTCCACGCCGGCCTGAAAGACATCACGGCCGACAGCTATATCGGCGTGGCGGCCAAAGACGTCGGTGGCAAGCATGTGGCGCTCGACATCATTATCTTCCCGCCGGCGATGAAGGGCGCGGCGGAAGGACATTTCGGCTGGGACAGGAGCCTGACACCACCCTGGCCGGCGACACGCACACCGCCAGCAGCATGACCAACGGCAGCGTCGCCGCCGTTGCCCAAGGCGGGACCACGAACAGCTCCATGACGAACGGCAGCGACCGCGTCGGCAAGCGGTGGGGCCAAACAATTGACGATAACCTACAAGGGCGGCGAACAGAGGGTCCTTGTGCCGCCTACGGCACAGATCGTCACGATGCAATTCGGTGCCGTGTCCGATATCAAGCCCGGCGTCGGGGTATTCGTGAATGCCGCCGTGGACGGTGGCAAAACCGCCGCCGGACTGGTCATTGTCGGCACTCAGGGTGCGGTTCCGCCGATCTGACGGGGCACGACGTCGCTGTCCCAAGCCAACGCGGCCCGTGTGCTCACGACACACGGGCCGGCGCGCCCGACCCATCCCCTGCCGATCCGGATCATGCACTGGGTTGGCGCGGTATCTGTCCTCTGCATGATGCTGAGCGGCTGGGCCATCTACAATGCGTCGCCAAGCCTGCCCTTCATGTTTCCCCGCTGGATTACTCTGGGCGGTTGGCTCGCGGGTGGGATCGCATGGCACATCAGCGTTATGTGGGTGCTGTTCGTGGATGGAAGCGCCTACCTGCTGTATGGCTTCTGCAGCGGGCATTTCCGCCGGGATATCCGCCCACGCGGGCCACGTGCGGTCATCCGTGACATGTGGGGCGCGCTGACCGGCAAACTCGGCCACAGCCTCAGACATTACAATGCCGTGCAGCGCCTGCTCTACACGGGCGTTATCGTGACCATCTGTGTTGCGGTCGCGACCGGCCTGTCGATCTGGAAGCCGGTGCAACTCGGCTGGCTCACGGACCTGTTCGGTGGCTATCCCATCGCCCGCCTCATCCACCTCGCCGCGATGATCTGTATCGCGCTGTTCCTCATCGTGCATCTCACGCTGGTGGCGATTTTCCCACGCACTCTTGTCGCGATGGTCGCGAACGTGGCCGTCGAGCCCGAGGGGACAGCACGATGATCCGCCCTCACACGGAACGTCTAAAGGCGGCAGTGACGGAAGACGAGATCCAGCCTGACCTAATTCGGATCGGCCGGCGCTTCGCGCTCAAGCGTGCGCTGTCGCTCGGTGGCCTGGCGCTGTTGACCGGCTGCGATCTATTCACTCATTCCGGTGTCGACGCGGCGCTTTGGGCGATGCTGCGATTCGACGACCGCGTGCAGGCGGCGCTGTTCTCCCGCCGGCGCCTTGCACAAACCTATCCACCCAGTGCCGTAACGAAACCGTTCCGGTTCAACGCCTATTACGAGGAATGGCAGGTCCGGGGCGTGCCCGAGGATTGGCGGCTGGAAGTGTCGGGTCTTGTTGCGGACAAGGCGCCCTGGACGTTGGAAAAGCTCCGCTCGCTTCCCAACGAGATGCAGGTGACGCGGCACATTTGCATTGAGGGCTGGAGCCAGATCGGACAGTGGAGCGGTGTGCCGCTGCATGTCTTCCTGCAAAGGGTCGGTGCGGACCTCAGGGCACGCTATGTGTCCTTCAAGTGCTTTGACGGGTATTCGACCAGTGTCGACATGCCGAGCGCGTTGCATCCACAAACTATCCTGGCACTCGATTTTCTCGACCAACCGCTCGCCCCTGAATGGGGTGCTCCGGTACGCCTGCGAATACCGACCAAGCTTGGTTTCAAGAGCGCCAAGAATATCCAGGCGATCTCCGTAACCAACACATATCCAGGCGGCTTCTGGGAAGACCAGGGCTACAACTGGTTCTCGGGGTCATAGCGGATTTCCGTTCTCGAGGAGCAGGCTGCCCACATTCGACCGTAACCGCAAGCAATGCGGGCCGAGCGGTTGACGAAAGCGCCAGCCGGTTGCATTCAGGGCTGCCCAATTGACTGCCAGGCGATCGGTCGATTGGGTCCCGATGATGTGTCTCCTTGGGCCGTTCCTTGGTTCCTGTCCAACAAGCTGGCGTTCGGCGTCAACTGGTGTGGTCCATTTCTCTCTAAAGCGACTCGTTACGGTGAGGAACGTCAATGACAGCTATCATGCGTTGCCGGATCGAACGTCGGCAATCGTTCGATCCCGTTCATGGCGGAAGATTCCGCGGTCACATTCTGCGACTGCTCACCCTGGGATTAGTGATTTGCATCAGCCAACCTGGTCATGCCCAATCGCAATCCGCGCCAACCGTCACAATTGGCTCTCCGAACATGACGCCTCCCACGGTCTCGTTGGGCCAATCCCTGGAGAACTGGCTGACCCAATCGACCATGACAGGCGACTGGGGGGGTCTTCGTGCCAGACTGAGCCAGGATGGTTTCAACTTCAGGGCGTCTTATATCGGCGAATATGCCTATAATTTTTCCGGCGGCAAACGGATCGGCGGCGATTACGCCCAACAGCTCGCCATTGGAATGGACGTGGATATGGGCAAGGTGGCCGATCTGACCGGCGGCACCTTTCACGTCAGTTTCAATGTCCGGGAGGGCCGCAGCACGTCGGCCGATTTCATCGGGAACAAGATTGCCGTCCAGGAGATCTACGGCGACGGAGACAATACCCGCCTGGCCGAACTCAGTTATGATCAGTTTCTGTTCGGCAAAACCCTGAACGTGAAAGCGGGGTTCGTTGTCATGGGCGATGACTTCGCTCGGACGGCGCTCCTGTGCGACTTCGAGAATGACTCGTTCTGCGCTCATGCGAATTCGCTCCCCACCAACAGCGGATGGTCGGATTATCCCGCGGGAAAGTGGGGCGCACGTGTTCGGCTCAATCTGCCCGATGACATCTATGCAGAGACCGGGGTGTTCGAGGTGAACCCGACCTACGCCGAGCACGACAACGGGTTCAAGCTGAGCTTGCAGGGATCGACCGGGGCGCTGATCCCGGTCGAGTTCGGTAAGACCGTCAGTCTCGGCGCGGGCACTTTGCCCGGGCATTACAAAATCGGCGGTTACTACGATACGTCCGATGCGCCCGATGTCACGAACACGAAGGCCACGTTTTCTGGCCGATACGGCGGTTACGTTCTCATTGACCAGATGGTCTGGAGTTTTGAGCCTGGAACCGATCGCGGGCTGATCGTGGTGTTGGACGCGACCGTATCGGACAAGAGGACCGCACAAATGCCGACATATTATGTCGCTGCGCTGGTGGCGCAGGGTTTGTTCGCCGCCCGCCCACATGATTTCATAGCGATTGGCTACGTCCGGGATACCGTCAATAGCAATTTGATCAGCAAGGAAAATGCCCTGCTGCAGGCACAGGGCATAGAGAATCCGGCGTTGGAACTGGGCGAAAACAATGTGGAGATCGGGTACGGACTGCAGGTCACCCCTTGGATGCTACTCCACCCGAACGTGCAATATGTCGGCAATCCAAGCGCGTTCACGTTCAAGCACGTCCCGGATGCGTGGGTTTTCGGCTTTCAGACGAAGCTCGTCTTCTGATTGCATGACTGGCGGTGCGATGATTCAGGGGGGTAAATCATAAGAAGACGACGAAACACAATCCGCAGCTTAGTATTCTTTCGCCTTACCGAAGGTATACCTTTGCAAGAGATCCGCGCCTTTCAGTCATGCCAGGCAATCGGCAAGATCGAGTCGGAGATGCCGGGCGCCGGTCTTTGATCCAGGCCACTTCTATCGAGTTAATTCCGGATTTGCGTTAAGCTGTCGGTCACCGACCAAGGGAAGTCCAAGATGAAACTGTATTATGGCTGGGTGATTGTCGCCGTGGGCGTGGTCGTCGGCTGCGTCGGGATGGGCGGCCTGATGTCGTTCGGCGTTTTCCTGCTGCCGATGGCCGACTCCCTTGGCTGGTCACGCGCGGAAATTTCGACCGGTTCGACCCTCGCCTTCCTTTCGATGGGTATCGGCGGGTTTCTCTGGGGCCGACTATACGATCGGTACGGCGCTCGGGTCGTCGTCCTGTTCGGTGGACTATTGCAAGGCCTTGGCCTCGTGCTGGCGAGCCAGGCCCAAAGCCTTCCTTGGTTTTTGGCGGCTTACGGCATGGTCGCCGGCCTCGCTGTAGGGGCGGTATACGTTCCGCTGACCGCTGCCACCGCAAGCTGGTTCACCCGCCATCGCAGCTTGGCTGTCTCCCTGGTCTCGGCCGGTCTGGCGCTGGGCACAACGCTGATCGCGCCGTTCGCCCGATGGCTGATCGTCACGCATGATTGGCGCTTTGCCATGTGTGCGTTGGGCCTCATGGCCTGGGCGGTCATCGTGCCGGCCGCACTGCTACTGCGCCCTGTGGTTATTGGTGAAACCACGACCGCCATTGTGGCGGAACGGACCGACATGACGTTGGCACAGGCGCTGAGGACACCGGTGTTCTGGAGCCTGGCACTGGCAAATTTCGCCTGCTGTGCCGCCCATTCCGGACCGATCTTCCATATGGTTTCCTATGCGGCTGAGTGCGGGGTGGCGCCGCTGACAGCAGCAACGGTTCTCGGAGCAGCCGGCCTCGCGGCGCTGTCCGGCCGCATCGTCTGCGGCCTGCTGGCTGACCGCATGGGGGCGAAACACACCCTGGTCGCGTGCCTCGCGCTGCAGGCCGTGGCGATCGCACTCTACTTGCCGGCCCGCGACCTGAGCACGCTTTACGCTGTGTCTATGTTGTTCGGCTTTTCATACGGCGGGGCGATGCCGCTGTACGCGATCCTGGTGCGGGAGTATTTTCCAGCGGCAATCATGGGCAGCGTTTTCGGTGTTGTCGCCATGATCTCGACGCTGGGCATGGCGCTTGGTGCGCCGGTGGGTGGGTGGCTGTTCGACCATTTCCGCGGATACGGATGGCTGTATGTCGCGTCGTCTGCGATTGGCGTTGCCGCGGCGTTGATCGCGATGACCGTCCGTGCGCACCGCGTGCCGACGGTGGCAGTTTCGGCGGCGGTTTGAAGGCGCATGCTGTGCCGACCAATGGGTCATCGAAGGATTTGTGGAACCTTTGGATGGCGCGTCGGAATTTGGCTTTGATTGCTCATAGGCGGAACAATCGAAAGATGTAACCCGGGTTGGGCACACGCTGCGGCCGGATCCCCTAACGGGCATTTTTTACAAATCGTGTGGTGAGGCCATGAACGCTCGCTTCCTCGCGATGATCGGCCCGATCCCGTCGAGGCCTACTTTGGTACCGCGTGCCTGTATGCCGGCCTCGCCCAGGGCGAGACGATGAACGCATCGCTGAAGGACTCCGTCCCCTTCTTGCGCAAGATACTGGCCGGGGAACCGATCAAACCCCTCTGCGAACCGATGACGGAATAAACCTACAGCGCCACCGTCAGCGCATCATACTCGTACAGCCAGTCGTAACGCTGCCGGACCTTCTCCGGCTGGAACTCCCGCTCCACATACGCCGCGGCCCCCTCGGCATTCCCCAGCGCCGGATTATGGAACCGCTTGGTATTGTCCGACGACCCGCGCACGATCGCCGCCGTGCGCTGCAACCGAGCATTCTCATACCGGCGCAACGCCTTTGCCGGGCTGTCGCACAGGTCCAGGCAACGCGCGATCACCACTGCGTCCTCCAGCGCCATGTTGGCCCCCTGCGCCAGGAACGGCAGCGTCGGATGCGCCGCGTCGCCCATGACGCAGGCCCGTCCCTGAGCGTAATGATTCAGCGGTTCCCGCCCCAGCAGTGCCCATTTGTAGGGGGTATCGATATTGCGGATGATCGTCTTCACATCCTCATGCCAGTTCGCCAGGTCGCGCAGGCATTCCTCACGGCTGCCTGGCTCGTTCCACGATTCCACTCGCCAGTCGTCGCGTTCCACCACGCCGACAAAGTTCAGAATCTCGCCGCGCCGCAGCGGATAGGTGACGACATGGCCGCCCACCCCCATCCAGTTGGCGCCGACCAGCCGGCGCTGATGCGGCGGCAGGCGCTCCATCGGCACCAGCCCGCGCCACGCCATGATACCGGTGAACCGCGCGGCGCCGGGGCCGAACATCTGCTGGCGCACGCGGGAGTGAACACCGTCCGCGCCGATCAGCAGATCGCCGGAGACTGCCTCACCGCTGGCCAAATGCAGGGTCACTGCATCCTCGGCCTGCGAGAACCCCACGCAGCCATTCCCTGCTCGGACCGCCTCAGGGCTGGCGGCCCGAACCGCATCCAGCAGCACTTTGTGGAAATCGCCCCGATGCACCATCCAGTACGGCGCGCCGAACCGCTCGACCGAGGTTTCCCCGAGGTCGAATGTCCGCCAGCTTTGGCCGGTTGTTCCGAGACGCATTTCCTTGCTGGTAGCGGCGCAAACAACCTGCTGCATCGCCGCCTCCAGCCCCAAAGCGATCAGGACGCGAGTCCCATTGGCGCCAAGCTGCACGCCGGCGCCGACTTCCCGCAATTCGTTGGCCTGCTCGAACACCCGCACCCGATGACCACGCTGGATCAGCGCCAGCGCGGCGGTCAACCCACCCAGGCCTGCCCCGGCGATCAGAATGTCAGCCATTGGTTTCCCCCTGCTTTCCGCCGTTCAACCACCACCGCCGCTTGACGCCAAGCATCCGATCGCGGCCACCACCGAATCGACAAGCTCATCCACCTGCGCAACGGAATCCAGCCGCAGCACCGGCGCGGGCTGATCGGCCAGCCACGCCTCGTGCGTCACCAGACCGCGCCGCGACGACCCGGCGGTATCGTAAGCATCCGCCCACGCAAAGAATGACGCGCTGATCGCCGCCATATCGCCACCCGGCAGGATCCGGTCGCCAAACCGAGCCGCTTCCCGCCGCCGCAACCGAACCATGCGCAGCGCCGGATCGAGCCGCAGGAACACCACCAGGTCGTAATGCGCCTCCAACGGTGCTGCCCACTTGGTCGCCGCGCCGGAAAACACCCAGCGCCCGTCGACAGGAAGCGTGCGCAGCAACAGCGCCTGCCGGTCAGCCGCCGCCCGAGGCGTGGTGTAAGGCGGATCGGTCGGCATCCAGTAAAGACTGTCGGCATCCGTATGCGGCACACGCAGCCGCCGGGCGAGGGCGGTACCAAGCGTCGATGTGCCGGAGCCAGAGGCTCCCAGGATATGGATCCGGGGCATGTAACGCGGGAGTAGCGTGGTTTCGGGCAGTCGGGAAGCCGTAACACTTGCCCTGGGCGTGGCGGAACGCCCTCAGCGGCAAGCTGCTGCGCGAACTGAACGCGGCGTTGCGGGAGGCCGACGAACACGACCCCGTCCATTGCGTCGTCCCGCGCGGCGCCGGAGTGTATCCGTGGAGGCCATGATGCCTCCGGCCGCGTCTTTCCTACGGTCTGGATTCAACCAGGAAACGGGCTCTCCGGATTTTTCTGCGTGGCGGTCTGCAGCCGGGCACCCGCGTCGCCGGTGACCGCGAACGGCGCCCAGAAGAACGGATGTGCAATGGCGGCGGGCATACCGTGGCCGGCGGCGTTCAGCATACTCAGTTCAGACTGTTGCAGCGCCACGGCCAGACCGGCTTGTGGCGCCGTTTGCAGCCGATGCAACGTGTCCACCACAAGGTAAGCCGCCGCCTGGTCGTTCACCGACCAGTGTGTCACCAGCAAGGCGCGGGCTCCGGCATAGAAGAACGCCCGAGCCAAACCGGACAGGCTCTCACCGGCGGTTGATCCGCCCGGCCCACCGGAGTTACAGGCCGACAGGATCACCAGATCGGCATCCAGATTTAGGCTGACGATGTCGCTGGTGGTCAGAAGCGCACCCGTGGCGTTCACCGCACCCGTCGGCGCAGACGTCACGATCGCCGGCTCATCCTGGCAGCGCAGTTCGGCGGGTAGCAGGGCGTGGGTGGCAAAGTGCAGGATGCGGTACCGTTTCAGATCGGTGCGCTGCACGGCGGCGGCGGTGAATGCCGAACCGATAAGCTGGTCCGACGCGTTGCCGCCGACGATCGCCCGCGCTGCGTCGAGTTCGCGCTGTGCCGAGGGCAACGGCGGCAATGAGGCGAACAGCGCCGCGCTGTCATGGCAAGCGGCGGTCGGGAATGTGGCTTCGGCCTGCCGCAAGGTCACGGGATGGAAGTTGCCGAAGCCGAACCACGCCCTCGGCGCGTGAGACACGCCAGCCTTGCGTAGCGCGACGAAATTGGCTGCGGACGGCACATGGGCGACGGCCACTTGCCGGATCAACCATGGCGCCGCCGCGAGGTTGGACGGGTCGGCGGGGCCGGTCAGAAGCACGCCAAACGGCAAGGACAGCAGGGCGCCTGATGGAGCCACCACCAAACTCTTGGTGCCCGCGAGCTCCGGCGCCACCGAACGCAACGTGTCGTCGTAGATCTTCTGCGCGGTCGCGATATCGAACACGGGCACCCCCGCGCTGGTCTCCTCGATACTGGCGCGCAGGCGGACAACCAGGGCGGTGATGGCAGCCGCATCAGCGTGGATCGGCGCCGCGGTGATCTGGCCGTTGCGTAGCAAGAACGTCCAGCCGCCGTCGTGGGTGAGCACGATGGCGGCGAACGCCTCATCCGGCCGCAGGAACTTCAGCACGTCGCTCGCCGGAACGACCTCCTGGACCAACTGGCCATAGTTCGGCGCCGCTGCCTGCAACGCCGCGTCGGCGTCTGCCAGATCGGCCTGTGCCGAGGCGATTGCCTTGTCGAGGTCCGCCGGCGGGATGGCGCTTGCCGCGGGAGGCGCGGCATCCGGCGAATTGCGATGCGCGAGATCATCGCGCTGGCGATTCAGCCCGGTCAATTTGTCAGCGGCGTCCTGGCGCCGGCGAATAGCCGCAGCAACCTTGGGATCCCGCGCATTTGCGGCCAACCTGGCCGCGGCCTCGCCAATTTCGCGGCTGGTGATGCTGCCCTGCGCCAGTTCAGCGGTCTCGAACATGTCCCGCAGCAAACCCTGCTGCGCCGCCGGATCTTTGTTGGCGGCCAGCGCATAGGATGCGAGGCACGGTTCGAGTAAGGCCGAGTCGGTACCAGACCGGAGTTCCCGCAGCAGCGTCGCCGCGCCACGACACAGGGCGATTGCCCTGTCGGTGTCGCCGTGCGCGGCGTACTCCCGAGCCTGCAACAGTGCTGTCTCGGCGACCGGCCTTGTCTGTGGGAGTACATCGGAAAAATTCTGCTGCGATCGCGCCAACGCCGCGGTCGCACCTGTTTCGCCAGACGCCGCATCGATATTGCCCGCGGTGCGGATCAGCCGGGCGGCCACCAACGGGACAAGCAAACTGTTCGTTCTGGCCAGTGTTTCAGCCGAGTCTATCGCAGCTTGACCCTCGGCTGGACGCCCGAGGAGACGCAGGACGATCGCCTTGTAGCGGCGAACCTCGATCAGTCCCATCAACGAGGATTGGGCGGTGGGGTCCACCATCAGTTGCGCATCGGTCACGGGCGCGACAGCCTGCGCCTGGGTCTCGTTACTGGCGAAGCCCGCCGCGGGGCTGGATGCGCCGCTGAGACTGCCGGCCGGGACCAGAGATGCGTATCCCACATCCGCTCGATCCAACAGCGTCAATGCTTGCGCGTTCCGACCTTGGTTGAGGTCGTTCAGTGCCTCATAGTGCCACAGGCGGGCCGGGGCGGCCTTGTCGGTGGCCCTCGATACGAGCGGCTCTGCACGCCGAAACAATGCATCGGCCTCGGCGAAGCGCTGCTGGTCGGAGAGCTGCAGCGCCAGGCTCATCATTGCATCGACCGTGTCTGGATTGGCGTCGCCAAGCGCCTTCTGCTGCAAAGCCAAGGCCGCTCGGTATGCGGTTTCGGCGGCTGCGAAATTCTCGGCCAGATTGTTCCGCGCGCCCAGGGCCATCAGCTTCTCGTAATCGCCGACATCGCTGGCACTGAAGGCATGGGCGGCAAGTTGCCGGGTGAGCAACGCATCCATTGCAGACCGTTGCAGTGAGGTGACATTGCCCGTCACGCGTCCGGACTGCACACCGATCGCACGCTCCATCACCGGCAATATCGGCAGGATGCCGTCGGCCAGATAGGCCTTGCCGTTAATCGCCGCGGCAAGCGCGATCTGCGGCCAACCGCCAACGCGGCGGGTGCATTGCATCACCAGCGCGGGTTCACCACCCAGGATCGTGGTCGGTACCGGGGCATCGCACGCGTAACGAAGGTCCAACGTCTCACGCCAGGGTCCGGTGGTCGCGAGGGCACGCAAAGACGCCGGGTCGCCCGACCCGGCGACGCGTACGTGCGCTGCCGGCGCCTGCCAGGTGCCACAATAAATGTCGGCGGAGTTGGCAACGCCTGACGGCAGCAGATTGCACGCATCGCCGCCGGCGTCGGTTCCAAGACTCGTCGCCCGCCCCGAGGGAGCGCCGCCGATATAGGCGCTTGGTGGCGGTCCCTCGCACGCGGCCACGACGCACAGGGCCACGCAGAATAGAGCCAACTGGGGTAACGCCAGCGCGGAAAGCAATTCGCGGACGTGCCGCCAGGTCCCGGACTTCGAGCGCATGGTCAATAGTCCTGATACGAGATGTTGGGCGGTACGACATCGGGGTCGGTCAGTTGGCCGGGCGGGGCCGGCAGAACCGGCAGTGCGACCAGCTTGAAGTTGGGCAGGGCGACCAGCGGCGCGGGTGTGCCGGGCAAGAACGAGTAGAGCGAGCCGAGAACCGATGTGTAGAGCGAAAGAGATGGTTTCTGCTGCTGCGGCGGTGTCACGATCGGTGGCGGCACCACGATCGGCGGCGGCACCACGATCGGCTGGCATATGGTGGCGCCGATGATGCAGCCATTGAGTGTGTAGTTGTTGTTGACCGCCGGCTGGATGGAGGCAAGCATCGCCGCGGTTTTGGTGGCGTTGCCCGCGACACTGCCCAAAAGTGTGGCTGCGCCGGGCTGCGTGTAGCTGAGGTCCAGCGCGTTGACGAACACGTTGCCGGCCGCGGTTCCGTTCGTCAGATTCAGGATGAGCCAGGTGGTGTTCCCCGTCAGCCCGAGCGGCGGGTCAAATTGGATATTGCCGGTGACGCTGACCTGAAGCGTGGCCGGACCGTCGATACCAAGGATTGAACTGCTGCCGACCTGGGTAAAGCCAGCGGCCTGGATGAATGTGCCGGGTCCGCCATTCGCGGGTTCCAACGACACCGTAATCGGTCCCGCCGGCCGAGCGGTCCCCCCGGTCACGATGGTCGCGCCGTCCTGAAGGGAAATCTGACTGGTTGGCGCGAGCAAGGTGATGTTCGATGCTGTCAACGAGCCCGCGATCGATAGATCGGTGCCGTTGCGTAGTGTCAGGTCTGCCGCGCTGAAATTTTGCAGCGTCGTGATTTGGTTGGCCGACGGACCGGCTCCGTTCAGGTTGGCCGTGGCCGCTGCCGTGCCGGTCAGCGTGCCGACAACCAACGAACCGGTTTCGACGATGGACCCTGTCGTGGCGACCAGGTTTGCCGTCGTGGCGCTGACCAGACCGGCGATCGCCAGGTTGGTGGCCGTCAGGCCCACCGCCGCCGCGGTGATCGTGCCGCCGACCGACAGGTCCGCGGTATCGGTGATCGTGGCGTTCGATCCGCCCGAAAGGGTGCCATTTACGCCAAGCGGCACGGTGTCATTCAGGACAAAGCTGCTGGCGGTGATGTTGCCCAGAACATTGATCGTGTTGCCGGGGTCGGTCAGCGTCCAGGCGCCGCCGGTGCCGGTGAGTGTTCCGACATTGAGCAAAGCCCCCCCTGTCTCGCTGATCCCGCCGGTGGCGTCGAGTTCCAGGTTCGTACCAAGGACGTCGAATGTGCCGGCCACGACGATCGAGCCGGCCGTGGTGGTGGGCGCGGCCGAGCCCGGCAGTGTTACCGCACCGAAACGGAGAAGCCCCGCCTGAATGGAGGAACCCTCACCCACTGTCAGCGAGTCGAGGGCCAAGCCGGTTTCCACGAACGTCCCCAGGGTCAGCGTCCCGCCTTGAGTGAAGGGCGCCAGCTCGAAGACCCCCGCGGTAATGCTGGCCTCAAGATTCACCGAGTCCGCCTGCAGCCCGACCCGGCCGGATGCGTTGATCGGACCGAAGACCGTGATGCCGCCCGGGTCCGCCGACGACAGGAAGATATTTCCGGATGGCACCGAAATCTGACCATCCACTTCCAGCGGGGACAGGTCGGTCAGCAGGAAATCGGCGGTACCCGGCGGCGTGGATGGCGTCACCGTGATGTT
>NZ_LMUJ01000059.1:45768-57436 GCF_009765975.1 Acidisphaera sp. S103 | reverse complement strand
TGCCAGCGTTGAGGCTGGTTGTGCCGGCCGCGGCGATCGTCCCGGTCACATTCATCGTCGTGGAGCCGGTCTCGGTGATGGTGACGTTGTTGGCGGTCAGCGGGCCGGAAATGCCGGTGTTGCTGACGTTCTGCATGGTGAAATCGCCGGGAACCACGACGGGGCCGAGAGGCGAAACGACGGTGTAGCTGCCGATGGTGCCGATGCCGCTGTCGTTGCCGACGGCAAGCGAGACCGGGCCTGTGTGTCCCGTCAGGGTGCCGATGTTGTTGAGGGAGCCGACGCCGGATTCGGTGACACCGCCGGTGGACTGCAAGTCCAGGGTCGTGGCGATGCCGGCCAGATTGACCGAACCGGTCACGTTGATGGAGCCTGCGGTCGTGACAAGGTTGGGAGCGGTACCGGATGCGCCGATGCGCAAGGTCTGCGCGCTGATCTGCGCCAGCGTAGCCTGCGTCAGCGAAAGGCCTCCGGGTCCACCGAGGGTGACGGTGTTGCCGTCGGTACTCGGCGCCAGTTCGACCGTTGTGGCCGTCAGCTTTCCGCTTCCCGCGAAGTTGTCGGCGTCGGCGATGATCTCGATCAGCCCGCTGGTGCTCGAGGTGATGCCGCCCACGCCGCTGGTGGACACGCCACCGGGAGCTGCCGTTTGCAGCGAGACGTTGCCAGAGGCGGACAACGCGCCGGCGACGCCGATGCTGCCCGTGTTGACCATGCTGAAACCGCCGTTATTGACCGTGAAGTTGCCGATCGTGGTCAGCGGGGAGGCGACACCGGGCAGGTCGACGTCGCCGATCACGTTGCCGCTGCTTTGCAGCGTCGCCACATCGATCGCGCCACCGGTCTGAATGACGCCGCCGCCGGTGGTGGTCAAATCGAGCAGGCCGGCATTGACGGTGCCGGTGAGGGCGATCCCGCCGGTGCCGGCCGACATTGTCACGCTGGCGGTGCCGGTGTTCAGCGAACCGTTGAACGTCAGGCTGCCGGCGGCGGTGAAGCCCCTGATGGTCTTGTCGCCCGCGGTGAACAGAACATTGCCGTTATTGGTATTGATGAAGACGCCGCTGTCGATTGTGAGGTTGTTGCCGGCCCGCAGCGTCAGGGTGCTGCCGGGAATGGTGCCGCCCAGGAAGATCGACGCGCTGACCTCCAGGTTGTGGACTGCCTGCAGCTCTACGTTTCCAGTGAAACTTTCGATTACGAAATTTTCGATCGTATCCGGCGTGTTGGTCAGGCCGTCGCTGGCCAGGACCGTGCCGTTGTTGGTCTGGAAATTGTTGTCCTCGGTGCCCTGGCCTTCGGTACTGATCACCGTCAGGTCGAAGGGGTCGAGCAGGATCGTTCCGGGCATGCCGATCGGTGCGGAAACGTTGATCGATCCGGTCAACGAAAATCCCTGGTTGCCGGACACTTCGACGAACCCGCCATCGCCGCCTTGCGGGCCCCCCATGGCGGCGATGGTGCCGGCCATGTTGGTGGATGTGGTGGACAGGACAGTGACCCGACCGCCATCCCCCTTCCCGAGGGCATTGGCCGCGATCGTCGCGCCCGCCTGCACGGTCACGTTGGCCGCGGTGCGCTTTGCGGTAACGCCCGGTCCGCCGGCGGCTCGCTTCAACGTCGTGCCGATCGCCACCAGGCCGCCACCAGTCTGGCCGGAGGCATCGATCCGAGCGCCGGATGCTACCGTGACGTTGCCGTTCGTGTTGACCTCGATACTGCCGCCTTTCGTGCCGGCTGCGACACCCATCGCGTCCAACTGGCCGACCACGGTGATCGCGCCGCCGATACCGTCCAGCGTCACGGTGCCGGCGCGGCTGCCGACACTGTTTGCCTGAATTTTGCCGCCGGCATTCACCAGGGTCGTCACCAGGCCATCGGCGGCGCGCGCCGTCAGCCGAACCGAACCGCCATCCGCGGCGATCACACCGCTGTTGGTTACCAGGGCCGTGGCGCCGTTCGGCAGCTTGGTCACTTCGCCGGTGACGTCGAGCGACAGCATGCCGTCGCCGTAGAGATCGAGCGTCGCCTTGCTGGCGCCCGCCAACTCGACATGCCCCAACCTTGCGGTGATGACACCGGAGTTGACCACTTGTGGCGCCACGAGTGCTGCCAACCCCGCCTGCTTTACGGTGATATGGCCTTGATTGATCACCGCCGCGTTCGAATTGGCGGCCTGGTCCATCACCAGCTTGCCGCCGTTCAGGAAGGCCTTGGTCGCGGTGTCGCTGCTGGTTGTCGCGGACACCATCAGCCCGGCGGTGTTGACCTGCGAACCCTTGTAGAACGTGACGCCCGACTGGTTCTGGATCACGATCTGGCCGTTGGCGTCTATGCGGCCGGCGATCTCCGACGGGTTAGGCCCCACGACGCGGTTCAGCGTGATCGCGCTGGACGACGGTTGGTTGAACTGCACGCTCTGCTGGCTGCCGACATTGAAGCTTTGCCAGTTGACGGCCCCGCGCTGGCTGGTCTGATCGATCGTGGTCTGATTGGCGCTCTGGCTGATCGAAGCGTTGCCGCCGACGACGACCCCACCCGTGGGACGCGCGTTCGGCGCGGGTTGGGCCGCGGCGGGGAGCGAAATCACTACCGAAACGGTCGCGCACAGCGCGGTGCTCAGCAGCAATGCCGGCCGCCGGTGTCGCACGACGGTCAGGTGTTTCGGATTCGGGTCACGCCGCGGCTTAGCCATCGTTAATCCCCCGCTGTCCGGACCGCGATCGTTGCGATCCGCCTCGCCATCTCAGAAATGTCCAAGCACGCGCCAGTACAGGCCGATACCGTTCAGCGCCGAGACGTTGGCACCCGATCCGTTCGGATAGCGATTGAAACGTCCCACGGTTTCAAAATCCACTTCGACGTTGCGCGTCGCCTGAACCCGAGCGCCACCGCCTGCCGAATTGACCATCGTCGCGAAATCCGTTGACTGGTTCTGCCACGTTTCGCCCCAATCGTAAAACAGATAGAACTGCGTTGCGACATCGGGTGCCAGTTTGACGGCGGACAGGTTCAACGTGGTATTCAGTTGCAGTTCTGCGGTCGCTGCCAAAGCCTTGTCGCCGGCGACCTGGCCGGAATAATACCCGCGGGTGAATTGCGAGCCGCCGAGGTAGAATTGCTCCGCCGGGGGCAGTATATCCGAACTCCATTGACCGATCAGCAGTCCCATCAGGGCGACGCTGGCGCCCTGCCACGGCCTGAACAGGGTCTGGGTGCGGGTGGCCTCGAAATTGATCTTGAAGAAATCGCTGTTTTCGTTGGCGCGCGCGGCATTGGCTGCGAGACCGTTGGCTTCCGCCCCCAATATCTGCAGGCCCTTGGACAGCCGTACGGACAGGGCGTTTGCCGCCGGCCGGTCATTGCCGAACCAGAGATCCGACATCGCGTACTCTTCGCCAAGGCGCAGCACCCGCAGCGAATCGTAGCTGGTGAGGGTCTGCGGCTGGCCGGTGTGGACATTCGATTCCAGGGCGTCCAACGCGCCGTAGATATTCAGTGTCTGCTGGCGTGAGCGGATGATCGGATAACTCAGCATGCTGCCCAGAACCGTGGTCGTGCCGTTATAGTTCAGCACCGCGAGCGGGTTGCCGCTGCCACCGGTCGGCTGGGAGCCTCCATAGCCGGCATACAGCCTCAGCTTCAGCCCTGAACCGCCGAGGAACATCTCCTCGGCGACCTGGCCGAAATTCTCGCTGTTCGGGAAAGCGTGATAGAAACTGAGCTCGGTCTTCTCGCCGAGTTGGGTGAAGCTGTTGAGGTCCAGCACGCCCAGCCCTTCGTTCGGCCCGGTCTGTGAGAACGCCCGGTTGTCAAAACTGATCAGGCCGGAGACCGCTTTTCGGGTTACCTGTGCAACAAGATTGAGCGCGCCGGGGTCGTCGGTGGAGGGCTGCAGGACCGCGCGCAGCGTGATCCCAGGAACGTCCTGGGCCAGCAGCAGGTAACGCTCCAGCGTCGACGCGGTGATCGGCTGCACCTCGGTCAACTGGTTCAGGAAGCGCAACACCTGAACGCCCGCCGGGCCGATGTCGCCGTCCAGTTTGACACTGGCGATTCGGCCTTCGGTGACGATGAAGCGCAGATGACCGGCGGAGTCCAGCTTCGCGGCGACAGAACTAAGGATGTATCCCGTGGAACGATAGCGTTGCAGGATCGCCTGTCGCGCCGCATCGATCTTCGTCAGCGGCACTGCCGGCCCGGTGACGTCACGGGTGAAACCAGTGATATCGGCCGATGGGAATGCCGTGACGCCGTCTACCGAAACATCGGTCACAAGCACGTCGCGGTTGGGCACCTCGCTGGAGGGCGGCGGCAGCACCGGTAATGCCGATCCGGGCGTGGTCGATGGCGGCGCCGGCGGCAACAGGCGCGGCAGGGGCGAGCCTTCAGGCACTTGCCGCAAGACCGGCGGCGCCTGTGCCATCGCTGGCGCGACGGTGCACATCACGGCCAGCGCAACGAGCGTGAAACGGATTGCGCGCAGGGTTCCGGGCACGTCATGCCTGTCGTTCGTCGATTGCCCGCTGAACGGCGGGGTTTCCCCCTGAGGCTTTACCATTCCGCCTGTCTCCGCAGCCTGTGAATTTAACCTCGGAACGGATATCCAAACTTATCGCAGATATATCGATAGCGGCTGTGTATCGATCCGTCCATGCCGGTTCCGGTGGCCAGGGGAAATAAATAGCCTACTGGAACAGCACTGGATAGTTTGGCTCGCGTGTGCGCACCGGCTGCTGGCCATCTTACCACATTAAACCAGTCGTTGCGTATATCATATATCAACCCCGCCGCCGGGCGACGACGGATACGATTGGATCACTGGAACGTGATTGTCGTCGCTTCTGTGGCACGTTGTGGCGAACTGCTTCGCAAGGGGGTTTTTCGGGTTCCCACGAAGTCGGCGATACAATACTCTTGCAAGAAAATTGGGCGGGTTCAGGCGATCACTATGGTTTTCCTACAACCGAAGATTGAGTTCACTGGGGTGGAGATTGCAGTCGCGCGTGTGTGCCCACCGCACGGCGAGAGAGCTGAAATATCGACTACCGGATGTACGATGCGGGGAGAGTGCTAACGTGAGCGGTACCAACTCAGGCAATTGGAAGAGGGGCCCGGGGGGCGGTTGGATTCCGACTCAGGCGCCCGCAGTGCCGCCGCGAAATCAGGCGCCTCCGGTGCCACCGCGGACTGCCCAGCCACCGATGCCGGTCTCGCCGCTGAACGCCGAATTCCTTGCCAACCCATTGCTGTTCATCCGCAAGCATTCCTGCAGTCCGCCCGATAACGACGAGAGTTTTGGCGCGGAGCTCGCGCGTGTCACGCCGCTGGCAGGGGAAATTCTTTCTGGTGGGCAGGGTTCCTCGACCGGCGGTGACGTCGTTCGGAACAGCGTGAAATCGTTGAAGCGATTTATGCGGCTGAAGCCTCACACGAAACCGGATTTCCCGAACACGGTGACGCTGGATTTGAAAACCATGCGTGACACGCCGAACGACGATCGCATTCCCATCTACTGGTTGCCCTGGTTCTCATTGCGGATCATGGAAATTACCATTCCGCCTGTGCCATCCAATCTCGTCGACCCCGATGACGATGAATATCCGCGCTTCTTCTTTACCGCCGGGATCAACGGTTGCTCCGTTTTCGCGAAAGGCGAAGCGACGAATCCGACGATTTTCCACGCTGGGATCACCGGAAACCTCGGTCGCGGTGCTCCGCAGTTCTGGCGTGATCAAATGGCCAATACCGGTACAGGATATGGTGCATCGGCGATCAAGGGGGAGGCTAACCGGGACGATTACATGTTCACCAGACCGCAAGACAGCGCTTTGGCGAGCAAATACCTGGCCTGGCTATCCCAGGCATCGCCCGGCTCCAAGCCATTTGCCATCGATATCGGCAGTTCGTTCGGCTGCGTCTTCGGGATCCGCTTCGGGCGTCATTGGTCACTGTACCTGCAGGAATCGATGATGGTCAGCACTGTCCATTTCCACAAGAAGTCCGATATCGCCAAGGTCAAGCAACATAACAACGTTTCCTTTCAGGTGAAAGGAAGTCTCGTGAAGGCTGAACCGTTCCAGCACAAAGGGAACGTGTTTTCCAAGATTGTTGTGCCCCCGAAGAAGAAAGACGTCTTTTCAAGTAAGTCCACGAGGCCGCTTCCGCTACGCGTTTCGGAAATATATCCAACCAAGACATGGTCCAGGGAGTTGCTGCAGACCTTCGCTGAACACGCGGGATAGCACTGTTTCACGCCGACGGTATTGCTGTTTGACAACCAAGCGGATCAGCGTGCGGTTTTTTGTCGCGACGATCCCGACCGAACTGTAACATGTGGAAATGGTTGCGTGGGTGCCGGGCCTCGACAGCGGCAATAATTCGTATCGGATGATCTCACAACGTAATATCACAACCGCATCAATCCTGCTAAGCTGATCCTTGTCGTTAGCACATCGTCTCGCGGGGCGATGGGGTGAGGAGCAAGGTGGTTGCGTTTTTGGTGCCTTAGCCAGGTTGGACCGGCCAAATTGGCAGGCCTTGCTTTGGCCGGCTCATTGTGCGCGGGCGTGGCACATGCCCAGGTGCCGGCCCGTTTGCCTGTGCCGCCGCAGGGCTCACCGCTTCCGGGTCTCGCGGCACCTGAAGTGCCGAATTTGGCGCCCGGCCTGTCCCGGCCGCCGCCGCCATCCGCACCGGCGGAAACATCCACCGGGGCAACACATCCGATCGCCATTCTCGTTGTCGACGGCGTAACGGCGTTTTCGCCAGCCGCCGTTTCGGCGCTGACCGGTCGCCTGACCGGCCCCGCGGTGCCGGAAGGCCAGATCGAGGCGTCCCGGCGTGCGCTGGTCGATCTCTACCGGAGCCAGGGATACGTCTACACAACGGTCCGGGCGATCATCCATGGAACCGAGCTGCGATTTCAGGTGGTGGAAGGGTATGTCGCGGCTGTCAAACTTGATGGCGATATCGGGCCAGCGGGCCTCCAGGTACTACGCTTCCTCAATCATCTGGTCGGGGAAATTCCGCTAAAGACGACCGAACTCGAACGATGGCTGTTGTTGGCGCAGGATATCCCAGGGCTGACGGTTCGCTCGGTGCTCAATCCCTCGCTTGGAGACCCCGGTGCGCTGACCCTGGTTGCCCAGGTTTCCAGGCGCGTGGCGAGTGGATACGTTTCGGCCGATAACCGGGCGTTCAACCTGGCCGGTCCCGAGGAGGGGCTGGGCGTCTTCAACATCGACAGCCTGACCGAATTCGGTGAGCGAACCCAACTTTCCATGTTTGGTGCATTCGATGGCACCAACATCTTCGGGCAACTCTCCGAGGAGATGTACCTCGGCGGCTCCGGCCTGAAGCTGAAGCTTTACGGCGGTATCGGGAATTCAACGCCGTCCGGGGCGCTTGCCATTATCGGTTATGACGGGGTGACGCGGGTTTTCGGTGGTCAGATTTCGTATCCGCTGGTGCGGGCACGTACGGAAAGCCTGAATCTGACGGCGGCTTTCGACGCCACTGAAAGCGATATACAGAACGATCTGGGACTCGGCGGCACTTCGGTGCGCAGCAGTTTCGACAGCCTGCGCATGCTGCGGTTCGGCGCGGACTACGCGTTTTTGGATACGATCCTGGGTCCGGAACGCAGCGGCCTGAATGCGTTGAGCGCGAAACTCACGCAGGGGCTGACCCTCTTTGGCGCGTTGCCCAATGGCGACACCACGACACCACCGGCGCGGGTCGGCGAAAAGATCGATTTCACCAAGATCAGCGGCGAATTCTCGCGGACGCAAACGTTGTTTCATCCCTATGCGGATGCGACCATTGCGTTTGCCGGTGCCATCAGCGGCCAGTATGCCACTGAATTGCTGCCACCATCTGAGAAATTCTATCTTGGTGGCCCGACCTTCAATCGAGGGTACTATTACGGCCAGGTCAGTGGCGATAAGGCCGTAACGATATCGGCGGAATTGCAATTAAATACCCCGCTTCCGTTGTCCAATAAGATGCCTTTTGAAATCAAATCGCAATTCTATCTGTTCTACGGCTGGGGCGCGGCGTGGCAGAATACACCACTTGAGTCAGACGTGACACTTCGATCGGCAGGGACGGGCGTTCGCCTGTTCATCGCGCATTCCACCGAGATCGATCTCGAAGGCGTATACAGGATCAGCCTATTCCCCAACGGACAGGGGCCGGATGTGTCGCCATTGAACGCTGCTGCGTTCTATTGGCAGGTGTTGCAGCGGTTTTGACCAGGGTGTGCGGGTAAGAATGATGCATTCGCTCTTCGTAGAGAAACGGTAATGGCTGAAATCGTTCGCGGGTGCAGCCGTCGCGGCCTGCTGTCCTCGACGGCCTTGCAGGCAGTGGCCATGGTCGCGGTGCTGGCGATGGCGCAGCGGACAGCGCGCGCCCAACTTTCCCCCAATGCGCATCCAATGGGTGGCCAGGTGGTTGCGGGTCAGGCGTCTATCACGCAGACCGCGAACACCACCACGGTCACGCAGACGACCGCGCGGGCGGCGGTCGACTGGCAGTCCTACAATGTTGGCCGTTCGCAAACCGTGCAGTATGTCGACCCTTCGTCCAGTTCGGTGACCTTGAACCGCGTGGTCGGTCCCAACCCGTCGCAGATCGCCGGGCGGATCACGTCCAACGGTACCGTGATGATCGTCAATCAGGCCGGGCTGTTGTTTGATGGCAGCGCGCAGATCAACACGGCTGGCCTAGTGGTCTCGGCCGCCGGCATCACCAACAAGAATTTCATGGCCGGCAAGATGGTCTTCGATCAGGCCGCCAATCCTGGCGCGAAGATTGAAAACCGCGGCACGATCACGATCAAGAACCAGGGTCTCGCGGCGCTGGTGGCACCTCAAGTGGTGAATTCGGGGGTGATCAGAGCCAAGCTTGGCAAAGTGGTCCTGGCTGGCGCGGAGGCGGAAACGCTCGACCTGTACGGCGATGGGATGGTGTCCATCAACGTCACGAAGCAGGTCGCCACGGCCCCCGATGGCAGGCAGGCGTTGGTGACGAACACCGGCGCGATCAGTGCATCGGGTGGGACGGTCCTACTGACCGCACAGGCCGTGGATGGGGTCGTGCAGACGCTGGTCGACGCGGGCGGCAAGATCTCCGCGAACAGCGCAGGTGGCCGAACGGGACGCGTGGTGGTCACGGGGGCCGGTGGCGATGTCGAGGTCACCGGCGCCCTGACGGCGGATGGTCATGCACCGAGCACCACGGGTGGTTCGGTGGTGGTGAACACGACAGGCGCCGTGCGGTTGGCTTCGACCGCGCGGGTCAGTGCCTCCGGTCCGGCGGGCGGTGGCGTCGTTGCCATCGGCACGACACTGAAGCGGGCGAAGGGTGGACCGTCGGTCACCGGACAGAAGACCGCCAAAACGGTCACCGTGGCGGCTGGCGCGACGATCGCCGCCAACGCCACGGCGAAAGGGAATGGCGGCCGGTTGACCGTGCTGTCTACCGACCGGACAACGATCGCCGGAGCGGTCGACACGAAGGGTGGACCCCAAGGCGGTGATGGCGGCTTTGTCGAACTATCGGGCGGTGTCCTGTCGCTGACCGGATTGGTCGATGCATCGGCCCCGCTGGGCAAGACCGGTGCCCTGCTGATCGATCCCTCGGACTTATATGTTTCGGATGCGATGCCATCGTCGGCGACACCGGTCCTGTCGCCAGGGTCCAGTGTCGTCGTCAACAGTGGAACAGTGTCATGGGTCAGCCCGACAGAACTTGCGGCCCTGGCGGCGAACATCACGCTGAGTGCCGCGCACGACCTGTTCTTCGCCTCGGGCACGACGGGCGCGAACACGCTGAATCTGGGGGGCAACACCCTGACGGCGACCGCCGGCAACGATCTGACGATCGACCGGGGCTTCACGATCAATGCCGGCGCCATTTCGCTCACGGGCAGCGCCGGTGCCATCACGCTTGGCGGAACGTCCGGCGTCGACGCCGGCCTGATAGACGCTGCGCAGCTTGGCGCGCTGGGCGTCACCAGTCTGCAGGGACCCAGCGGAAGCAGCGTAACGATGCAGGCCGGCACAGGGATTCAACTCGCGGATGCGGCGATTGGCAGTAGCGCCGCGC
The DNA here is from genome assembly GCF_009765975.1 of Acidisphaera sp. S103. Taxonomy (GTDB): domain Bacteria; phylum Pseudomonadota; class Alphaproteobacteria; order Acetobacterales; family Acetobacteraceae; genus Rhodopila. The sequence goes on along the minus strand of NZ_LMUJ01000059.1, from coordinate 47,323 downwards.
CGCTGTCCACGCTGTCGCTTTCCACGATGGGCGGTGGGGTCACGCAGGCGGCGGGTGGAGTGATTTCCGCTGGCACTTTAATCAGCGGCGGTATCCTGGCCGGTTCGGTCGCGTTGGCGGGAACAGCGAACGCAATCGCGAACATTGGTTCGGTGGCGGTCACCTCGGGCGGATTCAGCCTGACGGACGGAATATCGCTGAATGTTGGCACACTGACAGCCGGTACGTCGGCGACAATCCAGGATACGGGCACACTGCTGGTTAGCGGGATGATCGCGCCGTCGGGGGCAGGGCCGATCGATGTCAGCCTGACGTCCGGGAATTTGAACTTGGCCGGCGTGGTTAGTGACGGCGGCTCGGGCACGACGACGCTGATCGCCAACCAGGGCTCAATCGGGCAGAGCGGCGGGAATGTGCTTGCCGGTACGTTGACTGGTCGCGCGGTGACGTCGGCGAGCCTGACCCAGCCAGCCAATCTTGTGGGCACCCTGGGCGTGTTCACAACCGGCGCGGGCTTCGCGCTGACTGACAACGAAGCGCTGTCGGTGACCGGACCTGTGACGGATACGGGGGCGTCCAGTACGTTGGCGCTGACCACTGGGACCGGCAACCTGACCCTGGCCGGCAATGTCAGCGCGACGAATGTGCTCGATCTGGTTTCAGCCGGTTCGATCGTCCAGGCCGGTGGCTCGATCCGCGCGGCGTTCCTGACCGGCAGTGCCGTTGCCTCGGCAAGCCTGACGCGACCGACCAATCTTGTGGGCACATTGGGCGCGGTCTCGACCGGGGCGGGCTTCGCCCTGACGGACAATGAGGCGCTGCTGGTGGACGGCGCGGTCAGCGACACCGGGGCGGCCAGTACGCTGGCGCTGACCACCAGGACCGGCAACCTGACCTTGGCGGGCACCGTCAGCGCGACGAATGGGCTCGATCTGGTTTCAGCCGGTTCGATTGTTCAAACCGGCGGTTTGATCGACATCGGGACTTTGACCGGCACCGCGGCGACGTCCGCCAGCCTGACGCAGGCGACCAATCTCGTGGGCACGCTGGGTGCATTCTCCACTACGGCCGGCTTCGCGTTGACGGACAACGAGGCGCTGACCGTCGCGGGCGCGGTCAGTGATACCGGGGCGGCGAGCACGCTGGAACTGATCACCAAGACCGGCGGCCTGACGCTGGCGGGCAATGTCAGCGCCAGCAACGTGCTCAACCTGGTCTCCGCGGGGTCGATCAGCCAGTCCGGTGGTGCGATCAGCGCCCGCACGTTGACCCTGACGACCACCGGTGCGGGCAATGTCGATCTGACTGGCCCCAGCAATCAGATCGGTGCCAGCACCGGCATCACGGTGAACGCGGGCAGCCTGAGCCTGGTGGACGAGAGGAACCTCGTGCTGACCGGCACCCAAAGTGCGAATCAATTGTTCTTCGAGGTCGATGCCCCCGGGGGTGGCTTGCAGTTCGGTGCCAATACGATGGGCGCCGCTTTGACCGCCACAAGCGGCCCCATTTCGCTCGTCGCCGATACGATGACCGAGGGCACCGCGGCCAGCACGAT
>NZ_LMUJ01000059.1:33715-45598 GCF_009765975.1 Acidisphaera sp. S103 | reverse complement strand
GGCACCGCCGGCGGCCATTTGCTGATCGATAACACGTTGCTGGGCGACATCACCGCCGGTGACCTTTTCATCGGGCAATATTTCGATCGGCCGAATGGCGGAGCGACCCGCGTTTCGGCCGGCAATATCTCGATCGATGGCGCGGTGAATCCGACGGGTGTCTCCGTTGCGCTTGGCCTGTTCGGCAGTGGCGCCATCACCGAACCAACCGGATCGATTACGATATCATCCCTCGTCGGCAATGGCAGAAGCATCACTCTGCTCGCCTCGGGAAACCATATTGCCGCAATCGGCGGCAGCTCGGGAAAACTGACCGCGACAGCAGGGAATCTTTCGATCGCCAACGGCACGTCGCTGACTGTGCTCGGCACAGTCGGCGCGTCGGGCAATGTGTATCTACAGACGCCAAGCGCCACCGGCGTCGATTTCGGCGCATCGAGCACGGTGATCGCGGGGGGGCTTGCCAGCTTCCTTACCGACTCGTTCAACCAGACGGGCTTTGGTTCGGTCTTTGCCACGACATTCGAATTGGCACCCAGTACCGTGGGTGCCAGAGAAACGTTGGGCGGGACCGGTTCGACGTTGGCGTCGCTGAGTGGCATCAACGCCGGTCTGGTACGGGTCGGCGCTGTGACCGGACCGGTGTCCGGGCTCACTATCACCGCGGGATCGATCAGGGTCGCCGAGAGTTTCGGCGATGGTTCGACGAATTTGGAACTCGACAGTCTCGGCAAGATCGGCCAGGCGAGTGGCGCGGTGCTGACGGCCGGAACGTTGACCGGGAACGCCGGCGCCGACGTCGCCCTGCCGGAAGCCAACGCGGTCGGCGATTTGGGCAGCTTCACGGTCAACGGCACGTTGACGCTGTCGGACAGCGGACGGGCCGGCGCCCTTGTGGTGTCCGGCCCGGTTACCGCGACCAACGTCACGATAACCGGCGCGCCGGCGATCGACGTGTCCGGCAGCATCGACGCGACCTCGCTGACGCTGTCGTCAGGATCGGGCGGTATTCGCCTCGATCCGGGCGACTATCTCTCTGCCGGAACGGTTGATATTTCGACGTTGGGGGGCGGCCTGACGCAGGTTTCCGGCGGAACGATCCTGGCGAATCTGCTGATGAGTTCGGGAGGCATTGCCGGGCCGGCGATTCTGCAGGGTACGGCCAACCAGATCGGCACGATCAGCGGTCTGTCGGCCGGCGGCACGCTGACGGTGATGGATAGCGAGGCGCTGGCGCTGGCGGGTGTGGTCAGTGCGGGTGCGGGCGGCACGGTGGATGTCACCACGTCATCTGGTGGGCTGACCCAGGGGCCATCCGGCACGTTGATCGCCGGGACGCTGACCAGTTCCGGCGGTATTTTCGGGCCGGCGATCCTGCAAGGGACAGCCAATCAGATCGGCGCAATCAGCGGGTTGACGGCCGGTGGGACGCTGACGGTCGTGGACAGCAGCGGGCTGACCCTGGCCGGTGTGGTCAGCGCGGGTGTGGGCGGCACGATGGATATCACCACGTCATCAGGCGGGTTGTTCCAGGGACCGTCCGGCATTTTGGTCGCGGGGACACTCACCAGCTCCGGCGGTATTTTCGGGCCGGCGATCCTGCAGGGGACAGCCAACCAGATTGGCACGATCGTCGGTCTGACGGCTGGCGGCACGCTGACGGTCGTGGACAGTGAGGCACTGGCCCTGGCGGGTGTGGTCAGCGCGGGTACGGGCGGCACGGTGGATGTCACCACGTCATCCGGCGGGCTGTTCCAGGGGCCATCCGGCACGTTGATTGCTGGAACGTTGACCAGCATGGGTGGCATCCAGGGGCCGGCAATCCTGCAAGGGACAGCCAATCAGATCGGCACGATCAGCGGGTTGACGGCCGGCGGGACGCTGACCGTCGTGGACAGTACGGCACTCACCCTATCGGGTTCGGTGAGCGCAGGTCACGCCGGCACGGTTGATATCACCACCTTGTCGGGTGGGGTGGATCAAGGTGCGGGCGGTACGTTGATTGCCGGTGTGCTCACCAGCCGTGGCGGTGTCTCGGGTGGGGTGATCCTGCAGGGTACGGGTAATCAGATTGGCTCGATCGCGGGGCTGACCTCGGTTGGGACACTGACGGTTGTAGACGGTGAAGGGCTGTCGCTGGTGGGCCTGGTGAGTGCCGGGAATGCGGGTTCGGTGGATATCACGACATTTGCGGGTGGTCTGGCCCAGGCCGCCTCGGGAACGCTGATTGCCGGTACGCTGGCCAGTTCGGGCGGGATTTTCGGGCCGGCGATCCTGCAGGGGACCGCCAATCAGATCGGCACGATCAGCGGGCTGACGGCCGGTGGCGCGCTGACGGTCGTGGACAGTGAGGGCCTGACGCTGGCGGGTGTGGTCAGTGCCGGCAATACGGATTTGGTGGACATCACCACCCTTGCCGGCGGGCTGACGCAAGGCGTGTCCGGCAGGTTGGTCGCTGGAACGCTGACTAGTTCGGGGGGCATCGCGGGTCCGGCGATCCTGCAAGGGACGGCCAACCAGATCGGGACGATCAGTGGGCTGACGGCCGGTGGGACGCTGACGGTGGTGGACGGCGAGGGGCTGTCGCTGGCAGGCTTGGTGAGTGCGGGTTCGGCGGACATCACCACTCTGTCCGGGGGGCTGACCCAAGGGGTGTCCGGCACGCTGGTCACGGGGATCCTGACCAGCACCGGCGGCATCGTTGGTCCTGCGATCCTACAGGGGACAGCCAACCAGATCGGCACGATCAGCGGGCTGACGGCGGCTGGCGCGCTGACGGTCGTGGACAGTGAGGCGCTGACGCTGGCGGGTGTGGTCAGTGCCGGGAACACGGGTTCGGTGGACGTCACCACCCTTGCCGGCGGGTTGACGCAAGGACCGTCCTCCACGTTGATCACCGGGACGCTGACCAGCACCGGCGGCATCATGGGTCCGGCGATCCTGCAAGGGACGGCCAACCGGATCGGTACCATCAGCGGGCTGACGGCCGGTGGCGCGTTGACGGTCGTGGACAGCGAAGCGCTGACCCTGGCGGGGGTGGTGAGTGCCGGAACGACCGGCCTGGTTGACCTATCGACATCGTCGGGTGGGCTGACGCAGGCGCCGTCCGGTGCATTGATCGCTGGCACGCTGACCAGTTCGCGGGGCATCGTCGGACCCGCGGTCCTACAGGGGACAGCCAATCAGATCGGCACTATCAGCGGCCTGACGTCCGTTGGCGGGTTGACCGTTGTGGACAGCAAGGCATTGACGCTGGCCGGTCTGGTCAGTGCCGGGAATAGCGGTTCCGTGGATATAACGACTTTGTCCGGCGGCCTGACGCAAGGGCCATCCGGCACGTTGATCGCCGGTACCCTGACCAGTTCACGGGGCATCTCGGGTACCGCGATCCTGCAGGGGACAGCCAACCAGATCGGAACGATGACGGGGTTGACGGCGAGTGGGATGCTGACGGTCGTGGACGGTGAAGGGCTGGGTCTGGCGGGCCTGGTCAGCGCCGGAACCGGGGGCATTGTGGACATCACCGTCGCGTCCGGGGGCCTCAGCCAAGGGGCGACCGGCACGTTGGTCGCCGGTACCCTTCTCAGCAGCGGCGGCATCGCAGGTTCGGTTTCGCTTTTGGGACTGAGCAACCAGATCGTCAATTTGGGTTCGGCCGCCGGCGTGCCCGGGTCACTGCGCGCCACTGGCGACATTGTCCTCAACGATGCGGTGGATCTCGGCATCCCTGGCGAGGTCGTCGCGGGCAATGGGGCGGCCGCACCGCCGAACGCGTCGCTTTCAATCACGCTTCCGGCCGACAGGACGTTGACGATCAATGGCCAGGCCGTCGCGGCGAGTTCGGCTGGCGGGGTCACCATGACCGCCGGCAACATCGTCATCGCGCAGGCTGGGTCCGCACAACCCCTGGTCGAGGCGAATGGACCGGTGAGCCTGTCCGCCGGCGGCGCGCTGTCACAGAGCGCGGGGGCGATCGCCGGCGGCAGCGTCACCCTGCAAGCGCCCGGCAATGCCGTCTTTTCGAATGGCGCGATCGTGGCGACGAGCGGAACCATCGGTGTTACCGCGCCACTCAGCACGGTCAGTTCGGGGGAGATCATCGCCGCGCTTGGCGCCGGATCCGGCATCTCTTTCTCGGGGAGCCTGGTGCAAGGCACACCGAGCTACATCGGGTCCAATGGGTTTGTTGTGGTCGGGTCGCTGCTGACCGAAAATGGCGGCATCCTGCTGGCTGCGGGCAATATTGGCCTGGGCGGGCTGTCGCAAAGCGGCGGGACGATCGCCGCCGGCGGTGCGCTGTCGATAGGGCAGGGCATCGGGGTCGCCGGCTGGTCCGGTTCGTCAGCGACGGCCGGCGCGTTCAGCCAGTCCGGCGGGCTGCTTGCGGTGACGAACGATGCCAACGTCTTCACCATCGGTGCATTCACGCAGACCGGCGGTATCGTCGCGACCGGTGGCACCCTGGGCGTGACCGCCAACAACGGCATCGTCGTCGATGGGATTGTCTCGGCCGCGGGGCCATCGAGCGGATTCATGCTGCTCGCGAACAGCGGGGACGCGATCCTGGGAACAGCCGGCCTACTCGCTGGTCCGGCGCTGACTCCGTCCGGAGGCACGGTGGCCGGCAACGCGCTGCAGGCGCCCGCGGGAACGGTGGAAATCGCCGGCCCATCGGGGACGCAGGGTTTCGCCGGCGCCGGCAGCGTGGGTGGGATCACACCCGCGACCGGCTACCAGATCGCACCGCCGGCCGCACCGCCCGGTGTTCCCATGCTATCGGCGCCGGTCGTCGGCGCGCCTGTCCCTGTCCCGATTCCGGTGCAATTGGCGGGCAACGCCATCGATCTGGAGCGGCCGCTGATCGCCAGCACACTGGTTTTGAATGCGGCGACGACGATTACGGAGGGATCATCCGGTCTTATCAATGCCGGCACGCTGACCGGTTCGGCCGACGCCGATATCGCTTTGAGCAACAGCAACGTCGTCGGCACGCTGGGCAGTTTCAACGATCCCGGCCATGCATTCTGGCTGGTTGATGCGTCGAACCTCATGCTGACCGGTATCTTGTCGGCCAACAGTATCCGGATCGAGGATGTCGGCTTTGAGATCGACCTGACATCCGGCAATGGGTTCGCCGGTTTGGGCGCCGGCAGCACAAACCCGCTTCAGGCCAACGCATTCCCGGCGCCCGGATCGCCCGGCATCTATCTTCTGGCGTCGAACTTCAAGGTTATCGACAATCCGACCCTATCGACCGACTCAATTATAGACTGGACATTCGCGTTGCCGGAGAACGGGACAGGCGTCGTCGCCCTTGGCGATTTCCAGCAGCCGAAGGTGAAACTGTTCCTGAGCCTGGGCGCCGGAACCGCCACGGGACAAGTGAATATCGCCGGGTTGCAAATCACCTACGCCAAGGCGGCCACGATAACCGTCCGCCTGACGGGCGTGATTGGCGGCATCTCCGGCCAGACCGCGGCATCCGGCAGCCATATATCGCCGTTGCCGTCCAACGACTACCAGATCAACGGTTGTCCGATCTCATCGGTAAACTGCCTCAAGTTCACCAACCTGACCGTGCCCGTGACAAACCCTCTGCAGGACGTCGAATTCGGCGATATGCTGCCTCTGTCGGACATCGACATCATTCTGCCCGATGTGGCGGAGCGGGATTATTGAGGATGACCCATCGTGGTCTGCCGCTGCTGCTCCGATCGTTGATTTTCTGTGCGGTGCTGGTGTCGTGCGCCGTTCCAAGCCCCGATGCCTACGTCCAGGGCGGGCACGGTTCGGCGGCGGCGGTCGACCTTGGGTCCAACGCCGCGCAGGAAAACTGTTCATTGCAGCGTGGTGCCACCGATTCCCAGATCTACTGTGGGACCTACATCGAACCCGCGGGCAAGGTGGTCACGCCGGAACAGGCGGCAGATCCGACGGCCTTCCTGGCGGAAAGCGGCTGGCGATCGGTGTTCGATGGCCGCTTCCTGTGTCAGGCGCCACGGCCGACGACGGTTTTCGACAGCCCGGCGGCAACCTTGTCCTGCACCCGGCGCCAAGGCGGCTGGCCGCACGTCGTGCTCGCCGTCCGGCTGGCAGGCACGCTTTACGTGGCCGACGGCGTCAAGCCGATCGAGACGATCCTGCCACGGGCGATCGGTGTGATCGCGGGGCGATTGCCTGCAAAGCCAGCGGTGGCGGCGAATGGGGCTGGCCTTGCCACGCAGCGCGAGGCGGCGCAGGCGATCAATATCCAGGGCGCCGGCGCGATCGCCGAAGTGGAGCGGCAGATGGCGCGTGGCGCGATGGAAAACCGCCGTGGCAACTATGTCGCTGCGGAGGTGGCCTATCGTACCGCGGTCTCGATCCAGGAACGTCTGGTTGGTGCCGATAATCCCGCGCTGGCATTGCCGGTGGCACGCGAAGGCCTGCAACTGTCGAACCAGGGTCGCTACCCCGAGGCAGACTTGCTTTTTGCCCGGGCCGAACGCCTTTCCGCGTCGCCCGACCAGATCGACCCGGTCGCCAGGCCGCTGGTCACCTATCTGCGCGCCCTCGATCTGCTCAACCGCAGCAAGCCGCAGGAATCGCTTGCCTTATTGGATCAGGCCGAACGCGCGTTCACGGCGATCGTTCCGCCTGACGCGCTGGTGCCGCGAAGCCGATCGATCGTCGGCGCCCGCAGCCCGATAGAACTGATGGCACAAGCCGCGGCCGACACGTCGCTGGTGGCTGACCAGTCGAGCAGCGATGCGCTGAACGGTCTGATTGAGGTTCGCCGCTACCGGGCGATCGCCCTGTCCGCCCTCGGCCGTGAGAACGAAGCCGAATCGGCGCTGAAGGGCGCCCGAGACCTGTATGCCGGTCGCGACCCGCGTCTGGTGGCGCGGTTTTTCCGCACAGCCGGCATGAGCGGGACACCATCCGCTAACGGCGGCTATGCGATCTCCCAGTTAGGGGCCGCCGTCAATGAATTCGCGCTTGCACAGCCTAACAGCGCGCCGCTGGCGGAAACTGAACTGCTGCAAGCGGCTCGTCTGGCCCGTCAGGGAAATTACGCCGATGCGTTGCCGGTGTGCCGGGCGGCGAGCAAAATCCTGGAGAGCTTGAAAACCGGTGAAGCCGCGAATTTGCTGACGCCCTGCCTGCACGCGCTGTCGCTGGAGGCGGCACACGGCGGGCAGCCGGTCCTGTCCGAAATGTTTGCGCTATCGCAGCTTGCGCGCAGCGGGATTACCAGCCAACAGATCGCGCTTGCCGCCGCCCGTCTTGCCGAAGGTGCACGCGATCCGAAAGTCGCCGCGGCCATCCGGCAATACGATGCGGCGTCGGAAGAACTGGAGACGCTGTATCGCCGGCGCATCGGGATGGCGTCGGACAAGAACAATACCGCCGCTGTCGCGGCGATCGATGACGCGATTCGCAAGGCGCAGGAGGCTCAGCATGACGCGGGCCAGGCGCGACAGGAAGCGGCGCCCGGGTTCGATGCACTGGTGCAGGATTCGGTTTCGGCGAGCGAGGTCCAATCGTTGCTGCAACCGGCGGAAGCCATCGCCGTGATCGTCATGGGCAGGGACGAAGGATGGACGTTGCTGCTGCGACGGCATTCGATCAGTGCCGGCCGGATCGACGGCGGGGCGACCAAGATCGACAAGCTGGTCAAGCGGTTCCGGGCCAGCATGGATCTGCGACCGGATAACAGGCCGCCGCCGTTCGATACCGACGCGGCGCAGCAGCTTTATGCCGCCGTTCTGCAACCGGTCGCCGATGGCCTGAAAGGTGTGACGGCCTTGACGGTCGCGCCGTCGGGAAGCCTGCTTTCGGTCCCGTTTGCGGCGCTGCTGACGGGATCGGCGACCGCTGGCGATCTGAGCCAGGCTCCCTTCCTGATCCGAAGCGTGGCGATTTCCCACGTTCCATCCGCGGCCAGCTTCGTCAATTTGCGGCAAGGCGCGAAGATCATCAGGGCGACCAAGCCGTGGTTCGGCATGGGGGATTTCAAACCCCCCACGTTGCGGCAGGCGATGGCGAGCTTTCCCACCGAGGCCTGTGGCGACAGTGCCCGCGAATTGGCGAGCCTGCCCGAACTGTCTGGCGCACGCAAGGAACTTGAGGTGGCGCGACAGCTTCTGGGGGCCGACCAGAGCGACCAACTTCTTGGATCGGGTTTCACCGCGAAGAACGTGATGGCGAAAAATCTGACCGATTATCGCATCATCCATTTCGCGACCCATGCCATCCTGCCGGGGGAACTGCGATGCCAGACGGAGCCGGCGGTGTTGACCTCCACCGCGCCCGATGCGCCGAATGCCTCGGGCGGGTTGCTGACCGCATCAGAGATCGAGCTGATGCATCTGGACGCCGAAATGGTGATCCTGGCTGCCTGTAATACGGGTGGCGAAGGCGGAAGCGGTGCGGGTGAAAGTCTGTCCGGGCTGGCCCGCAGCTTTTTCTTCGCCGGCGCCCGTTCGTTGCTGGTGACGCATTGGGACGCCAACGATGAGACGACCACCTATCTGACGGCACTGTTTCTTCAGGCGCTTCGCGCCAATCCCGATGCCGGACCGGCGATGGCTCTGGCACTGTCGCAGCGGCGCATGTTGGATGAGTCCGTTGGGGCTCGCGCGGTTCAGGCCCATCCATATTATTGGGCAGTGGAGGCGCTGATCGGTGGCCGTGGCGCCACGGGCGCCACGTCGGTGGTCGATAGCGGCAAGCAACGCGCCGGCGGCTGATCTCGGACGAATGCCCTGGCTTTCGCGGCGTCCGCCGAAGATGGCCTGCGATGGATCGACTACGAGAGAAGCTTCGACGCGACAGCGAAAGGTTTCCGACAGCACCGCACTGGCTCGCATGTCGGTGCGGATCGCGCTAGGATACCTGACCGATATGAGGCACGCATGGACACGGTGGAGACGCTCGGGAAGTATGAAATCAAGCGCACGCTGGGCCGCGGGGCCATGGGCGTGGTTTACGAAGGATGGGACCCGTCCATCCAGCGGCACGTCGCCATCAAGACCGTCCCGCTCACCGACGTAGACGATCCTGAAACGCAGGAGCAGATCGCCCGATTCCGCCGGGAGGCACAAGCCGCCGGGCGCCTGACCCATGAGAATATCGTTCCAGTGTACGATTACGGCGAAACGGCTAACGTCGCCTATATCGTCATGGAATATGTCGAGGGGCCGACCCTGGACTCGCTTATGAAGAACCAGGAACGGTTCGGGCTGCCCGAGATCCTGCGCATCATGAAGGATCTGCTGGCAGGCCTGGAATTCAGTCATGAACGCGGCGTGGTGCATCGCGACATCAAGCCCGCCAACCTGATGCTAACCTCCAACGACAGGGCAAAGAGTCGCGTCAAGATCGCGGATTTCGGCATCGCGCGGATCGAGAGCAGCAGCATGACTCAGGCCGGCACTATGATCGGAACGCCGACCTACATGTCTCCCGAGCAGTTTATGGCGGAAACGGTTGATTCGCGGACCGATATTTATTCTTCTGGTGTGCTGCTTTATCAATTGCTAACTGGCGAACGCCCTTACGAGGGCGGATTATCGGCCATTATGCACAAGGTGCTGCACACCGAACCGCTGTGGCCATCGCAGCTTTCCGTTACCTCGCCACCGGCCTTGGACGCGGTGGTGAAAAAGGCGATGGCGAAGCGTCCGAACGAACGGTTTGCCACGGCGGCGGCGTTCTCGGAGGCTTTGATCGCGGCGGCATCGGCATCGGCCGCGGTTGTCAGCCCGCCCCCCGAGGATGCGACGATCATCGAGTCGCGCCGTCCGGTGGCGGGCCCGGTTGCACAGCCTGTCAGCGTTCCGGTCGCGACGCCGCCGAAGCGCAGTATGACGCCGATTTTGGCGGGGGTGGTGGTCGTACTGTTGGCGGGGGCAGGGGGCGCATTCTTCCTGCTGCGTCCGTCGGCGGACGTTCCCCGGCCGACGCCTTCGCCGACGGTCACGACACCGGCGCCAATTCCGGCGCCCGCACCCGCGCCTGTGGCCAAGCCTGAGCCGGTACCGCCGGCGACTGTCGCGCCGGTTCCTGTCGTGCCGCGGAATGAGGCTGTGGCACCGGCCGCGAAGCCGGCGGTCAGTCCGGCGATGATCAGCGATATGTTCGCCCAGATCACGGCGACTCAGCGCTGTGCCTTTATTGGCGGTTCCGTAGGGAACAACAGTGAAGCGGTGTTGACCGGTATTGCGGGTCCGGGCGCTCGGGACGACATCAGACAGACCATCGCGAGCCATGCCGTTCCGGGTACGATGCAATGGAATGTTGCTAATGCCGACACGGTATTTTGCCCGGCCTTGACGTTGTTGCAATCGATCGCGCCGCCATTCGGCTCAGCCGATCCGGTTTTGGCGTTAACGCTGGCCGACAACCGGACCACACTGCACGATGGCGACCACATTCGGCCACGTCTGACAATGCCGAATTTCGTCGGGTATCTGCGGGTGGACTACATTGCTCACGATGGGACGGTGCAGCATCTTTACCCGCAGGTGGCTGATTCGAGTGGCGCGGTCGCGGACAAGGTGCATGAGTTCGTTCCCGGCCAGAAGGTGAGTTTAGGCGATCCGTCGGCGGGTCAGCCGGGGTGGGAAGTCGCACCGCCTTTCGGCACCGACATGATCATCGCGGTGGCGTCGTCCCGGCCGCTGTTTACGCGGCCTCGGTCTACGAATGTCGAGACGGCGGCGACGTACCTGCGGGATTTGGATGCCGCAGTCCATGCGGTTCGTGATGGCGGGGGGACGTTGGTGGGCAATGCGCTGTTGGTGGATGCGTTGGCGAAGTGATGGGTTTTGTTGCGCTTGTCACTCTGCAAGCGATGGTTCACTTATCGGGCCTTGGTGACATACCCGCAGGCGAGAGCGGAATTTCGACCCGATGTTTACCTGCACTGAAGATGTAAACGTTGTTGATGTAACTGTCATGAAAATCGCAATTTAGGCGGGCGCAGAATTCTGGAACGGGGAACTGGCCCAGAGGTTTCGCAGGGGGACCGATCGCTGAGACAAAAATTGTCTTCCGGGCGACATAGGCAAAAGTCGCCGACCGCGCGTCAACAGACAATACCCCTGGAAATGGACCGCTCGTTCCATTCGGCGAAGCGAAATAGGTGGCGCTACACCCGATTCCGCAGGGAAAATCCACTGCTGCAATTTCGTGTGTTATCCACTTGGTTTGGACATGGCCTGCGATCGGAACGTCGGAAAATATTATCGTGGTCTTGGCCTTCTGATGAAAGTTCGCGGAGGCGCGGCCGTTTTGATACTCGACCCGAACCCAACGGCCGTCATATCCGGATCTGAATATCTCGTGATAGTCTCCGGCGGAGCCAGTAGCCCCCCCTGTCAGTACCAAGCCGCTCAGTAGCGTCGCGCAGGCCAACTTAAACATTCTTATAGAACCGAAAGCTGGTTTCTGGAACGCCAGAGGGGTTTGGAACCACGACAGCAGGAGGATCGGTCCAATCGGGGGTCTCATCATAGAGGTCAGGGTTTTGTCTGTGCAGGGCGCTCTGGGTCTTGGGACTGTAGTAATTCGTGGCCCCGGGAACCGGATTGCTCGCAGGGGACGCAGCGATCACCTGCCTGGCGATTTCTTGACAGTCCGTCCACGCTGCACCGGATGGATTGTGAATCGCGGAATAATTTTTCGGGTCAGCCTTTAAGGACCAGCAGGTAAACTGTAAACGCGCAGTTACGACGGATCGATAACTATTGCCCCAACGTCCGATTTGAACACGATTTCGGATCACCCATGCTACCGCGACACGAGATGCGTGGGCTTCGCCTCGGGCCTCACCGTACAGAGTCATGGCGAGGTATTGCTTTTCATCCAGTGCCGGCTCGGTATGAACGCCGTCAGCTC
>NZ_LMUJ01000059.1:5935-33567 GCF_009765975.1 Acidisphaera sp. S103 | reverse complement strand
GGAGGGACCGCAAATGCCATCCTCGATCAACCGCCGCAACGGCTGAAGCGTGCGAATATTGCGGTTGAGGAGGATTTGTACGATCTTGACGTCGGAGCGAAGATTTGGTTGCCCGGCGCCCACTCCGTGAAGATTGTTCATTGGCGACACCCCCGCATCTCAACCCCGCGACGGGTCGGGCTGATTGCCATTTAAGCACTAAGCCTCCAAGCCGGTTGGATACCCTATGATCAACTAATTTGCGCGATATAGTCGCAGATTTTTCAGACGACAAGCCTAACGCCCTTTAAAGCGAAGGCATTGAGAAGAATCGTGGGGAGATGATGCCGGCGTCACGATGGATTACACCGACGTCCTGTGACAGTATGGTGACGCCCATGGAGTTGCTCGGTGCCCCGTCCGGACCGTTTACCAACTTTGTAATTTCGGGCATTGCATAATCGCGATGGATGATCGGCAGCGGGGGGAAGGTTGAATATGCTATTCGACGAAAATCAATCTGCCTTAAAGATGGCCTGACCATGCCCACCTGGACCCGCGCCAATGCCTCACTGACAATGACGTCCCCGCTCGGGGCGGACGCGCTGATTCCGACGTTCCTGTCGGCTCAGGAGGGCATCAGCCAAACCTACTTTTTCGACGTCCACGTAGTCAGCCAGAATGGCGCGGTCGATCCGGACAAACTGCTCAACCAACCCGCCTGCGTTACGCTCCAGGCCTCCGGCACACCCGTGCGCTACTTCCACGGCATCGTCCAAACCGTCAGCAGCCATGGCGTGACACGCGGCCAATCCGCCGACACATATTATGTCTATCGCCTGGTCGTGGTGCCACGCCTTTGGTTCCTAAGCCAGACCGTCGATTGCCGGGTGTTTCAGCAGAAAACGACAGTCGATATCCTGAAACAAATGTTCGCGGACGCCGGTCTTACCGACGTCACCCTTCCGTCGCCGGGTGCGGCACGCGAATATACCGTCCAGTTCAACGAAAGCGACCTGACCTTCGCGACGCGGTTGATGGAGGAAGAGGGGTACTTCTATTTCTTCGACCATACGGCGTCGGCGCACAAACTGATCATCGCCAATGCGGGCACCGCCTTCACGGACATGGCCGGTGCCCCCACGATGCACCTGGGCGGCGATGCCGATGCCACATTCGTTACCGACTGGTCGCGTCCCGCGCTGACAACGCGCGGCAAGATGACGCTGAAAGACTATGATCCGACCAAGCCGGATACGCTGCTGAAGGCAGACAAACCGACCACCCTCAAAACCGGCGGTACGACGCAGCGCGACGACTTCCGCTGGCCGGCGAATACGTTCGACAGTGGCACGGTCACCAATAGAGCCCAGTGGGAAATGGAAGCGGCGGAGGCGCACGCGTCGCTGTACGAGGGCGGCAGCCGGTTCGGAAAGCTGGTCCCCGGCGTCAAGTTCAAGTTGGCCAGCCGGCCGGCCAGCCCTTACGACAACACCTACGTGGTGCGCTCGATCAGTCATCATGCGACGGACGATACCTGGCTGTCGCAGGGCGGCTCCGCGGCATACAGCAACAATTTCACCTGCTTTCCGGCCTCGGTCCCGTGGCGTCAGCCGATCGTTACGCCGCGCCCGCGCATGGACGGCATCCACACCGCCATCGTGCTCGGGCCGAACAGCGCGGCGGGCGCCGACGTCAAAAGCCAAAGTGGCGAGGAAATCTACACGGACGCGCTGGCCCGGGTGAAAGTACGTTTCTATTGGGACTATCGCGCCGAGGCCACGGGCGGACAGTCGGTCTGGGCGCGGGTCATCCAACCTTGGGCGGGTAAAGGATGGGGCGCGCAATTCATCCCTCGCGTTGGTACTGAAGTCGCCGTCGCCTTCGTCGATGGCGATCCTGACCGCCCCATCGTCGTGGGCGGCCTGTATAACGGCCGCGATACGCCGATCTACAGCGAAAGCGATAAAACCAAGTCGGGGTTCCGCACCCGATCCAGCCTGAGCGGGGGCACGGCGAACACCAACGAGTTTACCTTTGACGATAAGAAGGGCAGCGAACTCGTTTTCACGCACGCGGAAAAGGACCTGACGACCGAGGTCGAGAACGACCAGACCCTGAAGGTCGATAATTGCCGTATCGTCACCGTCAAAAAAGATGAAACGGTGACGATCGGCCAAAATCGCTCGGTCACCATCGACAAGGGCAACGACACGCTGGAGTTGAATTCCGGAAACCGGTCGGTCACGGTGGACAAAGGCAACGATGCCCTGGACATCAAAATGGGGAACCTCTCGATCAAGGCCGACGCGGGCAAGATCGAGGTGCAGGCGATGCAGTCGATCACCCTGACCGTCGGCAGCAATTCGATGAAGATCGACCAGACCGGTGTTGCGATCAACGGCATCATGGTCAAATTCGCCGGTACTGCGATGGCAACGTTGAAATCCCCCATGACAACTGTTTCCGGCGACGGCATGCTCACCCTTAAGGGTGGCATCATGATGTTGAACTGACATGTCCGACGCCCTGAAAAAATTCAATGCCACCGATCTCGCGGCATTGCTGCCGCGACTGGATCTGCCGCCGGCACCGAACGTCGCGATCAAAGCCTGCGCCAGTGTGCCGGATGCACTGGCGGCACTCGAGGCGGGCGGATTCTTGCTGGAGGCCGCTCGCATGGTCGCACACGCTCTGCCGAAGCGGGAGGCAGTTTGGTGGGCCTGCATGTGCGCTGTGCATACCGCGCCGCCGGACCTGCCTGAGCCCGATCGTATCGCGCGCGAGGCAGCGGAACTTTGGGTTCGCCAGCAGACCGATGCGTCGCGGCGCGTCGCTATGGATCGCGCGCAGGCGAGCGAGTTCAGTACACCGGAAGCATGGAGCGCGGTTGCCGCGTTTTGGAGCGGGGATTCAATGGCGCCGGAAGGCCAGGCACCGGTTCCACCCGCGCCGCATCTCACCGGTACCGCGGTATCGGGTGCGGTTGCATTGGCCTCGGTTCGCGGCGATGTCAGCCGCCGCAAGGCGCGATTGGAACGCTTCCTGGACAGCGGCCGCAACATTGCCGCCGGCGGTCCTGGCCGGTTGACGCCGGAAGACAGCTGATGTTTCCGGATCACTGCCTTTCGCCAATGATCGATTGTTCTTCACGTCGGAGGATGCGCTCGTGCGCCTGACCCTGACTGTTCTACGCTGCCCACCGGCTGTCGCGCCCGAGACGCGCACGCTGGAAGGTGGGGAGTTCTCGGTTGGCCGCGGACCTGGCGTGGACTGGGTGCTTGCGGACACCGAGCAGTTGGTCTCGCGACGGCATTTCACCGCGGCATTTCGGGGGGGCGACTGGCAGATCGCCGATGACAGCTCAAACGGAACGTTCGTGAATCATGACGGAGCCCCGATCGGCAAGGGGAACAGGCGCACGCTGCGCGATCATGACCGCTTGCGCGCCGGCCCGTACGAGATCGAGGTTCATCTGGAGGCAGTTGAGGAATTACAGCAAACCCAGTCTTACGGCCACGCCGATCCGGAACCGTTCGAATATGACGCCCCCGCGCCCGGCGGGTATGCGAGTACGATCCCGGAGGACGCGTTCGACGAGCCGTTTCACGAGTCGTTCAGGTCACTGGACGCAGCGCCGTCGTTAGGCACGCCATTCGTGCAACAGACGCAGGCGGATCATTCGTCCATCCTCGAGGATGCCATGCAGCCGCCGATGCCGACCGGCGAGATGCATTCCCATGGCGGTGGGGTCATTCCCGCCGGCGATTTGCTGCCTGACGATTGGGAAAAGGATTTGCTGGAGGGGATTGGTGAGCCCGCACCCGCGGTAAGCCCGATCCCGGAGGATCCATTTGTCGCGCCGCCGGCTCCGGCGCATTCCCCTCCTGCGGTCCCGCTCCAGGAATCTCCGTTCGTGTCTGATCCGTTCGCGGCTGAAGCACCGGGGGAGGCGCCGGTTCCGAGGGCCGAGATCGATACGCCACCGGTTCATGTGTCCCCGGTCCCGGTGCCGCCGGTCCATGCCGCCCCAGTCGAGGAATCGCCTTCGCCGGAGGATCCGTTCGCGGAGGCGCCCATTCAGCCGAGACCGGCACCGGTGGTGGAAGCGCCGATCGCCAAGCCAACCGTTTCAGCCGGCGACTTTGACCTGCTGTCGGCGTTTCTCGAGGGTGTGGGCCTGTCGGGCGCACGGCCGGCCGATCCTGCCGCCACTTTGCAGCATTTGGGCGAGGCATTCCGAGCGTTGGTGGCCGGGCTGCGGGCTGTCTTGATCGCACGCGCTTCGATCAAGAGCGAATTTCGTATTGAACAGACATTGATCCGTGCGCGCGGCAACAATCCGTTGAAATTCTCGGCTGACGACGACGATGCGATATCGGCTTTGCTCGGGGTTGGCCGGAGAGTGGACATGACGCCCGCCGCCGCCGTCACCGATGCCCTGCGCGATATCCGGCTGCATGAATTGGCGTCCATGGCGGCGATGCAGTCCGCCGTACGGGCCGTCCTGGATGGTTTGCACCCGGACAAGGTGCGGGCGTCGGCCGAACAGGGGGGCGGTCTCAACGTTTTGCCGGGTCAGCGTAAGGCGCGGGCCTGGGACGTCTACGAGGCTCTGCACACGCGAACGGTTCAGGCCCTCAGCGACGATTTCGACAGCGTATTCGGCAAGGCATTCGCGCGGGCATACGAGGACGCGCTGGGCGATCTGTCCGCCAAGGAGAAGAAATGACGATACGGCGCGGCTTCATTGTTTGCATCGGTCTGCTGCTGACCCAGTGCTCGTCACCACCGCCGCCACCGCCGGTGGTGACGCTCACGATCACCGCCAGCCCTCAACAAAACCCGGACACGAGCGGCAAGCCGTCCCCGGTTGCCGTGCGCATATTCCAGTTGAACGCGACCGCGAAATTCGAGCGTGCGGATGTATACGCGGTGATCGATCGGGAACAGCAAACGCTGGGTACCGACAGTGCCGGGTCGCAGGAGTTCGTGCTGGCGCCGTCGGAAGTGAAAACGGTGACGATTGAGCCAAAGCCGGGTGTTTCGGCGATCGGGGTGACGGCGTTCTATCGCGACATCGATCACGCGAAGTGGCGGGCCGACGCACCGATTGCCAGCAGCGGTCCCACCAAACTGGCGGCTGAGATTGGTGCCCTGGCCGTGACGTTGAAGCCCGCGCCCTGAAGCGACATTCGGCCCAGCGGCTGAGACGCGAAGGGGCGCTGGCAAACATTGAGCGAGTGCGCAATGATGTTCCCATTGGGAGGCGTTGATCGATGAGCTGGACCAACAGGGTGGTCTGGCAGGAAGGGATGTTCCTGCGCACGCAGCACTTCCAGCAACAGGATCGCTGGATGGAGCAATTTGTCCGCGGCTGGGTGCAATCCCTGAGGCCACATCCCTGGGGACTGCTGGACTACGCGCTGAACCGGGATCTGCTGGCGACCGGCCGCTTCGCGCTTGGCAAGGGCACCGGCGTATTCGAGGACGGCACGCCGTTTTCGCTTCCCGGGGAGGCCGACCATCCGCAACCGCTCGATGTCCCGGAGAATGCCAGGAATGTCCTGATTTTCCTTGGACTCCCGATTCGTCAGGACGGGGCCGTGGAAGTCGGGGACGCGTCCACGCCGGGCCGCTATCTATCGCGTCAGTTCGAGGCATACGACACGCAATCCGCATCGCCGCAGCCGGCCGACCTGCAGGTCGGACGATTGAACATGCGCTATTTGCTCGAAACCGAGGAACGTGCCGGATATCTGTGCATCGCGCTGGCCCGCATCACCGAGGTGACGGCCGATCGGCGCGTGATTCTGGACGAACGTTGGATTCCGCCATCGCTTGTCTGCTCCGCGACGATGCCGCTGTCCGGTCTGGTGAGCGAACTCGCGGGCATGCTGAATCAACGTGGCGAGGCCCTGGCGGCTCGTATGACCGCGCCCGGTCAAGCCGGTGTTGCGCAGGTGGCCGATTTCCTTCTGCTGCAGACGATCAACGGCTGGCAAAATGTTCTGTCGCACTGGGGCGATTCGGGGAACGTGCACCCGGAGTCGCTTTACACGACGCTGGTGCAGATGGCGGGTGAGTTTGCGACGTTTCTGGAAACCCGACGGCCGACGAAATATCCGGCCTATCGTCACGATGACCTGCAACGCAGCTTCGCGCCTGTCGTGGCTGATTTACGCCGTGCGTTGTCGGCGGTGCTGGAGCAGACGGCGATCCCCATCCCGTTGCGCGATCCACGCCACGGTGTGCGTGTCGGACCGATCAGCGACCGGTCGATCTTGCGGGCGTCGAGTTTTGTGTTGACCGTCCAGTGCGACATGCCCACGGAAACCCTGCGCCGAGCCTTTCCTTCGCAGGTCAAGATCGGTGCGGTGGAGCAGATCCGCGACCTGGTCAACGTCGCACTTCCTGGCATTGCCGTGCGAGCGTTGCCGGTCGCGCCACGGCAACTGCCATTCTACGCCGGGGCGAGCTACTTCGAGCTGGATCGATCAAGTCCGCATTGGCAGCAGATGCAGAATTCCGGTGGGTTCGCCATTCATGTGGCGGGCGACTTTCCCAACCTCCGTCTTGAACTTTGGGCCATTCGCGGATGAGCGACAATCCATTCGACGAGGACAGCGACCGGACCGTCATCCGGCCAGTGCCTGGCGGTCGCAGGGCAGCACCTCCGCCAGCCACGGACCCATCCGCCGAACCACCGATGGGGGGGGCAGCCGGCGCGCCGGGAAGGGATCAATCGGGAGTGGGGGCGCCCCGCGGTCCGGCACCGGGTCGCGCGTCCATCGGGCAGGGCGATGCGGAAACGATCGTACTCGGCGTCAATCCGCTTGTCGCAGCGGCTGGGCCGTTGCTGGCGCTGATTGGGCGGCTGGCGCGCACTTACTCGCAACCCAATCCGACCGATCTCCGGGAACGGACGCTGCAGCAGATCCGAGCTTTCGAAGACGGCGCGCTGAAGGCGAATATTCCGCGTGAGCAGGTCATCAAGGCGCGATACGTGCTGTGCGCCAGCCTGGATGACGTCGCGCAGAACACCGAGTGGGGCCGGGATGGCCAGTGGGCGTCGCGGCCGTTGGTCGCGGGTTTCCGCGAAGGGGTGCGCGGGTACGAAGGCATTCAGGCGGGGGTGGGTTTCTTTCGCCTCCTGGCCGAAACCATGCGGAGCCCGGGCACCGACCTCGCATTGCTGGAACTGATGTATCTTTGCCTCAGCCTTGGATTTCTGGGGGAGCTTCGGGTCGATCCAAGGCCGATGGCGGCGTTGGATCGCAAGCGGCAGGACCTGTACACGGTCATCGCCAATCAGCGTCACGCCGGCGACCCGGCGTTGTCGCCGCATTGGACGGGTGTGGCCGCGCCGTACAAACCACCGCGCGCGATGGTGCCGACCTGGGTGATCGGCGTGGCGGCGTTGACCCTGATCGGCGGCTTGTTCGTCTGGCTGTCCACGGGATTGAGTGCTGCCTCCGACGATGTGTTCGACCGCATGCTGGGTGCCCCGCTCGCGCACCTACCGGAGATCGTGCGCTCCGCACCCGTTCGGCCGCCACCGCCGCCGCCGGTGCCGCAGGTCCAGGCGCCGGAACCGCTGTATGTCTTCCTGAAGCCGGAAATTGATCAGGGTCTGGTCACCGTGCTGGGCGATCATTCGACGCCGGTGGTGCGGATCCGCAACCGCGGCCTGTTCGCGTCCGGCCGTGCGACCGTCGCACCCGGGTACGTGCATTTGCTGGAACGAATTGGGCAGGCCTTGAAAGCGGAGAAGGGACCGGTGCAGGTGATTGGCTATACCGATAATCAGCCGATACGAACGGTTCAGTTTCCGTCCAACTTCGAGTTATCGAAGTCACGTGCTGAAGCGGCGAGCGCGATCATCGTTCGCGCCCTGGGTGAACCCGGGCGTGTCACGGTTGAGGGGCGCGCGGACGCCGATCCGATTGCTTCCAACAGCACGGCGGACGGTCGCGATGAAAATCGCCGAATCGAAGTCGTGTTGCACAGGCAGGACTGATCATGCGGGCAATACTCCGGTTCCTCGGTTCCCGATGGTTCCTGACGTTCCTCGGCGTCGTGCTGCTGTCGCTGCTGGTATGGTGGTTCGGTCCGTTCCTGTCGTTGCTGGAAAGCTGGATCGCACGCGCCTTGGTCATCGCCGTGATGGTGTTGCTTTGGGCTGGCACGAACCTGCTGCTCGACCGGCGTCGCAAGCGAACCGAAACAGCCCTGGTGGAGGGTGTGGCGGGGCCGGCGCCCGATCCATCGGCGACGGCTTCCGCCGAAGAGGCCGCGGCGATGCGCCAAAAGCTGTTGGGCGCGCTGACATTGCTGAAGAAGGCGTCCGGCTCGCGTGGTTACCTCTACGAGCAACCCTGGTACGCCATCATCGGGCCGCCCGGGACCGGGAAGACGACGGCTTTGCTGAATGCGGGCCTGTCATTTCCGCTCGCCGCGGAGATGGGCCAGAAGGTCGCCGGGTTCGGTGGCACGCGGATGTGCGACTGGTGGTTCACCGACAACGCGGTGATGATCGACACCGCCGGCCGCTATACCACCCAGGAAGATTCGGCGGTCGACCGGGCTGGCTGGGACGCCTTTCTGTCGCTGCTGAAGCGGACCCGCGCCCGTCAGCCGTTAAACGGCTTGATCGTGGTCTTCGCGCTGCAAGATGCGGCGCAACCCGACCGGAGCATCGGCGGTTCATCGGCCCCGGAACGCTCTGTCCACGCCGCCACCATCAGACGCCGAATCAAGGATGTCTACGAACAGCTCGGCGTCCGTGTGCCGGTCTACGCGCTGTTCACGAAAGTCGATCTGGTCGACGGGTTCACCGATTTCTTCGGCGACCTGGATCGTGAAAAAATGGGTCAGGTCTGGGGCGTGACATTCCCGCTGGAGGCGTCCAAGTCCAGCGCGGCGGCCACGTTCAGTGGCGAATTCGATCTGTTGATGCAGCGTCTGAATGGTCGTGTGCTCGATCGATTGAATGCCGAACGCGGCGCTGACAGGCGGCCGCCAATCGCCGGCTTCCCGGTTCAGATGGCCAGCCTGCAGGGGCCGCTGACGGAATTCATCAATGAAGCGTTCGGGGCGTCGCGGCTTGATGCCGCACCGCTGTTGCGCGGCGTGTACTTTACCTCTGGCACGCAGGAAGGCACGCCGGTTGACCGCCTGACCGCGACCATGGCGCGCAGCTTTGGCATCGACCAGATGCGCGCGCCGTCGCTGGTTCCGGAAAAGGGCCGAAGCTACTTCCTCAGCCGGTTGTTGAAGGACGTGATTTTCGGCGAGTCGATGCTGGTGTCGCGCGATCCGGGCGCCATTCGTCGCAAGGTGCTGCTGCGCGCGGGGGCTGCTGCCCTGGCGGTGATCGTGGCCATCGTCGGCACCGGGGCTTTGCTGCAAACGCGCAGTGCGAACCTCGAGGCGGTTTCGCGGGCCAATACGGCTCTGGCTGCATACAACGCGGCTGCGCAGGCGTTGCCGCTTGATCCCGTGCGGGATTCCGATCTGCCGAGCATATTGCCGTTGCTGGATCAGGCGCGTGCTCTGCCGTATGGGGCGGGAGACTATGTGCCCGGCGCCCAATGGTTCCCGGGGCTGTCCCAGACCGGCAAGTTGGAAGCGGCGTCGCAAGTCGTTTACCGCCACGCGCTGGAAAACATTTTGCTGCCGCGGCTGATCGTACGGCTGGAAAGCCAGATGCGGCAGAACTTCAACCAGCCGACCTTCCTGTATGAAGCAACGCGGGTTTATCTCGAACTGGGATCATTGGGGCCGCTGGATCGCAATTTGATCAAGCAATGGATGCACTTCGACTGGCAGGCGAACTTCCGTGGCCCCGCCGCGGACGAGACGCGCACGCGCCTGGAAATGCACCTCGCCGCCTTGCTGGATGACCGGCTGCCGAAGGTTCCGTTGGACGGCGCCCTAATTGAGGACGCGCAGCGGACATTCAGCCGGATATCCTTGGCCGACCGGGTCTACAGCGCGATACGCCGATCACCGCAGGCGGCGGCCTTGCCGCCATGGCGTCCCGGCGATGCGGCCGGAGAGTCCGGTGTCCGCGTGTTCCATCGCCGGTCCGGCAAGCCGATGACCGACGGTATCCCAGGCTTTTTCACGGTCAACGGGTTCTACAAAGTGCTGCTGCCGCAACTGCCGATCGCAACCCGGCAGGCAGCCAGCGAAAGCTGGGTCCTGGGCAGGCAGACGGAGGTCGATCCGAACAGTCCGCAGGCGTTGTCGCTGGGGACCGATGTCATCAAGCTTTATACCGACGATTACATCCGGACCTGGGACGATCTGCTCGCCGATATCGATGTCGAGCCGCTTGGGTCGATCCAGCAGGCCGTGCAAAGCCTGTACATTCTTTCTTCGCCGCAATCGCCGATGCGCGATCTTCTCACAGGTATCGTGCATCAGCTTATGTTGACAGTCGCGCCCCCGGCCGATCCGGCCAAGGCGGCGGCCGGCGGGGTGGCCGGGGCAGTCGCTAACGCCGCCAACGCCGCGACCTCTCAACTGACGAATGTCTTTGCGACGAATGGGCCGGCCGCCGACCCGCCGGGCAAGGTGGTCGAGACTCATTTCGCCCCGCTGATCGCGTACGTGGGCAAAGGGCCGGGGGCACCGATCGATGCGGTGCTGAAGCTGATGAACGATTTGCAGCAGCAGTTGGCGCAACTGGCCAACAGCGCGCAGGGTGCCCCGCCGCCAGCGGGGGGGACCGATCCGGCGCAATTGCTGCTGGCGGAAGCATCCCGAGCACCCGAACCTGTGCAAAGATGGGTGCAGGTCGTAACCGGGGCCGGCAATACGCTGCGCAGCGGCGGGGCCAAGAAGGGCGCGGGGGAGGCATTCAACGCGCCGGGTGGCCCGGCATCGCTTTGCAAACAAGCGGTGGCTGGCCGCTATCCGTTCAGTCCATCGTCACCGAACGATATTCCGTTGGATGACTTTGGCCGCCTGTTTGCCCCTAACGGGTTGCTCGACCAATTCTTCACCACACAACTTCGCCCGTTCGTCGATACATCTGGTTCGACGTGGCACGCGCAGGCGGTGGCCGGCGTCGCGGCGCCCGTATCGCCGGGGGATCTGGCGCAGTTTCAACGGGCCGCCGCGATCCGCGATCTGTTTTTCGGCGCCGGTGGAAACCAACCCACGGTGCGCTTCGATATCCAGCCGATTTCGGTGGACAACGGGGCCAAGCAGGTGACGCTGGATTTCGATGGGACCACGGTGGTCTATGCCCATGGTCCGCTGCGCTCGGTGTCGGTGACCTGGCCGGGACCGAACCGAATGAACAGCGCGCGGCTGGTGTTTGATCCGCCGCCGTCCAGTGGACCGCCTGTGCTGCAGGCCGATGGCCCGTGGGCGCTGTTTCGCCTGTTTAACCAGGGTATTCTGCAACAAGCGGGTTCGGCTGATCGCTACACACTGACCTTCAACCTCGGTGATCGGCACGCGGTGTTCGAGATCAGGGCGGGGTCGGTCCTTAATCCGTTCGCGCCGGGTGTTCTGCGTGATTTTCGATGCCCGAAACTTTGACCCAGGCCAAGACGGCGGGGTTCTACGGCAAGGTGCCGGCACGGGGTGACTTTGTGCGTTCCGGCCTGCCGCGCGACTTCGTTGAAGCCTGGGACGATTGGCTGTCGGAGGTGATGAGTGCCAGCAAGGAGATCGGTGGCGACGCCTGGCTGCCGGCCTTTCTGGAAGCGCCGGTCTGGCGGTTCGTGTTGCCGCCCGGTTTGTGCGGAGCCTCTGCCATCATCGGCCTGATGCTGCCGAGTGTGGACAAAGCCGGGCGGTATTTTCCTTTGACGTTCGCGGCGGCGGTCGATGGTCCCGGCGTGCCGTTTGGTTCGGCGGCGGATGCGTGGCTGGATATCTGTGAGGACGCCGGGCGTGCTGCGCTGGACCGAGATCTGGGACCGGACGATATCAAGGCGATGGTGCCGCTGCCGGATCTGCAATCGCGGGACCAACCTGCCGACGAAACGGAATGGTGGACAGAGGGTTCCAGCCGTTTGGGTCCGACCCAGAGGACATTGCCGGGTCTGCCGGATGCTTCAAACTTCTTGGAAATGATTGGAATCGCGACCCAGATGGGATGATCGCGAGCCTTGGCGTGATGGGCGTCGTTGCAACAGGGGCCGCAGATGGCAAAGCCGAAGGATCGCTGAGATGAGTGGGCAGCCGTTCTTATCCTGGGCGACAACTCACCCCGGGGCCAAGCGTCCGTACAACCAGGATACGTTCGTCAACCGGCCTGATCTCGGGCTTTGGGCGGTCGCCGATGGTGCGGGGGGCCACAAGGGTGGCGAGATCGCATCCGGCATGCTGCGCGACGCGTTGGAGTCGATTCCGTCATCGCTGTCCGCATCGGAACTTCTGGCGCAGGTTCGGCTGAGCGTCACGGCGGCGCATGATGCTTTGCGTTCGATGGCTCACGAAAGCGAGCAATCGATCCAGGGGGCGTCTACGATTGTCATCCTGATCGTACGCAACGACCACTATGCCTGCCTTTGGGCGGGTGATTCCAGGTCTTATCTTCTAAGAAACAAAGAGTTTCGACAACTTACCCACGATCACAGCCTGGTTCAGGAGTTGGTGGATTCGGGAACCATTCGGCCGGAAGACGCCGATTCTCATCCTCGTGGCAACGTGATTACCCGGGCGGTCGGTGCGGATGTTGAGGAACTGGTACTCGATAAGATAAGTGCCCGAACGCAGCCGGGGGACCGATTTTTGCTCTGCAGCGACGGCTTGTACAAATGCCTGAAAGAAAGCGAGATCGCGGACCTGCTGGGCGACAGCAACGGTGTGCCTCCGACCCAGGCGATGATCGCGTCCGCCCTGGCCATGAATGCCAGCGACAACGTTACGGCGGTTATGGTCGAAATTGCCGGACGGCGCCCGGCGATGCCCTGACGAACCAACCACGGGTGCACCGAAAATACCGAACCGATGTGGTGGCCTGGGGTCGTATTTGGGTTTGGTGCAACAGACTGAACCCCCGCCGGCGCTTACCGGCGAGGGTTCAAAAGTAACCGAGGGTCAAGCATAGGCCAGAAGGCGTATCCGATCAGACCTTGGCCATCTTTGTCAGGTCATAGCCAGCTGTGTCAGGCGAACCGCCGACCTTGGCGTTCGTTCCGACATAGGTGATCATGATCTTGGTAAAGTTCAGTGACAGCGACTCACTCGGGTTATCGCCTCCGCTGGAGACGCTGTAGCCGCTCAGCCCGGTATCGGTCAGTTCATAGGTCAGGAACGTCGTGACCTTGTCTTTCGTCGTCGTGGTGAATTTGAGCGTTACCTTGCTGTCCATGGCACCGCCGACCGCATCCGCGAACAATTTGTTCGACGCGACGTCCATCACCTTCGTGACAACAATCTCGCTGATGCTGGGTTCGGAGCCCTCACGGTTGGTTTCGCTGCGCGCCGCACTGCCGATGCCGCGTCCAACGCCAAACTGGAAGGAATTGAGTTCGATCCATTTTGCGAAACCGTCGGTCGTCACGGCCCCATCGATGGATCCGTACTTCATGTAAATAGCCATCTGGGTTACCTTCCTCTGGGTCGAGTTTGTTGCATTCTCTACACAAAATTATACTGAAACAAGCCGGACTTGTCTACGGTCGTCGTGACCGATTGGATGGTTGTTCCTTCCGCGAGCCTGGCCAGGATTTCCGACGACAACTCGGGGAGCAGGGTCCGGGATAGGATTTTCTCGACGTTGCGGGCGCCTGACGACGTTTCCGTGCAGCGCTCCGCGATCGTGTCCACCAGTTGCTCGTCCCAGATGAAGTCCGCCTGATAGGACTCGCGAACTCGCTGCCGGACGCGGCCCAATTGTAGCCCGACAATTTGACGGATGATATCGGGCGCCAGCGGAAAATAGGGCACCAAGGTCACGCGCCCGAGAAACGCCGGTTTGAAATGCTTCATCAACTCCGGCATCAGCGCGTCGGCCAATCCGGCGGCGTCCGGCGCCGTTTCCGGGTCTGCACACAATCGCGTGATCAGATCCGTGCCAGCATTCGACGTCATGATGATGACAGTATTCTTGAAATCGATATCGCGGCCTTCGCCGTCCTTCATGTTGCCCTTATCGAACACCTGGAAGAACACGTCCTGCACCGCCGGATGGGCCTTCTCCATCTCATCGAGCAAAATGACCGAATATGGGCGCCGCCGCACCGCCTCGGTCAGGATGCCGCCTTCGCCATAGCCGATGTATCCCGGCGGGCTTCCCATAAGCAGGCTGACTTTATGTTCTTCCTTGAACTCGGTCATATTGATGACCGTCATATTTTGCTCACCACCGTAAAGCAGGTTGGCGAGGGTCAATGCCGTCTCGGTCTTGCCGGTGCCGGACGTGCCGACCATGAGGAAGACCCCGATCGGTTTGCGTGGATCGGTCAGTCCCGCCCGGCTGGTACGGATGGCCTGCGCGACAGCCTCGAGAGCATGCGGTTGTCCGACGATGCGTTTTGACATCGTCTCATTCAGCGCCATCACGGTGCGGATTTCGTTGGACTGCATCCGCCCCTGGGGAATGCCTGTCCAGCCGGCCACCACCTCGGCGACGGCCTGACCGTCAACCACGGGGTAGATCAAAGGCTCTTCGCCCTGCAGCGTCCGAAGCTTCGCGGTGACCTCGACGAGTTGGGTACGAAGCGTATCGGCCGCGGATGGGTCGGATCCGCTCTCGATCTTTTCCCGGACGTCCGCGATTTCCTTCGCCAGCACCTGTTCCTGCTGCCAACGGTCCCGCAACGCCATCAACTGGTCGGAGAGTTCGACGCGTTCCTCCCGCAACCCATCCCGGCGTGTCTCGTGCTTTTCCCCGGAGGCGATCTCGCGTTCCAGGATACCAAGTTCGGTGTCGATCAGGGCGATACGGCGTTCCCGATCTTCAACCGGCGCGGGTATGGCGGCCTGGCTCATCGCGACACGGGCACACGCGGTATCAATCAGGCTGACCGCTTTATCGGGCAGTTGCCGGGATGGAATGTATCGCGCGGACAGGCGTACCGCTTCACTGATCGCCGCATCGAGTATGCGAACGTTGTGATGCTTCTCCAGCGTTGCGACCAGGCCGCGAATCATCGCGATGGCGATCGGCTCCGATGGTTCTTCTACTTTCACCACCTGAAAACGCCGGGTCAACGCAGCGTCTTTTTCAAAGAACTTCTTATATTCCGCCCATGTGGTCGCGGCGATGGTGCGCAATTCGCCTCGGGCCAAAGCGGGCTTCAGAAGATTGGCCGCGTCACCCTGGCCGGCTGACCCGCCCGCGCCGATCAGGGTGTGCGCTTCGTCGATGAACAAAATGATCGGCTTGGGGCTTGCCTTGACCTCGTCGATGACGCCGCGCAGCCGGTTTTCGAACTCGCCTTTCACGCCGGCGCCGGCCTGCAACAAACCCAGATCGAGGGTACGGACCGTGACCCCGCGAAGCGCCGGCGGCACATCACCCGACGCCAGCCTGATCGCGAAGCCTTCCACGACAGCGGTTTTTCCAACGCCAGCCTCACCGGTCAGGATCGGATTGTTCTGCCGCCGCCGGGTCAGAATATCGATGACCTGACGGATCTCGGCATCCCGACCGAGGATCGGATCGATTTTTCCGGCCTTGGCCTGGGCGGTCAGATCCGTGGTGAACTGATCCAGTGCGCCGCCACCGCCGCGTGGCATGCCGCCAGAGTCCACGCCCGCGGAACCCGCTTCGCCGCCGCTGGCTGCTTCGGCCACGGCCTCCGCGCTGTTGGCCGTAATGCCGGCGAAATCCCGCTTCAACTGATCCGGCGGAATTTTGACGAGCTGGCTGGATGCGTCACGGGCATGCCGCGCAAGGTTTTCGTCGCCGACCAACGCCCAGAGCAAATGCCCCGAACGGATGGCGGTCTGCCCATGTTCCAGCGACGCCAGCAGCCATGCCTGCTTGATCAGGTCAACGATTTCGGGTGCCAGCGACGGGGCGCGACCGTTGCCGGTCTTCATCTTTTCCAGCGCACGATTCAGATCGACGGTGAAGCGGCCCGGATCGATCTCATAGTGCCGCAGGATCGCCGCGATGTCCCCATCGGCGCGATCCGCGAGGGCGACCAACCAATGCTCGATTTCGACGTTGTAGTGTGTCCGGGAAAGCGTGAGGCCGGCCGCTGCCTCAAGCGCGCGGCGAGAAGGGTCGTTCAACCTGGAAACCAACTGTCTCAGATCGATTCCAGCCATTACGTTCCCCAATTCTTGGCCGATGCGTACGCGAACGCCCGCGGGACAGCGCGGGGACGGTCTTCTCAGGCCTCCACATTATGTGGTAACCGAGATAATTGTCCAGTGGCGTTCGCATCCAGATATCGTGCGAAGCCGGCGGTGGTCGACGCAATGGCCCAGACACTCGAAAAAAACGCGCGCGAGGGAAACGCATGACACTGCCGGACGGATTCGATCTCGATGCTCTTTTGGCCCCCATTCCGGGGGATGCGCCGCAGGGCATCGACGTTCGGGAGGATTACTCGGCCCGGTCGCCCTATAGCCGCCTGCGCGATGCGAGATCCGACGCACGCGATGCGGAAAAGCAGGCCGAAACGCCCGATCCGGACGGTCCCCCCCCGGCCGATCCCTTTCCGTTGTGGCGGAACCTGCGTGAAATCGGCGTGAAATTGCTGAGCGAGACAACGAAAGACCTCGAAGTGGCCGCCTGGCTGACCGAGGCCTATGTGCGCAGTCATGGCCTGAGCGGCCTGGCGGCGTGCAGCCAATTGATTGGCGGCCTGGCGGAGGCGTACTGGGACGACATTTTTCCACTCCCCGACGATTACGGCATGGAGACCCGGGTCGCGCCCATTACCGGCCTGAACGGGCAGGGCGGCGGCGGCTCCCTGATGGCGCCGCTGCATAAATTGACGTTCTTCAATCGCGCGGATGGGTCGCCCGTTGCGTTTTACCAGTATCGAGCGTCGGCGCGGTTGAGCTCCCTCGACGCCGCGGCCAGGCAACAACGCATCGAGGCCGGTGCGATCCCGTTCGAGGAAGTCGAGAAAGAGGCGCGCACGATCGGGCGCTTCAGCATGGCCAAAGTCCGGGGCGAGGCGCGCGCGGCGCTTGAAGCCTGGGAGGCGATGGCCACGATCCTGGATGAAAAGGCCGGCGCGGACGCCCCGTCTACGTCCCAGGTGCGCGACTTGATACGTGAGATCGCCGAAATCGCGACGCGCTATGCTCCTGAAGAGGAGGGTGACGCAGAGGCGGATGAGATCGAAGCCACCGGAGGCACGGCGGAATCCACTGCCGGCGGTCCAGCGTCGGCCAAATTGGGCGGGGTAGCCGAACGCGCCGTGACGCGGGAGGACGCGCTTCGCAGCCTGGAAAGCATCGCTGAGTTTTTTCGCAAAACCGAACCGCAGTCGCCGCTGTCCTTTACGTTGGATGAGGCGGTGCGCCGCGCCAGGATGCCTTGGCTGGATCTGCTGGATGAGGTTATCGGCGATCGCGGAACGCGGGATTCAATTCTTACCGCATTGGGCATTCGTCCGCCGCCGCCTCCCGAAGAATGAAAGGTGCGACGAACGTCCGGGGCGGGACACCAGGGTCGTATCGCCTTACGCAAACTTCGTGGACTTTCGTCGCTAACCGGTGCAACTATGTCTTGCGGGTTTATCACGATTTATGATGAACCTTGCGGGTTGATCGGTTTGACTGGCCTCATGCGGCTTCGGGCCGAGAGGGGCATGAGGAATATTGCGTTCTGTTGCTGGTTGGCCTGTCTCTTGGCCGGCCAAAGTAAACGAAAGTCAGATAAAGGCTTGTACGAGCGCCTGGGCGATCAGGCAGTTGACCAACTTCCTATCGCTTGTCTAATATTTCCACCGGGGGTGCGCGGTTTTACCGCGGCCGAATAATGTGACGGGAGCAGATTATGAGCGCAAGCATCCACGATAAACTGAATCGAGTTCGTAAGCCGCGGGTGCATATCACGTACGACGTGGAAACCGAGGGCGCCGAGGTTCAGCGGGAATTGCCGTTCGTCATGGGTGTCATGGGAGATTTTTCCGGGGATCCAACCGCACCTCTGAAATCGATGGTCGACCGCAAATTCATCCAGATTGACCGCGATAATTTCAACGACGTCATGGCCAGCATGACGCCGGGCCTGAAGCTCAAGGTCGACAACAAGCTATCCGAAGATGGCGGCCAGATGGGCGTCGACCTGAAATTCAACGCGATTGAGGACTTTGAACCGGCCCGCGTCGCGCAGCAGGTCCCGGCGTTGCGGACGTTGATGGAAACCCGAGCCAAGCTGCGGGATCTGATGTCCAAGGTGGACCGGTCGGAAGAGCTGGAGAGCCTGCTTGAGCAAGTCCTCAAAAGCGAAGATGAGATAAAATCATTGTCGAGCCAGTTGGGCTTGGGCAAGCAGGAGGGCTGATCAGTGTCCGGTACCCAAACGTCATCATCGGCCGCCGGCGCTTCGGCCTCCGAAGGTGTTTCCATTCTCGATCAGGTTGTTGCCGCGACCAAGCAGACAACGCCTGACCAAACCCAGGACCTGGTCAAGAATCTTCTTGAACAGGCGATGGCCGGAACGGTCACGTTCGACAAGAACCTCTCCCGGACGTTCGATCGGGCGATCGCCGCCATCGATCGCAAGCTGTCCGACCAGCTCAACGCCGTCATGCATGATCCGAAGTTCCTGCAGTTGGAAGGTAGTTGGCGCGGACTGCATCACCTGGTGCAGAACAGCGAGACCGGCACCAGCCTGAAGATCAAGGTCCTGAACGTTTCCAAGCGCGATCTGTCGCGCGATCTGCAGCGTGCTGTCGAGTTCGACCAGAGCCAGCTGTTCAAGAAGATCTACGAAAACGAATTCGGCACACCGGGCGGCGAACCCTACGCGGCGCTGATCGGCGATTATCAGTGGAGCCAGCATCCTGACGATGTCGAGACGTTACGACTGATTTCAAACGTTGCGGCAGGTGCTTTCGCGCCGTTCATCTCGGCGGCCGGCCCGGGCATGTTCGGTTTCGATTCCTTCACTGAATTGGCCAGGCCGCGCGATCTCGCGAAGATTTTCGAAACCAGCGACTACATGAAGTGGCGCAGCTTCCGCGACAGCGAGGATGCCCGTTTTGTCAGTCTGGTGATGCCTCGTACGCTGGCTCGTCTCCCGTACGGCGCGGCCACCAAGGCGATCGACGAATTCGGCTATGAAGAGGCCCCCTACGACGCAGCCGGCGCTCGGCCGATGGGCCACGATGAGTATTGCTGGATGAATGCGGCCTATGCGATGGGCGCACGGTTGACCGATGCCTTCGCCAAATACGGCTTCTGCACGGCGATCCGCGGTGCCGAAGGCGGCGGCAAGGTCGAAAACCTCCCGACCCATGTCTTCACCTCCGACGATGGCGATATGGACGCGAAATGCCCGACCGAACTCGCCATCACCGACCGGCGTGAGTTCGAGCTGTCCAACCTCGGGTTCCTGCCGCTCTGCCACTACAAGAACACCGACTACTCGGTGTTTTTCGGGGCGCAGTCGGTTCAGAAGCCGAAAAAGTACGACCGCCCGGAAGCCACGGCGAACGCCGCCATCTCCGCCCGTCTGCCATACCTTATGGCCGCGAGCCGTTTTGCCCATTATTTGAAGGTGATGGCCCGCGACAAGGTCGGCAGCTTCCAGGAAGCAGGCGACGTGGAGCGGATGTTGAACCGATGGATCAACAACTACGTCAACACGAATGAGAATGCGGGCCAGGAGATGAAGGCACGGTACCCGCTTCGCGAGGCAAGAATCGAAGTCAGGGAAATCCCCGGGCGCCCCGGTTCCTACAACGCCGTTGCTCATATTCGGCCGTGGCTACAAATGGAAGAACTGACCACCAGCCTTCGCATGGTGGCGCGGATACCGTCCGCGGCATCATAGGTTGGACTGTACGGGATTTGATGCGACCCAGACGTCCCTGAGGTCATGGCCCGGATCAGTCCGGGCCATGACGTAACGGATTAACCGCGTGGGTCGCTCTCTCCAAGCCGACCCTGTTCGAGGGACTTCGACGATTCGACGGGTCCGAAATCCATGAGCGAAGCCGCGCCAACGCCGATTGAGGCCGAGACCGTCGTTATTGAACCGACTGCGCTCCCGCTTCGCCAAACGCTTCTGGCCGGCGCTTTTGTCGGCCGGACCGTTCCGGGGCTGGCCGACCAGTGCGCGGCGTTCCTGACGGGCGACGCGGTTGAGGCGGCGCGGCTGTGGTTCGGCGCCGATCAAATACGGCGGCTGTCGAGCGATCCTGCCGCTTTGCGCGGCGCTCTGGACCGCGACATTGCCGCCATCGATGCCATGCTGTCGGAGCAGATCGACGCCATCTTGCATCACCCGCGTCTTTTGAAGTTGGAGGGAAGCTGGCGCGGACTGGCGTGGCTTGTCTGGGGGGCCGACCTCAGCAGTCGCTTGAAGGTCAAGGTGTTCAATATCACCTGGGCCGCGATTTGCCGTGATCTCGAATTGGCTAGCGAATTCGATCAAAGCCATCTCTTCCGCAAGATCTATGAGGAGGAATTCGGATCTCCAGGCGGGGAACCGTACGGCTTTTTGATTGTCGATCATGACGTACGCCACCGGTCCGACGCGACGTCGCGGACAGATGACGTCAGTGGGCTCGCGGCATTGTCGAGCGTGGCGGCGGCGGCCTTCGCGCCGGTGATCCTGGGTGCGTCACCAGCCTTGCTGGAAGTCGACGGCTTCGAGGATCTTGCCAATGTCATCGACATCACGGCCCCTCTGTCCAATGCCGATCATGCGCGTTGGCGTGGTTTGGCTGGGCGAGCGGACATGCGGTTCGTCGGCGTTGCACTGCCCCGCATGCTGGTTCGCGCCCCCTGGGAAGATGACGGCACCCGTTCGGACGGCTTTCGCTACGCGGAATATGTCACGTCAGCGCGGCAGCGTGTCTGGGCCAGCGCCGCTTATGCGTTCGGCGCCGTCGTCGCCCGGGCGTTCGCCACCTTCGCCTGGCCCGCCGATGTGCGCGGTGCGGAAACCGACCGGATCGGAGGGGGCGTGGTTCAGGACGTGCTATCGGAACCTTTCGGGACCGACCGGGATCGCGCCTGGACCCGCATACCGCTGGAGATCGTGTGGAACGATCGGCAGGAACGGGAATTGCTAAGTGCTGGCCTGATCCCGCTGGCCGCCATCCCAAACTGCGAGGAATTGGTCTTCGGCGCCGTGCGAAGTCTGCAGGCTCCGCAGCGTTATGAGGGTGCCAACGCGGCCGCCGCCAACGCGAATGCGCGCATGTCCGCCCAGATCAATTCCATCCTTTGCGCATCCCGTTTCGCCCACCATCTGAAAATGATGGGGCGGCAAATGGTCGGGTCCTTTCGTACACAGGACGAAATCGAGCGTCAGTTGCAGGCGTGGCTCACCCGTTATGTAAACGGCAATACGTCGGCGACCGGAGATAGCCGAGCGCGGTTTCCGCTTGTGGACGGGCGTGTCGAAGTGCGTGAGCATGAAGGAAAGCCGGGCAGTTTTGGTTGCGTCGTGCGGTTGCAACCGCACTATCAACTCGACGACGTGACGGCTACCTTCCAGCTTGTCACGAATCTTGGTGAACGATGAACAACCGGGGAAATGTCCCATGAGCGATCAGACTGCGACAGCGCTGCTGCGTGCCGGACGGCTGGATGATGCAATCGCGGCGTCGCAGGCGATCCTGCGCAAATCACCGGCAAACCTGGATGCCCGGGTCTTGCTGGCGGAACTGCTGATTTTCTCCGGCAAGCTGGAGCGGGCCGATACACTGATGGATGCCGCCACGGCGGTTGACCCCACCACATCGCTGGTCGCTGCCGAATACCGCCAGCTTTTGCGGGCTGAGATGGCGCGGCGGCAGCTTTTCGTGGATGGACGCGTGCCGGAATTCCTCGGCGAACCAACCGGCACGCAACGGCTACAGCTCGCCGCTCTCGTCGCACTCCGTGCCGGCGACATCGGCGAAGCGACCCGTCAGACGCATCTCGCCGAGGAAGCTCGTCCGCGCGTGCCGGGGCTTTTGGGTGAAGCGGCGTTCGACGATTTCCGCGATGCCGACGATCTGATGGCAGGTAGTTTCGAAGTGCTGACATCCACGGGCAAATATTTTTGGATCCCGACCGAACGCGTGGTCAGCGCCGAGTTTCATGCCCCCACGCGGCAACGCGACTTGATCTGGCGGCGTGTGACGATGTCCGTTGCGGACGGGCCGGAGGGTGATGTCTACATTCCCGCGATCTATACCGCGGATGAACCGTTGACCGACCTGCAACGCCTGGGCCGCGAGACCGACTGGCGAGAGGCCGAAGGCGGCCTGGTGCGCGGTGTCGGGCAAAGGGTGTTCCTCGCCGGTGAGGATGCGGTGGACGTAATGACCTTGCGCACGTTGCGCTTCGCCGCATGAGCGGTCGGATCGGGGCGGGTTCAAGAGGTGGGACAATCCGCTTCCAGGCACCGCTGCTGGATCGGCTGATCGATCTCGCGCCGGACCAAAGTCGCGATCCGCCAACGTCTGCTGGGGACTCTCTGGTGGCCCTGCGTAACGCGGTGCGCCGCGATCTCGAGGCGTTGCTCAATGCCCGGCGGTGCTGGCGGTCATGGCCGGACCAGTTCAAGGAACTCGCGGTCTCGCCGATCGGCTATGGGGTGCCGGATTTCAGTTCGGGTGCGTTCAGCGACGCGCGCCAGCGGGAAGAACTTCGGCTGGAAATCGAGGACACGATCCGGCGCTTCGAACCGCGGTTCATCTCGGTCACCGTCGTTCTGGGGCAGGCGCAGTCGACGCTGGAATCAACCCTGCGGCTGAGGATAGATGCGCTTCTACACGCGGAGCCCGCGCCTGAGCCGATGACGTTCGATACCTTGGTCAATCCATCCAGCGACGAGGTGATCGTGGTGGCTCGCGATGCGATTTGAAGGCCTCATCGCCGGATTGGGTGTGTGCATAGACGCAAGCGGACCCCATGTCTGACGCGTTGCTTCCCTACTACGATCGCGAGTTGAACGCGATCAAGCGGTTGGCCGGCGATTTCGCCGAGGCACATCCCAAGATCGCCGGCCGTCTGCGTGTATCGGCCGATAGCGTGGACGATCCCCATGTGCAGCGTCTGCTCGAGGGGGTCGCGTTCCTTGCGGCCAGGGTACAGCACCGGCTGGACGATGAATTTCCGGAACTGACGGATGCGTTGCTTGATTTGCTGTATCCGCATTATCTGGCGCCGGTCCCTTCCTGTCTGATCGCGCAATTGGCCTGCCAGTCGGAGTTGCAGACCCCCACATATCTGCCGTTCGGACTTGCTTTCGATACGGAACCCGTCAGGGGCGAGACCCTTCGCTATCGCTCGACCGCGCCGGTGACCCTTTGGCCGATCACCGTGGACTCTGTGCGGCTATCGGGCCAGCCGCTGGTAGCGCCGCCCAATGCCACCGCTTCCGGCGCCGCGGCGGTGCTGCGCATTACGCTGTCCTGCATGGTTCCCGAGGTGACCTTCAGTCAGCTTGGCGTGGATCGGCTGCGTTTTTTCTTGCGCGGCCCGATCAACCAGACATTGCCGCTCTATGAACTGCTCGGCACGCATGTCCTGTCGGTCGCCTATGCGGACACCGCCGTCGATCCGACCCCGGTGATCGTGCCCAAGACCGCGGTGCAACCGGGCGGGTTCGGTGCGGATGAGGCCCTGTTGCCCTGGTCGGCCCGCGGCTTCGCCGGCTTTCGCCTGATGACAGAGTACTTCGCCTTTCCGGAGAAATTTCTCTTCGTCGAGTTCAGGCAGATCGACCGGAAGACGCTTGCCTCGGGCGGCAACAAACTGGAGATCTTCGTTTATCTCGACCGGTCAGTACCCGAACTGGAGCGGACGATCGGACCCCAATCGCTGGCGCTTGGATGCACGCCGCTGGTCAATCTGTTCCCGCAGCGTTGCGAGCCGATTCCGCTGACGCATGCGAACACCGAATATCGCGTCGTACCGGATGCCCGCAGACCGCGCGCGTTGGAAGTGTGGGGTGTTGAACAGGTGCGTGAGACGCTCGCCGACGGAACGCAGCGCCGATGGCACCCGTTTCACCGCCTGGCCGCGACTGCACCTGATGCGGGGGAGCCCGGGGGATTCTACCAGGCGACCCGGCGCGAGGCTGCATCAGGCGTTCCGGGCACGGAGATACTGCTCGCGCCGTATGATCCGGACTTCGATCCAGACCATCCGAACGACACGGTGCTGTCGGTCGATGCGCTGTGCCTGAATCGCGACCTGCCCACGGATATGCCGTTTGGTGGTGGCCATCCTTACCTGCGGCTGGTCGAAGGTATCGCGGCTGTATCCGCGATCACGCCGATGACGGCTGCCACAACCACGCTTCGCCCGCCGCTGCGCGATAAACGCTTTTGGCGCCTGATCTCTCATTTGTCTCTGGGGCATCTGTCGATAACCGGGGGTGCCGACGGTGCGGCGGTGCTGAAGGAAGTGCTGCGTCTCTACGATTATCGCGATACGGCCGACACGCGCGTCGCGATCAACGCACTGACAGCCGTGTTGTCGGAAGCCGGGGTCGCGCGGGCACCGGAGCCGCCACGCACCGGGAAGGGGTCCGCGCGACGGACACCGCCTGCCTTCTGCCGTGGCCTCGATATCCTGTTGGAGATGGATCCGCGCGCCTGGAACGTCTCCGGCCTATATCTGCTTGCGTCGGTTTTGGAACGATTCTTCGCACTGAATGCAACAATCAACAGTTTCACACGTACCAAAGTGAAGTTGCGCGGTGGTTCCGAGACGGTTGCTTCCTGGCCGGCGCGCAGTGGCACGCGGGAATTGGGATGATGGACGAGCCGGTGTCTCCGGCGGTGGTGAGTCCACCGGGAAGGTCCCTGCTGGCTCGACTGACCCGGGAACCGCGGCGGTTTAGTTTCGATGCGATGGCGCGCATTTTCATGCGTGCCACTAGGCAGAGTGAACCGTCGGCCGCGGTCCGGTTCCGAACACCACCGGGACTGACATTTCCCGCGACGGACGTGCTCGACATCCAGCGCGGCGGCAAACGGCCCGATGTCGTCGTCGGACTGATGGGTCTTACCGGCCCGTCCGGTGTGTTGCCGCGCTATTACTCTGAAATGGTCTCGCAGACACTGCGTGGCCGATCGACCGCGTTGCACCAGTTCCTGGATATGCTGGGCGAGCGTTTTGTCGGTTTCTTCGCACTGGCAGGGGTCAAATACCGGCCAGCGCGTGCCGCGGAAACCGCTGTCCTGAAAGAGCCACGAGCACCGGATGCGGTAACGCAGGCTCTGCTGTCGCTGACAGGGTATGGCACCCCGCATGCGACTCCCAGGCTTTCGGCAGGGACGGAACCGCTGCTCCACTATGCCGGGCTGTTCGCAATGCGTCCGCGATCGGCGGATCGCCTGGCTGCGATGTTGACCGAATGGCTGAACATGAAGGTGGATGTCGTCGAATACGCGGGGGCGTGGCTCAGCGTACCGCCTGACCAGCGTACACGCGTGGGCGCCGACGGTCTGTTTTCGCAACTTGGCGTGGACGCCGCGGTTGGCGTCCGGGCCTGGAGTCCCGAGGCGCGCATGCTGGTTCGCATCGGTCCACTGGATCGGGAAGCCTTTCGGCTTATGCGCCCGGACAGCCGGCCGTTGAAACGCGTCGTGTCGCTGATCCGAGCGTTTGTCGGGATGGAACTTGGCTTTGCCGTCAATCCGATCCTCGCGGCCTCCGAAATCGCGCCGCTTCGACTGGACGGCGCCTCGGCGGATGCGCCAAGGCTGGGATGGAACACCTGGCTGCCATTATCGGGCGGCAGCGGTGCGGTGCGCACCGACGCAGCCGATGCCGTTTTCGATGCGGACGTGATAGAGAATTGGGTTTGAGGATGGTAACGGAATGAATGGCTGGAGCGCCGGATATGTGACCGATATCACCTACGTGACGGGGTGGTACCGCCAGCAATCTCCCGCGATGATGGCGTTGGCCTGCCTGATGGGCAGTGTCGATGTGAGGTTGCCGGCGGCGGATGATCCTTTGCAGGTCCTGGAACTGGGCTGTGGCCAAGGGTTCGGGGCGATGATCCTGGCGGCGAGCAATCCGGCCTGGCATGTGACCGCGGTCGATTTCAATCCCGCCCATGTCGCGGCGGCCAGGCTGTGGGCGGCCGAAGCCGAACTGACCAATGTCACGTTCATCGAAGCCGACCTGGCCACGCTGGCCGAGGACACAGCCAGCCGCCTGATTCCCGAAGCCGATTTCGTGACGTTGCATGGTGTCTGGAGCTGGGTGCCTCGGTCGGTGCAGGACGGGATCGTTCGGTTGCTGCGCAACAAGGTGCGGGCGGGCGGCGTTGTGCATGTCAGTTACAATGCCTTACCGGCCTGGGGCCCCGTTCTCGGAATGCAACGGGTCATGCGCGAGGCCGGACGGCGACTGGCGTGGCGCAGCGATCGGCAGGCGGAGGAGGGGCTGGCTATCATCCAGTCGCTGCTGGCCGCGGAGGCCAGGCAACTCAATCAATCGTCGTTGGGTCAAAGCTTGATCGGCCGCCTGGATAAAATGCCGGCTGCCTATCTGGCACACGAATACATGAATGAGCACTGGCAGCCGTGCTTCATGGCTGATGTCGCGGGCGCGCTCGCGGACGCAAAATTGGACTTTGTCGCAAGTTCTCAACTGGTCGAAAACTTTCCCGACCTGCTGTTGACGGAACCCCAACGGGCCGTGGTGCAGAAGTTCGAAGACCCCATTATGCGTGAAACAATCAAGGACCTTTGTGTCGAGCGCGCGTTGCGTCACGATGTCTACGTACGCGGCGCGCAGCGGCTGGACCCCGCCAGCCGGGACGCCGCACTCGCCGATGTGCGCATCGGTCTTAACATCCATCCGGACGATTTGCCGCTGGAGGTTCAGATGCCGGCGGGAAAGGCAGAACTCAATCCTGATTTCTATCAACCGATCGTTCGGGCGGCCAGCAAGGGACCTAGTCTGATAAAGGACTTGTTGGCTTTACCGGAAATCGTAGGCCGGCGACGCAATCCGGCGGAATTGGTTGGCATGCTGGTGGGATTGGAAATGGCCGACCTGGTGGCGCGG
Source organism: Acidisphaera sp. S103 (assembly GCF_009765975.1). Classification (GTDB taxonomy): domain Bacteria; phylum Pseudomonadota; class Alphaproteobacteria; order Acetobacterales; family Acetobacteraceae; genus Rhodopila. The sequence continues at coordinate 6,450 of NZ_LMUJ01000059.1, read as the reverse complement.
CCGGAGTCCGAACCGGGGACGGAGGCCATGCGTTTCAATAGCGTGACCGCCCGCCGGTTCGTCCGATCGGAGAATCTCACCCGGGTTATCGCGCTGGCAAGCCGGCGTACCGGTGCGGGCGTTGCGACAAGCCTCCTCGATCTGATCGTCCTGGAACGCCTGCGGGCGGGACAAACCGACATGGAGGCGTTGTTGCGCCAAATCAACCCGGATCCGGAGCATGTGGATCAGGTTCGCCAGACGCTCGACGACAGCTTGAACAAGCGCATGTCCTTCCTTCGCGGTGCCGGCGTGTTCTAACGCCAAGCGGGCGGTCATATTCGGGCCGCCCGTGTCCGACCGCTGCGCCCCACGGGATTGCTTTTTGACCCTACCGGACGGCATGATGCACGGGAGCGATAATTACAGATCGTGCAAGTGGGAGATGAACGTTGCGCAACCGGATCGCCAGCCTGATCGTCGTGTCCATTCTCGCAGGTGCGACCCAGGTGTTCGCCCAGGGTGCCAATCCATCA
>NZ_LMUJ01000059.1:0-5819 GCF_009765975.1 Acidisphaera sp. S103 | reverse complement strand
CGACGCGCGGCATTCGCATGGCACCGGCGGGGGCGCCGGCCGACAGTGGCGCGCCGGCGACCCAGGCCACACCTGAAGCGCGCAAATCGTCCGCGCGTCCCGCGATCGCGGCAGGGAAACCTATGACTACTGCCCACGGCGATGCGATGCCCGCGGTCAACCTGACGGTCAATTTCGCGACGGGTTCCGCCGAACTGACGCCGCAGGCGATCCACACGCTCGATGCCCTGGGAACGGCATTGAGCAGTGAGGCGCTGTCACATTATCGCTTCCGTGTTGAAGGCCATACCGACACGGTCGGTAAGCCTGAGGCCAATCGCGCTCTTTCGGAACAGCGTGCGCAGGCTGTCGTCGCCTACATAGAATCAAAGTTCGGTGTCGCGGCCGCTCGGTTGGAACCCGTTGGGATGGGTTCCGACAAGCCGTTGGTCATCACTGGCCCCCAGGTGCCCGAACCGCGCAATCGTCGCGTCCTGGTCGTCAATCTCGGCGGATAGTATCGCGCCGCTGCGGACGGTGTTGACAGTGGCGGTCGCGTGAAACGGCCCGTACCGGACAGCGATGAGACGGTGCGCATAGCCCCTGGCGGTCTGGCACGGCCGCGTTCACCCGGCATCGGATCGATGATTGCGATCGGGGCGATCAGCGGCTTGATCGTTGTCCTTGTGGCGATCGTCATCGCGTGGTTGGTCTGGCCTCAGGCATCACGCGTTTCGCCACCGATGGTGCGAAATGCCGGGGAGAAGGCCGCTTCCGCCGAGCCGGAACTTCCGATCGAAGCGGCGACCGTGGCGCAGATCCTGGTGCACCAACCCACAAATCTATCGATCATCCGGTTGGCCGAAAATCCCCAGATCGTCGTTCTGGATTTCGCCTCGTTGAAGCGGCAGAGAATCATGCTGGACCGCGTCGCGGCGCTCATCGAAAAGGCGGGTTTGCCGCGTGATCGTATTTTGAACGCGGACGAACTTGATCGTGCGGTCAAGGCCGATGGTGACGTGGATGCCGGTTTTTATTACGGCCACGATTACAGCGCGGCATCATTGCGGCGTTTTTTCACCATCGCCGATCAAGCTCATGTTCAGCTTACGTCAGGGGAGGTATTGCTCCGCCACCTGCTGGACCGGCTTGGTTGGCTCAAGCCGGATACGGTGGCTGGCCTGATCTCCGCGCCCGGGGTCGGGGCAAACGCGGATGTAACAGCCGCGGCGCGAAATACCATCCTCACGCATGAGCTTTCACATGGTGAGTATTTCAGCAACCCGGCCTACGCGTCCTATGTCCACCGGTTTTTTCTCGACACCATGACGCCGGTGGAGCAGGCGGACTTCCGCACATACCTTGCCGGAGAGGGTTATGACAGTACGAATGCTGAATTGATCGAAAACGAGACGCAGGCGTACTTGCTCTTTACCTCGGATCCGAAATTTTTTTCTCCGTCGCAAGTCCACATGACCCCGTCGCGGCGAGCCGAACTGCGTGCCCAATTTTTGCAGGATATGCCGACGGGATGGTTGAAGGATCTTCTGGCGGGCCTTCAATAAGGGTAGCGGGCTTTGCTTGCAAAAGTGACGATGAGCGCCGATCCTTCTCCCCGCCGGTGCTTGGATCATCGGGATCGTTCGTAGACGCCAGGATTATGCGCCGATGGGACTACCCGCCGCTCGTCTGACAGATATGCATGTTTGCCCGATGGTAACCGGCATTGTACCCCATGTCGGCGGTCCTATCGTCTCGCCTGGCTGTCCGACGGTGTTGATCCAGGGACTGCCCGCGGCTCGGGTTGGCGACATGCTGGTCTGCGTTGGGCCGCCTGATACGATCGCCATGGGCTCGACAGGCGTATTGATCGGCGAGCAACCGGCGGCTCGCATGGGTGACACCTGTGCCCATGGGGGAGCGATCGTCCTCGGCTGCTTTACCGTGCTGATCGGCTGAACGCGCCCGATACTTTCCCGCCTTTGACGGCGACCGGAAAAGCGTCGGGGCGCTGCGTGGTTGCGCGTTCCGCGATCCGAGCGCAGTCTCGGACCAACAAATGCGTCTGAACAGGCGACCACGGTTGGAAGAGCCGATCCATGTCCGCAGCTCTGAAGTTGAACTTCGAAGTACGTCCGCTTGCGCCCGTCCTGGCCGCCGAGGTCATTGGGCTCGACCTGCGCCATCCGCTGGACGCGACGACTCGCGACTCGGTGTATGCCGCGTTCATCCGCCACCACGTACTGTGCTTTCGCGATCAGCATTTGTCACACGAGGAGCAGATCGCTTTCACGGAGCAGTTCGGCACGCTGGAGCGGCACATGGCCCGCAACAAGGGCAAGCTAAACCCACTGCTGCACATCGTCTCCAACCTCGGCGATGATGGCAAACCCAGCGGCAAGGTGGCATCCACCGGTTGGCACACGGACAAGTCCTTTCGTCCGGAACCATCTCTGGCAACTATTCTGCACGCAGTGACGATGCCGCCCCAGGGCGGAGAGACCTGTTTTGCTAACATGATCGCTGCCTATGAGGCGCTGCCGGAGGCGACGAAGCAGGCGCTGGACGGTGTCGGGGTGGTGCATAGCTGGGCGCTCTCGCGTTCCAACATCGACCGAAAGCCCACGGCGGAGGAACTCGCCGACGCACCGGATATCGTCCATCCGCTGGTGCGCGTGATCCCCGAGACTGGGAAAAAGGCACTGTTCATGGGCGAGCATGCCTCGCATTTGGATGGTCGATCGACCGAGGAGGGCCGGGCGCGCATCCTGGAACTGGAGGCACACGCCACAGAGGCCCGCTTCGTGTATCTGCACCAGTGGCGCGCCGGTGACATGCTGATGTGGGACAACCGGTGCCTGCTGCACCGGGCCAATTCAAACTTCGATGCGAACCGGTATCCGAGGGTTCTGCATCGGACCTGCCTCCGCGGGAAGGCGCCGGCCTGACCTGCGTGCCGATTTTTTGTCGTTTACGTATTTAATTGCGGTGCCGCTTTCGAGCCATGGCCGCTATATTGTAATATGTAACAACCCAGGTCTTTCCGCGGGATCAAATCACCCGTAGGTGCTCGGTCAGTCAGCACTCGGGCGACACCGTACCCCGTTTAGGGTCTGCTTAACGGGCAGTTGCGTCATTCGAAACGCGATGATTTTTGTTGCATTTCGGTAATTTTATTGGCGACGTCGCTTGCGTCCCGCAATGCTCGCACCATCGGAACCGCTCGCCCACATCCGGCGCAAGGCCGAGCGTTTCGGGAGGCGCGAAATCCTCGCGCTCAATGCGTGCCACCTCGGTCTCGGTTACGATGCCCGACACAAGTTTGGCGATCAGCTTCGCCCGCCACACTAGCTTCGCCATAATTCCACCTTCTGCGGTGTGGCCTCGACTCTGCCGATCGATCGGCCCGGTCCGCACAACTTTGCATGCTTTCGAGCTGGAGCCCGTTGCCGTTCGAACCCACGCAAGTCGGGCAAGAGCCCGAACGCCAGGATCTTGTGATTGCAGGACGTTCCGATATTGTTCAGCCGAGGCGTTTGCCATAGTGTTTGACGAAAGAAGCCGCGATGGCCGGTTCGCGAGGGATGCTTGGCGCGGGTTTAGTGTAAACGTGCCAACGCGATCCTGGATCGCGAGGGTGCTTCCTGTTGCCCTGCCTTTATAATTTGTCGCGGATTCGTCGCCGACAGGATTTTGGGCGGAAACCGATCGAAGGAGATCCAGCCGTTGAGCGTCACGAAACAACCCCTCTCAAAGGGACCGCTCGGACCCCCGCCCGGAGGTCCGATGCCAAAGGCGATCGCCAAGCCACGTCCCGCGCCCGTGCCGCGCAACCCTGTTCCGGTCGCACCGCCGATGGGCGGGTCTTTCATGGATACCGCGACCCTTGGCGATATCGCAACGAAAGGCATGAAGAGCAACGTCTTTTATCTCGCTGCCAGCCAGTCCCTGGTCAATTCCCTCAAGTACATCCCTGGTCAATTCCCTCAAGTACATGGGCGATGACGGCCGCAGTCACTGGCACAGCTTTCATTTCAAGAACATGGTTGGAACCATCATGCTGGAAACAGCCTTGAGGGAGCCAAGCGGGGGCTATGCCGAGCATCATGCGAGTTGCCTGTCGTTTCCGATACGCATCTTTAATCTGATGCGGAAACAGGATCAGCTCGTTATGCTGGAGAATCTTTGGGGGGACTGCTACAAGAAGGTTTCGCCATCGCAAATTGCAGCTGAGATGATGGACGGCGAACTCGGTGTTGCCGGAGACAAAAGCCTGCCCAGTTCGATCCGACGTCGTGATGGTACAGGATTTTTCGCTATTCTTGAGGCTGGGCCGCGACCACGTGCGTGGAAGGATTTCCAGATCGGTTTTCGGATCGATGGCGGAAAGGCTCGGGCTGGATCGCGTGACGACCTGGGACGGGTCTCCAAGGAAGGCATGGTTGCGCTGCAGAAAAAGCCCGATCTGGCGCTTCAGGTGGTGAAGAAATTTTACCACGAGCATCCGTGTTGCCAAACAACCGACCTGTATATTGGTTATCAAAATCGTGATCTCTATAATGAGAGCGGAACATGCGTCGCGCGGTCACTTCTTGGGGCGACTGCCTTTCCCTACCGCTATACCGAGAACAATGCTGATGGCGGCCCAGCCGACGGTGGCGGTGAGCTAGCGTTTCAGTATCTTTTCGCTGTCGATTGCAGTGGCGCCAAGGGTGTCGATACCGAGAAGACCCAGGTGGAGATGGGCAACAACAGCCTGTGGCGGCCGGGCGAAAAGGCCTTCGCGGGATTGGGGGCCGAACGCCTGCTGGGCTGGACAAGGATTGTCCGGAAAGGCCAGCCGCCTTCCGGAACACCGCAGCCGACCGGCTGGAGCTTTATGTTCCTCGATTCCAAGTGGACGTGGCTGAAAGCGCCGGGGGGTGAGCGTCAGGCTTTTCTGGAAGGCGAATTGGCGACCTGGGAGCCGAACAAGACCTATAACATCAGCTATGCCTATGACTTCCAGACCAACTGATCCGGCGTCATTCGTGGTTCCAAGCTAGCGATGAATTCTGCTTGGTACGCTGGGGCGTAAATGACAATGCCGCAGGTGCGGCCTTGGCGGTTCGGTGGGACTACCGCTCGATGATCAGCAGCCCGTCGACCGCGGCGACCGAGTTCTCGCCAACCTTCCGCGGGTTCACCTCCAGTGTGAAAACCGGCCAGGGCGCGGTCGCGGCCAGCGCACTAAAACCCGCGGCGAAGTCCGGGGCACGGCGAATCTGATCGCTGGTCAGGAACCCGGGCAGGCGGTGCAATGTGCGCAAGCGCCGCAGCAGGTCTTCTGCCCCATCAGCGTCGATCGGCGCCCGGGCGAACACCTCATCATCGATGATCTCGGTCATGCCGCCGCCCATGCCACAGCCCATGACCATGCCGAATTCCCGGTCACGGATCGCGGAACCACCGCCGGCTCATCGGGGCGTCGGCGCGGAAGTCGGACCCGCGGCGACGGACCTGGGATCTGACACGGGCTGGCCGGTACCTCGTCGATCGTCTACGGCCCGAATGGTGGCGGCGCGAGGCAATCATTCAGGCCGAGTTATCCGATGACGAACGGGCCGTGCTGGCGGATTTGCTGGATCGCCTGTTCCTGGCCTCGGAAACGTTGCGTGCGGATGAAGCAGCGGGGCTGGAGGTGGCTATCACATAAGCGCTCCGGAACATGCGGCGGCAGTCGTAGGCATCGATCGCGACCCGGATGTAGCGCGACAATCTGGGTGAGAAAATGCGTCAATCAGGATGAGAATTGATGACCGCAACGAGTTCATGATGTTCGGTCTGATTGTCGCTGACAA
>NZ_LMUJ01000058.1:50438-62088 GCF_009765975.1 Acidisphaera sp. S103 | reverse complement strand
TCAATACCGTGCGGCTTGTACAGCGAAATATTGCGTTCAGGACTCAAAAATCGTGCCAGACAGCCGTGGGCGTGTCCCGGCCATCCGCGCTTCATCCGACGGTGCGGAGATGGCCGGGACACGCCCGGCCATGACGATAAGAGCGCGCCATGACGATAAGAGCGCGCCATGACGATAAGAGCGCGCCATGACGATAAGAGCGCGTCGTGACGATAAGAGCGCGCCGTGACGATGGGGACGGTCCCGGCTGGGCCGGTGCTGGCTACCGTGTGTAGCCCTCCAATTCGTCTTTCGCCCAGTCGATCGCCTGCTGGATGGTCTGCCCGGCGACCAGTTTGGACACCATTGTCGGGATGACCCCGCGGTTCCACGCCTGCACGCCGATGTCCGGCGGGCCCGACGACCCGGTGATGTAGTATTCGGCGTTGTGCCATGGGCGGATCGGGTAATTGTAGACGGTGCCCTTCGGCGGCTCCACCTCGCCCCAGATCTTGAAGTCCGACATCGAGAGATACGGCGGAATGTCGTACCCGGAGACCGCCGTGGTCAAGGTCTCCATCTGCTCGCGGGAACCCAGATAGGTCAGCAAGTCGCGCGCCGCAGGCTTGTTCTGCGCGAACGACCACAGGCCGAAGAAATACGGCCGCATCGGCACCATCCGTCCCTTCGGCCCACGCGGGTTCGGGAACGTCCAGCAATCCTCGGCGACCTGCGGTGCGTCGCGCTTGGCCACCGCCCAGGCCGACGGTGGATTCCAGATCAACGCCGACTTCCCGGAGATCAGTGCCCGGTTGTTGGAGGCGTCGTCGTAGCTGACGGTGTCGGTGGGCAGGAACGGGACCATGCGCTTGGCATACTCCAGCACGGCCCGCACATTGTCGGAATCGACGGTGATGTCGCCTTTGGCGTTCACCAGGTCGGCGCCAAACGCGCCAAAGGTCGCACCCCAGGTCTGGTTGGAGTCGGTGGTCTGGCCGCAGCCGAACGCGAAGGGGAAGCCCGCCTTGTGGCAGGCCTCCGCCGCTTTCAACTGGGTCTCATAGGTCCAGTCGGCCGAGGTCTCCGGCGTGGCTTCATGCGCGGGGAACCATTTCTGGATGTCGATGCCGGCGTATTTCTGCAGCATGCTGATCCGGCCACAGGGTGTCAGCGGTGCCGAACCCCAGGCCACCGGCACGGCTTTCCAGGCCCCGTCCGAGACGCCCAGATACTCATAGGCGCGCCCGAGCTTGCCGTATTTTTCGATGAAGCCTTTCATGATGTCGTCGACGGGGTCGAGCTGGTCGGCGAACTGATGCACCGTCCACATGTCGAAGGCGTAGATGTCGTGGCCGGTCTTGGCTTCCGCCTCGGCGGCCATGGTGATGTTGATCTTGTAACCGATGGCGGTCAGAAAATCGAGTTCGACCTCGACCTTGTTCTTGTCTGCCCAGGCGGCGACCAGCTTCCGCATGGCATCGTTGCCGGCCGGGACCCAGTGGTCCCACAGCGCGACTTTCAGCCGCCCGGCGGCGCCGGCGGTCCGGATATGCACCAGTGGCAATGTTCCCGCGGCAGCACCAAGGCGCATTGCCTTGCGGCGCGTCATGCGTGACTTCATTCTTGTACCCTCCCGGATCAGCCGGCGTTTTGCCTGCCATTTTTGTTGGCGGAGTATTCCTCAGCGGTGCTTTCGAAACAAGACTAAGTGGCTCTGAAATGTGACCGCGCCGTGTTGTCGCGGGCGATCGCCACCGCGAATCGGCACGGTCGCGCGCCCGGCGGGTTCCCGCTATGCTGGCCCTTTCCGCGGGATTTCGGCGTATTTCCATGATCCAGGTGACCAGGACGCTCTCCATCGACGAAAAGGCGGTGGAGGAAACGTTCATCCGGGCGTCCGGCCCCGGAGGCCAGAACGTCAACAAGGTCGAAACGGCGGTGCAACTGCGCCTGTCGCTGGATCGCGCCGATCTGCCGCATGCGGTCCGGATGCGGCTGGAAAAGCTGGCGGGACGGCGGCTGACGCTGGACGGCGACATCCTGATCACCAGTCAGCAGCACCGCACGCAGGACCGCAATCGTGCTGAGGCGATGGCGGCGCTGATCGCGCTGATCCGGCGGGCGACGATCGCGCCGGTGCGGCGGGTGGCGACCAAACCCAGCTATGGGTCGACACTGCGGCGGCTGGACGAAAAGGCGCACCGGGGGAAGATCAAGCGTGGCCGGCGCGGGGCGGGCGACGCGGAGTGAGCCGGGCCAGTCAGCCCAGCAGCGAACGGCCAATCAGCAGGATCGCCAACGCCGACAGGATCACCAGCGCCACCATCCGGTGATGACGCGGCTTGGCTCGGTGGAAACCCCAGGTGCCGATCGCCGATCCGGCAAACACGACGGGGACGGCGACGGCGGCCCAGACCAGCACCTGCTGCGTGATCAGGCCGCGCGCCGCCATCGGGACCAGGACGGCGCAACTGGCCAGCATGAAATAGACGATCGCGGTGGCCCGCATGCGCGCGGGGGAGTGCCCAAGCGCCAGCAGGTACACGACGATGGGCGGACCGCCCATCGAGGCCAGTCCGCTGATGACACCAGCGACGGCACCCACGGCGAGGCTGAGCAGCCGAGACGGGTTCGGCGGCAGGCGGATGCCGCGATGGATCAACCAGACGGAAAACGCGATCACCACACCGATCGTCAGGCGCACCGGGTTGGCCGGCAGAGAAGTCAGGATCAGCAGGCCGATCGGGATGCCGATCACCAGCCCGGGCGCCAGCATCCGGACCGCTCGCCAATCGCACTCGGTCACAGCGGTGCGCAGGCCAACGAGTCCGATGACCACCTGCAACGTCACCACGAGCGGGACGACCTGCGCCGGCGGCAGAGCGAGGCTGAGCAGTGGAACCGCAGCGAGACCGAATCCGAATCCGGTAAATCCACGCAGAATCGCGGCGGCAAGCACACCGATTATTGTTACAATCAAACTGCATATCATTGAATGAACACGATTTCTGGTCCCTGGACGCGTTTGATTGCAATCTATCCGTTCCGCATTTTCAGTCAAACCGAGGAGAAAATGACAATTTACGGGGTTGTCAGCCCAGTCAAAAAGAAGCATCTTCATAACCATGGTGCGGGGGAAAACCTCTCGCGGTACGAAAAAATACCGCAAATTCACCGATCTGGTGAATTCCGTTAATGCAATGTTGGTCATTTCGACCGCGTTGATAGGGCGATATTGCGCCCTAAACCATTATCGAAACGGTTATTCATATTTTGTTAACCGTTCGCCCCTAATTCAGTGAGGCATGATGAATAAACATTTCGCGACCGCATTCGTTGCGGTTTCCGCACTTCTCGCCATGACGTCGCATGACGCCTTCGCGCGAAGTCCATCGCACGGTGTTCGTCCCGCTCATGTGCGGGAGGCGCATGTCCACCGCACCAGGCATGTCGTTCGGGCAGGGCATTCGGTGCGGACCGCCCACGGCATCCGGACGGCTCACGTGGTTCGGGAGGCCGCGTTTCATCCGGCGGTGAACGGCGACGCGGCCGCCTGGATGGGTGAAGCGGGTAAGGCGTCGTTCTACAGCCAGGCTTACAACGGTCGCCGTTCGGCGAGTGGCGTCCGCTTCGACCAGGAGTCGATGACCGCTGCGCACGCCTGGCTGCCGTTCGGCACCAAGGTGCGGGTGGTGTTGGCCGGCACCAATCGCAGTGTCATCGTCACCATCACCGACCGGATTTATTCGCAGCATCGGATCGTCGATCTGTCGCGCGCCGCTGCCAGCGAACTGGGCATCATCCAGCGTGGCCTCGCCGAGGTGACCCTCAACCCGGTCTGACGGTTGCCCCGCGATCCGTGCTAAACGGTACGGCGGGGAGGGACCGATCATGCTGCAGGATTGTCGCGGGCTGGCGCTGACCACGGTATCGGAACAGGCGGCCGCCGCGTTCGACCACGCCGTCGACGGTTATCTGGGCTATCGGGCCGATATGGCCGCGCGCATGGAAGCGCTGCTGGCAGCGGACCCTGATTTCGGCCTGGCGCATTGCCTGAAGGGCTATCTGGCGCTGATGGGCTACCGCGCCGATACCGTCCCCATGGCGCGCACCGCCCTGGCCGCCGCTCGGCACTGTGCCGGCACCCCGCGCGAGAAAGCCCATGCCGAGGCGCTGTCCCACTGGGCCGACGGTGATGCAGATGGAGCGGTGGCAGTGTGGGACCAGATCCTGCGTGACCATCCGCTCGACATCCTGGCGTTCCGACTCGCCCATTTCGTGAATTTTTGGTCGGGGCGGGTCGACGCGATGCTGGCCTCGGTGCTGGCGGTGGAGCCGCACTGGAGCACCGCGCTGCCCGGATTCGGGTCGATCCTGGCTTGCCGCTGCTTCGCGCATGAGGAAGCCGGCTACTACCTGGAAGCCGAGAGCGCAGGGCGGGAAGCAGTGCGGCAGGACCCCGGCGATCTGTGGGCGGTGCACGGCGTGGCGCATGTGCTGGAGATGACCGGCCGCCGCCTGGAAGGCATCGCCTGGGTCGAGGGGCTGCAATCGCGCTGGGACGGCAGCAACAATCTCAAGCATCATCTTTGGTGGCACCAGGCGATGTATCACCTGGAACTGGGCGATTACCCCAAGGTGCTGTCGCTGTACGACTCGGGATTCCGCGACTTGGCGTCGCCGCTGACCGGGGCGATGCCGGATCTTTACATCGATGTGCAGAACGCGGCCTCGATGCTGTTCCGGCTGGGGCGGCATGGTGTCGAGGTCGGCGACCGCTGGACAGAACTGGCCGACAAGGCCGAGGCCAGGATCGGTGACTGCCGGTCGGCGTTCACCCTGCCGCATTGGATGATGGCGCTGGCCGCGACCGGGCGGGATGCCGCGGCGGACGCGATGCTGGCTGGGATACGCGACTTCGCCGGCGGCGGCGGGCCGTTGGCCGATCTGGTCGGGGGAATCGCGCTGCCGGTCACACGGGCGGTGCTGGCGAACGGGCAGGGGCGGCATGCCGAAGCCGTCGCATTGATGCGGCCGGTGCTGGCGGACATGTACCGTATGGGCGGCAGCCACGCCCAGCAGGATGTGCTGGAGCAGGTGTTCCTCGATTCCGCGCTGAAAGCCGGGGCCGAGAGCGATGTGCGGCTGATGATGGAGCGCGTGGCCGGGCGGCACCCGGTCCCACCGGCACGGCGGCGCGGTTACGCGATGGGCGCGCATCTGCTGGCGGCCTAATACTTCGGCACCGAGGTTTTGACCGGTTGGAGAGGGCGAGGCGGTCTCCGTCCCACGCCGTCGGCCTGAATGACCCCCGGGCGGATGGCCAGAGCGCGGAGGCCCGGGTGAGCGAAATCGCCAGTGCGCGCCAGGAACGACCCGAGAGGTGACAAACCGTGCACGCCGGTGGCAGCTTATGGAGGATTGTGTATCCTGGCGGCTGGCCGAAACGGCGGAGAAGGAGCCGGACATGTCACCGATGTGGAAGGCGTTCATCGTCCTGGCGCTGCTCAACACGGGCCTGATGGGGTGTTCGCCGCACACCGACGCGCCGCCACCGCTGGAGGGTCTGTTGTGGCGGGACGCGACGCCGTTGGAACATGTCAGGTATCAGGAGTTTGTGCCGCCGGCCGGGCAGGGACGCGTGGTCATCGTGCTTGGTGGCCTGCACGGACCGGTAGCCTATTCCAACTACGCTCGTGAATTTGCCAGCCTCGGCTATTATGCCGTGCTGTTTGACGCCAATGACTTCCCGCGGTGGGATGTCAAAGGTGGTGAAAACCTACGCCAAGCTATTATTAATGCACAACATTCCCCGCATGCGATTCCGGGGAAGGTCGCGGTGGTCGGTTTTTCATTGGGCGGCGGGACCGCGATCGTACACGCCAACACCCAGCCCGATCTCATTTCCATGGTCGTGGCCTTCTATCCAGGCACCAGGTTTATCCCTGACAAAGAAGCCCTCATCGACCGCTGGAAGGTGCCAACCCTCGTGTTCGCGGGCGACGCGGACAATTACGATCACTGTTGCATGATAGAGACGATCACGAAGATGGCGGCCTATGCGAAGGATCACGGCGCGCCGTTCGAACTCGTCGTTTATCCCGGCGCCGAACATGGTTTCATGACCGTGAACTACAAATCGTACGCTGCCACCGATTCATGGCAACGTACGCTTGTGGCGCTAAACCAGCGTCTAGGGCCGTAGTCAGAAATCCAGCGGCGCGTTGTCCACGACTTCCTTCATGACGAAGAAGGTGCGCGTCTGCCGCACGCCGGGCAGTCCGATCAGTTGCTCGCCATGGATCCGGTTGAAATCAGCCATGTTCGCCACCCGGATCTTCAGGAAATAGTCGAAATCGCCGGCCACCAGATGGCAATCGAGGACGAACCGCAGTTTCGCGACGGCGGCCTCAAACGCCGCGAAGCTTTCCGGGGTCGAGCGGTCCAGCACGACGCCGACCATGACCAGCGCGCCCCGATCGACCTTGTCCGGCGCCACCATCGCCCGGACATGCTTGATATATCCGTCGTCGAACAGCCGTTGGGTGCGGCGATGGCACGTCGCGGGGCTGACATCGACCCGTTGCGCCAGTTCGGCGTTCGTAAGCCTGCCGTTCCCCTGGAGCAGGCGCAGCATTTTCAGGCCGATCCGGTCGAGTCCGAACCGTGTTGAAGATTCTTCCATATTTTTCCAACTTTCGGAAGATACGACGAATGGAATGCATAGATACCAACATATACAGAAATATATCGCGTATCTTCGAGAGCACCTTCCGTCGCGATGATGCTACCTGCCAGTTCATCGTATCGACAGAAAGAGGATCCTCATGCTGGAGGAATTCGAACGCTATCCACTGACCTTCGGGCCAACCCCGATCGAGAAACTGGCGCGCCTTGGCGCCCATCTCGGGGGTAAGGTCGAACTCTACGCCAAGCGCGAGGACTGCAACTCCGGCCTGGCCTTCGGCGGCAACAAATTACGAAAACTCGAATACATCATCCCCGATGCGATTGCCTCCAACGCCGACACCCTGGTCTCGATCGGTGGCGTGCAGTCCAACCATACCAGGATGGTCGCGGCGGTCGCTGCCAAGATCGGCATGAAATGCCGCCTGGTGCAGGAAAGCTGGGTGCCGCATGAGGACGCCGTCTACGACCGCGTCGGCAACATCCTGCTCAGCCGAATCATGGGTGCGGACGTGCAGATGGTGGATGAGGGCTTCGATATCGGCATCCGCGAAAGCTGGGAACAAGCGATCCAGGACGTGAAGGCCAAGGGAGGTAAGCCCTATGCGATCCCAGCCGGCGCCTCGGTGCACAAATACGGCGGCCTCGGCTATGTCGGATTCGCTGAGGAAGTCCGGGCGCAGGAGAAGGCACTCGGTTTTGCGTTCGACTACGTCGTCGTCTGCACCGTGACGGGATCGACCCATGCGGGGATGCTGGTTGGCTTTGCCACCGACGGCCGAGCGCGCAGGGTGATCGGGATCGATGCCTCGGCGACGCCGGCGCAGACGCGGGCACAGGTGCTGCGGATCGCCCAGGATACCGCCGCGCTGGTCGAACTGGGCAAGCCGATCGAGGACGACGACGTCGTGCTGGTGGAGGATTACGCATACCCGGTCTATGGCGTTCCGTCCGACGAAACCAAGGACGCGATCCGTCTGTGCGCACGCCTGGAAGGCATGATCACGGACCCGGTCTACGAGGGGAAATCGATGCAAGGCATGATCGATTTGGTCAAGAAAGGGTATTTCCCGGAGGGATCAAAAATCCTCTATGCCCATCTTGGTGGTGCGCCCGCGATCAATGGTTACGCGTACGCGTTCCGGAACGGTTAGGCCTCGGCAGGATCCGAGGCCTATACGGTCCGGTGGAACGGAAGGGCAGCAATCCGCCCGGTGCCATCTTGTTGGGTTTGGCAACGTGTCGGTAGCCGGGTACCGAACATCGTGCCAACCCCGCGTCGGGTCGTGCCAGACGTTCGGCAGCGCCGCCTACGCTTCGTGCGGCAGTTTCGGCTGCTCGACCACCCGCAGATACGGCCTCAGGGTTTTCCAGCCGCCGGGAAAACGGTCCTTCGCATCGGCATCGGATACCGATGGGGAGATGATGACCGGTTTGCCGTTGGTCCAGTTGACCGGCGTCGCCACTTTATGCGCATCGGTCAGTTGCAGGCTGTCGATCACCCGCAGGATCTCATCGAAATTGCGTCCCGTGCTGGGCGGATAGGTCAGGATCAGGCGCACCTTCTTGTTCGGATCGATAATGAACACGCTGCGCACGGTGATCGACGGGTCGGCGTCCGGATGGATCATACTGTAGAGATTGGAGACGGTCCGGTCGGCGTCGGCGATCACCGGGAAATTCAACGCGTGGCCCTGGGTTTCTTCGATGTCACGCGCCCAGCCCGCGTGGTTTTCGCCGGAATCGACGGACAGGCCGATCGGCTTGACGTGCCTCTTGTCCCACTCCGGCTTCAACCGCGCGACCTCGGCCAGTTCGGTGGTGCAGACCGGCGTGTAGTCCTTGGGGTGGCTGAACAGGACACCCCAGTCGCTTCCCAGGTGCTGATGCAGGCTCAGCCTGCCGGCGGTGCTGTCTTGCTCGAAATCAGGGGCGATCTGCCCGAGTTGGATGGTCATTGGTCTTCTCCTTGCCTGGCCGGGACGCGGTGGTCGTGAAGAAAGCGACGGCACCGGGAAGGCGCCATCGCGTTTGGAGGGAACGGTGGTCGCGACATTTGATCCACTATCTTATTGAGTCAAGTGACAACGATTTAACCACGTGAAATTATCGTATATAAGGTCGAAGCCTCAGGCCGATACGCCATCGTGCGTCGGAATCCTCTGCTCCCTTGCCACGCGTGGGGGACGCCTTGTCGGCACTTTTCCGGCGACTCATGGCGGCGTCGGACCTTCGGTGGCACAGGCCAGCGCGGCGCTGCGATATGCAGGTGCGCCGGGAAGGTATTTCCTGGTGCGGGCCGCAAGACAGCATGAACGTTTTCTATTTCGGTACATGGCAGGAAGGTCTTGCTACCCCGCGGACTATGGGCTATTCATGAAATATCGACAGGGAGATTGTTCGAGAAGATGCTTCTTACGCGAAGAGACCGTGGAATGGTCGCCCTGGCGATCGTCCTGGATGTCGCCTTCCACAGTGGCGGCGAAACCGTGGTGAATGCCGCCGAACTGGCGGAACGTACCGGCATGGCCCGCCGCACGCTGGAACCGTTGCTGCAAGCCTTGTCGCGCGAGCGGTTGCTCGACAGCACGCGCGGCCCGCACGGCGGTTACCGTCTGGGCCGCACCGCTCGGCTGATCAAGGTGTCCGAAGCGATCTCCGTCGGGTTGAACAGCCTGGATGAGAGCGCCCATGATCTCAGCGGCCGCTTGCATCGTGCGGTGATCGAGCCGCTATGGAATGAGTTCGATGCGGCCCTGTTGGCGTTGGCCGAATCCCTGACCATTGAGGATCTGTTGAAACGGGCGGCCAAGGCCGGGTTGCGCAAGCCCGTCACCGATCCGCTGAATTTTGTGATCTGACCGCGAATGGCCAGACCTCGCGGAAGCGCCAAACCGGCGGATCGAGCCTCGCGATTCGCCCCCACGCCCTTGCCGGATCGTCCGGTCCTGCCGCGCGGACGCATGTTCGCCAGCGTGCTGGATCTGGTCGGCGGCACACCGCTGGTGCGGCTGCCCCGGTTGCGGGCTGCCGACAATCTGGGCGCCGACATCGCGTTGAAGCTCGAGTTCTTCAATCCGCTGGGTTCGGTGAAGGATCGCATCGGCCTGGCCATGGTCGAAGCCGCCGAACTGGCCGGTGAGATCGCCCCCGGCAAGACCACCATCGTGGAGCCGACGTCGGGGAACACCGGCATTGCGCTCGCTTTCGTCGCCGCCGCCAAAGGCTACAAGCTGATCGTCGTCATGCCGGAGGGCGCATCGGTGGAGCGGCGCAAGCTGCTGCGCCTGTTGGGCGCCGAGGTGGAAACGACGCCGGCGAAGTTGGGCATGCCGGGGGCCATTGCCCGCGCGGATGCCATTCTGACCCGTACCAACGGCGCCTGGATCGCACGGCAGTTCGACAACCCGGCGAATCCGGCGGCGCATCAGGCGACAACCGCCGAGGAGATCTGGGCCGATACCGGCGGCACCGTCGATATCGTTGTCGGCGGCGTCGGCACCGGGGGCACGCTGACCGGTATCGCCCGTGGCCTGAAGCCACGCCGTCCCGGTTTGAGGATTGTCGGCGTGGAGCCGCAGGAAAGCGCGGTGTTGTCCGGCGACAGCCCGGGACCGCACCGCATTCAGGGGATCGGCGCCGGCTTCACCCCCGCCGTGCTCGATCGCGCACTGCTGGACGACATCCTGGCTGTTTCGGAAGCCGAAGCGTTCGCCGCCGCCCGTCGTTGCGCGGCTGTGGAGGGGTTGCCGGTCGGGATATCCTCCGGCGCCGTGCTGCATGCGATGATCGATCTCGCCGGCCGGCCGGAAAACGCCGGCAAGCTGATCGTCGGCATCGCCGCATCGTTTGCCGAACGTTATCTGTCCACGCCGTTGTTTGCGGGGTTATAGAGCCAGCCACGCCTTTACCTCGGGCGACCGGTTGCCATTTCGGGTAACGTGCCGCGATGCCCCGATTCGGATTACGCCTGACACCGCATGGCCACCTGATCGTACAGGAGCAGGATGATGCGCCCGAGATCGACGCTCAGGTGCTGACGCGCCTGACCGAGGCGTTCGCCCGCGGTAGCGGAGACGGGTTGATGCGGCTGGGGGCAGGGGAGGTCGGGCGGGCCTTGCCGCCGGTGTTTGTCTGGTGGCGCGCCTTCGCGGCCCGCTATGTCGGGGCATTGTGCCTGAACCCATCGGGGCGGGAGGACGACGCAACGCTCCCGGCCGTGCCGGTCCCGGATGCGGGTGAGCTTGCGTCGCTGGTGCTGACGGCGCCGATGATGGAAGGCGCTGAATATCTGACCGAATCGGTCCTGCTGGCGCTGTGGGATGACATGGCGCTGGCATTTGCCGCGGCCCTCGCCGCCGCCGGAACGGGTCTGCAGCGCTTTCTGAACGCATTGAACCCGGCCTGGAACCTTGTGGGGCGGGTGCATTTCAACCTGGCGGAAAATCGTCGCGACGCCGAACAGCCGTTCGCCTTCATGGCGACCTACACCACGCGGCTGTCCGCGCAGGCACGCGCACAGCATGTCCCGCTGGGGCAGGCGTTGCGGGAATATGCCGGGGCGGCGAATCGCGACAAGCTGCTGTCCCTGCTGCTGCCGGTGCAGCGCGCCGCCGAACAATGCGCGTGGCTGCGGCCGATGATCGATGCGGGTGAAATCTTTCATCCGCTGCGCTGGGGGCCGTCCGAAGCGTCCCGCTTTCTGCATAGCCTGGCGGACCTGGAGAGTGCCGGCGTCGTCGTGCGCATGCCGGCGACATGGCGCGCCAACCGTCCGGCCCGAGCGCGGGTGACGGGGACGGTCGGCAGCCGGAAGCCCTCGGCGCTGGGGCTGGAGGGGGTGCTGGATTTCCGCATGAGCGTCATCCTGGACGGCGAACCGCTGACCGAGGATGAGGTCCAGACCTTGCTCGCCGGAACCGAGGACCTTGTGCTGCTGCGCGGCCAATGGGTCGAAGTGGATCGCGCCCGGTTCGAGAAGACG
>NZ_LMUJ01000058.1:48149-50364 GCF_009765975.1 Acidisphaera sp. S103 | reverse complement strand
ATGATCCGGATTCGGTGGACGCCGATTGGTCGCTGGTGACCGCCGGCCCGTGGCTGGAGCAGACGCTGACGGCGCTGCGATCAGGCGACGGGGAGGGAGTCGATCCAGGCAAGGCCCTGAAAGGGACGTTGCGGCCATACCAGCGGGCCGGTACGCGCTGGATGCACCTGCTCTCCAGTTTAGGGCTCGGAGCCTGTCTGGCCGACGACATGGGACTCGGCAAGACGATCCAGGTTTTGTCCCTGCTGCTGGTGGAGCAAGCGGCAGGGCAACCCAGCCTCCTGGTCGCGCCAGCCTCGCTGCTGGGGAACTGGGCGGCGGAGATCGAGACGTTCGCGCCCGGGCTGAAGGCGGCGATCCTGCATCCCTCGGCGATGACGGCGGACCAGATCAGGCAGTTCACGCCGGAACGGGCGGTGGAATTCGATCTGGTCATCACCAGCTACGGATCGCTGTTGCGGATGCCGGGGCTGGCGGAAACATCGTGGCGGTTTGTCATCCTGGATGAGGCGCAGGCGATCAAGAACCCGGTCGCGCGCCAGACGAAGGCGGCGAAGGCGTTGCGGGCCAAGGCCAGGATCGCACTGACCGGGACGCCGGTGGAGAATCACCTGGGCGACCTGTGGTCGATCTTCGACTTCATCAATCCCGGCCTGCTTGGGAACGCCAAGCAGTTTTCCCGTTATGCCAAGGGGCTGGCGGAGCGCACATACAATCCATATGGCCCGCTGCGGGACCTTGTGCGGCCGTACATTCTGCGGCGGATGAAGACCGACAAATCGGTCATCGGTGACTTGCCCGATAAGACCGAGGTAAAAGCGCTGTGCGGACTGAGCCGCCGGCAGACGGCGCTGTATGGGCAGGCAGTCGCGGATTTGGAGGAAAAGCTGGAGGAAGCTGACGGCATTCAGCGCAAGGGTATCGTGCTGACGATGCTGATGCGGCTCAAGCAGATCTGCAACCATCCCTCGCAATGGCTGAACGACGGGGTCTGGGCCGAGGAAGACAGCGGCAAATGGGGCCGGCTGCGCGAAATCGCCGAGGTCGTCGCCGCCAGGCAGGAGAAGATGCTGGTGTTCACGCAGTTTCGGGAAATGACCGGGCCGCTGGCGGCTTTCCTGGGGCAAATCTTCGGCCGGCCCGGACTGGTGCTGCACGGCGACACGGCGGTGAAGAGCCGTAAGGATTTGGTGCGGACGTTCCAGGACGATGAGAGAGTGCCGTTCTTTGTCCTGTCGCTGAAGGCTGGAGGGTCCGGGCTGACACTGACGGCTGCATCGCACGTAGTGCATTTCGATCGGTGGTGGAATCCGGCGGTGGAGAATCAGGCCACGGATCGCGCATACCGGATTGGGCAGAAAAAGAACGTCCTGGTGCACAAATTTATTTGCCGCGGCACGGTGGAGGAGAAGATCGACGCCTTGATCGACTCGAAAAAAAGCCTGTCTGATGATCTGCTGACCGGTGGGGCCGAGATCAACCTGACCGAGATGGGCAATGACGACATCATGCGGCTTGTTGCGCTCGATCTGAACGCCGCAATGAAGGAGTGATGGCAGTGGCACGCTATTACGAGGACCAGTGGCCGGCCTACGTCTCTGTCGCGGAACGCCGCCGTAACGCGGAGCGCGAGGTGGCGAAGTTGCGGAAGCAGGGAACGGTGGTTTCGCCTGTCAAGGTCGAGGGGAACAAGATCGCGTCTACGTTCTGGGGCAAGGCGTGGTGCTCCAATCTGGAGAGTTACCGCGATTACGAGAGCCGCCTGCCGCGTGGCCGCACCTATGTCCGTAACGGTTCGGTGATCGATTTACGGATCTCGGCCCACGAAGTGATCGCGATGGTCAGCGGGTCGTCGGTCTACAACGTCAAGATCACTGTCGGTGCCGTACCGAAGGCTCTCTGGAAATCGATCTGTGCCGATTGTTCGGGTGGGATCGACTCGCTGGTGGAACTGCTGCAAGGGCGATTTTCCAAAGGTGTGATGGAGCGGATTTGCCGCCAGGGCACAGGTTTGTTCCCGAAGCCGTCGGAAATCCGGTTTTCGTGCAGTTGCCCGGACGGTGCGTCCATGTGCAAGCACGTGGCCGCGGTGATGTACGGGGTCGGCACCCGCCTGGATGCCCAACCGGAACTGTTGTTCCGGCTGAGGGCGGTGAGCGAGAACGATCTGGTCGCGGATATCGGCAACGTCCTGCCGATGTCGAAGCAGGGGCCG
>NZ_LMUJ01000058.1:35649-48017 GCF_009765975.1 Acidisphaera sp. S103 | reverse complement strand
GGGGGGGGTTGTGGCGCCGCCCGCCGCAAAGAAAGCGCCGGCGACGACGCGAAAAAAGGCGGCACCCGTGTTGAAGGCTGTTGGCGGGAAGGCCGCCCCTGTGAAAAAAGCCACGCGTGCGGGAACGGCGGTGCCAAGGAAAGCCGAACCTAAGCCGGTGGCGTGGTGGAAACCCGTGCCGTCGAAACAAGTTGGCGAGGCACCCGTTTCGGTACCGAAAATTGTCCGATCACGCGTGGGGCGGAAGGTTCTGGCTGCCTCCTGAAAAACCGCATGGGTTGCCTGGTGGCGGACGATGTGTAGCCTCGTGCCATCATCGTCGGCCATACAGGGAAGACATATCCATGCAGTTCGGCATTGCCATCCCAACCGCGGCCGATTCCTGGCGCCTGGTCCGGCGCGCCGAGGAACTCGGCTTCGGCCACGCCTGGTTCTTCGATACGCAGATGTTGAGCGCCGATCCCTTCGTTGCCATGACCGCCGCGGCGATGAAGACGTCGCGCATCAAGCTTGGCACCGGCGTGCTGATCCCGTCCAACCGCATTGCCCCGGTCGCTGCTACGGCGTTCGCCTCGCTGAACAAGCTGGCGCCGGGGCGCATCGTGTTCGGCGTCAGCACCGGCTTCACCGGTCGCCGGACGATGGGTCTGGGTGCGGTGAAGCTGGCCGACATGGAGGAATACATTCAGGTCGTGCATGCGTTGTGGCGCGGCGAGACCGTCGAACTCGCGATCGAAGGCAAACAGCGCAAGATCCGTCTGCTGAACCCCGAACTGGGGCTGATCAACACGGACGATCCCATCCCCACCTACATCGCAGCTTCCGGCCCGAAGGCCAGGGCACTGACCGCGAAGCTGGGCGCCGCGTGGATCGATGGTGTCGCCGATCCCGAACGCGGCGCCGCGTCGCTGGCTCAGATGCGGACGACCTGGCAGGCGGCCGGCCAGACCACCAACCTGACCGCGGTCGCCTGGATCAGTGGTGCGGTGCTGGAGGACGGCGAACCGGTCGATGGCCCGCGCGGCATGGCGCTGGCCGGACCACGTGCGGCAACGCTGCTGCACCGCGCCGCCGACACCGCACTCGCCGCCCACCCCACCCCGCTGGCGATGCAGCCGGCATTCGCCGAGTCGGTCGAAGGTTACATCGAACATGCTCGTTCATTCGAGCCGAAGGACGCCTACTATCTGGCGAACCATCGCGGCCACCTGATGTTCGTCCGCCCTGATGAGCGCCCGTTCATCACAGCCGAAATGATCCGGCGCACCACGTTTGTCGGAGCCGCCGCTGACCTGACACAGCGCATCGGTGCGCTGAAGGAGGCGGGCTTCGACCAGGTGGTGTTCTCCATCCCGCCCGGCCAGGAGCATGCGATAGAGGATTGGGGCCGTATCCGCCGAACATTTGGCTGAGCTCACTTCCCTTGACACGGCGGCGTGCCTGAACCTTGATCGGGCCGACACGAAGGGTGGGGAGCGATGACCCAGAAAACCAAGTTGCGAAGCAGTTTTGCCGAGGCCGTGGCCGACATTCCCGATGGCAGCACCATCGCGTTTGGCGGCTTCGCCATGCCCGGTACACCGTTCAATCTGATCAAGGCATTAATGGACCAAGGTGCCAAGCGCCTGACCCTGGTGGCCAACACCACCGGCGGCGCGCAACAGCCCCGGATGCCCGATATCGGCATGCTGGTGGAGAACGGCCAGGTCGCCAAGGTGATCTGCGCCTTCACCGCCGCCACACGCCCCACCGACAAGCTGCCGTTCACCCCCTACTACGAATCCGGTGAAGTCGAGGCCGAACTGGTGCCGCAAGGCACGCTGGCCGAACGGATGCGCGCCGCGGGGGCCGGCATCCCGGCGTTCTACACCCCGACCGCGGTCGGCACCGAACTGGCCGAGGGTCGCGAAACCCGCGTCATCAACGGCCGCGAATACCTGCTGGAATACGCCCTGCCGCTCGATTACGCCTTCATCCGAGCCCGCACCGCGGACACGGCCGGCAATTTGCGGTTTCATCGGTCGCAGCGCAATTTCGGTCCGGTGATGGCGACTGCCGCCCGTGTCACCATCGCCGAGATCGACGAACCGATCATCGCCGCCGGCGGCATCGATCCCGACGACGTCCATACGGCTGGTATCTACGTGCATCGGCTGGTGCAGGTGCCGCCGGCGCCTGACGGGTTGTGGCCCACCAAGCGGCAGGAGAGAAAGCGGTGAGCGGAACGAAAGGCCTGAACCGCCAGCAGATGGCGGACCGCGTGGCGCGCGAATTCCAGGACGGCTGGATCGTCAACCTGGGCGTCGGCATCCCGACGATGTGCTCCAACACCGATATCGGCGATCGCGATATTACGTATCATTCCGAGAACGGTGTCATCGGCTATGGCGGTGTCGCGGCTGAGGGTCATGAGGACCTGAACCTGGTCAACGCCGGCGGTCAGAATGTGACCCTGAAACCCGGGGCGGCGGTGGTGCACCACGCAGATAGTTTCGGCGTGATCCGTGGCGGGCACATCGATGCGACGGTGATGGGGGCCTATCAGGTCTCGATGACCGGCGATTTCGCCAACTGGAAGCTGAAGGGCCAGAAAGGCGGCGGGATCGGCGGCGCGATGGACCTGGCGGCCTGCGCCAGACGGGTGTTCATCATCCTGGAACACGTGACCCGCGACGGCAGCGCCCGGTTGGTGACCGCGTGCGATCTGCCAGTGACGGCACGTGGCGTCGTAACCCTGGTGGCGACCAATTACGGCCTGTTTGAGCCGACCCGCACGGGCTTTCTGCTGCGCGAGATCGCCCCCGGCCTGACGGTGGATGAAATTCGGGCGACGACCGGCGGTATGCTGACCGTGACGCATGGGCTGCGGGAGATTTCGATTTCGGGATAGCCAGCAATCGACCTGGGGTGGGCCGGTCCGCGAACGAACCGGCCCGATCCCCTAGCGTTTCCTGATGATGATCTTGACTTTTATGGTCACGATCACCAACAATAGCGCCAGGAAGTTAAGATGTTTCATCCATCCCTTCCTCCAGGTTGAAGCCGGCGGGTCATTCCGCCGGCTTTTCCTTTTTGACGGTAATGTGTGAACGAATGGTTTATAGGACCGGCCCTTACTTTCGGGGTTCGAACGTAACGCTCCTGTGTGCCTAAACCCGACAGCCACCCGTTTCCGCACCGAGCATCCCGGCCATGTTTACTGACACCGTCTTCGCCCTTGCTTCCGGCTCCATCCGCGCCGCCATCGCGGTCATACGCCTGAGCGGTCCCGCCACGGGGGCTGTGGTGGCAGCGTTGTGCGGCGGCTCCTTGCCTGCCCCTCGTCATGCCTCACTCCGCCGCTTGCGCGATCCGTCCGGTGCAATGCTCGACCATGCGTTGGTGCTGTGGATGCCCGGGCCCGGCACATACACCGGCGAGGATTGTGCCGAATTGCACGTGCATGGCGGCCGGGCGGTGATCGACGGGGTGGCGGCCGCGCTGACGAACGCCGGATTGCGCCCGGCGGAGCCAGGGGAGTTCACGCGGCGAGCGTTCTTGAATGGCCGCATGGATCTGGTGGAGGCGGAAGCGGTTCACGACCTGGTCGCGGCGGAGACCGAGGCACAGCGGAAGCAGGCGCTGCGGCAACTCGAAGGTGAACTCGGGGCGCTGTATCAGGACTGGGCTGATCGGCTGCGCGGCATTCTTGCGTATCAAGAGGCGCTGATCGACTTTCCGGATGAGGACCTGCCGCCGGAAGTCGAAGATCAATTGGTGACGACCCTGCACGTCGTCCGAACCGAGATTGGCACGCATCTGAATGACGCCGGGCGCGGGGAAAAGCTGCGCGAGGGATTGTTCTTTGCCATCACCGGTGCGCCAAATGTCGGCAAATCCACGCTGATCAATGCTTTGGCGGAACGGGACGTCGCGATCGTTTCGGAATTTCCGGGCACCACGCGTGATGTTTTGGAAACGCGGGTGGTACTGGGCGGCGTGCCGGTGACACTGGTGGACACGGCCGGGCTGCGTGAAACGACCGACAGCATCGAAGCCGAAGGCGTCCGCCGAGCCATCGCTCGGGCCGAGGACGCCGATCTGGTGCTGACGGTGGTCGAGGCGGGGTCGCCACCCGGCGATACGGCCGCCTCTCTCCTGATCGCTAACAAAGCCGACCTCGGCCTGCCGGGACCCGATGGCGCGTTGCGGATCAGCGCGAAAACCGGCCTGGGGATGGACGCCTTGCGCACCCGGCTTGCCGAGGCAGCACGCAAGATGACGGAGTCGAGCGGGCCGCCGCCGTTGACCCGGTTCCGCCATCGGGCGGCCCTACTGGAGGCGGCCGATCACCTGGATGCCGCCGAACACGCTGAACTGCCGGAGCTGCGTGGCGAGGACCTGCGGCTGGCGATGCGGGCGCTGGGCCGGATCACCGGTCATGTCAGCGTGGAGGACATTCTCGACACGGTGTTCTCGAAGTTCTGTATCGGAAAATAGCCGCCCCGCCGCACGGCGCGGCGCGATTTCGATAGCAAGGCCGCGACTTCATGAGCTGCTGACGGCGCTTTTACTCTACGGCTGCTCGCAGCCCCGCACCGGCCGCGAGCGGGCATAGTGGCAGGGCAGCCGCCAGCATCGCACCCAACAGCAGCAGGTGCGGCCGGGGGGAAAGGCCGCCTGTCGCCGCATCGGCCGCCGCCGCTCCGAAAATCAGCACTGGCGTTATAAGCGGCAGCACCAGCAGCGGCAGCAGCACGCCGCCCCGCCGAGCCCCAAGCACGATCGAGGCCCCCATCGTCCCGAACAATGACAACAGCGGGCTGCCGAGCAACAGACCAAGCAGCAGCGTCGGGAGGCCATCCTGCGGCATGCGCAGCATAATCGCGACCGGGCCAGCGGCCAGCAGCAGCGGCATCCCGGTCACCAGCCAGTGTGACGCCGCCTTCGCCGCGGCGATCCCAAAAGCCGGCAGGCCGGACAGCAGCAGAAGATCCAGCGAGCCGTCCTCCAGATCCGCCCCGAACAGCCGGTCCAACGGCAAGAGTGCCGCCAACAGCGCGCACACCCAGACAATGCCTGGCGCGATTCGTCCCAACGTATCCGGCGCCGGGCCGATCGCCAGCGGGAACAGCGATGCTGTCACCAGGAAGAACAACAGTACCGCCAGTGTATCCGCGCCGTGCCGCAACGAAAGCCGCAGGTCGCGCGACAGGACCGCCCAGAAAACCCGCATCAGCTCAGTCGCAATCCGGCTGCATCCGGCAGCGGCAGCGGTACATGCGTCGCCGCGACCACCATGCCGCCGCTGGCCCGATGCGCCGCCAAAAGCGTTCCGAACCGCTCGATCGAGCCGGTGTCCAGGCCCAATGTCGGCTCATCCAGCAGCCACAGCGGCGCGGTGGACAGCATCAGCCGCGACAATGCCAGCCGTCGCTTCTGGCCCGCCGAGAGCATCCGTGCCGGCAGTTCGGCCAATGCCTGCAACCCTAGCGCCGACAGCGCCGCGGCGATCGGCCGGTCGGATGCCGAAGCGGCGAAATGCAGGTTCTCCATCACCGTCAGTCCCGGCTTCACCGCGTCCTGGTGTCCGACATATGCCACGCGCCGTCCGTGTCCCGCCAGATCGCCAAGGGCATCGGCCCCATCCCACAGCACCCGGCCAGCCGCCGGCCGCACCAGGCCCGCGAGCAATCGCAGAAGCGTCGATTTGCCGGACCCGTTCGGCCCAGCCAGCACCAAGGCTCCACCGGACGGCACGGTGAACGACAAATCGTGGAGGACCAGCCTCTCCCCCCGGAACACCGCGATATCCTCGGCCGCTAGCACGTTTATCCCCCAATCCATGCCGCGCCGCACAAGCCCGATGGACGAACCCCGATGGACGACCGGGGGCCGGTGTGGTTAAAGCCCGCCCTTGGGAATATTTCATCCGCGGCGTGTTCGCCACCCCACGCCGCCATAACGGAAGGCACCCCGCGAACCGGGGCGTAATGGGCGCATGACCGCAGTCGGGCACGATACAATCAAATCACGCCGCACACTCACCGTCGAAGGAAAAGCGTACGACTATTTTTCGTTGCCCGAAGCGGCGAAGACCCTGGGCGACATCTCACGGCTGCCGGTCTGCCTGAAGGTCCTGCTGGAGAACGCCCTGCGGTTCGAGGACGGCCGTAGCTACAAAGTCGATGATGCGAAGGCGATCGCCGGCTGGCTGGAAAAGGCGTCGTCCACCAAGGAAGTGCCGTTCAAGCCCGCCCGCATCCTGCTGCAGGATTTCACCGGCGTGCCGGCGGTCGTCGACCTCGCCGCCATGCGCGACGGTCTCACCAAGCTCGGTGGCAACCCCCAGAAGGTCAATCCGCTGGTGCCGGTCGACCTGGTGATCGACCACTCGGTGATGGTGGACGTGTTCGGCCGAGCGGATGCGCTGCAAAAGAACGTCGATATCGAGTTTGAGCGGAATGAGGAGCGCTACAAGTTCCTGCGCTGGGGCCAGGACGCGTTCGACAATTTCCGGGTTGTGCCGCCCGGCACGGGGATCTGCCACCAGGTGAACCTGGAATACCTGGGGCAATGCGTCTGGACGTCCACCAATGGTGGGACGACCTTCGCCTATCCCGACACGCTTTATGGCACCGACAGCCACACGACGATGGTCAACGGCCTGGGCATCCTGGGCTGGGGCGTCGGCGGCATCGAGGCCGAAGCCGCCATGCTGGGGCAGCCCATCGCCATGCTGATCCCCGATGTGATCGGCTTCCGCCTGACAGGGAAGACCGCCGAGGGCGTGACGGCCACCGACCTGGTGCTGACAGTTACGCAGATGCTGCGCAAGAAGGGCGTGGTCGGCAAATTCGTCGAGTTCTACGGTCCGGGCCTGGATTCTCTGGGCCTGCCGGATCGTGCCACCATCGGCAACATGGCCCCGGAATACGGCGCTACCTGCGGCTTCTTCCCGGTGGACAAGATCGCCCTGGACTATCTGCACCTGTCCGGCCGTGACACCCATCGCATCGCGCTGGTCGAGGCTTACCTCAAGGCTCAGGGCATGTTCCATGAACCCGGCAGGCCCGACCCGATTTTCACGGACACGCTGGAACTGGACCTGTCCACGGTGCAGCCCAGCATGGCGGGACCGAAGCGGCCACAGGACCGGGTGCTGCTGAAGGATATCGCCACCAGCTTCAAGTCCGACCTGACCAAGAGCCTGGGCGTGCCGGCGAACGAGACCGGGACATCGGTCAAGGTCGAGGGCAAGAATTACGAACTGACCCACGGCGACGTGGTGATCGCGGCGATTACATCCTGCACCAATACCTCCAACCCCTCGGTGCTGGTCGCCGCCGGCCTGGTGGCGCGGAAGGCGCACGCCAAGGGGCTGAAGCCGAAGCCCTGGGTGAAGACGTCGTTGGCGCCCGGATCGCAAGTGGTGACCGAGTATCTGGACAAATCCGGGCTGACCGCCGACCTCGACGCGATCGGGTTCGAGACGGTGGGTTATGGCTGCACCACCTGCATCGGCAACTCCGGCCCGCTGGAAGACGCCATCGTCGATGCGATCGAGGACAACCGGCTGGTCGGCGCGGCGGTGATTTCCGGCAACCGCAATTTCGAGGGCCGGGTGCATGCCAACGTGCGGGCGAACTACCTGGCGTCGCCGCCGCTGGTGGTGGCCTACGCGCTGTTGGGCAAGGTGACGCTCGACATCACGACGGAGCCGCTGGGCATCGGCACCGACGGGCAGCCGGTGTATCTGCGCGACGTGTGGCCGACGAACAAGGAAATCGCCGACGTCATCGCGATCAGCCTGTCGCGTGACCAGTTCCTGAAGCGCTATGGCGAGGTGTTCAAGGGTCCGAAGCAGTGGCAGGCGATCGAAGTCGACGGCGACAATGCCACCTATCGCTGGAACGATGGGTCCACCTACGTCAAGAACCCGCCCTACTTCGATGGCATGACGATGGAGCCGGCTCCTGTTGGCGATGTCACCGGCGCCCGTGTTCTGGCGGAGCTGGGCGACAGCATCACCACCGACCATATCAGCCCGGCGGGTTCGATCCGAAAGGCGTCACCGGCGGGTGAGTACCTGGGCGAGCGGCAGGTGACCCAGGCCAACTTCAACAGCTACGGCGCGCGGCGCGGCAATCATGAGATCATGATGCGCGGCACCTTCGCCAACATCCGTATCCGCAATGAGATGCTGAAGAATGTCGAAGGCGGCATGACCAAGCATCTGCCTGATGGCAAGGAGATGCCGATCTATGACGCGGCGATGCTCTACAAGAAGGAAGGCGTTCCGCTGGTGATCTTCGGCGGCAAGGAATACGGCACCGGATCGTCGCGCGACTGGGCGGCGAAGGGAACCTTCCTGCTCGGCGTGAAGGCGGTCATCGTCGAAAGTTTCGAGCGTATCCATCGGTCGAATCTTGTTGGCATGGGCGTCCTGCCGCTGACGTTCAAGGAAGGCACCGACCGCAAGTCGCTGGGCCTGACGGGTGAGGAAATCATCGACATCACCGGGCTCGACAAGGCGATCACACCGCGGATGGACCTGTCGCTGGTGATCCATCGTCCGGACGGCAAGGTCGATACCGTGCCGGTGACGTGCCGGATCGATACGGTGGATGAGGTGGCGTACTACCAGAACGGTGGCATCTTGCAGTACGTGTTGCGTGGGATGGCTGCCGCGGCCTGATCGTCTTCAAGGAATTGAGCCGGAAAGGGGGGCGGGCAGATGATGCTCGCCTTGCCTTTTTTGATCGTGACCTTGGCCCCTGAGAGCGATTTTTTGGTATAGGCCGTCTATCACATGCATGCGGCTTGGCAGTTCACGATGCGAGGGTTCGTCGATGAACAGGCGGGGCAGGCCGTCGGAAACGTCAAACGCTCCCAGCAGCGTCCGGGAACTCCCAATTTGCTGGTAGATGGCCGACAGCAAGGAATTGCGCCATGCTAGAGACACCGCCGCTGTCCGCCGGGGGCGACGATCGGTCGGGCCTGGCCGCGGATCGGGGAGGCGTTTTCGGGTTTTCGCAATTGCGCCGGAGCGATGTGGTCTTCGTCGTGGCGCTGGCTGCGGTGTGTGGGCTTTCTGTGTTCATCGGCGTTGCCGGCCCGTTGGGCAGTTTTACGCACGACATATTCTTCTTGCTCGACAACGCATATCGGGTCGTTCTAGGGCAGGTCCCTGGTGGGGATTTTTCGTCCGCCTGGGGCCCGATCATGTATCTGATCGACGCCACCGGTCTGATGTTGTCCGGACTGCGACCGGCCGGGCTTGGTTACGCGAATGCCCTGTTCGGCGCTTTGCTCGCCATTTGGGCGTTTCTGATCGTCCGAAGCCGAGGATCGTCCGTGAGCGCATGCGCGGTCGGCATTTACACCGTTCTTCTGATAGCCGCACCGTTCCCTATTGGGAACAATCCGGTCGATTTCGGCTATGCCATGCTCTACAATCGCTATGGCTATGCGTTGTTCGGTATCGTGATGATGGAGTGCGCCGCGCATGCGCTGGCGGCGCGGGCGGGGGTTCGACACGGCACGGGCGGGGCGATTTCCACCGGCATCGCGGTGGGGCTGCTAGCGTTTCTCAAGATCAGCTATGCGATGGTCGCGATTCCGTTCGTCGCTGTCCTGGCGATTTGTGCTGGTGCCGGCGCCGGCGATTTGCGGCGACGGTTTCTTGGCCTGTGTGGCGGCTTCATAACATTGACAGTGATTGTCATGTGTTACTTGAGGTTCGACGTGATCGACATGTTGCGCGATCTCGCGACAGCCGCCACGGCACGCCGAGTGTCCCTGGAGCCATTGCGCCCTGTGGGTATTCTCGATTTGGTTCAAGGCGTTATTATTTTCATTTTTGCCGGTTCGCTGTTCAGCGGGGAACCGGCAGTCGATCGCGCATCGCGGTTTCGGTGGATTTTATTCGCGTTGCTGACGGTCGGGGCAGGGTATCTTCTCTTCATCTCGAACCAGCAGGTCGAAACGTTTCCGTTAAACGGTTATGCGGCGATTGTGCTGGCCGCTACGCCACTGGCGACTGGAAAAGCCATGAAATGGCCGGGCTTTTCGTCGAACTTTCCCAGGATGTTGCTGGTGGGGCTTTGCGTCTTGCCGTTTTGTATTAGAAACGTAATGTCGCTGGCAAGCGCCGCCCTGGAGTGGCCCAAGCTCCAACGAGTCGACGTCTCCCTGGCATCCCCGGAACGCGGTGCCGACCTGGTTTTTGGCACGGCGAGGGGGTCGATGAAAACCGGGATCATGGGGGTGGAATACGTCGAGGCATTGAACGACGGCCTGGCGTTGCTCCGCCGGCATTCAGGGCCCCGCGACGGCGTTCTCACTTTTGATGAGTTCAATCCCTTTAACTATCTTCTCGATCGCCCCTCTCCGCGAGGCGGGTTTGCCGCGACCGCCTACAACTATGTTTTTTGCGACGCCGCGCATCCCACCGCCGAACGATTCTATGGCAACGCATCGTATGTGATGGTCCGTAAATATACCCGAGAGGGCCAGGATAGCGTGGAAAAAGGCAATATCCTCGGTCTTATGCGGATTTACGGTTCGGCGTTGCGCTCGCATTTCACTGTCGTTGAAGAAACCGACCACTGGGTACTCTGGCATCGCGTCGAGGCATTTGGCGAAGGGACAACGAGATGACCCCGGCGCCATTCTGTCGCTGACGTGGAGCCGCCAGCGAACCCTGGCTGGGCCGGGCTAATTTCGACTGACGCCGGGAACAGACGGCCAGCCATTGCACGCGGGTGGCGCTACCGTCCGGTCAGCAACCGCTCCATCAACTGCTTTACCGTCGGGATGAAGCCGCTCGAATAGAACGGATCCTTGCCGAAGCGGTAGGCATTGTGTCCGCTGAACATCAGGTTGCGTTCCACCGCCGCCGGTTCGTCGCTTTCATGCGCGATGTCCTGCAGCGTCTTCTGGATGCAGAAGCTGCGCGGATCAGCCTTCTTGCCATTGGTGTAGTCCGGCTCATGCTGCGCCCAGTTGGAGAAGCGGCAGGAACTCAGGCAGCCCATGCAGGCGGTCTGGTCCTCCAGGATTTCCCGGGCCTTTTCCGGCGTCACGAAGATCAGCGTCGAATCGGGTGTGCGCAGGGCATCGGTGAAGCCTTGCCGTTCCCAGGCCAGGGCACGCTCGCGGTCGGCATAGGTCAGGTAGACAATGCGCTTGCGCGGGCCGACGCCGTATTCGGCGACATGCTCGCCGATGGTTTCCGTCGTGAAGGCGACCTGGCGTTCGCTGCGTTCGCGCAGTTCGGCGAGGAACCCGTTGCTGACGGCGCTGGAATAGAAGCCGGTTGGGCTGAAGCGGTTGAGGAAGACGTCGCCTTCCTTCAATGTCAGCAGGCGCTGCTTCCAGGCGTTGCCGATCGGGCTTTCCTGGGTCAGCAGGGGACGGGTGCCGAATTGGAAGGCGACCGGGCCAAGATCTGGGTTGTCGATCCAGCTTTCCCATTCTTCCAGGCACCAGACGCCGCCGGCCATGATGATCGGGGTTTCGTGCAGCCCGAAGTCGCGCATGACTTTGCGAAGCGCCATGACCCGGGGCAGGGGATCTTCCGGCCGCAGCGGGTCCTCACCGTTCGACAGGCCGTTATGACCGCCGGCGAGCCAGGGGTCTTCGTAGACGACGCCACCGAGCAGTTCCGCGGTCTTGGAATAGGCGCGCTTCCACAGCGCGTTGAAGGCTCGGGCCGACGAAATAATGGGATAGTAGTAGACGTTGAATCTGGCGGCGATGTCGGAAAGCCGATAGGGCATGCCGGCGCCGCAGGTGATGCCGTGGATCAGGCCTTTCGCCTGCTCCAGCACTTCGGTGATGATGCGTTCGGCCGCGCCCATCTCCCACAGGATGTTGGCGTGGATGCGGCCCTTGCCGCCGGTCACCTCCCACGCGCGCCTGGCTTGTGTCAGGGCGCCCTGGATGGCGTAGCTGACCAGTTCCTCGTGCCGCTCCCGCCTGGTGCGACCGTGATAGACTTGCGGAATCGCCCGGCCGTTCACGTCGAAGCTGTCGGCGTTGACCGCGCTGAACGTGCCGACGCCGCCGGCCAGCGCCCAGTTGCCGGCGGAAAGCCCGTTGGAGATGGAAACGCCTTTGCCGCCTTCCACCAGAGGCAGGACGTCAACCCCGCCCATCCGTATCGCGTTGATCGCTCGCATGGCCGTATGTCCCTCGTAAGGCCAATCCCCCCGGGAAGCCTGTGGGGTCCCTACGACCCCGTGTTTTTATGCTCCGTCAGGGGCGGCCTATCGGCGAACCGATAAGCCGCCCGCTGAAGGATGCAAGCGTTTACGTGTTATTACGAGCCAGATTGTTGTCTGGTTCAGTCGCCGATCACCGGTTGCTGCTCGCCCTCAGGGGCG
>NZ_LMUJ01000058.1:31862-35531 GCF_009765975.1 Acidisphaera sp. S103 | reverse complement strand
AAACCCGCCGCGTCCGCCCCGATCGCCGCCTCCCCCGCCACGGGCCGGCTTGGCGCCGACCTGCTCGGTGATGTCGGCGCCGGTCGCCTGATCGACAACCCGCATCGACAGCTTGACCTTGCCGCGTTCATCGAAGCCGATGACCTTGACCTTCACCGAGTCGCCCTGATTGACGACGTCCGTGGTTTTTCCCACGCGGCCCTGGGTCAGTTCGCTGATGTGAACGAGACCGTCCTTGGAGCCCAGGAAGTTCACGAACGCGCCGAAATCGGCGGTTTTCACCACTTTGCCGTTGTAGATCACGCCGATCTCCGGCTCCGCGACGATGCCGCGAATCCAGTCGATCGCCTTCTGCGCCTGTTCGGAATCGACAGCGGCGATCTTGATCGTGCCGTCGTCGTCGATGTCGATCTTGCACTTGGTCTGCTCGACGATTTCGCGGATCACCTTGCCACCGGTGCCGATGACCTCACGGATCTTTTCCTTCGGCACGTTGATGATGGTGATCCGCGGCGCCGTCTGTGCGACATCGCCACGGGCGCCGGTCAGCGCCTTGGCCATCTCGCCCAGGATGTGCATGCGGCCGTCCCTGGCCTGCTCCAGCGCGGTCTTCATGATGTCGAATGTGATGGACGTGATCTTGATGTCCATCTGCAGGCTGGTGACGCCCGCTTCGGTGCCGGCGACCTTGAAATCCATGTCGCCGAGGTGATCCTCATCACCCAGGATGTCCGACAGCACGGCAAAGCCGCGGTCTTCCTTGATCAGGCCCATGGCGATACCCGCCACCGGCCGCTTCAGCGGAACGCCCGCGTCCATCAGCGCCAGGGACGTGCCGCACACGGTCGCCATCGATGACGAACCGTTCGACTCGGTGATCTCCGACACCACGCGCATGGTGTACGGGAACTTGTCCTTGCCCGGCAGCAGCGGATGGATCGCCCGCCACGCCAGCTTGCCGTGACCAACCTCGCGGCGGCCCGGAGACCCCATGCGGCCGGCCTCACCCACCGAGTACGGAGGGAAGTTGTAGTGCAGCATGAAATTCTCGCGGTATTCGCCCAACAGGGCGTCCACCACCTGCTCATCCTGTCCGGTGCCCAGCGTGGCGACACAGAACGCCTGGGTCTCCCCACGGGTGAACAGCGCGGACCCGTGGGCGCGCGGCAGGATGCCGACCTCGGCGATGATCGGGCGGACGGTGCGGGTGTCGCGGCCGTCGATACGGATGCCGGTGTCCAGGATGGAGTTGCGGACGATGTCGGCTTCCAGGTCGTGGAACAGACCCTTCGCCTTGTCGGCGTCCAGGCCCTCGGCGGTCAGCGCGGCGGCGGCGGCCTTCTTGGCAGCCCCAACCTTCTCGTACCGAGCCTGCTTGACCTTCTCCTGATAGGCTTCGGCGATGCCGGCGCGGCCCAGCGCGTCGACTCGAGCGGCCAAAGCAAGCTGTTCCGGGGTCTTTTCCGTCAGCGGCCAGGGTTCCTTGGCGGCGTGTTCGGCCAGCTCGATGATCGCGTTGATCACCGGCTGGAAGGCCGCATGCCCGAAGGTCACGGCACCCAGCATGATCTCCTCGGAGAGCTCCTGAGCCTCCGATTCGACCATCAGCACGCCTTCGGTGGTGCCGGCGAGAACCAGCTCAAGCTCACTGGTCTTCACCTGGTCCTGCGTCGGGTTCAGGATGTACTGGCCGTCCTGATAGCCGACGCGGGCGGCGGCGATCGGCCCGAAGAACGGGATGCCTGACAAGGTCAGCGCGGCGGAGCAGCCGACCATGGCGACGATATCGGGATCGTTTTCGTTGTCGTAGCTCAGGACCGTGGCGACGATCTGGACCTCATTGCGGAAGCCCTCCGGGAACAGCGGGCGGATCGGGCGGTCGATCAGGCGGCTTTTCAGCACCTCGGCTTCGCTCGGCCGGCCTTCGCGCTTGAAGAAGCCACCCGGGATCTTGCCGGCGGCGAACGCCTTTTCCTGGTAGTTGACCGTCAGCGGGAAGAAATCCTGGCCGGGCTTGGCGGTCTTCACACCGACAGCGGTGCACAGCACGATGGTCTCGCCGTAGGAGATCATGACGGCGCCGTCGGCCTGACGGGCGATCTTGCCGGTTTCCAGGACCAGCTTGCGGCCGCCCCAGTCGAGTTCCTTGCGGAAATAATTGAACATTCAGTTGTCCTTCAGATGCGCGGCATCGGCGGACAACAAGACAGCCTCTTCGGTGGCCCTGCCTTGGGCGGGTGGCGGCGTCTCGGGTAACACGGAGCGCGTGCCGCTCACCGTTGCACGGGTCGCAGCCGCGGCCATGTGGCCGGAAACGCCGTCGCTTGTCCCGCGCCTTTCGGGGCGTGCCGGATCGGCGATCTTTGTGTCCACCGCGTGTCGCGGTGTTGCCGGGGGGAGTGCCTGCCCCCGCTCAGGTGGTCTGTTTAAGTCCACAGGCTGGAAATAGTGATCATTCCTGCCCGTGCCTAGCTTTATCTACCGGCGCAGGCCCAGGCGGCCGATCAGCGTCTGATAGCGCGTCTGGTTCTTCTTCTTCAGGTAATCCAGCAGGCGGCGCCGCCGTCCCACCAGCATCAGAAGGCCACGGCGCGAGTGAAAGTCCTTCGCGTGGATCTTCAGATGTTCCGTCAGCGTGCCGATCCGTTCGGAGATCAGGGCAACCTGGACTTCAGGGCTGCCGGTGTCGTTCTCACCGGTCTTGTAGTCGCTAATAAGCGCCGAACGAACTTCGGGTGACTGCGACATCAGGATACTCCTGGATAGGGGTTTCGATGACGCGTGCCAGGGTCCTACAGGACCCGTTCGGGCTTCAGCATGCCGTCCTCAAGACGGCACAGCCCGATCACGCGGCCCCCCGCCATGGCTCGGGCCAATCCGCCATCGGGATCGGCCGTTGCCGGAATCCGGCCCATCAACGCGACAAGGCTGATTGCCTGGCCATGTTTGAGGTCGGCGGCCTCTTGCTCGGTCAAGGCCAGCGCCGGGATGTCGGCCAGCGCGGTCGCGACCGGAAGCAGAAGGTCCGGGGAAGCGGGCGCGGTATCGTCCGGTTCCTTCAGTTTGTCCAGCGGAATCGCGTGATGCTCCAGGAACGGCCCGACGCGGAGGCGCCGCAGCACGGCGATATGCCCGACGGTGCCGCACGCCCTGGCCA
Source organism: Acidisphaera sp. S103 (assembly GCF_009765975.1). GTDB lineage: Bacteria > Pseudomonadota > Alphaproteobacteria > Acetobacterales > Acetobacteraceae > Rhodopila. The sequence continues at coordinate 32,374 of NZ_LMUJ01000058.1, read as the reverse complement.
GGTCGCGGGCCAGACTGCGCATGTAGACGCCCTTGCCGGAGGCGACCTCGAACACCGCGGTGTCGGGGTCGGGGCGGCTGATCAACTCGAACCGGTCGACCCTGGCGGGGCGGGGTTCCAGGACGGGGGGGCGGCCTTCGCGAGCCATGTCATAGGCGCGTTCGCCTGCGACCTTGATGGCGGAGAAGATCGGCGGGATCTGCATGATGGCGCCGCGGAAGGCAGGCAGCGCGGCTTCAATGGCGGCGTCGTCGGGGCGGACTTCACTGGTTTCGATGATTTCGCCGTCGGCGTCGTCGGTGTCGCGGGCTTCACCGAATTTCAGGGTGAAGTGGTACAGCTTGGTGCCGTCCATCACATAGGGAACCGTCTTGGTGGCGGCACCGAAGGCCACCGGCAGCAGGCCGGTGGCGAGGGGGTCCAGCGTGCCGCCGTGTCCGGCCTTCTGCGCGTCGAACAGGCGCTTGACGCGGTTGACGACGTCCGTGCTGGTCATACCGGCCGGCTTGTCG
>NZ_LMUJ01000058.1:11290-31668 GCF_009765975.1 Acidisphaera sp. S103 | reverse complement strand
GGGGGTGGGGCTCTCTGATCCCATTCTCAATCGATATTTCCGGAAATCAGCGTTAGACTGCGGTTCCGGAGAGGTACTTTTATGACGCAGGCTGATAGGAATGTGCTTCTGGGGCGCTATGCCGCGGGTGAGCTTGGCACGCGACGCACCATCGAAGCGATCGGCGCCCGTGATTATGCCGACCTGGTGATCGCGATGGCGCAGGCCGACCTTCCATTTCCCAAGCCGGCGGCAACACCGAGCCATGAGGCGAATGTGGCGCGGGCTCGGGCGTTGCTGCAACCACGGTTGCGTCGTGGCGGTTGAGATCGCCATCATCGTTACGGATGCGCCGCCGCTTATTACCTTGGCTGCTGCGCGGAGTCTCGACTACCTGCTGTACCCCTCGCTTCCCGTGATCATTCCTGACGCCGTGTTTCATGAGGCGACTCATGCCTCGGGCAAGCTTGGCGCCCAAGAGATCCTGGCGTGGTATCGCGCGCATACGGATCAGGTACGGGTCGAGCCAACGGATATTTTCGGTGAGGAGATTGTGTTGCGGGAGACCTTGCCCGGCCGCAAGCCCACTCGGGATATTGGGGAACGGGCGGCAATTGAGATCATTCGCAACTACCCGCTCGCGGATGGTGCGCGGGCCCTGTTGCTGAGCGACGACAGCGATGCCGTGCGGGCAGTGATTGAGCAGGCACATCGTGGCGAGGCGCCGAAGCGGTAGCTTGTGGTGGGATCGGGGTTGATCGGGACGTGGCGCGATCGATCGGCCTTTTGTGCGGCAAGGCGTGCCTCTGTGTCGATACCCGGCGAGATGGTCGACATGCCTAATGTCCGACCGATCGTCGATCGGCCGTAAATCCACGTCAAAAACGTTCCGGCACGCAGGAAATCGGCGCCCAGCGCGGGCCTCGAAAGCCGAATTGGAGACCAATCCTACTCGATCGACTTGTAAACAGCACTCTCAAACGAATCGAGCGCATGCAGCACGGTATGGTCGGCGAACGGCAGCGTCTGGGTCATGAACACGCCGGCGACCTTTTTGACCGGGTCCAGCCAGTAGTAGGTGTTGTTCAAACCCGCCCAGGCGAGGCTGCCGGCGCTGCGGCCGGCGGGGCCGGCCTCGGTGTTGATCAGAAAACTCAGACCCCATTTCTTCGACATGCCGGGAAACAGATTGACCGGATTGGACAGAAGTGGGTTCTGAGTCGGCAATGGCTGCACGTCCAGGTTGCCCATGTGGTTCTGACCCATCAGCGCCACGGTCTCAGGCTTCAGGATGCGGTTGCCGTCCAGGTGGCCGTCGTTCATCAGCGCCTGCAAGAACCGCAGGTAGTCGGACGCGGTGGAGAACAGGCCGCCGCCGCCGGGATAAAACTCCCGATCCGCGCCGGCGGGCGGCGGGGGGGGCATCGGTTGCAGCGATCCGTCGGCCTGGCGGGCATGGATCGCCGGCAGGCGGCTGTCCCATTCCGGCCGCTGGATGAAGCTGGTGTCGGGCATGCCCAGCGGCTCAAAGATATGACGCCGCATGTAGGTTTCGAGGTCGAGGCCGCTGGCGACCTCCACCATCCGGCCGGCGATGTCGATGTTGATGCCGTACTCCCAGCGCTCGCCGGGGTCGAAGTTCAACGGCGCGGTCAGGGATTCGAGCTTGCCGGTACGGCAGGCGGGCAGGTCGGTGATCTTGGCATACCGAGCCATCTCCTCGTTCCAGGTGTCGTAGACGAAGCCGGCGGTATGGGTCAGCAGGTTGCGCAAGGTGATCTGGGTGCGGGGCGCGCGGACGATCGGGATATCGTTGGCATCGAAACCGAGAAGCACCTTGGTGTCGGCGAGGAAGGGCAGGACCTCCCTGGCCGGCTGGTCCAGCGACAGCTTGCCCTGTTCGACCTGCTGCATCGCCGCGGTGGCGGTGATGGCCTTGGTCATCGACGCGATCCGGAAGACCGAGTCGGTTGTCATCCGCTGCGGTTGAGATACGTTTCGGCGGCCGAAGGCGGATTCGTAGATCACACCGCCTTCATCGGCGGCCATGGCCACGAGGCCGGCGATTTTCTCGCCGCTGACAGCCGCCGCCAGGGCGCTGTCTATGAGTGCAACGCTGCGCATACGGTTCTCGTTCCTGGACATCCTTATGGTGGTAAGCCTTACCATCTCTGGCCAGTGGCTTGCAAATTGGTGGCAACAACGTGACGGTGATAAGCTTCGGGATGGATCAGGGTGTCTGGGGAAACATGTACGAACAGCACGTGACAGTTACGACGAAACATGGCCGGATGCCGGCGTTCGCGGCGTGTCCGGATGGGGCCGGACCCTTTCCGCCGGTGATTTTCTACATGGACGCGCCGGGTACGCGGGAGGAACTGCGCAACATGGCGCGGCGAATCGCCAAGCAGGGTTACTTCTGTCTGTTGCCGGATATGTATTACAGATTGGGAACGGTCGAGTTCGACATTCCGCGCCGTGACGACGCCATGTCGGCGGTGATCCGGGCCTCGATGAACAGCATCACCAACGCCCTGGTTACCGATGACACCGCGGCGATGATCGCCTGGTTCGATGCCAACGACAAAGTGCGGCCCGGCCCCGTCGGGTGTGTCGGTCATTGCATGAGTGGATGCTATATCACAACGGTTTCCGCTCGGTTTCCGCATCGGATGAAGGCGGCGGCTTCGCTGTACGGTGTCAATATCGTGACGGACAAGCCCGATTCGTCCCATCTTCTGCTGCCGCAGGTGAAGGGTGAACTGTATTACGCCTTCGCCGAACACGACCAATCGGTTCCCGCGCATGTCATCCCCGAACTGCGTGCGAGCCTCGCGAAAACCGATGTTGCCAACACAGTGAAGGTGTTCGAGGGCACACATCATGGTTTCTGCTTTGCCGAACGGGCGGTTTACAACACCGAAGCGGCCGAACAGACCTGGGCCGATATTTTCGATCTGTGGAAGCGGAAGCTGACGTAGCCTGAAGTAATTTGGCGACTCAGGTAAATTCTTTGTAATTCACTATCGATAAAAGGCCTGCCGGTCGCGGCCCGGCAGGCCTTTTATCACCGGCTTATCCCCGCAAGCGGCGGTAGCGGCTGATCAGTGCGTTGGTGGAGGCGTCATGGGCAAGGGCCGGTTCGCTGCCATGACTCAATTCCGGAATGATGCGGCTGGCCAGCGCCTTGCCGAGTTCGACGCCCCATTGATCGTAGCTGTCGATTTTCCAGATCGCGCCCTGGACGAAGACGCTGTGTTCGTAGAGCGCCACAAGGGCGCCAAGCGTCACGGGATCGAGTTTTTCGGCCAGGATCATGTTGGTGGGACGGTTGCCCTGCATGACGCGGAACGGCCGTTGGAAATCCGGTGAGCCTTCCGCCTTTAGTTCCTGTTCGGTTTTGCCGAAGGCCAGGGCCTCGGCCTGGGCGAAAAGGTTGGCCATCAGCAGGTCATGCTGCTCGATCAGCGGACTGAGCGGCTTGCAGAAACCGATCATGTCGCATGGAACCAGTTTGGTGCCCTGGTGCAGTAGTTGATAGAATGAATGCTGGCCGTCGGTGCCCGGTTCGCCCCAGATGATCGGGCCGGTTTGGTAGTTCACGACCTGTCCGTCGAGATCGACGTGCTTGCCGTTGCTCTCCATCTGCAACTGCTGAAGGTAGGCGGGCAGCCGTGCCAGATGGGCCGAATATGGCATGACCCCGAGCGTCTGGGCGCCGAAGAAGTTGTTGTACCAGACGGTCAGCAGGCCCAGCAGCATCGGCAGGTTGGCGGCGGCCGGCGCGGTGTGGAAATGTTCGTCCATGGCGTGGAAGCCGGCGAGCATGGCGCGATAGTTGTCGGGACCGATCGCCAGCATGGTGGACAGGCCGATCGCGCTATCCATCGAGTAGCGGCCGCCGACCCAGTCCCAGAAGCCGAAGGTGTTCGCCGGGTCGATGCCGAATTCGGTCACGCCGGGGATGTTGGTGGAAACGGCAGCAAAATGTTTTGCCACCGCCGCGTCCGAACCCAGCTTTCCCACCAGCCAGGCACGCGCCGTCGCGGCGTTGGTCATCGTCTCCAGCGTGGTGAAGGTCTTGGAGGAAACGATGAACAGCGTCTCGGCGGCATCCAGGCCGAGCGTCGCCTCGTGGAAGTCGGCACCGTCGACGTTGGCGACGAAGCGGAACGTCATCGACCGGTCGCTGAACGGGCGCAGGGCGCGGTATGCCATTTCAGGCCCGAGATAGGACCCGCCGATGCCGATGTTCACCACGTTGCGAATGCGCTTGCCGGTATGGCCGGTGAACGCGCCGCTGCGCAGACGCGTGGCGAAGTCGGCCATTGCGTCCAGCACCTTGTGGACATCGGGCACGACGTCGGCACCGTCGACCTTGATGACCGAGCCGCGTGGCGCGCGCAGGGCTACGTGCAGCACGGCCCGGCGTTCGGTGGTGTTGATCTTGTCGCCGGCGTACATCGCGTCGCGCCGTTTGGTGACGCCACGCTCTTCGGCCAGTTGCAGCAGAAGCCGCAGCGTCTCGCCGGTGATGCGGTTCTTGGAGTAATCCAGGAACAGGCCCGCACCCTCGGCCGAGAAGCGCTCTGCCCGGCCGGGGTCATCGGCAAACAGTTCGCGCAGATGCGCATCCTTGATCTGCGCATGGTGGGCTGTCAGCGCCTGCCAGGCAGGCGATGCGGTCAGGGCGGTCATCGGCGTTCCTCCGCAGTTAGGCCAGGACCTTGCTCTTGGACTCGATCGCGCCCAGCAGTTCGTGCCAGGATTTGACGAAACCCTTGGCGCCTTCGGATTGCAGTTGGGCCGACAGCGCCGTCAGGTCGATGCCCGCCTTGATGTGCTTGGCGAGCACCGCCTCCGCGTCGCCGCCGTCGCGGGACAGCGCGGTTGCCGTCTTGCCGTGATCGGCGAAGGCCAGCAGCGTGCCCTCGGGCATCGTGTTCACCGTGTTCGGTGCCGCGAGACCCTCGATATAAAGCGTATCGGACGCGTCCTTGTCCTTTGTCCCGGTGCTGGCGAACAGCAGGCGCTGCGCGCGCGCGCCGACATTCTCCAGGCGTTGGAAGCGATCGCTCTCCAGGATGTCGCGGTAGGCTTTGTAGGCTTGCCTGCTGACCGCCGGCCCTAGCGTGTTACGCAACGCGGCCGGCACTTTGTCGGCTATCGCCACGTCCCAGCGGCTGACGAATAAAGACGCGACCGAACGCACGTCCGCGGACAATCCCGCGGCGACGCGCTGCTCCAGACCCTTCATGTAGGCGTCGGCGGCGGCCTTGTACTGGTCGGTGGAGAACAGCAAGGTGACGTTCACCGCCACGCCCGCGAAGATCGCCTCGGTGATCGCCGGCAGGCCTTCTGGGGTGCCGGGGATCTTGATGAACAGATTCGGCTTGTTGGCCTGCTTGTGCAGGGTCTTGGCCTGCTCGACCGTCGCCTTGGTGTCGTAGGCGAGCAGCGGCGACACTTCCAGCGACACGAAGCCGTCCACCGTCCCGGAGCGCTCATAGACCGGCAGGAACAGGTCCGCCGCTCGGCTGAGGTCCTGGACAGCCAGCGTAAAGAACAGACCCTCGCCCGACGCGCCGGCGTCTAGCTGCTTGCGGATCTCGCTGTCGTACCAGGAACTGCGGGCGATCGCATTGTCGAAGATCGTCGGGTTGGAGGTCAATCCGGTAACCGACAATTCGTCGATGTAGCGCTTCAGCGTGCCGCTATCGAGCAGGTCACGGGTGATGTTGTCGAGCCACAGGCTTTGGCCAAGCGTGTTCAGGGCCTTGGGTGCGTCTGATGCCATGGTTCGGTTCCTTTTGCTCAGTGGGACCGGCCAGGAGGTGGCCGGTCAATGGATCGCCGATCTGATAGACAAGACGATGGCGTCACGCGGCGCCGGGATCAATGGCCCTCCTTCGGCTTCTCGACGTGGCCGCCGAATTCGAAGCGGAGGGCGGACAGCAGGCGGTCGCCATAGTCCGCCTCGCCGCGCGAGCTGAAGCGGGCGAACAGCGCCGCGGAGATCACCGGCGCCGGCACGCTTTCGTCGACCGCCGCTGTCACGGTCCAGCGGCCTTCGCCGGAATCGGAGACGCGACCGGCGAAGCCGTCGAGGTCGGGGCTTTTGCGCAGGGCGCTGGCAGTCAAGTCGAGCAGCCAGGATGCCACCACGCTGCCGCGCCGCCAGACCTCGGCGACCTGGGCAACGTCGATGTCGTATTTATAGTGTTCGGGATGGCGCAGCGGGGTCGTCTCGGCGTCGTCGACCTGCGTGTGCAACCCGGCATTGGCATGCTTGATGATGTTAAAGCCCTCGGCATAGGCCGCCATCAGGCCGTATTCGATGCCATTATGCACCATTTTCACGAAGTGGCCGGCGCCGTTCGGGCCGCAGTGCAGATAGCCCAGTTCGGCGGTGCCTGGCTCGCCCTCGGCACCTGGGGTGCGGGGCGCCGCGTCCATCCCGGGTGCGAGCGAACGGAAGATGGGATCGAGCCGCTTTACCACCTCGGGTTCGCCGCCGATCATGTGGCAGTAGCCGCGCTCCAGCCCCCAGACGCCGCCGCTGACCCCGACATCGACATAGTGGAGACCCTTCGCGCGCAGTTCCCCGGCGCGGCGGATGTCATCGTGGTAGTAGGAGTTGCCGCCGTCAACGACGATGTCCCCTGGCTCCAGCAACGGAATGAGGGTGGTGAGCACCGGATCGACGACGGCCGCGGGCACCATGAGCCATACGAGGCGGGGTTTGCTCAGTTGCTTGACGAAGTCGGGCAGGCTGGTGGTGCCTTTCGCCCCCTTGGCGACCAGTGCATCCACCGCTTCGTGGTGGCTGTCATAGACCAGGCATTCATGACCTGCCTTGGCCAGCCGGATCACCATGTTGCCGCCCATCCGTCCCAGGCCGATCATTCCTAGCTGCATTGCTTCGCTCCTTGGTCACTGGCTGCCGCTGGGGCGCCTCGGAAGATTGAAGTCTAACTGTCCGGTTCAGTTGCCGCTTGTATGTTCCAAGCCATAAATAGCGGCACCGAGCAGGGCGGCGTTGACGGTGATGACGTGGACCGGCACCGAATTCAGCAGGTTGGCAAAACGCCCCTTCGCGGTAAAGGCCCGCATGAAGGCGCCATCCTGAAGCTGTGGCAGCACGCGCGGCGGCATACCGCCGGCCAGATAGACGCCGCCGGTCGCCATCACTTTCAGCGCGAGGTTGCCGGCCTCGGCGCCCCAGACATCGATCACGATGCGCAGCGTTTCGGCCGCGAGGGGGTTGTTGTCGGGATCGTTCAGGGCCGCGCCGACAATTATAGGGGTACGGTCGTGGGCGGCATGTAGTTTGGCGGCGAAAGCGGGACTTTCCGACGACGGGTCGCGTGACCGCACGTAGTCGTAGACGTTCGGCAGGCCGGAACCGGCGCAGACCCGTTCGTAGGCCGCATGGCGGAAGCGTTCGGTCAGGAAGGCCCACAGCCCGGCCTGGACCGTGTTGGTCGGGGCGAAATCGGCGTGGCCTCCTTCCGAAGCGCAGGCGATGTAGTGCTGTCCGCCCCAGATCAGGAATGCCTCGCCCAGGCCGGTACCGGGCGCCAGGACCGCGATCGGGGCCTGTGCCTGCGCCTTGCCGGCGTTGATCTGCACCGTCTCATCCGGTTGCAGGTACGGGACCGCGTGGGCGATGGCGCGCAGGTCGTTCAGTAGGGTGACCCGTTGGAGATCGAGGCTCGCGCACAGCGAGACTTCCTCCAGATCCCAGGGTAAATTGGTCAGGTGTGCTCGGCCATCGATGACGGGGCCGGCGACATCGAAGCACGCGGCGGTGGCGTGGGCACCGGTGTTGGCCAGGAAGGCATTGACGATCGGCTGCAACCCATTGAAATCGGCGCTGGGGAATTCCTGTTCCGCGACAAACGCTCGAGGGCCCGCTTCGGGCGAAACCAGAGCCAGGCGCGTCGTGGTGCCACCGATATCACCGGCGATCAGCATCAGGTAGTCTCCTAGCAGCCGGTTGGACTTGTCCCCGTGACGGTCCAACATATGATAGTCCACCCGTTCGCGGACGTAGCCGCACATCAATGCGAGCGCCGGCGAATGAAGCGGGCCACGATAGCCTGAATACGTCGACCGTGTCCGCGATGATTGCGAGACAGATCAGGCGGTGCCGTTACAACAGGTGGAGGACGTCGTCCGGCGTTTCAGCGAGGATGTTCGCGCCGGCTTCCTGGAGTTCGGCCTGGCCGCCATAGCCCCAGAGGACACCGATCGAACGGATGTTGTTGGCCTGGGCGGCGTGGATGTCGTGCAGGCGGTCGCCGACCATGGTCGTGTTGGCGGCGTCGAAGCCCTCGGCACGCAGGATTTCGGCCAGCAGGTCTTTCTTGTCGTCCAGTCCGCCACCGGGCAGCGCGCCGTAGACCTTCGGCACGTACTGGCGGAGTTCGAGGTAGTCGACGACGCGTTCGGCGAAGTCCCGGCGCTTGGATGTGGCCAGACACAGTGTTCGGCCGGCGTCTTTCAGAGCGGCGAGCATGGCCATGACGCCGGGGAAGACCGTGCAGTCGTAGATCGCCACAGCGGAGTAGCGGGCGCGGTAGGTGGCGAGGCCGAGATCAAGCCGGTCGTCGCCGTATTTCGCCAGCAGCGTGCCGACCGACACGGCCATCGGCGGGCCGACCGCCCAGGTCAGGTCGCCGGCCTCGGCGGGATCATGGCCGAGTTCGGCCAGCATGTGACGGAAACAGGCGATGATGCCCGGCCGGGAATCCGCGAGGGTCCCGTCCAGATCCAGCAGAACGGCTTGGTTCACGCGACTTTGCCGAACAGGCCGCCAAGTGCGGCCAAAGTGGACAGATGGGTGTCGGCGTCGCCGTAAAGCTGGTCGATCATGGTCAGGCGCTTGAAGTAATGGCCGGCGGCGTATTCGTTGGTCATGCCGATGCCGCCGTGAAGCTGGATCGCCTCTTGCCCGACGTGGCGGGCCGAGCGGCCGATCTGCACCTTGGCGGCGGAGATGGCGCGGCGGCGCTCGATGGGGTTTTCCTCGGCGGCCATGACGGCGGCGAACATGGCCATGCTGCGGGCCTGCTCGACGGCGACCAGCATGTCGACCGAACGGTGCTGGAGGACCTGGAAGGAGCCGATGGGGCGGCCGAACTGCTTGCGGGTTTTCAGGTATTCCAGGGTCAGGTCCTGCAGGGATTGCATGGCGCCGACGGCCTCGGCGCACAGGGCGGCAATGGCTTCGTCGATGACGTGCTCGATTGCCGGCAGGGCGTTGTCGCTGACCAGGTCGTCGGCGGTGACGCGGACGTTGGTTAGGGTGAGTTCGGCGGCGCGCTGGCCGTCCTGGGTGGGGTAGCCGCGTCTGGTGACGCCTGGCGCGGCGGGGTCGATCAGGAACAGGCCGATGCCGTTGCGGGCTCGGCGTTCGCCGGCGATGCGGGCGGTGACGAAGATGCGGTCGGCGGAATCGCCGTGGATCACGACGCTTTTGGCACCATCAAGGACGTAGGCGCTGCCGTCCTTGCGTGCGGTGGTGGTGACGTCGGCGAGGTTGTAGCGGGAGTGGCGCTCGACATGGGCGAAGGCCAGTTTCAGCTTGCCGGCGGCAACTTTCGGGGCCAGCGCACCCAGCATGGCGGTGGCGGCGGCGCGGCGAAGCAGACCGCCGCCGAGGATGACGGTGGCGAAATAGGGTTCCAGGACGAGGCCACGGCCGAAGGCTTCCATGACGATGGCGGTTTCCACCGCGCCGCCGCCAAAGCCGCCGAGGGTTTCCTCGAAGGGGAGGCCGAGCAGACCCACTTCGGTGATCTGAGACCACATGGCGGGGCTGTAGCCGGTGGGTTCCTGGGCGTATTTCTTCCGGTGCTCGAACTGGTACTGGTCGGCGATCAGCCGATCGACGCTTTCCTTGAGCAGGCGCTGGTCCTCGGAGAGATCGAAATCCATGTTGTTACAACCCCAGGATGGCTTTGGCGATGATGTTGCGCTGGATTTCGTTCGATCCGCCGTAGATCGAGACTTTTCGATAGTTGAAATACATCGGCGCGGCCTCGGAAGCGTAATCCGGGCCGATGGCGGGTTCGTTGTTGCCGTCGAAGTCACGCTGATAGGGCATGACGTAGGGGCCGACCACCTCCATCAGCAGTTCGGTCAGTTGCTGCTGGATGACGGAGCCTTTCAGTTTCAGGATCGAGGACGCGGGGTTCTGCCGGCCCTTTTCCATTTTCCGTTCGTCTGAAACGACCCGCAGTTGGGTCATTTCCAGGGCTTTCAGTTCGACCTCGACGGCGGCCAGTTTTTCCTGGAAGCGGGGACTTTCGATCAGCGGACGTTCGCCGGCGAATTCCAGGGCGGCGAGTTCCTTGATGCGGGCGATCTTGGCTTTCGAGGCTCCGACGCGGGCGATGCCGGTGCGTTCGTTGCCGAGGAGGAACTTGGCATAGTCCCAGCCTTTGTTCTCCTGGCCGACGAGGTTTTCCGCAGGGACCTCGACGTTGTCGAAGAAGACCTCATTCACCTCCCGCCCGCCGTCCATGGTGACGATCGGGCGCACGGTGATGCCGGGGGTCTTCATGTCGATCAGCAGGAAGGAAATACCCTCCTGCGCCTTGGCGGCGGGGTCGGTGCGGACCAGGCAGAAGATCCAGTCGGCGTATTGCGCCAGTGTGGTCCAGATCTTCTGGCCGTTGACGATGTATTTGTCGCCGTGCTTCTCGGCCTTGGTGCGCAACGAGGCTAGATCGGAGCCGGAACCGGGTTCGGAGAAGCCCTGGCACCAGAAGATGTCGGCGTTGGCAGTCGCCGGCAGGAAGCGTTCCTTGATCGCCTGGCTGCCGAACTGGGCGATGACCGGGCCGACCATGGAAACGTTGAAGGCGATGGGCGACGGGCAGTTCGCCTGCTGCATCTCATCCTGGTAGAGATAGACCTGGATCGGCGTCCAGTTCTGGCCACCCCATTCGACCGGCCAGTTCACCGTACACCAGCCGCGCGCGTTCAGGATGCGCTGGGCGGTGATCATGTCGTCGCGGGTCAGGCCCTCGCCTTCCGCGACTTTCGCTCTGATGGACTCCGGGATCGCCGTACGGAAGAAGTGGCGCGCTTCGTCGCGGAAGGCGATTTCCTCGGGGGTGAAGGTCAGGTCCATGGACGGCTCCGTTTTCCTGGTTCGTTACAGACGGCGGCGGTTGGCGTCAAACGGGCTTTTTCCCTAGGCCGCCGCGTCGCGCTTGACCCTGTCGGCGAACTGCTTCCTGAACTTCACCACCTTTGGCGCGACGACGACCTGACAGTAGCCGCTCCACGGGTTTTGCGCGAAATAGTCGTGGTGTTCGGGTTCGGCCTCGTAGAACGCGGTCAACGGCTCGATCTGGGTCACCAACTTGCCGGACCAGATTTTCGCGTCCGCGATCTCTTGCATGACGGCTTTCGCGGTTGCCGCCTGGGCGTCCGAATGGGTCAGGATGATGGAGCGGTACTGTGTGCCGACATCGTTGCCCTGGCGATTGAGGGTGGTGGGGTCGTGGATGGAGAAGAACACCCGCAGCAGGTCGGCGTAGGATAATTCGGCGGGGTCGAACTTGACCTGCACAACCTCGGCGTGGCCGGTGTTGCCGGTGCAGACGGCCTTGTAGCTCGGGTTGGCGATATGGCCGGCGGCGTAGCCGGACATGACCCAGCTTACCCCGCGCAGGTCCTTGAAGACCGCTTCCAGGCACCAGAAGCAGCCGCCGCCCAACGTGGCGGTTTCCTGTGTCGCGCTCATGCGTAAGGCTCCCTTCGTGTCAGGCGGGGAGCATATATGGGGTTTCGCGCGGCGTCACACAGGCTGGTGGCTACACGGCTTTTGCGGCCTTTTTCGCGGCCCTGGCGGCCTCGTCCGCGGCGGCTTCCTCCTTGCGGGCGGTGACTGCCTCGGCGTGATGACGGTACAGGTCGAGCGCCTGCATGGCATGCTGGTTGGCGGCGGTGTCGGTTTCGGCCGCCTCGGTCGCGAGATGCTGGGCTTTCTCGAAATTGCCGGATTCGCACTGTTTGGCGGCGTCGCGATGCATTCTGGCGGCGTTTTCCAGATGGAGCGCCGCATCGTTATGGTGTGCCGCTGCCGTGGCCTTGATGTCGTCCATCGATGTCACTCCTGCTTGGATCACGGACGATAACGAGGCGGCGTGCGATCAGGTTGCACAGGCAGGGTGCATCGGCCGGATCGTGCTCATGCTGTGAATCCGCTGCGACAAACGCGCTAATTCGACAAAGCACTCATTCTTCGCCGCCCGGATGGCTTTACCTTACAGGACAGTCACGACTATGGTCTTTGGCGTTGGCTGGTTGCCGGCGCCGGACGATCGAGTACGCGGCGAACCGGCCGGTCACGGATAAACCGGAAAGGTCCCGCCCAAGATGAATCGTTTCGTTCGATCCCTGTTCGTTGCCGCTTCCCTGCTGGGTTTTTCACCGTTGGCACCGGTGCTGGCGCAAACCAGCCAGACCGCGCCTGCCGCCACGCCCACCGCCGCACCGGCCGGCTTCCCGGCGAATCTGCGTTGGGACCTGGTGCCGAAATGGATTCAGTGGGTCGATGCCAAAACCCAGATCTCCTGGCCGCCGAACGATGGATGCGCATCCGCGCCGGTGGCGCAAAGCCTGACCCCGGGGCAGATGATCGACCGCTTCGGCAGCGAGGGCGGCACGTTCTTCAGTCCGAAGGGTGAAAGCTACCGCTCGCGAGCCGTGCCGTATGTCTGCAGGCAGATGGACTATCGGGTGTATCGCGTCGTGAAGCCGATCGCGGTGAAGTCCTGCAAGGCAGCCCCCTGGTTTGGCGAGCCGGGCGGAGCGGTCCAGGTGCAAACTGCCGATCCCGCGTATAAGCTGGTGGCGGATGGTGCGATCAAGGTGGTTTCCTATGACGCTGGCGGAAGCAGTGGTTCGGATCCGCAATGCGGGCGTCCCTGACTGGTTTTACGTAACCGACGGCGGGCTGGGGACCGGCGAATGCGTCGGGATCGAGCCCGCGACCGGCGGGTGGTCGGTCTACTACAGCGAACACGGACGGAAATCGCCGCTGGAGCAGTGCGCCGATGAGGATGCGGCCTGCCGAGCCCTGCTGCGGCATATGGACCGGATGATGCGGGAGAGCGGACGGGGCGGGGTGCCGATCGTTACCTGACGGATGGTTTTCCGCTGGGCGATGATGGGGCCGGGGATCATGCCTTGGCTTCGCGTGGGTGGCACGGTCATTCACTGATTTGTAATCAAAATGATATCGAATCCTGGCCGCGTCCGCCGCCTTTCGGTTCCGGCATGTGCCGAGCCTCGTGGGTGGGATGTCGCACTCTTGATCGGATCGTCGCCCACCAACCGGGGAATTGGGGCGTTGTAAGGCGGTAACCCGACACTCGGTCCCGGCCCCGCGGAGGTGTGGGGGCAGGGGTGCACGCGAATCCTGGATCACTTCCGTAACAGTGAGGTTAGAATGGCCGTTTATAAGCACTTGACATTGCGAACATCTTTGCTGGTCGCCACCGTTCTCGCGAGCCCCCTGGCCGTGATGGCGCCAACTCCGGCGGCGGCACAGGTGTCGATCGGAATTTCGGTCCAGGTCGCTCCGCCGGTTCTGCCGGACTATGAGCAGCCAGCAATGCCCGCCCTCGGTTATATATGGACCCCCGGCTATTGGGCCTGGGCTCAAGGGGTGGATTATTACTGGGTGCCCGGTACCTGGGTCGAACCGCCTTCGGTGAATGTGCTGTGGACTCCGCCTTACTGGGGTTGGAGCAACGGGGCCTATGCGTTCCACGATGGCTATTGGGGACAAAGTGTCGGTTACTACGGTGGCGTCAATTACGGCTATGGCTACGGCGGCAATGGTTACGAAGGGGGCCGCTGGCAGAGTGGGCGTTTCGCCTATAACCGGACGGCCAATAATTTCGGCTCCGTCAAGGTCACCAATGTCTATGTAAGTAATGTGACGGTCGTCAACAATTCGCATGTCAGCTACAACGGCGGCTCGGGCGGCCTGGCGACCCAGCCGACCGCGGCGCAACGGCAGATTGAGCAGGAGCATCATGTGGCGATGACCGCGGCCCAGACGTCGCACATCGCGACGGCGGCCAAGACTCCCGCACTCGCAGCGAGCCGTAACGGCGGCCATCCGACGATCGCCGCGACGGCGCGTCCGGACCAATTCCAGGGGGCGGGCGTCGTCCGCGCTGAGCATGCCAGCACGACCGAGCAAACGGCCGCCCCGGGGCGTCCGGGAGAGCACGCGGCGGCTCGTCCAGGTGAGGCCACACCGGCCCGTCCGGGCGAACCCGGGGCCCGTCCGGGTGACGCGACACCGGCGCATCCAGGAGAACACGTGGCGGCTCGTCCAGGTGAGGCGACACCGGCCCGTCCGGGCGAACCCGGGGCCCGTCCGGGTGAGGCGACACCGGCGCATCCAGGAGAACACGCAGCGGCTCGTCCAGGTGAGGTGACACCGGCCCGTCCGGGCGAACCCGCGGCCCGCCCGGGTGACGCGACACCGGCGCATCCAGGAGAACACGCGGCGGCTCGTCCAGGTGAGGCGACACCGGCCCGTCCGGGCGAACCCGCGGCAGCGCATCCAGGTGAGGCTGCGCCGGGACGTCCGGGAGAACACGCGGCGGCCCGCCCGGCCGCACAGCCGCGTCCGGATGAATCCGCGGCAGCCCGCCCCGCGGCGGCCGCACAACCGCATCCGGCCGAACGCCCAATGGCGCGCCCGGCTGAGAATCCGGCTGCGGCGCCTCGTCCCGCTCCCGCCGCGGCGCATCCCGCACCTGCCGCGGCCCATCCGGAGCCCGGCAAGCGGGAGGAGAATAAGTAGCCGGACCTACTATCCGGCGCGGGACAGGATCCCACCCGTTCTGCGCCGGAGATCCAGGGAAAGCTGGCCTGTGTGGGCCAGCGTTCGCCCGCGACGGCACCGACTCGACCCCCACAGCGGCCGGACGATTCGCTAGAGCAGGGGCGCAGCCATCTGACACCGCACAGCGTCCGGCATGCGTTCGGTTGAACAACGTCGTTTCGTCCCTTTATCCTTCACCATGAACGCCGCCGTCGAACCTGTCGATCCTACCGGAACCATCGACCTCGCCATCACCGGCATGACCTGCGCCTCCTGCGTCAGCCGGGTGGAGAAAGTTCTGTCCCGCATTCCCGGGGTCACCAACGCCTCGGTCAACCTGGCCACCGAACGGGCGCAGGTCACCGGAGCGGCGCCTGATGCGGCAACACTGATCAGGGCCGTGGTGAAGGCTGGCTACGGCGCGACGGAAATCCAGCCGGAGGCGCCGCCGGCCGACCATAAATCCCGCGACCGGCGCGATCTCCCTCATTTGGTGGGTGCCGCCGTGCTGACCGCGCCGTTGCTGGCCGGCATGGTGGTCCCGGCGCTGATGGTGCCGGGGTGGGCGCAGTTCGCGCTGGCCTCGGTGGTGCAATTCTGGTTCGGCGCTCGCTTCTATCGCGCCGGCTGGAACGCCGCCCGCGGGCTGTCCGGCAACATGGACCTGCTGGTGGCGCTTGGCACCTCGGCCGCGTGGGGCCTGTCCACCTGGCTGTGGTTCCGCACAGGCCATGCGCATGGCCTGTATTTCGAGTCCTCGGCGCTGCTGATCACCTTCGTGCTGACGGGCAAGGCGCTGGAGGCGCGCGCCCGCCGCGGCACCGTCACCGCCATCAATGCGCTGATGCGTCTGCGGCCAGCCACTGCCCGCGTCAGGCGCGACGGGACGGAAAGCGACGTCCCGATCGCCGCCGTGCGTCATGGCGACCTTGTCGTCGTCCGCCCGGGGGAGCGCATCCCGGTGGATGGGCGCATCCGGGAGGGCAGGGCGGCGATCGACGCCTCCATGCTGACCGGTGAGAGCCTTCCGGTGGACCACGGGGTCGGCGACACCGTCGCGGCCGGTGCCATCGACACCGACGGGCATCTGGTCATCGAAACCACCGCTATCGGCGCCGAGACGATGCTGGCGCGAATCGTGCGGTTGGTGGAGGACGCGCAGGCGTCGAAAGCACCGATCCAACGTCTGGCGGACCGGGTCAGCGCGGTGTTCGTCCCCGTGGTGCTGGTCCTGGCGCTGGTGACCGTGGCTGGCTGGCTGATCGCCGGCGCCACGCCGTCGGCCGCGATCCTGAATGCCGTGTCGGTGCTGGTAATCGCGTGCCCCTGTGCCCTGGGCCTTGCGACGCCGACCGCGATCATGGTCGGCACCGGAATGGCGGCGCGCCGGGGTATCCTGATCCGCGACGCGGCGGCCTTGGAGCGTGCCCATGCGGTGCACGTGATCGCCTTCGACAAGACTGGCACGCTGACGCTGGGAAAACCGTCGCTGACCCGGATCGTGCCGGCGGATTACCTGGCCGACGTCGCGGCGTTGCAGTCCGGCAGCGAGCATCCATTGGCCGAAGCGGTGCGCACCGCCGCCAAGGGTCTGACATTGCCCACCGTGGCGGATTTCCGGACATTGCCCGGTCTGGGGGTGACCGCGACGGTGGGGGGCCGCACGCTGCTGCTCGGGAATGCGCGGTTGATGGCCGAACGCGGGATCGCGCTGGATGCGTTGGAACTCGATGCGGAGGCAATGGCCGCGGCGGGGCAGACCGTGTCCTTCCTAGCCGAACCCGGACGGGCGCTGGCAGTACTGGGTTTCTCAGACACGGTGAAACCGAGCGCTCGGGCTGTGGTGGAGCGGTTGCACAAGATGGGATTGCGCACCGTCATGCTGACCGGCGACGGTCAGGGCGCCGCTGACGCCGTCGCTCGGCAGGTCGGGATCGATACGGTGCGTGCGAAAATCCTGCCGGCGGACAAGGCGGCGGCGGTGGCCGCGTTGCGGGCGGGTGGCCAGAAGGTTGTCGCGATGGTGGGGGACGGGGTCAACGACGCCCCTGCGCTCGCCGCCGCCGACATCGGCATCGCCATGGGCGGCGGGACGGATGTCGCGATGGAAACCGCCGGCATCACGCTGATGCGCGGCGACCTGGCGCTGGTGGCGGATGCGATCGCGGTGTCGCGTCGGACCACGGCCAAGATCTGGCAAGGATTGTTCTGGGCGTTCGCCTACAATGTGCTGGGCATACCATTGGCGGCGTTCGGGTATCTCAGTCCGTTGGTGGCGGGCGGGGCGATGGCGCTGTCCTCGGTCACTGTCGTCGGGAATGCGTTGCTGTTGCGGCGCTGGAGATCCTGACAGGACGGGGCGTTTACCGGATATTAACCACCCTTGGGGTTTTATGGTCCGTTCCTTGGCAGCGGGCGGACACAGTGGCGAACCAGGCAGACCAGATCCAGCAAGCGGTGTGCGCGACAATCCGGACGGAGATCGGCGCGTTGCGGACCTTCGTCGACCGGCGGATCGCCGAACTGAGTGCCGAGGTTCATGCCACATCCGACCTGATGGATTTCAGCGAAACCAACCTGTCCGGGCAATTGAAAGGCATCCGCGAGCAAATCGCCAACGTGGTCGCGATGCCGACCGCCGCGACGCGCAACAGTGGCCTGGAACTGGAGGCGGTGGTGCAGGCGACCGAGGCCGCGGCCAACCGCATCATGGAAGCCGCCGAAGCCATCGGCGACTGGTTGCGGGACGGCAAGCACGATCCCGCCTCGATGGATGTTGTCAGCGAAAAGGTCAACGCGATCTTCGAAGCATGCTCCTTCCAGGACGTGACCGGCCAGCGGATCAGGCGTGCGATCCAGCATTTGCAGCAGGTCGAAACGATGTTGACCGACATGGTGCCGGGCGAGGCAGGACAACCGTCCATGGGCGGGGTGGTGGTCAGCGCGCCGTATAACAACGCGGGAGAGGTCACGCCGGAGCAAGCGGCGGCCAATCCGGACCTGGGGCAGGATGCGGTGGACTCCCTGTTCGAATAGCGTGATCGCCGGTTAGCCGGCTTTCTCTCCGCTGCGTTAATCTCCCGTCACAATCGCCCGTCCTGGTTGCATTGACCCGCGATTCCGGTATGTCCGCCGACTAACGGGGACTTTGGGAGAACGCAGAGTGTCGACTCGCGTCGCGAACGCATCGGACCAGCCGGCTCTGATTGAAATCCAGGGACTGACCAAGCGCTTCGGTGCGTTCGTTGCGGTGGACGACGTGTCGTTCACGGTGCGGCGAGGGGAAGTGCTGGGGTTTCTCGGCCCGAACGGCGCCGGGAAATCGACCACCATGCGGATGCTGGCCGGGTTCATGATCCCGACCGCCGGGACAGCCCGGATTCAGGGTCATGACGTGCAGACCGACAGCGTGGCGGCTCGGCGCGTGCTGGGATTCCTGCCGGAGGGTGCTCCAACCTATCCCGAGATGTCTGTCGAAGGGTTTCTACGCTTCTGCGCCCGCATTCGCGGCTTTTCCGGGTCCGAACTGGCGGATCGGGTCGACCACGCGCTGGGGCTGACGACGCTGCAAGGCGTGCGGCTCCAAACGGTGGAGACGTTGTCGAAAGGGTTCAAGCGCCGGGTCGGGCTGGCGCAGGCGCTGCTGCACGATCCGCCGGTGCTGGTGCTGGACGAACCGACCGACGGGCTGGACCCGAACCAGAAGCACGAGGTGCGCGGCTTGATCGAGCAGATGGCGCCGGAGAAGGCGATCGTGATTTCGACGCATATCCTGGAGGAGGTCGATGCCGTGTGCTCCCGAGCGATCATTATCGCGGGCGGTCGGATCGTGGCGGATGCGACCCCCGCCGAACTGTCGCAACGGCATCCGTCGGGACGGCTGGAGGAAGTATTCCGAACGCTGACGATGCCGGAGGCGGCGTGATGAGTTGGTCGGCGATAGCAAGGGTCATTTCCCCCGCCCTGACACGGGCGTGCAAGAGGCGGCGAGGCGATACTCTCATACAGGCCGGTGGCGCATGAGCAGGACGTTCGTCATCGCGGACCGGGAATTGCGCGCTTACTTCGCCACCCCGGTCGCGACGGTGTTCATCGTCATCTTCCTGGTCTTGCAAGGTGCGCTGACCTTCAACCTCGGGCAGTTCTTCGACCGCGGCCAGGCGGACCTGAACCCGTTCTTCACCTTCGTCCCCTGGGTCTTCTTGCTGCTGATCCCGGCGATCACCATGCGGCTGTGGGCCGAGGAACGCCGTCTCGGCACGATCGAGCTGCTGCTGACCCTGCCGGTCACCCAAGGCCAGGCGGTGCTGGGGAAATTCCTGGCTGCCTGGGCGTTCTGCGCCATCGCGCTGGCGCTGACATTCCCGTTCGTCATCGCAGTCAATATCCTGGGGTCGCCCGATAACGGCGTGATCGCATCGGGCTATGTCGGCTGCCTGCTGGTCGCCGGCGCGTTCCTGTCGGTCGGTTCGGCGATGTCGGCGGTGACCCGCAACCAGGTGATCGCGTTCGTGCTGGCGGTGGCGATCTGCTTCGTGTTCGCGGTCGCATCCAACCCGATCGTCAACGACTTCCTGGCGAACACCGCCCCCGCGCTGGGCGCGTTCACCCGGCGCATCGCGGTGATCGACCGGTTCACTGACTTCACCCGCGGCATCATCGCCCTGCGCGACGTGATCTACTTCGCGACGTTCATCGGGTTCTTCCTGTTCCTGAACACCGTCCTGGTCGATCAGCGGAAGGCGGACTGAGATCATGCGCCGACTGTTATTTTCTATCCTCGGTGTCATCGCCGTCGCGGCGATCGCCATCGGTATCAACATGTTCGCCGACGCAAGGCTGGCGACAGCGCAGTTGGACCTGACCCAAGGGAAAATCTACACGCTGTCGCCCGGAACCCGGCAGGTGCTGCGCGACCTGAAGGAGCCGGTGACGCTGCGGCTGTTCTACTCACGCAAATTGGGCAGCACGGTACCGGCTTATGGGTCCTATGCCGACCATGTGCGGGAAATGCTGCGCGATTATGCGTCGGTGTCCAAAGGCAAGGTGAAACTGGAATTTTACGATCCTGAACCGTTCAGCGACACCGAAGACCGGGCGATGGCGTATGGCCTGCAAGGCGTGCCGCTGGATCAGAACGGGTCGCAGATCTATTTCGGCCTCGCCGGCACCAATCTGGAAGATGACCAGCGGACCATCCCGTTTTTCCAGGCGGACCGCGAGCGGTTCCTGGAATACGACCTGACCAAGCTGGTTTATGAGTTGTCCAATCCGAAGCGGCCGGTGGTCGGGGTGATGTCCTCGTTGCCGCTGGACGGCGATCCGCGGCAGATGATGATGACCCAGGGACGCGGGCCGGGTGGGCAGCCTTACGCGTCCTCGGTGCTGCTGCGGCAGACCAACACGGTTAAGACCGTGCCGACGGATGCCCAGGTGATCGACCCCGACATCCAGGTGCTGCTGGTCGCCGAGGCGCAGAATCTGTCGCCGGCGACATTGTATGCGATCGACCAGTTCGTCATGCGGGGCGGCA
>NZ_LMUJ01000058.1:0-11043 GCF_009765975.1 Acidisphaera sp. S103 | reverse complement strand
ATTGTTCGATGCGTGGGGGATCGAATTCGATCCGACGAAGGTCGTGGGCGACCTGACGGGGGCCTGGCGCGTGCGAGCGGGCAACGGCGACCAGCAGGGCGCGGTGAACTATCTCGCCTGGTTCAATATCCGCGACGGGATCAATCACGACGATCCGGCGACGGCGGATTTGCAGCAGGTGACGGTGGCGTCGTCAGGGTTCCTGTCCAAGGCGCCGAAAGCCTCGATCGATTTCACGCCGCTGTTGACTACCAGCGCGCATAGCGGCCTGATTCCGCTGGATGAACTGAAGGTACCCGACCCGGCCAAGGTGCTGGCCGGGTTCAAGGAGGAAGGCGGGCCGCGCGTGATCGCCGCCCGGGTGCATGGGGTCCTGAAGTCCGTGTTCTCCGGCCCGCCACCGCTGGCGGCGGGGCAGAAACGGCCGGCAAATTTCCCGGCTTACATCGCGCAGACCAAGGAGCCGGCGAACATGGTGGTGGTGGCCGACTCCGACATCCTGGCCGACCGGTTTTGGGTGCACATGTCGGACTTCTTCGGCCAGCAGACCGCGACGCCGTTTTCCGACAATGGGCCGTTCGTCGCCAACCTGATCGGCACGCTGGCCGGCAGCGATGCGCTGATCGGGCTGCGGTCGCGTGGCGACACCGACCGGCCGTTCACGCTGGTGGCCGAGATGCAGAATGAGGCAGAGGCGCAATTCCGCCAGACCCAGCAGACCTTGCAGCAGCATCTGGACGATGTGGAGAAGCAACTCCGCACCCTGCGGTCCGGTGGGGTGCAATCGGACGGCAATGCCAAGACGGACGCCATCATCACCCCCGAACAGAGTGCCGCGATCGATGCCGCCAGGGGCGACGTGCTGGAGACGCGCAAGAAATTGCGGGCGGTGCAACTGGAACTGAACCGCGACATCTCCACGCTGCAGGATGAGATGCGGGTATTCACCATCGTGCTGGTGCCCGCGCTGTTGGCGGTGCTGGCGATCGGCATGGGTATCGTCCAGCGACGCCGGCGTGCGAGGGCCAGATCATGAGGGTTCGGACGGTTGGGCTGCTGGTGGCGTTGGCTGTCATCGCCATCGCCGGTGGATGGTATTTCGGCACGGCCACGACGCCCGATGAACAGACGACGGTGGCGCGGGGCGCGCTGATGTTCCCCGGCCTGACGCCGAAGCTGCCGCAGGTCGCTCGTATCGAGATCACCCATCAGGGCAAGCAGACGGTGATCGAAAAGCGGACGGATGGCGGCTGGGGCGTGGCATCGATGCATGACTACCCCGTGCAGGAAGCCAAGCTGCGCGGCATGCTGACGGCGCTGACGGAACTGCGGCTGGCGGAACCCAGGACCAGTGATCCCTCGCAGTTTAGCCGGCTGGGCGTGGATGATCCGAACGGTGTCACGTCCAGCGCCGACCTGCTGCGGTTGGTCGATGCGGCGGGCAAGCCGATCGTGGCGCTGATTGCCGGGCATCGGCGGGTGCGCAGCCAGGCGAACGTGCCGGATGAGATCTATGTCCGCCGGCCGGGCGAGAATCAGTCGTGGCTCGCCGAGGGCGATTTGCAGGTCGATGCGGACTCCTCGCTTTGGCTGGACCGGACTGTGATGAACATCGGGCATGAGCGGATCGCCTCGGTAGCCGTGGGCGACCAGGCGCTGATGTTCGGACGGCAGAAGGGTGGAAAGCTTGAACTGACGCAGCCGGCCGACCATCCCAAGCTGGAGGACTACAAGGTCGATGACGTGGCCCGAGCGCTGGAGTTGCTGACGTTCCAGGAGGTGAAGGCCAACGCCGATGCGCCTGGCACTGAGACAGGCCACGCAATGTTCACGACCGACGACGGACTTGCGGTGACGGTCACCGTGTTCCACGCTGACAAGGATGTCTGGGCTCGATTCGCGGCGTCCGCTACCTCCGACAAGGAGAAGGCCGAGGCGGCGGCGTTGAATGGGCGGCTGGCTGGATGGACGTACCAGATCGGGTCCTGGAAGGAGAAATCGCTGGTGCCGACGATGGACGACCTGAAGGCGGCGGAACCCGCGAAGCCGGCCGCACCCGCCGCGGCTACGAAATGACCGATCGCGAATATCCGACCCGGCCCTTCGTCGGGATTGGGATCGTGGTGATCAAGGGCGACCATGTCCTGCTGTGTCAGCGCGGCAAGCCGCCGAACCTGGGAAGCTGGACCCTGCCCGGTGGCGCCCAGGACGTCGGTGAGACGTGTGAGGAAGCCGCTCGGCGTGAACTGATGGAAGAATGCGGGCTGGCGGTGGGCGAACTGCATTTCTGCGCGCATGTCGATACGATCCGCCGCGATGAGGATGGGCGGGTACGGTTCCATTACACGATCCTGGATTTCGCCGCCCGGTGGGTGGCGGGGGAACCGGTGGCGGCGACCGACGTGACGTCGGCGGTCTGGGCGCCGATGGATGCGCTGGAACCATACGGGCTGTGGTCAGAAGCGCACCGCATCATCGGGATCGCCCGGCGTTTGGTGGGGTAACGACTGCCCATTGGTTTGTGGTATGGTATCGCTATGGAACGCGACGCAGTCATTGCGAAGCTGAAAGCGCACGAAGCCGAGTTGAAACGGCTTGGTGTGCAAAGCCTGTATCTTTTCGGGTCTACCGCGCGTGGTGAGGCGCGAGATGATTCCGATGTGGATCTGTTCTTTGATTATGACAGGGGGAAATTCGGGCTTTTTCAGTTGATGGATGTGAAGGAGCGAACCTCCGGCATCCTGGGCCGAAAGGCCGATATCATGACCCGGGACAGCCTTCATCGGACTCTGAGGCAAGGGATAGAGGCTTCGGCGGTGCAGGTTTTCTAGTGACCGCCCGGACGCTGATCCCACGATTGGACGACATCGTCGAAGCGATCGAGCGGGTTCGTGAAGTCGTCTGCAATATGTCGTTTGAGGTGTTCGAAGCGGACTGGCAAAGCCGGTGGTTGGTTGAGCGGGGCGTTGAAATCATGTCCGAGGCCAGTCGTCATCTGACCGTCGAATTGAAAGCCCGGCATCCGGACATCCCGTGGCGCAAAGTCGCGGGTATCGGGAACGTGCTGCGGCACAATTACGAAAATATAGCCGCCCCTGTGATGTGGTCGCTGGTCCACGACGATTTGCTTCGGCTTGAACAAATTTGTCGGGAGGAGTTGGCGGCGGCGCAGGCGGAGGAGCAAAAGGTCAGGAAGTGACCATCCAGTCTTCGATCCCTACCACGTCGCGAACATGATCCCCACGGCGACCGTCATTACGGCGGTGCATAGCCATCCCATCGCGCACAATCCGCGTGACAACGTGAATTGTCCCATCACCTTCGGCGCCATTGCCATGATCATGATCACCGCCATCAGCGGTACTGCAACAACGCCGTTGATGACCGCGGCCCAGAACAGCGCCTTCACCGGGTCCAGGCCGACGAAGTTGACGGCGATCCCGATCAGCGTCGCCACCGCGATGGTGCCGTAGAACGCCCGAGCGTCCAGGGGCTGACGGTCGAGGCCGGTGGGCCAGTCAAGGGCCTCGCCCAGTGCGTAGGCGCACGATCCCGCCAGCACAGGGATCGCCAACAGACCAATGCCGATGATTCCGATGGAGAAGATCCAGAACGTCAGCGGGCCGGCGATCGGTCTTAATGCCTCCGCCGCCTGGGCCGAGGTCTGAATGTTGGTAACGCCGTGTGCATTCAGTGTCGCGGCGGCGGTAATGATGATGAACAGGCTGATGAGGTTCGAGTATCCCATCCCGACAAAGGTATCCAACCGGATGCGCCCGATCTGCACTTTTGCCTGCTCCGGCGCCTCCAGCAACGTTTTACCAAACGGGTCTATCCGTTCGTCCTCGGCTTCCTGCGACGACTGCCAGAAGAAACAGTACGGGGTGATGGTAGTGCCGAGGACCGCGACGACGGCGACGACGTAGTCGGTGTCCAGGCGGAATGTCGGGATGAAGGTATCGCGTGCCACAAGGCCCCAGGGCGTGTCCACAACGAGCGCGGTCGCGACGTAGGCGAGCAGGAAGGCGGAACTCCATTTCAGCAGGACGACATAGCGTTCGTAGCGGGAGAACGTTTCCAGCGCGACGCAGCCGACCGCGAATCCGACGACATAAAGATGCGGTGAGCCGCCGATCAGCAACGTCAATGCGTCGCCCATTGCCCCCAGGTCGGCGCCCAGGTTGATGATGTTGGCGACCAGCAGCAGCGCGACGATCGCGCGCAGAAGTGGCTTCGAGTAGTGCTTCCGGATGTTGCCGGCGATCCCTTGTCCCGTCACCCGGCCGATGCGTCCGCTGATCTCCTGAATCGCTGCCATCAGCGGGAAGGTGAACAGCATCACCCAGCACATCGCGAAGCCGAATTGCGCACCCACCTGGGAGTAGGTGGCGATCCCGGACGGATCGTCGTCGGACGCGCCGGTGATGAGCCCGGGCCCGAGCGCCGCCCACAACCCTCGTCCAGGAGGTTTGCGCGGGGCTCGGTGTATGGCGATCCGGGCGGCAAGCATCGCGCGGATCAGGTGGCGATGATGATCGTCACGCATGGGCCTGGGTCTTTCGCCTGAGCATCGTTTCGTTATTCTCGGCCTACCACAAGCGCTCCGATCCCGGCACAATTTCGTCTGCGGGTAGAGCAGAGGGACCATCATGAAACCAGCCAGCAGCGACGGTGCGATGCGCATCCAGGCCATCCTGGGGGACGGCTTCCGCGTCATGGAGTTCGATCAAAGCACGCATTCGTCGGCGGAAGCGGCGGAGGCGATCGGCTGCGATGTGGCGCAGATCGCCAAGTCGATGCTGTTCAGGGCGGTGGATGGAACGCCGGTGCTGGTGGTGGCATCGGGAACCAACCGGGTGGATGAGAAGAAAGTCGCCGCTGTGCTCGGGCAGAAAATCAGCCGGGCGGACGCGGCATTCGTGCTGGATCTGACTGGGTTCGCGGTGGGCGGTGTGCCGCCGGTCGGGCATGCGACGCCGCCGGTCGTCTTCCTCGATCGTGACTTGCAGGCATATGCGCGGATCTGGGCGGCGGCGGGGTCGCCAAACGCGGTGTTCGCGCTGACGCCAGCCGATCTTGTGCGATTGACCGGCGCGCATTTCGTGGATGTGGCAAAGGCCGGATAAAGTCATGGATACCCGTCCGGCCAGTCGTCGCATTCGTGCAGCCGGCTGGATTTGGATAACGTTTTCTTAATACCTGTCTGCCAACATGACGGGCATGAGTTCAGCCCGACCCATAGCCCAGAAGACAACTGAAGCGCCGCCCAAGGCGTCCAGAAAGCGCAAACTTGTTTTGATCGCCGTTCCGGCCGGGCTGCTTCTGACAGGCGCCGGACTTTGGTTCAGTGGCGTTCTGCCGCGTCTGCTGGGAATGGACAGGCATGACAAGCAGGCCTCGGAAGCAGCCAAACCGGTGCCACCGAGTTATGTCGACATTCCGGAAATGATCGGCAACCTGAGTGACCGATACAGGCCCCATTACGTCAAGCTGGCTGCCCGGCTGGTCGTGCCGAAGCCGGATGATGTGGTGCAGGTGACGTCTGCCCTGCCGCGCGTGCAGAACCTGCTGACCATCTATATGCGCGATATGAAACCTGAAGAATTGCACGATTCTGCAGACACCGATCGGCTGTTGAAAGAGTTGCTAACGCGCGTAAACGCCGCCGTGGCGCCGGCGAAGGTCAGCGATGTCCTCTTTACGCAGTTGCTGGTGCAATGATTGGTGGCGCCGGGCGGCCAAGATCGTCCGGTGAAGCCGCGGACGTCTACCGACCCGGTCCCCAACCCCGCGTTTACGCCGATCGCACTGCCGGTGTTGTCACCAGGCGCGGCCCGTCGTGGTCGATGATGTGCCAACGCGGCTTGGCCGCCTGGTGCTCAAGCTGGGCCGCGCTGCGCGGCCGCCCCAGCAGATAGCCTTGGACGAAATTGCAGCCCAGCGCCCGCAACATGGAAAGCTGTTGCTTCGTCTCCACGCCCTCGGCTGTGACATCCAGGCGAAGGCTGCGGCTCATCGCGATGATCGCCTGCACGATGGTTTCGGCTTCCGAATCGTCTTCGAGATCGCTGACGAAGCTGCGGTCGATCTTGATCTTGTCGAACGGGAATTTCCGCAGATAGCTCAGGCTTGAGTAGCCGGTGCCGAAGTCGTCCATCGAGAGTTTCACGCCGAGCGCCTTCAGCGATGTCAGGATCCGCAGCGCATTTTGCGTGTCGGCCATCAGCGTGCCTTCGGTGATCTCCAGTTCCAGCCGCTTGGGCGGCAGGCCGGTCTGTTTCAGCACGTCGGCCACCGTGGCCACGATGCCGGGCTGGAGGAACTGCGCAGGCGACAGATTCACCGAGATGATCGGTTTCTGGGCCCAGGACACGGTCTCGGCGCAGGCGGTGGTGAGCACCCAGCTTCCGATCGGCACGATCAGGCCGCATTCCTCGGCGATCGGGATGAAATCGGCCGGCGGAATACGTCCGCGCTCAGGGTGATCCCACCGCAGCAACGCTTCGTACCCGACAACTTCAAGTGTCGCGGTATCGACGAAGGGCTGATAATTCAGGCTGAGTTGATTTTCCTTCAGCGCGACACGCAGATCGTGTTCCAGTGATCGCTTTGTCCGCAGCAACAACTCCATGCCCATTTCGAAATAGCGCCACCGGCCGCGGCCGTCGTGCTTTGCCTGGCGCACGGCCAACGCCGCGTTCTTGATCAGGTCGCGCGGCACAGCGCCGTCAGCCGGATACAGCGCGACGCCCACGCTCGCGGTTACCACGACCGATTGATCATCGACGGAGAATGGTAGCGCCATTTCGCTCACAATCCGATCCGCCAACGCCGCCGCGCCGGTGGATTGTTCGGTGAGTGACTGGATGATGACGAATTCGTCTCGGCCGATCCGGGCGACGGTGTCGGTTTCCCGCACGGTGCCGGCCAGCCGGCGCGCGGTCTGGATCAGGATTTGGCTCGTTGCATGATGCCCCAGGGCTTCGTTGACGGATTCGAAACGGTCCAAATCGACATAGAGCAAAGCGACCCCGACCGCCGACCGATCGGACAAGGCGAGGGCGCGATGCAACTGCTGCTCGAACAGTTCGCGATTTGCCAGGCCGGTCAGCGGATCGTACCGCACCATGCGCTCGATCCGGCGTTCGGCGGCTTTTTGACGAGAGATATCGCGAATGGCCACCACACGCTCACCGCTGTCGGCGCCACTTCGCCACAGCGTTTCCACCGACAGGGTTTGCCCGTCGGGCAGGCGCATGTCGTACTCGACCGGGCTTTCGCGTTCGGTGCTTCGCAGTTCCAGCCCCGGGATCAGATCCGACAGCGGCCGGCCGATCATCGATGCGGCGTCGATTCCCGCCAACTCGCACATGGCGCGGTTGGCATCGACGATTTGCCCGTCCTGCTCAAAGATCAGGCCTTCGAACGTCGCGTCGGCCAAGGCGCGAAACCGGCGTGCTTCCGTGGCGAGACGGCTGCTGAAGTGCCGGTCGAGGGCAGAGGCGGTGATGGTCATGAACAGGATCAGGAAGCACGCACCCGCGGCTGCCAGCACCAGATACGACCTGGGCGTGGCGAGCGGTGTGACGTCCATCCTGCCCAAAAGTTCCAGGGTGACCGATCCCATGGCGACGAAATGCGTGGACGCGACCGCGAGCGCCAGCAGCACGGAAGCCCATACGGTCGCCCCGCGTGTCATCAGTGAGATGCCGGCGATCGAGCACAGGCCGCCCAGGCACAGGGAGGCGACGACAAGATCGGGATCATAATGAACCACCCCGGGCACGATCAAAGAGCGCATGCCGACGAAGTGCATCGCACCGATTCCAGCCGCCAGGACAAGCCCGCTGGCGATGGTCGCCGCTTTTTCATCCGGTGTGCGCGGCCTGATGGCGTAGGCGAGAGCCGTGCCTGCGATCGAGAGAAGCAGGGACAGGACGCACAGTGGCACGTCGAAGCTGACTGGCATGTCCGGACGGAACGCCAGCATGCCGATGAAATGGGTGGTCCAGACGCCGACACTGAACGCGAGGATGGCGGTACCGGAGCGGATCACGCCTGCCCATTGGTCCGCCTGATGGCGAGGGTTGAGCAAACGCACGCTGGTATGCGTAGCCAATAGGCACACCAGACAGGCCAAGGCAACGAGCCTAAGATCGTGATCCTGCGTGATGCATCCGACGACCCGGAGCATAGATGATCCCCTCGATAGAGAAGGGGATCATGAGTTGTAAAGGGTTACCAGTTGGTTAACACCGGACGCGATTTTCACATCCCAAAGCGTGAAAGATCAGTGTATTGGCGTGTGCAAGACGTCAGCGCACGGACGTGATCGCGTTACGATCCTGTGCCCAGGCTTCCGGCGTGGAACCAGCGTCGATCGGCCGCGACTTACCATAGCTGATGGTCTCGATGCGGCTGCGCTCGACGCCATGGGCCACCAGATAATCACGATCGGCGGCGGCACGGCGCTGGCCGAGGGCCAGGTTGTATTCCTCCGTGCCGCGCTCATCGCAATTGCCGGCGACCCAGACATTGACCTGGGGATATTGCCGAAGCCACGCGGATTGCTTGTCCAACGTCGCGACTGCCTGAGGATTGACGCTGTTGCGGTCCGTATCGAAGAAAATACGGTCGCCGGCGGACTGGACCAGATCTTCCTCGCTGCCCGGCGTCGCCTGGCCGGCACCGCCGCCGGCGCCGCTGCCACCCATGCCACCCGCGCCCATGCCGCCAGGACCCATGCCAGCCGCCCCGCCGCCCGATCCGTTGGCACTTTGCGCGTCATCGTCCGAGTGGGAACAGGCACCGAGCAAGGTCAGGCCAATAAGGCAGGCAAGGGTCCAATGTTTCATGGAGCGTCTCCGGTCGGGTGATAAGGCCACCGTATTATAAGGCAGCGGCTTCGATTCGCGGTGGCCTTGTACCGCTCCAGCGCGCGTGGCGATACCAGACGATTGCGTGAAAGCGTCCGGTCAGAACGCCAGCAGGACCTTCATCGCACGGGACCGGTCGGTGGCGAGGTCGAACGCTCGGACGGCATCGGCGAGCGGCACGATCTCGGTCAGCAGCGGGCGGACGTCGATGCGGCGGGACGTGATGAAGTCGACCGCCCAGGCGAATTCCTCATGGAAGCGGAAGGTGCCTCGCAGGGTAATTTCCTTGGCCACCAGCAGGTTCAGCGGGACCGGCGGAGTCGCGTCGGCGTTGTTGCCGACCTGCACGATGGTGGCGCCCGGGCGGGCGACATTGATGGCGGCGGCCAGCGCCGGTGCGGCACCCGCGGCCTCGAACACCACATCGAAGGTGCCTTTGTCGGCCGCATAAGCGTCCAGGCCGGTGGGGTTGGAGCGTGTGTTGATCGCGCGATCGGCGCCGATCTTCGTGGCCAGTGCCAGCGGCGGGTCCAGCAGGTCGGTGGTCACGATTTCGCGCGCGCCGGCGTGGCGGGCGACCATGATCAGCAGCGCACCGATCGGGCCGGTGCCGGTGACCAGCACGCGCTTGCCCAGCAACGGGCCGGCCTGCCGAGCGGCATGCAGGCAGACGGATAGCGGTTCGGCGAAAGCGGCCTCGGTGATGGCGACATTCGGAGGCAGCTTGATTGCTTGCTGCCGCGTGCAGACGAGTTCCTCACGAAAGCCGCCCTGCACGTGGGGCGTGCGCATGGCGCTGCCGTAGAAGCGCATGTCCAGGCAATGGTTGGATTGTCCGTCCAGGCAATAGCGGCAGACGCCGCACGGCAGGCTGGGGTTGACCGCGACCTTGTCACCCGCCTGGACGCCCGAGACGTTGGCGCCGGTGGCGATGACCGTTCCGGCGATCTCGTGACCCAGGATCATCGGCTCCTTGATACGCACCGTGCCGAAGCCGCCGTGGTGGTAGTAGTGCAGGTCCGATCCGCAGATGCCGCCGGCGTCGATGCGGACTTTGACGTCATCGGCGCCGAACGTCTGTTCGGGGGCGTCCTCGACCCGCAGGTCATGGGGGGCATGGATGACGGCGGCGCGCATGGACGGTTCTCCGGTTGTGCGGTTTGACGGCCGAGCGGTAGGCTTACCGGCAGGGGCCGGCTTGGTCCAGGGAGAATGCCGCGTGGGTTTGTTCGATCTGACGGGGCGCCGCGCCTTGGTTACCGGATCCAGCCAGGGGATCGGTTTCGCGCTGGCCCGAGCGCTGGGTGGTGCCGGGGCGGCGGTGGTGCTGAACGGGCGGGATGCCGGGAAGCTGGAGACGGCTGCCGGTGTGCTGCGCGCCGAGGGCATCGCGGTCGAGGTCGCCGCCTTCGATGTCACCGATCATGCCGCCGTGGGCGAAGCGGTCGGTCGGT
This sequence comes from Acidisphaera sp. S103, assembly GCF_009765975.1. Lineage (GTDB taxonomy): Bacteria > Pseudomonadota > Alphaproteobacteria > Acetobacterales > Acetobacteraceae > Rhodopila. The sequence continues at coordinate 713 of NZ_LMUJ01000058.1, read as the reverse complement.
TGGGTGTGCTGGACGTGCTGGTCAACAACGCCGGTATCCAGCGCCGCGCCCCGCTGGAGGATTTCCCCGAGGCGACGTGGCACGAACTGATGCGCACCAATCTGGACAGCGTGTTTTACGTCGCCCAGGCGGTGGCGCGCGGGATGATCGCGCGGAAGCGGGGCAAGATCATCAATATCTGTTCGGTGCAGAGCGAACTGGGTCGGCCCAGCATCGCGCCCTATGCGGCGAGCAAAGGCGCGGTGAAGATGCTGACCAAAGGCATGTGCGCCGATTGGGCTCGGTACGGCCTACAAGTGAACGGGCTCGGTCCAGGTTATTTTGAGACTGAATTGACAGCGGCGCTGGTAGCGGATCCGGCGTTCTCCGACTGGCTGTGCAAGCGGACACCGGCGGGACGCTGGGGAAAGGTGGAGGAACTGGCGGGCGCGGCGATTTTCCTGGCGTCGGAGGCGTCGGACTTCGTGAACGGGCAGGTCATCTATGTCGATGGCGGGCTGACCAGCGTGGTGTGATCGCGTCATGCCAACCGGCGTTGTCGTTGACCATCTTGACATCGTTATGTAACCGTCATGGCAGGCGGAGGCCTGCCATCCATGCCTTTGCTTTAACGGGCAAAAGGCGTGGATGCCGATCTGCATCGGCATGAGTGCGTCCGTGAGGGCGCTTTGTCAGCACGGTGCGAGTCCGTGCCTGGGATGGTCGCAATCCCA
>NZ_LMUJ01000057.1:424-881 GCF_009765975.1 Acidisphaera sp. S103 | reverse complement strand
GGCCTGGCGCGCATCGCCGTCGAAACCGCCTGCCTCGACGCGATACGCCTTGTGCAACGATCGCTCGGGCTGTCGGCATTCCGGCAGGGCAACCCGGTCGAGCGGATATGCCGTGATCTGGCCACCTATCTGCGTCAGCCGGCGCCCGATGAGGTGTTGACCGAGGCCGCGGTGTGGTTCGCCAACCATCCGACGGCATCGATATGACCACGCCCGCGGATTTGCGGGACAACCCGGTGGGAACCGGTGCCGAGCATCCACGTTCACGGGAGTGGTTCGACCTATTTCCGCAAAGGAATACGAACATGCCTCGCGGCGACAAATCCGCTTACACCGGCAAGCAGACCCGACAGGCTGAGCATATCGAGGAAAGTTACGAAAAACGAGGCGTGTCGGAAGGTGAAGCCGAACGGCGCGCCTGGGCCACCGTGAACAAGGAAACCGGCGGTGGCAAGCA
>NZ_LMUJ01000057.1:0-414 GCF_009765975.1 Acidisphaera sp. S103 | reverse complement strand
GCCGCTGCCTCTCGCCCCGCATCCGCCCGTTCGGCGTCCGCCAAGAAGGCGGCGGCAACCCGCAAACGGAAGGCGGGATAAAATTGCGTTACCGAATCCACTTTGACGCCGCATCACGTTCATGCGCACCGAAGAACCGGCAAGCGAAACGGCCGTTTGGCCTGTGTTAGTCGATTCCGCTCGCAGAAAGCAACGCGATGGCAGCCATCTTCCGGCCGACGGCGAATATCGCGGCGCAGGTCGTCATGGTCGGGTTGGGTGTGCTGATCGTGGGTGCGGCCGGCTGGTGATGGGCATGGCCGCGGATGGACTATGTGCGGCACAGGACTTGGACCGTGGAGCAACCGGTGCCGTTCAGTCATCAGCATCACGTCGCTGGCCTGGGCATCGACTGCCGCTTCTGCCACGTAACGG
>NZ_LMUJ01000056.1 GCF_009765975.1 Acidisphaera sp. S103 | reverse complement strand
ACGACGGTCGTGACTACGGCGGGAGGTCTTGCCGTCGATCGCGATGACCTCCGGAACATCAGTACGCAACCCGTCCACCCAGGCCAGGAAACAGCTTTTGAACAACTCGGGATCGATCGCCGCGATCACGTCGCACAACGTGTCGTGGCTCGGGATGCTCCGCTCATAGGGCAGGAAACGGCGGAGAAAATCCTGATGCTCGCTGCCCCACAGGCCGATCTCGACGAAATCGTCGGCGCCGGCGATCGTGGCGCAGAGCATCAGCAACAGGATTTCATCCAGCGGATACAGCACCTTCGTCGCCTGGCG
>NZ_LMUJ01000055.1 GCF_009765975.1 Acidisphaera sp. S103 | reverse complement strand
GCCGATCTCGACGAAATCGTCGGCGCCGGCGATCGTGGCGCAGAGCATCAGCAACAGGATTTCATCCAGCGGATACAGCACCTTCGTCGCCTGGCGCGGATCCCGCAACACCGCGAAGCGGGTCAGAAAGCACGGTGAACCGGGTTCGGACATGGAAACCTCATGGTACGAGGCCCCCTAAGAATCGTATTTCAGACCGCGCCGGAATCCCACACCCCTTCAAGCGATTGCCCTGGGGTGTGGCGTATCCCAATTGCGCAATAAGCGGTAACAACAAAACATGGGGATATACAAATATTCGCTCTGCTGTCCGGTTCGCGGAACCGAATTCGCTTAGGAGCATCTGACATATAAGGGTTTCCAGCGGTCGTTGCTGGGGCGGATTTGCATTGCCCGTGGCTCTCCCCGACGATGTCGGGAGAAGCGCTGGGGATAGACGGACGGCTTGGCGAAGCTGCGGAGACGCCGATGCTTCAAGTCCGGGATACTCGGCACTAACTGCAGGCTGCCGCGCGACAATCAAGGTGAGAATCCCCGTCAATCAGGATGAGAAGGTTTCCCGGGCGTGGGGTGTAGGGAGGGCGTAGCCCGACCGCAGGCC
>NZ_LMUJ01000054.1:349029-388928 GCF_009765975.1 Acidisphaera sp. S103 | reverse complement strand
ACTGCCCTTGAACTCGATCATCACATGCTCGCCGCTGAAACCGTCGCCGCCAAACGTGCATCAGCCGGACCGGTCGGCCAAATTTGCGACAGAACCCTCAAAACTGGGTCAGGCACGCCAACGTGCAGCCGTGCGGTGGCCTGCGCCAACAGGTCCAATGCGCTGAGAAAACTCCTTCGCCAGGACGTTCGGTGCCGTGCCTGCTGCTACATGAGCCGATTCTAAACACACAGCGAATCGCGAGGGAATCGGCAATTTCCGGAAATCAATAAAAATCTTCATGTTGAATCAAGACCCGCCGCCGCGACTGAGATTTCGGAGCCAACGCGCCCTTGCGCCGCACCGCAGGCTCAATTCTGGGGCCCGCGAAGTGGCGATCCTTGCGACTTGGTCGAGAGAGCCGTTCCACGTCAAACCACCCGGATCGACCGTTGCCTACCGAAGCCGAATGTCACAGGTTCGAGCAAGGTCAGGTGCGCCATTCCTATTTAAGACCGTCCAGAATGTGGGGGAACACAACGTCGGTAAGCCCTCGCGACCTTGAGCATCTCGCTTTCCCTGTGCCCCTCGGTTGAGTCGCCCAAAAATGGCAGCGGGCGCGCAGCCGAGATCGAAGCCGGAATGAGGCGATAACGTATCGGGCTGGCATTGTCATGGATCGGCGTGATGCAGGTTTCACGGGGTCCGCTTCGGACCCGAGTTACCGCGATGTTCGTTCCCACGCGGCTCGCTGCGCCTAACCCGGATGGGACTTTTGCCGGTTGGATCGGGCCAGCATCCTGGCCACCGTTCGACGACATTATACTACATTGCACGAGTCATTATTTTGGCTTATCAAATAATATTGCTATATATACTATTCTCCTTGACGGTCAAGTCATCCATCTGTATCGGTCACGACATGGGATCATTCATGCGGATCCCGGCGCGTCGTGATGTCATGGATCTGGTTCGGCTAATGCCCGCTGGCCAGAAATACGCCGACCCCAGGCTCCGGGGAACGTGGGTCGCCATAGATGCTCGGTCATGCCGTCCGACGGCATGGCAAAAGGATTGACCGATGACCAATACGATAGCCGGGACCTACACCACGCTCGTTACGCTCGGCGCGGCGATCGACAATCCGACGACCATCACCCAGACCGGCCTGCTGACCGGCGGCCTTCAGCTAACCTATCAAGGCCTGACCGTAGTGAACGCCGGCAGCATCACGGGGTCCAGTGCTGGCGTTTACCTCCAAGCCGGCGACAGCCTCACCAACCAAAGCGGCGGCGTGATCAGCGGGCATAACGGGATTAAGGGCAGGCTTACCGACGGGACCGTGGTGAATGCCGGCAGCATCGCGGGGTCCGCCGGCTACGGCATTTACCTCACCGCCGGCGGCAACATCACCAACCAACGTGGCGGCGTGATCAGCGGTTCGGGATTCGGGATTTACGACGGGGGCCACACCGTGGTGAATGTGGTGAATGCCGGCAACATCACGGGAGGCCGCACCGGTATTTACCTCTTCGCTGACGGCAGCGTCACCAACCAAAGTGGCGGCACGATCAGCGGTTCGGGATTCGGGATCTACGGCAATTATAGAGCCGTGACCGTCGTGAACGCCGGCACCATCATCGGCGGCAGTGACGCGGTGCGGTTCGCCGCCGGTTACACCAACCGGCTGGTCATCGGTCCGGGTGCGGTGTTTTCCGGCGCGGTGACCGGCGGCAACACGATCGGGGCGGCGTATGTCAGCACGCTGGAACTGGCCTCCGCCGGTTCTGTCGGCACGCTGTCGGGGCTGGGCACCCAGTTCGTCGATTTCGCGCAGGTCACGGTAGACGCCGGAGCGCAATGGATTCTGGCCGGTAGCGACATCGTCTCCTCAGGCGTCACCCTGACCAATGCCGGGACCCTCATTGAAACGCTGGCGCTGGCGGCGGGGGGCGTGCTCTCAAACGCTTCGACCGGAACGGTCGTCGCGTCGGATCAAGCAGCAATCTATGGGGCGCCCGGTGGAGCAGCCACTGTCGTCAATGCGGGCGTGATCGCCGGCGAGTATGGGGCCTTCAACGGGATCTTCAGCAGGGGCATTCTCTTGACGGGCGGGGGCAGTGTCACCAACCAAAGCGGCGGCACGATCAGCGGGTATTACGGGATTTTCAGCCAGGCCGGCGGCGTGACCGTGGTGAATGCCGGCAGCATCACGGGAGTGTCCTCCGGCATTTACCTCAATGTTGATTGCAGCATCACCAACCAAAGCAGCGGTTCAATCGTCGGAAACAGTTACGGGATTATCAGCGAGTTTGGTGCCCTGACCGTGGTGAACGCCGGCAGCATTGCGGGACAATACGGGATTCGTCTCGACGGCGGCGGCAGCGTCACCAACCAAACCGGTGGCACGATCAGCGGGGGTTACGGAATTCTCGGCCTGGCCGGTCCTATCACCGTGGTGAATGCCGGCGCCATCATCGGCAACATTGACGCCGTAAAGCTTTCCACCGGCTACGCGAGCCGGCTGGTCATCGACCCGGGTGCGATGTTCTCCGGCCAGGTGAACGGCGGCAACGCCATCGGCGCCGCGCACGTCAGCACGCTGGAACTGGCCGCCGATGCCTCCGCCGGCACGCTGTCGGGCCTGGGCACACAGTTCATCAACTTCGCCCAGATCGCGGTGGACGCCGGCGCGCAGTGGACCTTGACCGGCAGCAATACGCTGGCCAGCGGCGAGACGATCACCAACGCCGGCACCCTGATGCTGTCGGACGCCACGCTGTCCGGCGCGGCGGCTCTCATCAACGACGGCGCGATCGTCCTCGACCCGAGCAGCATGACGATCGCCAGCCTGACCGGCACTGGCTCGTTCACCATCCAGGCCGGCAGCACGCTGGACGTGACCGGCACCATCGCCAGCACCGAGACCATCGTCTTCGCCGGCTCCGGTGCATCCCTGCTGCTCGGCGCCCCGGACAGCGCGGCCGGTGCCGTCACCGGCTTCGCCGCTGGCGACACGATCGACCTGGCCGGCATCAACCCGGCTTCGGTCAGCGACACCGACGGCGAAGTCACCTTCACCGGCGGGTCATTCCCGTTGACGGCCGCCACGTCCCCGACCATCGGGCCCGACGGCAACGGCGGCACCAACCTCGTCGTCTGCTTCGCGGCCGGCACGCGGATCGGCACACCGGCCGGCGAAGTGCCGGTGCAGAATCTGGCGATCGGCGACCTGGTGCTGACCGCGCATAACGGGCCGCGCGCGGTCATCTGGATCGGCAACGGCAAGGTGCTCGCCACCCGAGGCCGCCGCACCGCCGCCACCCCGGTGATCGTGCGCAAGGACGCCCTGGCCGACAACGTGCCGAACCGCGACCTGCACGTCACCAAGGCGCATTCGCTCTACATCGATGACGTGCTGATCCCGGTGGAATTCCTGATCAATCACCGCACGATCCTGTGGGACGACCGAGCCCAGGAAGTGGAAATTTACCACGTCGAACTGGACAGCCATGACGTGCTGATCGCCAACGGCGCGCCGGCGGAAAGTTTCCGCGATGACGGCAACCGCTGGCTGTTCCAGAATGCCCGTTCGGGATGGGGCCTGCCCCCACAGCAACCCTATGCCCCGGTGCTGACCGGCGGCCCCATCGTCGATGCCATTTGGCGGAGGTTGTTGGACCGGGCGGGACCACGCGATCTGCTCCCGCTAACCGACGATCCCGATCTGCATTTGCTTGTGGATGGCACGCGTGTGGATGCCGTGGAACAGCGAGGGTCGGTGTATGTCTTCTGCGTGCCACCCAACCCCGGCAACGTGGTGATCGCATCCCGCGAGATCGTGCCGTCGGAGTTCGGGATCGCCCGCGACCCGCGGTCGCTGGGGGTGGCGCTGCGGCGCGTGACGGTGCAGCAAGGTGCAAGGTTCATGCTGCTCGATGCCAACGATGAACGGCTGGCGGTGGGCTTCCATGCCCACGAGGCCGACTGCAACCTGCGCTGGACCGACGGCCGCGCGGAACTGCCCGCGCAGGCGTTCGCGCACTTCGACACGGGCGCGCAGATAACGTTGTACCTTTGCGGAGCGACACAGTACCCCGATGACCGGACCAGCGTGGCCCGCTCTGCCGCTTAGCCCGTCCCGTCGGCGTTGGTGCGTGGATCGGAGGATGGCGGGTCGACAAAGGTGCGATTAGGGGTGCGAGATGCCGTTCAAGCACAACAACCTCGCGCCGTCATCACATTCCGAAGGCACGGCGTCGGATTACAAACTGGCCGGCCTACGAAGCTGGCCTGCGGCGGCGGGGTGATCTGACCTTCTGGCTGTACGAAACAGCGCTATCAGGATGGCAAGCGCCGCGTCGAACCAGTCGGGGCGGCCAACCGATCTATGCCGACATCGCCATCGAGGTGGTGCTGACATTGCGGCTCGTCTTCCATCTGGCACTGCGCCAGGCCGAAGGCTTCATTCGCTCGGTTCTGCGATTGCTGGGGTTGCAGATCGCCGTGCCCGACCATTCGACCCTCAGCCGGCGTGGCCACGGCTTCGCCGGACGCCAGCCGCGTGCTGCCCGCCATGACAGACCTGTTCACGTCGTGCTGGACAGCACGGGCCTGCAGGTCTTCGGTCAAGGCGAGTGGGAGACCGAGAAGCATGGCCGCAAGCCGAGACGGTGGCGCAAGCCGCATCTGGCTGTCGATGCCGAAACGGGTGAGATCGTGGCGCACGTCCTGACAGACAAGGATGCCGGCGACATCACACAGGTTTCGGCCTTGCTGGCGACAGTGGAAGGACGGATCGTCAGCGTTATTGCCGACGGCGCCTATGACGGCGAGGCGGTTTATCAAGAGGCTGCTGCCCGCCAGCACGATCCGCCGGTCGAAGTCGTCATCCCGCCGCGGTCGTCGTCGGTCGTTACGACTTCCAGACGATCCGCGACCGTCATGTCCAGCTCATTGCGGAGAAGGGCCGCATGGCCTGGCAGAAAACGACCAGTTACGGCCGCCGTCGTCTCGTTGAGACGGCGATCGGACGCTACAAGCACACCGTTGGCTCGACGCTGCGCGTGCGTTCAGACTACGGCCAGGGCGGCGAAGTCGCTATCGCCGTCCATACCCTCAACCGCATGATCCGCATCGCCAAGCCAGTCTCCTTTCGCCTCGCTTGACTGGGCCATTGGCTACGACCAAGCCAGCTCATCGCCCGATCCGTGCAACAGCGCCCCATGGAGCGCCCGCGCACCCGTCAAGCAGCAACCTCGAACAGCGAGGCGATGAACCGCGCCTGATCCTTGATGTCGCGACCACCGATATCCCGAACCTGCCCCTTCCTGATCATTGCCATCGCCTCGTAGCCTGCCAGCGTTCGTCGAGCCGTCCAGGAGCTGCCAAAGCCAAATCCTGGAGAGGTCAGTCGTTTCACGTTTCGATGGTCTTGCTCGATGATGTTGTTCAGGTATTTGACCTGTCGTAGCCGTGACCAGCGCCAGACTTCACCGTCCTCTTCAGCTCCGCGGCCGCCTTCGGATAGGCCGCATTCTTGTCCTCCGTGATGGTGCGCGGGTTCACTGTGTGCGGCTGCGCCAACGCCTTGCGGAAGAACCGTTTTGCCGCCTCAGCGTCCCGCTTGGCCGACAGCAGGAAGTCGATGGTTTGGCCGCGGCTGTCCACCGCTCGATACAGATACATCCAGCGGCCTTTGACTTTCACATAGGTCTCATCTACCCGCCAGGAGCCATTGCTCCTGCGCAGGTGCGGCAGGATGCGCTTTTCCAGTTCGGCCGCATAAGCCTGGATCCACCGAAAGATGGTGGTGTGATCGACCTCAACGCCGCGGTCCAGCAGCATTAGCTCGAGATCGCGATAACTGACGGGGAACATCAGATACCACCGGACTGCCCGAAGGATCACCTCAGCGGCAAACTGCCGCCCCTTGAAGGATTGATCCTGCCGCACCTGAGCCGCTTGTCGCTGTTTCTCCATGGCATGGTTTGTACCTAGGCCCTCTCGCGGCGAAAAGCTGCAACAGAACCGACCGGACTGCCAGAACAGGAGAACCAACCGCGTCAAGCTCTTCGTTCTCGTTGAGGTCGTGGATCTGCACGTGTCGCCGCAGTGTGACTGGTGCCGGTTGAACGCCCTCATCTGGCATTTTCCGCTCGCGCCGCCTTCAATGGCGCCGCGCTGAGAAAAACCAGGGGATCGAGATGGCCGAGGACGCGGATACATACGACTACATTGTCACCGGAGCGGGCTCGGCCGGCTGCGCCGTCGCGGGACGGCTCAGCGAGTCCGGCCGGTTCCGCGTCCTGCTGCTGGAAGCCGGCCCGCGCGACACCAATCCGTGGATCCATATTCCGTTGGGCTACACGAAGAACTACACCAATCCCAAAGTGAATTGGATGTTCGAATCAGAGCCCGAACCCAATCTCAACAATCGCACGCTCTATCAGCCGCGCGGTAAGGTCCTCGGCGGCACATCTTCGATCAACGGCACCGTCTACATGCGTGGTACCGCCTCCGATTACGACGATTGGCGCCAGCGCGGCTGCGAGGGCTGGGACTGGGACAACGTCCTGCCATTTTTCAAGAAGGCGCAGAACCAGGAACGTGGCGCCAACGAATTGCATGGCTCCGGCGGTCCGCTGCATGTCACCGACATCCCGCATGAATGGCCGCTGGCGAAAGCCTGTTTGGAAGCCGCCATGCAGACAGGCATTCCTTACAATCCCGATTTCAATGGCCCGCGCCAGGAAGGCACCGGGTTTTACCAGTTCACGGTGAACAACCGCCGTCGCTGGAGTTCGGCCCGCGCCTATTTGGGCCCAGCGAAATCACGTGCCAATCTGATTGTCTCCACCGAATCCCACGCCCAAAGGATCGTCTTCGAGGGCACGCGGGCCGTTGGCGTCGAATACCTCACCCCACGAGGGCGCCGTATCGCGCGCGCCGCCAAGGAGATCGTTGTCTCCGGCGGCGCCTTCGGTTCACCGCAATTGCTGCAACTCTCTGGCATCGGTCCGGCGGACCTGCTGCGCGATCTTGGGATTGAGGTCGTGCGCGACATCGCCGGCGTCGGGGAGAATTTGCAGGATCATTTCAACAGCTATCTGTCTTATCGCATTAACCAACCCATCACCCTGAACGACATTGGCAACAGCACCACCCGTCAGATTCTCGCGGGCATCCGCTATGTTTTTACCCGCACCGGCCCGCTGACCGGCACGGGCATCTATGCCGGCGCCTTCGTCCGCTCCGATCAGCGGCTGGAAAACCCCGATCTGCAAATCAACATGTCTATGTGGAGCACGGAATCGCGCACGCGCACCGGCATTGTGCCGCACCCGTTCCCCGCCTTCACCCTCAGCCCCGTACATCTGCGTCCGGAAGGCCGTGGATTCGTGCGCATCAAAACCCCGAACGCCTCCGATCAACCGGCCATTCGCTTCGATCAGTTGCGCACCGAGTACGATAAATCCGCCATCCTTTACGGCCTGCATTTGTGCCGCCAGATCGCCGCGCAACCAGCGCTGAAACCCTATGTGGTGGAAGAAATCCTGCCGGGCCCCGTCGTGCAATCTGATGCGGACTGGCTGGAAGATACCCGTCAGCGTGGCGTGGCGAATTTCCATCCCGTCGGCACCTGCCGCATGGGCCACGGGATGGACGCGGTGGTGGACCCTCGTTTGCGCGTGCACGGCATCGCGGGACTACGTGTGGCCGACGCGTCGATCATGCCCAGTATCATCGCCGGTAACACGAACGCACCCTCAATCATGATCGGCGAGAAATGCGCCGCAATGATACTCCAGGATGTCGTGATTGGCCGAGCTGAAGCGGCCGCGCCGGCCGATGGTAGAGCGACAGCTTAGCGAGAGGACGCTTGACCAGACGCTATCGGTGTGGCCAGCCTGAGAGAAACCAGAGCCCCAAGAGGCTGAACCAGCGGCCAGCACCGGTACGTTGTCCGGGCCATCGATCAAGGAAGCGTCCCATGCCCAAATCCTCAATCAAAGCCTCATCCGTCGATGTGGGCGTTGATGTAGTTATCGTCGGAGCCGGTTTCTCCGGTCTCTATCTGTTGCACCAATTACGTAAACAGGGCTTTTCCACGCGCTGTTTCGAACGCGGTGACGGCGTGGGAGGTACCTGGTACTGGAATCGCTATCCCGGCGCGCGTTGTGACGTGGAAAGCATGCAGTATTCCTATGGCTTTGACGACAAGCTGCAACAGGAATGGAATTGGCCGGAGAAGTTCTCCGGTCATGCCGACATACGCGCCTATGCCGATCATGTTGCGGACCGCTTTGGCCTGCGGGAGCACATCGATTTTGAAACCGAAGTGTGCGCCGCGCATTACGACGAGGGTCTGCGACTGTGGAGAATCGAAACCAGTGCGGGAGAGAAGGTCAGCGCCAGGCATTTTGTGATGGCCGGTGGCTGCATCTCGACCGCGCAGATCCCCAAATTCGAGGGCTTGGCCGACTACACTGGCAAGACCTATCACACCGGCCGCTGGCCGCATGAGCCGGTCAGCTTCGCTGGTTTGCGGGTGGCGGTCATCGGCACGGGCTCCTCCGCCATCCAGGCGATTCCGGTGATCGCCGAAGAGGCCGCACATCTGACCGTTTTCCAGCGGCAGGCGAATTTCACCATCCCCTCGCGCAATCATCCGATGACCGCGGACTACGCGAACTCATGGAAAAGCGGCTACGCTGAAAAGCGCGAGGAAATGCGCTACATGCCGAACGGCGTATTGCGTGAGCTCAACGACAAATCGGCGTTGGAGGCGAGCGAAGAGGAGCGGCTCGCCACCTACGAGGAGCGTTGGAGGATGGGCGGCTCCGGCTTCCTTGGCGCGTTCAACGACATTTTGACGAACCGCGAAGCCAACGACACGATGGCGGAGTTCGTCCGCGACAAGATCCGCCAGACGGTGAAAGATCCGGTGACGGCGGAGTTACTCTGCCCGAAGACCCATCCCATCGGAACCAAGCGGCTATGCGTCGATAGTGGTTATTTCGAGACCTATAACCGTGACAACGTCGACTTGGTGAACATCAGCCAGACACCGATCGAGCGGCTGACGCCGGACGGGCTGATGGTGAACGGGCGCGGTTTCACATTGGATGCCATCGTCTTCGCGACTGGCTTCGACGCCATGACTGGCACCCTGTTCAATGTGGACATCCGTGGCCGCGCTGGCCTGGAACTGAAGAGCAAGTGGGCGGCGGGCCCGCGCACCTACCTCGGCCTGATGACGGAGAGTTTCCCGAATCTGTTCATGATCACCGGTCCCGGCAGCCCCTCGGTGAAAAGCAATATGATTACCTCGATCGAGCAGCACGTGGACCTGGTTGCCGACACCATCATCCATATGCGCGATCAAGGCCTCGCGGTCATCGAGCCGGAACATTCGGCCGAGGATGAGTGGGTCGATCATGTGCAGGAAGTGGCGTACAAAACGTTGTTCCCGCAGGCGAACTCCTGGTACATGGGCACCAATATTCCGGGCAAGCCGCGGCTGTTCATGCCCTATATCGCTGGCGTCGGCAGATACCGCAGGATCTGTGAAGAAGTGGTGGGGGAAGGCTACAAAGGTTTTCGCTTCGAGGCCGAACAGGCATTGGCGGCGGAGTAGCTTCGAAGTCCATCGCATAATCTCGGACCAGTGGCGGTGGACAACAAGCGCCGCTTGTGGGTTCTTTAGTCCTCGGTTCGACCCCGACAATTGCCCATACAGCGTGAGACTTCAACGGAGAAACCCCGCCCGCGCGCCGCGCGAATTGCCTCCGGCGAAAGCACCCAATGCACCGCCGACTACCACGTCTTGGGACGTCGATCTGGTTAGGCCCGGGCAATCGCTCTAAGTTCCCGGCTTGCACCGAAACCGCAATTGCAGCGATAGACCTCTCCCGACGATCGGGTGACCGCAGCACTCCCTGACGCTCAGCCCACCGCACACGCCACCTTAAGGAAGCCTTCGTGACAAAGTCAAAGCCCGTCCTTATCGACCGCCATCCCGGCCGCTCGGCCCAGACCATCGGCCTGGCGCACGCGCTCGGCACCGATCCCGAACTGATCCATTATCCTTCGGTCGGCGTGGTCGGAACCAAGGGCGACAGCCAGTGCTACCTTGGCGTTATGTCGAAGGTGGACGCGATCCACGCAAGCCTCCGGAACCGCATCGGTCAGGCCCCCGGTCTACTCAAGCTGCGTCTCGTCCAGCCCGAATACACGATCGCCACCTCGGACGGCATCCGCAACGGCACGCGGGAAATGCGCTACTCGCTGATCGGCCGCGAAGTCACGCACGACGCGCTGTGCGAGCATCTGGAAGCCACCGGCCTTGCCGGCACCATCGCGGTGGTCGCCTGCGACAAGCCGCCGGTCGGCACGCTCGCCGCGCTGCTGGAACACAACCAGCCCGCGATCATCATGTCGGACGGCCCGATTCATCCCGGCATCGACCCCAACTCCGGAGAGCCGCTAGACATCGTCAGCGCGTACCAAGTGGCCGGAAACCCGGACGACGCCTTTCGCCATCACATCGCGTGCCACGCCTGCCCGGGCATCGGAAGCTGCGGCGGCATGTTCACCTACAACACGATGCAGACGTTCATCGGCGTCGTCGGCATGCAGCCGCTGCACATGGTCGCGCCGGCGTCCGACGATCCGCGCCGGGTCAAAGAATTCGCCGACGAGTTGGTCGGCTACCTCGCTGACATGATGGAAAAGGGCCTGAACCCGCGCGACATCGTCAAGCGTGACTCGATCCGCAACGCGGTGATCGTGGCGATGGCGATCGGCGGTTCCACCAATGTCACGCTGCACGCACCCGAAATCGCGCGCGCCGCCGGCTATGCAGACTTCTGGAAGGACATCATGACGCCGGAGGAGTTCAATCACCTCTCGCGCGATGTCGTGCCGGTGCTGACGGACGCCCGACCCTATGGCACCTACTCGATGGTCGATATCGACCGGGTCGGCGGCGTGCAGGTGATCGTGCGCGAACTGCTGGAAGCGGGTCTGCTCAATGGCGACATGATGACTTGCACGGGAGAGACGCTCAGCGCCCAGGTCGCCCGCCTCGGCGCCAAAGCCTCCGACGGCGAGGTGATCCGCACGGTCGAGAAGCCCTATAAGCCGACCGGCGGCCTGCGCGTATTGGGTGGCAACCTGTCGCCGGATTTCTCGGCGATCCTGAAACTAGCGGGCGTCGAAGGCGGCCTTGAGAATAATAACTTCCGCGGCATCGCGCGGGTGTTCGAGGGCGAGCAGGGCCTGCTCGACGCGCTCGACCGGACGCCAGAAAGCTTCCAGAACAACGACATGATCATCGTCCGGTACGAGGGGCCGAGCGGAGCACCGGGCATGCCGGAGATGCTGGATCCGACGTCGCGGATTACGACGTTGTGTCGCGAACGCGGCATCGTCGTCGGGTTGATGACGGATGCGCGCTTCTCCGGCGGCTCGGTTGGCTTGGTCATCGGGCATGTCGGACCGGAAGCCGCGCTGGGCGGACCGATCGCGTTCATCAAGAACGGCGATGAGATCGTGGTCGATCTAAACACGAGCACACTGAACTGCACTGCGCTGAATGATCCCGCCACACTGGCAAAGCGCAAGGCGGTCTGGGAGAGTGAGGTCGCCGCCAACGGCGGCACACATCCGAAATGCGGCATCGCCGACACTCGCCTGTTGCATCGCGCTCGGCAGACGGCGGTTCCGGCGACGCGGGGCGGCGGCATGCACCCGAACCGAGAGGTCTGGGTCCGCGCGCCGCGGGCAGCCGAACGGACGCGCTTCGTGCCAGCGAACAAGTACCGGCCGGAGGCGAACAAGGCGTTCTGATCGGATAGATAGACCTGTCGGCACCGCCATCGTGACGGTGCCGAACTGGTCTATCATCACGGCCGGCAGGTTAGGCGTGGGGCCAGGAGAAGCGGATCATGCCGGCGCGCAGGCCTGCCAGCACGACCTCCATCCCTCCGGAGCGGATCATCCACTCCAGTGTAAGCGCTCAATTACCGACACATAGTAAGTAGCGACGAGATAGGACAGTGATGGTGTCCACCATGTATGAAGTGGACACCATTGATGAGCGATCCTTCGAACTCTTTGAGACTTGAGGTCGTCGGCGTGTTGCGGAACGGCCGGCGGCGATATGATCCAGCTAGCAAACAACGGCTGGTCGAGGCCTGCCTGCAGCCTAACGTGTCTCTGGCCAGCCTGGCGCTGCAGCACGGCGTGAACGCGAACCTCCTGCGCAAATGGGTCGCTGAGCACCAGCGACAGCAAAGGAATGGCGTGATGGCGGGTGCGATCGAGCATGCGACGGAAGTGTTCGTGCCGGTTGTCGATCTGTGCGATGTGGCTGGTCCGGCGGAACCGCCAGCTCCGGCTCTGCTCCAACACCCAGCCCATCGGGCAAAGGCTGCGCGGCAGCCGGATCCGCCTGCGCCAAGGTTGATGGTGGAGATGCCCAACGGCGTCACGCTGCGGCTTGAGTGCAGCGGGCAGGACGTGGAGTTGGTGTCGGCGATGATCGCAACTTTGGGACGCTGCGATGTTCCGGCTGGCCGCTGATGGACAGGTTTACCTGCATCGCGAGGCGATCGACTTTCGAGTGGGTATCAACGGCCTTGTGATCCTGGTCGAACAGGCGATGCATCTGGATCCGTTCGGCCGCGCGGTGTTTGCCTTCTGTAACCGACGCCGCGATCGGGTCCAGCTTTTGTTTTACGATCGTTCAGGGTTCTGGCTGCTGATGAAGCGGCTTGAGGCCGATCGTTTTGCCTGGCCGCGTGGGCCGAAGCAGCCAGTGGTGATGCTATCGAGCGAACAGTTGCATTGGTTGCTCGACGGCATCGACATCGAGGCAATGCAACGCCACCCGGCACGGCAGTATCGCAGCGTGGGCTGACATCCGGGTGATACCGCGCCGAATTTGTTGAAGGGTGCAGATTGTTCTGGACACGGTGGGTGGGTTTCGATTCAAGGATTCGATGAATCGTACGGCCACGACGGAGAAATTGCGGGCGCTGATCGCGGCGCATGCGGCCGAGATCGCTGCGCTGAAGGCCGAGAACGAGACGCTCAAGGAGCGCATCTTCAACGAAGCTGAGCAGGCCGCCGCCGAAGGTGAGGAAAGCGATGATGCCGAGGCGGCTGCCGTTGCCGATACGGGGTTGCCGGACGCCGGGCAGCCGGAGCCGAAGAAGCGAGGCCGCAGGCCACTGCCGGAAGGATTGCCACGCGAGCGCGTCGAGTATGATCTGCCCGAAGATCAAAAGATTTGTCCGTGTTGCCGGAACCAGATGCACCGGATGGGCGAGACCGTCAGCGAGCAGCTGCATATCGAGGTGCAGGCGACAGTGTTGCAGCATGCACGGTTCAAATATGCATGCCGCCATTGCGAGCGCACCGCGCTGCACACGCCGATCGTAACCGCGCCAATGCCGGCACAACCGTTGCCGGGCAGTCTCGCCGCACCATCCACGCTCGCGCTCGTGCTTGCCCACAAATACGTGGACGGGACCCCTTTGTATCGCTTGGAGCAGGCGCTGGCGCGCGCAAACGTCAGCATCAGTCGTGGTGCACTGGCCAACTGGGTGATCCGGTCGGCTGATCTGCATTTGCAGCGGGTGTATGAAACGCTGAAGCAAAAACTCAGGTCGCAGCCGCTGCTCCACGGCGACGAGACCTGGGTTCAGGTCCTTAAGGAGGATGGTCGGGACGCACAGGCCAAGTCCTTCATGTGGGCCTACCGCAGCGGCCAGGACAGCGAGCAACCGATTGTCATGTTCGATTACCAGCCCGGACGCGGCCAGCAGCATCCACAGGCCTTTCTGCGCAACTACCGCCCGGCCTGTTGATGAGCGATGGCTATGACGCCTGGCGCACACTGGACGGCGCCATCCATCTTGGCTGTATGGCACATGCTCGACGCAAGTTCACCGACGCGCTGAAAGCGAGAATGAAACCCGGCGGCCCTCCGCTGCAGGCGCTCAAGTTCTTCGAGGCCTTATACGAGGTCGAGAGGCTGGCACGGCAAACGCCGAACGAGGGCGAAACACGCGCCGATTACACGTTGCGTCTGCGACAGCAGCACAGTCTGCCGGTGTTGGCCGCCTTCAAGACATGGGCTCGACGACCTGGCGCCGAAGGTCCTGCCCGGAAGCTTCACCGGCAAGGCGATCTTTTATGCGCAAAACCAGTGGGACTATCTAATACGCTACACCGGCAACGGTCTCGCCCCAATCGATAACAATGTTCTCGAACGCGACATCAGACCTTTTGTAACCGGAAGAAAATCCTGGCTCTTCAGTGACACAGTCGCAGGCGCCAAGGCGAGCGCCGTGATCTATAGCCTGGTGCTCACATGCCGTGCCTGCGGCGTTGAGCCGTATGCCTGGCTACGGCATTGTCACGTTAACCTGGAGCAGACGGCGTGATGGCGAGATTCATCGTGCCGTGCCGGTTATGCTGCGTTTTGGGTGATAGTTGGTTCTGTCAGCGCTCGTGCCAGCAAGTAATCGTCATCGGCTGTGGGATGAGGTTATTCAGGCGGCTTCCAACACGCTCAAAACCGTTGCGGTGCGGCGGAGAAAGTGGAACCTCCGGTAATCAGCGGAGACTTTCTGATTGGTTCGGGAGCGAGATCGGAGGAAGTTGCGCAACTCGTCATAGGCGCGGCAAAATCGGCCGGCCGATCGCGGGCACTTGAACCCACGCATCGGACCGTAGCGGCCTTTGACACCGCGATGATCCTGCTCCAACCGGTTGTTGAGATACTGATTGTCGCGATGCCGCACTCCTGTGCCCAGCACCGTCCGGATCGCACGCGGATAACTGTCGTGCCCATCCGTGGTGACACGGGCGGGCGTGACGCCGGTGACCATCTTGGCCGACTCGAAGAACGCCTTCGCGGCCGCCATGTCACGGTGCTCGCTGAACATCACATCGACAAGCGTGCCCGACCGATCGATGGCACGATAGAGGTAGCGCCAGTGCCCGTGGACCTTGATGTACGTCTCATCGACGTACCAGCTTCGGCCCGCCTTGCCGCGCCGGCGCCGCCGCAAACTTTCAGCCAACGCCGGCGTGAGCTTGGCTTCCCAGTCACGAACCGCTTCATGGCTGAATACGATGCCGCGGATCAGGAACATCTCCGGCAGATCGCGCAGGGCGAGCTTGTATCGCAGACGCCAGAGCACAACGAGGGCGATGACGTCACTGGGGTACTGCGTCCGGTTCAGAGAGCCGGAACTCCGCTCGTTGAACTGCTTGCCGCAAGGGCGACAGCGGAACCGGCGGTAGCCCTGAGCGGTGCGCTCGCTCCGTTCTGAAACGGCGGCTGAGCCGCACCCGACGCATTCCATCAGCCAATCCTTCTCGCCGCGGCCCTATACCCGCACCCCGCGAAGGCGAACAAGGAGCGTGGCGCGAGCGCTGACGGAACCCAGCCGACGCCTGCAAGCCGCACAGGTGCAGCGATGCTCACCGGCGATCGTCACCTGTGCAGGGACGATCGCCGCCTGAAGGGTGGAGGTGAGCTGCTTCGCCTCTGCGAGACGGAGCCCGAGGTCAGATAGGCCAGCCTGCTCATCGCGTTCAATGCGTGCGACCTCGACCTCCGTCGTTTCACCGGCCTGCACCTCCGTTACCAGCTTTACCCGCCACACCAGTTTCGCCATCAGCTCAAACTCGTCCCGTGAGCCTAAGACCTACTGCAGGCGGAACAAACCCCACAGGTTTGCATGCTCCCTATCAAATCATGAAAGGCGAAAAAAGCCGAGATTGCGTAACGACGTAACCACGGCGTCCACGGCAAGACCAGCCTGTAACACGGCAAATACCCAGCCCAGAACCTGAAATGTCGCCCAACCGACACAAGCCATGATTGGCCTCGCCAAAAGCATTCCCACCAGGTTCAGCAGTATGATTAGAAGCAATATTCCGAGGACGATAGACTGCGTCATCAAATCACCGCTGGAAAGCTGGGGGTGTAAGCCCAAACCGCCGAAAATTCCGTCTGCCGACGATTTGGGCAGCCAGCAGCTGTTATGGCCGGGATCGCTGACGTTCAGTCGGACCAAAAGGCCCTGAAGCGGTCGGGCCTCAATTCAGTATATCGAGTGGTGTGCTCGATGTTGCGATGGCCCAGATAATGTTGGATCGACCGTGTGTCCTGTCCGTCGTTGGCGAGTTTGTAGCCTGTGGCGTGGCGCAGCATGTGCGGGTGTACCGGGAACTCGATACCGGCCCGCTGTCCGGCCCGCCCGACGATCTTGCGCACCGTGTCGGCGGTGAGCGGCGCCTTGCGCTCGCTGACGAACACGTAGGCTGTATCCGGATAATCCCGCTGCAGGCGGCGGAGGGTTCGCAACTCCGGTCCGCGCAAAGGATGAACCGACGCGATGCCGTGCTTGAGCCGGGTAACATGCAGGAGCCCCTGGCGGAGATCAGCCTGATCCCAGCGCAAACTGACGAGTTCGGACACACGCAGGCCGTGGCGGTAGGCGAAAAGAATCAACGCGGCATCCCGCGTGCCATGCCGGCCGACAGCGGCCGCTGCTGCGATCATCGCTGTCACCTCCCGGTCTGACAGATATTCTCGGCTCCGGTAGGCAGCATTCGCCTTGCGAATGGGAACTTTCCGGTTTTCGATGGCTGGCGGAGTATGCTCCACGGGCCTGGAACCCGCCTGGATGCTCATGGCGCAATCCAATCTTTCCGTTTATCACCTATTATACGGAAAGATTGCGCGATGGGGATACCAAAATCGGATGGCGACCAAGAGCGAGCGCCTGGCCGTCCTATCGGACGCGGAGCAACTCGCCCTGTACAGGCTGCCCGATTTCGACGGCCGCCAGCAGCTGACCTATCTGTCGCTGACCGGACCGGAATTGGCTCTCGCCACCAGCCGTCCTGGCCTTCACGCCCAGGTTTGCTGTGTCCTGCAGATCGGCTACTTCAAGGCCAAACACGCGTTCTTCCGCTTCACTTGGGATGAGGTGGCGGAGGATCTCGATTTCGTCCTGACCCGCTATTTCAGGGATCAGACGTTTGACGGTCAGGTCATTACCAAACATGAACACTACGCGCAGCGTGCGATGATCGCCGGGTTGTCCGGCTACCGCCCGTGGTCGGCGGACCTCTTCACCCAACTTGCGCAGCAGGCCGCCCTGATCGTCCGGCGCGACGTGACGCCAGGGTTCATCGCCGCCGACCTCATCGTCTGGCTCAACGAGCACAAAATCATCCGTCCCGGCTACACGACGCTGCAAACGCTCATCAGCGAGGCATTATCTGCCGAGCGCGCGCGTTTGGAAGACCTGATCGCCGGGTTGCTGGACGATCCGGCACGGGATGCGCTTGCCCAGTTGCTGACGCGCGATGACACCTTGTCGGAACTGGCAGCTCTGAAGCAGGACGCCAAAAACTTCCGATGGCGTCAGATGGCGAACGAGCGGGTCAAGCGCGCCAGGCTGGAACCGTTGTACCTGACCACCAGGACAGTGCTGCCCAGGCTCGGAATCTCACAGCGCAATCTGCATTATTACGCGAGCCTGGCGAATTTCTACACGGTCTACGATTTGCGGCGCCTCAAGGCCGGGCAGACACATCTGTACCTGCTCTGCTACGCTTGGCTGCGCTACCGGCAACTCACTGACAACCTTGTCGACGCCTTGGGCTATCACATGAAGCAGCTCGAGGACGAGAGCAAGGCGCGGACAATTAAGTTCTTCACCGCCGCGCAGGTCCGGCGCGATCAGGATACACCGCGGGTCGGGCGTCTGCTGTTGCTTTTCGTCGACGAGACGGTCGCCGACACGGCTCCGTTTGGCGATGTGCGCCAACGCGCGTTCAGCATCATGCCGCGCGACGCGTTACGGACCGCTGGTCATAATCTGGCAGAAAAGCCGACGGGCCGGCTGAGCATTCGCTGGCAGATCATCGACGGGCTCGCGGAGCGTATTCGCCGCCATCTGCGCCCGCTCTATGGGGCGCTCGAGTTCTCCTGCGGCGCAGCCGACAATCCATGGCTGGCGGCGCACGCCTGGATGAAGGGTGTGTTCGCCAGACAGCAACGTCTGTCGCAACGCCCGCTCATCGAATGTCCCGATGCAACACTGCCCAAATCCCTGCGCCCGTGGCTGCTGACGTTCGGCCCGGATGGGAAGCCGGCCGGCGTACACGCAGACCGTTATGAGTTCTGGATATACCGGCAACTGCGGAAACGCCTGAAATCGGGTGAGCTCCACCTGAATGACAGCTTGCAACACCGTCGCTTCAACGATGATCTCGTGTCGCTCGCGGAGAAAGGCGACGTGCTCGGCCAGATGGACATTCCCTGGCTGCGCCAGCCGATCGAGACACAGCTTGAAGTGCTGTCAGCGGAATTACGAGAACAATGGCGGGCCTTTGATCGCGAACTGCGTCAGGGAAAGCTGAAACATTTCGATTACGACCGCCAAAGCGGAACACTCACATGGCACCGTCCCAGGACTGACAACGACACCGCCCGGCAGGACAGCTTCTACGACCAGGTATCGTTCCGCGATGCTGCCGACGTCATCCGTTTCGTGAACGAGCAATGCCAGTTCCTGTCCGCCCTGACGCCACTGCAGCCGCGGTACGCGAAGCAGTCCGCAGACGCGGACAGCGTGACGGCGGTCATCATTGCCCAGGCGATGAACCATGGCAACCTCGTCATGGCGAAAACCAGTGACATAGCCTACCATGTTCTGGAAGCTGCCTATCAGCAGTATCTGCGCCAGTCATCGCTGCAGGGGGCCAATGACCCGATCAGCAACGGGATCGCCGCCCTCCCGATTTTTCCGCACTATTCATTCGATCTCAACACGCTCCATGGCAGCGTTGACGGTCAGAAATTCGGTGTGGAACGGCCAACCGTGAAGGCACGGCACTCACGTAAATATTTCGGCCGCGGCAAGGGTGTCGTCGCCTATACACTGCTTTGCAATCATATCCCGCTGCAAGGTTGGATCATCGGCGCGCATGAGTTCGAAGCCCATCATGTATTCGATATCTGGTATCGCAACACGTCGGATATCGTTCCGTCGGTTATCACCGGCGACATGCACAGCGTCAACAAGGCCAATTTCGCTGTTCTGCACTGGTTTGGACCGCGCTTCGAACCACGCTTCACGGGCCTGGAGGCGCAGCTAAAAGAACTCTATTGCGCCGACGACATTTCACTTTACGAGCAATTTCTTATTCGTCCCATAGGCCAGATCGATCTGCCGGCCATTGTGAATGAGAAGGCCAACATTGATCAGATCGTGGCGACGCTCGGCCTCAAGGAAATGACGCAAGGCACCCTCATCAGAAAGCTGTGCACTTATTCGCAGCCGAACCCGACGCGGCACGCGATCTTCGAGTTCGATAAGCTGGTCCGCAGCATCTACACCTTGCGCTATCTCCGCAATCAGCAATTGCAACGGGATGTCCAGCGTTCGCAGAACCGGCTTGAATCATACCACCAGCTACGATCCGCCATTGCGCAGGTCGGCGGCAAAAAGGAACTCACTGGCAAGACCGATATCGAGGTCGAGATCAGCAACCAGTGCGCGCGGCTGATCGCCAACGCCATCATCTATTACAACTCCGCCATCCTGTCGCGCCTGCTGACCAGAGACTCGCCGAGCCCGAATTCAAAAGACCTCGCTATGATCAAGAAGGTCTCGCCGGCGGCGTGGCGCCATATTCATCTCAACGGACACTACACCTTTCGTGGCAGGGCGGAGGTCATCGATCTGGATGCCATCGTGGCGGCGCTAAATTTGCGGTGACGGAAATTTCGGCGGTTTGGGCTTACACCCCCGTGTAGGGGCGGTCGGAAGGATGGTATGGCGCAAGGGTCGAGAGACGGGATCAGAAAGCCAGTTTGCGACACGGTGTTTCGAGCACGCAGTTCTGATTTGGACCTGGTCCACGAACTCCCATACGGGCCGGCGGCACATGACGGCCGCATTAAGGCCGGACAGATGTCAACACCCAACCTACGCGGCGGTCGTTCCGGAAGATTTCCCTTGCTTCTGAGGGGGCGTCCACAGATGTCGCAAACTTGGCTGGCCGATCTGCCTGGTGTACGTTTGTCAGCAACGGCTTCGGCGGCGAGCGTGTGATGATCGAGTTCAAGGGCAGTCACTTTGAACGGGACGTGATCCTGTTGGCGATCCGCTGGTATGTGGCGTACCCGATCAGCTATCGTCAGCTCGAGGAAATGATGGAGGAGCACGGCGTCGAGGTGGACCACGCCACGCTCAATCGCTGGGTCCTCAAGTATGTCCCGCTGTTGGAGCAGGAATTCCGCGCCCGCAAGCGCCCGGTGGGGACTTTGGTGCATGAAACCGCCGCCGGCGGCGGTTTCATGCACCAAAGTCCACATTCATGGCCAATATGAATTGCAGCTTGCATCGGATTGTTTTGAGGTCGGCAGCTGTTGGTGTCGTTATCGCGCTTGGATGGGGGCTGCTTTATGCAACCTTGGGCGTCACAATGCTATCCACCATTTTGGGTGTATTAATCGCAGGGCTTGCGAGCAGATTCTTGTAGTCCCCATTGCTGCGAAATCCAGGCAGCCCCTGAAGCTGACCCCTATTTCAACTTGATTCCGGAACCTCGTGACTGCAACCTGCGAGGAGCAGGACTTTCAACTGTCGGAATGGAAATCACGAAGCCACAAGCGCCAGAAGTCCCTCCAGCAACTGGGTTGGCGATGGCGGACACCCGGCAATGCGAAGGTCGACGGGGAGCACGGCCGCCGCGCCACGCTCACACGCATAGCTGCCGGCATAAAGTCCGCCACAGGCCGCACAGTCGCCGACGGCGACGACCCATTTCGGTGCCGGCATCGCGTCGTAGGTACGCAGGAGCGCCTCACGCATGTTCTTCGTCACAGGGCCGGTGACGAGCAGCACATCCGCATGGCGTGGCGAGGCGACGAAGCGCAATCCGAAACGTTCGAGATCGTAATAAGGATTGCTCAGGGCATTGAGTTCGAGCTCGCAGGCGTTGCACGAACCCGCATCGACGAGCCGCAGGGACAGTCCGCGGCCAAGCCGGCGGCGCGCCTTGACGTCCAGTTCCGCGGCCATGCGGGCGATTTCCGGATCGGCTGGAGCCGCCAGTTTTTCGGTGAAGGGCCGGCGGGTGAAACTCTCGAACAGTGTCCTGCGCATTGGCCGCTTTCAGAGATCGTGCCCGGAATAGGAGCAGTTGAAAGATTTATTGCAGATCGGAAAATCGGCGACGATGTTGCCTTCGATCGCGGCCTCCAGCAGCGGCCACTGGAACCAGGACGGATCGCGCAGGTGGCAGCGTTCGATGCGGCCGGCGGCGTCGATGCGAACCCAGGCAAGGATGTCGCCGCGGAAGCCTTCGACGATCGCCATGCCCTCGGCTGGCGGGTTCGCGGGGTCGATGGCGTTCTCCGTCCGGATCGGGCCATCAGGTAATGTGACAAGGATCTGCTCGATCAGCCGGATGGACTGCTCTACCTCGCGGACGCGGATCCACAGACGGGCATTCACATCGCCTTCCTGGAGCACGGGGATTTCGAATTCGAGTTCGTCATAGGGGGCATAGCCAGGCCAGCGCCGCGCGTCGCATAGCCGGCCCGAAGCGCGACCGATATAGCCGCCGGCCCCGAATTGGGCGGCGAGCGCCGGTTTCAGCACGCCGGTGCCGACCGTCCGGTCCTGCAACGATGCGGTCTTGTCGTAGAGGTCGATGAGCCGCTGAAAGCGACGGCGGATGTCCCCGGTGAGACCGACGATGCGTGCTGACCCCGCCGCGTCGAGATCGGTGGTGACGCCGCCTGGGACGACGCGATCCATCATCAGCCGGTGCCCGAAGCAGGCAGCGGCCTGCCGCAGCACGGATTCCCGCAGCACCGAACAATGGGCCAGCATGATGGCGAATCCGCCATCGTTGCAGATCGCCCCGACATCGCCGAGATGGTTCGCGAGGCGCTCCAGCTCCGCCATCAGTGCGCGCAGCCGGACGGCCCGCGTTGGCGGCGACCAGCCGAGGGCGGCCTCAACCGCGTGCGCGAATGCCAGACCGTAGGCGACCGTCGAATCGCCGGAGCAGCGGGACGCCAATCGCGCTGCCCGCTGCAGATCGGCGCCTTGCAGAAGAGCCTCGACGCCTTTGTGGGTGTAGCCGAGACGTTCCTCGAGCCGCACCACGGTCTCGCCATCGGCGCTGATGCGGAAATGACCGGGCTCGATGATGCCGGCATGAACCGGCCCGACCGGGAGCTGATGAATGTCCTCCCCGTCGACGGGGAGAAATCCGTACTCCTCGGCTGGCTGAGCGTCGTTTTGCTGCGCCGCAAGCGGGGCATGCACGCCCCACTTCCCGTGATCGAGCCAGGGGCGCATATCCGGCGGGCCGACCGGAACAAGTGCGAACAGATCGGCGACAGCACGCTCTAACCGGATCGCCGGCGGATGTACGCGCCCGACCGACGGATAGCGGCCCTCCGGGCAGGTGAGGCTCAACACCAGGATGAGGCTCGGGTCATTGGTATCTGCGACTGCCATATGAACCACGTGCGATTCACCCCAGAGCCCGAGCAGGGTCAGGGCGCCGCGGCTCAACCGGTCTGCCGCTTTTGCCCAGGCATCGGTCTGGACTTCTATTCTGGGCCAGGGGCGATGCTCGGCAACAATGCGCCCGTTCAACCGGTCGAACGGATCAGGCAAGGATGGATCGCGCGCCGTCATTTGAGCAGACCCGCGACATTCTGAAACCAGGTGACCATGGCTCCAGGCATGTAAAGCCCGCCGACCAGCACCAGGCTCAGATGCGCGAAGATCGGCAGGTAAGAAGCGCGCACCGGTGTCAACGGCCCGGCGGGTTCGCCGAAGGCGATGGAGCCCAGGCGCAGCAGCAGCGCGCCGAACGCGACCAGCAGTCCAAAAGCTGCGAGCGCGGCGAGCGCCGGCGCGCGGGCGAAGGCCGAGGTGATAACCAGAAACTCGCTCATGAAGACGCCGAAGGGCGGCAACCCCGCGATCGCGGCGACGCCGGCGACGAGCGTCCAGCCGAGGAGGGGGTGACTGCTCGTCAGTCCACGGATATCGGCGATCTTCTGGGTGCCCTTCACCTGCGCGACATGCCCGACCGAGAAGAAGATGGCCGATTTGGTCAGGCTGTGCATGGTCATCTGTAGAAGACCAGCGAAATTGCCGAGCGGGCCGCCCATCCCGAAGGCGAAGACGATGATCCCCATGTGCTCGATCGATGAATAGGCGAACATGCGTTTGATGTCGCGGCGCCGGCACAGCATGAAGGCGGCGAAGATCAGTGAGCCGAGACCGAGCGTGATCATCAGAGGTCCGACCGCGATCGTTCCGGGATTTGCCGCGACGATCATCTTGAACCGCAGCAACGCGTAGAGCGCCACATTCAGTAGCAATCCAGAGAGCACGGCGGAGACTGGCGTCGGCCCTTCAGCATGGGCGTCCGGCAGCCAGGCATGCATCGGCGCAAGGCCGACCTTGGTGCCGTAGCCAAGCAGGAGAAACACGAACGCTATATTCAGCAACGAAGGGTCGAGCGTGACGGCGTGGCGCAGCAGGTTGGTCCACGCCATCGCGCCCATGCCCTCACCGATGGCCGACACCGCGGCGAGGTAGACAAGGATCGTTCCGAACAGCGCCAGCGCGATGCCGACGCTGCCCAGGATGAAATATTTCCAGGCTGCCTCCAGTGCCTCATGCGTGCGGTAGATACCGACCATCACGATGGTGGAGAGCGTCGCCAGCTCGATGGCGACCCACATCAGGCCGATATTGTTGGCGGTCAGCGCCAGGTCCATGCCGAACATCATCAGCTGGAACATGACGTGGTAGAAACGGAGATAGCCGGGCGTGAGACGTCCCGTCTCCAGTTCATGCCCGATGTAGCTGGCGCTAAAGACGCTCGTCGTGAAACCCACGAAGGCATTCAGGGCGATGAACACTACGTTGAGGTCGTCTGCGAGCAGCAGATCGTCGGCCGGCGGCCGGCTGTGGAAGAGCAGTAGCGCGAAAAGCAGCGCAACGAGGCTGGCAAAGATATTTAGTCGCGCCGACCAGCGATAATCCCGCACAAAGGCAAGCGCCGCGGCCGCGATCAGCGATGTTAGGAGCAGAGCGATGATGGGGCTGAACGCCGGCATGCTCATCGGTGCTCTCCGCGGAAGCGGTCCAGCGCCTGGAGATCGACGGTGTCGAAGCGTTCCCGGATGCGGAACAGGAAGATTCCGATGACGATGAATGCGACCAGGACTGAAAAGGCGACGCTGATTTCGACGACAAGCGGCATACCGCGCGCGCCTGCACCCCCCAAGATCAATCCGTTCTCGATCGACATGAAGCCAATCACCTGGCTGATCGCGTTCCGGCGTGTCACCATCATCAAAAGTCCAAGGAGCACGACCGAGAGCGCAAGGGCCACATCTTCCCGGACCAGAGCGTTGGCACCGGCCGTTACGCGCAGCATCAGATCCATGGACAGAGCGACAAGACCGATGCCTAGCAGCATCGTCATGCCGGTCCCGACGGCGACCTCGACCTCCCGATGCAATTCCATGCGCACGACCATGCGGCGCAGCGCCATCGGGATGACGATGCTCTTGAAGCCAAGCGCGATCACGGCTGTCACGTAGAGATCAGGTTTGTCCTGGATGTGCGCTTGCCATGCGACCGACAGGGCCAGGAGAAGGGAATGTAGGGACAGGACGTTGATCAATGGCAGCAGCCGGTCCTGGTAAAGCATCATGAAGCTGACGAGAACGAGACCGCCGGCGAACATATGGGCGATGTCAAAGGCCAACGGCGACGGCGACATCACATGCCCCCCGACACGAACAGCAGCAACGTGCCCAGCAGGCCAAGCATGAGAGCGACCCCAAGCAGATTGGGCACACGAAACACCCGCATCTTGGCGATGACGGTTTCCAGCGTCGCCAGCAGCAGGCTCGCGGCGGTCACTTTCAGAAGATAGGCGGCAAGGGAGATCGCATGCGCGGATAACCCGGCTCCATCGGTGATCAGTCCGAATGGAAAGAAGATGCAAGCGATGATCGATATATAGAGAAGCAGTTTCAGTGACGCCGCCAGTTCAATCATCGCGAGATGGCGACCGGAATATTCGAGCACCATCGCTTCATGCACCATCGTCACTTCGAGATGGGTGGACGGATTGTCGACCGGGATTCGAGCATTCTCCGCGAGCGCGACGATGATGAGCGCGACGAGCGCCATGGCGAGCGAAACACGCAGGCCCCCGGTGTCTGCCATGAACGCGGCGATGGTCGACAATTGCGTCGACCCGGCGACGAGCGCGACCGTGAACACGACCATGATCATCGCCGGTTCGGCGAGAGCGGCGATCATGATCTCACGGCTGGCGCCGATGCCGCCGAAGCTGGTTCCGGTATCGAGTGCTGCGACGGCCTGGACGAAGCGCGCCGCGCCCAGGAGTGCGACGATGGCGATCAAGTCGCCGGCCCAACTGAACAGAAGGCCTGTCTGGAAGGTCGGGACGAGTGCCGCGGCCACCCAGGTGGCGGCGAAGATCAGGTAGGGTGCGACGCGGAAGAGCCAGGAACTGTTGTCGGCGAGGACGACATCCTTGTTGAACAGACGCCGCAGATCGCGATAAGGCTGAAAGATCGGCGGCCCGATCCGGCGCTGCAGCCGTGCCTTCATCTTGCGGGTCAAGCCGGTCAAGGCCGGGGCAAGCGCCAAAACCAGAAGCATCTGCCCGAATTGGGCTGCGAGTGCAGACGTTATCCCCATAGAGCGAGAACCACCAGGAGGACGATGAGCGCGACGAAGACGAAGCTGAGATACCGGCGGATCGTGAAAAACTGGACGTGATTCAACAGCGTCGCCGACGCGCCGACGGCGCTGGCGACCGGCGCATACATAAAATGCCAAACCGGATCGCGCAGGAATCTTCGCAGGCTCGCCGGTCGCAGATCGCCGGGCGGTGGCATCTCGGCTTGCTCATGTGCCGCGAACGCGACGGTTGCGAACACTCGCCGTATAGGCTGCGCCAGGCTGGTGGCGGAGTATTGAGCGACGACGCCAAGCCCCGGGTAACCGCAATCCCAGAACGGCGCCTTGCGCACCATCCGCGAGGCAAAGCGATGGACCACGACGGCAGCAAAACTGGCGGACACCGCCACAAAGGCGAACAGCAGAAAACCATTATACGAGCTGCGGCTTGCCGATATCGGCACAATGGATAGCCAAGGAATGGCGGCCTGAGGCGGCATCTGCCCGGCCACGAGCACAGTCACGGCCGGTTGAAGCCAGTCGATGACGATCCCGGGAAATAGGCCGGTCAGCAGGCAGAGGGTGGCGCAGGTGAGCATCGCCGCGAGTGACCATCGATCGGCTTCGCGCGCCTCCCCGGCGGCGGTTGTCCTCGGGCGGCCCAGATAAGTGGCTCCGAAGGCACGCACGAAGCAAGCGGCGGCGAGTGCCGCGGCGAGCGCCAGCAGGACGCCGACCGCGGGCACCAGCAGCTTCAATCCCATCCGCGGCAGTTGCGGGCTGACGAGGATGCTCTGGAAGATCAGCCATTCGGAAGCAAAGCCGTTAAACGGCGGCAGTGCCGAAATGGCCATGCTGGCGGCGAGGAAGGCGGCAGACGAGATCGGCATGCGATGGATCAGGCCGCCCAGCCGTTCCATGTCCTGTTCCCCGGTGGCCACGATCACCGAGCCTGCGCCGAAGAATAGGGTGCTCTTGAACAGCATGTGGTTGAGACTGTGGAAAAGCGCGGCGGTCAATGCCAGCGCGGCGGCGCCGGGGAGGCCGCTGGCTTTGAAGGCCAGGGCCAGACCGATCGCGATGAAGATGATGCCGACATTCTCGATGGTGCTGTAGGCGAGCACCCGCTTGAGATCGGTTTCCATCAACGCGTAAAGCACGCCGATCGCGGCCGTCGCGCCGCCGAGCAGGAGGGCCGGCAGGCTCCACCACCAGGCGGGAGCGCCCATCAGATCGAAGGTGACCCGGATGAAGGCGTAGATGGCAACCTTCGTCATCACGCCGCTCATCAGGGCCGAGACATGGCTCGGCGCGGCCGGGTGCGCGAGTGGCAGCCAGACGTGCAATGGGACGAGGCCCGCCTTGGAGCCGGCGCCGACAACCGCCAGGACGAGCGCAAGCCCCGCCAACCCGGGCGAGAGATGGTGTGCGCGAATGGCGTCGAAAGCGTAATCACCGTGCGCGCCGGCCAGCAGCCCGAAGGCGAACAGCAGCGCGAATGTGCCGAAGCTGGCCATGATCAGATAAACGAGTCCTGCATAGGCTGTCTTCGCCGCGTGATGGCGCGCCATGACCAGCGCCCACGAGGCCAACGACATGAGCTCCCAGGCGAACAAAAAGCTGTAGGCGTCGTCGGCGATAACCACGAGGTTCATCGCCGCGAGAAAGGCGGGATAGAACGGCAGCACGCGAGCGGGCTCCGCTTCGTGCCGTCCATAACCTATCGCATAGAGAGACGCGCTCGCCGCGCCGAAATTGACGATGGCGAGAAAGGCGTACGCGAGCGGATCGAGCCGGATATGCGCGCCGAGCCAGGGGAGCCCGAGCGGCAGAACCGTTTCGGAATCCGCCTGGCCGATGGACAGGACAGCAGCCGCGCACAGTACCAGCGAGATTGCGAGGCAAGCGCTGTAGACGGCCGCGGTAGCGGCGCGATGACGGAGCAGGGGGAGCGATAGCGCCGACACCGCCAGCAGTCCCGCGACACATGCCAGCACGATGGGCATCAGCGGCCTCTTGGCCCGTGGGCATATGTGGCTTCGTCCATGTCGTTTGCCTCAGCCTTTCAGCCGGACACCTCGGCCTCCGCCCGAACTGGTTGCGCCTTCGCCGATCAGTTCGATGCCGGCCGCATCGAGCCCAGCAATCAGCTTCATGAGAGAATCGACATTGCCGCGGATGACGCCTTCGCTGGCCTCCATTCTCTGGATCGTTGGAAGCGATAGCCCGGTCCGCTCAGCGAGGTCGCGTTGGTCCAGCGAAAGCAATGCACGGGCCGCCCGCATCTGCCCAGCAGTGATCATGCCGCTCACTCACTTATCCTACCTAAGACATCTCGATAGATGTAAAATACACCAATGTCAATATTCAGTACGGCTGTTGTGCGTGTTCGCGCAGGTTTTTGAGTTAGGACAGGCCATATGAACGACGCGACAAGGCGTGATCACGACCCGGGGTGGCTATCTTCGCCGCGGTACGGACGCGGGATTATCCAGAGGCCTGTTGAAATTTTCCGACCGGATATGCGAGCCATTCGCAACCCCTTTCAACCTAGCTCAATCACCGTCCCGGTCTGATCATCGGGGCGGCTTCTTACGTTGTAGCGGAGTGAGGTTTCACGGCTGAATCGCTGATTCTGTCGAAGTGCGAACGCATCTCGGTCCGCTAACTCAGAATAGAACTACGAACGCCAAGCGTAGCCGATCTCACGCCCGAGCCGGCGGCCAGCATTCTGATTACTCCGCCCTTTGACCTCATGATGCGGACCTCGTCGTCCACGACTCCAATACGCCGGGCGAGCGCCCTGAGGTAATCGCCAGCGTCCATCCGTGCGCGCTGTCGGCCCTTGGCACGAACGAGCATCTCGCTGGCACGCCAGTCGATATCATCGGGGGTGAGCGTTGCGACCTTGCCGGCCCACAGGCCGAGCTTGGCCAGCATCATCAGAATGGCATAGTCGCGCCGTCCCATAGGGGTTGCCCGGTCGCAACCATCGAGTGTCCTCTGCACCTGGGCGGCGGACAGAAAAGTCGGCAGACTCGCGAGCTTCCATCGTCGGATCGACGGCACGCAATCAGCCAACCCGCGCGGGTTCAGCCCCTGATAGTGGAGGCAACGGAGGAAGGCTCGCAGCGACCAGCACATCGCCTTGCCTGTTCCTGGGCTCCAATCCTGGGCGTGGCGCTCGATGTAGCGGATCACCTCCTCCAGACTGATCTTGCCTAAGTCGTCGTCACCGGCGGGGCACACCTTGTGCAGGAACCTGCGGACTACCGGGAGATGACGAACGATGGACTTCGGGGCCAAGCCGCGCTCTGTCCGCAGATAGGCATCGAACTCGTTGAAGATCCGATCGTGTGAGGTGACGGGCGGCAGCACCGCTGGCGCGATCAACCCCTCCGCGCGCAGTACGGACAGCCACCACTTCAGCGCGGATCGATCGCCAGGTTGAATGGACTGCTTCCCAGCCCGATGCCGGAGGTACCATTCGACCGAGCACTCATCGAGATCGGCCAGCGCGCCGCGACGGCTTGCGATCCAACTCAGAAGCCCGCCGACCACATTGAAACATCGCCAAGTGCCATGGCGAACGAGGCCATCTCCCACGAGAGACATGCCGCGTAGCGCTCGACAAGCTGACCGTGTGGCCCACTCCTGAGACGCTGGAACAGCCGGCTTGTACGCAAATACTCTTCGCACTCCATCTTCCCGTTCTCCGCTATTGAAAGCGGAGGCACAGGACGAACTATGCCGAGCCGATCAAACCCAGATCAGGGCCATTACTCGGGAAAATGAGCCCGTTCGGCATAGTTCGGCGCGCGGCATAATCCGCAAAGTTGAACGGGCTGGATCCCGAGGCCTACATCGCCGCCGTCGTTGATCGCATGGCAAAGGGCCACAACAGCAAAGCGCTCGACACTCTGTTGCCGTGGAATTTCGAACCAGCAGAACCCAAAACACCATGACACGGCAAACAAGGTGGGACTGAGCTTACGCTTACGAGAGTGGGCACTTGGTGGCGTTACGCGCGATCTGCTGCTCCGAGCAGATCGTTGTTCGCTCGTATCGCATTGATGGCGGCACTTCCTGATCGGACCCGGTCAGGGACATTCTTTATCTGACGTCATTGACTTATATGGGCTCGATTTGGGTTGGTCCTAATTATTGCCGCGGACCAACGGCCGCGTCAGGAATTCAGAACACGCAGGGCCGCCGGATCCTTCAGACGTATCTGCCGAGCGCTTGATAATTCGATTATGGCCGCTCGCTCCAGATGAGACAGCGTCCGCGACACCGTTTCTATCGTCAGGCCAAGGTAATCGGCGATGTCCTGGCGGGTCATTGCCAAGGAAACGATGACGGCGCCGGGCGAATGTGCTGCCCATTCAACCAGGAACGCGGCGACTTTCTCGATCGCGCTTTTGCGACCGAGCAACAGGGCGTGGTCTTGTGCGCGGGAGAGGGTCCGCATCGCATGGGAAAACAGATGGCGGGACAAATCGGCGTCGGTCGATGCGGCGGTCTCCAGACCGCGACGACGGTACGCGACAACGGTGCAGTCGCAGACCGCCTGGGCGCAGAAAGCATGCTCGGCGTCAGCTTCAACCCCGAATACGTCGCCGACGATATGGAAGGAGTCGATCTGCCGCCGGCCGTCGGCGAGAAACTTACAAGTGCGCACCACGCCTGAGACGACCTTGAAGAACGTCAAGGCGTCATCACCTTCGCCGTAAATCTCCTGATCCTGGGCGAAGTGCATCACCGTCCCAGTCGAGGCCAAGCCGCTTTCCCACTCCGATCCATTCTCGACCGGCTCTCTGATCCAGGGTGTGCGCGCCAACATCGCAAGGGCGGGTTGGCTCGTGGAAATCGCAGATGGGGGAAACATCAGGCTATCCTTCGGATCGGGAACACTCCTTCTCTACCGGGACAGCGCGACGTGATATTGTGTTAGGTCCTACGAGATTCTACGTACGCCATGGCCACGCTCGTCTTCGCGCTAAATTGGATTAACCACATCCGCCGGCGATAGGCGCCCTGCGAGGATATCGTGGATCCTATCCACCAATGCACCGTCCAGAAGAGGTTTTTCGAGAACGTGCCGGACGCCGGCGGTGGCAGCGCGGCGGCAGAGGCTTTCGGTGGCATGCGCTGTCATGAGAATCACCGGGGCCGTCACTTTCCCGGCCGCCAGATGGGCGAGAATGTCGAAGCCGTCCATCAATGGCATCTTGTGGTCGAGGATGATACACCGTGCCATGCGCAGCACGGGGTGCGCCAACAGTTCCGCGCCGTTGGCAAAGACGAAGACCGCCAACCCCTCGATTTGCAAGGCGAATTTGAGAGACTCCCGTACCGCGAGATCGCCATCGACAACAAGGACGATGTTCTGGCTTGGGGTCATGAATTCGGGCTCCGCGGTTCGTCCCGAACCGCACTGGCAGATTACTGATTGTGAAGTTTGTAAGGAAATGGTCACCAGCCGCATTGATTTCGCGCAAAGTGTCGATCAATCCGACGGTGATAATCCCGCTACCAGGGTCATGCGCACAAGTTCGGACAGGCTGGCGGCGGCCATCTTGGTCATGACGTTGGCGCGATGGACCTCGACGGTCCGAGCGCTGAGGCCTAGATCGTAGGCGATGGTTTTGTTCGGGTGCCCCGCCATAAGGCCCGCCAACACTTCACGCTCTCGAGGGGAAAGGGTACGTAGCCTGGTCTGGATCTGGGCGACCTCGATCTCGCGGAGCCCGGTCTTATCGTAATGATCGAGGGCAACGCGGATGGCAGACAGCAGCACCTCGTCATCGAACGGTTTTTCGATGAAGTCGATGGCGCCGGCCTTCATCGCCTCGACCGCCAGAGGGACGTCTGCGTGTCCGGTCATGATCACGATCGGAAAGTTCACACGCAAGCCATTCAGGCGCCGTTGCAGCTCCAGGCCGTCAATGCCCGGCATCCGAATGTCGGTCACGATACATCCCGGCTGCAACGTGGATAGTACCTCCAGGAATGCGGTGGCCGACTCGTGCGCGCGCACGGCGAATCCCGCGGTGGTCAACAGAAAGGCCACCGCGTGGCGTACCCCATCATCGTCGTCGATGAGATGTACAACGGCATTATTGGCCATCACCGATGCCCTCCGCGCCAGTTGTCTTCAGTGATAGGCGAAACGCGGTTCCGCCGTTCGGATTAGGCTCCGCCCAGATGCGTCCGCCGTGGGCCTCGACGATCGTGCGCGAAATGGACAAACCGACCCCCATGCCCGACCGCTTGGTCGTTACGAACGGTTGAAAGAGTTGTTCGGCAATGCCGGGTTCGATGCCAGTGCCGGTATCCGTCACACTGACCTCGACCGTTTCGTCGTCTATTTTTCGCGTCGCCACGACCAGTTGCCGCACCGCCGTATCCTGCATCGATTCAACCGCATTGCGGATCAGATTGAACAAGACCTGCTGTATCTGAACCTTGTCCGCCAGGACAAACCCGACGCGCGGATCGAAGTCGAATCGGGTCCGGACGCCGGTCTCCTTGATGCCGATCAGGGCGAGAGCGCTTGCTTCCTCGATCAGCTTGGCGAGGTTTTCGACATGCCGTTCAGTCTCACCCCGCGCCACGAAGTCGCGCAGGCGGCGGATGATCTGTCCAGCCCGCAATGCCTGTTCGGCCGCACGCTCGATGGCATCGCGCACCGCCGGCATGTCGTGGCTTTGTTCGGCATCGAGCAGCCGCTTGCAGCCCTTCAGGTAGCTGGCAACGGCCGTCAGAGGCTGATTGAGTTCATGCGCCAGGGTCGATGCCATTTCACCCAAGGCGGTGAACCGCGACATGTGGATGACGCCGGCCTGCAACTCCTGAAGCCGCTGCTGCGTCTCCTGCCGTTCGGTCAGATCGCGGACGAAGCCGGTGAAGAAGCGCCGCTCGCCCAGACGCATTTCCCCTACGGAAAGTTCCATTGGGAAGGTGGAGCCGTCCTTGCGCTGTCCGACCACGAGCCGGCCGATGCCGATGATCCGGCGTTCGCCGGTCGACAAATAGCGGGACAGGTAGCTGTCATGCTGTTCTTTGTAGGGGCCGGGCATCAGGATACGAACGTTCTGTCCGATCGCTTCGGTCGCGGTGTAGCCGAACAGGCGGCTGGCGGTCGTGCTGAACGACTGCATGATCCCGTGCGTGTCGATGACGACCATGGCGTCCGGCACCGTATCCAGCACCGACTGCAAGTGTGCCTCCCGCTCCGCAAGCGCGGCGAGCGCCCGTTTGGCACCAGTGATGTCGCGGGCGACTTTGGAAAGGCCGAGAACGCGGCCGGAGTCGTCCAGTACGGGGGAAACCGTGAGCGACACATTGATGACTTCGCCGTCTTTCCGGCGCCGGCGCGTTTCGAAATGATCCACCCGTTCGCCGCGCCGGATCCGGTCGAGAATGGAAGCAGTTTCGTCTTCCTGGCCATGCGGCAGCAGAATGGAGATCGACTTGCCAGTGATGTCCGCGGCGGTATAGCCGAAGACGATTTCGGCGCCCCGGTTCCAATCCGTGACGATACCGTCCAACGTCATTCCCGCAATGGCGTCATCGGAGGACGCAACGATGGCGGCAAGGCGGCTGTTGACCTGCTCCGTGGCTGTTGGCGGGGCGAGATCGATCAGGATGCCGCGCATTTCGACCGAACGCCCGTTTTCGAAGATAGGCCGTCCTCTCATTCGTAACCAATGACCTTGGCCGTCACCCGCCAACGCGCGGAAACCAATGTCGTGCGGCTGTCCGCCATGCAGACTTTTCTGCCATCCCCGATCGACGCGTTCGCGATCGTCCGGATGAAGATGCCTCAGAAACCCGGAGAAATCCGTCGGGGTACTTTCCACGCCCAGCAACGCGCGCGAGCGGCCGAACAGATGGAACCTGTCGCTTGCTACATTCCATCGCCACGTTCCCACTCCGCTTGCATCAATGGCCAGCAGGCGGTCCAGGTCTTCGGCGGTGGAGAACTGTTTATCAGCGATTTGCGCTGCCATGAGATTCCGGTCGGTGGCGGAGGCTGGAGAACCGCCATTATAGCGCGCGCCGTGCCCGATGGCACAAATAGCTTCCCAGTCGCCGGGTTATACCAGCACGTCCTTAGCATCCGGCACAGCGGCGGCTTCCGGGTTGAAGCTGCTGCCGTCCCGCATGGCACGATCTTCCGGTAAGTGTCCGAGGAAAAATAACTGCTCCAGGGGAAACACGGCTGCCCGAGACCGTCATGGCGGGGAGAGGTCGAAGCCCTGCGCTTGACGTTTCGGTTATTCCGCGCCGGATGTAGGAGCGCCGATGCTTCTTTCGTCAGCGACACGTTTGACCCCAATCAAGGCCAACGACCGGGAGAACCGTCAAATCTGCCCCGCCCAGTGAAGGAGCGGTTACCATGGATGGCATAGTCACACGATCGTCGCAGCCAGCGCCAAATCTCGACGCAATGTCTCCAACCGCCGCGTTGGACCCGAACAAAGCATCATTGCGCGATCTCGACCGGGCTTTTCATGCAGCGGAGGCCCGGTTTACCTCGGGCCTGTCACCTGCCGCGCTTTGGTTGGCTTACGCCGATTGGGCGCTTCACCTCACCAACGCGCCGTTCCGACGCATCGAACTTGCCGGCTTGGCAGGGCGGCAGTGGCAACGGATGTTTCAGGCTGCCTGTGGGCGGCATGTCATCGATCCGCAGCCGCAGGATCATCGTTTTCGCAGTCCGGCCTGGCAGCAGCCACCCTACAGTCTGGCCCAACAGGCCTTTCTTCTGGCGGAAGAATGGTGGATGGAAGCCAGCGACGCCGGCAAGGCGGTCAGCCGTCAGAGCGCCCGGATGGTGTCCTTCTCGATGCGGCAACGACTGGATATGTTCTCTCCGTCAAATCTGCCGTGGCTCAATCCGGATGTCATCCAGCGGACCGCGGCTACCGGCGGCCGCAACTTTTCCGCCGGCTTTCGCAACTTCCTGACCGATCTGCATGAAACCACCACGGGCACACCCAGCGGCGGAGCGTTCGAAGTCGGCAAGAACCTGGCGGTCACGCCCGGCAAGGTGGTGTTCCGCAACGAGCTGATCGAACTGATTCAATACACCCCATCCAGCGGCACCGTGCGGCCGGAACCCGTCCTGATCGTTCCGGCCTGGATCATGAAATATTACATTCTCGATTTGTCGGCACATAACTCGCTGATCGGTTATTTGGTGGGGCAGGGCTACACTGTCTTCGCGATCTCCTGGAGGAACCCCGGTCCCGCATTACAGGATACCTCGCTGGACGACTACCGCGAGAAAGGACCGCTGGCCGCACTTGATGTGATAAACGCCATCTGCGGCGACATGCCGGTCCATGCCTGCGGTTACTGCCTTGGCGGCACCCTGCTTGCGATCACGGCGGCGGCGATGGCGCGCGATGGCGACCACCGTCTCGGCAGCGTGACGATGTTCGCCGCGCAAACCGACTTCACGGAAGCCGGCGAATTGCAGATGTTCATCAGCGAAGGCCAACTGGCGTTTCTTGAGGACCAGATGGAAACCGCCGGCACCCTGGACAGCCGGAAAATGGCCGGCGCCTTCCAGATGTTGCGATCGAACGATTTGATCTGGTCGCACATGATCAACAGCTACATGCTGGGTCAGAAGGATCAGAGCAGCGACCTCATGGCCTGGAATGCCGACGGCACCCGCATGCCGGCGCGCATGCACTCGGAATACTTGCGCCATCTGTTTCTGAACAACGACCTGGCCGAGGGCCGCTTCATGGCCAGTGGGCGGCCGATGTCGCTGGCCGACATCCGGGTGCCGTTCTTCGTCGTCGGCACGGAAAGCGACCACATCGCGCCCTGGCACTCGGTCTACAAGATCAATTTGCTGAATCCGAACGAGGTCACCTTCGTCCTGACCTCCGGCGGGCATAATGCCGGGATTGTCAGCGAACCCGGTCATCCGCATCGCCACTTCAGCTTCGGCACCCGGTCCGCCGGCGCGAATTACGCTGGTCCGGACGAATGGGCAGCTATGGCGGAGCGGCGCGATGGGTCCTGGTGGCCGGTCTGGACCGATTGGCTGGACCGGCACAGCGGCGCGATGACGAAGCCGCCGAAAATGGGCGCCGCGGCGGCAGGTTATCCGGTGCTGGCCGAGGCGCCAGGCAGCTATGTTTTGGAGCATTGAAGCACCATGGATTTCAATCCCGCCGCCCACGACCCGATGATCGAGAATCGGACGTTCGACGAAATCGCCATCGGCGAAAGCGCCAGCAGCCAACGCACTCTGACGCAGGAAGACATCGACCTGTTCGCGGTGGTCTCGGGCGATGTGAATCCGGCGCATCTCGATCCCGCCTACGCGGAGACGGATCTGTTCCACAAGATCATCGTTCACGGCATGTGGGGCGGGGCACTGATCTCGGCCCTGTTCGGGACCAGGCTGCCGGGGCCGGGCACCATCTATCTATCGCAGGAACTGCATTTCCGAGCGCCGGTCGGGCTGAGCGACACGATCACCACGACAGTGACCGTTCGGGAGAAAAAGCCGGAGAAGCACCGCATCGTCTTCGACTGCCTGTGCGTCAACCAGACCGGGCAGAAGGTGATCACCGGCACGGCGGAGGTTTAGGCACCCACCGAGAAAGTGTGCCGCCCGCGCGTCGAACTGCCGGAGGTGCGACTGAGTCGGCACCAAAGGTTCCGTGACCTGCTGATCCGCACGGCCGGCCAGCCGCCGATTCCCGTGGCCGTTGCGCATCCTTGCGATGCCCTGTCGTTGGGCGCGGTGATCGAGATGGCCCTGGCTGGGCTGGTCACGCCGATCCTGGTTGGCCCGCAGGCGAAGATCCACGCTGTCGCGGCCGCGGCGAACCTCGATATCGGGGCTTTTCGGATCGTCGATGTGCCGCACAGTCACGCCGCGGCGGCGAAAGCGGTGGCGCTGGTGCGGGCGGGTGAGGCGGAGCTGCTGATGAAAGGCGCGCTGCACACCAATGAGCTGATGCATGAGGTCGTTGCGCGTGATACCGGCCTGCGAACCGAACGGCGGCTGAGTCATGTCTACCTCATGGATGTGCCGTCCTATCCTCGCCCGCTGCTGATCACCGACGCCGCGCTAAATATCGCGCCGACCCTTCAGGAGAAGCGGGACATTATTCAGAATGCCATCGATCTGGCCCATATCATGGGCACCGAAACGCCGCGCGTGGCGATCTTGTCGGCGGTCGAAACGATTGATCCAGCCTTGCGGTCTACGCTGGATGCGGCGGCGTTGTGTAAGATGGCCGATCGCGGACAGATCACCGGCGCGATCGTCGATGGGCCACTGGCGTTCGACAACGCGGTCAGTCCCCAGGCCGCCCGGCAGAAGGGCATCGTGTCCCCCGTCGCCGGTCAGGCCGACATTTTGCTGGTTCCGGATCTGGAGGCGGGGAACATGCTGGCCAAGCAGCTTTCCTTCCTGGCCGGCGCGGATGCGGCCGGCGTGGTGGTGGGCGCGACAGTGCCGATTATCCTGACCAGCCGAGCGGATTCGCAGCGGACGCGGATTGCGTCTTGCGCGGTTGCCGTGCTGATGGTTCGGGCTCGCCGAGCAGCCGCAACGGTGGATGCCGCGTGATGGCCGACGCTGTTCTCGCGCTGAATGCTGGATCATCCAGTATCAAATTCGCCCTGTTCGAAATTCAATCCGGTGCCGCTTCGATTTGCATTGCCAAAGGCCAAGTCGACGGTATCGGCACCGCTCCGCATTTCGTCGCAAAAGATGCCAAAGGACCCGTGATCGGCGAGCGGCATTGGGACGGCGGCGCGAAAACCGATCACGAGGCGCTGCTGGGTGGACTGCTGGCGTGGGTCGATGCCCATCTGGGGGCGGACACGCTGGTCGCGGTGGGTCATCGCGTCGTTCACGGGGGGCGGGATTTCACGGGGCCGGTGCGGCTGAACGCCGAGGTGCTGACTGCGCTGGACGCGTTGACCCCGCTGGCGCCGCTGCATCAGCCGCACAGCCTGTCGCCAGTGCGGGCCATCATGTCCCTGCGCCCAGGTCTGCCGCAGGTCGCCTGCTTCGACACGGCGTTTCACCATACCCTGTCGGCGGTCGTTACGCGTTTCGCGCTGCCCCGCACTTATGGCGAAGAAGGTGTCCGCCGCTATGGATTCCATGGCCTGTCCTACGAGTATATCGCCGGGGCGCTGCGCGAAACGGCGCCCGGTCTTGCGGCGGGTAAAGTGATCGTCGCCCATCTGGGCAATGGCGCCAGTCTCTGCGCGATGGCGAATGGCCGCAGCGTCGATACCACCATGGGCTTCACTGCGCTCGACGGCCTGATGATGGGGACGCGCTGCGGAACGATCGACCCTGGCGTGATCCTGTACATGCTTCAGGAACAGCATCTGGGCGCCGCCGAGATCGAGGACATCCTCTACAAACGCTCCGGGCTTCTCGGTGTGTCCGGAATTTCCAGCGACATGCGCGTTCTGCTCGGTAGCGCCGACATCCACGCCCGCGAGGCTGTCGAACTGTTCGTGTTTCGCATCGCGCGCGAAGCCGCGGCCCTTGCCGGCACGTTGGGAGGGTTGGATGGCTTTGTGTTTACCGCTGGCATCGGGGAACACGCCGCCGAGGTCCGTGAGGCAGTCTGCAAGCGCCTGGCGTGGCTGGGCGTGATCGCCGACCCGGACGCGAATGGTCGCCATGCCGAACGGATCAGTGCCCCCGGCAGCCGTGTCGACGTTCGGGTTATCCCGACCAACGAGGAAGCCATGATCGTCCGGCACACGCTGGAAGTGCTGAAAGCCGCCGGATCAACGTCTTTGGAAGGTAAATCCTCATGACCGAAGCCCTGACCCTGTTGGCGAAGCCGATCATCGATCTGCGTGGCAAGCGTGGCCTGATCATCGGGATTGCCAACGAACACAGCATCGCCACCGGCTGCGCGAATGTGTTCGCGGCCGCGGGCGCGACCCTCGCCGCGACTTTTCTCAATGCCAAGGCCGAACCCTACGTTCGCGCGGTCACCGATACGCTGCCGTGTCCGCTGCTGCTGCCGTGCGACGTACGGGAACCGGGCGCACTGGAAAGCGTGTTCGACCGCATCCGCTCAGAATGGGGCACGTTGGACTTTCTGCTGCACTCGATCGCCTTCGCACCGGTGGCCGATTTGCATGGCCGGGTCACCGACAGTTCGGCCATGGGCTTTGGACTGGCGATGGACGTGTCCTGCCATTCCTTCATCCGCATGGCCCGTCTGGCGGAACCGTTGATGCCGCGGGGCGGATGCCTGTTGGCTGTGACGTTCTATGGATCGGAACGGGTCGTCGAACATTACAACCTGATGGGCCCAGTGAAGGCGGCGCTGGAAAGCAGCGTGCGGTACGTGGCGGCGGAACTGGGGCCGAAGGGCATCCGAGTCCATGCGGTTTCCCCCGGGCCGATCCGCACCCGGGCGGCCAGCGGCATCGACCGGTTCGACGCATTGCTTGAACAGGCGGCGGCGCGCGCGCCGGAACATCATCTGGTCGACATTACCGATGTCGGCGATTTGGCCGCCTTTCTGGTCAGTGATGCGGCCAGGCACATCACCGGGACGATCATTCCCATCGACGGCGGGCAGCATCTTCTCGCCTGACGACTCCAGGACAGAACCAGATCTACATTTGCGGCGGCGATGGTCTGACGCGCCCTGTCCTCTGACATGGATTCAAACCTTTGTAAGCGGGTTAGGCAAAGTTGTTGGGTCGTGCAAAGCGCCATCGATCCAGACCGCGAACGTGATGTCGGGGTGCCGCTGGGTGCGGCCGCACGGGCGCCACAACGGGTTGCGCGGCGCGGTCACCGGGGACGGCGCGGCAGGATAAGCATCGGCCCATAGGAGAGTACGAAGCCAGCGAAAGCGGCGATCCAGAGACAGGCCGAAATGATCAGAAGCGGCATGGTCCAGGTCGTGGCAAACGCGGCTATGACACGCGTGATCGCCGCGAGGATCACAAGGGCGTAGATCAGAACGGTGATCCGACCGGCTGAAAGCGTGCGCCCGACATGGCCGCGGGTGGCTCGTGTCATCACCGCCAGTATCATCGTGCCGATTGCCCCCGCCGTCAGCGTGTGGATGGCCGCAC